>SCNS01000009.1 GCA_005503215.1 Sphingomonadaceae bacterium 3R27C6 | reverse complement strand
ATGACTTTCGGCTGGCTCGCGGCGCGCCACGCGATGCGGGTGAACGCATAAACCTACGTCGGGAAGCGACCAAAAGCCGTCGATAGAGATGTGTGCCCCGGCGAAAGCCGGGGTCCAGAATTCCAACGCGAACTTAGCGTGTCGCCGCACTGGGCCCCGGCTTTCGCCGGGGTGCGCAAAGGGGCAACTCCCCCCCAAAAGCCGTCACTCCGACGAAAGCCCGGGTGACGGATGCTCGTTCAGCGCGCCAGATACCCACCGTCGACCGCGAGCGGGTGGCCGGTGATGAAGCTCGCCTTGTCCGAGCAGAGGAAGATCACCGCGTCGGCGATTTCATGCGCTTCGCCGATGCGGTTCATCGGGTGCATTTCGGCCACGAAGCGCGCCGCGGCTTCTTCCTTCACCACCGCATCGACCATCGGCGTGCGGATCGCACCGGGGCAGACGGCGTTGATGCGGATGCCCTGCGCGGCGTAGCGCATCGCCGCCGAGCGCGTGAGCCCGATCACGGCATGCTTCGACCCGCAATAGCCCGCGCCCCCGGCGCCCGCCATCCCCGCGATCGACGCGGTATTGACGATCGCGCCGCGCCCCGCCTTTTCCATATGGCGCAGTTCCGCGGCCATGCAGAGCAGCAACCCGCGCTGGTTGACCGCAATGGTGCGATCATAAGCGGCGAGGTCGCCCCACGGGGTTTCCATCCCCTCGAGCGAAACCCCGGCATTGTTGAAGGCGCAATCGAGCCGTCCCCAGCGCGTGACAATATCGTCGACAAAAGCGTCGACCGCGCGCCCGTCGGTAACGTCGAGCGCGCCATGATGCGCTTCGCCGCCTTCAGCGCGGATCAGCGCGGCGGTTTCGGCGGCGCTGTCGCCGTTGAGGTCGCCGATCGCGACCTTCGCGCCCTCGGCGGCAAAGGCCAGCGCGGCGGCGCGGCCGATGCCGCTGCCCCCGCCGGTGACGAAAGCCGTTTTTCCTTCGAACAACAGCGCCATCGCTGCCTCCTTTTGATTCAGACGATTTCGAACAGGCCGGCGGCGCCCATGCCGCCCGCGACGCACATCGAGACGACCGCATAGCGGACGCCGCGGCGCTTGCCCTCGATCAGCGCGTGGCCGACGAGGCGCGAGCCCGTCATGCCGAACGGATGGCCGATCGCGATACCGCCGCCGTTGACGTTGAGTTTGCCCGGATCGATGCCGAGCTTGTCGCGGCAATAAAGCGCCTGGCTGGCGAACGCCTCGTTGATTTCCCAGAGGCCGATGTCGTCGATCTTCAGGCCCGCACGGTCGAGCAGCTTGGGAATCGCGAAGACCGGGCCGATGCCCATTTCCTCGGCCTTGCAGCCCGCGACCTGAAAGCCGCGATAAAGCCCCAGGATCGGCAACCCTTCCTTCTCGGCCATCGCGCGGTCCATCACGACCTGCGCCGAGGCGCCGTCGGAGAGCTGGCTGGCGTTGCCCGCGGTGATGTGCTGCCCTTCCTTGACGACGAGCCCATCCCTGAACACGGGTTTGAGCGCGGCGAGTTTTTCGGCGGTGGTGTCGCCGCGCACGCCCTCGTCATGCGCCAGCGTCACTTCTTCCTTGCCGGTCTCATTGCCCTCCTTGTCGAACAGCGCTTTTTGAACGGTGATCGGCACGATTTCGTCGGCGAACTTTCCCGCGGCCTGCGCCGCGCCCGCGCGCTGCTGGCTGGTCGCGGCGAACGCATCCTGCGCCTCGCGGCTGACGCCATAGCGGTCGGCGACGATCTCGGCGGTCTCGATCATCGCCATATAGGCGTGGAGGTCGGCGGCCTTGATGAATTCCGAACGGTTGCGGAACTGCGGCGCGTGTTTGTTCAGCGTCAGCGAAATGCTTTCCATCCCCCCGGCCACCGCGACGTCGATCTCGTTGCACATGATCCCGCGCGCGGCGAGCGCGAGCGCGTTGAGCCCCGACGAACATTTGCGGTCGAGCGTGAAGCCCCCGGTCGAATCGGGAAGCACCGAGCCATGGACTGCCAGCCGGCCGAGATTATAGCTCTGCGTGTTCCAGTGATTGCCGACGCCCAGATAGACATCGTCGACCCGCGCCGGATCGATCCCGGCGCGTTCGATCGCGGCGTTGACGACATGCGCCGCCAGCACGGGCGCCTCGGTGTCGTTGAACGCACCGCGATAGGCTTTGCCGACGCCGGTGCGCGCGGTCGAAACGATGGCGGCTTCGCGTGCCATCTCAGCCCTCGACTGCGCGCATGTTGGCGGGGCTCCAATAGGCGCGCATCTCGGTCACCTTGCCCTCGGCGTCGAATTTGAAGGTGTCGATCACCTCGATCTCTTTCGCCCCGCCGAAGTCGACGAGCACGGTGAAGGCGAACGCCGCATAGTCGCCGCCGGTGCGCACCGGGCCGTCGAGGCGGAGCTTGGCGCCCGCCTGCATCGACATGGAATAGAAAGCTTGGATCGCGTCGCGTCCCTGGTGGATCGGGGTGCCGATCGGATCCTCGACCGTCGCATCGTCGGCGTAGAGATTCGACGCCATGGCGGCGTCACCCTTGTCGAACGCCTCGACATAGCGCTCGACGGCGCTGACCATTTCCTCGTGGGTGGGCATGATGTCTTTCTCCAAAATCGGGGGCGAGATCAGCGCGGCGTCAGCCGCCGAAATCCCACTGATGACCCCATTCGTCTTCCTTGAGGCTGATCGTCGGGGTGAAGCTGGTCCAGTCGGGCTGGATGCCGCCAAAGCCATATTCGATGTCAAAGCCGCCGGGGCTGCGCATGTAGAAGCTGACCATCTTGTCGTTCATATGCTTGCCGAGGCTCGACGAGATATGGACGTTCGCCGCCTTGGCGCGGTCGAGCGCGCGGCCGACATCGTCGAGCCCCGGCACCTCGACCATCATGTGGACGAGCCCGCTCGGCACCGGGAATTCGGCGAGCGCCACCGTATGATGCCGCACATTGTCGCAGTGGAGGAAATGCATGCCGAGCCCCGGATCGTCGGGGCCGCCCTGCATATAGACGCGCATCTCGTCGGTGTCGCCGAAGCCGAGCAGGTCGATATAGAAAGCGCGCGTCTCCGCAAGCTTGGCCGCGGGGAAGACGACATGCCCCATCCCCATCTCGCCCGTGATGAATTCGGATACGCCCGCGGGCGAGACGAACGGGTTGCCGTCGACGACGCGCCCCCAGCCGAGCTCGAGCCGGTTGCCCGAGGGATCGGTGCAGCGGACGAATTCGACGACATGGCGATCTTTCGCCTCGTCCTCGGACGCGGGCTCGATCGCAACGCCAGCATCGCGCAGGCGGGCAATTCCGGTGTCGAACGCCGCCTTGTCGGGATAGACGAGCCCTGCGGCGTGAAACTGCTCGGCGTCGCCCTTGCGAATCAGCATGCGGAAGGGGCGCTCGTCCATTCGCAAGCGCAGCCCGCCTTCATGGTCGATCGCCTGCATTCCCAGCACTTGCTCGGCATAGGCGCGCCACGCTTCGACATCGGCCGTATCGACCACGACATAGGCCAGTGACCTGATTGCCATTCACTCATCCCCTACGGACGGGTGCTCCGGCACCCTGAATCGAGCGCAAGCTACAAGCGAATACGCCTCACATCAAGTATAATACGTAGAAATTTGCGTCAAAATTTACGCAAACCGTATATTTTACCCCCTCAAGCCGCGCTTATCGCTGTCGGCCGATCAATCCAGAGCCCTTGGACGCCGCTACGGCAGCGACGCTTTGCGTATCGCGCTGCACACCTCGATACGCAGCCCGCGCCTCCCAATAGCCCGAAGCGACATTTTGCATAGAATCCGGATTGACAGCTTGCGTAGAGAAATGCATCATTCACTACGAATACAGGAGTGATATCGCGACGCGGCCTCCCGCAAGCGCATAAATATCCCGAGGAGAGCATATGGCCACCGCCCCGCAAGCCGCCGACACCGCGCTGCCCACCCCCGCCGCACTGATCGAGCGCGCCCGCGCGATGATCCCGACGCTCAGGGCCCGCGCGCGCCAGACGACGCTCGACGGCAATGTCCCGGCCGAAACCGTCTCCGAAATGCAGGACGCCGGATTCTTCCGCATCCTGCAGCCGAAGCGCTGGGGCGGCTATGAAATGCACCCCAATGTCTTCTTCGAGGTGCAGAAGGCGCTCGCCGAAGGCTGCATGTCGACGGGCTGGATCTATGGTGTGCTCGGCTGCCACCCCTATGAACTCGCGCTCTTCCACGACGAGGCGCAGCGCGAGGTTTGGGGCGATAATGGCGGAGCGATGCTCGTCTCGTCGACCTATCAGCCGGTGGGCAAGGTCGAGAAGGTCGAGGGCGGCTTCTATCTTTCGGGCCGCTGGGGCTTTTCCTCGGGCTCGACGCATTGCGGCTGGGTGCTGCTCGGCGCGCTCAATTTCGATACGGGCGGCGGTCCGCCCGACATGCGCACCTTCCTGCTCCCGCGCACCGACTATCAGGTCATCAAGGGGACGTGGGATGTCTTCGGGCTGCAGGGCACGGGCAGTTTCGACATCCTCGTCGAGCGCGTCTTCGTCCCCGAACATCGCACCCATAAGGCGAGCGACGGTTTCGCCTGCACCAATCCCGGCCAAGCCGAAAATGACGGCCCGCTCTATCGCCTGCCCTGGGCGCAGGTCTTCGTCCGCTCGGTGTCGACCGCGGCGTTCGGCGGCGCCCGCGCGGCGGTGAATGCCGCGATGGAGATCATGCAGGGCCGCATTTCGACCAACACCGGCAAGGCGTCGAAGGCCGATCCACTGCTTCACGGCGCGATCGCCAAAGCCCACGCGCAAATCCTCGAAATGGAGCTGACGCACCAGACGACCTTCGACCGGCTGATGGCGAAATCCGAAAGCGGCGAGCCGATCACGCTCGAGGAACGCGCGCGCTATGCCTATCAGTCTTCGACGGTCGTGCGGCGGCTCGCCGAGCTGGTCGACGGCATGGTCCAGCTGCTCGGCGGCCGTGCCATCTATATGTCGAGCGCCATCATCCAGCCGTGGCTCGACCTCAATGCGGCGCGCGCGCACGTCGCGAACGATCCCGGCAATCGCACGACCGACGTCGTGATGACGATGCTCGGCGAACCGCCCGCCTTCACCTTCATGTAAAAGGAAAACGTCGATGGGAGAGATGAAGGAAACGACCCACCGCGTCGCGGGCGGCTATGACATCCACATCAAGGAAGCGGGCGAAGGTCCGGCGCTGGTGTTCGTCCACGGCAGCGGCCCCGGCGCATCGGGACTGTCCAATTTCCGGCAGAATGTCGACGCGTTCGTCGCGGCCGGTTACAGGGTGATCCTGCCCGATATGATCGGCTATGGCGCCTCGTCGCAGCCCGCGGACGTCGATTATACGCTGACCTTGTTCACCGACACGCTGTACGAGGCGCTGAAGGCGCACGGGATCGAGAGCGCGACGCTGATCGGCAATTCACTCGGCGGCGGCGTCGCGATCCAGATGACGCAGGACCATCCCGAATTCACCGAGCGGCTGATTCTGATGGCGCCCGGCTGCATCGAGGAGCTCGACGTCTATTTCGCCATGCCCGGCATCGCCGACATGCGCTCTTCGTTCGGCAGCCCCGACTTCAGCCTCGCCGATCAGCGCCGCCTCGGCGAAAATCTGGTCTACGACCCGAAACACATCACCGATGCGCTGGTCGAAGAACGCTTCGCGGTCGCAAGCCAGCAGCCCAAGGAGGTGATCACGCGGATGCGGACGCACAATGTCCGCCCGCGGCTCGGCGAGATCAAGGTTCCGATCCTGCTCTTCTGGGGCCAGAACGAGCGGTTCATGCCGCTCTCGGGCATTCAATATTTCTTCGAAGCGTGCGACGATGTGCGCTGCGTGACCTTCAACAAGGTCGGCCATTGGGTGCAGGTTGAACGCGCGAGCGAGTTCAACCGCTATACAATCGAGTTCCTCGATGAGCATCGCTGAAACTTACGGGCGCGAGCTTTATGCGGCGCTGCGCGACCGGCGTAGCGTCGCGCCGCTGGTCGCGCGCGATGCGTCGCTGACGATCGACGACGCCTATGCGATCAGCCTCGACTTCCTGTCGAGGCGGCTGGCGGACGGCGAGCGCGTCGTCGGCAAGAAGATCGGCGTCACGTCGAAGGCGGTGCAGGACATGCTGGGTGTCCACCAGCCCGATTTCGGCTTCCTCACCGACTGGATGTATGTCGAGGGCGATATCGACATCGATGCAAAAGCGCTGATCGCGCCGCGCGCCGAGGCCGAGATCGCCTTCATCCTGAAGGACAGCCTGAACGGCCCCGGCGTGACTGCTGCCGACGTGATCGCGGCGACCGCGAGCATCGCCCCCTGTTTCGAGATCGTCGACAGCCGCATCACCGACTGGAAGATCGGCATTGTCGACACGGTTGCCGACAACGCCTCGTGCGGGGTTTTCGTGCTCGGCAAGGAACGGATCGATCCGCGCGCGCTCGATCTGCCTAATCTGCATGTCGCGGTGGCGAAGAACGGATCGCCGCTGTCCGAAGGCTATGGCCATGCGGTCCAAGGCGACCCGGCGCAGGCGGTCGCGTGGCTCGCCAATACGCTCGGCGCGCACGGCGTGACCCTCGACGCCGGCGACATCATCCTCTCGGGCAGCCTCGTCCCGCTCGCGCCCGCGGTGAAGGGCGACATCTTCGAAATGATCCTCGGCGACGGCCGCCGCACGCTCGGCCACTGCGTCGCGCGCTTTGTATAAGGAACCACCATGACCCGCGTGAAGGCAGCGATCATCGGCTCGGGCAATATCGGCACCGACCTGATGGTCAAGATGATCAAATATCCGCAGAATATGGAGCTGGTCGCGGTCGTCGGCATCGACGCGAAGTCCGAAGGGCTCGCGATGGCGCGCGAGCGCGGCGTCGCGACGACGCACGAGGGGCTCGACGGACTCAAGGCGATGGACGTCTATCCCGAGATCGGCATCGTCTTCGACGCGACCAGCGCCTATGCGCACAAGGTCCACGACGCCGCGCTGCGCGCCGACGGCAAGCAGGTCGTCGACCTGACCCCCGCCGCGATCGGCCCCTATACGATCCCGACGGTCAACGGTGAGGACAATCTCGACGCCGGCAACGTCAATATGGTGACGTGCGGCGGACAGGCGACGATCCCGATGGTCGCCGCGGTCAGCCAGGTCGCGACCGTCCATTATGCCGAGATCGTCGCCTCGGTCTCGTCGCGCTCGGCGGGCCCCGGCACGCGCGCCAATATCGACGAATTCACCCGCACGACTGCCGGAGCCATCGAAAAGGTCGGCGGCGCGGCGCAGGGCAAGGCGATTATCATCCTGAACCCCGCCGAACCGCCGATGATCATGCGCGACACGGTGTTCACTTTGTCCGAAGGCGCCGACGAGGACACGATCCGTGCCTCGGTCGAAGCGATGGTGAAGAAGGTGCAGGCTTATGTTCCGGGCTATCGCCTCAAGCAGGAGGTGCAGTTCGAGCGCTTCGGCGACAACAACAAGCTCAAGATCCCTGGGCGCGGCGAGTTTACGGGCATCAAGACGATGATCCTGCTCGAGGTCGAGGGCGCGGGCGATTATCTGCCGCCCTATTCGGGCAATCTCGACATCATGACCGCCGCCGCCAAGGCGACCGGCGAACTGCTCGCCGAGCGGATCCGCGAAGGAAAGAAGGTGACGGCATGAGCGCCCAAAACACCAATCGCTTCAACGTCGAGGCGGGCGACAAGCTCTATATCCAGGACGTCACGCTACGCGACGGCATGCACGCGATCCGCCATATGTACGGCATCGACGACGTGAAGGCGATCGCCAAGGCGCTCGACGACGCGGGGGTCGACGCGATCGAGGTCGCGCATGGCGACGGCCTGAGCGGCGCGAGCTTCAACTATGGCTTCGGCGCGCACACCGACTGGGAATGGCTGGAAGCGGTCGCTTCGGTGCTGACGAAATCGGTGCTCACCACGCTGATCCTGCCCGGCGTCGGCACGGTCGAGGAGCTCCGCCGCGCCTATGACCTCGGCGTGCGCTCGGTGCGCGTCGCGACGCATTGCACCGAGGCCGATGTGTCGAAACAGCATATCGGCATCGCGCGCGATCTTGGCATGGACGTCGCGGGTTTCCTGATGATGAGCCACATGATCGAGCCCGAGGCGCTCGCGAGCCAAGCCTTGCTGATGGAAAGCTATGGCGCCGAATGCGTCTATGTCACCGACAGCGGCGGCGCGCTCGACATGGACGGCGTCAAGGCGCGGCTCGAAGCCTATGACCGCGTGCTGAAACCCGAAACGCAGCGCGGCATCCACGCGCACCACAATCTGTCGCTGGGCGTCGCGAACAGCATCGTCGCGGCGCAGCAAGGTGCGGTGCGCATCGACGCCTCACTCACCGGCATGGGCGCGGGTGCGGGCAACGCGCCGCTCGAAGTCTTCGTCGCCGCCGCCGACCGCAAGGGCTGGAACCATGGCTGCGACGTCAATGCACTGATGGACGCGGCGGAGGATCTGGTGCGTCCGCTTCAGGATCGCCCGGTCCGCGTCGACCGCGAAACGCTCGCGCTCGGCTATGCGGGCGTCTATTCCTCCTTCCTGCGTCACGCCGAAAAGGCGGCCGAAACCTATGGCCTCGACACGCGCACGATCCTCGTTGAACTCGGCCGCCGCAAGATGGTTGGCGGGCAGGAAGATATGATCGTCGACGTCGCGCTCGACATGCTGAAGGCGCGCGAGACCGCCGCATGAGCGATTTCTCCACCGCTCGCCCCTTTCCTCACGAACAGGTCGAGCGTTGGGACGCCGAGACCGATGTCGCTATCGTCGGCTTCGGCGCCGCGGGCGCCTGCGCCGCGATCGAGGCGGCCGAGGCCGGCGCCGCGGTGACCTTGTTCGAGGCCGCCTCGGGCAGCGGCGGCGCCTCGGCATTGTCGGGCGGCGAAATCTACCTCGGCGGCGGCGGCGGCACCGACGCGCAGCGCGCCGCGGGCTTTACCGACACCACCGAAGCGCTCGAAGCCTATCTGATGATGGCGGGCGGCCCCGATGCCGATGCCGCCAAGGTCGCGCTCTATGCGCGCGAAAGCCTCGGCCATTATCAGTGGCTCAAGGATCAGGGGATTCCGTACAAGGAGACATTCCTTTCCGGCAAGATCATCGAGCCCGCCGAAGACGATACGCTGATCTGGTCGGGCAGCGAGGCGGCGTGGCCCTTTTCGGAAACCGCCCCCCCCGCGCCGCGCGGGCACACGATCCAGTTCATGGGCTGGGGCGGCGGGCGCAAGCTGATGGACATATTCGAGGCGCGGGTTCGCGCGCTCGGCGTCGACGTTCAATGCGATGCACGCGTACTGTCGCTCGTCGCCGACATACATGGCCGCGTCACCGGTCTGGCTGTCCGCATCGACGGCCAGCCGCAGTTCATTCGCGCGCATAAGGGCGTGGTGCTGGCTACCGGCGGTTTCTGCATGAATGACGACATGCTCCGCCGTCACGCGCCACAGACGCTGCGCCTTAACAATCCGATCGGCGAAAATGATAATGGGTCGGGCATATTGATGGGCATGGGCGTCGGCGGCGACGCGATCCACATGGACGAATTTTTCACCACCTGCCCGTGGATCATGCCCGAAAGTCTGGTGAAGGGCATTTTCGTCAACGAACGCGGGCAGCGCTTCATCAACGAGGATTGCTATCACGGGCGCGTCAGTCGGACGATGCTCGACCAGCCCGGCGACCGCGTCTTCCTGCTCGTCGACAATGCGATTTTCGCGCGCCCGCTCGACCTTGCACGGATCGAAATCGCCGCGGTGGGTGACAGCTGGGAGGAGGTCGAACGTGAGCTCGGCCTGCCCGAAAACACGCTGGCGCCGACCGTCCACACCTTCAACCGCTATGCCGCCGAAGGCCATGACCCGATCTTCAACAAGGCGCCCGAATGGTTGAAGGTGTTGAACGAAGGGCCTTTCGCGGCGCTGGAGCTAAATATCCGCACCAGCTTCTTTTCCTTCTTCACCCTTGGCGGCCTCAACACCCGCCCGTCGGGCGAAGTGCTCGACCGCGCCGGCCAGATCGTTCCCGGCCTCTATGCCGCGGGCCGCGCGACGTCGGGCCTGCCGCGTTGGGGGCATGGCTATAGCTCGGGCCTCAGCCTTGCCGACTGCACCTTTTTCGGAAGGATGGCGGGGCGGAGCGCTGCGTCGGTTTGAGACAAGCCACAAACCTTCCCCCTTGATGGGGGAAGGATACGAAGCCTTGCTCGCCACGCGGGCTAGGCGAAGTTGGATGGCGGTTATGGTGCGTCCTTGCGTCGCCGCTTCATGCCGACACCGCACCCCCACCGCTGCGACTAGCGAACAAGTTCGCAAGTCTCGCTGCCTCCCCCATCAAGGGGGAGGGAGGAATTTCAATACACGACAGCCGGATTGGGCTCGCGCGGGCTGCCGAGCATCTCGCGATGCGACGGCGGCGTCTTGCCGCGGTCGGTGATGCCATAGCGTCCCGCGATCTCGGCGCCGATGACCGTGTGCCCCGACAGCTCGTCGCCCTTCGGATCGCTGGTAATCGCGTGAATGATGTGCCCGGTGAACTGCGGCATCTCGGCCATCGCCATGAAGCCTTCATATTGCTCCTTGTGGACTTCGGCCGCGACCAGCGCGCGTTCGGTGATCTGCGGCCCCAGCCAGATCGAGACGGTGCGGACGCCATGCGGGCGGAAATCGACCGCCATGTCGTGCGCGAGCTTGTCGACGCCCGCCTTTTGCGCGCCATAGGCCGCGCCGTGCATATAGCAGCTCGCGCCGAAGGATGAGGTGAAGGCGATCAGTCCCGATTTTTGCTCGACCATCATCGCGGCGGCGTGCCAGCTCGCGACATAGGCAGAGCGCAATCCGACGTTGAGGATTTCCACCGCCGCAAGCTCCTTTTCCCAGAAGGGCGCCTGCGTGATGAGTTGGTGATGGATATAGGTGGCGTTGTTCACAAGGATGTCGAGCCGCCCCGAATCCCTGCGCACCCGTTCGAAAAGCGCTGCAACCTGCGCATCGTCGGCATGGTCGCAGGCGACCGCGATGCCCTTGCCGCCCGCCGCCGTCACCGCCTCGGCGGTTTCGTGGATGGTCCCCGCCAGCGGCGCGCCGTCCCAACCCGTCGCATCGCTGTGATCGCTGCTGCGGCCGGTGACAAAGACCGTCATCCCCTTTTCGCCGAGACCGATCGCAATGCCCTTGCCCGCGCCGCGGCTGGCGCCCGTCACGACGGCGATTGCCGGATTCGTCATGTCACTCTCCCGATTGGGCCCGCCTTCAGGCGGCAACCTCCGCCTTCACCATTTCGAAATCGTCGAAGTCGGGCTTCGCCATCACGTCGGCGAAGTGGCCGTAGCTCCACGGCCAGGTCATCGGCACGCCGTCCTTGCCCAGATACCAGCTCGAGCAGCCCGAGGCGAAGATCGTGCCCTTCGCGGCCTCGGTGCGCGCGTCATCGTAGCGCGCCATCGCATCGGGCGTGACGCAGATTTCGGCGCATTCGCCGCTCGTCACCTTGTCGAGCAATTGCTCGATATAACCCCACTGGCGCTCGGCGACGTCGATCAGCGAGAAATTGCCCACCGGCCCCGTAGGCCCGTTGAGGAAGAAGAAGTTCGGGAAATCGGGCAGCGAGATCGCGTTGTACGCGGTCGCATGTTTCGCCCACATGTCGTCGAGCGACGCCCCGCCGCGCCCGGTCACGACCGCGGGACGGATGAAGCGGTCGGCGTGGAAGCCCGTCGCGAGGATGATCAGGTCGAGTTCGTGGAGCACGCCGTCGCTCGTCCGGATACCCTGCGGCTCGATCCGCTCGATCCCCTCGATCACGACGTCGACGTCATGCTCTTGCACGACCTGATAATAGTCGGGCGAGAAGATGAGCCGCTTGCACGCCGCGCGGTAGTTCGGGCGCAACCGCTCGCGCAGCACCGGATCGGCGACGCCCTGTTCCAGATTGTCGCGCACGATCGTCTCGATGATGTGCATCTCTTCGCTGTCGGGCTTGATGATCCCCGCGGTGAAACGCAGCACATTCGCCTGATAGTCGGGGTCGTATCGAACCGCGTCGATCAATGCCGGGTCGCGACGGAACGCCTCGCGCTGCTCCTCGCTATAGGGCGTGTTCGGCATCGGCATGATCCATTGCGGCGAGCGCTGGAAATGGCCGAGCTTGCTCGCGCGCCCGGCGAGCGCCGAGACGAGCTGGACCCCGGTCGAACCGCTGCCGACGACGCCGATGCGCTTGCCGTCGAGCGCGATCGCATCGTCCCAGCGCGCGCTGTGCGCGACGGTGCCGGCGAAGCTGCCCAGCCCCTCGATCTCGGGCATCCGCGGATGGTGGAGCACACCAGTGGCGGTGATGACGATATCGGCCTCGACGGTCATTCCGGCCTTGGTCGTTATGGTCCACACCCCATCGTCATAGGTGCAGCTATCGACCTCCTGCCCGAAATGCGCGATCTCGCGCAGGCCGAAACGGTCGGTCACATCCTCGAAATAGTCCTGGATCTCGGGACCCGGCGCCAGATAGCTGCTCCATTCGGCATTAGGCGCGAAGCTGTAGGTATAGGCGTGCGCGGGAACGTCGCAGTTGAGCCCCGGATAGCGGTTTTCGCGCCAGGTGCCGCCGATCGTGTGCGCCTTTTCAAGAAGCGTGACGTTGCGATAGCCCGCCTCGCGCAGCCGGATCGCCGCCAATATCCCCGACATGCCCCCGCCGATGACGACATATCGCAGGTCCAGATTGCGCTCCACTATCCACTCCAATTTTCCGATTGCTCTTGCCCCATTCCCTACGGCCGCTGCCGGGCGCCCACATCACTCAAATGGACGAGATCGGGAAGTACATCAGGCCCGAGCGATAGCGGCCCTGCGTCGTCCATATCGGCGCGCGGGCGCATGATGATCGGGACATAGGGCCACCGCGGATTGCGACCCCGCTTGGCCGCCAAAGCGACATAGCCGGAATAGCATTCGTTCACCGCTTCATCGACGGTGCGGAAAGCCATTTCTTGGCAGTCATGGGCTAACGCCACTTCGATCCAGTCGGGCGCAACCGGCAGTGAGAACAGTGAAGCATTGGTGCGATCGCGCCCGTCCGAGCCAGCGGCTCGTTCAATAAATCGTGTATCCTCCGTCGATAACGATCGCATCGCCGATATGAAATCCGGAGTGCTGGCTCGCAAGATAGACGGCGATGGCCGAGAAGTCGTCCCCCTTCCCCCAGCGGCCGACAGGGGCGCGACTGATGACCTGATCGTTGAACTTGTCCCAGCCCTGCAAAGGCTCGGTCATATCGGAACGCGTCCAGCCAGGCAGGATCGTGTTCACGCGAATGCCATGGGGGGCGAGTTCGACGGCCATCGCGCGGCTGAGCGACAGGACCGCGCCCTTGGTCGCGCCATAATGTTCGTTGCGGGCGGCGCCGTGAATCGATGCCGTCGAGGCGATCGACACCAGCGATCCGCCGCGATCGCCCGATTTGCCGCGTTCGATCATATGGGCGGCCGCCTCCCGCAGCGTGTAAAAAACCCCATATACGTTGATCGATTGCAGCTTTTCGAAATCGGCTTGGCTGATCTCGAACATGTCACGGCGGGAGATGCCGATGCCGGCATTGGCGATCGCCTGATCGATTCGGCCAAACTCCTCGACGATCGCGGCGATGCCCGCCTTCACCGCCGCCTCGTCGGCGACGTCGACTTGCGCACAGCGGACCGGCCCGCCGAACGACTCGAGCTCGGCGACGGCGCGCTCATTCTTTTCAGCCTTGTTGCCCCAGATCACGACGCTCGCGCCGTGCATCGCAAGACCCTTTGCCATGCCGAGCCCGATCCCGCCATTGCCGCCGGTTACCAGTGCGACCTTTCCGGTAAGATCAAATAGCCCCTTGCTCATTTCCATCCTCCCGAAGGCCGCACCCGGCCGGTTTTCACCAAGTTTCTGTCCTGCTCACCCTTTTCTGGCAAGCCGTGTTTCGACAAGCGATCCCGGAAACTTCCCGGCTCCGGAGATTGCATGGAGGAGCATTTAACTATAGTATATAGATAATGCAAAGCCTGCAGAATGACGGCCCGGCCGGGCCGAAAAGGAGAGACAGATGGCGGGCCGGCTAGACAAAAAAAATATCGTCCTTTCGGGCGGCACCCGCGGAATGGGCGAGGCGCAGGTCCGCGGGATGGTTCGCGAGGGCGCACACGTCGTTTTCGGCGGGCGGGATAGAGCGGCGGGGGCCGCGATCGAAGCCGATCTTGGCGGCGGCGCGCACTATCGGCCGCTCGACGTCACCAGCGCGAGCGACTGGAAAGCGATCGTCGACTTCGCCGCAAGCCGGTTCGGCCAGATCGACGGACTCGTCAACAATGCAGGCGTGGGCGCCACCCACGCGCTGACCGAGATCAGCGACGAGGCATGGGCGGACATCATCGCGGTCAACCAGACCGGCGTCTTCTTCGGAATGCGGGAGGGCGCACGCGCGATGCTGGAAACGGGCGGCGGGTCGATCGTCAACGTCGCCTCGCCCGCCGGAACCAAGGCGCATTCGATGCTCGTCCCCTATTCGGCCGCCAAGGCGGCGGTGATCGGGATGTCGCGCGCGGCCGCGAAGGAACTGGCGCCGCACGGCATCCGGGTCAACACGATGATTCCCGGCTTTTTCGCCACGCGCCTCCTTACCGAGACGACGAATAGCCAGGCGCTGGAACGTGGCGCGCAGCTGACCCCGCTCGGACGGGTGGCGCAGCCGGACGAGAGTGTGGGAGCGATGCTGTACCTGCTTTCGGACGAAAGCAGCTTCGTGACGGGGACGCAGATCGTCGTCGACGGGGGCTATACAGCGTGAGCGATGCCCCAACGGTCACGGTCGACCACGAGGGGGCGGTCGCCGTCATCCGCTATACCAATGCGCCGTCGGGCCTCATCTCGAACAAGGGCGCCGCGCTTCTGGCCGACAGGATCGGCCATGAACTGGAGCGCGAGGCGACGCGATGCGTGGTCCTGACTGGCGGCGATGAAGGCGTGTTCATCCGGCACGCCGACGTGTCGCAGATCAGGCGCGCCGGCGACGCCGTCGCGAGCGGGGCGATACGACCCGAAGATTTCGCCGCCTCGCCTTTCGCCCGTATCGGCCATATGCTCGACGCGTCGGAAAAGCCGGTGATTGCCGCGATCAACGGCGTCTGCATGGGCGGCGGTCTCGAAATCGCGCTGGCCTGCACCTTGCGGATCGCGGCCTCCTCCCCGAACTATTCGATCGGCCTGCCCGAAATCCGGCTCGGAATTTTCCCCGGTGCGGGCGGGATCGCCCGCTTGGCGCGGCTGATCGGCGCGCACCGTGCGCGCCGTTTCGCGCTCGAGGGTGCGATCGTAAATGCCAGGGCGGCCGCCGAATTGGGGCTGATCGACGAACTGGCCGCGGATCCCGTCGGGCGCGCGATCGATTTAGCGACCATATTTGCGGGCCGCCATCCGGCGGCCGTCGCGGCGATCATGGAACTTGCCGCCGCCGAGGATGACGACAGCGCGATCGAACGGTCGATGATCCGTTTCGGCGAACTGGTCGGAGGGTCCCGCGAAATCCGCCACAGGCTGTCCGCCTTCGCCAAAGGCAGTCGCCCGCTGGAGGACATGGACTGACGCGACCGGCGCCTTATGGTTTCGAGGTCAGGCGTTTCTCTCAAACGCATATTGGCCCTCGGGCAGGCTCACCCACGGCAGTGCGGTAGAGGTCCAGACGCTGACCGTCGGAACGAACGGCGCGGGATCGTCGAGCGTTCCCGCCTTGACGATCAAAAGCCCCTTGCCGTCGGTGGGCTCCGAGAAGATCGGCGAGCCGCAGCGACCGCAGAATTTGCGCAGCACCGCATTGCCGGAGAAAGTGTCCGTGTCCTCATAGACCGCGAGGTCGCCTTGATGGCTGACCGCGGCCCCTTTGAAGAGCAGGTTGACCGAGAAGGCGCTGCCCGACTGCCGGCGGCAATTGGTGCAATGGCACTGCGCCACCACGATCGGATCGCCCTCGGCGCGATAGCGCACCGCGCCGCAATTGCACCCGCCTTCGATCACTGCGTTCGATCCTTCTTGCCATAACGAAGCCGGAAACCGTCGAGCAGGACAGCGAGCGTCTCGACGAACAAGGCCTCATCCGAAACCGTCGACTTGGCCAGCGCTTCGGCGAGACGGGGATAGCGATCGGCGTCCACCGGCGGCATCGCGGCGTGGTGATGCGCCTTCGCCGCCGCGTCGAAAAGCGCTTTGCCATAGGTCAGCTTTTCGAGCGCTTCGAGAATGGCGAGGTGGTGTTCCGGCGCATAGGGACAGTCCGAAAGACCGCGTTCATACGCGCCAAGCATCAGTTCGCGCGGAAAGAAGCGCAGCATCAGCGGTCCGGCATGGGCGTGGCATAGCATCACGCGCCGCGTCGCAACGGCAAGGTCGACGACGCGCTCTTCCCATGACGAACCCGGCTTTTCGCCCCGCCCCACCTCGACCAGCAACGTCTTCGCAATCATGTGAAGCAGTTCGTCGCGGTTCTTGAAATGATAATAGAGCGAAGGTGCCTGGACATTGAGTTCGCGCGCCACGGCCTGGACCGAGAGCCCGTCGAGACCCTTGCGATCGAGAAGCTCGATCGACGTGCGGACCGCGATCTCGCGCGTGATCAGCGGGGTCAGCGGCCGCCCCGGCCCCTGCCTTCGCTTCGCTTGGCTGGACGGCAAAAGCATTCCTTTCCTATTGGCGTTAGGCCAATAGATGCCATCCCTGCGCCGCTTTGAACAGCAAAAGCCGCCTTTCCTCCTCCTGGCGCGCTCAAAACCGCTCCATGCGATCACGCGAAGCGCCATTCGCGTAGCGTTTCGCTCGCCACGATCCTCCCGGCCGCACCGACGGGATCGGCGTCGGGATCGACCAGTCGCCGCAGGGTTATGTCGTCGCCCGGCGGCACATGGGCGAGCGTCCGCGCATTATCGGGTGTCCGGGCGACGATGACGCCCGCCTTGGGCGAGCCGTCGCGCCGGTAGAGGACCGTGTAGCTTTCGATGGTCGCGTCACCGAGATGGTCGCGCGCCAGCGCCGGAATATCGTCACGCATTGCATCAGCCTCCGCTTGAAAGTCGTAGCTGCGGGGAAAGGACGCGGCCGGGATCGGTGCGTTGCTGATCACGATGCTGTGATTGTGCGTCGCATAGCCGCCGTTGGCGAACAAAAGCCCCTTCCCCCCTGTCTCGCGCAACCGGTCGGTCATGCTCGCGATCGCATGGCCCATATAATTGCCGATCGGCCCGCCGCCGAAGGTCAGTCCGCCGAAAACGGTCGCCGGCCGGTCGACGGGCCAGTCGATCAGCCGCCGCGCCAGCTTGGGAATGCAGGGAAAGCAGCTATAGAGCTCGACGACGTCGAGATCGCCCGGGTCGACCGCATTCAGCGCCAGCGTCCGGCGGATCGATACCGCCATGCTCGCGCTATGGTCGTAACGGTCGCGCTGGAGCGGGCTGTTCGGCTCGTGCGCGGCGGCCCCATTGCCGATGTAAATCCATCGATCCTCGGCGATCCCGCGCCGGCGCGCCTCGGCCACGCTGGTGACGATGAAGGCGGCGCCCTGATTGACCGAAGCGTTGGCGACCATCAGCTTGTTGTACGGAAAGGCGATCGGCCGGTTGCTCTCGGAAGCGGTCGTCACATCGGCCGCGCTGACACCCTTGCGAATCCACGCGTGCGGGTTGGCGGCGGCCACCTCCGAAAAAAGCGACCATATCCGGCCGCTTTCGTCCTGCGCTTCCGCGAGGCTCTGCCCCAACGAAGCGCGCAACGCATTTTCGTAGAGCGGATAGACATCGACCGGCGCGACCAGCCCATATTGCTGCGCATAGCTCGGCTCGCGCCGCGCGGCCGCCTCGCGCGTCGCATCGATGCGGCGTCCCGGCTCCTGCGCCGCAGCGCGTGCGGCGGCCGTCCGCAGCGCCTCGGCGCCGCACAGCAGCGCGATCCGGCACTCGCCCGCACCGACGCGATTCGCCGCTTCGTTCAGCAGCATGACCGGGCTGTCGCCGTTCGGGCCTTCGGTCTGCAGCATCGTCGCGGGCGCGATGCCGAGTTCCGCCGCCAGCGGATCGCGCGCGTCGCGGATTTCGCGGAACGAGATCTGCTGAACGATGCCGAGAAAATCCGCGTCCGCCAGCAAGGCCTGGCCCGCATCCTTCTCCGCGATCCGCAGCGCCGCCGCCATCAGTTCGATCGGGCTGCGCCCCTCGGCGGGAATCTCCGGCCGGTCGTTGATCTGGCCGACGCCGACGATGACCGGGGTCTTTTCTTCGCTCATACCGATGTCCTCAACGTGCCTGCCAGACCGGCTCGCGCTTCTCGGCGAAGGCCCGCGGTCCCTCGCGCGAGTCCGCCGAGGTGAAGACGAGGCGTGTTTCCTGCTTGTTCGCCTCCCAGAAGGCATCGTCGCTCGCGATCCGGCCTTCGGCGATCCCTTTCGCGATGCGCTTGCTCGCCTGGACGGCGAGCGGCGCATTGACGGCGATACGGCCGGCGAAGTCGATCGCCGCGTCCATCAGTTCGCTTTGCGATACGACGCGGTTCACAAAGCCGAGATCGAGCGCGCGCTGCGCGGTGATCGGCTCGCCGGTCAGCAGAATCTCCATCGCCACCTTCTCGGGCAGTTGCTGCGCGATACGAAACGCGCCGCCCGCCGCAGCGATGATCCCGCGCTTCACTTCGGGCAGGCCGAACTGGGCCGTGTCGGCCGCGATGACGATATCCGAAGCCAGCGCAAGCTCCGTTCCGCCACCGAGCGCGAAGCCATTGACCGCGGCGATGATCGGCTTGCTGATCGGGTGCCGCACGAAGCCCGCGAAGCCCCATGCGCGCTGCGCCTTATCCTCGGGCTCCAGCCGCTCGCCGCGCGCCACGGCCTTGAGGTCCGCGCCCGCGCAAAAGGCCTGATCGCCGGCGCCCGTGACAATCACGACGCGGATCTCCGGATCGGCCTCGGCTTGTTCGAGCCCTTCGCCGAGCCCGACATGCACGGCGGCATTGACCGCGTTGCGCGCTTCGGGCCGGTTGATCGTCAGGATCAGCACATGGCCCCGGCGTTCGGCGATCACCGCTGGGGGTGGCGTGTCGGTCATCTTCTTTCTCCGAGCTCGGGCGACTAAAGGCCCATTATCTTGGCGATGATGTTGCGCTGAATCTCGTTGGTTCCGGCATAGATCGACGCGGCGCGCTCACTCACATAGCGCATCGGCGCGATCGCGGCCTCGCGCGGCCCCACAAAGCCGCCGTCGGCGTGCGGGAAATGGACGGGGCCTGCCGAAACGCCGGCCTGCGGCTGATAAGCCATACCGTACCGCCCCGCCGCAAGCAGGCGGAGTTCGGTGATGCGCTGCTGGAGCTCGGTGCCGCGGATCTTCATCAGCGACGGGATGGCGTGCGGATAGCGCCCCGCGCTGGCGTCACTCATCGCGCGGAATTCGAAAACCTCGAGCGCGAGCACGTCGATCCGCGCCTGTGCGATCGCGTCGGCAAAGGCCGCATCGTCGATCAGGCGGCCGCCGTCGTCGCCGCGCACCTCGCCCGCGAATTGCTCGATTTCGTCGAGGTCGATCTGAAGCCCCGGCGCATAGGCCGCACCGCCGCGTTCGAATTCGAGCAGATATTTGGCGACGGTCCACCCATCCCCGATCGCGCCGACGACGTTGGACTTGGGCACGCGCACGGCGTCGAGAAAAATCTCGTTCTGAATATTCTCACCCGCCGGGGACACGGTCGGAACGACGGTCACCCCCGGGCTCGCCATATCGATGAGCAGGAAGGTGATCCCCTGCTGCGGGCGGTCGAGCGTCGCGGTGCGCACGAGAAAGAAGCCCCAGTTGGCGGCGTGCGCATGGGTGCTCCACAATTTCTGCCCCGTGACGACGAGGTGATCGCCGTCATCTTCGGCGCGGCACTTCAGGCTGGCGAGATCGGATCCCGATCCCGTCTCGGAATAGCCCTGACACCAGAAATGCTCGCCCGACAGCATGCGCGGCAGGAAGAAGGCCTTCTGCGCGTCGCTGCCATGGCCGATGATCGCCGGCCCGCACATCTGCACGCCCATCGGCGACACCGGCGGCGCCCCCGCCGCGATGCGTTCGCGCTGCCAGATATAGCGCTGCGCAAGGCTCCAGCCGGTGCCGCCATGTTCGACCGGCCATGCGGGCGCCACCCAGCCCTTTTCGTGCAGGATCGCCTGCCAGGCGCGGGCATGGCCGGGGTCGGCATAGACGCTCGTCATATGGGCGCCGCTCGCGCGCAATTCGTCGGTCAGCTTTTCGGCTAGAAAGGCGCGCACTTCGTCGCGGAAGGCGATCTCGTCGGCGCTCCAGGCGATTTCCATCACGCTCTCCTCAGGCCGCGCGCGACAGGGCCGCGAAGCGGCGGCGATGCCAGTCGGCCGAACCGAATTCGCTTTCGATGACGGTCGCGCGGCGGAAATAATGGCTCACCCGCACCTCGTCGGTCATGCCCATGCCGCCATGAAGCTGGATCGCATTCTGCCCGACGAAGCGGCAGGCGCCCGCGACCGTCACCTTCATCGCCGATACGGCGCGGGCGCGCTCCGCCGGCGCGGCATCGAGACTGAGCACGGCGCGATAGACCGCCGAGGTCGCCAGTTCGAGCTGCATATACATGTCGACCATCCGGTGCTGCAGCACCTGAAAGCCCGCGATCGGCTGGCCGAACTGGCGGCGCTCCTTGGTGAAGGAAATGGTGTCGTCGAGCATCACGCGCATCACGCCGAGCGCCTCGGCGCCGAGCATCGCCGTCGCGATATCGCAGAGCCGCTCGGTCGCCTCTTCGCCGCGCAGGAGAAGCGCTGCTTCGGGAAGCGATACCGCATCGAACACGGCGTCGGCGGCGCGCCGGCCATCGATCATGGGATAGCCTCGCAGCGATAGGCCCGCGGCGTCGGCCCCAACCAGGAAAAGCGCGGGTTCGTCACCGTCGCGGGCGGTCACGAGCAGGTGCGTGGCATAGGGCGCCGCCGTGACCACGGCCTTGCGTCCGTCGAGGCGCCAACCCGCCGCCGTCCGTGTCGCGGCGGTTGCGGGCGCCGCCGGATCGAAGCGACTTTCCGCTTCGGCCCAAGCGAAAGCGCATCGCATGTCACCCGACACGATCGCCGCCAGTTCGGCTTCGCGTCCGCCGGCGGCGCCGAGCGCGGCAGCCCCGATGACCGACGTTTCCAGAAACGGTTCGACGAGCAGATTCGCGCCGAGTTCCTCGGACGCCACCATCATATCGATCGCGTTGCCGCCAGCCCCGCCCGCCGTTTCGGCGACACCAACGCCCAATATGCCGAGATCGTCGGCGAGCCCGCGCCACAGCGATTCGCTCCAGCCCGATGCGCTGCGGGCGCTCGCCGTGCGGGCCGAAAAGCTGTTCTCGCGTTCGAGATAGCCTCGCAGCGCATCGCGCAGCTGGCGCTGATCATCGGTAAAGCTGAAGTCCATCGACACCTCTCCGTGAGAAGCCCGCTAACATAGATGCCGCGTCGTCGCAAAAAGAATTAGTCGATTAATTAACTTTTCTTCTGCCCCTAGATATGGCAAGCGGCGGACCTGCGCGAACCGCCCTCATCCGGGAAAGCGGCGAGCGGACAAGCGCTGCAAAGCGGAAAGGTGTGAACATGTCCAAACGGCCGCTTTCCGGCATTCGCGTTGTCGACGGCGTACGGGGACCGCTGGCGATGATCGGGCGATATCTGGCCGACCTCGGCGCCGAAATCGACCGCTTTGTGCCGGCGGAGGAGGACGATAGCGCCGAAGCGATCGTCGCCAACGCCGGGAAACGACACCATGCCGGGGATTTGGCGAGCGTCGCCGCCGCGAAGGCGATCGAACGCGCGCATATCGTGCTTGCCGACCCGGCGGGGGGTATCAACCTCGCCGCGCTCCGCCGGACGCGCCCCGACCTTGTCACAATGGCGGTCAGCGATTTCGGCGAAAGCGGCCCGCTTTCGGAATGGCGCGCGACCGGACCCGTTCTCCATGCGCTGTCCGCCGTGCTGTCGCGGTCGGGCATCCGCGGCCGCGAACCGCTGCTCCCGCCCGGCGACCTCGCCTATCAATGCGCCGCGCCGCAGGCGGTATTCGCGCTGCTCGGCGCGCTCTATCGCGCGCTCGGCGGCGGCGGCGGCGCGCATTTCGATTTCGCGGCGCTCGACGGCGCGGTGCAGGGGCTCGACCCGGGCTTCGGGATCAACGGCAGCGCAACGATGGGCAAGCCGGTGGGGCTGCTGCTGCGCGACCGCCCGCGCGCGGGCTTCCAATATCCGATTCTGCGCTGCGCCGACGGCTATGTGCGCATCTGCCTGCTCGCCAAGCGCCAGTGGCGCGGCATGTTCCGCTGGATGGGCGAGCCCGAACAATTCGCCTCGCCCGATTTCGACCGGACGTCGCACCGCTATGCGTCGGCGGAATTGCTGCCCTATATATCGGGCTTCTTCGCCAATCGGCGTCGCGTCGACCTGGAGCGCGAGGGACAGGAACATGGCGTCCCGATCGCGTCGGTGCTGACGCTCGAAGAATTTCTGGCCAGCGACCATGCGGCGGCACGGGACGCCGTGACCAGGCTCGCCGACGGCACGCGACTGCCCAATGGCTTCCTGACTATCGACGGCGAGCGCATGGGGCCGCTGTCTGCGCCTGAAGATGCGGTATTTCCTGAGCCCCTCACGGCCTCTCCCCTCGCTCCCTTCGACGGCCTCAAGGTGCTCGACCTCGGCGTCATCGTCGTCGGTGCGGAAGGCGCGCGCCTGCTCGGCGACCTCGGCGCCGATGTCGTCAAGATCGAGAGCCAGGCATTTCCCGACGGCAGCCGCCAATCCTATCTCGACCACGGCATGTCGGTCAGCTTCGCCGCCGGCCACCGCAACAAGCGCAGCTTGGGCATCGACCTGCGCAGCGACGAGGGACGCCGGCTGTTCCTCGATCTTGTGAAGCAGGCCGACGTCGTCTGCTCCAACTTCAAGCCGGGCACGATGGAGAAACTGGGGCTCGGCGAAGCCGAACTGCGCGCCGTCAATCCGCGAATCGTCGTCTCCGAAAGCTCGGCCTTTGGCGACACCGGGCCATGGAGCGGCCGGATGGGCTATGGCCCGCTCGTCCGCGCCTCGACCGGGCTGACGCTCGCCTGGCGTTACCCCGACGACCCGCAGAGCTTCAGCGATTCGATCACCGTCTATCCCGACCATGTCGCGGGCCGGATCTGCGCGATCGGCGTTGCAGCGCTGTTGATCCGGCGGCTGCGCACCGACCGCGGCGGTGTCGCCAAGGTCGCGCAGTCCGAAGTGATGATCGGCCATTTCGCCGCCGACGTCGCGCGCGGCACGCCGGCGGGCGGCGCACCCGCCGACTGGCCGTGGGGCGTGTTCCGCGCTGCGGGCGAAGACGAGTGGTGCGTGATCACCATCACCTCGGACGCCGACTGGGCGCGCCTGTGCGATGCGATCGGCTATGCCGAAGGCGCGGCATTCGATACGCCTGCCAAGCGCCTCGCCGCGCGCGAGGCCATCGACACGCGGATCGGGGCGTGGCTCGCGGATCGCTCCCGCCGCGCGGCCGCGGAGGCGTTGCAGGCGGCGGGTATTGCCGCCGCCCCGATGCTGCGCCTCGCCGAACTCCCCGACTTTCCCTATTATCGCGAGCGCGGCTTCTACCGGATCGAGGATCATCCGTGGTTGCAGGAGGACGTGGTCGGCGACGCCTATCTCGCAAGGACCGCCGACCTGCCCGCCCCGCCGCGGCGCCCCGCCCCGCTGAGCGGCGAGCAGAGCGGCGAGGTCATCGCCGAATGGCTCGGCTTCGACGAAGCGGCCATCGAAGGTTTGACCGAGGCCGCGATCCTCGAACCGCTCGCGGACACCACACGCCGGCAGGCCGAAGAGCATAAGGCAAGCCGCGAACCCGCAACCGCAACCAACCGCTGGAAATAAACGGGGCCGACCCGCCTAACCGATCACCCGATAATCTTCCGAGAGGAAGATCGGCGAATTGGGCAGGTCGATGAACTTCTTCTCGTCCGCGAGCAGCAATGCGCCCGCGTCCCGCCCCGCCTCGGTCGCGCCGGCGGCGGCGAAGCTTTTCACATCGTCCCACCACAGCTGCGCGACGCCGTCGAAATCGAGCCCCGCCGAGCCGCGAACCTCGGCGAGCGGAAAGGCGCCGGGCAAGGCCAGGCTGTGCGACTGGACATATTTGCGGATGCCGAGCGCCGCGGCATGTTCGCGAACCAGCGGCGCGTGCCGGTTGCGCCAATAATCCTGAAATTCCTCGCGCGTCAGGCCCGGCAGCCGTTTGAGGCAAAAGGTCACTCGTAACATCTTCGGTTTCTCCATCTCTCCGCGCGTCGATGCGCATCGGCGCGCCACTTCGGCATTGCACCCTTTCGCTAAATCTATATATAGTAGATAAAAGAAGCAACGGGCGCGCGAGCGGCGCGGCGGGAAAGGATAAACGGGCGAATGAGCTATCAATCGGCAACGGGCCCGATCGGCGCCGAAGGACGCTATTGGGACGCGCTTCAGGAGGGACGGCTGGAACTGCCGCGCTGCACGGGATGCGGGCAATGGCACTGGCCCGCCGTGTGGCGGTGCGGCGCCTGCGGCGGCTGGGATCATGAGTGGGTCGAACAGCCGATCGAGGGTGAGGTCTTTACCTATACCCGCACGCATCATCCGTTCGGCGGGACCGAGGCCTTCGCGAAGCCCTTTTCGACATTGGTCGTCACGCTGAAGGCGGTTCCGATCCGCCTCGTCGGTGTGCTCGAAGGCGACGAGACGGGGCTCAAGATCGGCGCTCCGGTCACCGGCGCGATCGCGCGCACCGCGTTCGGCGACGCCCAAATCCCCGCGCTGCGCTGGAGCCTCGCATGAGCATCAATTTGTCCGGCCTGACGGCGGCCGCCGGCGTCGGTTATCGCCAATACAAGCGCGGCACCGCGCCGCTTCCCGAACGCGGGGTGCTCGTCCGCGCCATCGTCGAAGCGTGCGAGGATGCGGGCTTCGATCCGGCCGATGTCGACGGTTTCGTCTCCTATGGCGACGACAAGAACGAGCCCGTGCGGCTGATGCCCGACCTCGGCACCAAGGCGATCAACTGGTCGGCGCAGGTGTGGGGCGGCGGCGGCGGCGGGATCGCCGGGGCCTTCGGCATCGCGGCATCGGCGATCCTCACCGGACAGGCGCGCGCCGTGGTCGTATTCCGCGCGCTGGTCCAGGGCAATAGCGGGCGGCTGTCGGCGGCGGTGATGGCGCATCACCTCAACGATCATATGGTCGCCTCGGGCATCCTCGCGCCCGCGCAGGTCTGTGCGATGCGCGCGCAGCGTATGTTCGAATATCATGGCGTGCCATACGAACTCTGCGAGGAACTGGTCCGCGCCTCCTATTATCACGGCAGCCGCAACCCCGAGGCGGTCGCCTATGGCAAGGCGTTCGATCACGACGAGTATCGCGCCTCGCGAATCATCGCCGAGCCCTTCCACCTGTTCGATTGCAGCCGCGAGAATGACGGCGCGGGAGCGATCCTGCTCGTGTCGACCGAGATGGCGCGCGACCTGAAGAAGAAACCGGTCAAGCTGCTGTCGGTCGCGCAGGGGACCGAGGCGGGTTATGGCGACCTGCTCGAAAATGACGCGACCGAGCTTTATCCTACCGCCGGTTTCCGCGCGATCCGCGACCGGCTCTACGGCACTGCGGGGCTCACCCCCGCCGACATCGACGTCGTCCAGCTCTACGAGAATTTCAGCGCGCAGGGCATCGCCTCGCTGATCGACCACGGCTTCTGCACCTATGAGAATGTCGCCGAGGTCGTGCGCTACGAAAATCTGATCGCGCCCAGCGGCAAGCTTCCCGTCAACACCTCTGGCGGCAATCTGGCACATGGGTTCGTCCATGGCTTTGTGACGGCGGTCGAAGCGGTGCGCTGCCTGCGCGGCGAAAGCCCGAACCCCGTGCCCGGCGCGCGCACCTGCCTGCTCGCCGGCGGCCCCGGCGCGCCGACGATCAGCTCGGCGATCTTCGGGGTCGATTGATCAGGTGACGGTGTAGATGCCGCCGCTGACCGGCAGCAGCACGCCCGTCACCCATGCCCCGGCGCGCGACGAGAGGTAGATGACCGCGCCCGCGATATCGTCCATCTCACCCGCCCGCGCGCCGAGCGGGGTGACGAAGCCCTTGGGCACCGCATCACCCTCGCTCATGCCCAGAAATTTCTCGGTCATCCGCGACGGGAAGAGACCGGGGGCGATCGCGTTGCAGCTGATGTTGCGCTTGGCGAGGTGACGGCCGAGGTGGCGCGACATCATCGCGACCCCCGCCTTGCCCGATGCATAGGCGAAATTTTCGAGATGCCCGGGATTGATCGCGGCGATCGACGCGATGTTGATCACGCGCGCCGGATCGCCGAACGTCGCACCACTTTCGAGGCTTGGCAGCAATTTACGCGTCAACAGGAAGGGCGCGGTCAGGTTGAGCCCCAAAACCGCGTCGAAATCCTCGCGACCGTCGGCGTCGAGCGGGGTCGGGCGGTCGGTGCCGGCGTTGTTGACGAGGATGTGGAGCGAGCGCTCGCCGAGCGCCTCGGCGATTTTGGCGATGCCTTCTTCGGTCGCTACGTCGGCGGTCACGCCCTGCGCATTGCCGCCGAGTTCGGCGACGATCGCCTCGACATCGCCCGCGCCGCGCGCGACCACCCAGACTTCGACGCCCGCCTGCGCCAATCCGCGCGCGATCATCCGGCCGATGCCCGAGGTCGCGCCGGTCACCAGCGCGCGCTTGCCCGCAACGTCGAACAGGCCGGCGGTATAGGCCGCACTCATGCGAGCGGCCCCGGCGTTTGCGGCAGGAAGATGGTCTTGACCTCGGTAAAGGGCTCGATGCCCTCGGGCCCGCCCTCGCGGCCGACGCCCGATTTCTTGAAGCCGCCGAAGGGATTGGTCAGGTCGAAATCGCGGCCGTTCTGCGTGAAATGGCCGGTACGGATGCGCCGCGCAACGCCATAGGCGCGGTCGGTGTCGTGTGTATAGACGCCGCCCGACAGGCCGAACTGGCTGTCGTTGGCGATCGCGATCGCTTCCTCGACGCTGTCATAGGGGATGACCGCGGTGACCGGACCGAAGATTTCCTCCTGCGCGATGCTCATAGCGTTGGTCGCGTCGGCAAAGACCGTCGGCTCGACATAATAGCCGCTGTTCAGCGAAGGCGGACGGCGACCACCGGTGGCGATGCGAGCGCCCTCGGCAACGCCCTTGTCGAAATAGCTCGATACTTTCGCATGATGCCGCGCCATCGCGAGCGGGCCCATCATCGTCGCCGCATCGAGCGGGTCGCCGACGCTGGTCGCCGCCATCGCCGCGGCGAGGCTTTCGACATAGGCATCCTTGCGCGCGCGCGGGACGAGGACGCGGCTGAAATTGATGCACACCTGGCCGCAGAGCAGGGTGATCATCGGCGCCAGCGCCGGGCCCATCGCCTCGGGCTCATAATCGTCAAGCACGATCGCCGCCGACTTGCCGCCGAGTTCCATCGTGAAGCGCGCCATGCGGCCCGCGCAGACCTGCGCGATATGCAACCCGACCTCGGTCGAACCGGTGAAGGCGACCTTATCGACGCCGGGGTGGCGGACGAGCAGGTCCGACGCCTCACGATCGGCGGGAAGCAGGTTGATCACCCCCTCGGGGAAGCCCGCTTCTTCGGCGGCTTCGGCAAGCATGAAAGCCTCAAGCGGCGTTTCGGGCGCGGGTTTCAGGATCACGGTGCAACCGGTCGCGAGCGCGGGCGCGAGCTTGATGAGCAGCGAGGCGAGCGGTCCGTTCCACGGCGCGATCGCTGCGACGACGCCGACGGGTTCGCGCACCACCACCGCGACCTTCGACATCATGCCGTTCGACGGGCGGGCATCCTCGAACGGATAGGTCTCGGCAAGCCCGGCGTAATAGTCGAGCAGGCCGGCGGTGCCCGCGCCCGAGCCCTGCGCCATCCCGATCGGCACGCCCACCTGCGCGATCCAGGCACTGTCGAGCGCGGCGCCGCGCCGCTGCAGCGCCTGCGACAGCGCACGCATGTAAGTCGCGCGCTCGGCGGCGGTCAGGCGCGGCCACGGCCCTTCGTCGAACGCCTTGCGCGCCGCCGCCACCGCGCACTCGACCTCGGGCGCGCCCGCCGCGACGACCTCGCCGAACGCCTCTTCGGTCGCCGGATTGATCACCGTAAAGCGGCCCCTGCCCTCGACGGGGATCCAGCGCCCGCCGATAAAGAGCCGGTCGGGATGCGCCACTTGCGCGTTGGCTTGGCCGATCATTCTACTCTCCTGATGTCATATTCAGCGTTTGTGGTCGTCGTGCTCGGACAGGAATTTTCCGAAGGTCTCGCCGCCGCCGGGCGCATCGGTCATGGTGGCGATCATCCAGTCATATTCGGCCCGCCAACCATCGATCGGCGAGCGCGTCAGGCTGCCGTCGACGAGCGACTTGATGCCCGCGACCCCCTGCGGCGGATTGGCGGCGATAGTGGCGGCCAGCGCGATCGCGCGCGCGTCGAGATCGGATGCCGCGACGATTTCGTTCACGAGTCCGATGCGTTCGGCTTCCGCGGCTTCGACGACCTGTCCGGTCATCAATATCGCCTTCGCGCGCGCCGCGCCGACCGCCCGGGGGAGCGACCAGGTCGCATTAGCGCCGCCATAGCCGACCGCGGTCACCTTGAAGCGGAAGGCCGGCGTCGCGATGCGTATGTCGCAAGCAAGCGCGAGCAATGCCCCGGCACCGAAACAGATGCCGTCGATCGCGGCGATGATGGGCAGCGGATGCGCGGCGACGCGCCCGAACACCGGGTCGCGGCTCTCGAAGGCGCGGCGCATCGTATCGGCGTCGAACCCCGCCATCTCATGGATGTCGAAGCCCGCGCTGAACGCCCTGCCCCCGCGCGCGCCGATCACGATGGCGCGGATCTCGGGATCGGTCGCAGCGCGGTCGAGCTGCTCGGCGAAGGCCGAGAAGGTCGGCATGTCATAGGCGTTATGCACCTCGGGCCGGTTGAAAATCAGGTGCAGCACACCCGGCGCGGGGGTGTCGACGATCAGCGTCGGTTCGGCGGTCATCGGCGGATCCTCAACTGCTGGACGGCATATGCGCCGCCTGATCGGGGTCGAAGGCGGTCA
Organism: Sphingomonadaceae bacterium 3R27C6; assembly: GCA_005503215.1. Classification (GTDB taxonomy): domain Bacteria; phylum Pseudomonadota; class Alphaproteobacteria; order Sphingomonadales; family Sphingomonadaceae; genus Sphingopyxis. The sequence continues at coordinate 171,611 of SCNS01000009.1, read as the reverse complement.
CCATTTCATAACCGAGCGACGCTTCGAAAATCGGCATGGCATCGCGCAGCCAATGATTGAGCGCGCGCTTGCTAAGCTCGACCGCGAGCGGCGACCGCTCGGCGAGCGACGCGGCATAGTGCAGCGCAAGCGGCAGCACCTCGGCGGGCGGCACGGCGTCGGACACAAGCCCGATCCGCTCGGCCTCGCGTCCGCTGAGCTTGTCGCCGGTGAGCAGATAACGCTTCGCCTTCGCCATCGAGCAGAGCAGGGGCCAGACCATCGCGGCATGATCGCCCGCGGCGAGGCCGATGCGGAGGTGCCCGTCGGAGAGGTTAGCCGCTTCATTCACCACCGAAATATCGGCGAGCAGACCGAGCGCGAGGCCGATCCCGGCAGCGGGGCCGTTGATCGCTGACACGAGCGGTTTGCGCATCTCGATCAACGCGGTCAGAATCTGCGATGTTTCGCGCATCATCCGGATCTTGTTGGCGTAATCATTGCCCTCGCCCGCGATGTCGGCCCAGTCGCCGCCGACGCAAAAGGCCCGCCCCGCCCCCGTCACGACCGCGGCGCGCGCCTCGGGATCGGCGTCGATCAGCGCGGGCAGCCGCACGAGTTCGCTATGCAGCGCATCGTTGGTCGCGTTCATCCGCTCGGGGCGGTTCAGCGTCAGCAGGACGATGCCCGGCGCCGGCCGCGCAACCGCGATATGCTCGAAATCATAGGCGGGGTCTGCGCTCATGCGGCGGTGCGGATCATCTCGGCCGCCTTTTCGCCGATCATGATCGTCGCGGCATTGGTGTTGCCGCTGGTGATCTGCGGCATGATCGAGGCGTCGGCGACGCGCAGCCGCCCGACGCCGCGCACACGGCATTCCGGATCGACCACCGAGCCCGCGTCCGATCCCATGCGGCAGCTGCCGACGGGGTGATAGGTGATCATCGCCTTGGCGCGGACATATTCCTCCCAGCCCGCGTCGTCGCCCGGCACCGGATCGGGCGACCGGTCGCCGAGCGTGATGGCGCTCAATGCGGGCATCGCGAACAGCTTGTCGACCAGCTTCATCGCGCCGATCAGCGTGTCGACGTCGGCGCGCTCGCCGAGCAATTTATGATTGATCACCGGCTCGAGCGCGTCGCCGAGTTCGACGCGGCCGCGCGACTTCGGCCGCGTCAGCGATACGTTGATGCTGACGCATGGCTCCTTGGGCATCACCGCCTCGGCCGACGACACCGTTTCGGGCTCGACATTATAGGCGAGCGGCATGAAGTGGAGCTGGACGTCGGGCTCGTCGAGCCCGTCACGCGTTCGCGCAAGTCCCATCGCCTGCACCGCGGGCGCGCCCATCGGGCCGGACTTGTTCCAGAAGAATTTGGCGAGGTGCCGGACCATGTCCAGCGGCCCGACCTGGCTGTTGAGCGTCGGCACGCTGACGAACTTGTTCTGCGTGATGCCGGGATGCTCCTGCAGATTATGGCCGACCTCGGGGCGGTCGGCCTGCACCGCGATGCCGCGCGCCTGCAGATAATCGCCCGCGCCGATGCCCGAGCGCAGCAGCAAGGCGGGCGAACCCATCGCTCCCGACGCGACGATCACCTCACGGCGGGCGCGGAGGACCTTGGCATCGCCGCCCTGCCGATAGCGGATGCCGACCGCCTCGCCATTCTCGATCAGGATCGTTTCGACATGCGCATTGGTGATCGTCATCAGGTTCGGACGGCCGCGCGCATCGCGCAGATAGGCCTTTTCGGTGCTGCACCGCCAGCCGTCGCGCTGCGTCGCCTGCGTGAGGTATGCGCCCTCCATCTGCCCGCCGTTATAATCGTCGAGCCGCGCGAGCCCATATTGCTCGCAAGCGCGCAGAAAGAGGTCGCATAAGGGATGCGGGTCGCGCATCGGCGACACGGACAATGGCCCTTGCGAGCCATGATTCTGGTTCGGCGCGCCGCTCCACGTCTCGCTGCGCAGGAAATAGGGAAAGACGCCGTCGAAATTCCAGCCCGTCGCGCCCAGCCGCTCCCATGCGTCGAAATCGGCGCGGGTGCCGCGAATATAGACCTGGCCGTTGATCGAGCTGCCGCCGCCCAGCATGCGCCCGCCCGACCAGATGAAACGCCGCCCGTTGATCGATTCGTCGGGGAGCTGCCAATATTTCCAGTCATAACGGTCATCGACGAGCATTTTCGCGAAGCCGACGGGCATCTGAACCATCAACCCGGTCGATTCGCCGCCCGCCTCGACCAGCGCGACGCGGACCGCGGGATTTTCGCTAAGCCGCGCCGCCAGCACGCAGCCCGCGCTTCCTCCGCCCACGACGATATAGTCCGCCTCTTCGCCCAACACCCACTCTCCATCAATCGACTAATTAATTTTACGCTCCATAGGCGCGTTCGTTGACACGGTCACCATGCAATATTAATTGATCAATTGAAAGTGGGTTGATCCACAGCGATCGGGACAGGAAAAACCATATGGCGAGCGTCAATTTCCATAATGCCGACGGCAGCGTTGAGACCGTAGAAATTGCAGTCGGAAACTCGGTTATGCGCGGCGCGCGCGACAATATGGTCGAGGGGATCGAGGCCGATTGCGGCGGCGTCTGCGCGTGCGCGACCTGCCACATCTACATCGCCCCCGAATGGGTGGAGCGCGTCGGCCCCGCTGGCGTCGACGAAAGCGAGATGCTCGACTGCGTCAACGACCCGCGCCCGAACAGCCGCCTTTCCTGCCAGATCGCGATGACCGACGAACTGGAGGGCTTGACAGTCTTCCTTCCCGAGTCCCAACGGTAGGCCCGGCGAACATATCGGACACAGGCATGGATGGAGAGAGCGGCTTGACGATCAAGGCAGCCCGGCGCGAGGAACGTTCGGCATCGGCCGAGGCGCTTTTGAACGCGACGGCGCAGCTTCTGTCCGAGGCAACGACGATCGACGTTTCGCTGAACGAGATTTCGCAGCGCGCGTCGGTCAATTCGGCGATGATCAAATATTATTTCGGCAACAAGGAGGGGCTGCTGCTCGCGCTGCTCGAACGCGATGCCGAAACCGCGATGACCGCGCTCAAGGCCTTGAGCGAAATGGAAATCCCCGCACAAAAGAAGCTGAAGATCCACATCAACGGCATCATCAACGCCTATTATCGCTCGCCCTATATAAACCGGCTGATCCACTATATGGTCGAGTCCGGAAGCCCCGCGGCAAGCAAGCGCGTCGCGCAGATCTTCATCGAGCCGATGATCGACGTCTATCGCGACATCGTCGCGCAGGGGGTAAGCGAAGGCGTGCTGAAGGAGGTCGACCCCGGCTTGCTCTATTATTGCCTCGTCGGTGCGGCGGATCATATCTTTCACGCGGGCTATTCGGTGCCGTCGACGCTCGGCGTCGACCGGCTCGACGACGGCATCAAGCAGAAATATGCCGAGCTGGTCTGCGACATCTATCTGCGCGGCCTCGCACCCTGACATCACGCCGAGTGCAGCGCCGTCAGTTCGACCGCGATCCCGTCCATCAGCGTCGTCCCCGACACCGCCTCGACCACGTCGGGGCCGTGGCCGAGCAGGATGTTCACATTGGCGCCCCCAGCGCGGTTGGCACGCTGCCAGCCGCCGGTGCCGTGACCGAAGCAATGCGGATAGGAGACGGTGCCGCGCCGGTGGTCGTCATTGATCTCGACCTCGACCTCGATCGCCCCGAACCGGTTCGACAGCGTCGCGCGGTCGCCGTCTGAGAGGCCGCGTTCGGCGGCATCGTCGGGATGGATATGCAGCGTCGGCTTTTGCGAGCGGATCAGCCGGTCGACATTGTGGAGCCAGCCATTGTGCGAGCGCATGTCGCGCCGCGACAGCAATTTCAGCCCCTCGACCGGCGCCGCGGCAAACAGGCGGTCGAGTTCGGCGGCGACCATGTCGTCCCACAGGTGAATCCTGCCGTCGGCGTGCGCGATCTTTTCCTGATTGCCCCAGGGGATCGGGATGTCGAGCATTACGCCGTGCGGATGCTCGCGGAGCTTGTCGATCGACCAGTCGCCATGCACGCCCGCCGGCCCCTGCCGGATCGCGCCGTCGAGCACCTCGAGCGGGCGCATCTGACCGCCCGCCGCCTGCGCCGCGACCTCGTCGGGCGAAGCAGCGGGCATGCGCAGCCCCATCCGCGCCAATATGTCGCAGAAGGTGTCGAACTCGCTCCGCGCCTCGCCGACCGGCGCGATCACGGGCTCGGCATATTGCAGGAACGGTTGCACCATGCTCATGAACGGCACCATCGGCAGATCGGCGCGCTCGTAGAAGGTCAGGCCCGGCAGCACATAATCGGCATAGGAGCCGGCCTCGTTGATATAGAGGTCGAAGGAGACCGACAGATCGAGCTGCTCGAGCCCGCGCCGCAGCCGGTCGCCGCCCGGCGCCGCGAGCAGCACATTGCCGCCGAGCGACAACAGCGCGCGGACCTTGCCGGGACCGGGTTCGAGGATGTCGTCGGGCATCACCGCCGAGGGCAGGAATTGCGTCACGCTCGGGAAATTGCCGACGCGGCTGCGTACCTCATCATAGCCGCCGGTCGTGGCGCGGTCGCTGCCCGCGAGCACCGGCGTTGCAAAGGTACTGCCGCCTTCATGACCGAAGGTGCCGCCGACCATGTTGAGCGCCGAGAGCAGGAAATTGGCGAGCGTCGCATGCGGCCCGCGGCAGATGCCGACGCGGCCGTAGCACACCGATTTCGGACTGGCGGTGAGCCGGCGCGCGAGGTTCTGGATCGTCTCGACCGCGATGCCTGTGCGCCGCGCGGCGTCGTCGCAATCGATCTCTGCGAGCGCCGAGCGCAATTCGGGCCAGCCGGCGCAACGTTCGGCCAGAAACGCCTCGTCGGCCAGCCCCTCGTCGGCGAGCGTCTTGAGCATCGCCAGCATGAGCCAGCAATCCGCATTGGGCTCGATCGCGATATGCTCGTAGCGCGCGGCGGTCTCGCTCCGCCGTGGGTCGACGACGACCACCCCGCCGCGCGCCGCGACCGCGTCGAGCTGGTGCCGGACGCGCGGAGTGAAGATCAGCGATCCGTGCGAGATCAGCGGATTGGCCCCGAAAATCAGCATGAAGTCGGCGTTGTTGACGTCGGGCACATCGATCGTCAGCGGGCTGCCGTAGAGGAGCCAGTTGGCGGTGAAGCGAGCATTGGTGTCCTGCGATCCCGCGCCATAGATTTTCGTCGTGCCCAGTGCCTTCAGGAACATGCGGAACCCCGTCATGCCGTCGGTCGCGTAGGCGGGCGGATTGCCCTGATAGCTCGCGACCGCATCGGGCCCATGCTCGGCGATGATCGCCGACAGCCGCGCCGCAATATCGTCCAGCGCCTCGTCCCAGCTCACCGGCTCGAAGCGCCCCGGCGCGACGCGCTTCATCGGCCGCGTCACCCGGTCGGGATCGTGCGTCACGCCATGATAGGCGATGCCCTTGACGCAGGCATGGCCCTGCGACGACGGATTGTCGGGGTCCGGCCGCGCACGCACGACCCTACCGTCCTCGACCGTCGCCACCAGCCCGCACACCGCGGTGCAGATGCGGCAGAAGGTCACATGGTCGCCGTCCTCGCCCGTTGCTGGCCGCATGATTCGCTCCGGTTAATTGATCGATTAGAACCTTTCATTCTTTTCGCCGGCTGTCCAGATTTCTAAGAATGTAAAGTCAGCCCAACGGCATGGAAATCACCATAAGGCGCCGATTCCTCTCACATTGAGCCGAACAACAGTTAATCGATTGGTTGACACGACTTGCCATTTGATCGAAATTGCCTCGCGAAAAGACCCGTGGACATATAGGCGAGAGGATCGAGCGATGGCGGACGTCAAAGATTATGCGGTGGAAGAGTTCAGCCAGCATGACCGCGCGCTGATGCAGCGCCCCTATGATTTTTACGACAAGGTGCGCGCGGGCGGCTGCCCGGTCGCGCGGTCGGAGCAGCTCGGAGGCTTCTGGTACACGACCAGCTATGCCGCGACGCGGCGCGTCTATGACGATTTCCGCACCTTCAGCTCGGCCGACGGCACCGCGCTACCCAAACAGCCGCTACCGCTTTATCCGATCGACCTCGACCCGCCGCAGCAGACGCGCATGCGCAAGCTGCTGAATCCCATCTTCCTGCCCGACGCGATCCAGAAATATCGCCCGCGCTTCGAGGCGATCATCACCGAACTTCTCGACGACATCGCGCCCAAGGGTGAAGCCGAACTGCAGGAGCAGCTTGTCCGGCCCACGCTCGCAACGGTCATCATGCCTTTCCTTGGCGTGCCGCGGGATGATTGGGAGATGCTGGCTCACAAGCTGGACTTCCTGACCCGGATGCGGGTCGAGGATCCCGAAACCTGCGCGCAATATGGCGTCGAGCTGAGCGACTATCTCTATGAATTTGCGACGCGGCGGCGCGGCACGCCGCCTGAAGACGATCTGATGCAGATATTGATCGACGCGCGAATCAACGACGAGGCGCTGACCGACGAGGAAATCGTCGGCATCGCGACGCTTGTCCTGTTCGGCGGCCTCGACACGACGAGTGCCGTCGTCGGTACGGCACTCTGGTACCTGATCGAACACCCCGGCGACCGCGACCGCCTGCTGGCGGGCGAGGTGGATTTTCCCCGCGCACTGCACGAATTCGTCCGTTACACCTCGCCGATCCAGGGGTTGCGGCGAACCGTCACGCGCGACACCGAACTCGAAGGCTGCCCGCTGAAGGCGGGAGACTATGTCATGGCGATGAACGGGGCCGCCAATCACGATCCCGGCAAATTTCCGGAACCCGACCAGGTGCGCTTCGACCGCCCGATCGGAAACGAACATGACCATCTCGGCTTCGGCGGCGGAGCGCATATCTGCATCGGGCAGCATTTCGCCAAGACGCTGATGGAAACACTTATCCGTGCAATATTCGACCGCCTGCCGGACCTTCGAATCCAGCCGGATTTTCAGCCCGCTTTCGCGGTCGGCGAGTCGCGGGTGCTGAAGACATTGCCGGTCACCTTCCGCGCATCCTGACCATCCTATAGGGTGGACTGCAACCCGCGTTCCGCCCCATCGACAGGATCATGATGTGCTGAAGCTGACCGCTGAAGAAACCGCCTTTCAGGGCGAAGTGCGAGCCTTTTTCGCGCGCGACTATCCCGCGCACGTCATCGCGAAGAACCGCGCAGGGCAGCGACTCACCAAGCAGGATCATATCGACGCGCAGCGCGCGCTCCATGCACGCGGTTGGCTCGGCGTCGGCTGGCCGCGCGAGGTCGGCGGCACCGGCTGGACGCCGACCGAGCGCTATATCTTCGATCAGGAGCTCGAACTCGCGCACGCCGCGGCGATCATTCCGATGGCGGTGATCTACATCGGCCCGATCATCGCCGCCTTCGGATCGGACCAGCAAAAGGCCGAATGGCTGCCCGCGATCCTCGAATCGCGCAGCTTCTGGGCGCAGGGCTATTCGGAACCCGAGGCGGGGTCGGACCTCGCCTCGCTGCGCTTTTCGGCGGTGCGCGACGGCGACGATTATATCCTCAACGGGACCAAGATCTGGACGTCGGGCGCACAGTGGGCCGACTGGATCTTCTGCCTCGCGCGCACCAGCCGCGAGGAGCGCAAGCAGCAGGGCATTTCGTTGATCTGCGCGCCGCTCGACCTGGCCGGCATCAGCGTCCACCCGATCCGCCTGATCGACGGGTCGGACGAACTCAACCGCATCGAGTTCGACAATGTCCGCGTTCCCGTAACAAACCGCATCGGCGACGAAGGACAGGCGTGGCACTATGCCAATGTCCTGCTCAAGAACGAGCGCCTGTCCTATGCGCATATCGGGGCGAAGAAGCGCGACCTTGCAAAGCTGCTGGAGGAAGCGGCGCGACTGCCCGCGAACGGCGGCGGCATGATGGACCGCGACCCGTCCTTCCGGCTCGCCCACGCACGCGTCGAGGCGCGGCTCGCGGCAATCGAGGCGTCGATCCTGCGCGCGCTGCGCGACGAAATTTCCATGGCGACCGCGGCCGCGCTCAAAATCGCCTGCACCGAATGCGCGCAAGCGATCACCGAACTCGGCATCGACCTCGCCGGACGCGGCCGCCTGCCGATGCTCGACCGCGATCGCGCCGATTGGGCCGACGCGGCGCCCGCGACTTCGTCCTTCGGCCCCGCCGCGGTGCAATCCTATCTCTTCGAGCGCGCGCAGACGATCTATGGCGGATCGACCGAAGTGCAGAAGAATATCATCTGGCGTTCGCTGGCGGGGATGGCGCGATGAACGTCGTATCCGAAACCGAACAGGCGATGCTGCGCGACGCGGTGCGCGCTTACCTCGCTAGGAGTGGTGAGCCCAACTGGGCCGATTTCGCCGAACGCCTCGGCATCGGCGCGGCGCTGCTCGACGCGCGGCAGGGCGCGATCATCGCCGAAGAGATCGGGCGGACGCGAGCGCCTCTGCCTTTTGCGGAGGTGGCGACGACGACCTGGCTGCTCGACCGCTGCGGCGCCCCTGCCCTGCCCGCCACGGCGATCGCGACATTGGCTTGGGCCGAGCCCGCCCTGCGCTACGACTTTGCCGGCATCGCCGCGACCGCGCGCCGCGAAGGCGGCGGCTGGCGGCTCGACGGAGCGAAATCGGTCGCCGGCTGGGCCGCCGAGGCCGATACGATTCTCATCACCGCGCGCACCGGCGACAACGGCCTGTCGCTCTTCCGGATCGACCCCGCCAAGGCCGAAGGCCTCAGCCTCTCACCCTATCACACGATCGACGGCCATCCCGCCGCCGATCTGTCGTTCAAGAATCATGCCCTCTCCGCCGACGCATTGATCGGCCCCGAAGGCGGAGCCATCGACCTGCTCGACGAAGCGCGCGACCGCGCGCTCGCGCTGTTCGCGGCGGAGGCGGTGGGCCTGCTCGACCGCCTGCTCGAACAAACGGTCGCCTACACCGGCCAGCGGCGCCAGTTCGGCCAGCCGATCGCGGGTTTTCAGGCGCTGCAGCACCGCATGGTCGACATGTATCTCGAATGCGAGCTGGCGCGTTCTTCGGCATGGCTGGCGGTGGAAGCGCTCGACCAGGAAGCGCCCGGGCGCGGGCGCGCGATATCGAGCGCGATGGTCAATATCGCCCGCGCCTGCCGTTTCGTCGGCCAGCAGGCGATCCAGCTCCACGGCGGGATGGGGATGACCGACGAGCTACCGATCGGCCATTATGTCAAGCGCGCGATGGCGATCGAGATACTGTGGGCGGATGCCGACTGGCACCTCGCCCGGATCGCCGGGCTCTAGGGCTGGGCGCGCATGCCGGAGCCGCGCGCCCTTAACCGCCCGTCAGGCCGGCCTCTTGGGCACGAAGATCACCTTGGGAAAGGTGAATTCGCGCAGGCCATCCGCCCCGTTTTCGACGCCGAACCCCGACTGTTTCGCCCCGGCGAACGGGATGTGCGGGCCGTTCTGGAAATTGTCGTTGATCCACACCGTTCCGGTCTCGATCCGGTCGGCGACCGCGACCGCCGCGTCGATATCCTTCGACCACACCGCGCCCGCGAGGCCGTAGTCGCAATTGTTCGCGCGCGCGACGACATCGTCGATGCTCGAAAAGCGCAGCAAAGGCAGCACCGGCCCGAACGCCTCCTCGGTCACCACCGCGGCATCCTCGGGCGGGTTGTCGACGAGCGTGAGCGGGATGAAATAGCCGTCGCCCTCGGGCACCTCGGCGCCCTGCAGCAAGCTCAGCCCCTCGGCGCGCGCGCCTTCGATCAGCGTGCGGACGCGGTCGTACTGGGCACGGTTCTGCACCGGGCCGTATTGAACTCCCTGCTGCGCCCCGTCGCCGACGACGGCTTCTTTTGCGAGGCGGTGGAAGGCGGCCAGCATCTCGTCATAAATATCGTCGTGGATATACATGCGCTTGGTGGCGATGCAGACCTGCGCGGTGTTGTAGAAGGAGCCGAAGAACAGCTTCGGCGCGACCTCTTCCACATCGACGTCGGGCAGTACGATCGCGGCGTCGTTGCCGCCGAGTTCGAGCGTGATGCGCTTGAGGTCGCGCGACGCCGCTTCCATCACCCGCTTGCCCGTCGCGGTCGATCCGGTGAAGCTGATCTTCGCAAAGCCCGGATGCGCGGTCATCAGCGGGCCGAGCGCATCGTCGCCAGAAATGACGTTGTAGACGCCCGGCGGCAGGATATCGCGCCACAGTTCGGCGAGCTTCAGCGAACAGAGCGGGGTGTAGGGCGACGGCTTCAGCACCATCGTATTGCCCGCGAGCAGCGCCGGCGCGATCTTCCACATCGCCAGCAGGAACGGAAAATTCCACGGCACGATCGCCGCGACGACGCCGAGCGGCTCGTGCTTGACGATCACCTGCCGCGTGTCGCTGTCCTCGACGATCTCATTGGCGAGTTCCTGCCGCGCGACCGATTTCAGCCACCAGGCGCCCATCTGCACTTCGCCCTTCGCGAGCGCCGTCGGCCGCCCCTGCTCGGCGACGAACAAGGCGGTGAACTGGTCGAGATGCGGCTCGATCGCCTTCGCGGCCTTGACCAGCAGATCGCACCGCCCTTCCCAGCCGAGCGCCTTCCACGCGGGCAGCGCGCGCTTCGCCGCGGCAACCGCCAGATCGAGCTCGGCCTGTCCGGCACAAGGCGCCGACGCAAAGGCCTTTCCGGTTGCGGGATTGATCACATCGACCTGCTTTGCGGTATCGACCGCGGCGCCGTCGATGGTCAGCGTATAATCGTTGGTGAAGTCCATTTTTCCCTCGCCCTGCCTCATCGGAAATCCAGCTTTTCCAAACCGGTTTGCACCATTTGCTCGGATAATCAAATACTATTAGATAATGAGCGGAATTTATGAGGAGAAGGCGATGAGCGAGAGTCCGGCGACGCGGCTGCGGCCCGGTGAGGACGGCGTGCATTTCACCTTCTGCCGTTTGTGCGAAGCGCATTGCGGGCTTGCGGCAAAGGTCGAGGGCGGGCGCATCACCGACGTCCAGCCAGACAAGGAGAATCCCCATTCGCAGGGGCATGTCTGCCTGAAGGGGATCACCTTCCACAATGTCACTTACGATCCCGACCGCGTCCTGACCCCGATGAAGCGCATCGGCGGCCCGGGCGAGTTCGCGCCGGTCGGCTGGGACGAAGCGCTGGACGACATCGCCGCGCGGCTGGGCGCCGTGATCGATATGCACGGCCCCGACGCGGTCGCGTCATACAAGGGCAATCCGATCGCCTTCGGCATCGACGTGTCCTTCAGCCTCAAGGCGTTCCTGGGGACGCTCGGCATCACCAAATATTATGGCGCGGGGTCGCAGGACACCAATGCACGACTGACGGCCTGCTATCTCGCTTTCGGGTCAGCGGTAACTTACGAGATTCCCGATCTGCCGCATAACGACATGCTGCTCATGTTCGGCGCCAATCCCTTGGTGTCGAACGGATCGATGGTCTGGTCGCCGCGCGTGCGCCATGATCTCGATGCGATTGCCGAGCGCGGGCGGGTCGTCGTGGTCGACCCGCGTCGCACCGAGACCGCGCGCCGCTACCAGCATGTCGCGGTGCGCGCGAACGGCGACGTCTGGCTGCTGCTCGGGCTGCTCCGCGTCCTGATCGACGAAAAATTGTACGATGCGGCCTATGTCGACGCGCATAGCAATGGCTTTGCCGATCTCGCCGGCGCGGTGACGCAATATGCGCTGGCCGACTGCGCCGAGCGCGCCGGCGTCGATGCCGACACCATCGCCGAACTCGCACGCAGCTTCGCCGCAACGCCGCGCGCGGTCGCCTATGGCCGCCTCGGCGTCTGCCGCGGGCCGCACGCGACGCTCGAGAATTTCCTGCTGATCGCGCTCAACCTGCTCGGCGGCAAATTGGGACGGAAGGGCGGCGCGATATTCAGCCGCACGATCCTCGGCGGGTCGCAAAAAGTGCTCACCGGCGGCTATGGCGACACCCGCAGCCGCGTCGGCGACTTCCCGAGCGTCGCGCAATTCCTCGCTTCGGCGATGCTTCCGGCGGACATATTGGAGCCGGGTGAGGGCCAGGTGCGCGCGATGATCCTGACCGGCGGCAATATGGTGATGTCGGCGCCGGGCGGGCAGGCGCTGGTCGACGCACTGCAGCAGCTCGACCTGATCGTCGCGCTCGACCTCTACCAGACCGAGAGCAATCGGTTTGCCGACTATATCCTGCCCGTCCCGACCTTCTTCGAGCGCGACGATTATCCGATGGCGGGGCTCGGATCGATGATCCGTCCCTTCGTCCAGGTCACCGATGCGGTCATCCCGCCGGTCGGCGAGGCACGCTCCGAATGGGAGATTTTCAACGCGATCCTGACGCGCATGGGCAAGCCGACTCACTGCCGGCCGATGGACGATCTCGACAAGGCCTTCCGCCTCGGCCCCGCCGGGGACCAGATGGGGACGCGCGAAGGCTGGAGCTTCGATGCGCTGCGCGAAATCCCGCATGGCGTGATGGTCGACCTGCCCGATCCCTATGATCCTTGGCCCCGGATTGCGTGGCCCGATGGCCGCGCCTTGCTGTGGCACGAGATGATCGCCGGCGAATTCGCGCGACTGACACCCGCGCCGTCCGACAGGCTGCGCCTGATCACGCACCGCGACATCCGCTCGCTCAACAGCTGGCTGCACAATGTCCCGCGCCTCGTCCGCAGCCAGCATCCCGACCTGCTGATGCATCCGGGCGATGCTGCGCGGCTGGACCTTGCCGATGGCGAGGCCGTCGAGCTGTCGACGGGCACCGCCACCGTCACCGTCCGCATCGCGATTACCGAGGATATGCGGCCCGGCACGGTCAGCTATCCGCACGGCTGGGGCCATCATGGCGGCTGGCGGCACGCCAATGCGCAGGGCGGCAGCAACATCAACTGGCTGCTGCCTGTCGGCGAGCAGGCGGTCGAAGCGATTTCGGGGACGACGATCATGGACGGGCTCGAAGTATCGATCCGGAAACTGGCTGCCATCGCTGAAACAACCGCCGCCTGAGAGGCGCCGGCGGCGCCGCGTGACGATTTTGCGGCTTGTTCGCACTGCCAGCCTTGCTAACGACGGCGCGATGCAGCATTCCCCGTCGGGGGCAGGAGATCGACGATGGACAGCGGCCCGGCGGCAGCCCGGACGGACGACAATTCGACGCAGGAGCGCATCCTGCGCGCCGCTTATGATTGTTTCGAGCAATATGGGATTGCGAAGACGACGATCGAAAATATCGCGAGCCGCGCCAAGGTGTCGCGGCCGACCGTCTATAAATATTATCCGAGCAAGGACGCGATCCTCGACGAGATTTCGGTGCGTGAGACGTGGCGCGTCAACAGCGAAGTGCGGCGGCGGCTGGTACGGTCCGACGATTTTGCCGATTTCCTGACCGATACGCTGCTGCTCGTCATCCGGCTGGCGAACGAGAATGTCTATATCCGTCGCATGGTCGAAAGCATCGAATTCCAGGAATCGGTGATTTCGCCGAGTAGCCTGATGCAGCAGTTGCAGCGCACCTGGTGGACGAATTTGTTCGAACAGGCGCGCGCGCGCGGCGAGATCGCGGCCGACCTCGAGATCGACGAGATCATTTATTGGCTCGCGCGCGCGCAGGCGATGCTGATGCTTCAGGTCGCCTCGCCGCAGATCGACGATGCCGAAAAGCGCCGCTTCATCCGGCGCTTCATCGTCCAGCCTTTGCTCGCCGGCAGCGAAATCCGGTAACGCCTTCATCGCCGACTTGACGGCCTCTCACCAAGCTGACACAGATATTTAATCAATTGATTAAGTAGCCGCGCGACCAAGCGGCGGGCATGGGAGATCTGCGACCGATGACCGATGATCTGGCGGGCCGGATGCCCGCCAATCCCCGATATGGCGACGGCTATTTCGTCCGGTCGACGGTGTTTCGCCGCCGCGCTCCCGATCGGGTCGAGGCGGTGCTGGAGGATCCGTTCCACGCGCTGGCGCTGTCGATCCATCACGACGATCGCGCGCTGACCGCCGTGGAGAGCCGCTGGGAACGCCATCCGCTGAGCAGCTGTGCGGGTGCCGAGCGAGCGCTGTCCGGCCTTGCCGGCCTGCCGCTGATCGCGGATCTGCGCACGCGCTGGCTGCAGACCGAACCGGCGCTGCAATGCACCCATATGTTCGACACGCTGCGCCTCGCCGCCGCGCACATCGCGCAGGGCCGCGATGATCGGCGTTACGACGTCATCCTGCCCGATGCCGATGCCGACACGCAGCCGGTACGCCTCCTTCAGGATGGCGCGCCCGTGCTGATAATCGAGATCGATGCCGAATTCCGGATCACCGCGCCCTCGACCTATGCCGGCTCGCCGCTGCTCGCGGGCTTCGCGCGCTGGGCGACCGAGCGGCTGTCGGCAGAGGAATTCGAACGCATGTTCCTGATCCAGCGCGGCGCCTTCGTCGGACGCGGACAACGCATGGACATCACGCAATATTATGGACGAGCGGGCGCCCTGTCGGGCCCGCCGCCCGCCGCCTGCTTCGGCTCGCAACCCGAACGCTACGCCGCTTCCATCCGTCTCGCCAACGCACGCCCCGGTCTCCGCCGCGAGGATGCCGCCCACTTCCCTTTCGCCTGACTGCTGCAGGAAAGAACCGATGTCCGACATGCCCTTCCCCACCGCCGATCAGGCGATTACCCGCCATCTGCTCGAACGGCAGGCGCGCGAGCATCCGGACGATCTCTACATGCGCTTTCAGGACGGCAGCGAATGGAGTTTCGCCGAGGCGCTCGATCAAGCGCATCGCGCCGCGGCAGCCTTGCAGAGGCTGGGCGTCGGCCAGGGCGATCATGTCTTCAACTGGCTGCCCAACGGCAAAGCGGCCGTACGCGCCTGGCTCGGCACGCATATGCTCGGCGCGGTCTTCGTGCCCGCCAATCTCGCCTATCGCGGCAGTCTGCTCCGGCATGTGTTGTGGCTCGCCGACGCGAAGGTCGGGCTGGTTCACCGCGACCTCATGCCGCGCCTCGCCGACGTCGAGCGCGGCATGCTCGAACAGGTGATCGTTATCGGCGGCGACGCCGATCCCGTCGAAGGCCTCATCCTCCACGGCGAGGATATGCTGACCGAGCCGGGCAGCGCGGGCGACCTCGCCCGGCCGCTCGCGCCGTGGGACAATATGGCGATCATCTTCACCTCGGGCACCACCGGCCCGTCAAAGGCGGTGATGTGCTCCTATGCGCATATGTGGACCTTCTATCACGCGGCGATGCCGGCGATGATCGGGCGCGAATATCGCCACCTCGCGCATCTGCCGATTTTCCATTCGGGCGGCTTCGGCTGCCTTTACGGCCAGCTCTCGAACGCCGGCTCGGTCGTGCTCGTCGAATCGTTCAAGACCGACCAGTTCTGGCAGATCGTCCGCGAGCATGGGGCGAATACGACGACACTGCTCGGGGCGATGATCCCCTTCCTGCTCAGCACCCCGCCGTCGGACGATGACCGGAACCACAGCCTGAAATCGGTGAGCGCGGTGCCCTATACCGCCGACGTCAAGGCGTTTACCGCGCGTTTCGGGGTCGGCGCCTTCGCCGCCTACAGCATGACCGAGCTCGCCAACCCGGTGCAAAGCCCGCTCAACCCCGACAAGATCGGCGTCGCCGGGCGGCTGCGCGCGGGGCAGCATATCCGGCTGGTCGACGAACATGATATCGAGGTGCCCGACGGCGCGGTCGGCGAGGCGATCCTGCGCTGCGACCAGCCCTGGACGATGTTCACCGAATATTACAAGAATCCGGAGGCGACCGCCGAAACCTGGCGCAACGGCTGGCTGCACACCGGCGATCTCTTGCGCCGCGACGCCGACGGCGATTATTTCTTCGTCGACCGCCGCAAGGATGCGATCCGCCGCCGCGGCGAGAATATCTCGGCCTATGAGGTCGAACAGGAAATCCGCGCCTTTGCCGGCGTCAAGGAAGCCGCGGTGATCGGCGTGGCGAGCGACAAGACCGAGGATGAGGTGATGGCCTGCGTCATGCCGACGGACGGGACCGAGGTCGACCTCAAAGCATTGACCGCCTTCCTCGCCACCCGACTGCCGCATTATATGGTGCCGCGCTATTTCCGGCTGATGCCCGACCTGCCGCGCACCCCGACCCAGAAGATCCAGAAATATGCGCTGCGCGACGACGGCATTACCGCCGACACCTGGGACCGCGAGGCGGCGGGGATCAGGTTGCGGCGGGAACGGATCGGCTGAGCCGGTCCCACGTCGCCGCGTTCACCGGGCTTTCGCGAAGGCCCGCCTTGCGGATCTTGCCCGTCGGCGTGCGCGGCAGGTCATCGACGAACTCGACGAAGCGCGGGACCATATAGCGCGGCAACCGCCCGGCGAGATAATCGACAAGTTCGCCCTCGCCGAGCGGCGCCGAGCCATTCAGTTTCACCGCGATCTTGATCTCATCCTCGTCGGCCCGCGCATTGCCCGGAAGCGCGGGGACATCGGCGGCCTTCACCCCGATCGCCGCGGCTTCGGCGACCGCCGGATGCGCGCGCACCTCGCCTTCCAGCTCCAATGATGAGACATTATTGCCGCGCACGCGGAGGTAATCGTTCGCGCGGTCGAGGAAGTAGAAATAGCCGTCGGGATCGCGGCGAAGAATGTCGCCCGTCGCATACCAGCCGTCGCGCCACGCCTTCCGGTTCGCCTCGGGCTTGTTCAGATAGCCCCTCGTGATCAGGAAGGGCGCCTTGCCGCGGATCAGCAATTCGCCCGCCTGCCCGTCGGGAAGGTCGCGGCCTTGGGCATCGACGATGCGGACTTCGTAGAGCGGCGACAATTTGCCGCAGGTCTGCGCGTTCGGCAGGTCCGATGCGTTCAGCGGAAAGCCGATTTCGGTCATCCCCCATCCGGTACAGACCCTGACCCCGAACCGCGCCTCGAAATCGCGATAGTCGGGCAGCACCGGGTTCATCAGCACCCATTGCAGCGGATTGTCGGCATCGACCGGCCGTCGCTCGACGTTCATCAGGAAACCGGCAATCCCCATCAGCTGCGTGTGGGTGCAGCCATGTTTGCGCACATCGGCCCAATAGTGGCGGACCGAAAAGCGGCTGCGGAATACCATATGCCCGCCGCGCACCACCGCGAAAACGAAGCCGACCCGCCCCGACGAATGAAAGGTCGGCCAGGGCGAATAATAGATCGGCACTTGATCGGGATCGATCACCTCGCCGCTGAAATTATGCTGCACCTGCTGGATCGAACCCCACGCCTGCAGCACGCCTTTCGAGGGGCCGGTGGTGCCCGACGTGTAGATGACGGCATTGGTGTCGGCGAGCTGCGGTTCGGCGTGATCGATGCGCGGGGCCTCCGCCTCGACCGACGCGAGCGTCGCGATCGGTATCTCGCTCGGGCAAGTCGCGTCGTCGATCGTGATGATCCGCTCGAGCGTTTCAAGCCGGTCGCGAACCGCATCGACCTGATCGACGCAGGCGTTGTTGGTGATCAGCACCCGCGCGCGGCAGTCGTTGAGCGCATAGGCCAGCAGATTGCCCTTATATTCGGGATTAATCGGCACCTCGAGTGCGCCGCGCCAGCCAAGCCCGATCCACGAGCAATAGGCGGCGAGGCACGGATCGAGCATCGTCGCGACGCACTCTCCCGGCGCGACGCCGATAGCCGCCATTGCGTCGGCGACACGCAATGCAGCTTCGTGAAACTCCCCGCCGGTCATCGTACCGCCCGCGACGTCGGTGATGAACGGCGCCGACGGATCGCGCGCCGCGCGCTCACGAATCAGCACCGGGACCGAAGGCATATTCAGCGTATCGACCATATCTCTCCCCGCGCTTTGCCTTGCCGATCGACCGACACGTAAAGTCGCATTTTTCACAAACCCCTTTTTATATAGGTTTTTGCTATTTACAATGCTACATATGTGTAAAGGCAATTGCTCCACATATCGCGTCGAGCCGTTGCTTTCCGATCAGGAAATGCGGAGAGTCGAATGTATCTGAGCCCCGAACATAACCGTCAGGTGGCGGAAAAGCTGCTCCGGCATATCCGCGATAACAGCACCGATATGATCGAGGAAACCTACGAATATCCGCTCTCGGTCTATTCGGATCCGGACATCGCGATCGCCGAGCGCGAGAAAATCTTCGAACATTATCCGATGATGGCGCTGCACGGCAGCCAGCTTCCCGAATCGGGCAGCTATGTGACGGTGAAATTGAACCGCAGCGAAGCGCTGGTCACGCGCGGCAAGGACGGCCAGGTCCGCGCCTTCCTCAACATGTGCCGCCACCGCGGCGCGACGCTGGTGACGCAGGCCGAGGGCAAGCAGGGACGCTTCTCCTGCCCCTATCACGGCTGGACCTACACCAACGAGGGCGAGTTGATCGGCCTGACCTTCAAGCAGACGCTGGGGCTCAGCCTGCCGTGCCGCGAGCGCAATCTGATCGCTTTGCCGTGCGAGGAACGCCACGGCTTCATCTGGATCGTCGAAAATCCCGAAGGCTCGATCGACGTCGCCGCGCACCTCGGCCCGGTGATGGACGGCGTGCTCGCAAACTACGGGCTCGACCGCCAATATTTCTATCGCGAGGCCTTTTTCGATTTCGCCCAGAACTGGAAGATCATGGTCGACGGGCTGACCGACGGCTATCATGTCCAATGGGTCCACGGGCCGACGATCCGCCCCTATTTCTACATGAATATGATGGCGCGGGTCGAAGGCACGGGCGACCATGCGGTGACGACGACGCCGCGGCGCAAGATCGACGAGATATTGGGCAGCGAACCGGGCGAACATGATCTCGACCCCTATGTCGTTTACGGCAATATGGTCTTCCCCAACGTCAGCATCCAGTTGCACCCGCATCATGCCGAATTCTGGACGATGTATCAGGACGTCCATAACCCCGGCCGCTCGCGCGTCCACTTACGCTTCCTGACGCCAAAGGCGCCCGGCGACTATGACGAGAAGGGTCAGTCGATCCTCGCCAAGAATTGGGATATCGCCGAAGCCGCGATCCTCAATGAGGACGTGCCGGTCGGCGACAGCATCCAGCGCTCGGCGAACATGCCCAACACCGGCACGATGCTGCTCGCGCACAACGAGGTCATCAATCAGCAGTTTCACCGCAGTTACGACCGGGTGATGGCGGGACCGAGCGTGGTGTCGATGAAGCCGCGCGCCGCGCGCGGCTGACGAGGCGCCGCCTTCGCTACACGCCAAGCTTGGCGAGTGTCTGAAGGTCCGAAATCGCCGCACAGGCGCGTTCGCTGTTCGCCGAACACACCGCTTCGGGATGCGCCTCCACGGGGCACATCACCCACATGAAGGCCCACATGGCATAACGCGCATAATCATCCCATGCGGCGTCGAAAGATGGCGCGGCGGCCCCGGCATCCGTCAGTTCCGACAGATAATGCTGCAGCAGCGCACGCTCATGGAGCCGTCGGTCCTCGACCGTCAGCGACGTCATCATGAATCCGGCAAGATCAAAGGCCCAATGGCCGATCATCGAATGCTGCCAGTCGAGATAACCCGGCGCATCGCCGATGAAAAACAGGTTCCCGCCCTGCGAATCCCCGTGGAGCACGCACAGCGGATGATCGCGCAAATGATCGATCAGCCGGTTCAGCGCCGCTTGCATCCGCGGCCTGTCGGTCTGTTCGGCGGTAAGGAAGGTGAAACGCGGCAGTATCCGGGCATTGTCCCACAGGCCGAAATATTGATCGACCACGCCCGCGCCGGCGATGGCGCCGCCGGGGACGAGCCAATCGAGATGCGCCGTATCGCGACCGCCCCAGAATCGCGCGTGGAGCCGCGCCTGTATCGTCAGGACGCGCGCCGCCATATCGGGCGCCAGCGGCTCGGTCGCCCGCCCGAAGCGCGCGCCGCGCAGCAGCAGGTCCTCCAGCACGACGACCCCGTTGTTCGTCTCCTTATCGATCGCGCCGTGAAAGCTGTCGGGCAGGCTGATGTCGAGCAAAGGCGCAAGGTCGCGGTAGAAGCGCACTTCGTTGGAATAGGCATTCCCCTGACTGGCTCCCTTCGGATCGAACCCGCCCTTGACCCACAGCGACGGCGGGCCGCCCGGACCGGCCTTGTCATAGTCCAGTTCGAACCGGCATTTTTGGGCCGTACCGTCGACGAACCCTTCCATGCGCGCCGCCGCGACGCGCACTCCGGGGAAGCGGCCGGCGAGCGAGCGTCCGATCCAGTCGGTGGAGATATCCGCAATCGTAGCGGGTACGCTGGGCGCCAACATCAAAGCGCCAGCTCCGCCTTCATCGCGGCGGTCAGGACCTTGAGTTCATTGACTTCCAGAAAGCCCTCGCCGATGCGGCCGCCGCACTCATACTCGGTCAGCCCGTTCATCGCATGCCAGCCGACGCCGCCCATCAACGCCGCATCGCGAACGCGGCCCTTGACGCGGTAGCGGCGGCCGGATGCCGTCGCGATACGAGCATCACATCCGCGCGGGGTGATGCCGTCGTCGGCGACCACCGCGTCGAAACGCACCGCCGTCACCAGATGGATTTCGCCGCCGTCCCACACCCAGCCAAAGGGGAAATAGCCATCGTTGCTGACGAATCCGAACACGCTGATCGCGAAATCGGCACCGAAGGACGCCCAAAGCCAACGGTGCGAGATATTGGTCGAAAAATCGCGCGCGCCCCAGCTATGATCCGACCAGCCCGACGCCTGGAGGGCGATCGACCGCGACGGAGTCCGCAGCGTCCCCGACACCTGACCCATCAATTCATAATGCCGGTCACCTAGCACCACATCGCCGCGATCGAGCGACAGTTCGACGGGGTCACAACTGGCCGCGAAGTTCAGGTCGAGCGTAACACCGTTCGCATAGTCGACGCCAAGCGCCAGCCGCCGCGGATCGTCGCTCGACCGGACATGCAGGACGCCGATCCTCATATCGTCATAATCGCTGTCGGGCATCGGCATCCCGTGCGCCTGCGATCGGCCGATGACCTCGCCGTCGACCATGGTCCAGCTCCACACATGGGTGTCGCGGTGGCCGGCGGGCGCGAGGCTGATGTGATTGGCGCCGCAAGCCCGGTTCTCAAGGTCGACCCAGCCGACGTAGAAACTTTCCTGCCAGCGCGGATCGCCGTCCGGCTGATGGCGGCGGCAGTCTTCGATTGTGACCTTGTGCATGATCAATCCTTGTCGAGGGTGGAGCGGAGGGGAGGAAAGCCGGGGATCATCGCCGCCACCGTCGGTCGCGGCATGTGGCTGGCGGCATAGGCGCCGCCGTCGACGGGGATGCTCGCGCCGTTGATGTATCGGCCCTCGCCCGAAAGGAGCAGGGCCGCGATACCGCCGATGTCGTCGGCCCTGCCCCAGGCACCGAGATGAAAATCGAGCAGTTGCCGACGAAAGCCCGGATGGCCGAGAATTGTTTCGATCCGGTCGGATCCGGAATCGACAAAGCCGAGATTCAGGCAGTTGCAGCGGATGTCGTAGCGCGCATAATAGGCGGCGATCGAGCGCGTCAGCGCGACGATACCGCCCTTCGCCGCGCTATAGGCATCGTGACCGATGTTGCCGCGCACGCCCGCGAGCGAGCCGATCGTCAGCAGCGCGCCGCCGCGCGCGCCCTTCAGCATCGCCCGGATTGCATGCTTTGCGGTCAGAAAAACCGACGTCAGATCGGCGGCGATCAGCCGGTTCCAGCCGTCCAGCGTGATTTCGGTGACCGGCCCGTCGAGCGCGCCCAAGCTTAGATCGGCGGCGTTAGCGACACAGCCGTCGAGCCGCCCCCAATGCTGGAGGCATTGGTCGAAAGCGCGCGCGACGACGGCCTCGTCGGTCACGTCGATCGGCACGAACAGCGCGTCGCCGCCGTCGGAGGCGATGGCGGCACACACGGCCTCTCCCCTTTCGACGTTACGCCCCGTAACGGCGACCCGCGCGCCGGCCTTCGCGCACCGGCGCGCAACCGCTTCCCCGACGCCGCGCGTGGCACCGGTGACCAATATGACCTCGCCATCGGAAAAGGCTGGCATCGTGCGGACCTTCACCAGCCGTCAGTACCGGAAGGACAGTTCGACACCGAAACGGCGCGGATGGCCATAATTAGCGGGCCAGCTTTCCGATTGTTGAGTGACGACGGCGTAATAATCCTTGTCCGTCAGATTGGCCCCGAACGCGGCGATCGTCACATGCCCGGACGGGTCGGTCCAGGCCACGCGCGCATCGACGAGCGCATATTCGCCCTGCCCGGTTTCGCCGAACGGATCGAAGCGGATCCGGCTCTGATATTTGACTGCCGCATTGGCCCGGAATTCGCCGCCGGCAAGCGGGGCATGAAATTCGATCGCACCGCGCGCCGCGAACTTGGGCGTCCGAACCATGGGATTGCCCGACGCATCGTCGGGGCCGTTCACGATCACGCCGTTGCCGAGATATTCATAATGGTTCGCGCCGGTGAAGTCGCGATATTTGGCGTCGGTCCAGGCGGCGTTCGCCGACAATGTCAGATGGTCGCCGACATGCTGTTCCAGATTGACCTCGGCGCCATAGATGCGCGCCTTCGCCGCATTGGTCAGCTGCGCGGTCGCGCCGACATAGCTGACGAACTGCAGATCCTTGTAATCATAATAATAGCCCGCGACCTCGAACAGCGTGCCGCCCGACCGCATCTTGTATCCCGCCTCGAAGGCGTCGATCTTTTCGGGCCGCACCGGCGTCGGGCTGAGACCGGTCGGGTTGAAGGTCCCCGCCTTATATCCTTGATTGTAGGACAGATAGAGGCTGCTGTTCGCGGTGGGCTCGAAGCGGATGACCGCACGCGGGCTCAGATTTTCGAATGTTTTCGAAAAAGAGGCCGGAACATAGTTCGACAGGATCGAATCGAACGTCTCGGTCACCTTCTCGTTGTTGTAGCGTACCCCGCCGGTCAGATAGAGGCCGGACGATACCTCGTAGGTGACATCGGCGAAGGCAGCGTAAGCCTCCGACTTGAGCCGCGCGTTGAGGAAGGTGAAACGCGGTCCGCCCTGCGTCACGCCAAGGTCGAGATAGCCCGCCTTGTCATGATAATAATAAAGGCCGGCGACCCACTGCAGCGGCCCGCTCCCGGTCGAGGAAATATCGATTTCCTGCGTGAAGGTCTCATCGACCGGACGAAAATCGATATACTGAAAAGCAAAGGCGGTCTTGTCGCTGTCGAGCTGCACATAATCGCGCTCGTCGCGATAGCCGGTGTAGCTCTTGATGTTCACGCCGCCGAGATCGACGTCGGCGGTGAAGATCACCGCATCATAGTTGACCCTGGATTCGGGCGGCAAGGTCGCGGCGACATCCTTTGGCCTGTCCGGCACAATCACGCCCGGGATGCCTGCCGCCGCCGACACGCCGCGATAGGCGACCTGCGCGACGCCCCACGGATCATCGACGTCGCCGTGGGTATAGGCGAGGGTCAAGCTGACCTCGTCCGAAGGCTTGAACAGGACTTTCCCGCGGACCACATATTCTCTCGCCTTCTGAAGCGGCGCGTTGGTCACAACATCGCGGGCATAGCCGCGATCATGTCGATAAAGGCCCGACAGCAGCACGGCGATCTTGTCGGTGAGCCCGGTCGACACCACAGCCGTCGCGGTGATGTCGTCATAGCTCGCATAGCTGATCCGGGCTCGCGCCATCGGATCGAAACTCGGCGCGAGCGTCGTCACCAATATCGCGCCGCCCGTCGAATTGCGTCCGAAAAGCGTTCCCTGCGGCCCCTTTAGGACCTGGACGGAGGCCACGTCGGCAAGGCTGAAATCGCTGGAAACGGTGCTCGGCTGATAATAGCCGTCGATATAGGTCGCCACGCTCGTGTTGATGCCGGGACCGGTCACCGACGACCCGATCCCGCGGATCGTCGGCTGCGAAAAGGGACCGGCGCGGTCCATCGACAGCCCCGGGGTCACCTTGCCCAGATCGCCCGTGGACAGCACGCCGGCCGCCTCGAGCGTATCGGCGCCGAGCGCGGTGATGGAGATTGGAACGTCGGTCGCCCTTTCGGAACGGCGTTGCGCGGTGACAACGATATCGCCGCTATCGGCGGCGCTATCCTCCGCCGCCGCCTGCGTCTGCCCGAAAGCGGGGCTGACCCATAAGAACGGCTGGATCGCGAAGCCCGCGACCAACGCGCGGTGCGACATGCTGTGGCGACTCCTGGAACGCATCTGCCTCTCCCTAAGCACACAGCCCGGCCGGGACTTTGCCCGGCGTAAAGGCTGGTCGTCGGCCACGACATTCTCTGTCACGGGTTCGCGCGGAACGTCTGCGGCCGACTTTTTATTAGTCACCGGACAATAGGTGCGCGATGCGCGGGCGCGCCAAAATCTTCACATTTTGCGCCAGTCAGCCCCGACGATAGCGGGGTCGCTTCAGGCTACGGCCATGCCGTTGCGATACTGGCTGGGCGTGACTCCGGACAGGCGACGGAAGGCGTTGTTGAAGGCCGAGACATTGTCATAGCCCGTATCGAGCGCGACACGGCTCACGGGATGGCGGGTCGTGAGCAACAGACGGCAAGCGTGTCTGTGGCGCGCAAGCGCGGCCAGTTCCCGATAGGAAAAACCCCGGTCGCCCAGCTTGCGCTGCAGGCTGCGCGTCGATAGCGCCAGTTTTCGCGCCGCATGGTCGACGCTGTCCTGCCCTTTGCTCTCGTCGAGCAGGGTCAGCACGCGGTCGACGAGGTCGCCTTCGCGATGCGCCGCGGCCAACAGCCGGTCGCAGGCGCTGCGATAATAATCGTGAAGCACCGGATCGCTGTGCGGCGGCCGCCGCTGGTCGAGGCGCACGGACCAACGCCAGCGATTGAACTCGCTGTCGAAACGGAGGTCGGCATCGGGAAGGAAGCGGCGCACGAACGGCTCATCGCGCGCCGGCACCGGCAATTCGACGGTATCGAACGGAAAGGGCTCCCCCCAGAGTTCGGAAAAGACCGTGCAATTGACGCCAACATCGCGCAACGCCGAAAAGCGCCGCATATCGCGGGGCAATTCGACCGGCAGCGAACGGAACCCGATCTGCCGGCCGTCCTCGGCGAAAATGCCCTCGGCATCGGCCAACATGTAATAAAGATCGCCATAGGTGAAGCCGATCTTGATCGCCGCATCGACGGTCGGCGCGGTCGACATCAACAGGCCGTAATCGGTGTGGGCGTGGGTCAGCAGCCGGTATCGCGATCCCAGGTCCACCCAGACTTCGGGCTGGTCGGGCGTCTGCTGCATGAACGCCCGCTGGAACTCGACCTCCTGCAGTCCCGTAACCAGCGCGGCGGGGTCTTCAATATCGCTGGCCGTCAATCCCACCTGCCGTAACGCCTGTTCGACGTCGGCGCCCAGTTCGTCGAGCATGATCGCCATCAGCTTGATGCTATGGTTGGGCAACTTAACCGCGGACAGCGTCGCCAGATGCATCGTTTTTCCTCGCCATTAGCGATCTGGGCGGCGGCGGTCCGGCCTCGCCCGACCGAAAAGGTCGCGCATCCGCCGATGTTCGTCAATCGATTGGTTAACGGATGCCATTAGAAGGATCGCTAAGGACCGATCGAGCCGGCCCGCTGAGGCCCGTCAACCGTCGCCCAGCCCGAATTCGTCGCGAATGGCGTCGTCATGCTCGCCTAGTTCGGGTGCTAGCGGCATCGTGAAATCCTGTCCGCCGACATGGATCGCCGACGAGGTCAGCGTAAGATCACGGCCATCGTGCAGCGCGACCCGATAGGTATTTTCGCGCGCACGGAAATGCGGGTCGGCGATGACGTCGGCGAAGCTGTTCACCGGCATCGCCGCCACATTGTCGCGCGCGAAATCGGCGAGCCAGTCGGCGCGCGGGCGCGACGCGAAGATCGGGGTCAACGCGGCGTTGACCTCGGCATCCTCCGTCCCGGTCTGCGGCTCGCGCATGTAAATCTCATCGAGATCGGACCGACCAATCAGCCCCAGCAGCGACTGCCAGCTCTTCGGAGTGAAGGTCATCAGGAAGATCAGCTTGCCGTCGGCGCAGCGGTAATTCTCCATCCGCGCCCAGAAGCGCATCTTGCCGCTCGCATCGAGGAAACCCGGTCGCGCGAAGGTCGTATCGGGATTGAGCAGCGGGTCGAGCGCCTCGGGCATCCAGTGCGCCGAACAGTCCGCCGCCGCGACCTCGATCGCCGCGCCCTCACCCGTCCGGCGCGCGCGATGCACCGCCGCGACGACCGCGAAAGCCGCCTCCAGCCCATAGGCGTACATGCCGATCGACGGCGCCTGCGGCCCGTCGTAGCGCGAAACACCTTCCCCGACGGGCGTCCCGAGGCCGCCATAAGCGTCGAACGACGGACCGTGCGAGGCCAGCTTCGCGTATGGACCGCTTTCGCCCAACCCCGACAGCGAGCAGAAGACAATGGCCCGATTGACCGTCTTCAGCACCTCATATCCCAGCCCGAGCCGCGCCATCACGCCCGCGCGCATCCCCTCGATCACGACATCGGCCTTTTCCGCCAGCCTCAGGAAATCGGCCCTGCCCTGCTCGCTCGCGAGGTCGATGATCACGCTTTCCTTGCCGCGATTCCAGCGCAGATGAAGGTATGAAAAGCCGTTTTCCTCGCCCACCGACCATGGCCCTGCGCGGCGCACCGGATCGCCGCCGTCGGGATCCTCGACCTTGATCACCCGCGCGCCCATGTCGGCGAGCCGGCCGCCGAGCGCATCGGGGCCGAAATGCGAAACTTCGAGCACCAGCAGGTCGGTCAGGAAATCATAGGGCATGCGTTTGTTGCTCCATCGCCGCGACGGCATCGGCGGCGGTCACTATTTCGGCGAGATAGTTACCGATCAGCCGTTCGGCATCCTCCTGGTCGCGCGCCGACAGCGTGCCGGTGCAGTCGGCGACCAGATATTGCCGGTATCCAAGGTCGAACCCCGCGGCAACGCTGAGCAGCACGCAGGCGGTCGTCACAACCCCGGCGTAGAGGATCGTGTCGATCCCTTCGCGCCGGAGCAGGAAGTCGAGTTCGGTTCCCCCGAAAGCCCCCGACCCGGATTTGACGACCGACAAGTCGCCCGGTTCGTCGCCGACCTCGGCGATCGGCATCGCGGCGAGCGATCCGTCATAGGCCCCCGCCGCTTGCACATAGGGACGCAGCGCGGGAACGATATCACCATAATCGGGATGCCGGCTCGCCAGCCGGGCATGAACGACGCGCACGCCGGCGCGGCGCGCGGCGGGCAGCAACAGTTCGAGATTGGGTCCGATGGTGTCGGCGAAGCGCGCCAGAAGATGATCGGCGCGCTCGGGATGTCCCGCCGCGCGTATCGCGGCGATCGAAGGGCCGGCGGGATCGACCTGCCAGTTGATCAGATCGACGAGAACCAGCGCGGTCCGGGCGGGATCGAATGCCCGCCAGGACTCGCCTGGGGCAAAATCGTCCGCATTATACCAATGCGCCGAAAGATCGGGCGGCAACATCCCGCCTGCGGCGCCCGGGGAAGTGGCCACGTCGCTCTCCTTAAAAAAAAACGCGGCCGCCGGCAGTGCCCGTGCCGGCGGCCGTGCCCCCTTTTTCTACCGCTGCGATCCGAACTTCGTCCCGATCGTGACCCCCGCCGTCGTCCCGCGCGAAAGCATCGAATAATAGCCGAAGGAGGTGGTCGAAACGTTGCGGAAGATGTCGTTCTGGTTGAACAGATCCTTGCCCCACACCGATACATAAAAAGCATCGTCGGGCGCATGGAAAGTGACCGACATGTTCAGCGTCTCGGTCGCCTTCTGGAAGGGCGCGCGGCCGATCCCCGCCGGATAGGCACCGGCGCCGGTCCCGCCCGCCGGATAGGCGCCATAGGTCGCATGGTCGAACTGATCGACATAGCTGAACAGGCCGTTTAGCTCGAGCTTGCCGCCATTGGCCAGCGGAACATTATAGGTCGACTGGATGTTGAAGCTGATATCGGGCGTGCCCGGCAGGTCGAAGCCCGAGCAGTCCGCGTTCGGCGGCACTGCGAGACCTGCAGCCGCGCGGCGATAAATCGCGCAGTTTTTGAAGCTGTCATACTCGGACTTGAAGAAGGTCGCGAAACCTGCCGAGAGCGAGAAGCGGTCGCTGGGATTATAGGCCAGCTCGACTTCCATCCCCGAAATCGTCGCCTTTGCGGCGTTGATCGACTGCTGGGTATTGGTGACCGGATCGACAACCGGCACCTGCAGATTGTCATATTTGTAGTAATAGGCCGCGGCGTTGAACGTCACCTGGCGGTCGAAAAGCTTCGATTTGAATCCGACCTCGAACGCGTCGATCGTTTCCGGCTCGGTCGCGATCACATTGGGGATCGACGAAATATTGTAAACACCGCTCTTGAAGCCCCGGTTGTAGCTTGCATAGGCCATGAAATCGTCGGTGAACTTATAGTCGAAAACGGCACGATAGGTGAGTTCGGAGAAGGGCGTCGACAGGCCGTCGCACGCTGGGTTGGAGGCGCAGATCGCCGCCGAATTGCGCGGTATCGCGATCACCCCGCCCGTCCCGTCCGGGACATAGGTCGTCCCGGCATTATCCTTGTCGAGCGTATGCTTCTCGTCGGTATACCGAAGGCCGAGCGTCAGTTTGGCTGCCTCGCTGAACTGGTACGAAGCTTCGCCGAACACGCCGAGCGACTTCACCGTCACGAACGCCTGCTGGTCGATATAGGCAAGCCCAGAAGTCGGGCCGGCGCCTGCCGCCGAGCGGTCGAGCAGCGCCTGCGGCACCGTGTGCGGCCGCAACGTCGCCGGAACCGGCAGCCCGACATATTGGTCAAGCTGCTCGTAACCGTCGCGATAGTTGAGGTAAAAGCCGCCGAGGATCCACTGGAACGGCCCGTCGTTCATCGACGTGATGTCGATTTCCTGCTGCCAGGTGCGGCCCTTCAGGCCCGTGTCGAACCAGAAAACCGGCGCGGGCGAACCGTCGAGATCATATTCGACGCCCGAGGTGCTGTGGCTGTAGCCCGAGATCGACTTGATATTGACCGGACCGACATCGGCGTCGAGCGTCAGCGACGCCCCCCAACCCTCGAAACGAACTTCGGGATCGATCTCGCCATAATAGGAGCGTTCGGGCCGCGAAATATCGATCCCCGATGCCACCTGACCGACCGTGGTCGTTTCCCCCAGGATCGGCTGCAAAGCGACAACGGCGTTGGTTTCGCCCTTCGAATAATAACCCGCCACCGTTGCCGAGAAATCGGGGGTCGCTTCCCAGCGCAGCTGGCCGCGTACGCCATAGCTCTCGTCACCGCCGACATATTTGCCGGCCCCGTTGATCGCCTGGGTGCGGTTGCGAACATAGGGGCGTTCGTTGCGATAAAAGCCGCTGACGCCGATCGCCAGGTTCGGCGCAAGGCCCCCGGTCACGAAACCGCGCGCGCCCTCTTCGTCGGTGCCGTATGTGCCCTCGAGCATCGCGCCGAAATCCTGGTCGGGCTGCAAGGTGGTGACCAGGATCGCGCCCGAGGTCGCGTTGCGCCCGAACAAGGTGCCCTGCGGGCCGCGCAACACCTGCACCGACTGCACGTCGGGAAAGCTCTGGAGCATGATGCCGGTCTTGTCGGTCTGGTAGACGCCGTCGACATAGACCGCCGTCGTCGCCTCGTTGCCCGGTGTGATGTTTCGGCCGCCGACACCGCGGATATAGGGCTGGGCCTGGCTCGACCCTTCGGTGATCAGCAGCGACGGCGTCACCGCGGCAAGATCTAGCACGTCGGAAATGCCGCTGTTCTGAAGCTGGTCGGACGTGAAGGCGGAAACCGCGATCGGCACGTCCTGCAGTCGTTCGTCGCGCTTCTGCGCCGTGACGACGATTTCATTCGCTCCGGCGCTGTCGGCCTCGGCCTCCTGGGCCATCGCTGCAGTAGAAATAGCCGAAACCGCAATCGCCATCGAGCAAGTGGCGAGCTTGTAAGCAGAGCGCATAACATCCTCCCATTTGCGGCGCCCCACCGTCGTTGAGGGTGACGCCGCGCAGTCCTTCACCGTGGGAGGTGCGCTGTTCCCGCGATCATAGCGACCGCCTTGACCAGCCATTTAGCCTTGCATCTCTCCCGAAAGATTACAGACAACAAAATCAATAAAATGTCAACTCTGCGCGCAGCGCGGAATGCTCGGGAAACGCGGGCCAATCTATAGAATCTAGTTTACTATCTAAAAATCCTCATAAATCTTGGTTAAACAGCCCAAAAGTCACCGCCTGGCAAAGCATGGGGCGTTTGCGGTCCGTCAAGGGCGATTCGCGACTCGCCGGCGCGACTGCCGCTTCATTCAGCTTGACGGCGTGGATCGATTGACAAGCAGCGGCTCGACGACGAAGCGGCGAACCATATGGCGCAGCTTTTCCTCGTCGCCGCCGAACTGGTCGAGCACGCGGAGCAACATCACCTGATTGCGCGAGAGCCAGCTCACGACCTCCGCCGGATCGAGATCGGCGGCAAGTTCGCCGCTGGCCTGCGCGCGTTTCATCACCGATTCCCACCGGCGCCGTGCCTGTCGCTGATAGGGGCTGGTGGGTAGCTGGCTCTGCGCCGACACTTCGAGATCCTCTACGAAACGACGGATATACGGATTCCCGCTGGCGACGAGCACCGACGCCACGATCGCCTCCGTCGTCATATCGGCGAAGCCAAGCTCGCGCTTGATGCGCGCGCGGACGAGCTCCTGGATCTTGTCGAGTTCGCCGAAACCAATGTGGTCGACGATGTCCATCTTGCCGGCGAAGAATTTATACACGGTCGGACGGGAGACGCCGGCCGCCTTGGCGATATCCTCGATCGTCGTCTTCTCTATCCCGTATCGCTCGAAACAGCGACGCGCGCCGTCGACGATCTTCGCGCCGGTCTTGCCGATGTCGCGTATGGCGCCATCCTGGCGACTTTCCGAAACGTCCAAGCCCTTTTCGTCCTTCCGATTGCCCGGCTTTGCGCCGGGTCGTTGACCAGCCGGTGCGCCGCCAAAGGCCGGCGCGGCCCGCTAGCTACGCCCCTTCATAGCATCAATATTTACATTTTCCATTTTTTGTTATTTGATGCCAACATCAATTACCGACGCGTGGAGGATCAACGTCATGCAGTATCGGACATCATCGCTCGGCGCCGCACTGACCCTCTTCCTGACGATACCCGCCGCAACCGCGCAGGATTCGCGGCCGGTCGCCGTACCCGGTACGGCAGCGGCCACCTGTTCGCCGGAGGCCATCGGCTGGGCGGGAAAGGATGTCACGATCGGGTCGGTCCGCTGGCTGTCCGATCCCGCCCCCTATTGCCGCATCGACGGGACCGTGCGCACCGACGATCCGGGGCCGAACAGCGTCGGCTTCATGATCGCGCTGCCGCAAAGCTGGAACGGCCGCTATCTGATGGTCGTTCCCGGCGGGTCCGCCGGCTATATCGTCAACCCGTCGCGCGAGCATATCAGCGCGGGCTATGCCGTCGCGTCGACCGACAAGGGGTCGCATTCGACCGGCGCTCTCGACATGTCGTTCCGCGCCGACCCCGGAAAGTCGGAGGATTACGCCCATCGCGGCGCGCATGTCGCCGCCCTCGCGACGCAGGCGATCGCGCGCGGCTATTATGACCGGCAGCGGATGCCGCGCTATATCATGGGCTGTTCGGGCGGCGGGGTCAGCACGCTGATGGAGGCCGAGCGCTATCCGGGCGACGCCGACGGCTTCATCGTCGGCGGCGCACCGACGAGCGCCTATGTCCAGACCTTCTGGGCCTATGTCGCGCAGCATGTCGCGCAAGACCCCAAACGGTGGATCTCGCCCGCCGACATGGCGCGCGTCGGACAGGTCATCTTGGATCGCTTCGACGAAAGCGATGGCGCCCGCGACGGGATGATCTGGGATCCGACCCGGATCCAGCTGTCGCCCGCCCTGTTCCCCTTCCTCGGCGCCGCGCAATATTCGACGCTCGATCGGCTTGCGGGCGGATTGCCCGCGATCGAGGGATCGGAGGTTTCCGCACCCGGATATTGGCTGGCGAATCCGGCATTGCTCGGCCCGATCGGGCTCGGGACCGCAGCGCCGCCGTGGACCGACGCGACGCGCCCGCCGCTGTTCGGATCGACCGTGCTCAGCATGAAAGCGCTGCGCGGGTCCGGCTATGACGCGCTCACCCAGATGGATTTCGCCGACCCGCGGCAGCGCGAGGCGGAAAAAGCGATCTGGGACCGCGTCGGCGGCTATGGCTACGCCCCCGAAAAGCTGGCGGGGATGATGCGCAAGGGTGGGAAGATGATCATGTGGACCGGCGCCTCCGACGAAGCCGTACCTCCGGCCTATACGGCCAACTATAGCGCGGGCGTCCGGCGCCTTTACGGCGCGCCCAGCGAGGATTTCTTCCAGAGCTTTTTCGTGCCCGGCATGTATCATTGCCGCGGCGGCGAAGGCTCGCCGACCGACAGTTCGCGGGCGATACTCGAGGCGATGCAACGATGGGTCGAGGGTGGCCACCGGCCGACCGAAATCCTGATGACCAACGCCCCGCGCGAACTCGAGCTCAACTCGACGTCGAACACCGCCATGTATGTGTCGGGGATGAGCAAGGAAAAGCCGGCGACAACCGAAGCCCCGCCGGCGCGCAGCTATCGCATTTGCGCCTTCCCGAAGGTTACGCGATTTACCGGTGCGGCCGGGAGCGATGTCAACGATGCACGCAACTGGAGTTGCACGGGGACGATGGCGCCATAGATGCTGGTCCTACTTCGTCATCCCGGGCTTGACCCGGGACCCGCCTTTTTCTTCAGGAAGGCAGGCCCCGGATCAAGTCCGGGGTGACGATATTCGATAGGATCGCTTCGGTCAGAACCCGCCCTATTTCCCGAACAACGCCTTCGCCTGTGCGGGAACCGCCGGGAAAAGCCCGCGCAGCGTCGGCTTGGAAACCTTGCCCGACAAGGTGCGCGGCAGCGGCTCGTCGATAAAGACGACGCGCCGCGGCCGCTTGAACGGTGCGAGCTGCGCCGACCCGTCGCACTCGAACGCCGACATGGCGGCCGCCTGGTCCCTGACGCCGCTCGCGACGATCATCGGCACCTCGCCCCAATCGCTGTCGGGCACCCCGATCACCGCGAGTTCGGCGATATGCGGGTTCGCCGAAAGGATTTTCTCGATCTCCGCCGGATAGACGTTGATGCCCCCCGAAATGATCATGTCCTTCGACCGGTCAACCACCTTCACGAAACCTTCGTCGTTCATCATCCCCGTGTCGCCGGTGCGGAGCCAGTCGCCCGCGAAAGTCGCAGCCGTGGCCTCGGGGTTGCGCCAATATTCACGCATGACATGCGGGCCTCGCACCATGATTTCGCCAACCTCGCCATTGGCGAGCGCGTTGCCGTCGGCATCGCCGATCTTCATTTCGCTGCCGACGATCGGGCGCCCCGCCCAGCCGATATGCTTGATCGCATCCTCGCCGTGCATCGTCGCGGCGAGGCCCGACGCTTCGGTCAGACCATAGGACTGGATCAGCGAGATGCCCTTGGCGCGATAGGCCTCGATCAGGTCGATGCTGACCGGCGCACCGCCCGCCGCGGCCGAGATCATGCTCGACAGATCGGCGCGCTCGAATCCCGGCGAACGCATCAGCCGCTCCCATACGACGGGCACCGTCGTCGCGGCGCTGACCCGATGCCGCTCGATGACGTCGAGATAGCGGTCGATATCGAAATCGGACTCAAGCACCATCGTGCCGCCGGCGTTGACCGTGAACTGGATAAAGCAGGACACGATCGCGCCGGTAAAGACGAAGGGCACCGCGACCATGATCGAATCGCGCCAGGTCAGCCCTTCGGCGATATTTTTCGCAAGGCCGGGATACATCGCGCCGCCGTGGGTAAGCAGCGCGCCCTTCTGGCGTCCCGTCGTGCCCGAGGTGTAGCAGAGGAAACCCGCGTCATTCAGGCCAATAACCTCGATCGGCGCTGGACCGTTGTTGATACACAGCGACGCAAAGCCGGGCACGTCGTTGCCGTCGAGGCTATAGATTTTGAACGGCAATTTCGCCGCCGCGAGTTCGAGCCGGTCGAGATGCTTCGCCTGGCTGACGACGAGCTTGCAATCCGCGTCCTCGAGCAAAGGCAGGATCTCGCCCCCGGTCAGCTTGAAATTGAGCGGGACGATCATCGCGCCAAGCTTCAGGCATGCCACGGTCAAGAGCGGCGCCTCGATCCGGTTGTCGAGGTGCATGCCGACGCGATCGCCCTTCCCCACCCCCGCCGCGCGCAGGCCGCGTGCGATCGCATCGCTGCGCGCGTCGAACTCGGCCCAGCTCGTGCGGACGTCGTCAGCGATGACGGCGGTGTGATCGGGTCTCCAGCGCGCCCAGTAACGGACGAGTTCGGCGATATTCATGCAGTCTCTCCCGAGACGGTTCTGGCTCGTTGGCCAGCCGTCTCTGTTTACATCATCCGTGAGGCGCGCGTCAGGCCAGCGCTTCGAACTCGCGCGCCATCTGCAGGTGCAGGTGCTGCGTCGGCACTTCGTTGGCGCCATAAAGGAAGTCGGCCGTCGGCAGCGCCGCGGCATTGGCCTGGATCATTTCCTCCATCGGGAAATCCTCCTCGGTCGCCGCCTGCCGCAAGATATCCCAGCTGCGGTTGATCCGCGCCGCGACCTCGTCGGTCAGCTTGGCGGGGTCGGTCAGGAAACGGATATGGACATGGCATTTGCCGGGGTCGGTCAGGTGCGGCCACACCGTCCAATGCTCGATATGGTCGGGCGTCGGAATCACGCTCATGTTCGGGAAGATCATCAGGTTGCCGGTCAGGTAGCGCCACCCCCCCTCGACCGGCTCACCGGCTTTCAGTTTGCGCGCGAGCCGCTTGCGTGCCGAATAGGATTGGCCATGCCGCCCGAGATCGAGCCACACCGCGGCGCCGGTCTGGATCAGCTTGCCGACCCCTTCGGCGTGCAGGAATTGCGGGTGGAGCACATCGATCGCGCCGTCCATCACCAGCTTCCAATTGATGTCGAGGTCGATCTTCTGATCCATGAAGACGACGAGCTGGTCGATGTCATAGGCCGCGAGCCGCTCGTCGGCGTCGCCCAGATAATCGGCAACGCCCAGGTCCTGCGGCGCCTGCGGCAGCTTGATCCATATGAGGCCGTGGCGTTCCTCCGCCGCAACCGAGAAGAGGTTGCGGCACCCCTTGTCGAGCGTGCCATATTGCTCCTCGAACGGCACGCCGCGCAGCGACCCGTCACCCTTGAAGCTCCAGCCATGATAGGCGCAGACGAAGAAGGGCTTCTTGCCCTTATCGGCCTGCTCGACCTTGCCGCCGCGGTGGCGGCACATGTTGCGGAAGACCCCGACGCTGTTGTCCTTCTGGCGCACGATCAGCAAAGGCACACCCAATATGTCGCGCGTCACGAAGCTGCCGGGTTCGGGAATCTCCATGCTCGTCGCCGCCGCGAGGGGCTGGCGGCGGAAGACCTCGAGCTCGCGGGCGAGATGGTCGGCATCGGTGAAATGGGCGGCGGGCACCTCGATCGAATCCGCCGCCATGTCGGTGGTGCCATTTTCCAGATGATCGACAATGCGGCGATAGATCGCATCCAGTTCGATTTTCATATCCTGCCCTCGCCATCTCGATGTTTACACTTTACGAAGATTGTAATTCATCTATAGTGCATCGTCAAGCATCCGGCGATTGATAGACACGAGGTGTGCGGGAATGAGGAAGTATCGGTTTTTCGGTATCGCGGCCGCCTGTCTGGGCACCGCCGCGATCGCGCCGCCGATGTCGGCCGCCGCTGGCGACCAGCCCCGGATCGGCAAGACCTTCGCCGATTCGGTCCCCGGGCCGATCAACCGCACAACCGCCACCGCGGGGGCGCCCAACATCCTCGTCTGGGTGATCGACGACATGGGCTTCGGCCAGCTCGGCAGCTATGGCGGCCTCGTCGAAACCCCGAACATCGACCGCGTCGCGCAGCGCGGGCTGCGCTACACCAATTATCATACGACGCCGATCTGTTCGGCGAGCCGCGCGGCGCTGCTCACCGGGCGCAATTCGCATCGCGTCCATATCGGCGGGCATTCGGCAATCGCGGTCGGCTTTCCCGGACAGGATGCGCTCGTCCCGCGAAGCGCGGGCACCGTCGCCGAAAATCTTCGCCAGTCGGGCTATCTCACTTACGCGATCGGCAAGTGGGACCATTTGCCGCAGGCCGATGCGTCGGCTGCGGGCCCTTTCACCTATTGGCCGAGCGGGCAGGGTTTCGATCGCTATTACGGCTTCCTCGCCTTCGACGCCGACAATTTCGACCCGACCTTGTGGGCGGACCATCAGCCCGTCACCCTGTCGCCGCGCCGCGACTATCACCTCAGCGCCGACATGGCCGAAAAGGCGATCGGCTGGATCGGCGCGCGCGACGCGACCGACCCGCACCGGCCCTTCATGATGTATTGGGCGACCGGCGCGGTTCACGCACCGCACCATGCGCCGCTGCGCTGGCGCGATCATTATAAAGGCCGCTTCGACGCGGGCTGGGACGTCGCGGCGCAGCAAATTCTCGACGGGCAAAAGAAGCTGGGGCTCGTTCCCGCCGACATGACGCTTCCGCCGCTGCCCGCCGGGGTCAAGCATTGGGCCGACCTCAGCCGCGAAGAGCAGCGCATGTTCGCGCGCCAGATGGAGGCCTTCGCCGCGCAGCTCAGCCACGCCGACGAGCAGTTCGGCCGTATCCTCGATGCGATCGAGGCGCGCGGCGAACTCGACAATACGGTGGTCCTGATCACCGCCGACAATGGCGCCAGCGCCGAGGGCGCGCCGCAGGGCACTTTCAGCGAGCATTATTTCGCCAACGCCTATTTCGCGACGCTCGAAGAGAATTTGCGTCATTATGACGATTGGGGCGGCCCCTCGACTTACCCTCACTACGCCAATGGCTGGGCGGTCGCGGGCAACACGCCGTTCCGTTACTATAAGCAAACGGCCTATGAAGGCGGGACGCGCGTGCCGCTGATCCTGTCGTGGCCGGGTGGCATCGCGGCGCGCGGCGAACTGCGCGGCCAGTATCAGCATGTCACCGACATCACCCCGACGATTCTCGACGCGGCGGGCATCGCGCCCGCGGCGACGGTCAACGGCGAGCGGCAGATGGCGTTCGACGGCGTCAGCATGAAATACAGCTTCGCCGCCCCCGCCGCCCCGACGCGGCACCCGGCGCAATATTATGAAATGTACGGCAACCGGTCGATCTATGCGAACGGCTGGAAGGCGGTCGTCCCGCACCGGCTCGACGTGTGGGATTTCATGAACCGGCCGGTGTTCGGCGACGATAATTGGGAACTTTACAACCTCGCCGCCGACCCCGGCGAACAGCGCAACGTCGCCGCCACCAACCCGCGCAAGCTCGCCCAGATGAAGGCGCTGTTCGACCGCGAGGCCAAGGCGAACAATGTCTATCCGCTGACCAACACCAGCGAAGCCTGGGGCTTCGTCCGCAAGCAGCTCGCGGCCGACATGGCGCGGCGCAATTTCCTCTGGACCTATCGCGGCGCCACCGCACGCATTCCCGAGGCGCTGGCCCCGCCCGTCCCGTCGACCAGCTTCACCATCGAGGCGAAGCTCGATCTCGAAACCGGCGCCGGCGGGACCATCGCCGCGATCGGCGGCCGCCACGGCGGTTTCGCGTTGCACCTGCGCAAGGGCCGCCCGGTTTTCACCTACCGCAGCCTCGACCTCAAGCTGACCGAAATCGCCGCCGACCACGCGCTGCGCCAGGGCCCCGCGACGATCCTGCTCCGCTTCGAACGGCGCGGCGAGAGCGAGGCGCTTGTTCACATCTTCAGCGACGGCGCCGAAATCGCCGGCGGCACGATCAAGGGCGCCCTGCCCCGCCTGTCCTTCTCGCCGACCGAGACCTTCGATCTCGGGCAAGACAGCGGATCGGGCCCGCTCGCCGACGGCAGGACGGCGGGCGTACTCGATGGCCGCATCCACACGGTCAACGTCCGCATCACGCCCCCCACGCGATGACACAGGAAGGAAGTCGCACATGGCCTTCACCACCATCCCCGGCGCCGACGGCGACCATGTGACCTATTGCCGCGTGTGCGAGGCGCTGTGCGGCATGGTCGCGACGGTCGCGGACGGCAAGATCGTCAAGATCCGTCCCGACCGCGACAACCCGCATTCGCGCGGCCATATCTGCGTCAAAGGGCCGGCCTTGGCCGAGGTCACCTATGACCCCGACCGCGTCACGACGCCGCTCAAGCGCGTCGGCGGACCCGGCGAATTCGTACCGGTCGGCTGGGACGAGGCGCTGGGCGACATCGTGGCGCGCCTCTCGGCTTCGGTCGACAAGCACGGCACGCAAAGCTTCGCGATGAACAGCGGCAACCCGCCGAGCATGGGCTGGCCCAGCTCGATGGGGACGTATCTGTTCAGCCGCGCGATGGAGTGCACCAAGCTGTTCACCCCGTCGTCGGAGGATATCACATCGGTCGTGCTCGCCACCGAGCTGATCTTTGGCACCCATGGCTTCGTCTTTC
This sequence comes from Sphingomonadaceae bacterium 3R27C6, assembly GCA_005503215.1. GTDB lineage: Bacteria > Pseudomonadota > Alphaproteobacteria > Sphingomonadales > Sphingomonadaceae > Sphingopyxis. Next base: position 133,143 of record SCNS01000009.1, on the reverse strand, counting down.
CCGACCTCGCGCAATGCGATCATCTGCTGATCTTCGGCTCAAACCCGCTGGTCAGCCACGGATCCCTGCTCATCGCGCCGCGCTTCAAGGAGGATCTGGTCGAGATCGCCGAGCGCGGCCGCGTCATCGTCGTCGACCCCCGGCGCAGCGAGACCGCGCGCAAGTTCGAACATGTCTCGATCATTCCCGCCGGCGACGTCTGGCTGCTCGGCGCGATGGTGCAGACCGTCCTCGCCGAAGGGCTGGCCGATATGGACTTCATCGAACGCTACTGTACCGGCTTTGCCGAGCTTGCGGCCGCGATCGACTGGATCACCCCCGAACTCGCCGCCCCGCGCTGCGGGATCGAGGCCGACGACATCCGCACGCTCGCACGCGACTTCATCGCCGCGCCGCGTGCCGCCGCGATGGGACGCATCGGCATCTGCCGCGCCAGCTATTCGACGCTGACCAATTATTTCCTCCATTTGCTCAACGTCGTCGGCGGCAAGTTTCACAAGCCCGGCGGGGTGGGCTGGGGCCATGGCGGAACCGCGACCGACGCCCAGTCGAAGGGCCCCGGTCAGGCGCGGCACAAACGCCGTAGCTCGCGCGTCAGCGGACAGGCGTCGGTCTGGGGCACGCAGTCGAGCCTGACCTTCCTTGAGGAAATGACGACGCCGGGCGACGGCCAGATCAAGAGCCTGCTCACGGTCGGCGCCAATCCGCTACTGTCGATGCCGGGCGGCCCGCGCCTGCCCGAAGGCTTCGCGCAGCTCGACCTGATGGTATCGGTCGATCTCTATATGACCGAGACCTCGCGGCACGCCCATTATATCCTGCCCGCGACGACCGCGCTCGAGCGCGAGGATATCAACCAGTTCTTCATGAACCATATGGTGCGCCCCTTCGCGCAATATGCCCCAGCGGTCATCCCACCGACGGGCGAGGCGCGCGGCGAATATGAGATTTTGCGGGACCTTGCCGCGCGCATGGGGCGCGCCGACGCCTTCGGCAACATGACCCCGTTCGAGATGGCCGACGGCGCGCTGCAAGCAGGGATCGAAGGGCGGGACGGCCTGTCGCTCGCAAAACTCAAGGACAATCCGCACGGGCTGATGATCGAGCGCGGGCGCTGGGCCTTCGATTTCGAGAAAAGGATCGGCCACCCCGACGGCAAGATCCACCTGTGGGACGATATTGCGGGCGAAGAGGTCCTGCGGCTTCGCGCCGAGCCCGCGCCCGATCCGAACGCGCTGCGGTTGATCAACCTGCGCAAGCTCCGGTCGATCAACAGCTGGATGCACAATGTCGACAAGCTCGTACGCTCCGACGAGCCGCGCCTGCTGATCAACCCGTCGGATGCCGCGTCGCGGCACATCGACGACGGGATGGCGGTCAGACTTTCGAGCCAATGGGGGGCGATCGAGGTCGTCGCCGAGGTGACCGATGAGGTGCGCGAGGGATGCGTCGCCTATCCGCACGGCTGGGGCCATCGCGGCGCTTGGCACATCGCCAACGCGAAGGCAGGCGCGAACCTCAACGAAATCACGCCCGCGACGCCCGACCAGGCCGAACAGGTATCGGGCATGAGCTGGCTCGAAGGCTTCCCGGTCGAGATTTCCGCGGCATGACCGCGACGCCGTGGCCGTCGCTGCGCCGCGCCTGGTATGTCGCCGGGCTGCTCTGCCTGATCGCGGCTTTGTCCTATCTCGACCGCTATATCATCGCGCTGCTCGCCGATCCGATCATCAAGGATATGGGCATCGATGCGACCGCGATCGGGCTGCTGATCGGGCTCGGCTTCGGGCTGCTCTATGCGCTGTCGGGCGTGCCCGTCGCCTATCTGATCGACCGCGGCACGCGCGTGCGCATCGTCGGCGTTGGCGTGATCATCTGGAGCCTGTCGACCGTCGCCTCGGGTTTCGCCCCCAATTTCGAGATATTGCTGGCAACGCGTGCCGGCGTGGCGATCGGCGAAGCGGTGCTCGTTCCCGCGACGGTATCGATCGTGGCCGACCTTTTCCCGCCCGAGAAGCGCGCATTGCCGATCGGCCTGTTCATGGCGGTGTCGACGCTGATGGCGTCGGGCGCCTTCCTCATCGGCGCCTGGGCCTTCGAGCTCGCCACGCTATTGTCGCCCGATCTCGGGCTCAGCGCCTGGCGCTTGACGCTCATCATCGTCGGCGTGCCGGGGCTGCTTATCGGCCCGCTCTGGCTGCTGACCGTCGCCGAACCCGACCGTATCGAGGAACCGGGCCAGGCCGACCAGACGAGCGTCACGGTCGCCTTCGCCTATCTGCGCCGCCATTGGCGCTTCTACCTGCCCTTCTATCTCAGCTTCGGCGTGTCGGCGCTCGCGAGCTACAGCTTTATCGCGTGGACCGCGACGATGCTGACGCGCAGCTATGGGCAGAGCATCGCCGACGCGGGGGCGATCTTCGGCTTCGTCGGTGTCGTCGCGGCCGCCATCGCCGCCGTTTTTTGGCCCGCAATCAGCGCCTGGACAATAAAGCGCGACCGTGCCGAACTTGCCGTGCTCGCGCTCGCCGTCGGTCTCGGCATCGGCCATGCGGCCGTCGCGGCCTTCCTTCTGGCCGGCGACATCGAAGGCGCGATCGCGGTCATCGCCATCGCGACCTTCGGCTATGGCGCCGCCGGCGGGCTCGCGGTGCTGATCATCCAGCACATCGCCCCGCCGCGCATGCGCGCCAAAATCACATCGCTTTATGTTCTCGTCGGCAACCTCGTCGGGCTGACCTGCGGCCCGGCGCTGTCGGCGTGGATGTCCGATACGGTATTCACCGGCGGCGACGCGCTGCGTCAGAGCCTTTCGGTGCTCGCACTCGTCATGCTGCCGCTGACCGTCGGGCTGATCCTGCTCGCGATGACCGCGCACCGCCGTGCCGCCGACGAAGGGCGCTGACCGGCTACGGTTTGCAGGTCGCCGAAATGGGCTGGCCTTCGAGCGCCGCCTTGGCAAAACGGATCGCATCGGGCGCGGCGGCATTCACGACGCCCGAATGATCCTTGTCCTTGTAGATATGCGCCTCGACGACATTGCCGCGGCTGCAGAGATCGTTGACGAGGGTCAGCGTCGTCATCGGCAAAGCCGCGGTATCCGCGGCACCGATCCCGAAAAAGACCGGAGGCGCAAGGTCGAGCGTCGGGAAGGAGCGCAGGTCGACGTCGGTGTCCCACAGCCGCTTCAGCATCCCCGGCCGGAACGCCTTCGACGGATCGAGCTCTTTCGCCGCCGCGGCTTTCATCAACTCAGGCAAGCACGCCGAGCCGACCATCGCTTCGATCACCCGCCCTTCGTCGGTGAAGACGGCATCGGCGTCGAGACCGGCATGCGCGCGCGTCAGTTCATAGCCGATCATCGCATAGGCGCCTGTGACCATGACATCGGTCGCGCTCGACGCCAGCCCGCTCTCGATCGCTTCGCGCGACAGGTTGGGCGCGCCGGTCGCGACGACGCCGCGCAATTTCAGGTCGGGCGCATAGGTCGGAGCATAGCCCGCCGCGGCAACGACCACGCCCGCTCCCTGCGACTGACCCGCCAGGACGACCGCATTCTTCGCACCGTAGCGCGCGTCGCCGACGATCGCGCGGGCGCTGTCGAGCACGCTGTACGAGCTGGCGCGATAGTTGGAATAGGGGTGGATGCCCGGCGTGCCCAGCCCCTGATAATCACTCGCGACCACCGCGAAGCCAGCATCGAGCCAGCTCGCGATATAGCGGCTGTCGCGTTCGCCGCGCGGCCGAGCCGAGGGCGCGCAGATATCGGCGATACCGGTCGTGCCATGCGCCCAGGCCATGACCGGCCAGCCGCCCGCCGGCGGCGCGCCGCGCGGCAGGAAGACCGCGGCGGAGACCGGCACGACACCCTTGTCGTCGATGCCGTCGCGCGCGGTGTAGAGGATGCGCACCGCCTTCCCCGCAGCCGGGACGGAAAATGCGTCGGGCAGCGGCGCCTCGGCCAGCACGACGCCGGCCTCGCCGGGTAGCGCCCCCGACCACGCATAGAAGGCTGGTACACCCCCGTCGCCGACATCGGACGGCGCGCCGGTCGCCGGCCCCGCCGCCATGCCGGACAAGGCCAGCACCGCCCCGAAACGCATGGTGACGGTGCCGCGCGAAACGCGACCGCGCATCAGAACTTCACGGATGCTTCGATGTAGAACTCGCGCGGATTGTCGACGAAGGCCGACAGGTCGCTGAACACGCCCGGCCCAGCGGTCCCCGTGCCGGTCCCCCCGGTGAACGGGATTTCCGAACCGCCGGTCACGACATATTTGTTGCTGAGGTTGCGGCCGATCAGCGCCAGGGTCCAGCGATCTTCGGGGCCCTTCAGCCGCAGCGAGGCGTCGAACTTGGTGAAGCTCGGCTGGACCGCGTCGGGACGCAGCGTGTCCGAGAAATTATATTTGGACGAGTAGCTCATGTCGCCGCTTGCCTCGAGCCGCAGGCCCGATCCCGACAGCTCAACCTCATAGCTCGCGCCTAGGCGGCCGGCGAAGCGCGGCGCCTTGGGCGGCGTCAGGCCGTCATAATCCTGGCTGGTGAAGGCCGCGCCGGGCGCCGGCGCGAGCAGGTTACACCCCTGCGCGATCGTCTGGCCGCCATAGCATTGGCCGACATAATCCTTGTAGGTCGCATCATTATAAGCAGCAGCGCCGCGGAGCGAGAAGCCGCCCGAGCGCCAGTTGAAATCGCCCTCGATGCCCTTGACCCGCAGCGTGCCGGCGTTCGCCACCACCTGGCCGATCGTCACCGGATCGAAATTCTGCACCTGCAGGTCGAGATAGTCGTAATAATAGGCGGTGGCGTTGAGCGACAACGCGCCGCCCATCAGGATCGCGCGCGCGCCGACCTCACCGCCGCGGGCGCGCTCGGCGCCGAACTCGCCGGCCGCAACCGTCGCGGCGCGGGTCAGCGTCTGCGAGATATTGAACCCGCCCGATTTGAAGCCTTCCTTATAGGCCGCATAGAAGGTCAGGTCGCGCGACGGCTTGTAACGTAGCGTCACCTGTGGCGACACGTCGGTTTCGCGATAGCGATCGTCGAGACGCAGTCCGCCCGGAAAGGCAGCGGCAAAGGCCGGATTGGCCGCGAGCGACTGCTGGAAGCTGTCGCGCGATTCATAACTCCAGCGCGCACCCCCTGCGAGTTCAAGACTGTCGGTCAGATTGGCCGTCACTTCGCCGAAGGCCGACATCGAACTTCCCGAAAAGCCGTTGTTGCGCTTGAAGGTCACATATGTCGTGCTCGCAGCCGCAGCCGGCAACGGGAAGATATAGGCGTCGGTGTTGAAGATGAACTTGTTGCTCGACGCGAACAGCCCGAACAGCACGTTGACCGGCCCGTCCCACTTCGACTGGAAGCGCAGTTCCTCGGCGGTCTGGCGATAGTCGGCGAGCTGCGAGAAGGTCGCCGGATAAGCCTCGCCCGACACATTGTTGAGGTCGTTCTGCTTGAAGCGATAGTAAGAAGTGATCGAGGTCACGTCGAACACGTCGCTGGTCAGCGTCGCGGTGAGGATGCCGAAGCCCGATTTCAGGCGCGAATACATGCGCCCGTCGCCCGCGTAGCGATAATCAAGGGTCGCCACCTCGACCGGGATCGTCGAGCTGTCCGACCGCCCGTTAATGAAGCAGTCGGCGTTGGGGCTCGGCGGGATACCGTTCGCGGCGAAGGGCACCGTGCGGCCGCCGCCGCAGATGCGCTCGATGATGTCGGTCGGGCCGCCGTCCTTCTGGTCGGTATAGCCGCTCTTGACCTGAAAGCTCAGATTGTCGGTCGCATCCCATTCGATCGTCGCGCGGCCGCTGTACGTCCGGCCGTACCCGCGGTGCTTGCTGTTGCGGTGCCGCTGGAGCCCGAAGGGATCGGTGTAGGTTTCGGCGGCGGTGTTGGTAAAGGCACCCTCGCTGTCCGAAATGCGGAACGCCAGGCGCGCGCGCAGTCCGTCGGTGAGCGGGCCCGAAATATAGCCCTCGCCATATTTCTCCTGCGCCTCGAATCCGTACCCCGCCTTGAACCCGGCCTCGAAGACGTCGCGCGGATTGTTGGTGGTGACCGCGATCAGGCCCGCGGTGGCATTCTTGCCGAAGAACAGCGCCTGCGGCCCCTTGAGCACTTCGACGCGCTGGACGTCATATTGGCTGAGGCCGATCTCGCGGCCGCGGCTCATCGGCATGCCGTCGACGACGAAGGACACCGACTGGTCGAACCCGGCGCTGAGCGCGGTCGAGCCGACCCCGCGCAGGAAGATGCTCGCCGACGAACCCGACGCCGCCTTGCCCGCCACCATCGTCGGGACGAGCTGCGCAATATCGTTGAAGTCGGTGACCGCATAATTGTCGAGCGCGGCGCCGCCGAGCGCGGTAATCGCCACGGGCGCGTCGATCAGGCGCTCGTCGCGGCGGCGTGCGGTGACGATGATTTCGGCGTCGGAGACGCCGCTGCTCGCTTCGTCGGCGGGCGGCAGCGGCGCCGGATCGGTCTGGGCGAAGGCGGGCGACGCGACCGCTGCGAGGGCTATGACCGATGCCAGGCAAGCGTAGCGAATTGCCGGACGCGTAACGTTGCGATCCATGACCGTCTCCTCCCAAAGATCAGGCCATTATCTGCGGCCTTGAGGATTAACCTACAGTCATTAGATTTAAAGTCAACCGCAAATTTAACGCCATAAGGTTTTCGCGGACACGGTATTTTTGGTATTTATTTCAAATCGATAGATGCAGACTACGACAGAGCATCCGATGCCAAAAGCCGCCGGGCGAAGGCGATCACGCCGTCATTGAACGCATCGTTGCGGTCGCCCGCGACCATATGTCCGGCGCCGAGCACATCGAGGATTTCAAGCCGCGGCATCTGCCGCTGGAAGGCATCGACCCCCGCCTCGCTCACGACGTCGCTCGACAGGCCGCGCACGAGCAGAACCGGAATGTCGGTCAAGGCCGCGAGCGTGTCCGCCGCGCGCGCGACGGCGGCATGGTGGATCGCCGGCGCGGTCTCGAGGATGCGCGGATCCCAATGCCAATAGAGGCGCCCGTCATCGCGCGGACGCAAATTCTTCATCAGCCCGCGCGTGTCGCGCGGCCGTTCGCGCTGCGGATTATAGGCCGCGACCGCCGCCGCGGCCTCGTCCACGCTCGCGAAACCATCTTGATGCCCGTGCATGAAGCCGACGATGCGTTCGATACCGCGCGGGTCAGGCGCGGGTACGATATCGACGAGAACGACGCCCGCAGGCCGCAATCCCTCGTGGACCGCCTCGATCGAGGTTGCGCCCCCGAGCGAAGCGCCGATCAGGATGAAGGGGACGCGCAGATCCGCCGTCACCGCGGCCAGGTCGGCCGCGCGATCGGTTAGCGCATAGTCCCCGCCCGGCGACCAGTCGCTGTCGCCATGCCCGCGCGCGTCGAAATTGATCACCTGCAGTCCGGCGTCGAGCAGCCGCTCGACCGCGCGGTTCCAGCTGTGACGCGTCTGCCCGCCGCCGTGCATCAGCACCGCGCACGGTGCGTCGTTCGGACCGCCGCGATCGCCGACCAGCTTGACCCCGTCGGGCGATACAAAAGTTTTGCGCTGCAAGCGGTTGGTCATCACCCGGTTCTCCTCGCTCTCGACAATGGCTTTTCGCTTATCTAACGTCAATAGATTGACCGCGCGGGACCGACCCGGCCGATTTTTTGCGCTGGTCCTCACCGTTCCGCGCTGCCAAGAGCGACGGGCAAGGAAAGATCGACATTTGGCAAGACCGTCCAAACCGCTGATATCGCGTTCCAATGCGGCGGAAGCCGCACTGGAAGTGATCGACGAAGTCGGGCTCGAAGAATTGAGCCTAAGCCTTGTCGCGCGCAAACTCGGCGTGCGGCCGCCTTCGCTCTACCATCATTTCAAGGACAAGTCGGAGCTGCTGCAGGAAGTCGCGCGCATGATGCTCGTGCGGATGCCGACCGTGAACGACGCGACCCAGTCGTTCGAGGAGCAGATCATCGCGCGCTGCGTCGTCACCCGCCGCACGCTCCTCAAGCATCCCAATGCGGCGCCGCTCATCCTGCGCTATTTTCCGCGCCACCTGCTGCTCGCCGCCTATGAGCGCGCCGCGGCGGAGGAACCCTATCCGACCGCGATCCACCTGACCGTGATCGACGCGATCGAGAAATATACCTTCGGCACCGCGCTCTTCCAGGCGTCGGCGGAGGTACGCGGCATCGCCCCTATGCCGCCGGTCGATGCCGCCAGATATCCGAGCTTTGCCAAAGCGGTGGCGGACAATCCCTTCGGCGACGAGGAATTGTTCGTGGAATCGCTGCGCATGTTCCTGGTCGGCGTCCGCCAGCGGCTGGCGACCGAAACGATCGGCAAGCCGCTCGACCAGATAGGCTAAATCAGCCGGCGACGTCCCATTCGATCGGCAGCGATTCGAGCGCCATCACCGTCCCGATGCGAAAGCCGTGCTTTTCGTCGGGAACCGCCCGGAACCGCGGAATACGCTTCACCCATTCCTCGGTCAGGATACGCAGCTCGGCGCGGCCGAGGACATGGCCGACGCACAGATGCGGCCCCGACGAGAAGGTCAGGTGCGCGGTTTTCCGGCGATCGAGATCGAACAGGTTCGGCGCCTCGAACTTCGCCGGGTCGCGGCTGCCGAGACAGAGGATGTTGAGCAGCATTTCGCCCTCGCGAAACTTTGCCTCGCCGATCTCCTGATCGCGAACCACCAGCCGCGGCGTGTTGACAACGCCATAGAGGCGTACCGCCTCATCGGCGAACGCAGGGATCAGCGATGGATCGGCAGCAAGCCGGGCCTGCACCTCGGGCATCTGCGCCAATTGCTGGAACGCGAAGCCGGTGACGTTGGTCACCGTGTCCATGCCGCCGAGGAAGAGCACGAAACTCATTGCGAGAATTTCATCGTCGCTCATCCGGCGGCCGTCGATATCGACGGTGATGAAATGCGACATCAGCTTGTCGTCGGGCGCCGCCTTCTTCGCCTCGATCAGCGCCTTCATCTCGCCGAGGATCGCGGCGCTGAGGCGGCCCATCTCGGCCTCGTCATTCTGGGCCGAGAAAAACGCCTCGGCGAGCGCGCGAAAATCCTGGAGCCGCGAGAGGTCCATCCCCATGAGCTCCATGAACACGCTTACCGGGAACAGCTTCGCCAGATCGGCCTGGAAATCGCACGCACCTTTCGTCGCCACCGCGTCGACCAACTCGACCGCCCATTCACGGATGCGCGGTTCGAGCGCCTTGATCGCGGCGGGACCGAACATCGGCATCATCGCGCGGCGATACGGCAGGTTTTCGGGCGGATCGAGGCTCAGCGGAATGAAGAAAGGCGGGTTCTCGACGCGCGGAATCTGCATCTCGCGCACCGAGAAATGCTCGGGGTCGAGCACGACCTGGCTGATCGCGTCGAAGCTCTTGACGATCCAGTGGCCGCCGTTGAGCCGCGTCCAGAAGATGTCGGGCGCGTCGGACAGTGCCGCCGCATAAGTGCCCTGCACATCCTCGCCGATACGCGGATCGGCATAAATGTCGAAATCGAAGACGAGATGCGCCGGAATATGCGGCGGCACCGGCGTCGCGGCGCGTTCGACTGCGGTCATATCCTGCTCCTCATCGCACGCGCTCCATCGTCTCGTGCGCGCCGGCGTAGAGTGCGCGCACCGCGGGTTTGGATAATTTACCGGTGGCGAGCCGCGGCAGCGGGTCCGCGGAAAAGGCGACGTAGCGCGGCACCTTGTAATTGGAGAGATTGACGTTGCAGTGATCGATCAGCGCCCGGACATCGACCTCGGCCGCGCCGTGGTACACGACGAAGGGTGTCTCTCCGAACTTCTCGTCGGGAGCGGCGATCGCGAGCGCTTCGACCACGCCCGGGAATTCGCACACCACGCGCTCGACCTCGGCCGCCGAGATATTGAGCCCGCCCGAGATGATCAGATCCTTCATCCGGTCGACGAAGGTCAGCAGGCCGCGCTCGTCGAGCGTCCCGATGTCGCCCGACCAGAGCCAGCCGTCCCTGATCACTTTCGCGGTCTCTTCGGGATTGCGCCAATAGCCCTGCATCATCCCGGGCGAGCGCAGGACGATTTCGCCGGGATCGCCGGGATCGCAGTCGCTGCCGTCGGGGCGGACGACGCGCAGGTCCATGAAAACGCATCCCCAGCCGCATTTCTCGGGCTCGTCCATCGCGAGATGTTCAGGCATCATCGTCGCGTTGCCGCCGATTTCGGTCTGGCCGTAAATCTGGCGGATCGTCACGCCTTTCGCCTTGTAGGCGTCGAGCAACTGGCGGCTGACGCGCGCGCCGCCCGCCGTCGCGAGCCGGATCGACGACAGGTCGGCATCGGCGAAGCCGGGGCAGCGCGCGATCGCCTCGAAAAAGGTCGGAACCGCGCCGAAGCAGTTGATCTTTTCGTCCTGCAACAACTGCAGGATCGCGTCGGGTGCGAAGACCGGCTCCATGAAGATCGTGCAGCCCTGCACCGTATAATGCATCAGCTGGACGAAACCGGCCGACGTGTTAAGCGGCGCGAGGCTGATCACGCGCGCGCCGGGCGAGGAGGCGGTTTCCTCGACCGCCCAGTTGGCGGCATAGGCGGTCATCGAACGGTTGGTGAAGACGACGCCCTTGGGCTTTGCCGTCGAGCCGCTCGTCGCGATGATGACGACCGGTGCGTCGGGGTCGGGATCGTGCCCGACCGTCGCCGGCTCACCGTCGCGCAACGCTTCGATCTCGGCCATGGCGCGCGGGGTCAGGCCCGCGGCGATGACATTCGCCTCGAAATCGGGCGCGGCGAAGGTGAAGCGCGGCTCGCTCGTTTCACACAGTTCGCGGATTTCGCGCGGCGTGAAACGAAAATTGACGGGATTGGCGATCCCCCCGGCACGGATGATACCCATGAGCAACGCGCAATAGGCCAGGCTGTTCGTCGAGCAGATCGCGACGCGGTCGCCCGGCTGGAGTCCATCGGCCTCCAGCATCGCGGCGACCCGATCGGACCATGCCTTATAATCCCCGTAACCCAGCCGGTCGCCGCCGAGCACCACTGCGGGCTGTTCGGGCCGCATCCGCGCCCACCAAGCCAATGCGCTGGACAAAGTCTGCGCCATTCAGTCCTCTCCATCCGGTCTGTTGCCGGGTCAACAATTACAGAAGCGCTTCGATCGCCTCATAATAGCGGATAATATTGGTCTCGAGGCCGCAATAGACGGTCTCTTCGGGAACCCCGGCGTTCAGCCCCTGCTGACTGATCTCGGCGGCGCGAAAATCCTCGCCGCCGAAAACGCCGAGGATAAGCTCGTAGGAGCGCGCGAAAACCTCCTCCGCCTTCGGGGTCGCCGCCGCTTCGGGGGTCAGCATGAAATATTCGACCGTCGTGCGATCGGCGTCGCGCGGCATGAGCAGCATCACGCTGGTATAATATTGGCTCGTCACGATGACGCAGTTGGGGAAAGCCGTATAGGCGTGCGTGACGAGCTTGTGGACGTTCGCCGACGGATCCTCGTCGAGCATTTCGGGAACATAGCCGATCCGGCCCGACACCTGACGGATATTCGCCCCGAACATGTCGACGATGTTGGGCGCGTCCTGAAACTTGTCGCCGATCGACGCGGCGTGAAGCCGCTGGACGTGATAGCCTTCGAGGAAGGGTTCGAGCACCACCTTCCAATTGGCTTTGAGGTCGAATGTCTTGCGCCCGTAGACATGCGCCGACGGGATGCCCAGCGCGTCGAAATCCTCGGCGACCTGGTCCGACAAGTGCGACCAGTCCGCGGGAATATCGCGATTGAGCTGGACATAGACGATGCCGCCCCATTCGCGCGCCTCGAGTTCGGCAAGCCCGCGCTGGCTCTTGTCGAAATCCCTAAAGGCCTCGCTCCGCGACACGCCGATCAGCTTGCCGTCGATACCATAGGTCCAGGCATGATAGGGGCAGGTCATGCGCCCCTGCTTGTGGACCGCGCAATCCTCGATGATCTTCGATCCCTTGTGCTGGCAGGCGTTGACGAATGCCTTGATCGTGCCGTCGCGGGTGCGCGAGACGAGCATCGGAAAGCCGTAGCTGTCGTTCGCCACGATGCTGCCGGGTTCGAGGAGCGCCGAGACCGTGACCGGCACCGGATAGCGGCGGAAGATTTTTTCCTGTTCGAGGTCGAAGCGTTCGCGGCCGGTGAAGATGGCATTGGGGCGGGTCGCGCCCAACGGCACAACCACCGCGTCCTTCTCGGCGGGGATCTTGCGGATCGCCTCGATCTGGCTCGGCGTCAGATCGTCGAGCGTCGTCACCTTGCGTGCCGGCCGTGAAACTTCTGCAACATCGCTCATTTGCAGATCCTCTCCTTGTCGTTGGCATCAGCCTATTCGACGCTTTACCTAATGACAATAGTTTTTTATGAAACAAGCGAAAGCGCCGCTGAAGTGGCCAAAATCGAGGGATATGAGGATGGATTTCGACTATATCATTTGCGGCGCCGGCGCCGCGGGCTGCGTTCTCGCCTATCGGTTGTCGGAGGATCCGAACGTCAGAGTCGCGCTGATCGAGGCGGGGCCGCGCGATCGTCATCCCTTCATTTTGATGCCCAAGGGGCTCGCGAAGGTCATGCAGGATCCAAAGCATCTCTGGGTCCATATGAGCGAGCCCGAGGCATCGACCGCCGGCCAGTCCGAAGCCTGGGTGCGCGGGCGCGTGCTCGGCGGTTCTTCGTCGGTCAACGGCATGATGTATGTGCGCGGCCAGCCCGCCGACTTCGACGCGATCGCGGAGAAATCGAGCGGCGACTGGAGCTGGACACATATCGGCGCGGCCTACCGCGCGCTCGAGAATCACGAGCTGGGCGGCGCGGAAACGCGCGGCGACAAGGGACCGCTCAAAATTTCGATGCCGACGCAGCGCCTGCCGATCAGCGAAGCCCAGGTCGCCGCCGGCGAAGCGATGGGCTGGGCGAACAAGCCCGACGTCAACGCGCCCGACGACGAGGTTGCGATCGGCTACGCGCCGCGCACGATATTCAAAGGCAAGCGCCAAAGCGCGGCGCAGGCTTTCCTCAGGCCCGCCGAGAAAAGGCCCAACCTCACCATATTGACCGAACGCACCGTCGACCGCGTCCGGTTCGATGGCACGCGCGCCGTCGGGGTCGAGGTGGTCCACAATGGCGTGCGCGAGACGATCGGCGCGGCGCACGAAGTGATATTGTGCGGCGGCGCCATGGCGAGCCCGGCCATCCTCGAGCGCTCGGGCGTCGGCGATTCCAGTCTTCTTGCCCGGCTCGGCATCCCGCTCATCCATCATAATCCCGAAGTCGGCGCAGGGCTGATCGAGCATCGCGGGATCATCATGCAATGGAAGCTCACCAGGGATGCCCTGTCGCAAAATCGCGTCTTCGGCGGCTGGCGCCTGCTGCTCGCGACGCTGCAATATTATCTGACCGGCGACGGGCCGATGTCGGCCGCGGCATACGAGATCGGCGGCTGGTTCAAGACGCGCCCGGGGCTCAACCGCCCCGACGCGCAGATGCTCATCGCGCCATTCAGCTTCGACATGGCGACCCAGCGCACCCAGCTCGAAAAGCATCCCGGCATGAACGCGGTCATCTATCCGCTGCGCCCGACCTCGCGCGGCAGCATTCACATCGCGACGCGCGACCCGGACGTGGCGGCAAGCTTCAAACCCAACTACCGCTCCACCGAGGAGGATCGTGCGGCGATGGTAGGCGCGGTGCGCGTGATGCGCGACTATGCGAAGCGGGCGCCGCTGACGGGCATGATCGCCGAGGAAACGATGCCCGGGCCGGCATTCGACAGCGATTCGGAAATCCTCGACGCCTATGACCGCTTCGGGACCTGCGGCTATCACGCCGTCGGCAGCTGCCGCATGGGCAAGGACGATGCCTCGGTCGTCGACCCCGCGCTGTGCGTCCGCGGCGTCGCCGGGCTGCGGATCGTCGATACGTCGGTGATGCCGCTGATCCCGTCGGGCAACACCAACGGCCCGACGATGGCGATGGCCTGGCGCGGCGCCGATATCATCCTGCGCGACCGGCCGCCGCGCTGACGGCGGCGCCCCGATCAATAGACAGACGAACGTGCCTCCCTTGCCAAGGGCTGCCAAGCGGCCCAAGGAATATTTAATAGGCATAGATATTGGAGTCGCGCGCCGGCACCGGGTTCAAGGAAAGGGAGACAATGGCCTACGATCAGATTCGCCTCGACAAACATGAAGGCATCGCGCTGCTGACGCTATACCGGCCCGAACGGATGAACGCCTTCACCGTCGAGATGATGCACGAGATCATCGCCGCGCTCGACGAGTGCGACGCCGACGACGGCGTGCGCGCGGTGATCTTTACCGGCCATGGCGACAGGGCTTATTGCGCGGGCGCGGACCTCAGCGCGGGGGCATCGACATTCGATTATGACAAGCAGGGCGGCGAAACGGGCAGCCCTGTGGCCGCCGACGGGACGATCGACTGGTCGCACGACCTCGTCCGCGACGGCGGGGGCCGCGTATCGATGCGGATTTTCGATGCGAAAAAACCGGTGATCGGCGCGATCAACGGCGCCGCGGTCGGCGTTGGTGCGACAATGACGCTACCGATGGACGCGCGGCTCGCGAGCGACAATGCCCGTTTCGGCTTTGTTTTCGCGCGGCGCGGGCTTGTCCCCGAAGCCGCGTCGAGCTGGTTTCTGCCGCGCATCGTCGGCATCGCGAACGCGGTCGATCTCTGCTATTCGGGGCGCCTGATTTCGGCCACCGAGGCATTGGACAAGGGCCTCGTCCAAGCGGTGCACCAGCCCGGCGAGCTGATCGATGCGGCGATCGCCAAGGCGCGCGAAATGACCGCCGACAGCGCCCCGGTTTCCGTCGCGCTCACCCGTCACATGCTATGGCGCATGATGGGCGCCGCGCATCCCATGAGCGCGCATCGCTGGGACAGCCGCGTGATCTTCGCGCGCGGCCGCGGCCCCGATGCGGCCGAGGGCGTGTCGAGTTTTCTGGAAAAGCGCCCCCCGGCCTTCGCCGCGAGCGTCGCGAACGACTATCCCTGGTTTGCCGAGTTCGAAGAGGCCCCGCCCTATGCGTAGGCGATCGAGCGCGAGCGGATCGTGAGCCATCGCATCGGGAACGCCCCATTGACGGTTTCTTCCCTGTGCCATGCCTCGCTGGCGTTCGACGATGCCATCGCGATCCTGTCGAGCGAAGCGCATGCGCTCGGACACGAATCCATTGCCCTCGGTGCGGCTGCCGGCCGCCGTCTGGCGGAACCGGTGGTTGCACGGATCGACGGTCCCCGGTGGGATTGTGCGGCGATGGACGGCTATGCGCTGCGCAATTGCGATCTCGACGTCGGTTTGCGGCACTTCGCCTTGCGTGGCGAAATCGTCGCCGGCGACGACGCGCTGATAGCTGTTGCCACGGGATCGACAATGCGCGTGATGACCGGCGCGCCTCTGCCCGATGGCGCCGATCGGGTCGTCATGATCGAATTATGCGAGGAGAATGGCGGGACGGTCGAGATACGAGCGGTTCCCGGCGGCAAGCCTCATGTGCGACGGCGCGGGTCCGATTTCACAGCCGGGCAGACCCTGCTGGACAAGAACCGCGAATTGACCCCCGTCGCGCTCGTCGCGGCCGCCGCCGGAGATGTCTCGCACGTCACCCTCTGGCGACAGCCCAGGGTTCACATCATCGCGACGGGCGACGAATTGGTCGCGCCCGGCGAAGCTGCCAGTCGCGCGTACCGCATCCCGGACAGCCTCACTGCGGCGATCGCGCTCTTGAGCCGCCAGTGGGGCGGGCTCGTCGTGCGCGAGACGCGTACGGGAGACGATCCGCGCGCCATCCGCGACGCGTTCTCGAAGGACGATGATGTAACGATCATCATCGGCGGCGCCTCGCGCGGCAATCGCGATTTCGGCCGGTCCGCGCTGGCTCCTTTCGGGCTTCGGCTCCTTTTCGCCGACGTCGCGATCAAGCCGGGCAAGCCGAGCTGGTACGGCAAGGTCGGCGAGGCGCATGTCCTGGGGTTGCCCGGCAACCCCACCGCCGCGCTCACCGTGGCGCGCCTGTTTCTCGCACCGCTGCTTGCCGGCCTCGGCGGCGGCGAGCCCGGATCGGCGCTCGAATGGACGCGTTTGCCGGCCGCCCATGACGTCGAGCGCCAGGCAGAGCGCGAGGCATTTCTGATCGGCGATACCGTGGGCGGAGCAGCGCGCCTTCTCGACCGCCAGGAAGCGTCCGCGCAGCTCCTGCTCGGGCAGGCGACGATATTGATACGCCGCCCGGCGCGGGCCGCCCGAAGCCGCGAAGGAAGCCTTCTGCCCGTACTGCCGATTTAGCGCTTGCTCGGAAAGATTCAGAGCGTCAGTCCGCCATCTACAACGAGAGTATGACCGGTCACATAGGATGCGAGCGGTGAAGCCAGGAAAATGGCAGCTCCCGCCATGTCGCCGGGCGTTCCCATCCGGCGCTGGGGAATCGAGTCCAGACTCTTTTCCAGCCGCTCGGGATGCGAGGTTGTCGCCTTGGTCAGCTTGGTGTCGACAAGGCCCGGCGCAAGGCCGTTGACGCGAATGCCGTCCGAAGCGAATGCCTGGCCGAGACTCTTGGTGAGGCTTATCGCGCCGGCTTTCGAGGCCGCATAGGCCGGGTTTCCAATATTGCCCCGCAAGCCCGAAACCGAACTGACGATGATGATGGATCCACGCGATTGCGCAAGCTGCCCGCGGAACTTCCGCGCGATATGCACGAGACTGTCGAGATTGACGGCCATGACCCGATCCCACCCATCCGGCTCGAATTCGCCGCGGCCATATACGACCGTTCCCTGACAAAGGATGAGAACATCGAGCGCCCCGAACGGGGCGGCCGTCGCTTCTATCGCGGCTCGATCTCCGACATCGACGCAGGAATAGCCTAGACCGGCCAGATCGGAACCTTCGCCGGGATCATAATCCGAGGCAGCTGGCCGGGTCCCCCAGACATGAACTTCGGCGCCGCGAATCCGGAAACCATGGGCAATTCCGTTTCCGATACCGCTCGATCCGCCGACCACGAGGACGTGCCGGCCGGCAAAATCCGTATCATCCCGCATTTCCACCTCTCCACCTTTGCCTCGGCATGACGGATATCAACTCTTCGCCAGCGCCGCAGCCGATGATGCTTGCGCCGGCGCCTCACCTGATTATTTATCTAATATGCATAGGCAAGCCCGATCTTGCCATCGCCTCGGACAGGAGAAGGACGCGATGCGGTTTGACGTGGTGATAGTGGGCGCGGGTCATGGCGGTGCGCAGGTGGCGATCATGCTGCGCACGCAGAAGTTCGAAGGCAGCATCGCGATCATCGGCGAAGAGCCCGAACTTCCTTACGAACGCCCGCCGCTGTCGAAAGAATATTTCGCGGGTGAGAAGGAATTCGAACGCATCCAGCTGCGCCCCGCCAAATATTGGGACGAGCGCGAAGTCACGATGCTGCTCGGCAAACGCGTCGCCAGCGTCGATCCGGCCGCGCACACGGTGACCACCGATGGCGGCGAGACGATCGGCTATGGCAAGCTCGTCTGGGCAACCGGTGGATCCCCGCGCATGCTCCCGATCCCCGGCGGCGACCTTCCCGGCGTGCAAGGCGTGCGCACGCGCGCCGATGCCGACGCGATGAAGGCGGCGTCCGAGACCGCGGGGCAGATCGTCGTGATCGGCGGCGGCTATATCGGGCTCGAAGCCGCGGCGGTGCTGAGCAAGGCGGGCAAGAGGGTCGTGCTCCTCGAAGCGCTCGACCGCGTGCTCGCGCGCGTCGCGGGCGCCGACCTGTCGCGCTTCTACGAAAAGGAGCACCGCGACCATGGCGTCGACCTCAGGCTCGGCGTGTGCGTCGATGCGATCGAGGGTGAGGCGAAGGTCACCGGCGTCCGCCTCGCGGGCGGCGAGGTGATCCCCGCCGATCTCGTCATCGTCGGCATCGGCATCGTGCCGGCGGTCGAGCCGCTGATCGCCGCGGGTGCCGACTGCGCCAACGGCGTGCGCGTCGATCGCCTCTGCAAGACGAGCCTGCCCGACGTCTATGCGATCGGCGACTGCGCGGCGCATGCGAATGACTTCGCCGAAGGTGCCGAGATCCGGCTGGAATCGGTGCAGAACGCCAATGATCAGGCGAACGTCGTCGCGAAGGGCATCGTCGGCGACGAAGCGCCCTACCACGCCATCCCCTGGTTCTGGTCGAACCAGTACGACCTCAAGCTCCAGACCGCGGGTCTTTCGACCGGGCATGATCAGGCGGTGCTGCGCGGCGATCCCGCCACGCGCAGCTTCTCGGTCGTTTACCTCAAGGCGGGCAAGGTCATCGCGATCGACTGCGTCAACGCGACCAGGGACTATGTCCAGGGCCGCATGATCGTCACCGCGGGGCTGGTGGCGACGGCCGGGCAGCTCGCCGACACCGAAACCCCGCTGAAAGCGCTGCTGCCCGCCTGACGCCTGCCAGCTGCCCGGTTCCTACCAGCTGATCGTCACACCGACCGTGCCTTGAGAATGGAGGGATGAGGAGATTATCGATGAACAATTCCGCTAAAATCGATGCTGCCGCTCGCGAGCGTCACCAGACGCTGGACCTGATTGGTCTGCGCGCTCACGCAACGGCGGTCGGCTTGATCCAGCTATGCGAAGAACTGCTGAACGCAGGCGTCTTAAGCGCCGCCGGACTCGACCGTATCAAGGACGCGATATGTTCCGAACTCACCGTCGCAAAGCGCGCGCGCGTTTCGAGGCAGTGGGATTTCGATGACACATTGCGTCAGCGGATCGATGCGGTGTTTCCTGCAGCATCTGGCGAGCCCGCGCGAGAAAGCGTGGGGCCGATCGAGGATTTCGAAGACGCGCTGACCGGATATCACGGCGCCTAAACGCGACAGCAGCTGATCAAACGAAACCGACTGTCAGCGCCCAATAGCTGCGGCCTTGCTTCAGCTGAATGGCCGCTTTCAGCAGCAGACTGATCGACGTGTGAACGGCGTAGATGAGGCGCAAAGCGGACATCTGGATGCGGTCAATGATACCCCCAAGTGCGGAAGATTGAACCGCGATTCACAAGCAAATGGCGGAAACCACGCTCAGGATTTCAATGACTTAGATAGGGCGGCCGATAGATGCGGTAGCCGTCGACTCCACAAATTATCTAACTATTCCAATGATTTAGGCAGGTTGGTAGCGGAGGAGGGATTCACACGAAAAACATAAGATACTGATTTATAACAACGTTCTTGATCGTCGTGCCGATAATTCCGCTCAATCCACCCCCAATTTTACCCCTTCGCGACAGGCCGTGCCGAAATATCGACAGGCCGACATGCGCGATCCCTGCTACGCCCGAGAACGCGGCTGTTTACAGTGTGATCGCAGAAAGGACCGCAGACTATCGACAAACACCACGGTTGCACGGCCGACCTTGGCTGCCTCGATGTCGCCGGAAGCGATGAGCTGGTAGATCTTGGATTTGCTGAGCCCCGTCATCCGTACTGCGTCGGGAATGCGAACGCTTATCGGCCCAATCGGGGGCGCGTCGTCGCCATTCGTTGCAGGCTGCCGGGCCGACATCGGACTATTTCTTACGTGCCCGGCTGAACGAGCGGTCGCTCGCCAGGAAGCCGCTAAGCATGAATGGAATGAGGTCCGGTACGGACTCGCGTCGGCCGTAGGCCGCCTCATAGGCCTCGGCGTAGTCGTTCAGCGCTTCGATGAGATCCGGCATGACGTTGATCGTGATCTTAGCCGGCGTCCGATCGGGCAGCCTTGGCAGCTTCAAATCAGCCATGACGGCCTCCCCAGGGTCCGGGCAATATGATGTCTTTGTGCACGACCACCCGTAGCGGCCAGCCGGGACGCACGCGCAAGGTCGGCTGGATATTGAGATTGCGCGTGACGAGCTGATCGCCGGCGCGCGCGCCGCTCTGCTGCGCTGACTCGCGGATCGCCCGGACAAGGTCGCTTTCGGTGCTGCCGAAGCTCAATTCAGTGCCGACGCCCAGCAGTGTCGACAGGGCGACGCCCTTCAGAAGTTGCCAAGTATGCCGGTCGATCCGGTCGGACAGACCCGCATAGCCCTGCGTATCGGTCGCCGGCACATTGTCGATACGAATCGACGAGCCGTCGGGCAGGATAATCCGCTGCCAGACGACCAGCGCACGGCTCTGCCCAAACGCTACAACGCTGTCGTAGCTGCCGATCAGCCGCGATCCTTGCGGAATGAGCAGACCGCGCCCGGTCACACTGTCATAGACGTTCTCCGTGATCTGCGCGGTGACGAGCCCGGGAAGATCCGAGTTGAGCCCGGTTATGAGGCTCGCGGCAATGATGCTGCCGGCCTGCAAGGTCCAAGGCGATACGGACTGCGCCAGCGCGTGCGGATTGATGTCGTCGTCGCGATTGGCGTGGCCGACCAATTCGTTCTTGCGCCCCTGGGCGTTAGGATCTCGGTCAGGGTCGAGGAGCGGCTTGGCAGTCTCGGCCGATGCTGGCGGAACACTTGCATCGGTAGTCACCGGTGCAGGGGCGGCGGCGCGACCGCCGCCCGCCAATTGCAGCATGACGCCAGACTCGCGTGCGGCCTTCTGCTCAGCGGCGATGCGCTGGCGCTCGGCTTCGGCTTCCTGCGCGGCCCGGCTCACCGCATCGGCAGCGGGGTCAGGGGGAACCATCCCGCCAAGCTGCCGCTGGCGCTCGAGGATCGGCCGCCCGAGATCACCGGGAAGCGGTAGCC
Source organism: Sphingomonadaceae bacterium 3R27C6 (assembly GCA_005503215.1). Taxonomy (GTDB): domain Bacteria; phylum Pseudomonadota; class Alphaproteobacteria; order Sphingomonadales; family Sphingomonadaceae; genus Sphingopyxis. Next base: position 112,390 of record SCNS01000009.1, on the reverse strand, counting down.
CGAGCTTCGGCACGTCGCCATAGCTCGTCGGCGCGCCCGCGAGCGCATCAGGCGGCGCCTTCGCGCCAACCAGCTTTTCATCGCTTCGTGCGATCAGGCTCAGGGTCGCGGGCTTGAGCGCCAGCCAGGCGACGCCGATGATCGCGGTCGAGCCGGCGGCAGCGATGGCGACGATCGCACCGCGGCGAAAACGGGTGACGCGGCCCGGCGCCGCGCGCAGAACGAGCGTTTCGGGGTCGGCTTTGGGCGCCGCGATCGGCGCGGAAGAAGCGGTTGGATCGGTCACGCGCCCCTCCCGGCCTTGCGCTGCCGGCTCTTCGGCTGGGCGGCGGTGATACGGACAATCTGCTGTTTCTTGCCGCCAAGGCGCAGCTCGGCGACACCGAACAGGCGGTCGACCACATAATAGCGGCCGGCGACGCGATAGTTGACGAGCTGGGCCTCGCCATCCTCGCCAATCACGAACAGCGGGGGCGCCTCACCCACGGCGATCGCAGGCGAGAACTCGATGTAGGTCTGCCGCCCATCGTCGAACGCGCGCAGCGGCCGCCAGGCCGGCTTGTCGCCCGAGATCGCATAGTTGAAGTTGAGGCTTTCGACCGAGAGGCCCGACGCGATCGGCGTCGCCGCCACGGCTGCATCGCGCTGACGCCGGAGCGCGATCAGCTCGTCATGTGGATAGGTCCAGGAGATCGCCGCCATCGCGGTCGCGGGCGTGCTTTCGAGCTGGAGATGGTAGGTCCGGCGATCGGTAGCAATGACAAGGTTTGTGCGTAGGCCCGCCGAAAACGGCTTGACGAGGATGTGCACGCGCTTGCTTTCGCCGATGCCGCTGGTGGTATCGCCGACAGTCCAGCGCACGGTGTCGCCGGCGGCGACGGACACAATCGTTTCGCCCGGCTGCAAGGCAATGTCGGTGATGCGCTCGGGCGCGGCATAGAGCCGGTAGAGCACGCCTTCCGCCCAGGGATAGACCTGGACGGCATATATATATCCCGCGCTCGACGGCTCGCGCAGTGCCGCCCGGTTGGCGGCAGTGACGCGCGCGGTGGGTGACGCGGGTTCGCGGCTCTGCGCAGCGACGCCCATGGCAAGCGCCATCGCGCTCGCCGCCAGGATGAGGGCACGGATCATTGGTCGGTCCTTTCGGGGGATGGTGCGGCTGCGGGTTGAGCAAGGGTCGGATCGAGCGGCGAGCCCAGCGGAATGTCGGTGGGCGGCGCGACCGGGAGTGATTGTGCGGGATCGGGCACGGCCGATGGTTGCGGCGAAGGCGGCCGGTCCTGAGGCGTTTCCAGTTCGCGGCTCCAGTCGATCGCGTCAACATAGAGACCGAGCGGGTTTTTTCGGAGCACATCGGCCAAGCGCGGCGGCTTGATCTTCACCGTGAGCATCGCCGTCCAGCGTGACGTGCTGGCGAGGCTTCCCCGCTCATATTGCTGCTCGGTCCATTTGACCTGGAAGCTCGTATCCGACGCGCGGACGACGCTCGTCACCTGCACCGAAACCGTCTTGCGCCCGACATCGGCGAACGGATTGGAGGTGCGGGCATATTCGCCGAGGAACAGTGACGCACGTTCGGTCGCGAAATCATAGGCTGATAGCCAGTTTTCACGCATCAATACCGGATCGAGCGAGCGCGCTCGAACGCCGGTGATGAACCGGCCGAGGAACCATGCGATCTGCGGATCGGTCGGCCGATAGTCCTTGGCGGCAGGCGCGACGGCCTGTGCTTGCCCGAGTGCATCGACCTCGACCACATAGGGCACGACGCGGCTTTGCATCGATTGCCAGACCAGCGCGCCCGACAGACCAGTGGTCAGGAACAGGCCGCCGAAGGCCATCAGCCGCCAGTTCTTCGCCTGTGCGCGAGCCGAGCCGATACGCTCATCCCAAAGCTGGCCCGCTCGTTGGTAGGGTGTCTCGGGTTCGGGCGTTCGCCCATAGCGCTGCAATGCGCGTCGAAATTTCATCGCTCAGTCCCTTTCCTTGATGTCTGGAGTGGCGCCAGCGCCGCCGCGGTCGCCGCCCTGGATTGCGTGGATCGCCATCTGGCGGCGGTGGCGAGCATTCTGGCTGGCATGAAGCTTCTGCGCCCAGGCGGGTGTTCCTTCAGCTGCGCCTATCGGCGCGGCTGCGGGGGCGGCGCCGCCGGCACGGGTGCTTCCTGCTTCCCATGCGGCGCGCTGCCCACGATCGGCGGCAGCGCTAACGCCGAGACCGCCGCTCATCCGGTTGGCAGCCGCGCCGCGCATGGCGGTCGCAACGCCGCCGAGGCCCGCGCCGACGCTGGTCGAGCCCGAGGTTTCCTGCCCGAGCTTGTAGGCAGTGGATGCGGCAGACCCCATCGATGTACCGGCGCGGATCGCGCCGAGACCGGCCCCCGCGAGACCGCGTGCCGCGCCGACGGCGCCAGCGCCTGCCATCGCAAGACCTCCGCCGGCAAGCACGGTAGTGGCGATCACCGATCCGGCGCCGAGCTGCGGCGCGCCGGCGACGAGGCCGGATGCGATTCCCGGGCCGAAGATGGAGAGGCCAAAGATCGCGAGGCTCGCGAGCATCAGCGACACGGCCTGTTCGATCGACACCTCGTCGCCGGTGATCGCACTGGTGAAGTCGGCGAAATAGTTAGAGCCGATGCCGACGATGACCGCGAGCACCATGACCTTGATGCCCGAACTGACGACGTTCCCGAGCACCCGTTCGGCGAGGAACGACGTGCGGTTCCACAGCGCAAAGGGCACGAGCACGAAGCCGGCGAGCGAAGTAAGCTTGAATTCGAGGATTGTGATGAAAAGCTGGATCGCGAGGATGAAAAAGGCGGCGATGACGACGACCCAGGCGATCACCAGCACGGCGATCTCGATGAAATTGTCGAAGAAGGCGATCGGGCCAACCAACTCCTTCGCCTGCTCGAGGAGCGGCCATGCTGCCTCGAAGCCGGTCCCGGCCAGCTTGCCGGGTCGCAATAAATCGTCAGCCGTAATCGCGCTGCCCCCTGCGGTGAGGCCGAGGCCGGCGAAGCTGCGAAAGATGATATCGGACAGTGTCGAGAAGCTGTTGAGGATCAGGGCGAAGACGCCGACATAGAGGATCTTTTTGAGGAACTTGGCGATGACGTCGTCTTCGCCGCCGAGCGCCCAGAACAGCCCGGCGAGCGTGATGTCGATGCCGATCAGGATCGTGGTCAGGAAACCGACGTCACCGCCCAACAGGCCGAACCCGCTGTCGATGTAGGAGGCGAAGGCCTCCATGAACTGATCGATGACATTCAGGTCATCCATATGGGCGGGTTCCTGCTTGAAGTTGAAAGGTGTCGCGGGGACCGGCGGCCATGAGAGGGGCAAGCCCTACGGCCCCCGCGACGAGACAGGTTCGGACCCGGGGGGAGCTGGGGGCGCGGTCCTCGCCTGCCTCAGCTCATTGGCGTGGCGTGTAAGCCTTGCCGTCGCCGAGGAAGCGGCGCGTCGACTCGCGTGCCTCGCGCGCGATCTGGCCCCGCTGCGCCTGCTCGACCGATTCCGCCCGGAACTGCGCCGCCATCATTTGCTGAAGCTGGAGCTGCTGCTTGGCGGTGAGCGCGAGAAGCTGGTTCGTGGCCTGCTGCGCCTGAAGCGAGCCTTCCGCGCCCTGGCTGCGCGCGACGATGTCGGCGAGCGCCTGCGTGTCGCTCCGTACGTTGTCGACGATGCGGTTCTGGACCCCCATCGTCTGGCGAAACGCGGACATCGCGGTATCGAGTTGATCGCGTGCGCGAGCCACACGCTGATCGCGGCGGAACACCTGATCGAACTCCTGCGGGTAGAGCTGGCGGAAGCGCTCGTCGAGCTGATCGATGCGGAAGTCGACGCCCTGCGCCTGGCCCATGAGCTGGTCGATCTGCTGGAGGCGCTGGCGAAGCTCCTGAAGTTGCGGGAAATCGATCCGGGACAGGTTCTTGCCCTGGTTGATCAGCATCTGCGCTTCGTTCTGGAGACTCTGGATCTGGTTGTTGATCTGGGCAAGCGTGCGCGCGGCGGTGAGCAGGTTTTGCGAATAGTTCGATGGATCGAACACACTGAGCTGGGCCGCGACGGGCGTCGAGGTCAACGCGATGCCGATACCGAGCGAGCCGACGGCGCCGAGCGCGAGAGCGGAGAGGCACGCATATTTGCGGATAGGGATACGGGGCACGGGAAATTACTCCTTGTCTTCTGGGGGGCGGGCGGCAGGGTGACGCCCAAGCAGGTCGGCCGCCCAATCGAGGCCGGCTTGGGAGAGAAAGGTCGCGGCGAAGTCGGCCTGGCCCTTTTCGGCCAGCACCGCGTCTATGCGCTTCTGGCTGTCGGGATCGGACGCGCCGCACAACGCCAGCGCGATCGGGCCTAGCCCAAGCTCGAACAGCCGGTTGCCGCGCGCTGATTGCAGATAATATTGCCGCTTGGGCGTCGCGCGGCTGACCAGTTCGATCTGGCGCGCGTTGAGACCGAAGCGGACGTAGACCGTCTGGCCCTGCGGCTCGATCGCCCGATCATTGGGCAGCAAGATGCGCTGCGGACAGCTTTCGATGATGGCCGGCGCGATCGTGCTGTCGGCGATATCGGCTAGGCTCTGTGTCGCGAACACGACGCTGACGTTCTTCTTGCGCAGCACCTTCAGCCACTCACGGATGCGCGCGGCGAACAGCGGGTGGTCGAGGAACACCCAGGCTTCATCCAGTACGAGAAGCGTCGGCCGCCCGGTGAAGCGCTCCTCGAGACGATGGAACAGGTAGGTCAGCACGGGCGCAACGACGCCCGCCTGCCCCATCAGCGCTTCAGTCTCGAAGCACTGCACGTCGGCGATCGCTAGATCGTCTTCGGCGGCGTCGAGCAGGCGGCCGAACGATCCTTCGAGCGTATAGGGCGCGAGCGCCGATCGCAGCGGTGCCGATTGCAGCAGCAGCGACAGGCCGGTGAGCGTGCGTTCCTCGATCGGGGCGGTCGCGAGATTGGTGAGCGCCGACCAGACGGCCTCCTTGATCTCGGGTGTGACCAGTACTTTCTCATGGGCGAGCAGCGCGCCGATCCATTCGGTCGCCCAGGCGCGTGCGTTGGAGCGATCGATGTGGCGCAGCGGCTGGAAGGCGATCGTTCGCCCGCCCACGTCATCGGCATGACCGCTCTCACCGCCAAGCCCGAGCGCGTGATGCGCGCCGCCCATCGCCAGCACGGCCGCGCGCGCCGAAAATCCCTTGTCGAAGACATAGACCTGGGAGTCTGGATATCGCCGGAACTGAAGCGCGAGCATTGCGAGCAGCACCGACTTTCCGGCCCCGGTGGGTCCGACGATCAGCATATGACCGACGTCGCCGACATGCGTGCTGAGACGGAACGGCGTCGAGCCGCTGGTTTCCGCATAAAGCAGCGGCGGACCGTCGAGGTGCGGATTACGCGCCGGTCCTGCCCATACCGAGGACAGCGGCATGAGATGCGCGAGATTCAGGGTGTGGACGATCGGTTGCCGGACGTTCGCATAGACATGGCCCGGCAGGCTCGACAGCCACGCCTCGACCACATTCATGCCCTCGCGGATGCAGGTGAAGCCGAGCCCGTTGACGATGCGCTCGACCGCGCGGACCTTTTCCTCGACGCGGGCGCGGTCGATATCGGCAACGGTGATCGTCGTCGTCAGATAGCCGAACGCGACATGATCGCCGCCGAGCGCCTGCAAGGCGAGGTCGGCATCGACCACCTTGTTGTCGGCATCGCTGTCGAGAAGCTGGACCGGCTGGTTGTAGATGACTTCGCGCAGCAGCGCGGTGATCGACTTGCGCTTGTTGAACCACTGCCGCCGCAGGCGAGTGAGCGCTTTGGTTGCGTCGGTCTTGTCGAGCGCAATGAAGCGCGTCACCCAGCGATAGCCAAAATCCTCATGGTTGAGTCCGTCGAGGATGCCGGGACGGCTCGCGTTCGGAAATCCGAGGATGGTGAGCGTCCGCAGATGCTCGTCGCCGAGCATCGGTTCGAGCCCGCCGGTCAGCGGCGTGTCGGCGAGCAGCCCGTCCAGATAGATGGGCGTTTCGGGCACGGCGACGACATGGCGGCGCGCGGAGATCGCACCGTGGAGAAAGGTCAGCATTTCGCTGTCGCCGAGCGCGCGCACCTCGGGCATGAAGCCTCTGAACAGGTCAAGCGCACGATCCGTCTCGGCGATGAAGCCGGCAAGCGCTTGTCGCCAGTCGCGGCCCTTCGCGTCGTCGCTGCGCTCGATCAGCGCTCGGCCCGCCGTGTCCGCCTGATCGGGCGGAGGCAGGAGGGTGAGCGTCAGATAATAGCGGCTCTCGAAATGCGCGCCCGCGCTTTCGAACGCCGCGCGCCGTTCCTCATCGACCAGCCACGACGCCGCATCGGGAAAGCTGCTGTCGGGATAACCCAGCGCTTCGCGCCGCTCGGCCTCGAAATGGAGTGCCCAGCCCGAGCCGAAGCGCTTCAGGACATTGTTCGCCCGCGCGCAGGCGGCGACAAGCTCGGCTTCGGTGGCGGATTCTAGATCGGGGCCGCGGAACCTGAGGACGCGCAAAAAGCTGCCGTCCTTGTTGAGCACCACGCCGGGCGCGACAAGCGCCGCCCATGGAAGATGATCGGCGAGCCGGTCGGCCTTCTGACGGTATTCGCGCAGATTCAGCATGACAGATGCCCCTTCTGGCGAAGGTGGCGGACAAGGACCGGGGCGAAGTCGGGATCGCGCTTGGCGGCGAACACCGCGAGAGTGTGCCCGAACGCCCACATGGCCAGCCCGGCGATCCACTGCTGGAGACCGAGTCCGAGCGCGGCCGCGATCGTACCATTGACGATCGCGATCGCTCGCGGCGCCCCGCCAAGCAGGATCGGCTCGGCAAGCGCGCGGTGCATCGGCGCCTCGAACCCCTCGATATGGCTGGCGCCATAGGAATTTGGCGCGTTCACGAGATGAGCGCCCCGCCGCCGAAGCTGAAGAAGCTGAGGAAGAAGCTCGACGCCGCAAACGCGATCGACAGGCCGAAGATGATCTGGATGAGGCGCCGGAACCCGCCTGCCGTCTCGCCGAACGCGAGCGTCAAACCGGTGACGATGATGATGATCACCGCGACGATCTTGGCGACAGGACCCTGGACCGATTCGAGGACCTGCTGAAGCGGTTCCTCCCACGGCATGCCCGAGCCGGCGGCCTGCGCGGTGGCGGCGAGCGCAAGCCCGAGGCCGATGGCGGCGCCGGTGAGGAAGATGCTCCGACGATCGGGAATACGGGCAGGAATACGGGACAAGCGCATGGTCATTCTCCTTGGGGTTCGAGGGCGTGGTCGGGAGTAAGGTCGAGGACGGCGTAGCCGCCGTCGGGATCGAGGCCGGCGACGCGCGCGATCGTGTCGACGCGGCGCGCGAGGCCGCGCCCGGCGATGAACACGATCATGTCGATGGCGTCGGCGATCAGCCGGCGCGGAACGGTGACGACGCTTTCCTGCACGAGCTGCTCGAGCCGGTAGAGCGCCGACACTGCCGAATTGGCGTGGACGGTTGCGATGCCGCCCGGATGCCCGGTGTTCCAGGCTTTGAGCATGTCGAGCGCTTCGCGCCCGCGCACCTCGCCAACGACGATGCGATCGGGGCGGAGCCGCAATGTCGAGCGGACAAGATCAGCCATCGTGACGCCGCCGGCTCCGGCAGTGCCAATCGTACGCGTGCGCAGCCCCACCACGTCGGGCGCGGCGCATTGCAACTCACGCGTGTCTTCAATGATGATGACGCGTTCGTCGAGGTGCGCCATCTCGGCGAGCAGCGCGTTGGCAAGCGTCGTCTTGCCCGAACTGGTGCCACCCGCGACCAGGATGTTCTTGCGCTCGACCACGGCCATCGACAGCAGTCGCGCCGTGTCGGCGGGCATGATGCCGTCCCGCACATAGTCGAGCAAAGTGTAGATGCGCGCCGCGGGCTTGCGGATCGAGAAGCACGGCGCGAGGCTGACCGGCGGCAGGATACCCTCGAACCGCTCGCCCGCGCCTTCGCCGTGCGGTGGCAGCTCGGCTGACACGATCGGCGCATTGCCATGAACCTCTGTCCGTGCGTGGCTGGCAACCAGGCGGATGATCCGCTCGACCTGCGCGGGCTCATATTTGGTGCCGGTATCGATCCGGCCTTCGCCGAGTCGATCAAGGCGCAACACGCCGTCCGGGTTCACCATGATCTCGATGACCACCGGATCGGCCAGCGCTGCGGCGATGGTCGGCCCCATCGCGGTGCGCAGCATCGCGCGCCGACGCCCTGCGGAATTATCGGAGCCGAAAAGCGTGTCGCTCATCGCCCACCTCCATTGTCTTTCGCGGAGGCAGCAAGCGTGCGCTGGCCGCTGGCGAGCGCTTCGCCGACGCGGGCAATGAACGCCTCGAAGCGGTCTCGGCCGATCGCACGCGCCGCTTCGTCGGCTTCGGCCAAAGGGGCCTGCACCATCAGTTCATAGCGGATGAACAGCGCCAGGCTCTCGAGCAGCACATGCCCGTCACGCTCGACACGCCCCAGCGCGAGCGACATGCGATCGAGCCGCTGGCTGAACTTGTTCTCCAGCTCGCTCGCCGCCTGCCGGTTGAGCCAGGCGGTGAGCGCGTCGGTGAGGATCGCCGATTTGGACGCGCCGGGCTGGCTCGCCAGCGCCTCGAAGCGGTGGCTCAGATCTTCGGGCAGGAAGAGCTGGTAGCGGACGCGGTTGGGTTTGATCGCGGCCATTGTCAGAAGTCCGGCAGCATGTCGGCGCTGCGACCCTGATTGATCGCGTGAGCGCGGATCAGCGTGCCGGTGGCGCCGGCGCGGTCCATCGCGTGCTTGTCGGCGATCGTGTCGGTGTCGTCGCTGTCCAGGCCGAGCAGGTCGAGCTGCTTTGGCGGCTCGGGTTTTTTGGCGGGTTCTTCGCCGAGGCCGGGGTGGCGCTGCTGTTGCAAGCCGCCGTCCTCATCCGCCTTCGCATCGTCATCGGGCTTGCCGAGCCGGGTATCGGGCGCGCGGACCAGTCCGCTCCAGTCGTTGGGGCGTGCCTGCGGCCGGTCGGGATAGTCTCCGGGCGCGGGCTGCGGCGGCGGTGCGATCCGCTCGCGGAAATTGCGGTCCTCGTAATAGCGCAGCTTCCTCGCGCGGATCGGGGCCATGCCGGAGACAAGGACAAGCTCATCCTTGGGCGGGAGCTGCATCACCTCGCCGGTGGTCAGGAGTGGCCGGGCGGTCTCCTGCCGGCTGACCATGACGTGCGCCAGCCAGGGCGCGAGCCGGTGGCCGGCATAGTTGCGCATCGCGCGCTGTTCGGTGGCGATGCCGAGCGCGTCCGAAATCCGCCGCGCCGTGCGCTCGTCGTTGGTCGCAAACGCGACGCGGACATGGCAGTTGTCGAGGATCGAGTTGTGCTCGCCATAAGCCTTCTCGATCTGGTTCAAGGACTGCGCGATCAGGAAGGCGCGCACTCCATAGCCCGCGAGAAAGGCAAGACTGGTCTCGAAGAAGTCGAGCCGCCCCAATGCCGGGAACTCGTCGAGCATCATCAGGAGCTTGTGCTTGCCCGCCCTGGCGGGATCGGCATCGAGCTTTTCGGTGAGGCGGCGGCCGATCTGGTTGAGCACCAACCGCACCAGCGGCTTGGTGCGGCTGATGTCCGATGGCGGGATGACAAGGTAGAGCGAGACCGGATGGCCGGCCTCGACGAGATCGGCGATCCGCCAGTCGCAGCGCGATGTCACCGCGGCGACGGTCGGGTCGCGATAGAGCCCGAGAAACGACATTGCGGTGGAGAGGACGCCGCTGCGCTCGTTCTCGCTCTTGTTGAGCACCTCGCGCGCCGCCGAGGCGACGACGGGATGGATCTGCGGCGCATCCTTCGTGCCGAGGTGATTGGTGGTCATCATCCGCCGGAGCGTGGCGGTGAACGGCCGCTGCGGGTCCGACAGGAATGTGGCTACCCGTGCGAGCGTCTTTTCTTCCTCCGCATAAAGGACGTGGAGGATCGCGCCGACCAGGAGCGAATGGGAGGTTTTCTCCCAGTGGTTGCGCCGTTCGAGCGCGCCTTCGGGATCGACCAGGATGTCGGCGATGTTCTGGACGTCGCGGACCTCATGCTCGCCGCGCCGGACCTCCAGCAGCGGGTTGTATTTGGCGGAAGCGGGATCGGTCGGATTGAACAGCAGGACGTGGGAGAAGCGCGCGCGCCAGCCGGCGGTGAGCTGCCAGTTCTCGCCCTTGATGTCGTGAACCACGGCGCTGCCGGTCCAGCCAAGCAGTGTCGGTATGACCAGCCCGACGCCCTTGCCCGAACGGGTTGGCGCGAACGCCATGATATGTTCGGGGCCGTCATGCCGGAGATAGCGGCCGCGCGAGCGGCCCAGGAATACGCCGGCATCACCGTAAAGGCCGGCCCGCTCGATCTCGTTCGGCCTGGCCCAGCGCGCCGAACCATAGGTGGTGACGTGACGCGACTGCCGCGCGCGCCAGAGCGAGCCTGCGATCGCCGCGCCGCAGCCGATGAAACCGCTCGCGCCGGCGAGCGCGCCGGCCTTGTCGAAAACATGCGGCGCATAGGCATCGTAGTGATACCACCAGGGGAAGAGCGCCCAGGGACGATAGACCGGCGTGCTTCCAGCCATGAACCAGGCCGGACCAAGTTCGGGCTGGTAGGCGAGCATCGCCGCCGCCCATTGGGTCGCCGCCCAGAGGCCCGCGATCACGATTGCGAACACGACAAGGATCTGGCCGATGAGCAATTTGGTCGGGGTCACGTTGAAGCTCCCGCCCATACCGCCGGATGCGGTCGGGGCGCGGCTTCAAGACTCGGCTATGGGCCGCCCGAAATGAACGGAGCCGCTGGGGGCTGGTGGGTGACCGAAGGAGATCACTCGTCGGCGACTGACTCAATATTCCAGCTCTGTTCTTTTGATCGAGCTATGACCCGAGTTGATGATTCTGCCCTGTCGTTGTCCCTCGAGGTGGCACTGACCACCACACCGCACCGCCGATGACCCGCTACACCCTGCAAAAATCCGAGCTGCAAATTCGGGCTTGCGTGTCGGATTATCAGACATTATATCGCATTTAATGTAGTGAAATCGTGCGAGGCATGCATGGCGACAATCGCTCCTCCGCAGCCCGCGGCAACCGCGTTTCCCAAAGCCGACGCCATTAGGGCGTTGGTCGACGAACTGCTGCAAGTGGCCAGGGCTGAGGCACAGGTGCGCGGAATTGCCCTGCCTCCGGAAAACCCGAAGATCATCCAGGCGCCCGTGCCACTCGACTCCTTGTCCGTGGTCGACACGCTTTGCGCGGTGGAGCAGGTCCTCGACATCGAGCTTCGCGACAGCATCGTCCGCACCGGCGGCTACAATTCGATCGAGAAGGCGATTGACGACCTCCTCCCTAAGATCGAACGCGTCTGGGTTAAGAAGAAAGGGTCGAAGCCATGACCAATCTCGCACTCCGCCAGGAAGGCGACGAGCAGGAGCGGCGGCGCTTGGGCGACCGTCTGCGCGAAGCACGGAAATATCTCGGCCTCAAGCAGGAAGAAGTTGCTGCCTATCTCAAGATTCCCCGGACCGCGCTTACCGATATCGAGAATGGCCAGCGCCGCGTTGAAGCGATCGAACTGACGCGGCTTGCCCGTCTTTACCGCCAGTCGGTGGCCTATTTTACCGGCGAAGACGAGGCCTCCGCGAGCCTTCCCGCCGATGTCGCCCATCTGGCGCGACGCGTTGCGGCCTTGTCGACTGAGGACCGGGCCGAGCTGAGCCGGTTTGCCGAATATCTCCGCTCGCGGTCTGGCGGCGAACGGAGCTGATCGATGGCGTCGGATTATGCGAGCGCGGTTCGCGCTGGTACGATGGCAGCGGGCCGCCTGCATCGCGAACTCGATACGCGCGCACTGATCGAGACCCAAGGCGGCAGCGTCGATGTCTTCGGCGCGATCCATGCCGTGGGTCTACCCTTGCTGCTTCGTCCTCTGAAAGGCCTGCTCGGCGCCTATCTCAGCGCACCTGCTCCTGGCGTTCTCGTCACGACGGAACGACCGATGAGCATCCAGCGCTTCACGGCCGCGCACGAACTCGGGCATTTTTCGATGCGACACGAGCCGAGCCTCGACGATGAGAGCATCCTGCGCCGGATGCCGATGTCGCCCGAACCGGGAAACAACTTCGAGGAAACCGAAGCCGACGCCTTTGCGATCGCCTTCATGATGCCGAAATGGCTGGTGCTCGCGCACAGCGCGCGACAAGGATGGCAGATCGATCATTTCCGGCGCCCCAATGTCGTCTATCAGCTCTCGCTGCGGATCGGCGCCAGCTATGAGGCGACGTGCCGCACCCTGGTTCGCTACAATCTGATTTCGCCATCGGTGATGACCGACCTGCTCCGGACGCAGCCGCGCAGCCTGAAGGTCGATCTCCTCAAGGACTATCGGCCCGACAACTATCGCGGCGACGTCTGGCTGCTGACCGAGCGCGATGCCGGCTCGCGGATCGATGGCAGTCGCAATGATCTTTTCGTGCTGCAGCTCGAAGAACATAGCGGCGGTGGGTATCTCTGGGATCTCGACCAACTGATCGCCAGCGGCTTCGCCGTCGTTCGAGACGAGCGTGAGGCAATCGACGGCGATGGCATCGGTGGTCCCGTTGTCCGCCGTGTCACCGCGGCGCCCGATGCGCCGCGGCGCGGCCGCATGTCGCTCGACGAGCGGCGGCCGTGGCAGCCTGCGCCGGCCCTCACCAGCCTGACGCTCGATTTCGACCTCACCGGCCCGGAACAGACGGGCCTGTCGCGCGCCGAACGGCGGCACCTGCTCGAGGCCGCCTGACGCCCCATGATCGATATCGTCCGTGACCTTCGGCCGCTGTTCGGGCCTGCGCGCGATCAAGGCGCGCGGCCGACATGCCTCGCATTCGCCGCGAGCGACACCCACGCCGGGCTTCGCGACGGCTGGGCACCGCTGTCGTGTGAATTCGCCTTTTATGCCGCGCAGAAACGGGCGGGCAGACCGCCGACGAGCGGCGCACTGCTATCCACAATGCTGGACGCGCTACGGCTCGATGGCCAACCCGACGAGAAAGGCTGGCCGTATCTGGCAGCGGTTCCAGCCGATCATCGACTGTGGACGCCGCCGGCGACCGTTGGCCCGCTCTATGGCCGCAACGGACAGAGGGATGGAACCGACCTGTCATCCATCCTTGCCGCGCTGGATCGTGACACGCCGGTGCTCATGCTGACGATGCTGTCACGGTCTTTCTTCCAGCCGCGCGGTGATGGCGTCGTCGATCCGGCGAACGACGAACTCCCCGAGCCAGCGCAACGGCACGCGGTCGTCGCGGTCGGGCATGGAACCGTGGACGGCACCCCGGCCATTCTCATCCGCAACAGCTGGGGACCAGGTTGGGGCTTGGAAGGCCACGCCTGGCTTACTGAGCGCTTTCTAGCGCCGCGCCTTTTCGCCACGGCAAATTTGACGGAGGAAGTCGATGTATCTTCCCATACCGCCGCAGCCTGACTGCGTTGCTGGCTGGCGCGAGGCGGTCCGGCTCGTCGACCTCGCCACCGGACACCAGGCGCAGAATGTCGTCATCTCCGTGGCCGAGCCGACTGCGCGCGCAACACTCGCCGATCCCGTCGTGGCGGAAGTCGATGCCTTCCTTTCGGGCCATGGCAAGAAGCCCATCGAGACGGTCGCCAACACGATTTTTCCGGCAGCGCTGTACAGGCGCTACGGCGCGCCGCAATTCTTCGACCGGTTTCGCGACAACGTGCTGCCGAAGGTCCGGAGGTCGGGCGCTTGGTCGGGCTATTATTTCGAACGGATGATGGAATTGCCCCGCGCCGACGGCCAGCCAATCAATCAAATCTGGGGCATCGTCGAGCGCCTGCGCAACCCGAACGTCCGAGCGCTCAACAAATTCGAACTGCTGATCTTCGACCCCGCCCGCGACGTGAATGACTCGCCCTACGGCGGTCAGTGCCTGAGCTTTGCCAGTCTCAAGCTGATCGGCAAGGGCGACGATCGTCGCCTCGGCATGACCGCGCTCTACCGCAATCACTACTATATCGAAAAACTGCTCGGCAATCTGATCGGCCTCGGCCGTCTGCTCGAATTCATCGCCAAGGAAGGCGGGGTCGCGCTGGGTCCGCTCACGATCGTCTCGACCAACGCCACGGTCGACACCGCCAACTGGAACCGCGGCGATCTTAAGCAACTCTTTGAACGCTGCGATCAGGCGAGCGCACATCTCCGTGCTGCGGCGTGAGGCGCGCCCAACGGCAGTTCTAGCGGCTCATCGTTGTCATCCGCGACACCGTACAGGCTGAACATGCCCTCGATGAACTCGCGCTGCCCGCCGTAGCTCGGATGGCGGACCGCGGTGGTCGGAATGTCGAGACCGTCCAGCGCCAGGTGAGCGTCGCGCCCGATCGCGACGATCTGGCGGGGCCGGATCATTGACACGAGGGCTTGCAATATCGGCCAGGTCGCCTCGCGCTCGCTTCGCGTGTGGCATCGGTTCGACATCGGATCATCCGCTTCATGGGGATGGAACGGGAAAACGTTCCAGAGCATGACAGGCTGACCGATCCGCTCTAGCACACGCCAGACGATCGCCGCGGTGCGCTCCGCCACGGCGGGTCCCTGCGTCGCACGTTCAAATGCGATGCCGCCCATCAGCGTGCCGGCATGTCCGAGGTGAATTTCGTCGGTCAGCGGTACGCCCGTACGCCGCCCCCCGCGATAGCCGAGATCACGCGCGATCCAGATCGTTTCGACGCGATGATCAAGCGCCGCGGTGAGCAGCATTTCGAGATTGTCGCGGCGCCGGGCGGCGGCGTCGCTGCGGTCATGGACCGTGCAGCGATCGCGCCAGGGATTGAACACTGAGGGAAGTTCGGTCGCCGCCAGGGTGGACACAAAGGATTTCGGGGTCATGACGGCAATTCCTTGATACGCAGGCGGCGATTGGCGAAGTCGATCAGGACGCGGCCGCGCCGATGCTCCTGAAGGAAGCGGAAAGCCGTATAGCCCTGGAGGATCGCTTCCTCCCAAAGCCACAGCGGACAGCGTTCTGATTCGTAGCCGGCGACGAACTGGCGGACATGCTTCAGCATGTCCAGCGGAAGGCCACCGCGCTTCACGTTTTCAAAGTACCGGAGTTGCTGCGCTTGTCCGAAAATCCAGGAAGTTATGCCCTCTTCGATGAGAATCGCCCGAGCACCGTCTTCGGCGTCGTCGAGTTTCGGATCGCTCTTGCGCTTGAGACGGAGCAGCGCACGCAGCACTGGCGACCAGCCAAGCACCGCGACATAAGCGTAGTGAAAGACATCGTGGAAACGATAGTCGTCGGGTTCGAGCGCGTTGTCGGTGAGCCGGTCGCCGACATACACACCGCTTGAGCGTTGATACACGAATGTCTGCCCGCGAACGGTGCGTTCATAGACGTCGATCGCCATCCGCCGCGGCAATTGCTCTTCTGGGTCGAGCGCCGCATCGGTCGGCGCCGGATAGATGCGCTCGCGCGGCCAGCGATCGAAGATCTTGTGAAGATTCTTCACGGCGGCAGCCTCGATGGTAACACCGGATTCGTTTGCCGCCTGGATCAACCGGCGCATGACCGCGACCAGCCGGCCCGCGAGTGCTTCGCGGTCCTTCGCAAGACCGCCCGCCTGGAAATCGTTGATGAGCAGCCCAACGTCGCCTGCCAGCGCGAGCAGGCTATGCTCGAACTGCGGCATCGGTGCCTTGGCAAGCGGAATGTGCTGCGGCTGCAGCGCATGGAAACTGAGCGTTTCGTTGCCGCCCGTCTGCCATTGTCCGCCGTTTGTCGCCGCGGCGGCAGCGATGTCGCTGAGCGCCATGCGGCTGCGCCGTGCGATCGCCGCCAGATACCAAAGGACGTCACCAAGCTCTTCCGCGACGGCGTGAGCGTAACCCAGGTAGGAGGCATCGTCGCGCTGCTTTTTCTTGGCCTCACTGAGCAAGCTGCCGACTTCGCCGAAAAGGCCAAGCATCGAGAAGCCCAGTGCGCGGCCACCGCTGCGTTGATCAGTCCGCGCGGCCTGCTTCGCATAATCCGCAACAGTGAGAGCTTCGAAATCCTCGCTCATCGCCTGCCCTTCCGGCGATCCGATATCGCGTCTGCGGGGACGCTCACGCCATAGGCTTCAAGTGCCCGCAGTACGATCATCCGGATCGGCTCGCGGGAATCGAGCGACCGTTGACCGAGATCGCGTTTCGTAACGGCAGGAATCTGCACCTGAAGATGCTCGTCGCCGACATCGGTTTGCGCTGCGATATTTTTCATGAATCCATGAAAACATAATTTCATGAAAATAGAAAGCCCGAATCCTCCGGATCAGGAGACGCTCGGCCCGCTGCGCTGCCGCCCGAGTGTCCAGTTGATCCCGCCGTCGCGCATGATGCCCGAGACCGATTTACCGACATGGCGATCGAGAACAGAGCGCCACGGCACCAGCGTGAAATCGCGCGACCGTTCGATGAGCGCATGGCGACCACTCGTCATCTCGACTGCGCGCACGAGCCTGCCTTGAACAGCCTCCCCCTCTCTGGCCTCGGCGAACGGAACGCCTAACTTGTCGGAGAGCTGGCGGGCGACACGCAGCAATTCTCGCCGCTGGAGCGCGGCGAGCATCCCTCGCCGATAGACCGTCTGCCCATCCTGTTCGTCTGCAAGCTGTTCGGTGATCAGCCATTGCCGTCGCATCGCCTGCGCTGAACGAACCTCGTGCCCGAACCCAGCATCGCGCACTGGCACCGGCGCTTCGGCGACCAGCTCGCGATCGAGCCAGGTCGCGGCATCGGTTCCCGGTAATTTGTCGAGCGGGATCGCCGACAGGGTTTCAATGGCAACGGGGTGGTCGCGGAACTGCATGGCTTCGAACCTCTCGACCCTGGCGAGATGGTCCGGCGCGATGATCCAGCTTCCGTCGGGCTCGCGCTCGACGACGCCCGAGATTTTTCGCATCGCTTCAAGCCGCCGGACATGCGTTTCGGCGAAGCGTTCGCTGGCGGTCGGATCGTGCTTCAGATGGGCGTCGATCGAATAGCGCCCGCCGTTCGCCGCCGCGATCTCGTCGATCGTCCGATCGACGGCGCGAATGCCGCCCTCGCGTGGCGCGATCCGGACGATGGCATTTTCGGGGATCGTGTCGACCAGCTCGCCCTTGCCGATCTCGGCATAATGGGTGCGCCCGTCGATGCCGTCGACCAGCAGATAATGACGGTCTTCATGTTCGTCGGCGAGCCCGCGCATCACGACGCGGCCGATGATCGGCGTCGCCTCCTTCGCGACCGGGTCGTAGATGACGCGATCGACCGCAGCACGATCGAGCTTCCGCGCGGTCAGCTCGCGCTGCATGGTGCGGATGATGTCGCCGCGCTCGCCGATCTGGCGCAGTGTGTTCGCAAGGTCGGGCTCAAGCCGCCAGGTGCCGTTGCCGACATGCGAGGCGAGTCCCATGCGCCCGAGTTTCTGCAGGCGACCGACGCGAAGCGATTGCTGGAAGGGATCGCCATCGCTCGCGCTGACCAGCCGCGCGGTATCCATGTCGCGGATCAGCCGTCTGTCGATCGCGGTCAGCCGCTCGGCACCCGTATCGCTGCGAAGCCGCTCTTCGATTTCAAGGTCGGTGCGCGGCCCCAGGTCGAGGTTGACGATCTCGATCGCCCGCTGCCGGCTCCCGTGCGAGATATACTCGCGCGCGATCAGCAGATTCTCACCCCGATCGTTTACGCCGCGCACCACGATATGCGTGTGCGGATGGCCGGTATTGAAATGGTCGACCGCCACCCAATCGAGCTTTGTCCCAAGATCCTGCTCCATCTGCGTCATCAGCCGGCGCACGAACGGCTTCAAGTCGGGATACTGGTCGGCGTCCTCGGCCGACACGATGAACCGGAACTGGCGGCGGTCGCCGTCACACCGTTCGAGGAACGCCTTGCCATCGGCGACGTCGCTGTCGGGCGAGTAGAGCGCACCAGCCTCGCCCTCACGGGTCACGCCGTCGCGCTGAATATAGCGAAGGTGCGCCTTCGCACCGCCCATGCCTTTCCCGCCAAGGCCGACAGGCCGTATCTTGACGATCACGCGGCGCGACCGGAACGCGCCCAATCGGTCGCGCGATCTGAGCACCCGCGCAACACTCGCGCCGCGCCCGATCCGGCTGCCGTCGAAACGGCCGCGCCTGCCCGTTTTCATGCCGGCCCGCTTTGCCGCTTTCACGACGCGGCTCAGGTAGCGCTGCTCCTTGCCCCGGCCGCGCATCCGGCCCAGCTGCGGTTCGAACTCATCATCGCGCATAGCGGCGTCCTTCCATGCCGGAATGACGCTCCCCGCCGATAAGAATGGCGCGTCCTCGCCAGAGCGCAAGGAGTCTCGCGATTGGGATCGGAAAAGCCCAGAAAACCGCCACTCCTGGTAACCCTGTCTCGCACTCAAAGGGCGAGTCTCGCAAAAGCCTTCAAAAAACGATGTGCAGACAAACACTTACAAAATCGCGAGATTTTGCCTCTATCTTGCCATCGAGCCCGACTGCCACCTGCCGCCCCAGACGCCCGCTTTGCCTTCCCGCCTTCCCGATCAAAAAAGGGGAGCGGCGCCATGCGGCACCACTCCCGCGAACCTGCCCCTTCAACAGCGCATCGCCTTATTGCCAGCCTGCCTGTTCGGCCTGACGCAGCGCCCGATTGCACCGCTTCAGCCTCTTCTCAGCGGCCCTTAATTCGGCTTCGATCTGCCGCCGTTCTCCCGCGTCATCGCACCATGAAAGCTCCGCGCGAAGCTCCTCGATCTGTTGTTCAACCGACATCTCATCCTCCTGATACAAGCGAAAGATGAGCCATCGCCCGGCGGGGAGCGGGCGGGGTCAACCACCGCGCAGCGGCCGCGAAGCGGGCGACGGGGGAGCCGATTTTCTCGTCGCCGGAGTGGAGCGAAGCGGAACGCAGGTGGCGTGAAAATTGGGGGAACCGTCGATGGTTGAGGCGGTCCGTTCGCCGCCGGATACTCGGTGCTTGCTGAGCGGATTTCTTCCTCTCTGCAGGCCCGCAAGCGCGTTCCGGTGCAGGAAAAGGCCCACGCCAAGCCCTCAAGGCATGAGGAAAGCCCCGCGCCGGGTGACCGGCGCGGGGCCGATCCGGCTCAGTCGCCGGGGTTCCAGATAACGGCGAACGCGTCGTCGTCGTCCTGCCCGGCGGCGCGGCCGAGATTGGCGTAGAGGGTGCGGCCGCCAAGTTCGGGGGCCGACATGGCGAGGCGGACATATTCGCGCTGGCTCACCTCGCCGGTGCGGATCCAGCCGCCGCCCAGTTCGACGCCGTTCGACAGCACGCGGTAGTCGGGCTGGTCCCCGGTCTTACTGCGGTTGGGGATGATGGCGATCTCGGCATTGACCGAAAGCGTCTTCAAGGCGCCCCGGAACGAACCGTCGTTCTGGCGCTGGACATGACCGATTGAGGGCATTTCTCGTCTCCTTGCACATTCGCCCGACCCGATGCCGGGCGATGGGCGGACCGAAGGGACGGCCCTTGAGCGCGCTGCGAACCGCAGGCCGAAGCGAAGCGGAGGACCGGAAGCGCGGGGCTGATTTGGAGCGAAGCGGCCGCGAGGAGCGCCGCCAAAGCGGCGCGGGGAAATCAGTTCCGCGCGATGGTTTCGCGAGGCGCGCGGCCGTCCCAGGTCATGCGCCCAAGGAGCCGGCGACGGGTTGGTGAGACACGAAAGGACGAGATGCGCGCGCGGACAGGAAGCCCAGTCCGGCGTCTTTCCGGGAAGCCATGATTGCTTTCGCGGCCACGAGGCCGCGGCTATAGCCTCACGGCGATGAACGAAGGAACGACGATTGCGGGGCAGATCGAACGGCTGATCGTGCGGCTGGACGGCGCGGCGGTGTGCGATGCCTGCGTGACTGACCGGCTCAACCTGTCGGTTACCGCACAGGCCAATGTCGTCACCTGCGCGCTCGGCGGCACGCGCGGATTCGAGCGGCAGAAGGACGAATGCACGTTATGCGGAAGCGCCCGGACGGTGATCCGCCGCACCGCCCGGTAGGTCAGGCGGCAGGGGTTTTCGGCACGCGAGCGCGCAGTGCGGCGCGATTTGGGCTAGTTGCCGTCGCCCGCGAGCGCGCGCGACAGCGCCTCGTTGGTCGCGTCGATCTCGATGCGGTCTGCGAAAATCGCGCACCAGCCGCCACCGAACTCCCCGATGCGGGGCTTGGAACAGGTCATGGCCCATTCAAAGCCGATCGGCCCCTTGGCGAGCGTTTCGGGGCAACATCGCTGGATCACCACCGCGATGGCAGCGGCATCGAAATCGTCCATGCTGGCGAAACACACGATCCGCGCGGATGGATCGTCGGGGCAGGTTTCAGCGATGAAATCGGCTCCGATGGTGGGAAATTCGGGATCGTTGAACGCCTCGCGAAACCCGCTCCACCGCGCGTTCGCATCGTCCGGCGGAAAGGCTGCGAGCAGCGCCGCGCTCGGCGGATCGGGCGCGTCGTCATTCGCTAGCGCGTAGCCAGCGTTTGCGACTTCCTCGATCAGCGCGCACTCGGCGGCGGTGCAGCGAAAGGCGAAGCTGCCCTGAATCCAGATGTCAGCCATTGCTCGCCTCCTCCCGTTCGGGCGTGATGACAAGCGGGGGCACCGCGAAGTCGGCCGCATCGAAATGCGCGATGATCGCCGCATAGCTGCCCAATCGCTCGGCGGTGCAGCGCCCCATGAGGATATAGTCGTCCTCGTCGGCAGCGTAGCTTTGCGGTTCGCCGCTGCCGGTGAACACGGTGCGTTCCGCACCCCACTGGCAGGCATAGGCGCCCGACCAGCGCGCGAAGAAAAGCCCATGCGCGATGCAGAAGGCTTCGAGTCCCTCGAACCGCCCCCAGGCGACCTCGTGCGCCATGAGCGCCAAGGGCTCGCCCTCGGGCAGATCGCCGAGCGCGAAGGGTTCGCCGTCCCATTCGGTGGACAGCCCTTCGTTCGCGATGGCCTCGGCGAAGGCGGGAAGCTGGCTGGCGGGGAGCGTCCCGCCGATGGTGATGGATGCCGAAACACGGTCGGCCATGACAAGTCTCCTGTCTGAAATCCGCGCCGCGAGGGCCGCTTGCGGCCGAGCGGCGCGGCGATTTTATGGGGGACGGAACGGGCGGCGGGTGCGCCGCCGCCCGTCCAGTTTCATGCGGCTTCGCGCTCGGGCTGTTCCTGCGGCTCGGCCTTGGCAGGGGCCGGAAGCGCAATCACCGCGCCGGGGCCGGTCGGTTCCGGCTCGCGGTCGGGGCGCGCCGCGAGCACCTTGGCATGAGCCGCGACGGTGCCGACGCCGCCGCGCGCCGTATAGGTAGCGGGCGGGAACGCCATCCATTTCGGCACCCAACCCTCGACCTTGGGCCGCCCGTTCGCACCCTCCAGATGGTCGCGGACGATGCGCTTCAAGACCTTGCCCGGTTCCTTCGCATTGGCGGCGGCGACAGGTTCGCCCGCCACCTCGGCGACGATGCGGGTCAGCACCTCCTTGTCGCGGACACACTCGAAAAAGGCGTCGTCGGCCTGCCAGTAGCGGGCCATATCGACGCCGATCTCGCCGCCGACCGCCTCGATGGCGGCGCTGCCGCTGGCGAGCGTTTCGCCCATGACGATGACGATCACGTCCATTACGGCGCGGTCGGGCACGTCGAGCAAGCGCAGGAACACGCCGACCAGTCCGAAGTCGTCGCCGTTGCCGCCTGTGACGGTCGGTTCCTCGGGCGAGAAGCCGAGAAGGTCCAATACGGCGCGGCGCTTCGCGTCGAAGTCGGTTTCCGCGCGGCAAGTTTCGACGCTTTCGCGCACATCGTCGTTGCGCGCGGTCTGCGGCTCGGGCTTGACCGTCCACAGTGGCGACCCGACGATGACATGGGCGACCATCAAGCGCAGCGCGACCTTGGGATGACGGGTCAGCGAGGCGCGGACAGCGGCATGACGGTGCAGGTTGATATAGGTCTGCATCGTGCTCGTCACTTCGGGGCGCGGCACTTTGGGGCCGGTTTCGATTGCCTCGCCGCGTTCGAGCCGCTTGGCCTCCTTGCTCGTCACATAGCCTTCGTGGACCTCGACCTCGCCGCTTTCGCGCACATCTATATACACGCGCCCGCCCTTGCGCTTGGGTGCCTTGGCGAACTCATAGCGGTAGAAATATTCGCCGGGCGGGACGATCACCACGTCGAACCATCCGGCATCCAGATAGTCCTCCTTGCGCGCGTCGATTACGGCGTTCTGCGCGGTCCAGAACGCGTCGGCATCTGCAAAATAGCGGTCTTCGCCGAACAGATCGGCGACGATCGCAAGGCCGCTCGCATCGACGTCGAACAGGGCATGTTCGACCTTGATCGACTGCCCGCCGAACAGCCATGCCTTCAATTGCTGGCCGGTCGGGCAATAGGCGTCGTCATCGTCGTAGAGCGCCAGCCATGCCTTCTGCTGCTGCTTGCTCGCCAGCGTCAGATGCCGGACGGTCGCCGCGTTGATCTTCTCCTTGCGGTAAAGATCGCGGATGCGCGGAAGCAGGTTGCCGAGCGCTAGGATACGCTTCACGCCAAGCTCGGGAATGCCGAACGTCGCGGAGATATCCGCAATGTCGCGGCCCTCCTTGACCAGCCGTGCGAAGGTTTCCCATCGCGTCACCTCGTCGGGATCGAGCCGGGTGTTCTCGAGAAGCGATGCCTCGATGGCGTCGGCGTCGTCCCCGGCGTCGAGGATGGCGACGGGAAGCGGGCCGTGGTCGATGCCCTCGACAAGCGCGATGGCGTTCGCCGTCCAGCGCCGCCGCCCGGCGACGATTTCGTGGACGCCATTATCGTTGCCCGCCTGCGGGCGCACGATCAGCGGCACGATGACACCGCGCTTGCGGATCGAGGGCAGAATGTCGCCCACGTCCGGGGGCTTGGGTCCGTGCCGCATGTTCACCTTGGACGGAACCAGCTTGCTATGGTCGATAAAGTCGAGTTTCATTGGTCTGCTCCTTCTGGAGCGCCGGTCCCGTTTGTCTTGCTGGATGGGCGGGACCGGCACTCAATGCGGCGAAACGCGCCGCGCGTCATCCGGCCCCTCGATCATCAAGAGGCGGCGGAAGCTCGTTGCCGTTCCGGCTATCGGTGATGCGGCGAAGTTCGGCTTCGGCCAGAACGATTGCACCCATGCGCCGCGCGGTATCGGACCATAGCGAAAGCGGGGCCAGCGGCTCGAAATGCTCGTCGCGCTCGATGAACAGGCCGAAGGGCAAGCGGACGCCCGCAATCTCGGTAAGCGAGAACACGCCCATTTCCGGGCATCCGAACCCCAAGTCGGCGAGGCCGAACAGCGTGTCTCCATCGTCGTAAAGCTCGGTGGCGATCCACGTCGCCGCGCCGACCGGATTGAAGAATTTGACCACCGGGAACGGGTCGAACCGTTCGTCGCGCTGCTCGTGGAGGCGGCTGGCGCGCGCATTCGCGCGCAGCGCCGAAAGGATCGCATGGGGGAGCGTAATCATGCCGCTTCCCTCCCTTCGTCCTGCGTCTCGGCGTAGCGGGCAAGCAGCCAATCGGCGGCCTTGCTCGCCTGACTGGCCGCGCGAAAGATCGCGCGATTGTCCTCGCGCAGCACGTCGAGCCATGATGCCAGATAATCGGCGTGACGAACGGTCGGCACGATGCCGAGCGCGGCGCAAAGGAAGGCCGATCCCATCTCGGCGATCAATTCTTCGCGCGCATAGTCCTTGCTGCCGAACGCATTGCGCAGATTGCGATTGAGGCGCGACGGGTGGCCGCTGGCATGACAGAGTTCGTGCAGCGCCGTCCGGTAGAAATTGATCTGTTCGTGGAAGGCCGGTTGCGGGGGCACCTGCACATAGTCGGCGCTCGGGACATAGTAGGCCTTGTCCCCACCGATGCGGAAATCGACGCCCGATGCCGCAATGACCGCTTCGGCGATCGGCACGACTTGGCGTTCGGGAAGCGGTGCGGGGTCGGTGGCAAGGCCGGGGCGCAAGCCTTCGCACTGTGCGACGTTGAACACGGTGAAGCGTTTGAGGAACGGCACCGCGCGGGCTTCGCCGCCGGTCTGGCGCGCGCGTTCCTTCTCGGCTTCGGGGGTGAAGCGGTCGGCATAGACAACCCTTGTCCCGCGCTCGCCTTTCCTGACATTGCCGCCCGCCTCCAAGGCTTGGCGGAAGGTCAGCCACGATTGCGACGGATAGCCGTTCTCGATCACTGCTCCCCACAGGATCAGGACATTGACGCCGCTGTAATTGCGGCTGGTGAGCCCGTTGCGCGGGAGGCCGGGGGCGGCGGAGAAGCCTTGACCATTGGGGCGGCCCCAAGGCTGGACCCAAGGGAAGCGGCCCGCCTCAAGTTCGGAAACAATGCGGCCCGTCACCTCGTCGTAAAGATTGGCGCGCTCCGCCGGGGGCTGGCGTTTGCTGCCCTCTGCGCGCGCGCGTTGGCTGCCGGTCTGGTGCATGGCTATCCTCCAATGCCGCCCCAAAAACCCCAGGGCCTCCCCCGGAGCGGGGGTGGGCGGCGAATTGCGACCTGCCGGGCGCGGCCAGGAGGCGGTCCGCACCCGCAGGGCCGAAATGCAATGGAGGAGCCGGACCCGAGCGCAGTCGAAGGCCGGCTTGCGGGACGCCGGGCCGGGCCCAGAAGGGAGCGCCGCCCACCCGCGCGACGAGGGGAAGGCCCAACGAAAAATGCCGCCGCGCCGGTCAGGCGCGGCGACGACAGGCCGGAGCAAGGCTCCGGCATCCCGCCAGTCCGATCGTCACCTTTGGCCGGGACGCGCGAAGCGTGGCCCGGTGGAGCTTGGCGAACGGATGTGAGCCTAGCGGAATAGAGCGGCGGTCGCGCCGCAGGCGCGAGGCGCCTGAAAACCCGGATGCGTCAGGTCAGACCCTGCCGTCTTGAAGCACTCTCGTCGTGGTCGCCATGCGCGCGGTGACACGAGGAGCGAGCACTCGGCCCACTGGCCCCAACAGATCAACCGTGCAGCGGGGATCCGTTCGAACCGGTGCAAGCGGTCATCGCGGGCAACAGGCTCATCATGGCGGCACCGGCGATGATGATCGCGCCGACCGCCGCGGCGATGCCGGTCGCGGTCGGCCCCGCACCGCCGAGCTGCATCAGGCTGGAGACGACACTGCCGCCGGCGATCCCGGCGGGCACGGCGAAGAGAAGCGCGATCGCTCCGCGAAGCGGAACGGGCAACCGCGACGCGATGAGCATGCGTCCGATCAGCAAGACCGCGACGCCGACGACGAGGCCGAGAAGCAGACCGAGCAACGGCCCCAGTTCGCCACCCCCCGCCCACAGAAATGCGGCCGCACCGAGCCCGACCGGGAGTGCGAAGACGGCGAGCCGGAACATCGCCCAGGCGAAGAGGACGATGCCGGTGGCGGACAGGATCAGACCGAGCAACATCACGACCAACTCCATAGGCTCGGAACATAGCAGAAACACGATTCGGCATGAAGCCCCGATCGGCTCGCACTATGGGCGGTCTGGCGCGTTCTTCTCGGGCGACGTCGATCGCAGCGCGACGAACAGCGTGGCCGCACCGGCTTCGCTCCGGCCGGCAGGGGGCCGGTCGCCGATCGCGAAGAAGATGGCATTGACGGTACGCGGCGTTGCACTGGCGGCCGTGACAGCCGACCGGGAATTGACGGGCACTCCGGCGACGCTCGCGAGATAGGCGCGGGTCTCACCGGGCAGCGCGCGGCCGGTCCGCACGTGCTCGGCATAGCGTGCCGGTCCCGCGTTATAGGCTGCGAACAGTCCGGGATAACCGAAGCGGTCATACATCAGACGAAGATAGAGCGTCCCCGCCAATATGTTGTCGCGCGGGCTATGGGGATCACGTCCGAGCCCGAGCCGCGCGCGCATTTCGGACCAGGTGCCGGGCATGAGCTGCATCAGTCCCATCGCGCCGGCGTGGCTGGTAATCGGGCGCCCGTCCAGCACCGTGCGCCCGCCGCTCTCGGCGCGCATGACGCGCTCGATCCATTCTACCGGCACGCCGAAACGCGCCGAGGCTGCCTCGATATAGGGCCGCCAGTGAACGACCGACTGCGCGTCAGCCGGTGCCGCCGCCAGCAGCGCCAGGGCGGTGATGGCGACCCTCAGCCCAGCCACAGCAGTCGCACCTCGCCGATGACGTCGCCGCGCGATGTCGGTCCGAAATAACGCCCATCGAACGAATCCGGGCTGTCCATCAGCAGGAACAATGCGCCCGAACGCAACATCACGCAGCCATTCCACCACGGCATCGGACGGTCGCGGCCATCGGCTTCGCGGCGTTCGGCCACCGGGTGGCCGTTGACATAGATCTCCCGCCCGCGCGCACAGACGCGATCGCCGGGCGCGGCCGCGACGCGCTTGACCAGCGGGATATTGATCGGAATGTAGCGCCGCTCGGCGGCGAGCCGGCGCCAGCGGTCGGGCACCCGGACCAGCACCATGTCGCCCGATGCGATGTCCTGCCGTCCGCTGACGGCATAGAGACCGATCGGCGCGCTGGCCGATGCGTTCCAGACCAGCCACGGCGTTGGCGGCAGCGCGATCGTGGTCGCCAGCGCGGCCGCGCCGAGACCGATCAGCGCGGTGGGTTTAGCCGGCAGACGGGAGGGTAGCAGCCTAGCCATTGCCTCCCTCCCGCATGTTCGCGCGCGACCAGGCCTCGATATCGTCGATATGGTAGCGCCAGACGGTGCCATGCTTTCGGCACGGCGGGCCGCGCCGCTCCCGGCGCATCTTCTTGAGCGTGTCCCCCGCGAGACCGAGATGGAACGCGGCCTGCTTGGTTGTCAGAAACGGGCAATGCTCGCGTGCCCGCCGAGCGCGCTCCGCGGCCGACGACGCCGTGGCTCCACCGTCCACAGCGGATGAATCCGCCTCGATCCGTGTTCGCGCGCCGCCGCCTGCTTCGGGGTTTGGATCGTGTGTCATGAGTGCAGCGCCCGGTCCGACGAACCCGCGTTACCCGCCGATCAGGCCCGCACGCGCGGCTTCCTGTTCGGCGACATAGGCATCCAGCATGTCGGCCTGGCCGGGGAGCAGCGCGTCGATCGCAGGGAGGCCGTCGATATCGTCCCGGTGAAGCAGCACGGACGGGCACTGGCCTTCGACATTGCCGAGATTGGGGCGATGCTGGGCATAGCCGATGAGCGCGGCCAGATCGGGATCGAACGCTCGAGCGATGGCGGGCGGATAGACGAGATACTGATTCTCGAACGTCCGCAGCCATCCGAGGCAATAGGAGGTGATGACCGCGCGGCGCACATGATCGGACTGGTTAGCGCCGGCACCATGCAGGATCGATCCGAGGAACAGCAGCGCGGAGCCGGGTGGCATTTCGGCGGCGACCGGACGTGCATCGCCCGGTTGCGATGCCGCATCGTGATGGCTGCCCGGCCAGACCAGCGTCGCGCCACTCTCCAGCGTGAACGGATCGATCGGCCAGATGACGTTGATCTGATAGTGCATCCCGGTCTTGACGCCGCCCCAGAGATCCTGGTCGCGGTGCGGCACCTGCGCGAGCGCGCCGGGATGGATTTCGATCGCCTGGGTGAGGTTGAGAACGATACGATCGCACCATTCCCCGAGCACCGTTTCGGCGATACCGCGGATGATCGGGTGCAGCACAAGGCCGGCGATATGCCGTGAACGCCGCAACAACGCGCCAAAGCGCTTGGTGCGGGCTCCGTAGAATCCGCCTTCGCAAAAGGGCGTGGCGACGAAGCGCGGTGCGAGTTCGGCTTCGAGCGCGGTGATTAGCTCGGTCGGCACGGCGTTATCGACAATGACATAACCGTCGGCGAGCAGCATCGCGGCGAGGCGGGCGGGGTCGTGCATCGCCATTCCCTTCACGCGGCTCTTGCCGCCGCATCGGGAGTGATCGCACCCGGTACATAGATGCCGTTCGACGCCAGCAGCGCAGGCGTACCGGCGCAGATCTCGATGCGGAACGCTCCAAGGAACGCGCCATCGATGCGGCGCGCGGGGCCGAGCGGCGCTGCGCGCCAGCCCATCGCCAAAACCTCCTCGCGAAAAGCAGCGGTCACGACGCCGGTTAGCATGGTGATTCCGCTGCCGAGCGCATGATCGACCATCGCCGAGATGAGCCGGTTGCGGACACGCAGGCGTCCGGGGGCGCCCAATCGTTGCGGCAGGCAAAGTCGCGTAATCTCGCGAACCTGCTCCCCCCGGGGCGCATCGCACTCGCAGAGCGACGCGAAACGATCGGCGAGAAGATGTGCGCCCTCTGTCGATAGCAGCCGCATCGACCCCTGGTGAATGCAGCCATCGTCGGTGGCGATCAGATAGACCGCCTTGTCGCCGTCATAGCTGTCGATTTCATAGCGGCCGCCGACGACCGGAACATCCCAGCCCAGCAGATCGACGAACAGGGTCTTGCGGTCCTCGAACATCGAGGCGGCGCGCGCATCGGTAAGCGAGCACCCTTTGACAATATGGATCATGGCAGTAGCTCCCGTTCAAATTGAACAGTCGCGAAGGGAGCAGAGATGAAGGGCTCAAACAGTCGTCAATATTGAGGATGCGGCGATCCCGCTCAGAACCGCGGGACGATCTCCTCGATGCAGACGATTCCGCAGGCGAGCGCGATCGCCGGGAGCTGCGCGCGGGAATAGATTCCGAAATGTTCGCGCAGGTCACGCATGTAGGTGCGCACTGTCGTCGGGGCGATGTTCATCATGATCCCGATCTCGACGTCGCTCTTGCCCATCGCCGCCAAGCGAAAGCATTCGAGCCGCTTTGGGCTGAGATGGGGTAATTTCAGCGGGCGCGCCGGAAAGCCGTGCAAGCGCCGCGCCTCGGTAAACGCCTCGCTCGCCATCAGCGTCGCGATCCGGCAGATATGCGATGGCGGCAATTGCCCGTCGCGCGTTGCGAACGTACAGCATCCGGGCGGCTCGCCGGCGACGCCAATCGGAACGGTGAGGCCGTTGCGCAGGCCATGACGCGCGGCTTCGCGCACGATGCGCGCCTGTCGCCGCGTGAAGCCGCCCAGCAGTCGCTCCATTTCGTGCCAGCAGAACGCCCGGCTTGTCGAGCGCGCCGCGAGCAAGGCGGGATCGTCGCGGTAATAGCCTTCGGCGACGAAAACGTCGCCCCAGCTCTGGAAATTGTCCATGCGGAAATATCGCCCACCGGGCTGAAAGAAGGCCATGCTCTGGACGATCGCGAGCCATGGGAGGCCGAGCTGGCGTGCGGCGGCCTCGCTGCAACTGAACAGCTCGCGATCACTGTTCGCGCGCCTGGCCTGCTTAATATAGGCATCGAGGTCGCGAAACGGCACCGAGGGGCACTCCTTTCGACGCGCGCGTTGCGGGCGCGTCTATCGGGCGCGTGGTTCCAGCCCACGCGCGTGCAGCCCCCGATGATTTACTTGGTCTTGCTCGGCCGCCCCGTCGGCTTGTGCGGATGGCGCCGGAGCGTCACCGCCGGGCGCGCCAGTATCGCGCCGATTTCCAGTTCGTCGTCCGAAACGATCGAGATCGATATCCGGCCGGACAAGAGATAGACGGCATTAACGCCGAGTGCCTTCGCGAGCCGCTCCATTGCTTTCAGCGTCGGGCTCGACCGGCCATTTTCGATCGCACTCAGATAAGAGCTGCTCGTGCCCGCATCATGGGCGAGCGCTTCTTGCGTGATGCGCATCGCAAGCCGCAATTTCCTGAGATTCAAACTGAAGGACTTCGACGCATCCATAAGGGCGTAAGTTCACGCCCTGCGACCATTACTCCACACTGGATACAGGTTGGAGTTATTATCTATATTATTACGTTTTTACAAATATTTAAATGAGATTCCCGAACAACGCGCACTCAACTCTGATGCGGATTCTCAGGCGCGCCAAAAGACCGCATTCGGACGGTCGAATCGGTCGATGACCGAAGCCCTCACGCCAGGACATTGGCCGTGGACGCCGCAGTGGAAATCCCATCGGCGTCGTCACATCCGGGGCGAGCATTGATTTCAAGCGCCGAGCGAATCACGATGCGAACAACGTCCCGTGGACACGTCCGCAATCGCCGTTCCGGCGTGGCGTACAGGAATCATCGGATAGTTTGACGTGCCTGTGTGTCGTTGTCTCCTTTGATTTGAATGCAGCGCAGCGAAGCGGAGCGTCGCATTGGTTCATAGTTATGAAATCACCGTTCGTGTCGGGCCGCTGGCCGCCCACCATGCCAACCGACTACTCGCAACAGTCGGTTCTGGCGGTAATCCCGCAGCGGTCCGGTTTGCTCCAGCCCCGCCGAATTGTACTCGGATCTTCATGATGCAGCGGGATCGGTCCGGGGATCGGTAGTGACGAGCCCGAAAAACGTGGCGCCGGCATTGCCTGGAGGATATTGTCGATCTCCCGATAGACGCCTCGCGCTGCCATATGAGGATGGCGCGCCGCTTCGTCCGGATCAAGCACGGGGGCAAAGCAGGCATCGCTGCCTTCCAGCAGTGTGCGCCATTCTTCCCGTGTCCGCATGGCGAATATCTCGCTAAAACGCTGCTTGAGCTCGGGCCAGGCATCACGATCATAGCCGTCGTCAAAACTGCTATCGCCGGCCAACCCCAGCTTTTTGCAAAGCAGCGCATAGAACTTGGGCTCGAGTGATCCGACTGAGATGAAATTCCCGTCGGCGCACCGATAGGTCGAGTACCAGTGAGGGCCGTCAAGGATGCTGCAGCCGCGTATGCTGGCAACCTGGCCGGCGGCCTTCAGGCTCAGGAGCAAGTTCATCATGTGAGCGCTCCCATCGACGATCGCGGCGTCAACCACTTGCCCATTCCCGGTATCCCGCGCGTGCATTGCCGCTGCGAGGACGCCGATGGCCAAATAGAGCGCTCCACCCCCAATATCGCCTACCAGGCTTGGCGGCGCCATTGGCGGTTCACCGGGATGCCCAGCATACCAAAGGGCTCCTGACAGCGCGATATAGTTGATGTCATGGCCGGCCGCTTGGGCGAGAGGTCCCTGCTGCCCCCAACCCGTCATGCGACCGAATACAAGGCGGGGGTTACGCGCTAGGCAAACCTCGGGACCAAGGCCGAGCCTCTCCATCACCCCAGGCCGCATGCCTTCGATCAGTACATCGCCCCTTTGGACGAGATCCAGGACATGCGCGACGCCTTCGGGGGACTTCAGATCCAAGGCAATTACACGTTTCCCGCGGTTCACAATGGCGCCGCTGCCAAGATCGATATTTTCGGAGTTAGGGCTTACGCGTTCAATGACGACGACATCGGCGCCAAGGTCGGCCAACAGCATTCCGCAAAACGGCGCCGGGCCGATGCCCGCAATTTCGAGTATTTTGAGGCCTGCAAGCGGACCAGTTTTCGTCATTCAGGCATACCTGCGTCTGAGACCTTGGCGCTTTGATCCAGGCCGTTTCGCCGCTCCAGATTTCGAGACGGGTTGCAGTCGTGCTGGGCGGCAGTGTCGAAAGTAAGATTGGCAAAATGACCTTGATTCGCCTAATTCATTCTCTGGAGCAATTATTCCTGTGGGGCATGTCCATGCTCGATTCTCGCCTCAAGCATGCCGTCGCGGTTGGTCAGCTTCGTTCCTTCTCCAGGGCAGCGGATGCGGTTGGTGTCACGCAGTCGGCGGTGACCAAGAGTGTCGCTGAACTCGAACGGCATCTTGGCTATTCCCTTTTCCATCGGACCTCACGGGGCGCGATGCCGACAGAGGAGGGACGCGAATTTATTGATCGCGCAGCGCGCTTGCTTGCCGACGCAGCTGAACTACTCGGAGATACAGCCCGCCGCGCCGACGCCTATGCGGGCCCGCTTCGAATCGGACTGTTCCCAGGGTCAATCGACTGGTTGCTCACCCAACCTCTGGTTTCTTTGCTGCGGCGCCATCCGGCAGTGCGCGTCGAAGTCGTTTCGGGCAACAGCGAAAGGGGCGTGCGACTCCTGTCGCGCGGCGATATCGATGTCGCCTTTGGACTTGAAGCGGCCTTTGCACGCTGGCCGGAATTCAAGTGCGAGCGGGTCGCCTCGATCGAAATACTGCCTTTTGTGCGGAACAATCATCCCATTCTGGGGATAAACCCGACCAGCAAGGAGCCGCTGGTCCAGTTCGAATTCGTAGTGCCCTCATCTTCCGAACCCTACACATCGATCATTCAGCAGATGTACGAAAAAAGCGGTAAGCGTCCCGCTGACTGGATCCACATGACAGACTATTTTCAATTGGTTCGACGGATCGTTGCCACATCCGATGCTATCGGGATGGTTGCAAAACAGTTCACCGAGAACTCATGGTTTCGCGCCAATTTCGTGGCCTTGGAGGGAATCGGTTTATTCGATCCATTGACGCTTTGTTATGCTGTGCGTAGCCGCTGGCAGGTAAAACCGGCTGGCCGTGCGCTCGTCAGCCTTGTTCGTCAGGCATGGCGCACCGCATCATCGGATTAACGGCAAGGGGGCGGGGTGCGATCGGAAATCCGCTGCATCCGTCGCGATCAGCTAGAGCATTTCGCGCAGAAGTGGGAACCGGCTTTCCGGCAGGAAATGCTCTAGCAAATTGATCTTGGGCATTTTCCGAGTTGGCGGGTGATTCCACTCGCCTCGAAAATGGCCTAGAAGCTAATCGCCACTTCTCCGCCGATGACGCGCCCCCTGTTTAGCGGTGAAAGGCTTGCACCCGTGCCCCCGAAGGCCGCCGGCAAAGGTGTATCGCCGCCAATCGTCACCTCATTCAGGAGGTTTCGGCCATAGATGGAGAAGCGCCAGTGCTTGTTGTCGGTCGCCAATGTGAGGCTCGCATCGAGCATATCGGCGCCCTGAAGGAAGCCGACGTTGTTGTCGGTGAATGCCGCCTTGTCGCGATGCGTGAAGCTGACACGCGCCGTTGCTGTCCCCAATTCGCCAAGCTGCTGATCATAAGTCAGCCCCACGCCATAGGTCCATGGCGACAGCCTTGGCAATTTGAGCGCACGATCCACATCGTTGATGACGCCATCACCGCTGAGGTCGAACTGGACGTTGCGATACTGGCCATTCACGTAGCCGAGCTGACCCGAAATCACGAGGTTGGACAAAAGAAAAAACTGCCCCTCGGCCTCGACGCCTTTGATTGTGGCGTCGGCGGTGTTCCGTATGACCTGGCTGACGCCAAGCGGTCCGGGCAGGTTGATCTCGCGCTGCAGGTCCTTCATGCGATTGTAGAAGGCCGCCAGGTTGATCCGGTGGCGCCCGAATTGCTTCTTGGCGCCGAGTTCGAAACTGTCCTGGGTCTCTTGATTGAATGGCCCCGGCGGCACAGCGGGATCGGTGTTGCGCAAATTATATCCGCCGCTGCGGAACCCGCGCGTGTAAAGGCCATAAATCTGCGTGTCGTCATCCGGCTTCCACTGAAGGCCGATTTTCGGCGTAAACCCTCGCCATTTTGCCGCGTCGGCGAAATTGGTTGCACAGATCAGCGTGTCTAGATTGCAACCATTTGCGCGTAAGGCCGAGACCCGAACGGCTTTGCGTTCCCAACTATACCGCGCGCCGAGATTCAAGGTCAGCGTATCGGTGAAATGCCAGTCGGTCGAAGCAAAAATGCCCCATGTTGTCTGGTCTTGCGTACCCCCACCGGAAACGATCCGAGCACCGCCCAAAAGATTCCGCAGCTCGGCGTAACGAAGATCCTGGGAAAAATAGTATAGACCGGTTGTCAATTCGACGTCACCGAACCTTCCGGCATAACGAAGTTCGTCGCTGAGTTGATCCTGGTCGATTTCGAAAAAGGCATGAAAGAAGGACTGTGGTGTTCCATCGATATCAGCGCCCGCGGAGGATCGGAATTTCCGATAGCCAGCGATGTTGGTGAAGACGCCTTCGCCCAGACCGACATCGATGTTGGTTTCCACGATCGCCTGGTCCCATTTGGCATCATAGAAACCTGGGAAATTGATCGAAAACCTGAAGCTGTCGCGGGAAACAGCGCGTGACTCTGGACAGGGGCTCCATCGCTTTCGACATCGCCATGCTCATAGCGGAGATCCATTCGGAAGCGGTCGCCACCCTTGAGCGAAAGTGCCGGGCGAATGATAAGGTCATGTGATTTACCGAAGCTGCGATTGTCGAAGCGGTTGCGAAACCAGCCATTGTCGTCGCTGTAGTAGACGGCCAATTTGGCAGCCAAAACGTCATCGACGATAGGTCCGGTAACCGTGCCGCTTACGGTCTTTTTCAGTCCCGTTTCAATGGATAGCTTGGCTTTGGCTCCAAAATCGAAGCTGGGCCGCGTGGTCCGCACAACCACGGCACCGCCGGTAACGTTGCGACCGAAAAGCAAGCCTTGCGGTCCACGCAGAACTTCGATCCCCTCAAGGTCGAAGTTGTCCAGCACGACACCAGCGTTGATGCCGAGGTAAATACCGTCAGTGAAAACGCCTACGGTGGGGTCGATCGATGGGATCGTGCTGTTGATGCCGAGGCCCCGGATAGTGAAATTGGCATAGCCCGGTGCCGTACCCACATCCTCGAGCTGGACGTTGGGAACGTCGTAGCTCAGACTTTGAAGATTCTGGACGAACTTGGCATCCAGCTGCGCTTCACCAAAAGCCGTGACCGCCATCGGTACTTTCTGCACGCTTTCGCCATAGCCCTTTTTGGTGGCGGTAACGACAATGTCCTCAGCCAGCGCTTCCGTGGCGCTCCCGGTTTGGTCGTTCGCCTGGGGCGTTGCTTCCTGGGCAAATGCTGTTCCCGAGCACAACAACGCGGCAGAAGCCAATAGACATCCTCTCATGGCTGATCCTCTCTTCCCAGGAGATATTGTGTAGTTCATGCCGTTTGGCGGCATTTGAGGGCCGTCGTCCAATTCAATTCGCTGCAGAACTATTCCTGCTGCTCATCGATATCTGGCGGCAGCACGACGCCATCGGCAGCCCGACGGCCGCTCAAAAATATCATGGTAATTCATCGGGTTGATTACGCTCTCAGCGCCCGTTCTACCGCCTCAAGGCTGTCATTCAGCCCGAGCGGGTGCTCGGCATCCGTGAAGTCGACAATTCTACCCCAGTGCCGGGCGACATCATCGAGCGTGAACGCCCTGTCCGCTCCGAAGGCGTGCCCAAGCGCGCGCTCCCACCTAAGCTTGGCGATATAGCCGGCTCCAACTTCAAAAAGCCCTTTGGTTTCGCTGCAATTCTCGTGCGCAAGCCAACCGACCAATGGACTGATCGCTTCCGCTCTGAGATTGGCGAGAAACTCTTGTGGAAAGGCAGTCGCGGTCATACGCGATGCGGCGATTGGGGCGATCGTATTAACCTGGATGTTTCTGGACCGCCCCTCCTCCGCCAGCGCGTTCGCAAGCCCCAATATTCCGAGCTTGGCTGCGGCATAGTTGGCCTGACCGAAGTTGCCGTAGATTGCGGCTGCAGACGTGGTCATGACGATGCGGCCATAGCCCTTGTCGCGCAGTATCGGCCATGCTGCCTGCGTCACTGCCCGCGTCCCATTCAGATGGACCCGCTGAAGCAGTGTCCAGTCTTCGTCGGTCATTTTGTGGAAGCTCACATCGCGCAGGATGCCGGCATTGTTGATGACGACGTCAACGGTTCCGAAGTTGTCAACCGCGGCTTGGATGATCAGCGCGCCCTCCTCGACCGACGCATAATTTGCCACCGCCTGACCGCCCGTGGCTCGAATTTCGTCGACCACATTGTCAGCGGCTGTGGAGCAGCTGCCGCTCCCTTTCTCGTCGCCACCCAGATCATTCACCACCACCTTGGCTCCGCGCCCGCCAAACATCAGCGCGTACTGGCGCCCAAGTCCGCCTCCGGCTCCGGTCACAACCACTACCCTGCCATCGAAACGAAGCTCTTCGTCCATCGCTTGTCTGCCTCTTTTACCTGAGCGACGCATCTGCGCATTTGATCCTGTGCGAGTCAGGCACGCGGCTCCATTTCCGTCGACGCTGTCGTTTTCGTCTGAGCCTTACCGAAAGGCTTGAATGCCGGTCAGGGCGCGCGAAACAACAAGCTTTTGAATCTCCGTCGTGCCATCGGGGATGGGGCAAATGATCGCCTCACGCACCAGCCGCTCAACGATGAATTCGCGGGTGACGCCGTTGCCGCCATGGATCTGAAGCGCATCGCGCGTCGCTTCGATCGCCATTTCGGTGGCGTACCACTTGGCCATCGAGCATTCCGTCTCTGCGCGCGTGCCCGCCTGGACGAGGGATATTGCCCGGTGCGTCAACAGACGGGCTGCGTCGATCTTGGTCGCCATGATGGCGATCTTGTCGGCGATCAGCTGATGGCCGGCGATCTTCTTGCCATGCTGCGCGCGATCGCGAGCGTACGCGATCGCCTCATCCATTGCTCGCCGTGCGATGCCGATACTCCACATCGCCATATGGCAGCGGGCAATCTCGAACACTTGCAACGTATTGCGCAATCCATCGCCGACCCGGCCGATCGTGTTTGCCACCGGTACGCGGCAATCGGACAGGAATATCTGTGCAGTCGATTGGCCGTTGAGCGCCATCTTCTGGATATCGCGCACCTCATACTCACTCTCGTCACGATCGACCAGGATGTGAGTGACTTCATTTTCGCCAGTCTTGCACGTACAGATGAAGATGTCCGAGTAGGCTCCGTTGGTGATCCAGGTCTTTTCGCCATTGATGACCCAGAAATCGCCGTCTCGTACGGCGCGTGTCTTGATGGCGGCGACGTCCGAGCCGACATCGGGCTCCGAGATGCCGAGCGAAACGAACTTCTCGGCCGCGACGAGGTCGGCAAGATAGCGTTGCTTGATCGTCTCCGGGGCGAAGCGGCGGATGAGTTCTGCGCCAACCGCGTTGATGAAGCCGGGTATGGCCACATCGAGCGAGGAATAGGCGATCTCCTCGAAAATGAGCAGATGAGTGAGCCATCCCATATCAAGCCCGCCCCATTGCTCCTGATGCGGTGCGGTAATATGGCCATAGCCGGTCAGTGCTTGAGTCCATTCCTTCATGAGCGGTTTGGGGATGAATCGCTCCCCATGCCGGCGGATTTCCGGCTCAAGCTTGTTGTCGAGAAAGCGGCGGACGGTTTCCACCGCCATGCGTTGTTCATCGGACAGCTCAAAGTTCATATCGTGACCCCGTGTTTCCCTAGGCGCGCTCTGACAACTACCGGCCCAGGATCGTGACGGCGACCACCGCCTCTTCCACCCCGATGACACCTCCGCCGTTCTGCGCGATCGCGAACCGGGCATTCGGAACCTGTCGATCTTCCGCCTCGCCGCGCAATTGCAGCGCAAGCTCGTAGATTTGGCCGAGCCCGGTGGCGCCGATCGGATGTCCCTTGCATTCAAGCCCGCCCGACGTGTTTACCGGAATACGCCCACCCAGCGCCGTCTCACCGCGCTCTGCCGCGAGTCCGCCCTCGCCAGGCGGCGTCAGGCCGAGCGCCTCGATTTCAATGATCTCGCCAACCGCCGTGGCGTCATGCACCTCCGCGACGCCAATATCTTCTGGCCCCACGCCGGCCATCGCATAGGCCCGGTTCGCCGCAAGGCGGCTGACATGGTGGTCATAATCAAAGGGATCGCGCGCGGCGCCGGTTTGCAGCACAGACGCCAGGATTCTTAGCGCCCTGTCCGGGGCTGCCGACAGTTTGCGCCGACCGGCTTCGCTGCAGATGATCGCAGCGGCGGCGCCGTCGCTGATCGGGGAGCACATCGGCAGTGTGAACGGGTAAACGATCGGAGGCGCAGCGAGTACACTTTCGACGGTATATGGGAGGCGATACTGGGCAAGCAGATTGCGCGTCGAATGCATGTGATTTTTCGCCGAGACGGCCGCGATTTGCGCTTGCGTCGAGCCGTAGGTCTTCATGTGCGCGCGTGCCATCGCGGCGTATACATCCATGAAAACGCTGTAAGGCTGACTCGATGTCGTTCCTTCCGGAACATCGACGCCATTGCCCATGGCCAGCAGCTGCGCGCGGCCCGACTCGGTTTCATGCACGTCCCAAGCGCCATCGAATGCACTGAACATGAGCGCCTTGTCGGGCGAGTACATCTTCTCCGCGCCGAGCGCGAGTACGACATCCGCTGCCCCCGATCGAACATAGGCGGCGGCCATGTGCAAGGCCGTGGAAGCCGTCGCACATGCGTTTTCGACATTCACCACGGGAACGCTTGAGATGCCCATCGCTCGCGCCACGATTTCGCCGCGGATCATGTCCTGGCCCTCCATATGCCCCTGGACGCAATTGCCGAAGAAGATGGCTTCGACATCGCCGGCGGTGCATCCTGCGTCGGAAAAGGCCTGCGACGAAGCTTCGGCGCAGAGCATTTTCAGGCTCTTGTCGAACTGTTTTCCGAACGGGGTCATCCCAACCCCCATGACGAATATGTCGGTCATTCGTTGATCCATTCTTCCAATGTGTTCCGCATCCGATCAGGTCTCACCGGTCGGAAAAATCGGGCTTCCGCTTCTCCCGGAATGCCGCCAGTCCTTCGACAATGTCGTTGGACAAGGCGTAAGCAGCCATGGTTTCGAGTTCCTGACGCAGCCCGACTTCGAGCGAGCTATCCTGCGCAGCGCGGACTAGCTGCTTCATGTAGGCGAGCCCTGGCCGGCTCTTTTCTGCAAGAGATTCTACCAGCGCTTGCGCTGCCGCAATGAGATCCTCGGGAGCAACCAGTTGGGTCACGAGTCCGGCTTCCTTCATCTCGGCAGCCGAGATGGTCCCGCCGGTCATCATCAGATGTTTCGCACGCGCTTCGCCGATCTTCCTAGGGAGTCGAACCGACCCTCCACCGCCGGGCAACAGGCCGTAATTTGCATGGGCGTCGCCAAATCTGGCCGGGTGCGCGGCAATGACGAGATCACAGCACAACACCAGTTCCAAGCCGCCGGCGAGCGTAAGGCCGTTGACCGCCGCAATTATCGGAAGGCGCGACGTCTCGATCCTGTTAAAAGCCTGACCGAGCGGCGGCAGAAACAGATTTAAGCGTTCGGCGAGAGTTTGTCCGCCTGTTCCATCGCCAATTGCGAGCAGATCCGCGCCAGCGCAAAACGCCCGTCCGGCGCCGGTAAGAATGCAAGCGCGCACCGTCGCATCTGCTTCCGCTGCCTCGATCGCTGCGGCGAGTTCCTCGGCCAAAGCCAACGACAGACTGTTCAACGCTGCCGGCCGGTTGAGGGTCACCCAAAGCGCTGGGCCGCGTTGCTCAACCAGGATGTATTCATAGTCCATTGCAGTCTCCCGCGCGCCGGCAGGCGGTCACCGGAATAGAGGATGTGGCTAGGATGGCTGCGTCGGTCATGCCCCCGAAATGCGCCGGTCCTGGCCCGCCCAATAGGGCTCTCGAAGCTTTGAACGAAGCACCTTTCCGACATTGCTCAACGGCAGTGGCTCGGCGGTAAAAACGACCTTGCTTGGCTTTTTTGCGGAGCCCAGACGCTGGCGCACCAAATCTATTATCTCGGTCTCCGTGATTTGTGCTCCGGGCTTGACACGCACCATTGCAAGCGGCGTTTCACCCCATTTTTCATGGGGCACGCCAAAGACCGCGACCTCGAGTACACCGGGATGGTCGGCAATTACGTTTTCGATTTCGGTGGGATAGATATTGAAGCCGCCTGACACGATCATGTCGTTGTTGCGATCGAGCAGATACAAAAATCCGTTTGTGTCGATCATGCCGACATCGCCGGTTTTGACCCAGCCATCTTCCATGCGCCGGGCGGTTTCCTCCGGATCGTTCCAGAATTCCTCCATCTGGCCATTTTCGAACCGTGCGACGATCTCGCCGGGCTCGTTTGGTCCCAGCACCTTTCCGTCCTCGTTACGGATTTCGATATCGGCGCCACTCATGGGACGTCCGACCGCCCGAATTGGGGCAGAACCTTCAAATTCGCCGAACCACTCGTTGGGCCCCATAGACGCGATGGGCAGGATTTCGGTCTGTCCATAGCCCGAATGAAGAACATGATTCCCGAATATCTGGCACGACTTGCGAAGCGTCGGCTCGGAGATCGGCGCTGAAGCACTCAGCAGAAACTTCAAATTCGGAAAGTGGCGGCCATATGCCCCGTCGTGATGCACTATGGCATTGAGCATGGTGGGGGCTACAAAGGCATGGCTGATCCGTTCCTGCTCGAGAGTGTCAAGAAAGGACGCTGGATCGAAGCCGTCCATCATCACGTTGCGGGCGCCGCAATACCAGGCCGGCACGAACAGGAAGCCCGATGCATGGGACAACGGGCCGACATGCAGAATGGCATCCCCTGGGGCCACTTGGGGGCCGATGCTGAAAAATGCGGCGGAGATCGTCATCCATGAACGGTGCCGATAGGCAACGCCCTTGGGTTTGCCCGTCGTGCCGCCGGTGTGGCGGATGACACAATAGTCCTCCGGCGCGACGACGGGATCAGGATCCCGGTCCGAGGCTGTCGCCAACCAATTCTCATAGTTGTGATCGCGGATAATGATCCGCTCAAGCGTCGGAGCTTGGGCATCCAGCCCCGCCAACTCCGAAGCCAATGCCTCATCGACCAGCGCCAACCGAGATCCGGTACTCGCGATCATATGGGCGTGCGCTTCACATCGGTTGCGCGCATAGAGAGGAACACGCGTATAGTTTCCAATGGCAGCCGCCAGTATGATGTCGGCGGCCTCGATGGAGTTCTTCTCCAGCGTAGCAATCCGGTCACCCGGTTGAAGGCCGCACTCCGCAAGAGCATTTGCGAGCTTCACGCCGCGCAACCAGGCTTCCGAGAAAGTCAACCGCCTGTGGCCGTGAACGAGAGCCTCTTGCTGGGCGAAATAACGTGCGGCGCGACGTATTTGCGTACGGACGTCCATCAGCCGCGCTCCTCTAAGGCGCTCGCCCACAATGGCGCAGTCGACACATAATAAACTGACATGCGATAGGCCTCTCCGGACTTCTTTTCGTAAGCATCTGTGTCTGCAGCATTGATCCAATCGTCCAATTCAATATTCTGCGATGCTATTCTTGCTGCTCATATTATCGTGCCGGATCATGTCGGCGGCTTTCTCGCCGATCATGATGCAGGTTGCATTGGTGTTGCCGTTGACGACTGATGGCATGATCGAGGCATCGGCCACGCGGATATTTGCGAGGCCGTGAACGCGCAGGCGGTTGTCGACCACCGCCATCTCGTCGGTGCCCATCTTGCATGTTCCCACCGGATGATAAGCATGATTGGCTTCTGCCCGGATATAGGCGTCGATCTCTTCATCAGTTTCAAGGTAGCGGTCAGGATAGAGAGGCCGTTTCATCATCGCCTTCATGCGATCCGAATGCAGGATCTCCTGCACGACACGGAAGGCATTGCGCAACGTCTTGAGGTCGTCGGGATGACTCAAGAGATTGAGGTCCATCTTGGGATCGGATTCGGGGTTTGAGTCATGTAAGGCAACCCAGCCGCGGCTCTTTGGGCGCCCAATATTGAGAATGATCGTATAGCCCCATTTCGTCATCAGCTTGTAGTCGCGCGCATGGTCGCGATAGGCGAGCGGCACGACATGGACCTGGCAGTCCGCCCGGTTCTGCCCCGGCGCGGATCGCAAGAAACCGCCTGCAGCCGTGGGCGGCGATGCCAGCCAGCTTTTCCTTTGCGTGAGATACTGGAATAGGTCTCGCACGGTCTTGAGCGCGCCAACGACATTGAGTGCGATCCCGAGCCGCTTCTTCGACTGGTAGACCAGCATCAGGTCAGGATGGTCGTGAAGATTCTGGCCGACACCGGGAATATCATGAATCACTTCGATTCCATGCTTCTCCAACTCATCACGCGGTCCGATACCGGAAAGCATCAACAGTTGGGGCGAATTATAGGCGCCGCCGCTGACAATGACTTCCTTTTCGCACGGGATCGTCTTCAACTGCCCGTCCTGGGAATACTCGACTGCCACCGCGCGGTTGCCCTCAAACCTGATACGATGGACGCGGGCATGTACTTCGACGCGGAGGTTGCCGCGCCTGCCCATCACCGGATCAAGGTAACACGCCTTCACGCTGGCGCGCTTCCCGTCCTTCACGGTAAACTGATAGATGCCGACACCTTCCTGGCTGGCACCATTGAAGTCCGGATTGGCTTGATGGTCCAGTCCAGTCGCCGCCTCGATGAAAGCATCATAGACATCGAATTCGCGCTTGCCGTTGGATACGTGAAGCGGTCCCGACGAGCCGTGAAACTCATCCTCACCGCGCTCATTATTCTCAGCCTTGCGGAAATAGGACAGGACATCGTTGTAACCCCAGCCGTCGTTGCCGAGTTCGGCCCAGTGGTCGAAATCCGACCGGTCGCCGCGGATATAGACCATCCCGTTCATACCGCTCGATCCACCCAGCATCTTCCCGCGCGGATTGTAGAGGCGGCGGTCGTTGAGCGCCTTTGAAGGGTCGGTGTTGAACCGCCAGTTGAGCGTATTGATCCGATAGTCTTGGATCAGCGCCGCAAAAGCGCCGGGCGTGGACACAAGCGGCGAGGTGCCTGGGCCGCCTGCCTCGAGCAGGCAAACGGTGACATCGGGGTCCTCGGACAACCGGCTGGCGATAACGCCGCCCGACGACCCACCTCCAATAATTACATAGTCAGCCATTTGCTTCCCTTGTCATTCGACCCATGCTGGCGACCCGGCGTCATGCAACATGCCAGCATCAACCGCCGCAGCCACGTCAGAGGATCTTTTCGAAGATGTTGAGTAGTCCTTCGGTCTTGCTCGAATAGGGTGGCAGAAGTTGACCAAGCAGGCTGAGTTTCGGCTGAGAGAACACCGGCTTGTAATGAGTGAAGCGCTCGAAACTGGCGACGCCGGTATAGGCACCGATGCCGCTCTGTCCGATGCCACCGAAAGGCAGCCGGCGCTGGAAGACGTGCATGACCGTGCCGTTGAGAGTCACGCCGCCAGCGTGCGTTTCGGAAATGATCTTGCGCCGTTCCTCACTTTCGTCGCCAAAATAATAGAGCGCCAGCGGGCGCTCATGCCGGTTTACGTAGCGAATGAGCTCGTCTTCGGAGCGATATGGCATGATCGGCAGGATCGGTCCGAAAATCTCCTCCTGCATCATCGCCATGTCATCGGTAACGTCGAGAACCGCCAACGGCACGATCCGATGCCGTTCAGGAAGCGTTCCATCGCCGTTGTCCGAGAGGTTGAGCACCGTCGCGCCCTTGGCTTCGGCATCATCGAGCAAACCTTGGAGCCGCGCGAACTGTCGGTCATTGATGATACTGGTGAAATCGGGGTTGCTTGCCGCGTTGGGGTAGCATTTGGCAACCTGAGCGCGGAGTGCGGCGACGAAGCTTTCCATCTGATCGACATGGACGAAGGCATAGTCAGCGGCGATGCAGGTCTGGCCGGCGTTGAGCAGCTTGCCGAACACTAAGCTTTCACAGACTTGTGCAAGCGATGCACCCTTGCCCACGATGGCAGGGCATTTGCCGCCAAGTTCCAGAGTAACAGGTGTAAGGTTGGCAGCCGCCGCTTCATAGACTTTGCGGCCAACCGCGGGTGAACCGGTGAAGAGAATATGGTCGAAAGGTAGGGCCGTCATCGCCTGTGCCATGTCGGGCCCGCCCTGGACAATCGCGAATTCCTCTTCGGCGAAATACCGGCGCACAAGCCGCTCGCTGGCTTCGGCGGCGTTGGCGGAAACTTCGCTCGGCTTTGCGATCACGCGGTTGCCGGCCGCCAATGCACCGGCCGCGCCAACGAATATGGTGCCGAGCGGATAGTTCCACGTGCCGAGAACGCCCACCACACCTAGGGGCTGGGGGACCAGGCGCGATGAACCGGGAAGGCCGAAGATGTCAGTCTTCACCCGCCGCGGCCTCAGCCACGTCTTCAGATTGCGGCGCGCAAATTTAATTTCCGATATGCCAAGCATCAGGTCGAGCAGGATAGTCTCGTAGCGGGATCGAATGCCGAAATCGGCGGCAACGGCATCGACCAATTCGTCTCTGTGCTGCTCAAATATCCGGCCAAGGCGCCCGAGCAGGTCCATGCGTTCTTCGTAGCTGCGCGAAACCTGCTCACGCGTCCCTTCGCGTTGGGTCGCGAAAATTCGTTCCAGCTCAGTTCTGTTCCGAGACGCATCCACGTTAAATCGTCCGGAGGCGCGCTGGCCGCTCGGCGCTGCTCGCCTGGGCGGTGCTTTCAGCTGCGCCGATCTCAGTGATCACAGCGCGCTCGATTCTGTACGCCGTGCCGATGAATGAGGGACCGTTGCCGGTGGAACGCATCATGGATGCTCCTCGGTCTGAAAGTCAGGTCGAAAAAATCGGGGGCAGCGGGCGGGAGAGGATGCCCGCCGCCCCCGTCGCAGCAGCGATCAGAACTTGACTGTCGCTTCGACGCCATAAGTGCGCGGCATGCCGCGGTTCAGATAATCGTAGCCGAACACGTTGAGGTTGAGGCCGTAGGTGTAGTAATATTTGTCGAACAGATTCTTCGCCCACAAGCTAACCGACATATTGTCGTGCGCATAGGTTAATCGCGCATTGGCGAGCCAGTAGCCCGGATTTGCGCATGTAATCGCCTTACCCGCGAGCGTTATGTTCGATCCCGCTGGGGGTGTATCGCACGGTGTCTGCCCATAATTCTTGAACGGATCAAAATAGTACTTGCCCATGTAGGACGCATCACCGCGCAAGGTCAGCTTGTTGGTGCCGTCATCGATCATATCCCAGTCGAATCCGGCCTGGAACGTAACCTCCGGCGCGTTCGGGAAGGGATTGCCGTTGACGTTCAATGTCGGGCTGGCCGGGTTTGCCGGATCGATCACATTGCCTTTGTACTTGCTGTTGAGATAGCCCAGCGAAGC
The DNA here is from genome assembly GCA_005503215.1 of Sphingomonadaceae bacterium 3R27C6. Taxonomy (GTDB): domain Bacteria; phylum Pseudomonadota; class Alphaproteobacteria; order Sphingomonadales; family Sphingomonadaceae; genus Sphingopyxis. The sequence goes on along the minus strand of SCNS01000009.1, from coordinate 67,550 downwards.
ATCGAAACGCAACGTATCGGCCACCTGCCAGGCGAGTTCGGCCTCGCCACCGAACAGGCGACCATTGGCGCTGCGCGTGAAGGTTGTAGCGCCGACCACCTGCGTTACTTGGTGATTCGAATACTCGTAGTAGAAGCCCGCGAGGTTAAGTTGGACGCGGCGATCGAACAGCCGGGTTTTGAGCCCCGCCTCATATGCATTCACCTTTTCAGGCTGGATATAATAGACTTGATTGACGCCCTGATAGGCAAGCCCGTTGAAGCTGCCGCTGCGGTAACCGCGACTGTACTGGAGATAGCCCATGATATCATCGGCGAACTCATAGCTGACATTGATACGGCCGGTTAGCCTGTTTGCCTTTTCGCGCTGCTCAAGCGGCGCGAGATTGGGGTTGTATGGATTGCTGTAGGGGATCAGGTTGACAACCGGCGTCGTACCGTCGAGCGCATAGAGGAAAGTGCTGCCGTTAAGGTAATTGACCTTATCCTGGGTGTAGCGTGCACCCACCGCCACGGTCAGCCGCTCGGTCGCTTTCCAGGTTACGTCGCCGTAGATCGCCTTCGAGGGGCGCGACACGTCAAAACGCTGTTCGCCGAGGATCGGGGTGAACGGAGGCGCGCCTGCCCCGGCGCAGCCCGCCGAAAAGCTACCCCCCATGCCGCCATTGCCCGTATTATTGATCGCGATGTCGGTCTGGAGTGCAATCAGCGAGCGTGCATCAAGGAAGCCGTTGGGATTGATCTCGATCGCGTCGCAGAATCCGGCATCGCCAGGCCCCAACGCCGGATTGGCGGCAAAGGCTGGGATATAGCGGATCGCGTCGGGCGTTCCGATTGCGGCGTTATTGTAGCTGCCCGGAAGACCGGCGCCAAGCAGCAGCGGCCTCAGCGCCCCGAAAAAGTCCGGGTAGTTGACCGTCTTGACCTTGTCCCTGCCATAATAAAGGCCGGCAATGATATCGAGGCGGTCGTTCGAATAGCTGAAACGCAGGTCCTGGTTGAAATTCTTGCTCGTCGACGTGTAGCCGATCGAGCAGAGATCGGCTGGGCCGCCATCGCAATCATCAGGATTGTTGATATAGTCGCCGGTGTCGTAGCCGGTAATCGAGGTGACGGAGAATTGGTCGCTGACATCCCATTTGATGTTGAGGGCTATCCCTTTCGACTTGCTGATGTTCTTACCTACCCGATCAACTGCGACCTCATTGTCACGCAGCAACCGCCCGCCTAGGAAAGGTTGCGGATCGTAACGCGAATAGCCGAGCGCATCCTGCCCGCCCGCGAGTTGACCACCTGCATAGGGCGCGGTGCCCCATGGATCGTCCTTCGCGGCATAGAGCTTCAAATTGATGTCGAGATCGGGATCGGGCCGGAAGCGGATCGAGATGCGACCGCCGATCGTATCGGTGGTCCCTAGGTCGCGCTCATTCCCAGGCAGTACATTGCGCTGCCAACCATCCCCTTTTGCAAAAGTACCGGCGACGCGGACGCCCAAGATGTCGGGAACCAGCGTCGCTTCAGCGGCGCCCTGCACCGTGAAAGTGTCGTAATTGGCATAGCCGGCGGTCAGATAGCCATTGGCCTCTCCCAGATCCGGCTTGCGCGTGAAGAAGCTGATCGCGCCACCCGTGGTGTTGCGACCGTAGAGTGTTCCTTGCGGTCCGCGCAGTACCTCGACCCGGTCGATGTCATAGAGTTGCAGGCCATGGCTCGCCCGGAAGCTCTGATAGACTTCATCGACATAGACGCCAACCGGCGACGCAGTGGAGGCGGAAAATTCGTTCGCCACTGAAATCCCGCGCAGCGAGAAATTCGGTTGGGTGCGACCATAGGGAGTGGTGACTTGCAGGCTGGGGATCGCGCCCATCAAGTCTGAGGTCTCCGTGATGCCGCGCGTGCGCAGCGTCTCGCCGCCTATGGCGGAAACGGCGGCTGGAACATCCTGCAAATTCTGTTCGCGCTTCTGCGCCGTGACGACGATTGTCTCAAGGCCACCTTCCTGCGCCTCGGGCTTTTCGCCCTGCGATGCAGCGTCCTGGGCATGTGCCGGCACTGCAAGCGCACACGCGATCGATAGCGCGGTGGCACAAAGCAAATTTGTCCTAAAGGCTGTGACCATGACTGTCCTCCCCACGGCATTTTTTGAGTTGGCGCCATTTGCCGCGCCTTGGGGCTCATCGTCCAATTCAATTTGTTGGCGAACTATTCCTCCCACTCATTGATTAAGGACTGATGAGCCTGCACCGCTGACGCTTCGTGGCGACGCAAATAACCCCATATATTTCATTGAATTAGTCACGCTGAGCGCGTCCATCGGGACGGATGCGCGCGTTCTGCTCGCCCCAATCGAGCCCTTCCAGACGATGTATCGGCGTAATTGGCGGTCCCGGCGGTTTCCCTTGTCGAGTTGCAAGGGGAATCAGCTATGATGAGATGTAGTGAGATACGGTTTCTTGGAGTTCATTCTACTATTCGCGGATGCATCTAAGTAGCTGATATTTCTAACAACTATGGCAGAAAACCGCGCCTCTAAATCGGCGGTTCTGACTTTTGAGGCTCATCGCGAAGCCGCCCGAAGGGGGCGTTGCCAATACGGCTGTCTCTGGTCGCTTGGTGGCAGGTGCTGGATGGGAGCGGAACAGCGCATGAATTGTGAGAACTCGATAGGATTCTTCTCGACATTCGACACTGCGGTTGCCGCGTCGATCACGTCGGCCCAGTCTTGGAGCATCCGCCTTCGCGGTGTGAGATAGAGCGCACTGTTGTAAGCGCCGCGCACCTCATCCTCGTCCTCGTGAGCGAGCGCCATCTCGATCCAATCCGGCTTGTAGCGTTCGGCTTCGTTCGCCCAGGTCGAGCCGAGCCCCCTAAACCCATGTACCGTCTGCCGATGGAGATACCCCATCCGATAACAGGCATAGATCATGGTGTTCTCGGAAATAGACTTTCCAGGCTTGGCTCCGGGAAAGAGGAACGCATCGTTCGTCGCCTGCAAGCGGCGCTGAACGATCATTGCGGCCTGGCGGGACAGCGGAACAAGATGCTCACGTTCCATCTTCATGCGCTCCGGCGACAGACGCCATAGCGGGTTCGGTCCATAGAGATCCTCGAACTCGTCCCTGGCCGCGAAGCGGGTTTCGCTGGTTCGGACCCATGTGAGCAAGGTGAACAGCAGCGCGTCACGGGTGATCTCGCGGCGGCGCGGCGTGTCCTCGCCGTCATAGGCGAAGATCGCTCGCACCAGCTTCGGAAACTCCGCGAGCGGCACGCGCGCCATGTGCCTGACGGGCGGCTTGGGCTTGAGCGCATCGTTGAGGCCGAGCGTCGGATCGATGGTCGCCCAGCCGCTCGCGATCGCGAAGCGATAGATCTGGCTGACGTTCTGCTTGAGGCGACGGGCGATATCGAGGGCGCCGCGCGCTTCGACCGCGCGGATCATCTCGAGAATCTCGGGCGGGTCGATTTCCGTGATCGGACGCTTCCCGATGACCGGAAAGACGTCGCGCTCCATCCGGTTGATGACGCGCAGGGCATGGGCCGAGTCCAGCCCTTCAATACGATTGGCGTGCCAGGCCCGCGCAATCTCTTCGAACAGCTTGAGCGCGGCCCTCTGCTTCTTCGCCCGCTTCCTGGCCTCGGCGGGGTCCTCACCCTGATCGAGCAGCCGCTTGGCTTCGGTCCGCTTCTCGCGGGCGATCGCCAGCGTGACGGTCGGATATTTGCCGAAGCTCAGCAGTTTTTCCTTGCCGTCGAAGCGGTATTTCAGGCGCCAGAGCTTCGATCCGTTCGGCTGGACGAGCAGGTGCAGGCCTTCTCCATCGGACAGCTTGTAGGGGCGCTGCCGCTTGGTGGCGTATTTGACCTCAAGTTCTTTCAAAGCCATCTGGGGGTATCGCCTGTTTTGGGGACAGCCGAAAAATACCCCCAAAATACCCCCAATCCAAATCGCCGTGGGTGGCCGCAGCCGGTCGCACCGGGACGCCGGCGTACGCAACGGGACGCGAAAAATATTTGATTTTCCTCGAAAAATGTCTGCCAGTGGCCTCAGTGGGTCACTGGTGGACAATCCGGGTTGGTAGCGGAGGAGGGACTCGAACCCCCGACACGCGGATTATGATTCCGCTGCTCTAACCAGCTGAGCTACTCCGCCCCGAAGGGCCGCCGCGATGGGCGAGCAGCGCCTATAGGCAGGGCATTCGCGCTGGTCAATATCATGTGCGCACTCCGCGAAAATTGCGTGCGAAGGCCGGTTGCCACGGCCCGCCGAGGTAGTGATGCGCCGCGAGACCCGCGATCATCAGCGCGCGCGGCCGGAAATCGGCGGCGAGTTCGGCGAGCAGCGCGCGCGCCTCGGCGGGTTCCACCTTGTTCTGGACGGTGACGTGGAGCCGCGGCGTTCCCTGATCCTGCAGCGTCAGCATCCCCGTGAAATGGTCGGCGATGCGCTCGCGAATCGCCAGCAGGCCGGGACTGTCGATGCGAAAGGCGACGCCGCCGCCGAGCGAATAGATGTCACGCAAGCTGGCAGCGGGAGGCGGCGTGTCGGCGGCGATACGGCGAATCAGCCGGTCGAGTTCATCGAGGCACGACGGCGGCAGCTGGTGAAACAGCGTGATGTGCGCCGCGAGGTGATTGCGCTCGGGCGGATAATGCGCCGCGCGCAGATTGTTGAAGTGAAGCTGGTCCGCCGCACCCATCGTCGCGGTCACGATGATGGGTACGGCGCCAGCGGCCCGGACGGGAGGGGGGGATGCCGGGCCGCTTATCGGTTTAAGCCGCCTGCGACAGCTTGCCCTGGTACGGGTTCGCCTTCACCCATTCGAGCGCCTTTTCAGGGGTCGATTCGACATAGGGATCGCTGTCGGTGCCGACGTCGTTGATCCCGGGTTCGACGAACATCTGGACCACGACGCCGTCATCGACGATCGCGGTGTAGCGCCAGCTGCGCATGCCGAAGCCAAGGTGATCCTTGTTGATCAGCATGCCCATGCGGCGCGTGAACGCGCCCGAGCCATCGGGAACCATCTTCACATTTTCAACGCCGAGGTTCTTGCCCCAGTTGTACATCACGAAGGCATCGTTGACGCTGATGCAATGGATGTCAGCAACGCCGGCGGCGGCGAAGTCGCCGTGGAGGCGTTCGAAGCCCGGGCACTGCTCGTTCGAGCAGGTCGGGGTGTAGGCGCCCGGCAGGCCGAACAGGATGTGGCGGCCTTCGCCGAACAGCTCGCCGGTGTCGACATCCTGCCAGCGGAACGGGTTCGGGCCGTCGACGGCTTCGTCGCGGACGCGCGTCTTGAGCGTCACGGCGGGAACGGGCTGATTGATCATGGGAGAGCCTTTCTGTTGTTGGTTTCGTGCGCCTAAGCGCATGAAAGGCTGCCGCGGTCCAATCGATAAATTGGCAAAGGTTGATCGGATTTATCGATTAACTCTGATTGCAGAAATTCGAATGCCGCAATCGACCGCGACGCTATAGGCTAGCCCAGAATCGGCGCAGCGCGGTGGCGACGTCGGCGGGCCGTTCGGCGATCGCCCAATGCCCTGCCCCCTTGATCACCGTCAGCGGCGTGCCGGTGTTTGCGGCAAAGCGCTGCGCGACCGACAGCTCGACATAGGGATCGCCCTCACCCCAGATCAGCGCGCCATTCGCGGGCAGCTTGCCGATATCGCGCGCCCAGTCATGCTCGAAACTGAGCCCCTTGGCCGACCGATAGAGCTTCAGGATCGCGCGGCGCTTGTCCTTGTTCGCCCATTGCGCCGCCTCTTCGTGCGCGATGTCGGCGGGCATCCCCTGCGCCGCCAGCCCCGCGGCGAGCTTGCCGGGTTTGCTGAGCGCCATGAAGATTTCGCCCAGCACCGGCGTGTTCCAGATGCGCGCGATCCGGTGACCGCGATATTCGGGATCGATCACCGCGTTCGAAACCGCCCAGCTGCGGATGAGGTCGGGGCGCAGCATTGCGGCGCGCTGCGCGATGAGCGCGCCCCAGTCGTGGCCGACGATGTCGATCGGGCCGTGCGCCGCGACCAGCGCTTCCGCCTGCTCCACCGCCCAGTCGGCATAGGCTTCCTTGGTCGCGGCAAAACCGGCAGGCAGCGGAGCGGTGAAGCCGGGAAGCGCGGGCACCACGACCGGGGTGTCGCCGAGATCGAGCGCGGCGAGCAGCGGACGCCAGATGGCGGGGCTGTCGGGGACCCCGTGGATGAAGAGCTTCGCAGTTGTCATCGTTCGGTCCCTCTCTATCGGCTGTGCGGACGGTTACTCCATCTCCCCGCGGTCGCGCCGCAGCTGATACCATTTCTGCACATTGGCATTATGTTCGGCGAGCGTGCGCGCGAAGATGTGGCCGCCATCGCCCTTCGCGACGAAGAAGAGATAGTCGTTCGCTTCCGGATCGAGCACCGCGGCGATCGAGGCCTTGCCGGGGTTGGCGATCGGGCCCTGCGGCAGGCCGATCATGCTGTAGGTGTTGTACCCGTTCACCGCCTGGATTTCGGAGCGCAGGATGCGGCGCCCGAGTGGCTTGCCCTTCGTGATCGGATAGATGATCGTCGGGTCGGCCTGGAGCCGCATGCCGACGCCGAGGCGGTTGGTATAGACCCCCGCGACGGTACGGCGCTCGGCGGCAACGCCGGTTTCCTTTTCGACGATCGACGCGAGCGTCATCGCCTCGTTGCGGTCCTTGACCGCGGCGCGCGGGGTGCGCTTGGCCCAAAGCTCGTTGAACGCCTTGTCCATCGCCGCCTGCATGCGCTTCACGACCGCGGCGCGGCTTTCGCCGGTGGTGAAGGCGTAGCTGTCGGGAAGGATGCTGCCCTCGGCGGGAACCGGGATTTCGCCCTTCAGCCGCTTTTCGGCCATCAGCCGGTCCCACACCATGATCGAGGGCATGCCCTCGGGGATCATGACCATGCGCTGGATCGTCTTGCCCGACTGGAACAGCTCAAGGATGTCGCCCGCGTCCATCCCCTTCTCGACCTTGTATTCGCCGGGCTTGATCGGGTCGTCCGAGCCGAAGAAGCGCGCCTCGTTGCGAAAGCTCGACGCGGAGACGAGGCCGGCATCCTCGAGGATCTGCCCCGCCTTCGCGATGCTCGCGCCCGGCGGGATGACGATTTCGGCATCCTTGGGCGCGCCGCCCGAGCAGGCGGCGAGCAGCAGGGCCAAGATCGTGATCGCTAGCCAGCGGAACGGATGCACGCTTTTCTCCCTATTCGGCTCTTAAGGCGACAAAAGATACGCACGCACGCGTCCGGAATGTCTCCTTTGTCGCTTTAGGCCGGGGCCTGCGACAAGGTGATAGAGCATGGCCGGGGAAAGTAGGAAAGAGGTTTTGGAGCCCGATATCCCTCCCCCTTGATGGGGGAGGCAGCGAGACTTGGCAGCTTGCTGCCTAGTCGCAGCGGTGGGGGTGCGGCTTCGGCCCAAAGCGGTGGTGGAAGGACGCACCATCACCCCCATCCAACTCCGCCTAATCGCCGCGCGATAAGGCTCCATATCCTTCCCCCATCAAGGGGGAAGGCGAACTCGGCTTAATCGACCGCCTTCACGATGACGCTGGCGTTGGTGCCGCCGAAGCCGAAGCTGTTGTTGAGCGCGGCCTTCACTTCGCGCTTCTTCGCCGTGTGCGGGACGAGGTCGACGCCGTCGGTGCCCTCGTCGGGATTGTCGAGGTTGAGCGTCGGGGGGACGATCTGGTCGCGGATCGCGAGGATGCAGAAGATCGTCTCGACCGCGCCGGCGCCACCGAGCAGGTGGCCGATCGCCGACTTGGTCGAGCTCATCGACACATTGGCGATTTCGTTGCCGAACAGCCGCTTGACCGCGCCAAGTTCGATCGTGTCGGCCATCGTCGAGGTGCCGTGCGCGTTGATATAGTCGATGTCGGCGGCGGTCATGCCCGCCTTTTTCAGCGCCATTTCCATCGAACGATACGCGCCCGAACCGTCCGGATGCGGCGCCGTCACATGATAGGCATCGCCCGACAGGCCGTAGCCGACGACTTCGGCGTAAATCTTCGCGCCGCGCGCCTTGGCATGCTCATATTCCTCGAGCACGACGACGCCCGCGCCTTCGCCCATCACGAAGCCGTCGCGGTCCTTGTCGTAGGGGCGGCTCGCCTGTTCGGGGCGGTCGTTATAGCTCATGTTGAGCGCGCGCGCCTGTGCGAAGCCCGCGATGCCGATCGGGCAAATCGTCGCCTCGGCGCCGCCCGCGAGCATGATGTCGGCGTCATCGTCGCGGATCATCCGCGCGGCGTCGCCGATCGAATGCGCGCCGGTCGAGCAGGCGGTGACGACGGCGTGGTTCGGACCCTGCAGGCCGTATTTGATGCTGACCTGGCCTGAGATCAGGTTGATCAGGCGGCCATGGACGAAGTGCGGCGAAACGCGACCCGGCCCCTTTTCGGCGAGCAGCAGGCTTTCGCTTTCGATGCCCGGCAGGCCGCCGATACCCGAACCGATCGAGCAGCCCGCGCGCAGTTTCATTTCCTCGGACATGTCCTCAAGGCCCGCGTCCTCGATCGCCTGCCCCGCGGCGTCGATGCCATAGATGATGAAGGGGTCGACCTGGCGCTGGACCTTGTGGTCGACGCGCTTGCCGGGGTCGAAGCCATATTCATGGTCGGGACCCTTGACCTCGCATGCGATCGTGCATTTCTGGTCCGACGCATCGAAATGGGTGATTGTCCCGGCGCCCGATTTGCCCGCGAGCAGATTGGCCCAAGTGGTTTCCACATCGGCGCCCAGCGGCGTCACCAAACCCAAACCCGTCACCACAACCCGGCGCATAGTCATTCCTTTCATCGGCGCCTGTCCCCGCAGGGCGCCGCGTCACGTTTGAAAACGCATATCCATAAAAAAAGCTTCCCGGCCTCTGCGCGCGAACGCTCGGGACCGGGAAGCCGGAAACGCGTGGGCGGCGTCGCCGCCGCGTCCGGCTAGGCCGGACCGGGCCCGATCAGCCCTTGTTCGCTTCGATATAGTCGATCGCATCCTTGACGGTGGCGATTTTTTCCGCCGCATCGTCGGGGATTTCGACGCCGAACTCTTCTTCGAACGCCATCACCAGCTCGACGATATCGAGGCTGTCGGCGCCCAGATCGTCGATGAAGCTCGCTTCTTCGGTGACCTTGTCGGCTTCGACGCCCAGATGTTCGACGACGATCTTTTTAACCTTTTCGGCCGAATCGCTCATGCACAGTTCCTTTTTTCTGACTATGTCGTGAATGTTGAAAATTGCCCTAGTGCCCGTGGGCGGGGCTGGCAAGAGGGCTGGCATCGGCCGTGCGGCGAAGCGCCGCGTCGACCAAGACTTCCTCTGCAGCGCTGTATGCCGACCGTGTCCCTTTCTGCCCCTCCGGCACCTGCGTGACGAAATAGGCAATGCCATCGCCGCCTTCAAGGTCGAACCACAGCCCCGAGCGCAATCCATAGGCATCGCCCGAATGGCCGAGACGCAGGCGGCCGTCGCCGAACAGGTCGTCGCGGCAGGCGGGGTCGCGAAGCGCCGGACCGCCCGTGCTGTGCATAGCTATGCCATATTCGCAGAAAAAGCCGCCCGTCCCCTCACCGCTCGTCGGGTGGACGCGCGCCATCGCTTCGAGCCGGGCGAGGCTAGCGGGTTTCAGAAAGTCCTCGCCGCGGCGCAGCAGCATGATGCCGATCCGCGCGAGGCCGTTCGCCGAGATGCGAACCCCGCCTTGCGGGCTGAACCCCGCGCCGTGGCGGGCGAGGCGATAAGTGCCGAGGTCGCAGCCGCCATTCGCTGTCGGCACGACCGGACAGGCGGGCCGCGCGCCCTTCAGGTCATCGCGCACCACATTGCCGTCTGCATCGTATAGCACAACGGCACGTGCGGCCGCCCCGTCGCTGCATGTCGGCCAGTTGAAGCAGGCATCGAGACCGAGCGGACGAAAAACGAGCCGCGTCATCGCCTGGTCGAACCGCTCGCCGGTTGCGCCCTCGATCGCGGCGGCAACGACCGGGTAATTGAAATTGGCATAGGCGAAATCACCGCCCGGTGGACGCGCCTTGTCCCAGGCGGCGGGATTGCGGAGCGCGGTTTCGAGATCGGCATCCAGCGGCAGTGCATAGTCGGTTTCGTCGTTGAGCCCGGACCGGTGCCCCAGCAACTGCGCCAGGCTGATCGGCCGGTCGGGATAAGCGGGATGGCGCAGCCGCCAGCCGAGATAGTCCGACACGTCGCGGTCGAGATCGAGCTTGCCCGCCTCGACCAGCCGCAGCACGCCGAGCGCGACGACCAGCTTGGAGACCGAAGCGACGCGCACCGGATCGTCGGGCGTGATCGCCCGGCCGCTCGCCCGATCGGCTTGTCCTTGGGCGACGCGCGTCTCGACCTGTCCGTCGCGGTTGAAATGCACCGCGACTGCGGCGGGAGCGGGTGACGCGACCGAAGTCAGCAGGGCGAGAAGCGAGAGCATGGCGCCACTCTGCGCAGCGCCCGGCGCAGCGTCAAGGCGCCGCTTTCGCGGGGACGACACCCGCATCGCGCAGCGCGGCCGAGGCGCGCTGGATCACCACCGGGGTGATGATGAACCGGCCCAGCACCCGTTCGGGCGTCGCATCGGCGGGTTGGCGCGTATAGGCGAGCAGCCGCTGCCATTGCGCGCGGGCTTCCGCCACCTGGCCCTGACGCGCCTGCACGATCGCGCGCACCATCATATATTGCGGCTCCATATTGCTCGGTGACGGCATGTGATCGAGGATCCGCCGCGCCTCATCCTGCTCGCCGCGCTGCGACAGGGTGAAAGCGAGCGTGACCGCCGGGACGCCGGGATAGGAGGAATCGAGCTGGAGCGACCGCCGGAGCAACAGCTCGCCCTCGGGCCCCATCCCGCACGTCAGCTTGAACAGGCCGAGAAAGCCCGCCATGTCGGCATCATAGGGATTGAGCGCGATCGCGGCGTCGCCCATCGCATTGCCGGCCGCACAATTGCCCGTATAGAAATTGGCGCGCGCCATCGCGAACATGCCCGCCGACGAATTGGGGCTGCTTTCATACGAGCGCTGCGCCAGCGCCCGCGCTTCGGCAAACGCCTCGCGCCCCGCCGGCGTCATCCGCTGCGGCTGCCAGTCGCCATAGCGCACGAGCGACAGTGCAGTGAGCGTGACGGGATCGCGCGGGTTGGCCTTGAGGGTCGCGCGCAGGCAGGCGTCGACCTGTTTCACGTTCGTGGTATTGCGCATCTGGCGCACCCGGTTGAACTGCGCGAGGCACGGGAAGCCGGGCGAGAAATTGTCGGGCTGGCGCTGGACCTGGTCGCGCACGATCACGCCATAATCCCCGGCAAGCTGCGCGATCAGCGGCTCGATGGCGGTAAATTCGGGCGTTTCATCCTGTGTCAGGCGCAATTGTTGCGACCAGATGGCGCGCTGGTCCGCGACGCGGTTGAGGACGAGCGTGACGTCGGTGTTGCCCTCGACCGTGCGGACGAGCGATGTGTCGAGCCGATAGTCGCTTTTGCCGGTGACCGCGCTGCCCGGCGCCTTAGAACTCAGGAGGTCGACGAGATCGAAGCGCCGCAGTCCGTCGCGCAGCTTTCCATCGAGCGCCCTGGCAAGCGCGCGCGATTGGGGCAGATTTCCCGCGGCCGGCGCGCTGACTTCGAGCAAGGGGACCGGCACCGGGTCGCCGACGAACAGCCGGTCGCCGCCGCGGAGCGTCCAGAGCGTGAAGAGCGCGAGCGCGAGGAGGATGAGGACGACGATCCAGCGACCAAAGTGGGCGCCGCGATCGGGCGCGCGCCGGACGACGCCGGGCGCCCCCGGGCGCCGCGCGGCGCCTGCGGTCTTGACGTCATCATCGCCCGTCGCGTCGTCGGCCGACCGCGCCGAGGGGGGCGCGGCGCGGTACTGGACGACGACTTCATAGCTGCCCTGCGGGACGCGCAGCCGGTGGACCCAGGGCGTATCGGCGTAATAGCGGTCGAGAAGGCTGCGCAGCCGCCCCACCATGACGCGCGGATAGCTGTCGACGGCGGGGTCGAAATCTTCGCTGCGGCCGAGCGCCTCGGTCGCGATCGCATAGGCCTTGGGCGAGCTGCGCCCGCCGCGAAGACGATGTTCGACAAGGAATTGGAGGAGCCGCGACAGCACCGGCGAACGGGTGAACATCGGGGAATCGAGCAATCTCTCGAGTTCTTCCGCGATGATCCGATCGACCTCGGCGGGGTCCTGTGTCTCGTTCGTTTTCGCCTGGTCCATGCTACCCTCAAATACCCCTGGCGGGCGGTGCGGGTGATACGCCAATCAACAAGCGCGGCCACCCATTGTTACTTCGACGTAACGGTAACAAGGCGGCCGCACGCCATATCAGAAGAAAAGCCCCTCGCCAATCTGCGAGGAAAAACGCGAAAACGGGTTAAGGATTGGTTATCAAATGGCAACATAGCGGCATGTGACCCCTTGTAACTGCCACACTTGCGAAACTGTGGCATCCTTTGGGCATCGCGGCATTCCTACGATGACGCGGTGTTGAGGCCAAAAGGCGAAAGGTGCGAGCTGGTCCCTGGCACCCTTCGATCCCCCTCAGGCCTCATTTCAAGACTTCGCCGGGCGGCCCGACAGCCCCACCTGTTCTGTCGCCCGGCAAGTCGACATCCCTCGCTCTCCCCTCAACGCGCCGTGCTGGCCACAGGCGCAGCGCGAGCGCCGCGACCATGACGGTGCCGAAGACCATACCGACAACCCGCTTGTCCGGATCGGCGCCAAAGGCACGCCCGGCGTAGCTCGCGGTAAAAATGAACCAGATATAATAGATTCCGAACCGGTGCAGGTGCCCCCACCATTGGCCCAGCCGCCGCTGCCACCCGTCGGTCGAGGTCAGCGCCATCAGATAGAGGATAACATAGGCGAGGCCGCCGCCGATGAGCGACTGCCAGGTCCGCCCCGGCGCATAGACGACGACGTTGATACCCAGCGCGACGAGGTGGATCGTGTGCGCCAGCGCGAAGCCCAGCCCCCATTGCCGCCGCCGGCGAAGCAGCGCGCGCGTTGTCGCGCCCGGCCAGCGGCGCACCAGCGCCGATGCGAGAAACGCGACAAGGAAGAGCGGCAGGCCGGCGCGCGCCGTCCATCGCGCGGCAAGCCCCGCGCGCTCGGCGGCATCGCCGCCCGCGAGCAATCCCGCCGCGACCGCGAGCAGCCCGGCGGCGAGGCCGAGCCAGAGCGGGGTCCCGCGGCGGTCGAGCCAGCCGGTCAAATTCAGACGGCTCCGATGCGCAAGGCGCGAACGCACACACGTGTCAGCTCGTCGGCGCCCAACGTCCCATAACCAAGCATATTTGCGACCCCATTTTTTCTCTGCATATACGAAAGGGGCGCCGGTTTCCACCGACGCCCCATTATTTTCATCAAAAGATGTAGGACTTAGGTCGTAGCCGGTGCCTTGCACGGGCCGGTGTGGGTGCTGGTCATCTGCATGACCATTTCCATGTCGCCGCCGGTCGGGGCCTTGCCCTTGGTCGTGATGGTGACGTCATTCTTCTTGGCATCCATCGTGCCGACCATCGCCATGTCGACCGTCTGGCCGTTCTGCGTGCAGGTGCCTGCAACGTCGATCTTGCTACCGGCGACTTCCTTCTTCGACCATTTGCACTCGCCGCCGCTCTTCGCAAGTTCGGCCGCGATGTCTTCCTTGTCGACCTGCTCCTGCGTGAAGCACTGGTCCATACCGCTGGCGCCTTCCATCATCTTCGTCATCTGGTCCTTCGCCTCGGGCGGCATGCCGGGCATTTCGAACTTCACCAGCTTGACGTCGGTTTTCCAGTTACCGGCTTCGCGCTTCACCGGACCGCTGGCGGCGGCATTCTCGCTCTTGCCGCAACCCGACACCGCGATGAGGGCGCCGATCGCGGCGACCGTCAGAAATTTCTTCATACCCTGTCTCCTGTGACTGTTCGTTCGGGGGTTCTGTTTTGATTCATTGCGATTGTGGACCCGCCCCATCGATACCATATTGGCAGCAATGGCAATTCAGATTCGTACATCGCTCGATGAAATCGACACGGCGGAGGGCTATGTCCCGCATCGCCCCGCGCGCCCCGACAAGGTCGAAGGCGGCAAGCGATTTGAACTGGTTAGCGACTATGAGCCCGCGGGCGACCAGCCGACCGCGATCAAGGAACTCGTGTCCACCGCGCTCGACGGCGAGCGCGACCAGGTGCTGCTCGGGGTCACCGGATCGGGCAAGACCTTCACGATGGCGAAGGTCATCGACGAATTGCAGCGCCCCGCGCTGATCCTCGCGCCGAACAAGATCCTCGCGGCGCAGCTCTATGGCGAGTTCAAGAGCTTCTTCCCGAACAATGCAGTCGAATATTTCGTCAGCTATTACGACTATTACCAGCCCGAAGCCTATGTGCCGCGGTCGGACACCTACATCGAAAAAGAGTCGAGCGTAAACGAGGCGATCGACCGCATGCGCCACTCGGCGACGCGCGCGCTGCTCGAACGCGACGACGTCATCATCGTCGCGTCGGTGTCGTGCCTTTACGGTATCGGATCGGTCGAGACCTATTCGGCGATGATCTTCGACCTCAAAAAGGGTCAGGTCGCCGACAATCGCGAAATCATCCGCAAGCTCGTCGCGCTCCAGTATAAGCGCAACGATCAGGCGTTCGCGCGCGGCAATTTCCGCGTGCGCGGCGACAGCCTCGAAATCTTCCCGTCGCACTATGAGGATATGGCGTGGCGCGTCAGCTTCTTCGGCGACGAGATCGAGGAGATCACCGAGTTCGACCCGCTGACCGGCAAGAAGATCGCGACCCTCAACTATGTCCGCGTCTTTGCCAACTCGCACTATGTGACCCCCGGCCCGACCTTGAAGCAGGCCAGCGAGGCGATCCGCCACGAACTCGCCGAACGGCTGAAGGAACTCGAGACCGAAGGCCGTCTGCTCGAAGCCCAGCGGCTCGAGCAGCGCACCAATTTCGACCTCGAAATGATCGCCGCGACGGGCAGCTGCGCGGGGATCGAGAATTACAGCCGCTTTCTGACCGGCCGCCTCCCCGGCGAGCCGCCGCCGACGCTGTTCGAATATCTCCCCGACAATGCCCTGCTTTTCGTCGACGAAAGCCACCAGACGATCCCGCAGATCGGCGCGATGTCGAAGGGCGATCATCGCCGCAAGATCACGCTCGCCGAATATGGCTTCCGCCTGCCGAGCTGCATCGACAACCGGCCGCTGCGTTTCGCCGAATGGGACATGATGCGCCCGCAGACCGTCAGCGTATCGGCGACGCCGGGAACCTGGGAGATGGACCGCACGCAGGGCGTGTTCGCCGAACAGGTGATCCGCCCCACCGGGCTGATCGACCCGCCGGTCGAGATCAAGCCGGTCGAGGAGCAGGTCGACGACCTGATCGTCGAGGCGAAAAAGACCGCCGCCGCGGGCTATCGCACGCTCGTCACGACGCTGACCAAGCGGATGGCGGAGGACCTCACCGAATTCCTCCACGAAGCGGGGCTCAAGGTCCGCTACATGCACTCCGACGTCGAGACCTTGGAGCGCATCGAGATCATCCGCGACCTCCGGCTCGGGGTGTTCGACGTGCTCATCGGCATCAACCTGCTTCGCGAGGGGCTCGATATTCCCGAATGCGGGCTCGTCGCGATCCTCGACGCCGACAAAGAAGGCTTCCTGCGCAGCGAAACCTCTCTGGTGCAGACGATTGGCCGCGCCGCGCGCAACGTCGACGGCCGCGTCATCCTCTACGCCGACCGCATCACCGGCAGCATGGAACGCGCGATGCGCGAGACTGACCGCCGCCGCGAAAAGCAGGAAGCGTATAACGCCGAGCACGGCATCACCCCGACGACGATCAAGCGCAACATCGGCGACATCATCGCCCACGTCGCGTCCAAGGATCAGGTCACGATCGACATCGGCGAGGACAAACCCGCGCACATGGTCGGGCATAACCTCCGCGCCTATATCCAGGACCTCGAAAAGAAGATGCGCGATGCGGCGGCGGACCTCGAGTTCGAGGAAGCCGGGCGGCTCCGCGACGAGATCCGTAAACTGGAGGCCGACGAACTTGGCCTGCCCGTCGATCAACAAGTCGCGCCGCGGGTCGGGCGCTCGAACGAAGGCAAGCCGGGAACGCGCAAGGGGCGGTTCGGGAAGCAAAGCAAGACCAAGTGGGGGCGGTGAGGCCCGCTTCGACAAAACGTATACGTTTTCCGATGAGCGTCCTTGCTCCCGTCGCTTCGGCTGCCTAGGGTCCGCCCCGCAACGGGGAGAACCATCAATGAAAACAGGTCTGTCGCTTATCGCCCTGGCGCTTGCCGCCACCACGCCTGCCGCGCTTTTCGCGCAGGACAAGCCCGCAGACGAGAAGGCGAAGGCCGAAAAATCCGCCGACTACGAACCGCAGGTTCGCACCACCAAGCTCAGCGGCACCTTCGGCGGGCAGCGGGTCAACTATGCCGCGACGATCGGCGAGACGATCATCAAGAACAAGGATGGCGTGCCCGAAGTCGCGGTCGTCACCACATCCTATGTCAAGGAACCGCGCGACCCGAACCGGCCGATCACCTTCCTGTTCAACGGCGGCCCCGGATCCGGCACCGTCTGGCTGATGATGGGCGCGTTCGGGCCGAAGCGCGTCGCGATCCCCGGCACCGGCGTCGACGACGGCGCCCCGCCCTACCCGCTCGTCGACAATCCCGACGCGCTGCTCGATGTTACCGACATCGTCTTCATCGATCCGCCGGGCACCGGTTTCTCGCACCTGATCGGCAAGGCCGACCCCAAGGATTATTACGGCGTCACGCAGGACGCGAAGCTGGTCGCCGAGGTGATCCGTCGCTGGCTGAACGACAATGGCCGCTGGAACAGCCCCAAATATCTGGGCGGCGAAAGCTATGGCACGACGCGCTCGGCGGCGGTCGCGAACCAGTTGATGAACGAGACGTACAACGACGTCGCCCTCAATGGCATCATCCTGATCTCGACTGTGCTCGATTTCGCGGCCGGCGCCGACACACCGGGCAACGAGCTGTCGCCGATCACCAACCTGCCCTCGATGGCCGTCACCGCGCTCTATCATGGCAAGGCGACCGCCGCGTCGCCCGAAGCCTTTGCCGAGGAAGCGCGGCAATGGGCGATCGGCCCCTATGCGACCGCCCTCCTCAAGGGCCAGAAGCTGCAAGGCGAGGAGCGCGCCGCGATCCGCCGCGAGCTTTCGCGCTTCACCGGGCTATCGGAAACCTATCTCGAAAGCGCCGACCTCCGCGTCACGCCCAACCGCTTCTACAAGGAGCTGCTGCGCGACCGCGGGCTCACCGTCGGCCGCCTCGACAGCCGCTATACCGGCAAGGATTATGACAGCGCCGGCGAAGGTCCCGACAACGACCCCAGCTTTTATGGCATCGACGCGAGCTATACCGCGGCGATCAACAGCTGGAGCCGCGACGGGCTGGGGTTCAAGACCGACCGCGAATATCAGTCGATCGGCCGCATCGGCGGGCAATGGGATTGGCGGATCGGCGACCGCGACACCAATAGCTATCTGAATGTCGCGCCCTATATCGGCCAAGCGCTGCGCGAGAATTCGGGTCTGAAAGTGCTCGTCGCGCAGGGCTATTATGATTTCGCGACGCCCTTTTTCGCCGCCGAATATGCGCTGTCGCGCACCGGCATCCCGCAGGATCGCATCAGCTACACCTATTATAGCGCGGGCCACATGATGTACATCCGTGACGAGGATCGGCACAAATTGTCGGCGGATATCCGCGCCTTCATCCGGGGGCGCTGATACCGGAAGCCCGATTACTTCCTGCTTCGTCATCCCCGCGAAAGCGGGAACCCAGCGAGCTACCGTTGCTACTGGGTTCCCGCTTTCGCGGGAATGACGAAAGTGCGGAACGTCCGCTCAGCGGACACTTCAGTGCAGCACGCCCCTTGCCGCTTGCGACCGCGCATAAAGAAACAACGCAATCGCGATCACCCAGATCACTGCGGTGAAAATCATCGGAAAGGCGCCGAACATCCGCATCAGGTCGCCATAATGCATGCCAAACTGATAGACGCTGCTGAGCGCCAGCCCGATCAGCGAGACGAGGAATGCCGTCACCGCGTGGCGGCTGCGCACGAGGAGCAGCAGCGACCCGAGCAGCGCCCCCCATACCCCGAGCGCCCAACCGATGTTCGCCCAGACGGGAAAGCTGACGAAATAGGCCTGCTGTTCGGGTGTGAAGCCCGCGAGATATTCGGCGTTGCCCATTTTGGTCATCGTATAATCCATCGCGCCGAAGGCGTTCCAGATCAGCGATACCGCCCCGACCACCCACAGGTGCCAGGGCGTTTTGCGCACGTCGGTCATCATAAGTCTCCCCCTCCAGAAAGTCAGGCGAAGCTATCATCCTTTGCCGTCGCCATCAACGTGGTGATATAGTCACGCAATACAGCAATGTTGCGGTCGAAATAACCGATGTCGCGATAGGTGCGCGCCTGCATCACCGCGCCCTCCATCACCGTCAGCACGAATTCGCCGAGCGCCTTGCGATCGGCGCCCTTCGGCAGGCGATCGGCCGCGGCATCAAAGCAACCCGCGATCGCGGTGGACCAGCCCGTAAAATTCGCCGCCATCAGGTCGCGCACCACCGGGTCCGGCTCGTGGATCTCGAGCGCGAGGCTGCCGATCGGGCAACCATAGGTGCAATCGGTGACGATCAGGTGGGTGCGATAGCCGGCGAGCAGCGCGAAAATCTTGTCGATCGGATCGTCGACCCCCTCCCAATTGGGGGCGAGCAGCATTTCGTCGATCCCGTCGCGATAGAGTTCGAGCACCCCGACGAGGACGTCCTGCTTGCCCGGGAAGAAATGATAAAGGCTGCCCGAATGCACCTGGCTGCGCGAAAGGATGTCGGCGACCGAGGTCGAGAGATAACCCTTCTCCCAGAACAGCTCCATCGCGGTCATCAGGATGCGCTGGCGGGTGTCGGCGGCGTTCAATGGCCTTCCCCTATCCGGCGCGATCATAGGCGGCGCGGAGCCAGCCCGCCACGTCGTCGCCCGCCTCGACATCGTCCGAAATCCGTACCCGATGCGATACCATAGCGTTCCAGCTGCCCGCAGCCTCGAGCTTGCCGACGGGTTCCTCGCCCTTGAGCGCGAGGCCAATATCGAAGCGGTCCTTGGTCGACGGCTGGAGCAGCGCGAACTGCTTCTTGCGGCGCAGGCTGACATAGCCCTTCTTCGGCGCGAGTTCGACGTCGTCACCAAACCCCTGCACGAGCGTGACCAGCCGGTTGTATAGCGGCCGCCAATGTGCCTTCGCCCCGTCGAACGCCGCCGCGACCAGCGCGTCATCGTTCTGCGACAGCGACGACGATTCGTTGGCCGCATGTACGATCATATTGGCGTAGCCATGGCCAAGCCCATGTTCGGTTTTCAGGTGGTTCACCAGCGCCATATGGCCGGCAATGCCGGTCGCGCGCGCCGCGGCGACCCATTCGTCCAGCCCCTTGCCCGTCTTGGCACGAAGGCTTTCGCCCATCTTCGCGAATTCGTCGGCCATCGGCGTCCTCCCTCGTCAAGATGAGTTGATTGAACATTCAACCAAGCCATTTGTCAAGAGGCTTGGCAAGCGGGCGACGAGTCCCGATATGCACTGGCATGTGCGTCGTCGCCCTTGCTCACCAAACCCATCCCGACTGGCCCCTCATCCTCATCGGCAACCGCGACGAGTTTCACGCGCGCCCCGCCGCGCCGCTCGCCGAATGGGACGACGGCAGCGGGATCGTCGCCGGCCGCGACCTGCAGGCCGGCGGGACATGGCTCGGGGTCCATCGCCCCAGCGGCCGCGCCGTGGTCGTGACCAATGTTCGCGGCGCGATGCCTGATCCCGCCAAGGAGTCGCGCGGCGCGCTGGTCTCGGACATGCTGCGCGGCGAAGGGCGCTTCGCCGATCCCGCGGCCGAGGACCTGCCGCGCTTCAACGCGTTCAACCTCTTCGCGGTGGGCGACGGCAAGACGCGGCTGCTCACCAACCGGCCGGTCCCGCTGATCATGCCGCTTGAGCCCGGCGTCCATGCGCTCGCCAACGAGCCCGTCGATGCGCCCTGCCCGCGCGCCGAGCGGCTGCGCCTTGCCCTCGAGGCGGCGGTCGCGGCCGGCCGCGATCCCGAGGGCCTGCTCGACACGCTGATGGCCGAGGACGACCCTGCGCTGTTCCTGCGCGGCGACGTCTATGGCACGCGTGCCTCGACGCTCGTCGCGGTTTCGGCGGCGGGCGATGTCAGGATGATCGAACGCCGATACGAAAAGGGCGGCCGTCCCATCGGAACGACCGCCCTCAAATTTCGTATCGGCTGAGCCGGCGCGCTATTTCGGCGCGATCACCATCAGCATCTGGCGGCCTTCGGTGCGCGGATGCGCCTCGACCTTCGCGATTTCCGACGTCAGTTCGGCGACGCGCTGGAGCACGTTGAGACCGAGCTGGGTGTGGCTCATTTCGCGGCCGCGGAAACGCATGGTCATCTTGACCTTGTCGCCTTCGCCGAGGAAGTCGAAGACCTTCTTCATCTTCACATCGAAATCATGATCGTCGATATTCGGACGCATCTTGATCTCTTTGATTTCCTGCGTCTTCTGGCTCTTGCGTGCGAGGTTCGCCTTTTTCTGCGCCTCGTACTTGAACTTGCCGACGTCGAGGAATTTGCACACCGGCGGATCGGCGTTCGGGGATACTTCCACCAGGTCGAGACCCACCTCGGCCGCCTGCTCGATCGCTTCGGCCGTCAGCATCAGGCCCAGATTTTCGCCTTCCTCGTCGATCACGCGGACTTTGGGGGAGGCGATAAACTCATTGTAACGCGGGCCGTTCTTGGGCGGCATCGGTGCCATTGGGCGACGGGTCATGGGCGGTGGTATAGCTGTATCTCCTGGAACATTTAAAATAGGCGTGCATCGTCGACGCAAAAACACGCGTGGTGGTCATATAGTGATCAAAGCGCCGTCGTAAAGGCCGCCGCGCTCACCTTATAACGCTTTTCGGGCCGACTGTGGCCGGTCTGCCACTGTCAGCCGGCGGCTACCATTTGGTCGGCGCGGGATCGACGACGCGGAAGCCGCCCGCGCCGATTTCGCTGACCTCGAGCGCGCGTTCGGCGATCCCGCGGTTACTGAAGCGGAAGATGCCGTCGATGCCGCCGAAACCGTCGGCGGCGAGCAGCCGGTTCGCGGGGAAATTGGTCCCCGGTTTCCAGTCGCGCGCGATGCGCACCGTCAGCAGCACCGAATCATAGCCGAGGCTGGCAAGCCGGTAAGGCGCCTTGCCGAAGCGGGTACGATATTTGGTCGCGAGCTGGCCGTAGAGGCCGTCCGACACGCTGGCGAACCACGACCCGCGCATCACCGCGCTGCTGCCGAGCGCGGCGTCGGTGTTCCAGAGTTCGGTGCCGAGGATCTGCTTGTTCCCCGTGGTCTTGATCACCGGCACTGCGCGAATGGCGTTGCCGCCGCTGTCGGCGATCAGCACCGCGTCCATCGCCCCGGCGTTGGCGATCCGCCGCGCCGCACCCGTCAGTGCGGTCGCGCTGCGGTCATAGCTTTCGACCGCGACGAGCGTGCCGCCCGCTTCGGCCACCGCGGCGCGGAACGCCGCCGCCGAACGGTCGCCATAGACATTCTTTGGCACCAGCGCGCCGAACCGCTGATGGCCTTTCGATCGCGAAAAGGCGACGACGCGCTCGACCGACTGGCCGGGGACGAAGCCCATGATGAAGACGCCGTTGCCCGCAACGCTGCTGTCGTTCGAGAAGCTCAGCACCGGCACTTTCGCCGCGCGCGCGATCGGCGCCACCACGGTGACATCTTCACTGAGCAGCGGGCCGAGGATCAGCTTATTGCCGTCGGCGACCGCCTGCCGCGCCGCCGCCGCCGCGCCGAGCGCGGTGTCGTAGGTGGTGATGCGGACGCGTTCGGTGCGCGAATCCAGCAAAGCCAGCGTCGTCGCATTGGCGATCGCGGTGCCGACGTCGGCGTTGGCGCCGGTCTGCGGCACGAGCAGCGCGACACGGTGGCGATCGGTGTCGGTCGGCAGGCCGGGGCCGACATTGTCGTCGGGGTTGGTGGGCGGCGGCGGGGTCGCCGGGCCGTTCGACTTCGGCACTACCTGACACGCCGCGAGCAGCCCCGCCATCGCCATCACGCCCAGCCCGCGCAACATTTGGCGGCGCGCCGGTGCATATCCTTGGCGCTGGGTGGCGGTTTCTGCCATTTTCAGCGTCATGCCAGATTCGAACATCTCAGATTCTCCCTTGCCCGGTCTCTATATCGTCGCGACGCCCATCGGCAACCTTGGCGACATCAGCGCGCGCGCGGCGACGACACTCGCCTCCGCCGGCGTGATCGCCGCGGAGGATACGCGTGTGACCGCGAAATTGCTGTCGCATCTGGGATTGCGTGTGCCGATGACCCCCTATCATGATCATAGCGACGAACGCACACGCGCCGCGCTGGTTGCGCGCATGGCCGACGAAGTTGTCGTTTTGGTGTCGGACGCCGGAACGCCGCTGATTTCGGACCCCGGATACAAGCTCGTCCGCGATGCGCGCGCGGCGGGGCGGCACGTCACCACCCTGCCCGGCCCGTGCGCCGCGATCGCCGCGATCACGCTGTCGGGCCTGCCGAGCGACCGCTTCCTCTTCGCGGGCTTCCTACCGAACAAGGCGAAGGCGCGCGCCGACACGCTCGCCGAGTTCGCGGGGCTGCGCGCAACGCTCGTCTTCTACGAAAGCGGGCCGCGGCTGTCGGCGTCGCTCGCGGCGATGGCCGAGGGACTCGGCGACCGCGAGGCGGCGGTCGCGCGCGAGATCAGCAAGATGTTCGAGGAATGTGTCACCGGTACGTTGACCGAGCTTTCCGCGCGCTACGTCGACGCGCCGCCGAAGGGCGAGATCGTCGTCATCGTCGGCCCGCCCGGCGAAGCGGCGACCGAAAAGGCCGACGATGCCACCCTCGATGCCGCGCTCCGCGACGCCATGGCCGACAAGCCCGTCGCGCAGGCGGCGAAGGCGGTCGCGAAACGCTTCGGGCTCGACCGGCATGACGTCTATGCGCGCGCGCTGACGCTGAAAGAGCAGGCATGAACCGCGCCGCCGCCGAAGCACGCGGGCGCCGGGCCGAGCGCCGCGCCGCCTGGTGGCTCCGCCTCCACGGCTGGCGCATCATCGGCGAGCGGCTGCGCGTTCCCGTCGGCGAGGTCGACCTTGTCGCGCGGCGCGGGCGCACTATCGCCTTTATCGAGGTCAAATGGCGCGACCGCGCCGCCGACCTCGACCTTGCGATCGACCAATATCGCCTGCGCCGCGTCGCCGCCGCCGCCGAAATGCTGCGCCCGCGCTTCGCTGGCCCACGCGACGACATCAGGATCGATGTGATGCTCCTTGCGCCAAGGCGCCTGCCACGCCATCTGGTCCACGTCTGGCAACCTTGAGGAAGAAATAATGACCCTGCGCGCCGCGGTACAAATGGACCCGATGGACAATATCAACATCGGGGGCGACAGCAGTTTCGCACTGATCCTGAAGGCGCTCGAACGCGGCTACGAGCTCTATCATTACGATGTACGCGGCCTGACATGGGAGGCCGGACGGCTGACGACGAAAGCGCACCGCATCCTCGAGGCGCAGCGCGAAGCCGGCGCGCATTACAAGTTCGGCGACGAAGTTCTGCTCGACCTCGGCCGCGACGTCGACGTCGTGCTGATGCGGCAGGACCCGCCCTTCGACCTCGGTTACCTCACCGGCACCTGGCTGCTCGAACGCATCGCGAACGAGACGCTCGTCGTGAACGACCCCGTCTCGGTCCGCAATGCGCCGGAAAAAGTGTTCGTGCTCGACTTCCCCGAATTCATGCCGCCGACGATGGTCACGCGCAGCCTCGACGCGGTGAAGGATTTCCAGGCGCGCCATGGCGCGGTGGTGATCAAGCCGCTCCACGGCAACGGCGGCAAGGCGGTGTTCCGCATCGACGCCGACGGAAGCAATTTGGGCGCGCTCGTCGAGCTGTTCGGACAGGTCTGGCCCGAACCTTTCATGGTCCAGCAATTCCTGCCGAGCGTATCGAAGGGCGACAAGCGCATCGTGCTCGTCGATGGCGAGGTCGCGGGCGCGATCAACCGCAAGCCCGGCGAAGGCGAATTCCGCTCGAACCTAGCGGTCGGCGGTTTTGCCGAGGCGACCGAACTGACCCCGCGCGAGCAGGAAATTTGCGACGTGCTCGGGCCTGCACTGCGCGAACGCGGCCTCGTCTTCGTCGGCATCGACGTGATCGGCGGCGAATGGCTCACCGAAATCAACGTCACCTCGCCCACCGGGATCGTCGCGATCGACCGTTTCAACAATAGCGATACGGCAGGATTGATCTGGGACGCGATCGAGCGGCGGATCGGCTGACGCCCCCGCGCGTTCCCTCCCCATGACCGACTTCATCCTGAACCTGATCCAGAGCTGGGGCTATGCGGGGATTTTCATCCTCATGTTCCTCGAGAACGTCTTTCCGCCGATCCCCTCCGAAGTCATCATGGGGCTCGGCGGCATTGCCGTTTCCAAGGGGCATTTCAATTTCTGGACGCTTGTTGCGGTCGCGGTCGCGGGCACGACCGCGGGCAACTGGATCTGGTACGGCGTCGGGCGTTGGATCGGCTACGAACGGCTCAAGCCCTTTATCGACCGTCACGGCCGCTGGCTGACACTCGACTGGGGCGAGGTCGAGCGGATGCACAATTTCTTCCTGAAATATGGCCCCGCGATCGTCTTTATTGCGCGCTTCATGCCCGTTGCGCGGACGATGGTGTCGCTGCCCGCGGGCATGGTGAAGATGAACCAGGCGAAATTCCTGATCTGGACCGCGGCCGGATCGACGATCTGGATCGCAGCGCTCGCGGGCGCGGGCAACTGGTTCGGCGGGAAGTTCGCGAACCTCGACGCCTTCGTCGGGCCGGTGGCGCTGATCGCGATCGGTTCGCTTGTCGTCGTCTATATCTACCGCGTCATCACCTGGAAGCCGAAGCAGGCCGACTAAGCTCTGGGGTGCGAATTCCGATAAATGTCGAGCAAATGCGCGGCATCGACCGCGGTATAGACCTGCGTCGACGCAAGGCTCGCGTGGCCGAGCAGCTCCTGCAGGCTGCGCAGATCGGCACCGCCCGCGAGCAGATGCGTCGCGAAACTGTGGCGCAGCGCGTGCGGCGTCGTGCGTTCGGGAAGGCCCAGCGCGCGCCGCGCCGACCGCACGCTCGCGCGGACAACGCCCGGCTGGAGCGGTCCGCCGCGCGCGCCGAGGAAAATCGGCGCATCCTTAGCGATCGGCCAGGGGCAAGCTTCGACATAGCGCGAAACGGCGGTCGCGACCGCCGGCAAGATCGGGACGATGCGCGTCTTGCTGCGCTTGCCCGTCACGCGCAGCGTCTCGCCGAGCGGCAACACCGCGCCGGTCAGCGACAGCGCCTCGCCGATGCGCAGCCCCGCGCCATAGAGCAGCAACAGCAGCGCAAAATCGCGCGCGCCGACCCAACCCTCGCGCGCATTGTCCTCGACATCCTGCGCCAGCGCGAGCGCTTCGGCGGGCGCGACGGGGCGCGGCAAGCCCTTCTTGACGCGCGGACCGCGCATCTGCGGCACGCTCGCGCCCGATCCGCCGACGAAACGCAGGAACCCGCGCAGCGCCGAAAGCTCGCGCGCCGCCGACGCATTGCCGAGTCCCTCGGCGCGGCGGTCGGCGAGATAGGCGCGGAGGTCGTTCGGGGTCAGCGCCTTCAGCATATGTGCATCGACCGCACCGCCGCGATGCCGCGACAGGAAGACGCAAAAGCGCTCGGCGGTCGCGATATAGGCGCGGCGCGTATGTTCCGACCGGCGCTTTTCGTGCGCCAGATGGGCATCCCAGTCGCGGATCAAATCTTGCGCCAAACCATGTCCCCATTCCCGTTCGCATCGAGCGAAGTCGAGATGCCCATCGGGGTCACGCAAGGTCGAGGGGTGCCTCGACTTCGCTCGACACGAACGGGTCGAGAGCAAGCTAGTGGGTTTTCACCACCTCGGAAAGGATCGAGTCCAGCAGGAGGATGCCGTCGTCGGTGACCGCCAGCCGGTCGCCGTCCGCGCGCATCAACCCCTGCCCTGCCAACCGCGCCACCGCGTTGTCATCGACGAACGCCTCGCGCACCAACCCGCTGCGCGCCTCGATCCGCGCCAGATCGATCCCTTCGGTCAACCGTAGCCCCATCAGCATAGCCTCGGTCGCGCGCTCGTGCGCGGGGAGATCGCTTTCGACCTTCAACCCATGACCGTTGTGTTCCACCGCCGCGATAAAATTTTCGGGTTTCTTGTGCCGCTCGGTCGCCTGTGCGAGCCGCCGCCCGTGCGCGCCCGGCCCGACGCCAGCGTAATCGGCGTAGCGCCAGTAGGCGAGATTGTGGCGGCTTTCCTGCCCGATGCGGGCGTGGTTCGACACTTCGTAGCGGGGCAGGCCCGCGGCGCGCGTCATCGCCTGCGTCATATCGAACAGGTCGGCGGCGGTGTCGCCATCGGGGATGGTGAGGTCGCCCTTCGCAGCCAATGTCGCAAAGCGCGTGCCGGGCTCGATCGTGAGCTGGTAGAGCGAAAGATGATCGGTGCCGAAGGCGAGTGCCTGCGCCAGCTCGCCTTGCCATGCCTTGAGCGACTGGCCGGGCCGCGCATAGATCAGGTCGAAGCTGACCCGCGCGAAATGCTCCTGCGCCGTCGCGATCGCGCGGCGCGCCTCATCCTCGCTGTGCGCGCGGCCCAGAAATTCAAGCACTTCGGAATCGAAGCTCTGCACCCCTATCGAAACGCGATTGACCCCCGCCGCGGCGAGGTCGGCGAAATTGGCGACCTCGACCGAATTGGGATTCGCCTCCAGCGTGATCTCGACGTCACCGGTCAGGCCCCACACGCCCTCCGCCGCCGCGATCACCGCTGCGACGGTTTCGGGCGGCATCAGGCTGGGTGTGCCGCCGCCAAAGAAGATCGAGCCGACCGTGCGCTCCGGCAGCAACCCCGCCTCGTGCCGCAAATCGGCGAGCAACGCCTCGCGCCATACCGCCTGATCGACGCTCTCGCGGACATGGCTGTTGAAGTCGCAATAGGGGCATTTCGACACGCAAAACGGCCAATGGACATAAAGGGCGAGCGGTTCGGCCATGCGCGCCATATAGGCGATGCGCCGCAGATGTCAGCTAGCGGCCCAAAAGATGCCCGATATGACGGCGGATATCCTCGGGCCAGCCGGCGATCAGTCCGGCGAAAGCGGCATCGTCGTCGCGGTAAAGCGCACGAAGCGCCTCCTCATAGCCGGGGCGGTCACCGCAAAGGTGGCACATGAAGTTATACGCGGTGTCGCGCCGCTGCTTTGCGCTAGGCGCGCCCTTACTCGCGGTTTCGACCAGCCGGCGCAGTGTTGCCGACGCACCGCCCGGCTGCGCTGCGAGCCAATCCCAGTGCCGCGGCAACAGCGTGACCTCGCGCGCCTTGACGCCAAGCCGCGGACGCCCCGCGGATGGCGGCGCGGGTGCGGTCTTGGCGGCGTCCCAATAATCGAGGTCGGTCAACCGCCCGGTCGCGTCGTCGAAGACAAGGATCGCACCGAGGTCGGCGGGATAGCGGTCTTCGAGCGTGCGGGTGACGGTTTCGCGGCTTCCTGCGGCGAGTTGCGCATCGCCGAGAAAGGCAGTGACGGTTTCATGTTCCTGAGTCATGCACGCCCATTATACCCGGATAAAATAAAAGTCAATTCACCCGGGTATAATGTTTCATCTATTCGAAGACGTTGGCGACCAGCTTGGCAAAGGCATCGGCGCGGTGGCTGATTGCGTGCTTTTCCGCCGGATCGATTTCGGCATAAGTCAGCGTGTTACCAACCGGAACGAAGACCGGATCATAGCCGAAGCCCAGCTTCCCGCGCGGCGGCCAGGTCAGGCTGCCTTCGGCCCGCCCCTCGAACACTTCGGCATGGCCGTCGGGCCAGGCGAGCGCGAGGGTGCAGATGAAGCGCGCGCTGCGATCGACCTCCGGCCCCTGTTCGGCAAGCAGGCCTTCGACCTTGCCCATCGCCATATACCAGTCGCGGCCCGGATTGCCCTCGAACCATTGCCGTTCGGCCCAGTCGGCGGTGTAGACGCCGGGCCGACCGCAGAGCGCCGCGACCTCGAGCCCGCTGTCGTCGGCGAGCGCCGGCAACCCGGCCGCGGACGCGCTCGCATGTGCCTTCAGCAGCGCATTCTCGCGGAAACTCGTCCCCGTCTCCTCGGGCTCGGGAAGCCCGAGGTCGCCGGCAGACACGGGTTCGATCCCGAAGGGTTCGAGCAGCGCACGGATTTCGCGCACCTTGCCCGCATTGTGACTGGCGATCACCAGCTTGCCGGGGGCGAGCCTGCGCGTCATCTCAGCGACCCGTCGCCTTGTCCTGCGCCGCGAAAATCTCGCCGCAGCCGATGCGTGCGAGGCGGAGCAGGCGGAGCAGGCCTTCCTCGTCATAGGTCGCGCCCTCGGCGCTCGCCTGCACTTCGACGATCTGGCCCTTCGCGGTCAGCACGAAATTGCCGTCGGCCTCGGCGACCGAATCCTCGTCATAGTCGAGGTCGAGCACCGGCGTGCCCTTGTAGATTCCGCACGAGATCGCGCCGACCTTGTCCTCGATGGGATCCTCGGCGATCGTCTTCGCCGCCAGCAGCTTGTCGACCGCGATGCGCAGCGCGACCCATGCGCCCGAGATCGACGCCGTGCGCGTGCCGCCGTCGGCCTGGATGACGTCGCAGTCGATGATGATCTGGCGCTCGCCGAGCTTCTTCATATCGACGACGGCGCGCAAGGAGCGTCCGATAAGCCGCTGGATTTCCTGCGTGCGTCCCGATTGCTTGCCCTTCGCCGCTTCGCGGCTGCCGCGCGTGTGCGTCGCACGGGGCAGCATGCCATATTCGGCGGTGACCCAGCCCGCACCCTTGCCGCGCATCCATGACGGCACCTTCTCGTCGACGCTGGCGGTCACCAGCACCTTGGTGTTGCCGAAGCTGACGAGGACGCTGCCCTCGGCGTGGATGGTGAATTCGGTTTCGACGACGATGGGACGCATCTGGTCGGGCGCGCGGCCGGAAGGGCGCATGGGGATTCTCCTGTAAATGTGTGCGGGGGCGCTTAGCGGCGTGCGGCGCGATTGGCCAGAAAAAGGACGTGTCAATTTTCGTCCAGCTTCCTAAGCTTTGCCCCATGCGAAGCGGCCCAGTTATAGCGATTGTCACGGCAACTCTCATCGCGATCGGGGTTGCCTTGGGAAGCAGCACCGGCGGTCGCACGGCGAGCCGCTTCGATGATTTCGAGACGATCTACTATCAGCGCGACATCGAGCATGAACAACTCGCCTTGCTCGGCGACTGTCCCTTGGGACGAGAAATTGCCATCGAACGGAGCGGCAAGACGAAGATCAGTTGGTATGCCCAAATGCCGGATCATCATGGATGCGTCCGTGCCATCGGGTTCGAACCGCAAAATGACGATCAGCAGCAGCGGGACGAACCTGTCGTCGCGAGCATCGAACTGGCGCTGGGGGAATCCGACATGGATCGGCTGCAGGAGGCCCTGAACAAGCTGCGCTGGCAGATCGACTGGCACGAGCCGAAGGATTTTGATTATGCGCTCGCGACAGGATGCGAACCCTACACGAATTCATTCTCCGATCGGACCCTGTCAATCGTCAGGCCCGGCCCGATCATCGCAAATCTCCGGATCTATGGTGAAAAGATACGCGCATACGGCGATGCCTACTGCACTGCGAACGAGATAGCGAATGTCGCGATACTGGACGATGCAGTGGCATCATTCGCACCTTCACTGCCGGCGCAATATGATCTTCGCCCCGCCGTCGCCAAACGGCTCTACCGAGTGCCCTGACATCAGGCGCTCAACCGCATACGAAAGAAATCGAGGATTTCGTCACGCGCCTGCACCGTCGGTTGGCCCGCCTCATCGATCAGATGGATGGTGACAACGCTGTGCGGGTTCTTCATCGGACTGTCGGGATTGGCGGCGCTGTCGGGCAACACCTTGCCGATAAAGCGGTCCCCAAGCGCGTCCTCATAGGCGGCAAAGCGCGCCGCCTTGCAATATTTGTCGCCCTCGAAGCGGTAGGCGAGCACGGTGAGGTCCTCGGCCTCCATCCGCGCCTTCACCGCCGCGAGTTCGCCCGGCGCAATGTGCATGCCCGCCGCGTCGTTGAGCGGCAGCGACGGCTGCGCGAGGACCGGCGCGAGCACAGCGGGTTCGAGCATCATCGACAGCGCGAAATTGCCGGTGAAGCACATGCCGATCGCGCCGACGCCCTTGCCGCCGCATTCCTTGTGCGCCTGTGCCGCGAGCTCGCGGAGCCACTGCGTCGCCGGCGAGCTTTCGTTCGCCTGGAACGCCCGGAACTGGCGGCTGATGCACCCGCCGATCATGGTGAACAACATGCGAGGCGCCCGCGGCACCGCGCCGTCCTTGCCAAAGATATGCGGCATATAGACGGTGAAGCCAGCATCGCGGACCCAGCGGGCGAAGCGCGTGACGTGCGGGCTGATGCCGGGCATTTCGGTCATCACGATGACGGCAGGGCCGCGGCCCATCGTGTAGACGCGGTGCGTGCGGCCGAGCAGGACGATGTCGCGGTGCTCGAAATCGTCGAGCGGGTCGTCCTGGGTAAGCGGATGTGTTGTCATGGCTTTCTCCCCCGGGGCGGGAGGCTATGCAGAAGGCCCGCCAATTGCACCTCCTTTTCTTGGATGGACCGCGAAGCACCGCGCTTGCCCCTTCCCCTCCCCATCCCTAAATCCCCTGTATGACCACCCCGCCGATCACCGAACTCACCACGCGCGCCCGCGACGTGTTCCGGCTGGTCGTCGACGCCTATCTGGAAACCGGCCAGCCGGTCGGCTCGCGCACGCTGTCGAAGCTCGCGGCGCTCAACCTGTCGCCCGCGTCGATCCGCAACGTGATGCAGGATCTCGAGGAGTTCGGCCTGCTCGCGAGCCCGCATACCAGCGCCGGGCGCCTCCCCACCGAACAGGGACTCCGCCTCTTCGTCGACGGGATGATGCAGGTCGCCGAACCCAGCGCCGAGGATCGCGCGCAGATCGAGGCGAGCCTCTCCGACGCCGGCCCGATCGAAAGCGCGCTCGCGCAGGCGACCTCGGCGCTGTCCGGGCTGTCGGCATGCGCGGGGCTCGTGCTTGTGCCCAAGCACGAACGCGTACTCAAACAGCTCGCCTTCGTACCGCTGTCGGCGAACCAGTCGCTCGTCGTGCTCGTCGCGGGCGACGGCGCGGTCGAGAATCGCGTCATCGATATTCCCCCGGGACTCAACCCTTCGGCACTCGTCGAGGCGGGCAATTATATCTCGTCGATGCTCAGCGGGCTCACGCTCACCGAGGCGATGGCGCGCGTGCGCCGCGAGATCGAGGCCGAGCGCATCGCGATCGACCGCGCGGCGCAGGATCTGGTCAGCCGCGGGCTCGCCATCTGGTCGTCCGACGGCGCCGACCGCCCGGTGCTGATCGTGCGCGGCCAGGCGAATCTGCTCGACGAGAGCGCGGTCGGCGACCTCGACCGCGTGCGCCAATTGCTCGACGAGCTCGAAACCAAGCAGGACATCGCGCAGCTGCTCGACAGCGCGCGCGAGGGCAGCGCCACCCGGATTTTCATCGGGTCGGAGAATAAATTATTCTCGCTTTCGGGCTCGTCCGTGATAGCGGCGCCCTATCGCGGATCGGACGGGCGCGTGGTCGGGGTGGTCGGGGTTATTGGTCCCACGCGCTTGAACTATGCCCGCATCGTTCCCATGGTGGATTTCACCGCACAATCGCTCTCCAGACTGATACGATAAGGCTTATGACGAACATTGAAAACGACACGCCGGTCGACGACGGCGCGAACCCCGAAGTTGAAACCGCCGAAGCAGCAAACCCCGCGCAAGGCGAAAATGAAGAGCTGGCGCAGCTCGCCGAACAGGTCGCGGCGCTCCAGCAGGATCTGCTTTATGCGCGCGCCGAGACGCAGAATGTCACGCGCCGCAAGGACAAGGAAATCGCCGACGCGCACGCTTATGCCGCGACCAAGTTCGCGCGCGACATATTGTCGGTCGCCGACAATCTCGGCCGCGCACTCGCCGCGCTCAGCGACGAACAGCGCGCCGACGAGGCGATGAAGCCGATGATTACCGGCCTCGAGGCCACCGAGCGCGAATTGCTCAGCGTCTTCGAGCGCAACGGCATCACGCGCATCGCCGCGATTGGCCTGCCGCTCGACCCGAACCAGCATCAGGCGATGCTCGAAATCCCGAGCGACAAGACGCCGGGCACGATCGTGCAGGAAATGCAGGCGGGCTATATGCTGAAGGATCGCCTGCTGCGCCCCGCGATGGTGGGCGTCGCAAAGGCGGGGTGAGCCCGCCGCGACATCGCAGACAAAAAGAAACCCCGGTGAATGCCGGGGTTTCTTTTTTGTCTGTATCTGCCGGTCACGCCGCCTTGCGCATCTTCGCGAGCTTCTTCAGCACCATGTCGCGCTTCAGCCGCGACAGATGGTCGATGAAGAGAATGCCTTCCAGATGGTCGTGTTCGTGCTGGATACACGTCGCCATCAGGCCGGTCATGCGTTCCTGATGATGCTTGCCATCCTCATCCTGCCAGTCGACGGTCACCTCGGCGGGGCGCGTCACATCGGCATATTGCTCGGGGACCGACAGGCAGCCTTCCTGATAGACGCTATGCTCCTCGCTCTCGTCGGAGAAGACAGGGTTGATGAACACGCGCGGCTCGCGGATCACCTTCTTGCCCTCTTCGTCGTCGGGATCGGGTTCCTGCAGGTCGATGACGAGGATACGCTTCGGCACCGCGACCTGGATCGCGGCCAGCCCGATACCGGGGGCGTCGTACATCGTCTCGAACATGTCAGCGACCAGCTGCTTCAGCTCGGCGTCGAACTTTTCGACGGGCTTCGAAATGACGCGCAGCCGGGGATCCGGGGTCTCTATGATGGGTAGGATGGCCATGGCGTGCAGGTATGAACTCGAACGCCCGACGTCAACCCACCGGCCGCCGAGCACGAAGCGCCTGCGCGAGTGTCCCCTCGTCGAGATAATCGAGTTCGCCGCCCACCGGCAAACCATGTGCAAGCTGGGTCAGCCGCACCGGATAGCCCTCGAGCCGCTCGGCGAGATAATGCGCGGTCGTCTGCCCCTCCAACGTCGCGTTCACGGCGAGCACAACCTCATCGATGCCGCCAGCGGCAACGCGATTGACCAGCGCGTCGATCGCCAAATCCTGCGGGCGAATGCCCTCGAGCGCCGAGAGCCGCCCGCCGAGCACATGATATTTGCCGGGGAAAAGCCGCGACTTGTCGAGCGCCCAGAGGTCCGACACCTCCTCGACGACACACAGGCTGCGCGCATCGCGGCGCGGGTCGGCGCAGATCGCGCACGGATCTTGCGTGTCGACATTGCCGCAAATGCCGCAGGTGACGAGCCGTTCGGAGACTGTCTGCAGCGCCGCGAGCAGCGGCACAAATGCGCTTTCGCGCTTCTTCATCAGGTGCAGCACCGCGCGCCGCGCCGAGCGCGGGCCGAGGCCCGGCAGGCGGGCGAGTTGCTGGACGAGCGCTTCAATCTCTTGCGATGCCATGACGGATCGTCTTAAGCGGCGCGCAAGAAATGACAATGCGCATCGCCTTTATGGGAACGCCGCCCTTTGCGGTGCCGACGCTCGCCGCGCTTCATGCCGCGGGGCACGAGGTCGTGGCCGTTTATACGCAGCCCCCACGCCCCGCGCAGCGCGGCAAGAAGGTGCAGCAGAGCGCGGTGCATGTCTGGGCCGAGGAACATGGCCTGCCCGTCCGCACGCCAAAGAGCCTGAAGAGCGAAGAGGCACAGGCCGAATTCGCGGCGCTCGACCTCGATGTCGCGGTGGTCGCGGCTTACGGCCTGATCCTGCCGCAGGCGATTCTCGATGCGCCGCGCGAAGGCTGTCTCAACGTCCATGGCTCGATCCTGCCGCGCTGGCGCGGCGCCGCGCCGGTGCAGCGCGCGATCCTGTCGGGCGATGCCGAGACGGGCGTAACGATCATGCAGATGGACATCGGTCTCGACACCGGCGCGATGCGGCTGATCGGGCGGACGCCGGTCGATGGCAAGACGGCGGGCGAATTGACCGACGAGCTGGCGAGCATGGGCGCCGAACTGATGGTCAAGGTGTTGAACGACCTCCACGCCTTCGTGCCCGAAGCGCAGCCGGACGAAGGCGTCACTTACGCGGCAAAGATCGACAAGAGCGAAGCGCCGCTCGATTTCCTGACGAGCGCGGTGCAGGTCGAGCGCCAGATCCGCGCGTTCAATCCGATGCCCGGCGCCTTTTTCGAACTCGATGGCGAACGCTACAAGATTTTGGCGGCCGAGGTGGTGCATCCGTCCGATACGGTCGCGGGCGCCACGCCCGGCGTCACGCTCGACGATGCGTTGACCGTCGCCTGCAACCCCGGCGCAATCCGCGCGACGCGGGTCCAGCGCGCCGGCAAGCCCGCGATGGACGCCGGCGAACTGCTGCGCGGCCGCGCGATAACGGCGAGTACGCGCCTCGCATGACCCGCTTCGCACTCACCATCGAATTTGACGGCCGCCCCTATATGGGCTGGCAGCGGCAGGCGCACGGCCCCAGCGTCCAGCAGGTCATCGAGGAAGCGATCCACCGCTTCACCGCCGAGACCGTGCAGGTGTTCAGCGCCGGGCGCACCGACGCGGGGGTGCATGCGATCGCAATGCGTGCGCATGTCGACATCGAAAAGCCGCTGACCCCGTTCAAGCTGACCGAGGCGCTGAATGCCCAGCTTCGCCCCGCGCCGGTCGCGGTGGTGGCGTGCGAGATCGTCCCCGACGACTGGCACGCGCGCTTTGCCTGCATCGGCCGGTCGTACGAGTATCGCATCGTCAACCGCCGCGCGCCGCTGACGTGGGACAAGGGGCTGTCGTGGCAGGTTGCCCGGCCGCTCGATTCGGATGCGATGCATGCGGCGGCGCAGCAGCTGATCGGGCTGCACGACTTCACCACCTTCCGCTCGGCGCATTGCCAGTCGCAAAGCCCGGTGAAGACGCTCGATAAGCTGACCGTCAGCCGCCACGGCGACGAGTTGATTATCGAGGCCGCGGCGCGCAGCTTCCTCCACCATCAGGTGCGCTCGATGGTCGGCTGCCTCGCGCTCGTCGGCTATGGCAAATGGTCGGCGCGTGACCTGAAGGCCGCGCTGGAGGCGGCGGATCGCAACGCGCTGGGGTTGAATGCTCCGCCAGACGGGCTCTATTTCGTCAGCGCGACTTATCCCTGAATCAAAAAGGGCGGCCCTCGCGGACCGCCCTTTTTTGTTATCGCCAGGCTGCGAGCTTACACCTTTTCGGCGTAGTACAGCGGCGCATGCTCGTTGAGGATCTGGAGGATCTTCGCCTGCGCGGTCTTTTCGTCGCTTTCTTCCATCGCGCCGAGTTCGCGCGCGAGGCGGCTCGATGCCGCTTCGAAGATTTGGCGCTCCGAATAGCTCTGTTCGGGCTGGTCGTCGGCGCGGAACAGGTCGCGGGTCACTTCGGCGATCGACACGAGGTCGCCCGAATTGATCTTCGCTTCATATTCCTGCGCGCGGCGCGACCACATGGTGCGCTTCACCTTCGGTTTGGTGGTCAGGACCTGCAGCGCTTCCTTCAGCGTCTTGTCCGACGACAGCTTGCGCATGCCCACGCCTTCGGCCTTGTTCGTCGGCACGCGAAGCGTCATTTTTTCCTTTTCGAAGCGCAGGACATAAAGTTCGAGCTGCATGCCGGCGATTTCCGACCGCTGCAGTTCGATGACGCGCCCCACGCCATGCTTGGGATAAACAACATAATCGCCGACTTCGAACAAGAGCGTGTTCACGGACATGCAAATTCCTTTCTGTGCCTTGACCCTGACCGGAAACTGCGACAACACCGGGACATCCGGCCCTCCGTATTGAGGGGGATGAGCATTCGGGCGGCGCTAGCCAGTCAGAGTGACAAGGGATATGGCTCCATCGGAAACGCCGAATGTGCCCCAGCCCGAGCGGCGGGAAGAGGCGGGATGTCGGCGTGTTGATATTTATTATAACAGATTCGCAACAAAATTGCCACCCCTGCGCGGAAATGCGTCGGTCGGCACCTTGACGGCTCCTCAGACCCGTTTCAGGTTGAAACGAAATCATAGATAGGGAGCCGGTATGCAGGATCAAATTTGGTGGATCACGGGCGCCTCCTCGGGCATCGGCGCGGCGCTCGCTCGCGCGCTCGGGGCACGCGGCGCAAAGCTGATCCTGTCGGGGCGCAACGTCGCGGCGTTGGAGGCCGTCGCCGCCGATTGCGCCACCGAGACGCTGGTCCTGCCGTTCGAGGCGACCGATTATGCCGCCCTCCCCGCGATTGCCGACCAGGCGTGGGGCTGGCAGTGCCGCATCGACGGGCTCGTCAACAACGCCGGCATCTCGCAGCGCAGCCTCGCGATCGAAACCGACTTTGCGGTTTATCAGCAAATCATCGGCGTCGACCTGCTCGCGCCGATCGCGCTCACCCAGCAATTGCTGCCGCGCATGGTCGGCGCGGGCGGCGGACAGATCGTCGCGATCTCCAGCGTCGCGGGCATCGCGGGGGTGCCGCTGCGCAGCGCTTACTCGGCGGCGAAGCATGGCCTGATCGGCTATCACGACAGCGTGCGAGCCGAGAATGAGCATCTGGGGTTGAAGATACTCGTCGTCGCGCCGGGTTCGGTGCGGACGAATGTCAGCCGCAACGCGCTCAACGCCGACGGCAGCACGCGCGGGGAAAGCGATGCCGCAATCGAGAACGGCCTGTCACCCGACGACGCGGCGGCACAGATGCTGGCGGCGGTCGATGCCGGGACGCGCGAACTCGTCGTCGCCGAGGGCGCCGAAGCGGCGATCGCGGATCTCCGCCGCAGCGACCCCGATGCGCTGTTCGACCGGATGAGCGCGATGGTACAGGCGGGCTATGCCGCGCAGATGAAGGCGCAGCGCTAACCCTCACGACACGGACAAGAAAAGCCCCGCCGGATCGCTCCGGCGGGGCTTTTCTTTTGCCTGCGAGGCAGCGCAGCTTACGCCGCGCCGTGCGCCAGCGCCGCGAGGAGCAGGATCGCCACGATGTTGGTGATCTTGATCATCGGGTTGACCGCCGGGCCCGCGGTATCCTTGTACGGATCGCCAACGGTGTCGCCGGTCACCGCGGCCTTATGAGCCTCGCTGCCCTTGCCGCCGTGGTTGCCGTCCTCGATATACTTCTTGGCATTGTCCCATGCGCCGCCGCCCGAGGTCATCGAGATAGCGACGAACAGCCCTCCGACGATCACGCCGAGCAGCAGCGCGCCGAGCGCTTCCAATGCCGCGGCCGGCCCCGCAACCGCGCGGATCACGAAATAGACGACGATCGGCGCGAGCACCGGGAGCAGCGACGGGATGATCATTTCCTTGATCGCCGCCTTGGTGACGAGGTCGACCGTGCGCGCATAATTGGGCTTCGACTCATAGGTCATGATGCCCGGGTTCGCCTTGAATTGGTCGCGGACGTCCTTGACCACCTCACCCGCCGCGCGGCCGACCGCGGTCATGCCCATCGCACCGAAGAGATAGGGCAACAGCGCGCCGAGCAGCAGCCCGACGATGACATAGGGCGACGACAGCGAGAAGGTCAGCGGCTCGGTCAGCCCGAGCTTCGCCGAATATTCGGTGATGTCGGCCGTATAGGTCCCGAACAGCACCAGCGCCGCGAGACCCGCCGAACCGATCGCATAACCCTTGGTCACCGCCTTCGTCGTGTTGCCCACGGCGTCGAGCAGGTCGGTCTTTTCGCGAACCGAATCGTCGAGACCCGCCATTTCGGCGATGCCGCCGGCGTTGTCGGTGACGGGGCCATAAGCGTCGAGCGCGACGACCATGCCGGCGAGTGCCAGCATTGCGGTCGCCGCAAAGGCGATGCCGACGATGCCCGCGGTCTGGAACGCGACGACAATGCCGACGCAGATCACGAGCGTCGGCAGCGCGGTCGATTCAAGGCTGACCGCGAGACCCTGGATGACGTTGGTGCCGTGACCCGTTTCCGAAGCCTTGGCGATCGAGCGCACCGGGCGGTAGTTGGTGCCGGTATAATATTCGGTGATCCAGATGATCAGCCCGGTGATGACGAGGCCGAGCAGCGAGCAATAGAACAAGTCCCAGCCGTTGAACGCCTGACCCGTGATAGCGGTATCCATGTCGCCTTTCAGGACATAGCTGGTCGAGATCCAGATGGCCGGAACCGAGAGAAGCGCGGTGACGAGGAAACCCTTGTACATCGCACCCATGACATTCTTGCCGCTGCCGAGACGCACGAAATAGGTGCCGATGATCGAGGTGATGATGCACACGCCGCCCATCAGGAGCGGCAGGCTCATCAACGGCAGAAGCTGGTCGCCCGCCCCCTTCAAAAGCAGCGCCATCAGCACTATCGTGGCGCCGACGGTCACGACATAGGTTTCGAACAGGTCGGCGGCCATGCCGGCGCAGTCGCCGACATTGTCGCCGACGTTATCGGCGATCACCGCCGGGTTGCGCGGATCGTCTTCGGGGATTCCGGCCTCGACCTTGCCGACGAGGTCGGCGCCGACGTCGGCGGCCTTGGTGAAGATGCCGCCGCCCAGACGCGCGAAGATCGAGATCAGCGAGGCGCCGAACGCAAGCGCGACAAGCGCGTCGACGACGGTGCGATCGTCACCGCCGACGGTGAAGCCGCCGGGGCCGATCAGATACCAGAAGAAGACCGAGATCGCGAGGAGCGCGAGGCCCGCCACGAGCAGACCGGTGATCGCGCCGGCGCGAAACGCCATGGTCAGGCCCGCCTGCAGTCCGGTCTGCGCCGCGGCCGCGGTGCGGACGTTGGCTTTCACCGAAATGTTCATGCCGACGAAGCCGGCGACACCCGAGAGGACGGCGCCGAGGAGGAAACCAGCGGCCGAAATATGGCCGAGGAACCACCAGACGAGCACGGCGACGACGACGCCGACGATAGCGATGGTGCGATATTGGCGGCCGAGATAGGCCTTGGCGCCTTCCTGGATGGCGGCTGCGATTTCCTGCATCTTCTCGTTACCCGCCGATGCGCCGAGCACCTGCCGCGAAGTAATAAAGCCATAGAGTACGGCCACCAGGCCGCACGCTATCGCGATCAAAACCGGATCCATGCGTGACTATTCCTTCCCATTGAGAAGGGCGACGCAGAAGATATCAGTCGAGCACGTCCGACTTATTGATGCCGGTTCGCTCTCTCCCCTGATGCGACCGCCCCAAATTTGGACGCCGATTTATGGGAAGAAAGAAAGCCAAGGGCAACCCCGGTAATTTTGGCGCTTTTCCGTGTTTTCGTGTCAGTGCATGAAACCGAGCCGCTCGGGTGGCGCGATCCGCTGCGCCCGATGCGTCAGCATGATTCCCTCGCCGACCCCGGCGTGACCAAGGGGCGTGACGACGACATTCAGCCCCGCCGCAATCTCGCGGATCGCCGCGGCAGCCGAAGCGTCGGCAGTGAACAGCAACTGATAGTCGTCGCCCGCGCTCGCCGCCGCGAGCCGCGTGTCGAGCACGTCGGGGCGCACCGCGAGCAGCGCCGCCGACAGCGGGATCGTCTCGAGCATGATGCCAAGCTGGCACCCGCTCGCCTCGGCCATCCGCTGCGCGTCGATCAGCAGGCCGTCGGACACGTCCATCATCGCATGGACGTGCGGCGCCACCGCCTGCCCGAAGGCCAGCTGAGGCTCGGGGCGGCAATAAGCGGAAAGGCAGGTTTCATTCGGGTCGACCTGCCCCAGCCGCATCGCGAGGCCCAGCCCGGCATTGCCGATCGTGCCGGTGA
Organism: Sphingomonadaceae bacterium 3R27C6; assembly: GCA_005503215.1. Lineage (GTDB taxonomy): Bacteria > Pseudomonadota > Alphaproteobacteria > Sphingomonadales > Sphingomonadaceae > Sphingopyxis. Next base: position 27,584 of record SCNS01000009.1, on the reverse strand, counting down.
CCCAGATCTGGTCGCCCGGCTTTGCGCCGCTCCGCGCCGGCGCGCCGGTCGCAGGCGCCTTGCCGATCGCGGTGAGCCCGAATGTGCGCGGCGCGCCGGCGGGAATGCCCACGGTATCGCCGCCGAGCAGCGGCACCTCGTACCGGCGCAGCACCTCACCCAGCCCGCGGACGAAGGCCGCGTCCCAAAGCTCGTCGCCGGTCAGACTATAGCCGACGAGCACGCCGAGCGGCGCGGCCCCCTTTGCGGCCAAATCGGAAAGGTTCACGGCAACAAGCTTCCACGCGACATCCTGCGGCCGTTCGTCGGGAAGGAAATGAACGCCCTCGACGATCATGTCATGGGTGAGGACGAGCCCGTCCAGCACCGCGGCGTCGTCGGCCAGCCCGCGCGCGGCGGGATCGGTCGCGATGGCACGCAGGCGGGCGATGAAATCGGCTTCGCTCATATTACCCTCTCGTCCGATGAGGGGTGACTTCCGTTCGTGTCGAGCGAAGTCGAGACACCCATCGCGATGGCGCCAAGCCGAGGGGCATCCCGGCTTCGCTCGATGCGAACGGATATCTTATGCGCGGGTTCCGCGCACATCCTTGCCGATCGCATCGAGCAGGCCGTTCGCGAACCCCGCTTCGCGCGTGTCGAAGAACGCCTTCGCGACATCGACATATTCGCTGACCACCGCGCCGACGGGCACGTCGCCGCGCGCCATCAGCTCATAGGAGCCCGCGCGCAGGATCGCCTTCATCGTGCGGTCGAGCCGCTCCATCGACCAGCCGCTCGCAAGCCGCGCGACGATCGCCACGTCGATCTCTTCGATGCGCGCGAGCGTGCCCTTGACGATATCGTCGAAGAAGGCGGTGTCGGCGTCGGCATATTCCTCGTCCTCGATCGTCGCGCCGATGCGGTGCTGATGGAATTCGTGGATCAGCTTGGGCACGGGCGTGCCCTCCATCTCGTGCTGATAGAGCGCCTGGACGGCGGCGAGACGGGCGGCGGAGCGGGACTGGGAACGCTTGTTCATGACTCTTTTCTTAGCTGAGACGCTGGCTGACCGAAAGCGCGTGGGCGGGAAGCCCCTCGGCCCCCGCGAGTGCGACCGCGGCCGGGCCGATCGCCGCGAGGCTCGCTTCGTCGAGCGCGAGGAAGCTGGTGCGCTTCATGAAGTCGCTGACCGACAGCCCGCTCGAAAAACGCGCGCGGCGGCCGGTTGGCAGCACATGATTGGGACCCGCGACATAATCGCCGATCGCTTCGGGTGTTTGGCGGCCGAGGAAGACCGAGCCGGCGTGACGCACCTTGGCGAAGAGCGCGTCGGCCTCGGCCGGATCGACCGCGAGTTCGAGATGTTCGGGCGCGAGCCGGTCGCAGAGCGGGATCGCGTCGGCGAGGCTCGGCACGATGATCGCCGCGCCATTGTCAGCCCAGCTTTCCTGCATCGTCGATGCGGTGGACAGCGTCGGGATGATATGCGCGACCGCCGCCGCGACGGCGTCGGCAAAGTCGGCGTCGTCGGTGAACAGGATCGACTGGCTCGTCGGGTCATGCTCGGCCTGGCTCAAGAGATCGGCGGCGATGATATGCGGCGCGTTCCGATTGTCGGCGACGACGACGATCTCGCTCGGTCCCGCGACCATGTCGATGCCGACGACGCCGTAGACCTGCCGCTTCGCCTCGGCGACCCATGCGTTGCCGGGGCCGGTGACGACGTCGACCGGCGCGATCCTGTCGGTGCCATAGGCGAGCGCCGCGACGGCCTGCGCCCCGCCGATGCGCCAGATCTCGTCGACCCCGCCGATGTGCGCCGCCGCCATCACCACCGGATTGGTCTCGCCGCCCGGTGTCGGGGTCATCATCACGATCCGGCCGACGCCCGCGACTTTCGCGGGGAGGATGTTCATCAAGACCGACGAGGGATAGGCGGCACGCCCGCCGGGGACATAGACCCCCGCCGCATCGACCGCATTCCAGCGAGCGCCGAGCCGCGCGCCGGTGGCGTCGCGATAGTCGCGATCTTCGGGAAGCTGCGCGGCATGATAGGCGCGGATTCGGTCGGCCGCGAGGTTCAGCGCATCGCGAAGCTTGGGGTCGAGCGCGTCATAGGCCGCGGCGCATTCCTCTTTCGAGATACTCCAGCCGCTCGCGCCCAAATCGAAACGATCGAACTTCGCGGTATAATCGGCGAGCGCGGCGTCGCCCTCGGCCTTCACCCGCGTGATGATCGCGGCGACGCCGGCGGAGACATCGGAATCGCTCTCGCGCCGATCGTTGACCAGCGCGTCGAACTCGGCGGCGAAGCCGGGCTCGGAAGCATCAAGCCGCCGCATCGCCCACCGCCTGCCGGAATTTCTCGACGAGTGCCGGCACCTCGGCCGAACGCAGCTTGAACGCCGCGCGGTTGACGATCAGCCGCGCCGAGACCTCGCTGATGATCTTCTGCTCGGCGAGCGCATTTTCGACGAGCGTGCGCCCGGTCGAAACCAGATCGACGATGTGCGAGGCAAGCCCCAGCTTCGGCGCGATTTCCATCGCACCGTTCAATTTGATGCACTCGGCCTGGATGCCCTGCGCCTCGAACCAGCGGCGCGTCGTTCCGGGATATTTGGTCGCGACGCGGATATGGCTTTCGCCCAGCCCCGGCGGCGCGCTGCCCTCGGGCCCCGCGAGCGACAGGCGGCAATGACCGATGCCGAGGTCCACCGGCGCGTAAAGCTCGCTATAATCGAACTCGTCGACGACGTCCGATCCGACGATGCCGAGCTGCGCCGCGCCATGCGCGACGAAGGTCGCGACGTCGAACGCGCGCACGCGGATCAGCGAGATGTGCGGCTGATTTGTCCCAAAAACTAACGCCCTGCTTTTCTTATCGAAAAACTCGTCCGACGGCTCTATCCCGACGCGCGCAAGCAGGGGCAGCGCCTCGTCGAGGATGCGCCCCTTCGGGATGGCAAAGATGATCGGTTCGGGCATAAGCTTGCGCGCCCATAAGCGGCGAGAGGAAAAAGGGCAATGAGCGAGCGCTACGAGTTCATCGACATGGCCGAGACCGGCCCGAAGGCCGTGCGCACCGCTTTCGCCAACCAGGTCGCCTATTGCCGCGCCAACGACGCCCGCGTCACCGCCCGCGTCGTTGGCGCGCTCGGCGCATTGCTCGGCAAGCCGGCGAGCGAATTCGCGCGCCGGATCGCCGGGTGGAAGGGTCCGCCGCTCGCCGACGCGCTGCCGCTGCGCGCCGCGGGCGGCATCCACGCGCTGCACCTGACGGGAACCGCGCACGAGCTCGCCCCCATCTATGCGGATTCGGAGGACATCAACGACGCCACGATCATCGCTGCGGTCGTCGCGCGGCACGAGGCGGCGCTGCTTCCCTGGCTCGACGGCCCGCCGCAGACCAACGAGGCGGGGCGCTCGTCGAACTTTATCGCGGCGATGCTCTGGCTCGCCGACAAAGGCCTGCCCCCGTGTTTCGACTGCCGCGAAATCGGGTCAAGCGGCGGGATCAACCTGATGATTGACCGCTATCATTACGACCTTGGCGGCGTGCATGTCGGGCCGCAGCCCGGCGCGATCGCCTTCACCCCCCAATGGCGCGGCGACCATCCGCCGCAGCATGCGATCGAATTCGCCGGCCTCAAGGGCTGCGACGTCGCCCCCGTCGACCTGACCGATCCTGTGCAGGCGCTGCGGTTGAAAGCCTATATCTGGCCCGAGCATCATATCCGCTTCGCGCGCATCGAGGCGGCGATTGCGGCGGCGACCGAGGACCCACCGCGACTGATCCGTGCGACCGCTGCAGATTTCGTCGAGGCCGAACTCGCGAAACCGCAAGCTGAAGGGACGACCCGCGTGCTGATGCATTCGGTCGTCTGGCAATATATCCCCGCTGACCAGCAGGCGCGGGTGACCGCCGCGATGGAGGAAGCCGGCAAGCGCGCGACCGCCGACCGGCCGCTCGCATGGGTGGCGCTCGAGGCGAACCGCACGGTGCATCATCATGAACTGGTCGTGCGCCACTGGCCGGGCGGCGAGGCGCCGAGGAAAATTGCCCAAGCACACGCGCACGGCGCTTGGATCGAGTGGCTGGGCTAAACGCCCTTCTCCGTCAGAGCCGCGCCTCCAGCCGCGCCAGCAATTGCTGCACCGGCGTCACGGCCGGCGCTTCCCAGCCGGCCTCCAGCATCGCGATCCGCTCGAACAGGCGCTCGCTCGCCGAAACAATCCGGCGCACCGACACATCGAAGCTCGCGCAGATATCCCAGTCGGCCGCGACGGCCTCGCCGATCCGCGCCGCGCTGTCGTGCGGCCCCGCCCCCGGGTCGCCCGCGAACATCGCGCGGCGATGAAGCAGCCAGGCGATGACATGCATCAGCCGCGTCGTCGTCTTCAACGATTCGCACGCAAGGCCGATCTGCGCCGCCGCGTCGCCGCCGGCACGCCCTAGGTCGCGCTGCACGGCAAAAGCGGCGTGCGCCTCGTCGGCGAGCAGCATCGCCTCGACATAGAGATTTTCGACCTGTGCGCGTTGCACCGGCACATCGATTGCCATCATGTTCGTGTCCCCACCGACCATGACGCGGGAGATGCCATGCCGACCATCGGGTCCGCAACGTCGGTAACCATGAAAATACGGGCACCGGCCGTCCCGTTTTGATTCAAGCCGTTACGCGATGATGTCGGGAAGCAGCTGATCCTCGCACCAGGAGATTTCGTCGCGGAGGCGCAGCTTGCGTTTTTTCAGGCGCGCGAGCTGCAGCTGGTCGGGAACCGCCGCGGTGCCGAGCGCAATGATCGCCGCATCGAGGTCGCGATGCTCGATGCGAAGCAGTTCCAGGCGCTGGGTAATTTCCTCGGGGTTCACATCGCCTCCCTGCCACGTTCACCACTGGTCCGCAACGGGGACCGCTTGGCCGAATCGCCACGACATCGGGGCGATTTCGTGATTTAATTCGACCTGCCCATCGAGTCGAAAAGGAGAATGCCAATGAGCACGTCGCACCTTTCCACCCTGAAGTCCCGTCACGCGGACCTCGATGCGAAAATTGCGAATGAAGAGCGCCGTCCCGCCCCCGATACCGGAGTCGTCGCGCAGCTCAAGAAGCAGAAACTGAAACTCAAGGAGGAAATGCTGACGATCGCCTGATCGCCAGCGCTATCGCCCCGCTGATGCCACCCTGTGAAGGACGCATCAGCGCCGGCGATAGAGGGGGCCTTTCTCGAGGCCCGTGCGCCGAAGATGCGGCGGCAAATCGGACTCTGAAACCACCTGACGACGCACAGCCTGCGGGTCGACCTGACGGTCGAACGCAATACCGAACTTGCCCTCGCCCACCCAGATCACGCGGCCCGCGACCGGGCCAACATTGCGCAGGTCGACCTCGACCGCCGTGCCCTGCGCGACCTTGACGTTCGCCTCGGCCAGCATGCCGCCGGGCGACAGGTTGCGCACGCGCACGGTAACGGGGTCCGGGCTGCCGGGCAGGATCAGGCCGGCCTGCAGGAACAGGCTGTCGCGATCGGCACCGCGCGACAGCGCAGCGACCTCCTCGTCGACCGATCTGGGTCCTAGTGAATCCATTACGCCCCGTTCCTCTTGTGATTGAGGAGCGGAATCTAGGACCGGGTCGTTGCGGAATCGTAAATGGACCGCGGTCCTCTACGACTAATCTTCGCGTGAAATCCGTTCGTTGCGCTCGTGGCGCTCCTGCGCCTCCAGCGTCATCGTCGCGATCGGGCGGGCCTGCAGGCGCGCGAGCGAGATCGGCTCGCCAGTGACCGCGCAATAGCCATATTCGCCTTCGTCGATTCGGCGGATCGCCGAATCGATCTTGGCGATCAGCTTGCGCTGGCGGTCGCGCGTGCGCAGCTCGATCGCCCAGTCGGTCTCGCTCGACGCGCGGTCGGCGAGGTCGGGTTCGCGCAGCGGGCCGTCCTGAAGATGCGCCAGCGTCGATTCGGATTCGGAGAGGATCGACTTTTTCCAGGCGCGCAGCAGGCCGCGGAAATAATCCTGCTGCCGCTCGTTCATAAACTCTTCGTCGTCGCCGGGGACATAATCCGAATCGAGATTGGATTTGGCTTCGCGAAGCGCGTCAGCGCCAACGTCGGCAATCTTGGTCGGCATGAGGGGCTCTCGCGTCCTTTCCTGTCACCTTACGGGCTGTTAAACAGCTCGGGGAGTGGCGCGCCTATACCCAGCCGCTGGCAACGATACAAGCGCCAAGCTGCCGATAACGACGACCCGTGAAGCGGCGATGAACCGGCATGGCGTCGGGGGCGATTCTGCCGCCCAGTGGCAGCTCGCCGGACACCATCGCGCGACGCGATTTAGGTCCGAAGGTTAACCAATTGCATAGAATTGTTGCATAATCCGTTCTGTTTTGGGACAGATACCGGGATTTTGGTTGATTCCGCGCGGCATTTCCCGCTCTCGGACAGATGAACGCGGTTAACGCAATTGCCGTGTTCATAAAGCTTTGGCCTTTTGCGTTATAGCGAAAGTGAACGGGGGGTGCCGGTCGATGGGCCTTCGCACCTGCAACGGGAAAGAAAGAAAAACCTATGTCTGTCCGAATGGCCCTTGCCAAGCTTTGCGCCTGCACCTGCGGCGGGGCGATCATCGGTAGCGGCGCGATGCAGATCGCCGACGTCCCGAAGGCGCGCGCGCAGACCGTCCAGTCCTGTTCGCCGTGCGTCGGCAAGAAGGTCGTGCGCAAACGCCATGCGGCGCGCAAGCCCGTGAAGCGCGTGCGCCGCGTCGTCACGACGAAGCGCATCATCCGCACCGCGACCCCGCAACAGCAAGTCGTGACGCAGACGATCCCGCTGCCCCCCATCCCCTATGCGCCCTTCCCGCGCGGCGGTTTTGAAGGCGGCAGCAGCGGCGGCGGCGTGACGGTGATCGGCGGCGGCTTTGGCGGCGGTTTCGGCGGCGGCTTCTTCGGCGGTTTCTTCGGCGGCAGCAGCGGCGGCGGCAGCAGCGGCAGCATCGTCGTCACCTCGACGACGACCGGCGGCCTCAGCACGACCTCCAGCACCTCGTCGGGCGTCTCGACCTCGACCGGCGGCGTCTCGACGTCCACGGGCGGGGTGTCGACCTCGACGGGCGGTGTCTCGACGTCCACGGGCGGCGTGTCCACCTCGACGGGCGGCGTTTCGACTTCGACGTCGACGGGCGGCGTCTCGACCTCGACCGGCAGCGTCAGCACCTCGACCTCGTCGGGTAATGTTTCGACTTCTTCGGGCAACGTCAGCACCTCCTCGTCGAGCAGCAGCTCGTCGTCGAGTTCGTCCTCCTCCTCTTCGTCGTCGAGCTCGTCCTCTTCGGGCGGCAGCTCATCGAAGGGCAGCTCGGGTTGGGGCAGTTCGTCGCACGGCAGCTCGGGCGGCTCCAGCAGCTCGTCGTCGAGCTCGTCTTCGTCTTCCTCGTCGAGCAGCAGCACGTCGAGCGGCGCGACCGGCGGCAGCAGCAGCTTCGGTTCGACCGGCAGCACCAGCTCGTCGTCTTCCTCCTCGTCGAGCAGCAGCTCCTCGTCCTCTTCGTCGAGCTCGGGCGGCAGCACCAGCAGCTCCTCGGGCGATCCGACCCCTGTTCCCGCGCCGCCGATGATGCTATTGTTCGGCGCTGCAGCCGCTGCGCTTGTCGTGCGGCGCCGCGCGGCGAACCGCAACGACGACGACGCCAACGCGGCTTGAGAAATCCACTGGCGGTCCGGGGGGCTAACCCAGACCACCGAACTAAGGGCTGCCCCCTCGGGGGCGGCCCTTTTTTACGCGCGACGAGAATCAGTTTACCATATGGGAAACTAATTATATAGTTCGCCACATGGTGAACCAACAAGCCGCGCTCGATTCGCTTTTCCACGCGCTCGCCGACCCGACGCGCCGCGCGGTCGTCAGCCGCCTGCTCAAAGGCGCGGCGCCGGTAAAGCAGCTGTCCGAGCCGTTCGAAATGGGCCTCCCCGCCTTTCTCAAGCATCTGTCGGTTCTCGAAATGTCGGGGTTGATCCACACCGAAAAGCACGGCCGCGTCCGCACCTGCCGCGTCGATGCCGAGCGGCTCGCGGCGGCGGAAGGCTGGCTCTCGCAGCAACGCGCGATCTGGCAGGGCCGCACCGACCGTCTCGCCGACTTCGTCGAATCGCAAACACCCCCGGAGCAAAACGCATGAGCAAAAGCGAACTCACCATTTCCCGCCACATCGCCGCCCCGCCGTCGGCGGTGTGGGACGCCTGGAGCGACCCGGCGAAACTCGCGCGATGGTGGATCCCGGCGCCCATCGAATGCCGCGTCGACAAGCTGGACCTCCGCCCCGGCGGCGGGTTCGTTACGCGGATGCGCGAGGCGGGCGCGGACGATTTCCAGCCGCATGTCGATGGCTGCTTCCTGGAAGCCATCCCCGAAAAGCGCCTCGTCTTTACCACCGTGCTGACCGAAGGCTGGCAGCCCGCCGAGCCCTGGCTCGCGATGACCGCGATCCTGACCTTCGGGGCCAAGGATGGTGGCACGCTCTATTCGGCGCGCGTGCTGCACAAGAATCCCGAGGACAGCGCGAAGCATGAGGAAATGGGTTTCCGCGAAGGTTGGGGCACGGTGCTCGGCCAGTTGGCGGCATTGCTGGAACGCTAAGACGGCTTGCGCGGCGCGGGCGGCAACGCCATAGCGCGGCGCATGCACGATATCCGCCTGATCCGGGAAAATCCCGAAGCGTTCGACGCCGGCCTCGCGCGCCGCGGCCTCGAACCCCTGTCCGCACAGATCGTGGCGGCCGACGCGTCGCTGCGCGCGTTGCAGACCGAAATTCAGGGCTCGCTCGCGCGCCGCAATGAAGCGTCGAAGCTGATCGGCCAGGCGATGGCGCAGGGCGACAAGGACAAGGCCGAAGCCTTGAAGACCGAGGTCGCCGACCTCAAGACCGCACTTCCCGCGAAAGAAGACGCCGAGCGCGAACAGCTTGCCGCGTTGCAGGACATTCTCGCCGCGATCCCGAACATCCCGCTCGCCGACGTCCCCGCGGGCGAGGACGAGGACGGCAATGTCGAGATCGCGCGCTGGGGCACGCCGCGCACGTTCGATTTCACGCCACAGGAACATGCCGATTTCGCCCCCGCGCTCGGCCTCGACTTCGAGACCGCCGCGAAGATGTCGGGCGCGCGCTTCGCCTTCCTGAAGGGCCAGATGGCGCGGCTCGAACGCGCGATCGGCCAGTTCATGCTCGACCGGCAGACCAATGAGGCGGGCTATACCGAGTGTGCGACCCCGCTAATGGTCCGCGACGAAGCCGCCTATGGCACCACGCAGCTTCCCAAGTTCCGCGAGGATCTGTTTCAGACCACCGACGGCCGCTGGCTGATCTCGACCTCGGAGATGAGCCTGACCAACGCGGTGCGCGAGGAAATCCTGCCCGAAGCCGATCTGCCGATCCGCATGACCGCGCTCACCCCTTGCTTCCGCTCCGAAGCCGGGTCGGCGGGACGCGACACGCGCGGCTATATCCGCCAGCATCAGTTCTGGAAGGTCGAGCTCGTTTCGATCGTCCGCCCCGAGGACAGCGATGCCGAGCTTGAACGCAAGACACGCGCCGCCGAAACGATCCTTGAGGCGCTTGAACTTCCGTACCGCAAGATGCTGCTGTGCAGCGGCGACATGGGCTTTGCCGCGCGCAAGACCTATGACCTCGAGGTGTGGCTCCCGGGCCAGAATGCCTATCGCGAGATTTCGAGCTGTTCGAACTGCGGCGATTTCCAGGCGCGCCGCATGAACACGCGCTTCCGCCGCGAGGACGTAAAGGGCAACGAGTTCGTCCACACGCTCAACGGCTCGGGCCTCGCGGTCGGGCGCACCCTCGTCGCGATCCTCGAAAATTACCAACAGGCCGACGGGAGTGTCGATATTCCGAAGGCGCTCCTTCCTTACATGGGCGGGATCACCAAGCTCACCCCGGCCAACTAAACAGTCGTCACCCCGGACTTGATCCGGGGTCCATGACGCCACCGCCGAATGGATCCCGGATCAAGTCCGGGATGACGAAGAAAGAGAGACAGAAACGTGCGCATCCTCCTCACCAACGACGACGGCTATCACGCCCCGGGCATGGCGGTGCTGGAGGCGATCGCGCACCAGCTTTCGGACGACATCTGGGTCTGCGCGCCCGCCGAGGAACAGTCGGGCGCCGGCCACTCGCTCACCCTCTCGCGCCCCGTGCGCATCCGCCAGCACGAAGAGCGGCGCTGGTCGTGCAGCGGCACCCCGACCGATTCGGTGATGATGGCGATCGGCAAGCTGATGCCCGAAAAGCCTGACCTGATCCTTTCGGGCGTCAACCGCGGCGCCAACCTCGGCGACGACGTCACTTATTCGGGCACCGTCTCGGCAGCGATCGAGGGCGCGCTCGCGGGCATCCCTTCGATCGCGCTCAGCCAAGTTTATGCCAAGGAAGGCATGGGCGACAGCGTGCCGTTCGAGGCGGCCGAAGTCTGGGGCGCCAAGGTGCTCCGCCCGTTGCTCGACATGGAGATGGCGCCGCGCACGCTGATCAACATCAACTTCCCCGCGATCCCCGCCGCCGAGGTGCAGGGCATCCGCGTCACGCGGCAGGGCTTCCACGATTATGGCCGCGGCTCGATCGTCGAGGGCACCGACCCGCGCGGCTATCGCTATTATTGGTTCGGCCTCCACGGCATCGAGCACAGCCTCGGCCACGACAGCGACCTAGAGGCGATCGATGACAATTATATCTCGGTCACCCCGCTGCAGCTCGACCTGACCCACGACGCGTCGCTCGCGGCGCTGCGCGGTGCCTACGGCGGCTGATAGGCTCAACTCCCCCGGCCCTCGGGAAATTCCGTGTCGTAACGAGACAGAAATGTAGCCACCGCCGCTTTGCTTTGGCAAAGGGAGCGCATGGGGGATTTCAGACATCATATCGCGGCCTTTTTGTGCGCCGCATCGCTCGCCGGTTGCATTCCGGCGACACCCGCACCGCCATCGCGGCCCGCTCCGGCGCCGGACTTTGAACGCCGCTCGCTCGGCGAAGCCTTGGACGTCTATGAACGCCCAACCTGGACGCTCAAATCGGTCACAACCAACGCGGTCCGCGTGAACGCGGGCGTCTATTCGGTCCGCCCCGGCGACACGCTCCGCGCGGTCGGTGAGATGACTGGCGCGGGGTCCGAGGCGCTCGCGATCGAGAATGATCTCGCGCCGCCCTATACGCTCCGCTTCGGGCAGGAGCTTAGTGTCCCCGCCGGCCTTTATCATCGCGTCGGCGCGGGCGAGACGGGGATCGGCATCGCCGCGGCCTATGGCGTCGATTGGGGCGAGATCATCACGATCAATGCCCTCACCGACCCCTATATATTGCGCGTCGGCCAGCGCCTGCGCCTGCCCTCCGACGCGCGTCCCGTTCCGCGCGGTCCGGTCGATATCGACGCGCGCGCCGCCGCCTTCCGCCTCAACATCGACGACATCCTGACCGGCAGCCAGCCCGCGCTCGCCGAGGCAGCCCGGCCAACCGCTGGCAGCGCCGCCCCGCGCCCGCCGGTCACCACCGCGATCGCCGAGCCCGCCTATTTCGTCGGCCGCTTCGAATGGCCGCTCAATGGGCCGATCCTCGCGCGCTTCGGTCCGATCGCGCCGGGCAGGGTCAGCGACGGCATCAACATCGCCGCCGCGGCGGGCACCCCGATCCGCGCGACCGCTGGCGGCGTCGTCGCCTATGCCGGCGACCAGGTCGGCATCTATGGCGGGCTGATCCTGATCAACCATGGCGGCGGCTGGGTCAGCGCCTATGGCCATGCGGGCCGGATCGACGTCAAACGCGGCCAGAGCGTTCGCATGGGCGACGTCATCGGCCGCGCCGGGGCGACGGGTCAGGTGCAGACGTCGCAACTCCATTTCCAGCTGCGCAAAAATCGCATACCAGTCGATCCGATGAAGCAGTTGCCGCCCCGATGAGCCGTCGGCCTTCCGACAAGCTGAAAATGCCGCACATCTTTCGCCCGCTAAAGCGCGCGAGCAACTGGCCGATCTGGGCCGACGTTATCACGCGGCTCGGCGTCGCCTTCCTCCTGATCGCGATTGTCGTGCTCGTCCACTGGGTCGACCGCGCGGGGCTGAAGGACAGCCACGACGGCCAGATCAGCTTCCTCGACGTCGTCTATTTCACGATGATTTCGGTCACCACGACGGGTTTTGGCGACATCGCGCCGGTGTCCGACCGCTCGCGGCTGATCGAGGCGGTGATCGTCACCCCGATCCGCATCATGGTGCTCTTCATTTTCGTCGGCACCGCCTATAATTTCGTCCTCAAGCGCACATGGGAAAAATGGCGTATGGCCCGCATCCAGGCAAAGCTCACCAATCATTATGTCGTGCTCGGTTACGGCACCAGCGGCGCCGAGGCGGTTCGTGAACTCATCGCGCGCGGCACCGACCCCGCGTGCATCGTCGTGATCGACCAGTCGGGCCCGCGCATCCAGGCGGCCGAGGCGGCGGGTTGCAACGTGCTCCAGGGTGACGCGTCGAACGACGACACGCTGATCGACGTACAGATCGCGAAGGCGCACACGGTCCTTGTTTCGGCGGGACGCGACGACAGTTCGATCCTCATCGTGCTCACCGTCCGTCATCTCGCCCCGAATGTGCCGATCAGCGTCGTCATCCGCGCGCAGGACAATGAGCTGCTCGCGCGGCAGGCGGGGGCGACGAACGTTATCAACCCCGTCAGCTTCACCGGTCTGCTCCTCGCCGGATCGGCACAGGGCGAGCATGTCGCCGACTATATGGCCGACCTCGCCGCGATCGGCGGCAAGGTACAGCTGCGCGAACGCCCGGTCCGAAGCGAGGAAATCGGCGGCAGCCTCGACCGGCTCGCGAGCGGCGGGCGCGGCATGCGCATCTATCGCGCCGGCAAGCCTTATGGTTTCTGGGAAGACGAAGCGAGCAAGCTGCAGGCCGGCGACATGATCGTCGAGGTCGTCAACTGCGAGACGTGCGAAGCCGGTTAACCGCGCCAGTAAAGCCAGCCGGCCCAGAGCCAGCCGATAATCAGCAGCGTCCCGCCGATCGGCGTCACCGCGCCGAGCCACCGCGGCCCGCCGAGCGCCATCGCATAGAGGGTGGCGGCGAACAGCGCCGCGCCGACGAGCAGCATGATCGCCGGTCCGCGCGCGGTGCCCATGATCGCGATCGCCGCGACCGCGTGGATCAGCTGATACAGCCCGCCGGTGCGCAGCCATTCGGCCTCCTGCGGCCCCGCCGCGCCATGCGCGCCGAACGCGCCCGCCGCCACCGCCACTGCCGCCGAAATCGCCGCAAATACGCCAATCATGCTTCACCACCCTTGCAATGCCGTGCCGATGCGGCGAGCTATAGGGCGACAGGAGCAAGAAGGCGATGCCCCGCGACACACCGCTTCCCACGGACTTGAAGCCGCCGAGCCGGCTTGCGACGCTCGGCGAGCTCGCGCTGCCGCTCGACATGCTGCGCTACGGCCTATCGGGCTATCACTTGATCGGCGCGCCGCGCGGCGACGGGCGCCCGGTCGCCCTCCTCCCCGGCTATGGCGCAAGCGAACTTTCGATGCGGCCCCTGGAAGTCTATCTCCGCCACCTCGGCTATCATGTCCGCGACTGGGGCATGGGCCGCAACCAGGGCCGCGTCGCCGCCGACGTCGAACGCTTCGCGGCGCAGGCCGCCGAATGGGTGAAGGCCGACGGCGCCCCGCTCACCCTGATCGGCTGGAGCCTCGGCGGCGTCATCGCCCGCGAAACCGCGCGCGCTTACCCGCACCTCGTCCGCGAGATTATCACGATGGGCACGCCGATCATCGGCGGCCCCAAATATACCGCGCTCGCCCTGCGCTTCGCTGGCCGCGACTTCGACGCGATCGAGCGCGAGATACATGCGCGAAACCTCAAAGGACTGACGCAGCCGCTCACTGTCATCTACTCCGATCGCGACGGCATCGTCGGGCCCGACATCGCGGTCGACATCTACAACCCGCAGGCGCGGAACATCAAAGTCGACAGCACGCATCTGGGCCTCGGCATCAACCCGCGCGTGTGGCGAATCGTCGCCGACACATTGGCAGGCGTGACAAACCCCGAAAAATAGACTAGGGGCGCCGCCAATCATGACAGTCAAAACCCTCCCCACCCAGCCGAAGGTCGGCATGGTTTCGCTCGGCTGCCCCAAGGCGCTCGTCGACAGCGAACGGATTCTGACCAAGCTCCGCGCCGACGGCTACGGCCTGTCGCCCGACTATGCGGGCGCCGACGTTGTGCTCGTCAACACCTGCGGCTTCCTCGACTCGGCGAAGGAAGAAAGCCTCGAGGCGATCGGCGAGGCGATGGCCGAGAATGGCCGCGTCATCGTCACCGGCTGCATGGGCAATGAGGCCGAGGTCATCCGCGCGCGCTTCCCGAACGTGCTCGCGGTCACCGGCGCGCATCAATATGAGCAGGTCGTCGACGCGGTCCACGACGCCGCGCCGCCGACGCAGGGCCCCTTCATCGATCTCGTCCCCGAAGGCGGGCTGAAGCTCACTCCGCGCCACTACAGCTATCTGAAGATCAGCGAAGGCTGCAACCACAGCTGCTCCTTCTGCATCATCCCTGATCTCCGCGGCAAACTCGTCAGCCGCCGCATCGACGCGGTGCTGCGCGAGGCCGAAAAGCTCGTCGCCGCGGGCACCAAGGAACTGCTGGTGATCAGCCAGGACACCTCGGCGTACGGCGTCGACATCCGTCACGATCCGCGCCAGTGGCACGGCCGCGAAGTGCGCGCGCACATGACCGACCTCGCGCGCGAACTCGGCCAACTTCGCACCAGCGAAGGCAACGCCCCGTGGGTACGCCTCCACTATGTCTACCCCTATCCGCACGTCGACGCGGTGATTCCGTTGATGGCCGAGGGGCTGCTGACGCCTTATCTGGACATCCCCTTCCAGCACGCGAGCCCGAGCGTCCTCAAGCGCATGAAGCGCCCCGCGAACGAGGCGAAGGTGCTCGAACGGCTGAAGAGCTGGCGCCAGGTCGCCCCCGACATTTCGATCCGCTCGAGCTTCGTCGTCGGCTTCCCCGGCGAAACCGAAGCCGATTTCCAGTATCTCCTCGACTGGCTCGACGAAGCCCAGCTCGACCGCGTCGGCGCCTTCCGCTTCGAACCCGTCGCGGGCGCGCAGGCGAATGCGCTGGCCGATCAGGTGCCCGAAGAGGTCAAGGAAGACCGCTACCAGCGCATCATGGCCAAGACTGCCGCGATCAGCGCCGCGAAGCTCGAAGCCAAGATCGGCCGCACGCTGCCCGTGATCATCGACGAAGTCGGCGAAGCGGATGAAGACGGCAGCATCGGCGCGACCGGCCGCTCACAAGCCGACGCGCCCGAGATCGACGGCCACGTCTACCTCCGCGATGTCGCGGTGACGCTAAAAGCCGGCGATATCGTCGACGTCGAAATCGAGGACGCTGACGAGCATGATCTGTTTGGGGTCGTTGCGAGCTAAGGCATAATATTGGAACGGTATTTACTGTTCGATGTTACCTAGAGAACATCGAACAGGGGCCGTACCTATGCATGTCAGGGCTTTTGCCGCACTGCTATTGATCGGATCGCTCACGGGTTGCGACCGTCAGACCGAGGTCGAAGCGCCGCCGCGCGCGACCGACAAGGCGCCCTCCCCCACACAAAGGTCGCTGATCGCAGTGCCGATCAACGCCAACACCGCGTCGCTCAAGCAAGCGCTCGAACGCGCGGTGCCAAAGACGCTGTGGACGATCAACCAGCGCGAGCGCGCCTGCGTCCAGCCGCAGCGGGTCAAGCTGTTCGGCAAGAAGGTCAAGGTAACGCCGCCGATCGCCTGCACGATCATCGGGCAGGTGACGCGCGGGCCGCTGCGGCTGCGCGGCGAAGGCGCCGAGATCGTCGTCGACGTGCCGCTTCGGGCAACGATCGCCGCGCGCGACGTGGGTGGGGTGCTGAAGGGCGAGACCGCGACGGGCGCGGCGATGGCGCACGCGCGGATTCGCATCGAACTCACCCCCGACTGGCGCACAGAGGGCAAGGCGCGCATCAGCTATGGCTGGACGAAGGCGCCGGGCATCGATTTCCTCGGGCGCCGGATCACCTTCACCGATCAGGCCGACGCGAAGCTGAAGCCCGTCGTGGCGAGCGTCGAGCGTGAAGTGACGCGCGAGATCGCCAAGATCGACATCCGCAAGCAGGCGGCCGACGTGTGGCGGCAGAGCTTCACATCGCTCGAACTCAACCGCGAGAACCCGCCGGTGTGGATGCGCGTCACGCCGCAGCGCATCCTCTACGGCGGCTACCGGATCGACGGGCAGCGCTTGAACCTCAATCTCGGGCTCGAGGCCATTACGGAAACCTTTGTCTCGGGGCGGCCCGTCGACCCTGCGCCCACCCCGCTGCCGCGGCTGGTCCGCGAAATCCCCAAACCGCATCTCGACGTGCGCGTGCCGGTAATCGCCGACTATGCGCAGCTCCAGCCCGTCGTCGACCGCGCGCTCGCCAAACGGTCGAAACGGCCGTTCGTGCTGCCGAAACTCGGCTCGATGATGGTCAAATTCGGCAAGTCGACGATCTACGGCGCGGAGGGCGGCCGGGTCGCGGTGGGCGTGGACGTGGAGGCGAAGCTGGATATGCGATCGGGCGCGCCGACGCGCGGGCGCATCTGGATGACCGCCATCCCGGCCAACAAGCCGGGATCGGCCGAGGTTCATTTCACCGACCTCGTCATCAATGGCGACACCGACGGCGTCGGCGGCGACCTGCTCATCCTGCTCGGCCGCAACGAGGGTTTCGCGCCGCTGATTGCCGAGGCTTTGACGCAGAATTTCACGAACGACCTCGCCAAGCTGCAAGGCAAGATCAAACGCGCGGTCGATCGGCGGCGCGAGGGTGCCTTCGTCATTCGCACCCGCGTCGACAGCTTCGAGACCGGCGAGATCAAGGCTTATGGCAATGGCCTCTATCTGCCGGTGCGGATGGTCGGCAGCGCCAGCGTCGATTACCGCCCGGCGCGCTGAAGCTATGCCCGGGTAAAATCCATCGTCCAGTTCACCTCCCAGCTTTCACCGCCATCAGCCGACATCGCCTGCTCCCAGCGCGGCGACGGGCTATCGGTGCGGCTCCAGATGAAGCGCAGGCGGATCGGCTGGCCATCGAGCATATCGTCGGCATAGAAATGGCCGACCCCATCCTCGAACCGGCCAATAACCGGGACGTCGAGCGCATGCGGGCTGCGCGCATCGAGCCACCATATCGCCCAGCTGCCTTGCGCCGCGTCATAGGATCGCAGCGCGATCGCGCGGTAGGTTCCGCTGGATATGTTCAGGAGATTATCCTCGACATTGCCGTTGCCGCCGAGGATCGGGCGCATGTCCGAGGTGCCGTCGAACTCTTCCCATTCGGCGCAGCCCGCAAGCCGCTCTTTCAGGCGGCGGTGCCGCACCTGCCAGCTGCCAATCTGGAAATCGAAATCGCCGGCCATCGAACGCACTCCTCATCATCGTCGAGGAATGTTCTTATTACGTTCCCATTCAAACGCAACCCCATCCGGTTCAGAACAGGCGGGTAATTCCATAGAACGCCGCCGCAACCAGCGCGCTCGCCGGAATGGTGATGAACCACGCCGCGACGACATTGCCCGCGACGCCCCAGCGCACCGCGGTCGTCCGGCGCGCAACGCCGGCGCCGATGATGCTGCCGGTGATCGTGTGCGTCGTCGACACCGGGATGCCGAGCAAGCTGGCGGTGAACACCATGATCGAGCCGCCGGTCGAGGCAGCGAAGCCCTGATGATGCGACAGCTTGGTGATGCGCCCGCCCATCGTCTCGATGATCTTCCACCCGCCCGACAGCGTGCCGAGCGCGATCGCGATGTAGCAGCTGAACGCCACCCAGTGCGGCACATGGAATTCGCCGCCGAGATAGCCGGTCGAATAGAGGAGCACGGTGATGATCCCCATCGTCTTTTGCGCGTCGTTCAGCCCGTGGCTGATCGAATAAGCGGCGGACGAAAAGAGGTGGAGGTGGCGGAAGGTCTTCTCGGCGAAGCTGGCGGTCGACCGACGGAGCGCCCAGCTGCTGACCAGCATCACGAGCATCGCGAGCATCATGCCGAGCAAAGGCGACAGGAAGATCGCGATGACGGTCTTGTTAAGGCCCGTCCACTCGATCCCCTCGAACCCCGCATGCGCGACGCCCGCGCCGACGATCCCGCCGACCAGCGCGTGGCTCGACGACGAAGGAATCCCCTTCAGCCAGGTGACGACGTTCCAGAACATCGCGCCGACGAGCGCGCCGAAGACGACCGCGGGGGTCACCAGATCCTTGTCGATGATCCCCTTGCCGATCGTCTCGGCGACCTTGTGCAGTTCGGGAAAGATGACCGACAGGAAATAGGCGGCGAAGTTGAAGAAGGCGGCGAACAGCACCGCCTGCACTGGCCGCAGCAGCCGCGTCGCGACGACGGTCGCGATGCTGTTCGCGGCGTCGTGCAGGCCGTTCAGGAAATCGAACGCCAGCGCGAGGATGACGAGGCCGACGAGGAGGGGGAAAGCGAGTTCGTGCATGGTGGACGCCCCCGCTTATGCGTGGTCGATGACCAGGCCGTCGATTTCGTTCGCGACATCCTCGAAGCTGTCGGTGACGCGCTCCAGATGGCGGAAGAGTTCGCGCGTGATCAGGAAGCGGGTCGGGTTCGATTCGCCATGCTCGCGGAACAGGCGCTTCAGCCCGGCGGCATGGATCTCGTCGGCGTGGCCTTCCATCCGCACCAGCCGCTCGGTGAGCTCGTGGAGCCGCGGACCGTTGGCGCCGATGTTGCGAAGCAGCGGCAGCGCCTCGGCGGTCAGGCGCGCGGCGTCGACGATGATGCCCGCGATGTCGCGCATCTCGGGCTCGAATTCGGTGACGTCATACAGGTCGACCGCGCCCGCGGTCTTCTGCATCTCGTCGATCGCATCGTCCATCGAGGCGATCAGGTCGGTGATCGCGCTGCGGTCGAACGGCGTCAGGAACGTCCGGCGAACGGTCTGGAGGACTTCGCGGGTGATCGCGTCGGCGTCATGCTCGCGCTCGATGATTTCCTGGACATGGTCGGCCATGCCCTCGCCGCCCTGCAGCATGCGCGACAAGGCATTCGCCCCGGCAACGAGCGTCGCGGCGTGGCTTTCGAACAATTCAAAGAAATTTCCCTGTCGCGGCAGCAAACGCTGAAACCATGCGAACATCCAGCTAACCCCTGTCTTGTCTGCTACATTGAGGGCGACCCCGCGCGGCTGGGCGACGGCGCGGAAACCGCCATCGCCGAACGAGCGGATCAGCGCCTGCAAATCGGGTTCCTCGACCGCCGACGCGGCGTCGCGGAACGAGAACCATTTGCGGTCGCGTTCGTCCATTTCCTTCCAGTCTTCGAGCTCGTTCGTCACCGCGAGCGGGAAGACTTCGACATTATACATGATCGACGCGCCGTTAGCGCGGCGCTTCCGATATTCATAGCTGCCGATCGGCGTCGGGCAGACCGCACCGATCACCCCCGCCTCCTCCTCGGCCTCGATCGCGGCGGCGGCGTGACGCGTGATACCGGTCAATGGATTGCCCTTTGGCACCACCCAACGCTTCGTCTCGCGCGACGTGATCAGCAGGATTTCGGTCGGCCCATCCTGCGCGGGTCCGCCGAATCGATAGGGAAGGACAGCGATCTGACGCATGAGGCTTTCATCCTTTCCGGTGATTTCGGGCGCGCGAGGCCATGGGTGACAAACAGGTTACGCCCCTATGACAATAATGTGACAGCGACAAGGACGCTTCATCGCCACCGCACTTTCCGTAAACGTCAATTCGATTGCAAAATGAAACGCGGTGCGTAATCTACCCATCAAACATAGTCGGGAGACAGGATGATGGCAGGCACGGCGACGACGGAACGCCCCGCAGACGCGAAAGCTGCACCGGTCGATCAGGATGTGCTGATCGTCGGCGCGGGGATTTCGGGCATCGGCATGGCCGTGCATTTGCAGATGAATTCGCCCGACCGCAGCTTCGCCCTTGTCGAGCGCCGCGAACAGCTTGGCGGCACATGGGACCTGTTCCGTTACCCCGGCATCCGCTCGGACAGCGACATGCACACGCTCGGCTTCGTCTTCGAACCGTGGAAGCATGAAAAGTCGATCGCCGACGGCCCCTCGATCCTCGAATATCTTAATCGCATCGTCGACGAACGCCATATCCGCGAGCGCATCCGCTTCGACAGCAAGGTCGTGGGCGCCGACTGGGACAGCGCCGCGGCGCGCTGGACGGTGACGATGGAGGACAGCAAGGGCGCGAGATCGACGACGACCGCGCGCTGGCTCTATCTCGGCTCGGGCTATTACGACTATGACGAGCCCTTCGACGCGCAGTTCGCGGGCCGCGACGATTTCCAGGGCCAGATCATCCACCCGCAATTCTGGCCGAAGGACCTCGATTATAAGGGCAAGAAGGTCGTCGTGATCGGGTCGGGGGCGACCGCGGTCACCATCGTCCCGTCGCTGAAGGAAGCCGCGCACGTCACGATGCTCCAGCGCACGCCGACCTGGTATTTTATCCGGCCCGCAAAGGATGCGTTCGCGAACTTCCTTCGCAAATTCCTGCCCGAAGGGCTCGCGTACAAGATCACGCGTTTCAAGAATGTCCGGTTGCAGGACATCGCCTTCCGCCGTGCGCGCGAGAAGCCCGAGAAGGTCAAGGAGTTCCTGACGAAAAAGCTGCAGGAGAGCCTAGGCGACCGTTACGACGCCGAAGCCTTCACCCCGCCCTATAACCCATGGGACCAGCGCCTGTGCCTCGTCCCCGATGCCGATTTCTTCGAGGCGATGAAGGCTGACAAGGCGTCGGTCGTGACCGATCATATCGAGAAATTCGATGCGACCGGCATCCAGCTGAAATCGGGCAAGCATCTCGACGCCGACGTCATCGTCACTGCCACCGGCCTAAAGCTCGCGGTCGCCGGCAAGATTCCGGTGCGCGTCGACGGCGCCCCCGTCGATTGGCACGACCATTTCTATTACAAGGCGTGCATGTTCTCGAACGTGCCGAACTTCTCGGCGGTGTTCGGTTATCTCAACGCCAGCTGGACGCTGCGCGCCGACATCGTGTCCGAATATGTCTGCCGCGTGCTCAACCATATGCGCGATACCGGCACTACCGTCGCGACACCGGCGCTGGCCGACCCGTCGAGCCTCGAAGAGGAAAATGTCTTCGACTTCTCGTCGGGCTATATCCAGCGGTCGCTGCACATCATGCCGAAGAGCACGGTCGCGCTGCCCTGGCGGCTCAGCCAGAATTATGTGCAGGACCGGATCGATATGCGCACCGGCGCGATTGCCGACGGTGTGCTGACCTTCTCCAACGCGCAAGCGACCGTGGCATCGGCTCCGGCGGAGCTTGAAGCCGCGGAATAAGCGCTAGTCGACGTGTTCGGGCTTGCCCTTGGTCGAGCCCTTGGCGAAATCCTCGAGCTGCGTTTCGGTCATGCTCTCGGCCATCTCTTTCGATGCGCCTTTGAGTTTCGACTTGGGCGTGTCGCCGCGCTTGGCGCTGAGCGCGGCGCCGGCGGCTTTCTGTTGGGCTTTCGATTTGGCTGGCATGGCGTTTCTCCTAGCCCGCCCCGCTAGCCATTAACGATCGTACCGCCGTTGGGATGCAGCACTTGGCCCGACATATAGCTGCTGTCATCGCATGCGAGGAACAGGAAGCAGGGCGCGACCTCATTGGGTTCGCCCGGACGCTTCATCGGCGTGCTTTCACCGAACGTGGCGACCTTTTCGGCGGGTGCGCCGCCGCGCGGGTTCAGCGGGGTCCAGATCGGCCCCGGCGCGACACCGTTCACGCGAATGCCCTTGTCGACCAGATTTTCGCTGAGCGAGCGGGTGAAGGCGGTGATCGCCCCCTTGGTGGCGCTGTAATCGAGCAGGCCCTTTGACCCCTGATACATGGTGACGCTGGTGCAATTGACGATCGCCGCGCCTTTTTTGAGGTGCGGCAACGCCGCCTGCACCAGATAGAACATGCCGAAAATATTGGTGGCAAAGGTACGCTGGAGTTGGTCCTCGCTGATGTCGCGGATATCGGCCGCCGGATGCTGTTCGCCGGCATTGTTGACGAGGATGTCGAGGCGACCGAGCTTGCCGACCGTCTGTGCGACGATCTTCTCGCCCGCCTTCGCCTTGCCGACATCGGCCTTGATCGTGATCGCACGTCGCCCCTCGGCCGCGACGATCGCGGCGGTGTCGTCGGCGTCGGCCTTGTTGTCGAGATAGACGATCGCAATGTCGGCGCCCTCGCGCGCGAACAGCGCACACACCGCGCGACCGATCCCGCTGTCGCCGCCGGTGACGATCGCGACCTTACCGTCGAGTCGGCCCGAGCCCGGATAGCGCGGTTGCCATTTGGGTGCGCGGTCGAGATCGGCTTCGCGATCCGGCGGCGGCTTGGCGATCGTCTTGCCCGATCCGACCGCGCGGCGCAGTTTCGTCGCGGCGCTCCGCTTGCCCTTCTTCTCTTTCGCACTTTCCCCGACCTTGCCGGCTTTGGGCTGCTTCGCCATGAGCTTGTCCTTCGGTTCAGTTGATGGGCAGGAAGTCGCGCGCATATTCGTCCTTCACCGCTTTGACGAGCGCACCCGTCACCGGCACGTTGATCTTGTAACTGCCCTCGGCATAGGGGCCGACCTCATAGGGCGCGATCGCGATCGTCATGCGGTCGAGGTAGCGCCCGTCGGTCGAGCCGAGCCACACCGTCTGCGCCGACGCCGGCGGGCATTTGGCGAAGGGGCTGTCGGGCGCCTCGTCGGCGGTTATCCCCTTCGCGGCTTTCGCGCGCTTTATGGCAGCGCAGAAAGAATCACGGATGGCAGCGTCAAAGGCTTCGCCGCTCTGGAACAGGTCGAGCGGCTTCAGCTGCTTGCGCCGGTTGCGGTCCCAAATCAGCGTGTCGAAGGTCTGCATGCCGTGTGCGCCGCCGGTATAGGTCTCAATCTCGGCCGAGAGGCTGAGGAAACGCGGTGTGCTGGTCACGCGTTGCCAGGTCTGCCGATGGGTATGACCGCGATAGGGATATTCGCCCTTTTCGGCGGCTGCCTTGTCGCGCCGCGCGGCGGCGACCAGCGCCTCACGCTTCGCCGCCCGATCGCTGTCGAGCGCCTTGGCGAGTTCGGGGATTTGGGCGGCTTCCTTGGGATAAGCATAAACGAATTCGATCAGCTCGTTGCTTTCGGTGACGTTCGAAGCGGGCGCATCCTTCGCCGCTTCGTCGGCGGCGCCGCCGGACGGCGCGCCGGGCACCGACGCGGCGGCCACTTTTTCCGCCTTCGTCGGCTTGTCGTCGGAACAACCCGCCAGCAGCAGCGCGCCAGCAAGGATCGAAGTGGCATTTCGCCAGGATGCGTTGATCGTCATGCCGATATAACGCCGGGAATCGACAAAATATCCCGCGCGGCCTAGCACCGCGTGCATGACCGACTATTCCGACCTGATCCAGCCCGACAAGGGGCAGGACGCGCGCCCGATCCATCTCGTCGACAAGAAGGGTTATGACGAATGGCTGAAGGACCGCAGCGCCCGCGAACGCGCGCATCTTGCCGCGGTCGGCTTCAAGCCCGATGCCTTCGTCCACGCGATCCTGCCGGGGGACGATCCCGAAAAATGGGCGGTCGTCACCACCGTGACGAATACCGAAAGCCTCTCAGCCTGGTGCCTCGCCAAGCTCGGGCAAATCCTGCCCGAAGGCCGTTACCGCGTCGAAGGCCGGCAACCGGGCAAGGCGCTGTTCGGATGGATGAGCGCGCAATATCGCTTCGACACCTATAAATCGAACCCGCCGACTAAGGGTCCGCGCGTGCTACTGACGACCGATGTCGGTGCGATCGCGCCGATCGTCGCCGAGATGCGTGCGACCGCGCTCGTCCGCGATCTCGTCAACACGCCCGCCGCCGACATGGGGCCCGCCGCCATCGAGAAGGCGGCCGAACGCATCGCCAAGGCGCATGGCGGCAAGATCACCGTGACCAAGGGCGAGGCGCTCGAACAGGGCTATCCGATGATCCACGCGGTCGGACGCGCCGCCGCCAAGCATCATGCGCCGCGGTTGATCGAAATCGAATGGGGCAAGGAGGATCATCCACGTGTCGCGCTGGTCGGCAAAGGGATCAGCTTCGACAGCGGCGGGCTCGACATCAAGCCCGCGGCGGGCATGCGGTTGATGAAGAAGGATATGGGCGGCGCCGCGCACGTGCTCGCGCTCGCCGAGCTGGTGATGGCTAGCGGGCTGCCGGTGCGGCTTCACTGCCTCGTCGCCGCCGCGGAAAATGCGATCTCGGCCGACGCGTTCCGTCCGGGCGATGTGCTGAAAAGCCGCCTTGGGCTGACGGTCGAGATCGGCAACACCGACGCCGAGGGACGGCTGGTTCTGGGCGATGCGCTCGCGAAGGCGGGCGAAGCCAAGCCCGAGTTGATCGTCGATTTCGCGACGCTGACCGGCGCCGCGCGGGTCGCGCTCGGCCCCGACCTGCCGCCGCTCTTTGCCAATGACGACGCGCTTGCCGAAGCGCTGCTTGCGGGTGGGATCGACCGCGACGATCCCTTGTGGCGGATGCCGCTGTGGGACGGCTATGCCGACCTGCTCGAAACCGACATCGCCGACCTTGGCAATGCGGGCAGTTCGGCCTTTGCCGGGACGATCACCGCGGCGCTGTTCCTGAAGCGCTTTGTCCCCGAGGGCGCCCTATGGGCGCATCTCGACACCTTCGCCTGGCGCCCTTCGGCGAAGCCCGGTCGCCCCAAGGGCGGCGCGGCGCTGGGCCTCCGCGCGGCCTGGGCGATGCTCCAGTCGCGTTACGACCGGCGCGGGAAAAACTGAACATTCTTGATAAAGCAGGGGCTGCTGGTCTAATGGCGCGCGATTGTCCGCCCCGCGCGGAACCAAGCTTTTTACAGGACGGCAAGTGACAGCAGAAAGTGGCGATAATATAGCGGCAAACCGCGTGCGCATGGGGCGGCCCGGCGCCGCGGGCGCGGGCCGCGATCGCTTTGGGCTGACCGGCACGTCGCAGAGCTTCGATCCGCGCGTCGTCGCGATCCGCCCCGACCTCGCCGATATCGCCGTCGCGGGGACGCATTTCGCGCCGCATTATGCCGCGCCGATGATGCAAAGCGGCGTGCTGCCCGCGGCATCGCTGCGTGCATCGCCGTCGGTCGACGCCGACCAGACGAGCGAGCTGCTGTTCGGCGAAGGCTTTGCCCTGCTTGACCTCACCGGCGGCTGGGCGTGGGGCTATTGCCTCGCCGACCATTATGTCGGCTATCTCGCCGCCGAGGCGCTCGCCGCGCCGATCGCGCCGACGCACCGCGTCGCGATGATCGAGGCGATGCTGCACAGCGCGCCCGACGCCGCGAGCGGCGGCCCCGCCGTCCTGCCGCGCGGCGCGCTGGTGATGGGCGAGCCCGAGGGCGAATGGCTCGCGACGTCGCACGGTTATCTGCCTCTGGCTTCGCTCGTCGAGGTCGGCGCAGAGGACAACGACCCCGCCGAACTCGCCGAGCAGATGATCGGCACGCCTTATGTCTGGGGCGGCCGCACCGCGAAGGGGATCGACTGTTCGGGCCTCGTCCAGCTCGTATGGGCGGCCGCGGGAATCCAGCTGCCGCGCGACAGCGACCTCCAGCTTGCGGCGCTCGGCGCCGACAAGGATGTCGATCCGGCGGCGCTCGCGCGCGGCGACCTCGTCTTTTTCCCCGGCCACGTCGGCATCATGGCCGACAGCCAGACGATCATTCATGCCAGCCGACGATGGATGGCGGTGAACAGCGAACCGCTGGCCGACGTCATCGCGCGATCGGCCGTAAAGGATCATGATCCGCCGGTGAGCGGATATAAAAGACTGCGATAACATTATGACGAAAACGGTTTTCATCGACGGCGCGGCGGGTACGACGGGCCTCGAAATCGCCGAACGCCTTGCGGGGCGGAACGAATTCACGCTGATCGCGCTCGACGATGCGCGCCGCAAGGATGCCGCGGCGCGGCGCGAGGCGCTGAACGACGCCGATTTCGTCATCCTTTGCCTTCCCGACGATGCGGCGCGCGAGGCGGTCGCGATGATCGGCAATGATCGCACCCGCGTCATCGACGCATCGACCGCGCATCGTGTCGCGCCGGGCTGGGTCTATGGCTTCCCCGAAGTGAGCGGGCACGACGCCGTCGCCGAAGCTGCGCGCGTGTCGAACCCGGGCTGCTATTCGACGGGCTTCATCGCGCTGGTCGCACCGCTGGTGCAGGCCGGCCTGCTCCCCGCCGACTGGCCCTATATCTGCCACGCGGTCAGCGGCTATTCGGGCGGCGGCAAGGCGCTGATCGAACGTTTCGAAAAGGACTCCGACATCGCATGGCGCGGCTATGCGCTGGCACTCGGCCACAAACATGTGCCCGAGATGCAGGCGCGGTGCGGGCTTGCGATCGGTCCGCTGTTTTCGCCCGCCGTGGTTCCCGCGCATCGCGGGATGGTGGTCGAGGTTCCGTTGCCGCTGAATGCCATGCCCGGCGCCGCGTCGCCTGACGCGCTGCGCGCGGCGCTCGCCGATTTCTATGGCGCGAGCCCGATCGTCGTCATGGGCGAGGCGCCGGCGGACGGCGAAATGCTCCTCCGCGCGTCGGATGCGGGCGATGACCGGATCGAACTGTCCGTCTTTGCCAACGCCGATGCCAGTCAGGCGCGCCTCGTCGCGCGGCTCGACAATCTGGGCAAGGGCGCGAGCGGCGCGTGCGTCCAGAACCTCAACATCATGGCGGGATTGCCCGAAACCGCGGGCCTGCGAATCTAGGGCTCAGTGCACCGTGTCGAGGATATCCTCGACCGACAAATAGGTGATCAGCCGTTCGATCTGGCGCCAGCGTGCGAAATGGACGTGGTTGCCGAGCACGCGATATTGCTCGGCGCGCGCCGCCGCGGCAAAGCCCGCTTCTTCGCCATGCATGCTGATCAACGCATGGGCATCCTCGACCGCATCGCGGTCGGTGAGAAAGGGTGCTGGCAGGTGCATCAAATTCCTGGTCCGTTTAGGGTGAGCGCCGTCCTACGCCCCGCCCCTCACCGCGCCGTTCCCAACCGTGATGAACGGCCGGGTAAGGTTAATTGCAGGGCGCCACCGGTTAACCCTTCGCGTGCCGCTGCAACCCCTTTGACGCCGCGCTTTGCCCGTGTAGACAGGCGTCATGCGCAAGATCCTGAAATATGCCGCCCTCGCCCTGTTGCTGCTGCTGATCGTCGGCGGCGTCACCTTGTACATCATGTCGCGCCCCGATGTGGCGCGCTTCTCGACCGCCGAGCTTAGCGGGCGGGTGCCGGTGATGGCGTCGCAAAAAACCGAGACCTTCCCGACAGTGAATGTGCCCGAGGCGACGAGCTGGCCCGCAGGCCAGGCGCCGCGCGCGGCGCAGGGGCTTAGCGTGGCGCGCTTTGCCGAAGGACTCGACCATCCGCGCACGATGCTGGTGCTGCCGAACGGCGACATATTGGTGGCGGAATCGCAGAG
>SCNS01000008.1 GCA_005503215.1 Sphingomonadaceae bacterium 3R27C6 | reverse complement strand
GGCTCGTGGACCTCGAATTCGCGATGCAGGTGACGCAGCTCGTCAGCGGCCAGTGCCACGATCCGAACATCTCGGCGGCGCTTGGTTGCATGAAGGCGGCGGGGCTCGTCCCGCCCGAGGTGGTCGACGCGCACGGGCTGCTCGCGCGGATGCTCGTGATGCTGCGCCTCACCGCGCCCGAGGGCGAGCCGCCGACCGCCGCGGCGCGCCAACTGGTGGCGAGCCAGTGCGGCGAGCCCGGCTGGCCGCAACTGCTTGCCGCGCACGATGCGGCACGGCAGGAGATCGCGAACTGGTGGGCATCGATTCGCCCGGCAGAGCAGGAGACCAAGCCATGACCCTCGCAATCGGCGATGCCATTCCCGCCGTGACGCTTCTCGATGCCGATGGTGCGGCGATCGACCTTGCCGCGCTGAAGGGCGCGCCTTTGGTGGTCTATTTTTACCCCAAGGCCGATACGCCCGGCTGCACGACCGAAGCACAGGATTTCACCCGCCTCGCGCCCGAGTTTGCGAAGCTGGACGCTCAGATCCTCGCGGTATCGCGCGATGCGCCGGCGAAACTCTGCAAATTCCGCGACAAATATGGCCTGACCGTCCGCCTCGCCTCCGACGAAGATGGCGCGGTGTGCGAAGCGTTCGGCACCTGGGTTGAAAAGCAGAATTACGGCCGCACCTATATGGGCATCGAGCGCTCGACCTTCCTGTTCGGCGCCGACGGCAAGCTTGCGAAGGAATGGCGCAAGGTGCGCGTGAAGGGCCATGCCGAGGCGGTGCTGGAGGCGGCAAAAGCCCTCTGACATGCCAACGCTGGGTGAAGCCGCGCGCGCGGTCCTGTTGACGGCGGACCCGCACGACAAGCGCCGCGCGGCGCGCAGCATGGTGCGCGCATGGCGGCAGGGAAAGCTCGCGCATCGCTGCGATACGGCGATGCCCGACGAGCCCGCGTGGCCCGCCAAGCCCGAACTGCTTGCGCCGAACCGGATGCCGCGGCGCGGCAAGGGCGGGTCCGAGCGCGGGCGTGTCGCGCTGCTCCACGCGCTCGCGCATATCGAATTCGTCGCGATCGACCTCGCGGTTGACCTGGTGGGCCGCTTCGGCGGCGAATTTCCGCGTGAATTCGTCGACGACTGGATCGGGGTCGCGGCCGACGAGGCGATGCATTTCGCCTTGCTCGACCGGCGCCTCCGCCAGCTTGGCAGCCATTATGGTGCGCTGCCCGCCCACGCCGGATTGTGGGAATCGGCGCAGGATACGGCGGATGACGTGCTGGCGCGGCTCGCGATCGTGCCGATGGTGCTCGAAGCGCGCGGACTTGACGTCACGCCGTCAACGGTCGAGCGCTTCCGCGCCGCCGGCGACGAGGCGTCGGCGAAGATTTTATCGCGTATTTACAACGATGAAATCCGCCATGTGAGCGCGGGCACAGTCTGGTTCCGGCAAAAGTGCGACGAAAGGGGATTCAACGCCGTTGAAACGTGGCACGCCCTAGTGAAATCGCGGTTTCGGGGCAGTTTGAAGCCTCCGTTCAACGACTCGGCGCGCCACGACGCCGGTTTAACGCAAGAATTCTACGCCGTTATTGCTTCGTAAGGATTGGGGCAGCACACAGGCTTCCGCGGGGGATGAGCAATCATCCAAACCAAGAAACACCGGCGCCAAGGCCCTTTTTCGGACTTTGGCGACATGGCAGATGCGGGGTCGTAGTTTTGATTAACACTCTTCTGACGCAGAAGTTGCACCAAGTCGCGATATTCTGTGCGGCAGCATGTTTCGGATTGGCCACACCGGCCGCTCACGCTGCTGAAACCAGCGCCGACGCCGGCATTGTCGCTCCCGACGAACCCGATGACGACAGCTTCACTGCTGGCGTTCCGTCGACCGGCGAAGACAGCGAAGCCCGCGCGATTTTCCAGGCATGGAAGCGTCTCGACACCGGCCTGACCGCCTCGATCGGCGTTGCGGTGCCGTCGCGCCGCCCGATCGACCAGATGTCGCTGTCGTCGTCGTACGGCATGCGCGTCCACCCCGTCACCGGCAAGGTCGCGCGCCACAACGGCATCGACATCCCGGCGCCGCGCGGCACCCCGATTTACGCGACCGCCGACGGCATCGTCGGCCGCGCCCAGCGTCTCGGCGGCTACGGCAACTATGTCGAAGTCGAGCATGGCAACGCCATCCAGACGCGCTATGGCCACATGTCTTCCTACGTCGTCACCCCCGGCCAGTCGGTCAAAAAGGGCGACGTCCTCGGTTACGTCGGCTCGACCGGCCGTTCGACCGGCAACCACCTCCATTATGAAGTCCGCATCGAAGGCGCGCCGGTCAATCCGATGCCGTTCGTTCGCTCGGACCAGATGGCGATCGCAGCAATCACCGGCAAGAATGTCGCGATGGGCGGTCCCGAATAACGAGCTTTCCTGGGTCGGAGAGGAGGGGCGCCAGGCGGATCAACCGTCGAGGCGCCCTTTTTATTTGAGAACAGGACGCCTATCTAGTGATCATGGCCACGCAGCTTTCCGATATCACCCTGTCGCCCGCCGCCGCGGCGCGCGTCCGCTGGATCGCCGACCGCAAGGGCGAGGCCGAGGCCGCGCTGCGCCTCGCGGTCGACGGCGGCGGCTGTTCGGGCTTCACCTATCGCTTCGGCCTCGCCGAAGAAATCGATGCCGATGACATCGTCACCGAAACCGACGGGGTGAAGCTGGTCGTCGATCCGGTCAGCATCGATCTCGTGCGTGGCTGCATCGTCGATTTTGTCGATTCGCTGGGCGGATCGTCGTTCAAGGTCGAAAATCCCAACGCCGCGTCGGGCTGCGGCTGCGGATCGAGCTTCTCGATCTGACGCCTTTCTAAGCTGCGTGCTTGCTGCCATAGGTGCGGCATGAAAATCGCGACCTTCAATATCAACGGGATCAAGGCCCGTCTGCCCCGCCTCGTCGAATGGCTCGAGGAAACGCAGCCCGATGTCGCCTGCCTGCAGGAATTGAAATCGAGCGACGAAACGATGCCGACGAAAGAGATCGAGGCGGCGGGCTACGGCTTCCTCTATCACGGGCAAAAGGGCTTCAACGGCGTCGCGATTCTCGCCAAGGGCACGCAGCCGGTCGAGGTGCAGCGCGGGCTGGCGGGCGAGGCCGAGGATGAGCAGTCGCGCTATCTTGAGGCCGACGTTCACGGCCTCCGCGTCGCGTCGATCTATCTTCCCAACGGCAACCCGCAACCGGGGCCGAAATTCGACTATAAGCTCCGCTGGATGGCGCGGCTGCGCGAGCGCGCGAAATTCCTCCTCGCTTCCGAAATCCCGACGATCCTCACCGGCGATTATAACGTCATTCCGCACGACGACGATGTGTGGGACCCGCGCGTCATGGCGACCGACGCGCTGATGCAGCCCGAATCGCGCGATGCCTGGTTCCGTCTGCTCGGCGACGGCTGGACCGACGCGATCCGCAGCCGCCATCCGGCGGGCGGTATCTGGACCTTCTGGGACTATCAGGCGGGCGGCTGGCAGCGCGACCATGGTTTCCGCATCGACCATCTGCTGCTCAGCCCCGCGCTCGCCGACCGGCTAGTCGACGCCGGTGTCGACAAGGATCATCGCGGCCGCGAAAAGGCGAGCGACCACGCGCCGACCTGGGCGATCCTCGACTAAGCGTCGGGATACAGAGTCGTCATCACCCGCTTCGGGTCGAGTGCATAATGATGCGCGACCGCGGCCGCGATCACGCTTTCGAGGCTGCGCGTCGGTTTGAGGTCGCGGCCTTCGTAACGCGCCGCCGCACCGAGACCCGGCCAGTCGGCCGACACCTTGCCGCCTTCGTGCAATCCGCCGCCCAGCAGCATCGCGGTCGATGCGGTGCCATGGTCGGTGCCGCCGGTGCCATTGACCTCGACCGTGCGGCCGAACTCGGTCGCGACGATCACCAGCGTGTCGTTCCATGCCGGGCCGAGTCCCGTCTGGAGCGCGCCGACAAGCTGGTCGAGCCCGCGCAATTGCGCCGCCAGCCGGCCGCGCTGGCCGCTGTGCGTGTCCCAGCCGCCGGTTTCGACCATCATCACGCGCGCGCCGTCGGCGGGCAGCATCAACGAGGCGGCGAGCTTGCCGAGGTCGGCGCCGTTGCGGCCATTGTTGCCGCCGATGTCGCTCGCGAGTTCCTGCGTCTTGACCGCGCTCTCCCACAGCGGATGGAGCAACGGATCGTCCTGATAGAGTGCGGTGAGCCGCGCGATCAGGTCGGCGTCGGCCTGCGGCAGGCGGCTCGGCGCATAGGTTCCGACCTGCACCGTCCCGCGCAGCGCGAGCGGCACCGCGGGGGCGATCGCGATCGCATCGCGCTCGGCGGCGGGAAGCAGGGTGAGCAGCCGCCCGACCCAGCCGTCGTCGCGCCCATAGGGGCGCGATCCGCCGCCCTCGAGCATGTTCTGCCCGTCGAAATGCGACCGGTCGCGATAGCCAGTCGCGACCGCGTGCGCGAAATGCGCCTGTTTGCCCGTGTAGAGGCCGGCGGTTGCCGCGAGCGCGGGGTGCAGCGTGAACATGCCGTCGAGCTTCGCACCGCCCGCACTTTCGTCGGCCAGCGCGCGGCGCGCGGCGGCGAAGGCGGGATCGCCGGTCGGCGCGACGACCCCGAGCCCGTCGGCTGCGCCGCGCTGGATGATGAAGACGAGGCGTTTCGGCGTGCCCGCGGCGGCATAGGCAAAGCGGGGCAGCGCGCCCGCAGCGGCGACGGTGATTCCCGACAATATGATCGAACGGCGTGAGAGGATCATCGTCTATCTCCGCAGAAAGGCCGGGCTGGCGAACAGCATCGCGATGCCCTGTCCGGGGCTGTCGGCGCGCGCGATCGCTTGGCGCGTTTCGGGCGTGAGCGCGTCGGCGAGGACAAGCGGGGCGAGCACGCGCGCATCGGCGCGGTCGCCGATCCGCCCCGCGATCCGGCTCGCGAGTTCGACGCGCTGCATCAGCGCCGCCGATCCCGCCCAGGTCGCAACCTTGTCGTCATAGCCCGCCGGCGACCCGGGGCGCCACACGGGCTGGCCGAGCTGGGTGAACATCGCGGCGATATTCTGCCGCTCGCCGAGTGCGGGCGCCTTGAGTGCGCGCAGCATCGACACCGTCCAGTCCCACGGCGACTTGAACATCGCGGGCGCCTCCGCCCACGGCTCGGGCGAGGCGACCAGCGTGCGGTAGAGCGAGCGAAGGTCGCCGCCGGTTTTGAGGAAGTCGGCCGACAGCCGGTCGACGAGTGCCGCCGGGGGCACATCCCCGGTGAAATGACGCGCCAGCTTGGCGGCGATATGCTTCGCGGTCGCGGGATGAACGGCGAGGTCGCGCAGCACGGCGTCGGCCTGCCCGGCACCCACATCGTCGTACCGCTTGCCAAGGATCGTCTGCGCCCCGGGTTGGTGGAGGCGGTCGATGAAGACCGTCTCGCCGGGCCGGGCATCGGCGGGCATCAACCGCTGCCCCGCGCCGCGCCCGAGGCCCGCGACGGTCAGGCCGGTGAGCGCCTTCGCAAAAGCCGTCACGTCGCTCTGCGTATAGCCGGTGCGCACGCCGAGCGTGTGCAGCTCCAATATCTCGCGCGCCAGATTCTCGTTGAGCCCGGGCGCCTGCCGCTTGCCGCGGTTTCGCACGCGCGTCGCAAACGGGCTGTCGGGGCCGAAACTCTGCGCCTGATCGAGGTAGAGCAGCATCGCGGGATGATGGGCCGCGCTGATGAGGAGGTCCGAAAATTTGCCCATGATATGCGGGCGGATCGCCGCATTTTCGTAATTTCCCGCGAAGCCGACGACGGTCTGCTTGTCCGCCGACACCGCGAAATGATTCGCCCAGAAATGGACGAGCCGCTCGGGGAAGGGGGTGGACGTTGCGACCGCGGCGGACAGGCGCGCGGCGCTTGCATCGACATAATGGCGGCGGATCGCCGAGCGCAACATGCGGCGGAGTTCGGGGTCCATGCCCTTTTCCTCCGCGTTCATCGGCATGGCGGCGGCCTCGCGGCGCTTCGCCTGCCGTTCGTCGCGATATTCGACATAGGCGGCGGCGATCGCGTCGCGTCCGGCGAGGCCTGCCAGCGCGGCGGGCGCGGGGTCATAATCGCCGATCTGGCGCGTCAACCAGGCTTTCGGGTCATCGATCGCCGGATCGTCGAACCGGCGGCCAAGCCCGAAGCGATTGGCGGCAAGATATTGGACTGCCATGACAAAGCCTTTCCGTGCCTCCAACGCACGATGGCCGCTATTTGTCGCAAAGCTGTCCCGGCGTCAGAGCGATTTGTCGTAAATCTGGTACACGCGGTTGACCTTGGCCTCGATCGCCTCGGCGACCGCGTTCATCCCCTGATTGTCGTCGAGCACCCAGCCGATATCGCCGCGCTTGGTGCCATAATCGACGACCGCGTCGCGGCGGATATATTCGATCATCATGAAGGCGAGCGTGCTCGCCATGCGGCTGTTCTGAAGCTTTTTCGCGACGCCCATCAACGGCACGCGCAGGATATGGCTCTGCGGTTTGCGCAGCCACCACAGCAGCCGCGCCCAGTTGAAGGGCAGCAGCGAGCCGTCCATGTCGATCAGCAGCTGGTTGATGTTCGGCAGCACGATCATGAACGCGACCGGCTCGCCGTCGACTTCGGCGACGCGGATCAGATCCTCGAAGACGATGTCCTTCAGCTTCTTGCCGACATAGGCGATCTCGCTGTCGGTCAGCGGGACAAAGCCCCAATTGTCCGACCATGCATCGTTGAGCAGCCCCATGATCAGCTTCGCTTCGGCGGCGAAGCGGCGCTTGTTGACTTTGCGGATGCGGATGCGCGCATTCTTCTCACCCGCCGCGACGATGCGGTTCACGATCGGCGGAAATCCCTCGTCGATCGCGACGTCGTAATTCAGCAACTGCTTGACCGGCCGATAGCCGGCGCCCTCGACCCAGCCGCGATAGAGCGGGCTGTTGTGCCCCATCATCACCGTCGGCCGGTTGTCGAACCCCTCGATCAGCAGCCCGGGTTCGTCCCAGATCGAAATCGACAGCGGCCCGAGCGAGCGGTGCATGCCCTGCGTGCGCAGCCAGTCCTCGGCGGCGGCGAGCAAGGCCTGCGCGCTTTGTTCGTCTTCGGCTTCGAGCAGCCCCCAGTTGCCGGTGCCCGGCCCCATGCCCTGTTCGGCGGGCTGTGCGAGTGCGAGTTCGTCGATATGCGCCGAGATGCGCCCGATCGTGCGGCCATTGCGCCGCGCGAGGAAGAACTGCGCCTTGCCATGTTCGAACCACGGATTCTTGCCGGGCGTCAGCAGGCCATACACCTCGCCCTTCAGCGGCGGCACCCACGATGGATCGCCGCGATTGAGGCGAAAAGCGAGCTCGACAAACTCGCGCAAATCATTCTTGTTCTTGACCGCGTGGATGGTGATCGGGCCGTCCGAATGTCCGCTCATACTGGTTTCCTGAAAGGGGCGTCCTATATTTGTGGCAACGCATTAGGGCATAGAAATGGCGCTGGCGACCCGCATTCGGCCATTTTGCTGCCACGAAATCATGGTGAAGACACCCGTATGACGACGATCAATCCCCCCGCCGATCGGATCGCGACCCCCTTCGCGAAGTCGATTGCCAAAACGCCAAAGTCGGCGATTGCCGACGATATGGCGATGATCCGCGCGGCTTCGGAGTTGACGCGCGATCTCGTGCAGCCGAGCGCGCGTATCTATTGGACCGATATGCTGGCGTCGGCCTTTGTCGGTTATGCCGGCATTGCGGCGGCGATCCTTGCGCCCTCGACCGCGTGGATGCTGGTCGCCGCGGTGATTTCGGTCGTCGCGCTCTACCGCGCGGGCAGTTTCATCCACGAACTCACCCATATCCGCAAAAATGCGCTGCCGGGTTTCCGCCTTGGCTGGAACGTCCTTGTCGGCGTGCCGATGCTGATCCCGTCGTTCATGTACGAGGGTATCCACAGCCTGCACCACAACCGCACCAAATATGGCACGGTCGAGGACCCCGAATATCTGCCGCTCGCGCTGATGAAGCCGTGGACGGTGCCGTTGTTCGTCGTCGCCGCGGCGTTCGCGCCGGTCGCGCTCGTCTTCCGCTATGCGGTGCTCACCCCGCTGTCGTTCCTGATCCCGCCGCTGCGCAAGATCGTCGTCGAACGCTATTCGGGGATGATCATCAACCCGATGTTCCGCCGCAAGCCGCCCGAGGGCGAGTTCCGTCGCCAATGGGCGTGGCAGGAAGGCGGCGCGTGGGCGTGGTCGAGCCTGTTGATCGCCGCGGGCGTCTTCGGCTGGGTGCCGCTCCGCGCGCTCGCCATCTTCGGCGCGATCGCCGCCGCGACTTTGGTGCTCAACCAGATCCGCACGCTCGTCGCGCATCTGTGGGAAAATGACGGCGCGGTGCTGACCGTGACCGGCCAGTTCCTCGACAGCGTCAACGTCCCGCCGCCGGGCCTGCTGCCCGAACTGTGGGCGCCGGTGGGCCTGCGTTATCACGCGCTGCACCATCTGCTGCCGGGCGTGCCCTATCATTCGCTCGCCGAGGCGCACCGCCGCCTGAAGGACGTGCTGCCCGCCGATTCGCAATATCATGGGGCGAATTACGACAGCCTGCCGAAGCTGGTGATGAACCTTGTTGCGGGATCGGCGCGGGGGGCTGCTGCCTGAACGCCGAAAAAAGGCCGCCAGCGGTTACGACTAACAGGCGCTCACGTCGGAGTGATCGGTCGTGCAGCTCGGACGTTTCACCATTAGCGTTGCGCATCCCGAAGCGCGGACAAGGGTGTTTAAATCGCTGATCCTGTTCTCGGGAATTGGGCCGAATTCCATCGCACCCCGTCCGTTTTTCCATTCAGGAAAGCGGGCGACCCCTATCCGCGCCGCCGCCATTTCTCGGGTTAAATCACCGAGGCATGACGGGCTCCCGCTGACCGCAATTCGCCAATGCGTTGTGCTGGGCGGCGGGGGATCGCCACATGATGCAAGCAGAAGGCCGGACGCCAGCACCATGGCTTGGGCAAAGCTTACGGTCCGTTTTTCCGAACCGGACAAAAGCTATTCCTCGGTCCGTATCAAAATCATCTCGCCGATCAGCGCAAACAATATGAACGGCCCCCACGCCGCGAGGAAGGGCGAGTAGGCGCCGAGGTCGCCCATCGCGAGCGCGAAATTGTCGGCGACGAAATAGGCGAAGCCAAGCCCCATGCCAATGATCGCGCGGATGAACAGCTTGCCCGAACGCGCGAGCCCGAACGCCGCGACCGCGCCCAAGAGCGGCATCAATATCGCCGACAGCGGCCCCGAAATCTTGTGCCAGAGCACGCCCTTGAGTGCATCGACCGGCCGCCCCGCGGCCTCGAGGTCGGCGATCGCCGACTGGAGCTTCAGGAAGGGCAGTTCGTCGCCATCGACCTGCGCCAGCGTGAACTGGTCGGGGCGGACATCCTTCGCCGCGACGATCGTGCCGAGCGGTTCGAGCGTGCCCGAGCGGCGCAGGAAACGCCGCGCATTGGTCAATTCCCAGCCGCCGGCCGGAAGCGCGCGCGCGCTGTCGGCCGACAGCATCGACGACAGCACCCCGCCGGTGCGCTCGTAAATCGTCACATAGCCGAGGATGATCACCGGGCCGCTGGTATCGACCGTCGCCGCGTTGATCAGATTGTCGCCGTCGCGGACCCAGATGTTGGTGCGTATGCCGCTGTCCCTGGGGACTTTTTTATACTCGACCTTTTGCCAAGCGCTGAGCGCCGCGCTCGAGCGCGTGACGATGCGTTCGTTGAACGCAAAGCTGATCCCCGCAACGAGCAGGGCGGCGAGGAATAGGGGCGCGAGCACCTGATGCGCCGACATGCCCGACGCCTTCATCGCGATGACCTCGCTGTTCTGGTTGAGCGTCACCATCGTCAATATCGTGCCGAGCAGCACCGAAAAGGGCAGGAAGGTCTCGACGATCTGCGGCAACCGCATGCCGACATAGCGCCACACGTCCGAATCGCTGTTACCCGCGACCGCAAGGATCTTGCCGCTCTCGCCCAACAGGTCGAGCGTCTGGAGGATCAGCACGAGCGCGAAGAGGATCGAGAAGGAACGGACGAGAAAGAGGCGGCCGACGTAGAGCGCCATCGTCCGCGACGGGAAAAAGTGGAGCTGATGCATTTAGTTCACACTCTCCACCAGCCCCGGCTTGCGCTGAAACATCGTCAGCATTTTGCGGATTTTCTGCGCCGCCTTCGCCGCGACGCGCTCGAGCGCACCGATCGGCTGGCCGCCGGGGACATGCGCGACGACATAATACATCCAGATCGCGAGCGCCGCGAACAGCAGATAGGGCACCCATAGCGCGATCAGCGGGTCGACCACCCCGCGCGCGCCCATGTCCTCGGCATATTGGTTGATCTTGTGCTGGGTGACGAGCAGCACGATCGACAGGAAGACGCCGAGCGACGAGGTCGATCGTTTGGGCGGGATCGCGAGCGCGATCGCGATTAGCGGGATCAGAAACATCGACATCACTTCGACGATGCGGAAGTGGAAATTCGCGCGCGATTCGAGCCGCGTCTGCACCGACTGGCTCTTGTCCTTGCCTGCGACAAACAATTCGGGGATCGTCATTTCACGGTCGGCGCCGCCGCGCAGGCGGAAGGCCTCGATCTTGGGCAGTGGGATCGGCAGGTCGTGATTGTCGAAGGTCAGCACGCGCGGAACCGAAAATTTCGGCGATTCATGGATCAGCACGCCCTGCGACAGGCGGAGGATGATCGTGTTCGGATCGTCGGTCGCGAGGAATTGCCCGCGCGCCGCGGTCGCCGACACGCGCTGCCCGTCTTTCTGCTCGCCGCGCACGAAAATGCCGCGCAAGCTGCGTCCGTCGTTATAACTTTCCTCGATCCTGAGCGTCATGCGGTCGCCCAATTTGGTGAATTCGCCGACCTTGATCGACGCGCCGAGCGCGCCCGAGCGCAGTTCGAACTGCAGCCCTTCATAGGCGTAGCGCGCGACGGGCTGGATAAAGCCGACGATCGCGAGATTGAGCGCCGCGAGCGCGATCGCATAGGCAAAGGGCACGCGCATCAGCCGCCCGAAACTCATGCCCACGCCCTTCAGCACGTCGAGCTCGCTCGAAGTTGCAAGGCGCCGGAAAGCAAGGAGAATCCCCAGCATCAGCCCGATCGGGATGCCGAGCGAGAGATATTCGGGGATGAGGTTCGCGAGCATCCGCCACACGACGCTGACCGGGCCGCCCTCGGTCGCGACGAAATCGAACAGGCGCAGCATTTTTTCGAGCACGAGCAGCATCGCCGACAGGACGAGCGTGCCGAGCATCGGGAAGAAGATGAGCCGCGCGATGTAGCGGTCGATGGCAGGAAGCTTATTCAATCTTTGGTCGCCCCATCACCATGATTTGGCCGCAGTTGTTTCCGATATGCCGATTCAAGGGCGACAGGGACCCGTGTCAGCGTGCGCTCTCGCGCTTGCTGAGATGGCTATAGCCTCTGGAGGTTTTGAGGTCATGTCGAAAATGTTTCTCGCCGGACTGCTTGGCGCCGGTGCTGCCGGAGCGCTGATCGCGCCCGTCGCGGCGCAGGGTGCCGCGCTGGGTCCGAGCGCTGCCCTCTGCAACAGCAACGCCACCGCCGTCCAGGTCGACGTGCGCGGTTTCAAACAGCGCACGGGAACCGTGCGCGTGCAGATTTACAGCGCGAACAGCAGCTATCTGGAAAAGCGCAAATGGCTCGAACGCGTCGATGTCCCCGTGTCGCGCGCCGGCACCATGTCGGTCTGTGTGCCCGTGAAGCAGCAGGGCAATTATGTCATTTCGGTGCGGCACGACCTGAACGGCAACGGCAAGTCGGACCGTAGCGACGGCGCGGGCCTGTCGGGCAACCCCGACATGAAGGTTAGCGACTTCATCTTCAAGCGGAAGCCCAAATTGGCAACGGTCAGTTTTGCGGTCGGCGGCGCCACCAAGCGCGTCCCGGTCGTGCTGAACTATGTCAACGGCCTGTCCTTCGACCCCGTCGAATAGAGAGACTTTAGGGACCATATGGCAAGCGTCGCGCTCCTTTCGAATCCACGCTCCACGGGCAACCGCTCGCTGTTGCCGCGGGTTCGCGAATATTGCGCCGCGCACCCCGACATCTTTCATTATGAGGTCGAGGACGTCGACCAGATCGAAAAGGCCATCCGCACGATGGCGATGGTCGGCCCGCGCGTCGTCGTGATCAACGGCGGCGACGGCACGGTGCAGGCCGCGCTGACCGAAATTTATTCGGGCGACCATTTCGGCGGCTCGCCGCCGCCGGTCGCGGTGCTCCCGAACGGCAAGACCAACCTCATCGCGCTCGACCTCGGCGCCGAGGGCGATCCGATCAAGGCGCTCGAGCGCGTGCTCGAACTCGTCGCGAGCGGCCGGCTCGAAGATCATGTGATCGAACGCCAGCTGATCTCGCTCGACAGCGGCGGCGAAGCGCGGCCGGTGCTCGGCATGTTCCTCGGCGGCGCCTATCTCGCCGACGTGATGCTCTATTGCCGCAACCGCATCTATCCGCTCGGCCTGCCGAACGGGATTTCGCATTTCCTCGCGGCGATCCTCGGGCTGTTCGCGATCATCTTCGGGATCGGCGGCGGCCGCCTGCCGCCCAAGCCCGAAAATATGACCGTGTCGCTGATCCGTCAGGGCGAGTTCAAAGGCAAATTCTCGCTGTTGATCGTCACGACGCTCGAGAAATTGCTGCTCAGCATCCGTACGAGCGACGGCGGCGGCACCAACGGGCACATGAAATTGCTCGCGACCGACAGCAATGTCGGCGCGATGTTCCGCATGCTCGGCGCAACCTGGCGCGGGACGTTGGGGCAAAAGCCGCTCGACGGCGTGCATTTCCAGCAGGGCGACGAAATCCGCATCGAGGGCGAGCGGTCGAACGTCATCCTCGACGGCGAAATCTTCCAGGCGAAGCACGGCATGCCGATCATCCTGACCTCGACGCAGCCGGTTCCGTTCCTGCGCCTCGCCGCCTGAGCCCCCGCGCGTGTCCGACCTGATCGATCTGGTCCGCGCCGAACTGGCGACCCCCGTCGACCCGCGCGCCGCCGCGATGGCAGCGGCGATCGCCGCCCAATATCCTGGCAGCGCGCGCGCGGTGCTTTTCTATGGCAGCTGCCTGCGCGAGAGCGAGCTCGACGGGCTGATGCTCGATTTCTACCTGATCGTGTCGGACTATAGCGATGCCTATCCCAAGCGCTGGATGGCGGCCGCCAACCGCCTGATCCCGCCCAACGTCTTCCCGTTCCAGTCGGGCGGGCTGATCGCCAAATATGCGGTGCTCAGCGAAGGTGATTTCGACCGGCTGAACGGTGCGGAGACGCGCAACGTGTCGGTGTGGGCGCGCTTTGCCCAGCCGTCGCGCCTCGTCTGGGCGGTCGACGATACCGCGCGCGACCGGGCCGTCGCGGCGGTGGCGCGCGCGGCGCCGACGCTGCTCGCCGCGGCGGGCCGGGTCGATGGCGAAGCGTCGCTCGACTGGTGGCGGCGCGCCTTTTCGCTCACTTATTCGGTCGAGCTGCGCGCCGAGCGCACGAGCCGCGCGCAGTCGGTGGTCGACGCCGATGCCGCACGCTACGAGCGGTTCAGCCTGCCCGCGATCGCCGCGATCCCGGCCGATGCGCGCGCCGGTGGCTGGGCGCGGCGGCGGCTGGAGGGCAAGGCGCTCAGCATCGCGCGGCTTGCCAAGGCCAGCCTGACCTACGCGGGCGGGATCGATTATCTGGCGTGGAAGATCAATCGCCACGCGGGGACCAAGATCGAGATCAAGCCGTGGCAGCGCCGCTGGCCGCTCGTCGCCGCGCTGACTTTGGTGCCGCGCCTGATGAAGAGCGGCGCGATCCGTTAGAAATCCGGAATCCGGTTTGCGTCGGGAGGTTTAGCTCGCCAGCCTTTGCCCTTCGGCCGGCCGCGCCTCGCCGCGCCGGCGGATGGCCTGGTCGAGCGCGGTGAGGGTAAAGGGTTTGCGCAGCACATCATGGTCGCCAAAGCTTTCGACCTCGCTCGCGTCGCCAGCATAGCCGGTCACGAACAGCACCGACAGGTCGGGCCAGCGCTGTTTCAGCTGCGCGACCATTTCGGGGCCGGTCAGCTGGGGCATCAGCACGTCGGACAGGATCAGGTCGAAACCGCTCCCTCCCTCCGCCAGCCGCCGCTCGACCAACGTTTCGGCCTCGAGAGGGTTGCCGCAGGCGACCACGCTATGGCCCAGCTCGCTGACCGCATCGACCGTCGCCGCGAGGACGCGTTCGTCGTCCTCGACGACGAGAATGCTGAGCGCGTCGTCGGGCGATGCGGGACCGTCGGCATCGCCGGGCAGTGTTTCGGTGGCCGCATCGGCCTCAGGCTTGGCGATCGGCAGCAGCATCGCGACGCTGGTGCCTTCGCCCTCGGTCGACGAAAGCTGGACTTCGCCGCCCGACTGGCGGCAGAAGGCGAAGACCTGGCTCATGCCCAGCCCGGTGCCCTGGCCCGCGGGCTTGGTCGTGTAAAAGGGGTCGAACACGCGTTCGAGCACTTCGGGCGACATGCCGCAGCCGGTGTCGATCACCCGCACCGCGAGCGCCTTGCCTTCGCCATCGTCGAGCGTCTGGATCGTGAGCGAACCATGGCTGTTCATCGCGTCGCGCGCATTGACCGCGAGGTTGAGCAGCGCATTTTCGAATTGCTGCCGGTCGACCCAGCAGGCGCGGCCCGGCGCCTGCAGGTCGAGCGTCAATGCGATGCGGTCGCCGATCGTGCGTTCGATCAGTTCGCCAAAGCTCGTGATGCATTCGTCGACCGCGACCATCTCGGGCCGCGCGGGTTCCGACCGGGCAAAGGTCAGCAGCCGACGGGTGAGGTCGGCGGCGCGATTGGCGCCGTCGAGCGCGTTGGCGAGGTGGCGCGACGCTTTTGCGGGGGATCGTTGCGCCAGTTCAAGCCCGCCGACGACCACCGCCAGCATATTGTTGAAATCATGCGCGATGCCGCCCGTCAGCTGGCCGACCGCCTCCATCTTTTGCGCCTGGCGCAGCTGCGCCTCGGCGGCTTCGCGCTCGATCATCTCGCCGCGCAGCGCGTCGTTCGCGTGCGCGAGTTCGGCGGTTCGTTCGTTGACCGCCGCCTCGAGCTGCGCGGCGCGGTCGCTTTCGATCAGCTGCTCGTTCCGCGCGAGCCGCCGTTCGCCCTCGGCGCGGATCAACGAGAAGGTCGCGCCGATCGCGATGACCGCCGCGCCCGCGCCGAGCAACGAAAAGAGCAGGATCGCCTGGTTGAGGCTGGCGCGATCGGCGATCGCGAGCCGGTTGCGCTCGCGCAGCAACGCGCGCTCGTTTGCGATGATTTCGCTGAGCAGCTTGTCGATCTGGCTGACGCCCTGACCTTTGCCGGCCGCGTAATATTTCGAAATGGCCGCGACGGTCTGGTTGTAGTTGGCGCTGAGCGCCGCGTCGCCGAGCTGCGCCCCGCGGCTGTCCATTTCGCGCGTCAGCTGTTCGACCAGCGCCATCTGTTTCGGATTGTCGCGGACGTTGCGTTGCAATTGCGCGAGGAACTGCCGCGCGCGTCCCCACTGATATTCATAGACGCGCCCGTCCTCCTTTTGCAGCCCGACCGCGAAGCGGCCGAGCGACGCCTCGGCGCGCGCAATCGCCGCGTCGACCGACCGCGTTTGCGAAATGACTTCCAGGCTCTGCGCCTGCCAGCCGAGCGAGCGGTCGTAATTGTCGTTGGCGCGCGCGAGCAGCAGCACGAGCGCCCCGACCACACCGGTCAGGATCGCGCCGAGGACGATCGTCAGCCAGAAGCGTATACGCTCCCGCCGGCCGTCATTTTCGCTGTTGCCGTCCCACTCGAACACGCGCATCTCTTACCGGACAAGCGCGGCACCGCAAAGCACCGAAGCCTCGGTTAACTTAACACCGCTTCAACTCGCCCCGAAAAGGAATCCGCTGGTCGGCGCGCAGGCTCGGTTCAGCCGATAATGCCGACGCGCTGGCCGGCGCGTTCGAACCGGCCGAGGATTTCGCCAACCTGTTCGATACTATGCTCGGCGCACAGCGAACAGCGCAGCAAGGTCATGCCCGCGGGGGTCGCGGGCGGGCGCGCGAGATTGACGTAAAGGCCTTCCTCGAGCAGCGCTTCCCACATCATCGCACCGCGTTCAAGGTCGGGCATGATCACCGCGATGATCGCCGACTGCGGTTCCTCGGTGCCGAGCTGGAAACCCAGATCGCGCAGTCCCTTGTGCAGAACCTTCGAATTTTCCCACAGGT
This sequence comes from Sphingomonadaceae bacterium 3R27C6, assembly GCA_005503215.1. GTDB lineage: Bacteria > Pseudomonadota > Alphaproteobacteria > Sphingomonadales > Sphingomonadaceae > Sphingopyxis. The sequence continues at coordinate 184,958 of SCNS01000008.1, read as the reverse complement.
GCGCGCGCTTGTTCGATCCGTGCATCAGCTTGCGGATGCTCGTCGCCGCGGTCGCGACGACGCTCGGCGGCAGCGAGGCGGTGAAGACGTACGGGCGGCAGACAAGCCGCAGGATTTCGAACTTCGGATGGTTCGACACGCAGAAACCGCCGACGGTGCCGACGCTCTTCGAAAAGGTGCCGATGACGAAATCGACGTCATCGAGAACGCCCTGCGCCTCGGCGACGCCGCGGCCATTCTCGCCGATGAAGCCCATCGAATGCGCCTCGTCGACCAGCACCATCGCGCCGGCTTCCTTCGAGACGCGGATCATTTCCTTCAGCGGCGCGACGTCGCCGAGCATCGAATAGACGCCTTCGAGCACGACGAGCTTGCCAGCATCCGCGGGCAGGCGCTTCAGCCTCTTTTCGAGCGCTTCGACGTCGTTATGCCGGAACGCGACGATTTCGGCATTGCCCATCGCGCAGCCGTCATAGATCGACGCATGGCTGTCGATGTCGAGGATGACATAGTCGCCCTTGCCGGCGATCGTGCTGATGATGCCGAGGTTCGCCTGATAACCGGTCGAAAACACCATGGCATGATCCATGGCGTAAAATTCCTTGAGCGCGTCCTCGCACTCCTTGTGGCCCTGATAGGTGCCGTTGAGGACGCGGCTGCCCGTGGTGCCGCTGCCGAACTTGTCGAGCGCGTCCTTGCCCGCGGCGATGACGTCCTCGTCGAAGGTCATGCCCATATAATTATAGGTACCGAGCAGGATCGTCTCGCGCCCGTTGCAGATCGCGACGGTCGGCGAGATCACCTTTTCCATCACCAGATTATAGGGATCGGTGACCCCGGTCGCGAGCAGCTGCTCGCGCTGCTGGATCAGCGGGTCGAATTTCGAAAAGAGATCGGTCATATCAAACGTCCAAAATCCGTTCGCATCGAGCGAAGTCGAGATGCCCCTCGAACTTACGCTGTCCCGATGGGTGTCTCGACTTCGCTCGACACGAACGGGGAAAAAGGTTTAGCCCTGCAGCTTCTCGACCGCGGCGACCAGCTGGCCGACATTTTCGATTTCGGCCTGCATGTTCATGCTGATGATGATGTCGAATGTGTCTTCGACCTCGGCGACGAAATCCATCACCGTCAGGCTGTCCCATTCGAGGTCCCCGGCAAAAGTCGTGGCGTCGGTCAGTTCGACACCCTTCTTGTTGAAAGGGGCAATCAGGCCGAAAATCTGGTCGCGCAGGGCGGTGCTCATGTGGTGCGTCCCATAGAGGAATAAAGTTGCGTGCGGCATGCCGCGAAGGCTCCCGATTGGCAAGCGAATGCGGCGGGAACAGGGCAGCATCTTGCCGCTGGCGGGACTTCGTGGCATCGCTGTGGCGGGTCGCCAGCAGGGGCAGCTTGGCATGGACAGCGCAGATTCAACGACATCGCAGGGCCGGCCGGCGATTTCCTTCCCGCCGAACGCGGTGCATCTCGTGCGCACCAACCAGCAGATCACGATGCAATTGTCGCAGATGGCCGACCAAAAGGCATCGATCCTGATGGGCGCGACCTTTGTCGTCTTCACACTCGCGATCGGGCAGGCGCGCTCGGGCGGCGGGGCGCTGGCGATGCCGCTCGCAATCCTCGCGACCTTTTCCTTCCTGTCGGCGCTGCTCGCGGTGTCGGCGGTGCTGCCGCGCGTCGGCAATGCGCCGCCGGTCGTCTACAAGGACGGCAAGGATCACAGCAATATCCTCTTCTTCGGCCGCTTCGAACAGATGGACGAGGATGAATTCATCGCCGCGGTAAAGGCGCGGCTGCGCACCGAGGAGGATCTCTATGAGACGATGCTGCGCGATACATACCAGAATGGCGTCGTGCTGGCGCGGCGCAAATATCGCTATCTTGCCTATGCCTACCGTCTGTTCGTGGTTGGGCTGACGCTGACTTTCCTGGGCTTTGCTTTTGAGATGGTGATGCTTTGGAGCCAGGGTTAAGCCTGTGCGTTCGTGCAATAGATGACCGACGTCTTCATCAGCTATAAGCGCGAGGAGCGCGGGCGCTGCGTGGCGATCTACAACGCGCTCATCGACCTGAAACTGTCGGTGTGGTTCGACGCGCATATCGAACCCGGCACCGATTTCGATCGCGAGATCGAGCGTGAGGTGCGCCGCGCCAAGGCGGTGCTGGTTCTTTGGTCCGAGCTTGCGGCCGACAGCGACTGGATCCGCGCCGAGGCGCGCACCGGACGGCAGAGCGAACGGCTGGTCGCTGCAAGGCTCGACGACTGCCTTCCTCCACTCGAATTCGCCTCGGTACAGGCGGTCGACCTGTTCGACCGGCCCGATTTTCAGGCAGGCGACGGTTGGCGGCAAATCGTCGCGCGGATCGGCCGACTCGTCGGGCGAGCGGGGCTGGGCGATTATGTACGCTGCGAACAATCGGCCGATGCGGAACAGTGGCGCGGCTGGATTGCGGATAACGCAGGCGATCCGCTGCTTGGCAAGGCGCGCGAACGACTGGCGGCGCTCGCGGGTACTAAGGTCGCAGGTACGACTTCGCCGGTAGCCGACCGGCCAGAAATAACGGCGGCGGCGACCGATATCGCTCCGGACCGGCTCGGCCATGTCGCCGCGTTCGTGCGCCGCCACCGCCTGATCGCACTCGGCGCGATTGGCGTTGCGCTGCTGGTCTGGGCGGCGTCGGCTTATTGGTCCGGACAGCCAGTGAGGGCGCCCGTCGATAGCGAGGCGTCGGCAAGAGGCGAGGTGCCGTCGGGGCCGCCGCCGGCGGTAGTCTCCGACATGACCGAGGCGTTTGTCCCCAAAGATCTCGGCTCGGCGGTCTGCAACACCGGACCTTATCCGATAGCATTCGACAGCGGGATGGCGGCGATCACACCCGATTCGCGCGGCATGCTTGACATGCTGGGCAAGGTCGCGCGCGATTGCGGCGGCGGGATCGAAATCGCCGGACCGAACGACCGGATGACCGCGGTCGTGCAAAATTATCTGGAAGCGCGGGGCGTTGCGCCGCGAAACGTCACCCGCCGCACCTCAGCGGCGACGGGATCGTCGGTGGAAATCACTCTGCGTTGATGCCCGAGCGCCAGCAGTTGTTGCCTTTTTGCCACCCCCGCACCCGAAAAACCCGGTGACCGACGCACGGGATTGAAGCGCGCGGCCGGCGCGCCTATCCGGGCCGGCTATGCTGCATCAGGCCGCCCCTTTGACCGCGGAAACACCGCCGAGCCTCCGCGCCGAATTTCGCGCGACGCTGGCGCTTGCCGTGCCGCTGGCGGCGGCGAACCTGTTGCAAATGCTCGTCCACGCGATCGACGTGATTTTCGTGGCGCGGCTCGGCGACGCGGCGCTCGCCGCCTCGTCGCTCGGCGTCGCGATCTTCGGGCTCCTGCTGTGGACCGGATCGGGTCTCGTCGGCGCATCGGCACCGCTGATCGCCGCCGAACTCGGGCGCCGCAAGCATGCGGTGCGCGAGGTGCGGCGGACCGTGCGCATGGCGCTGTGGCTGAGTGCGCTGGTCTCGCTCCTCTTCATGGGCATCTGCGCCGCGGGCGGGCCGATCATGCTCGCGACGGGGCAGCCGGCCGAAACCTCGGCGCGCGCCGCGGGCTTCCTGCTCATCCTGATGTGGGGCATGTTCCCGATGATCGCGGCGGCGGTGCTGCGCATCTTCGTCTCGGCGCTCGGGCGGCCGACGATCGCGACCGCGATCACCTTCGGCGCGCTGTTCGTCAACGCGCTCGGCAACTGGGTGCTCGTCTTCGGCCATCTCGGCATGCCCGCGCTCGGCCTCCACGGCTCGGCGATATCGAGCGTGATGACCAGCTTCCTCATGCTGATCGCCTATGTCGTCGTCATCCAGAGCGACCGGCGGCTGCGGCGCTATCACCTGTTCGGCAACTGGTGGCGCTCCGAATGGACGCGCTTTTTCGACATGCTGCGCATCGGCACCCCGATCAGCCTGACGATCCTGGCCGAGGCCGGACTGTTCACCGGCGCCGCCTTCCTGATGGGCCGCATCGGCGAGACCGAACTCGCCGGGCACACGATCGCGCTGCAGGTCGCGGCGCTCGCCTTCCAGATCCCCTTCGGCGTCGCACAGGCGGCGACGATCCGCGTCGGCCTTTTCTATGGCGCGCGCGATCACAGCGGTATCGCGCACGCGGGGCAGGCGTCGCTCATCCTCGGCATCGGCTTCATGGGGCTGACCGCGCTCATCATGTGGCTGTTCCCGTCGCTCGTGCTGTCGATCTATGTCGACGTCGATGCCGCGCGCAACGCCGCGCTCGTCGGCTTCGCGATGCAGTTCCTCGTCGTCGCCGCCGCCTTCCAGCTCTTCGACGGCGCGCAGGCGGTGGCGGCAGGCGTGCTGCGCGGATTGCAGGATACGCGCACCCCGATGATCATCGCGATCTGCGGATACTGGATCGCGGGTTACGGCACCGCCATCTATCTCGGCTTCTGGACGCCGCTCGCCGGAGTCGGGGTGTGGATCGGTCTCGCGGTCGGCCTCGTGGTGGTCTCGGCAGTGCTGCTGCTGAGGTGGCGGATGCGCGCGCGCCTCGGCCTGCTTCCGGCCTGACGCAAAAACTTCGCGAGAATCTTGTACCCCGGCGCTTGACGCCTATCTGACTCCCACCCATATGGCCGACTGTTAGCACTCGTGTCCCGTGAGTGCTAAACGACATCATTTCCATCTCTGGAGGGATTTCCATGCAATTTCGTCCGCTGCACGACCGCGTGCTTGTTCGCCGTATCGAAGCCGAAGAAAAGACGGCTGGCGGCATCATCATCCCCGACACCGCCAAGGAAAAGCCGCAGGAAGGCGAAGTCGTCTCGGTCGGCACCGGCACCCGTGCCGACGACGGCAAGGTGACCCCGCTCGACGTCAAGGCGGGCGACCGCATCCTGTTCGGCAAATGGTCGGGCACCGAAGTCAAGGTCGACGGCGAAGAGCTGCTGATCATGAAGGAATCGGACATCCTCGGCGTCATCGCCTGAGCGATTTCATCGAATTCAGTGTAAAGTTGCGCAGTTTCCTGCGCCTTTTTTGAAGGAACAAGCCCATGGCTGCTAAAGACGTAAAATTCAGCCGCGACGCGCGTGAGCGCATCCTGCGCGGCGTCGACACCCTCGCCGACGCGGTGAAGGTCACCCTCGGTCCCAAGGGCCGCAACGTCGTGATCGACAAGAGCTTCGGCGCGCCCCGCATCACCAAGGACGGCGTCACCGTCGCCAAGGAAATCGAACTCAAGGACAAGTTCGAAAACATGGGCGCCCAGATGCTGCGCGAAGTCGCGTCGAAGGCGAACGACAAGGCCGGCGACGGCACCACCACCGCGACCGTTCTCGCCCAGGCGATCGTGCGCGAAGGCATGAAGTCGGTTGCCGCCGGCATGAACCCGATGGACCTGAAGCGCGGCATCGACCTCGCGGTCGGCAAGGTTGTCGAAACGATCAAGGCGCAGTCGAAGCCGGTTTCGGGCACGTCTGAAATCGCCCAGGTCGGCATCATCTCGGCCAATGGCGACAAGGAAGTCGGCGACAAGATCGCCGAAGCCATGGAAAAGGTCGGCAAGGAAGGCGTGATCACCGTCGAGGAAGCCAAGGGCCTCGATTTCGAACTCGATGTCGTCGAAGGCATGCAGTTCGACCGCGGTTATCTGTCGCCCTACTTCATCACCAACCCCGAAAAGATGCTCGTCGAGCTTTCGGATCCGTACATCCTGATCTTCGAAAAGAAGCTGTCGAACCTCCAGTCGATGCTTCCGATCCTCGAAGCCGTGGTGCAGTCGGGCCGTCCGCTCCTGATCATCGCCGAAGACATCGAAGGCGAAGCGCTCGCAACGCTGGTGGTCAACCGCCTGCGCGGCGGCCTGAAGGTCGCTGCCGTCAAGGCACCGGGCTTCGGCGATCGCCGCAAGGCGATGCTCCAGGACATCGCGATCCTCACCGCCGGTGAAATGATCAGCGAAGACCTGGGCATCAAGCTCGAGTCGGTCACGCTGAACATGCTCGGCCAGGCGAAGCGCGTCACGATCGACAAGGACAACACCACCATCGTCGATGGTGCTGGCGACCATGACGCGATCAAGGGCCGCGTCGAACAGATCCGTGCGCAGATCGAAACGACCACGTCGGATTACGACAAGGAAAAGCTGCAGGAACGTCTGGCGAAGCTCGCCGGCGGTGTTGCCGTGATCAAGGTCGGCGGCGCTTCGGAAGTCGAAGTGAAGGAACGCAAGGATCGCGTCGACGACGCCCTCCACGCGACCCGCGCTGCGGTCGAAGAAGGCATCGTCCCCGGCGGCGGTACCGCGCTTCTCTATGCCACCAAGGCCCTCGAAGGCATGGCTGGCGTCAACGAAGACCAGACCCGCGGCATCGACATCATCCGTCGCGCGTTGCAGGCTCCGGTTCGCCAGATCGCTGAAAACGCGGGCTTCGACGGCGGTGTCGTCGCGGGCAAGCTGTTCGACCAGAACGACAGCAACTTCGGCTTCAACGCCTCGACCGACGTCTATGAAGACCTGGTCAAGGCCGGTGTCATCGACCCGACCAAGGTCGTCCGCACCGCGCTGCAGGACGCCGCCTCGGTTGCCGGTCTCTTGATCACCACCGAAGCCGGCATTGCCGAAACGCCCGACGACAAGCCCGCCATGCCCATGGGCGGCGGCGGCATGGGTGGCATGGGCGGCATGGACTTCTAAGTCCAAACCGTTCGGCAACTCAGCCAACAAAAAAAAGAGGGCCGGGGGAGAAATCCTCCGGCCCTTTTTTCGCGCCGCCCCACTCATCGTCACCCCGGACTTGATCCGGGGTCCCGCTTTTTGACGTCGCTCAGCGGGACCCCGGATCAAGTCCGGGGTGACGAAATAGGGGAGGAGGCCATTGCCAGCTTACGGGGACGCGCATAGCTAGGGCAGCGATGATCTTCGTCCTCGTCCTCGCCCTGCTCGCGGATCCTCCGGCCGCGGCAACGCCCGCGCCGATCGAACGCTGCGGATACCGCATCGTCGAAACCTTCCCGCACGATGCGACCAGCTTCACTCAGGGCCTCTTCTGGGATGAAGGGCATCTGTACGAAGCCACCGGCCAATATGGTCAGTCACGTGTGGCGCGGCTCGACCTCAAGACCGGCAAGGCGCTGGCGCAGACAAAGCTGCCGTCGGACCAGTTCGGCGAGGGCATCACGCGCTGGGGCGACCAGATCATCGGCGTGACCTGGCAGGGCGGCGTCGGCAACCGCTGGTCGATCAAGGATCTGAAACGCGTCGGCACCTTCAAATATGAAGGCGAGGGCTGGGGCGTGACGATGGTCGAAGGCAGCCTCGTGCTCAGCGACGGAACGACCGAGCTCCGCTTCTTCGATCCCGCGACAATGAAGGAGCAGAGGCGCGTCACGGTGCGCTTCGGCGGCCGGCCGATCCCGATGATCAACGAGCTGGAGACGATCGACGGCCAGATCTGGGCCAATGTGTGGATGACCGACTTCATCGTCCGCATCGATCCCGCGACCGGCAACGTCGTCTCGCTCGTCGACCTGACGGGGCTCAAGGCCGACGCCGGTGTCAGGGGGACCGACAGCGTGCTCAACGGCATTGCATGGGACGCGAAAACGAAGCGCCTGTTCGTCACCGGCAAATATTGGCCGAAACTTTACGAAATCGCGCTCGCGGGCTGCCGTTAGCCGCCCGTCAGCGCCGCCTCCATCCGCGCCGCCGCGGCGTCATAGACATGCTCTTTCAATCCCGCGGTGATCGCCTTGGGCGCGCGGTCGGGATGGCCGCCGGGGAAGGGCGGGGCGGGGTCATATTCGATCGCGAGCTGGATCGCCTGCGCCACCGCATCGCCGCGCAGCCGGGCGATGAGCGTCAGCGCGAAATCGAGCCCCGAGGTGACGCCGCCGCTGGTCACGACATGGCCGTCCTCGACGACGCGCGCTTTGACCGCTTCGGCGCCGACGAGCGGCAGCAGGTGGGTATAGGCCCAGTGCGTCGTCGCGCGCTTGCCGCCCAGCAGCCCGGCGCGGCCGAGCAGGAAGGCGCCGGTGCAGACGCTCGTCACCCACTGCGCGCCCGCGGCCTGGCGCGCGATGAAATCGATCGTCGCGGCGTCGCGCAGCGCGTCGGCGACGCCGTGCCCGCCGGGGATGCAGAGAATGTCGGCCTGTGGCGCGCCTGCGAAATCATGCGTCGGCACGATCGCGAAGCCGCTGTCGGTCATGATCGGGTCGAGACTGGCCGCGGCGCCCGCGAGTATGGCACCGGGCATGCGCGAAAGCGCCTGCGCGGGAGCGGTGAAATCGAGCTGGGTGATACCGGGAAAGAGCAGGAAGACGACGGTGGTGCTGGGCGTATCGGTCATGCGGATGTCCTTGCGCTGGCGATGGATCACCCAGGCGCGCGGCTCCTGTCGACCTGTCGGTCCGCCCCGCTTCCCGATGGGACTCCATCTTCAGCGCCAGTTGCGGGGCGAGAGCAGCCTAACGCCCTGATGCGGCGAGGGGAAGGCGCTATTTGACGGTCTTTTCGGCGTCGCCGTCAGGCTTGACCGCGGCGGCTACCGGCGCGCTATCGCGGCTTTCGAGCATTTCGGCGGCGTCGTCGAGCGCCTTCGCCTCGCTGACGGTCACGCCGCCGGGGCCGGGCTCATTGTCGGTGCGGCTGCATCCCGTCGCCAGGATCAGCGTCGCGAGCGCGGCGCCCGTCATCCGAAGGTCGATCATCCATACGCTCCCATGAAAAAGGGCTCCATCCGTGGTGGATGGAGCCCCGATATCAGCCCGAAGGCGTGCCGACGACTTACTTCTTGTCGTTGGCTTCGGCCTTCTTGGTTTCTTCGGCGATATTGGCGCCGGCCTTGTCGGCGGCTTCGCCAGCGGCGTTCACGGTGCCTTCGACGGCGTTGCCAGCCTTGTCGGCGGCGGCGGCGGTCGCATCGGCGGCTTCGTCGGCGGCAGCAGCCGTCGCGTCGGCAGCGCCAGCGGCGGCATCGGCAGCGGCATCGCCAGCGGCGGCGGCGTCATCGGCGGCCGAGGTGGCGGTTTCCGAAGCGGCGTCCTGGGTCTTTTCCGAGCAGGCGGCGAGGCTGAAGGCCGCGGCGGCCATCGAGGCGATGATGATCTTGCGCATGATATTCCTTTCGAATGCAATGGCCGGGCGACGGCCATAGGGACTGAGAGGTAACGACGGATCAGGGGCTTGGCAACTGTGCCGATTGATACCTGTTCCGAATGAAAAAGGGGCCACCGGTGAACCGGCGACCCCCTTTGTCTTTTGCATTTCTTCGGCCCGGAAGGCCGAAAAGACGCTTACTTCTTGGCTTCTTCCATCGCGCCCTTGGCAGCGTCGGCAGCTTCCTTGGCAGCGTCGGCAGCTTCGGTCGCCTTGTCGGCAGCCTTGGCAGCGTCGCCCGAGGCAGCGGCATCGCCAGCGGCGTCGGCAGCGGCGCCGGCTTCGCCAGCAGCAGCGGCGGTCGCGTCGGCAGCGCCTTCGGCCGCTTCCATCGCGCCATCAGCAGCGCCTTCGACGGTCGCAGCTGCGTCTTCGGTTGCGGCAGCCGTGTCGTCGGCGGCCTTTTCGGCGCAAGCAGCGAGGCCCATCGAGGCGGCGAGGACGAGCGACAGAGTGATCGATTTCTTCATTTGGGAATACCCCTCTCGGTTTGAACTGACCGATCGGCACAGGACTGATCGATCCCGAAATTTGCCAATCGCGCGCAGAATTACCCCCTCGCCAAATGGCACGCAACGCCCTTTTTGCCAGAGCCCCGCTGTTTCGTCGTAATTCGGTCCCGGCTGAAGGGTGCGTGGCGGAAATAGGGGAGCGGCGCTTGGTTGACCGGATATAAAGAAAGCTTTATATGTTGCCTCATGAGCGAGCTGATCGACATTTTCCGGGCCCTCGCGGACCCGACGCGATTGCGAGTCGTCGCGCTTTTGCGCGAGATGGAGCTCGCGATCGGCGAATTGGCGGTCGTGCTCGACCAGAGCCAGCCGCGCGTGTCGCGCCATGTCCGGATCCTTGTCGAGGCCGGGATCGTCGAGCGGCGGCGCGAAGGAAGCTGGGTTTTCCTGCGCATCGCGAACGGCGGGCCGGTCGCCGACATTATCGGCCAAGCCGAAAAATGGCCTTTCTCCGCGCGTGAGACGCGGGTCATCGCGCATGATGCGCGGCGGCTGGCGGCGGTGCGCGACGAGCGCGCGGCGTCCGCCGAACGCTATTTTGCCGAACATGCCGCCGAATGGGACGCGATCCGCTCGCGCCACGTCGCCGAAAGCGAGGTCGAGGCCGCGATGCTGGCGATGATGCACAACCGCCGGCTTGGGCACTTGCTCGACATCGGCACCGGCACCGGCCGGATGGCGGAAATTTTCGCGCCGACCGCGCGCCGCATCACCGCACTCGATCGCAGCCCCGAAATGCTGCGCATCGCGCGCACCAAGCTGGCGGGGCAATCGGTTCCGGTCGACCTGCTACAGGGCGACTTCCTGGACTTGCCGGTCGATGACGCGAGCATCGACAGCATCGTCATCCATCAGGCGCTGCATTTCGCGCACGAGCCCGACCGCGTGATCGCCGAGGCGAGCCGCGTGCTGCGCGGCGGCGGGCATTTGCTCGTCGTCGATTTCGCGCCGCACGAGGACGAAGAGTTGCGCAATTTTGCGGCGCACGCGCGCCTCGGCTTTTCGGACGCGCAGATCCGCGGCTGGTTCGCGTCGGCAGGGCTGCTGCTGGAAAATACCCAGACGCTGGAAGGCGGGGAGCTGGCCGTGAAGCTGTGGCTCGGCCGCCGTCGCAGCGATGAAGATCAACCCCCCGTCATCGGTGACGGACAAAGTAAAAGGCTTGCGGCATGACGTCGAACTTGAATTCGCTGGCAGAGGCGCGCCGCGCCGCGGCCTCGCCGCTGTTCGCCAATCTCGAAGGCGATATCGGCGTCAGCTTCGAATTCTTCCCGCCCAAGACCGAGAAGATGGAGGCGCAGCTGTGGGACACGTTCCGCACGCTTGAGCCGCTTGGCCCCAGCTTCGTGTCGGTCACCTATGGCGCGGGCGGGTCGACGCGCGAGCGCACCCATGCGACCGTCGCGCGCATCGCCGCCGAAAGCGCGGTTCCGCCCGCCGCGCACCTGACCTGCGTCGAGGCGTCGCGCGCCGAGATCGACGAGGTCGCGCAGGCCTATTGGGATGCCGGGGTGCGGCATATCGTCGCGCTGCGCGGCGACGTTCCCGGCGGCGCGCCGTACCGCGCGCATCCCGACGGCTATGCCAATGCGATCGAACTCGTCGCAGGGCTGAAGGCGATCGCGCCCTTTGACATTTCGGTCGCCGCCTATCCCGAGGTCCACCCCGACGCCGACTGCGCCGAGTCCGACCTCGACAATCTGAAGCGCAAGCTCGACGCGGGCGCGACGCGCGCGATCACGCAATTCTTCTTTTCGCCCGACAGTTTTTTGCGTTTCCGTGACGCGGCCGCGGCGGCGGGGATTACCGCGCCGATCATTCCCGGCATCCTGCCCGTGTCGAACGTGTCGCAGACGCGGCGCATGGCCGACATGTGCGGCACCGCCATCCCCGCGTGGATGATCTCGCTGTTCGAGGGGCTCGACGACCTGCCCGCCGCGCGCCAGCTGGTCGCCGCAACGATCGCCGCCGAAATGTGCCGTCGCCTCTATGCGGGCGGCGTGCGCGACTTCCACTTCTACACGCTCAACCGCGCCGAACTCAGCTATGCCATCTGCCATCTTCTGGGCCTGCGCCCGGCGGCGGCGCCCGCGACGGAGAAAGCCGCATGACCGCCAATTTGACGAGCAGCGCACGCGAAGCCCTGCAGGCAGCGGCGAAGGAACGCATCCTGCTGACCGACGGCGGCTGGGGCACCCAGATCCAGCTCCGCAAGCTGGTCGAGGCCGACTATGCCGGCAACCTCGGGCTGTCGCACGACCAGAAGGGCAATAACGACATTCTCGCGCTGACGCGCCCCGACGTCGTCACCGCGATCGGCGAAGCCTATCTGGCGGCGGGGTCCGACATTGTGTCGACCAACACCTTCAGCGCCAACACGATCAGCCAGGCCGATTATGGCGCCGAGCATCTGGTCGCCGACATCAACCATGAAAGTGCGCGACTGGGACGCGAAGCGGCCGATCGCTATCAGGAGCGCGACGGCCGCCGCCGCTTTATCGCGGGCGCGGTCGGGCCGACGAACAAGACGCTGTCGCTGTCGCCCGACGTCAACAATCCCGGCTATCGCGAGATCGACTTCGACGAGCTGAAGAATGTCTATCTCGATCAGGTCGTGGCCTTGGCTGAAGGCGGTGCCGACTTCATCCTGATCGAGACGATCTTCGACACGCTCAACGCCAAGGCTGGGATCGCCGCGACATTGGAGGCCGAGGCGAAGGTCGGGCGCGAGTTGCCGCTGATGATCTCGATGACGCTCACCGACCTCAGCGGGCGCAACCTGTCGGGGCATACCGTCGAGGCTTTCTGGTACGCGGTGCGCCATGCCAAGCCGCTGACCATCGGACTCAATTGCTCGTTCGGCGCGTCGCAGCTGCGCCCGCATGTCCGCGTGCTGTCGGATATCGCCGATGCGCTGGTGATGGTCTACCCGAATGCGGGTCTGCCCAACGAACTCGGCGAATATGACGAGATGCCCGACACGACCGCGGGGCTGGTGCGCGAATGGGCCGAGCATGGCCAGGTCAACATCCTCGGCGGCTGCTGCGGGTCGACGCCCGCGCATATCGCGGCGATGGCCAAGGCGGTTCAGGGCCTTGCGCCCCGGCACATTCCCGAGGTGCCGGTGCGCACGCGGCTCGCGGGGCTCGAGCCCTTCACCATGGCGGCCTGAACCGATGACCGACAATCCGACTTGGACGATCCGGGAAGCCGGAGCCGGTGATGCGTCGGCGCTCGCGCTGATCGGCGCCGCGACCTTCCTCGAAACCTTCGCGGGCATCCTCGACGGCGAGGCGATCGTCGGCCATTGCGCCGCGCAGCATGTTGAAGCGGCCTATCGCGCCTATCTCGCGGATGGTGGCCGGGCATGGATCGCCGAGGCGCAGCCGGGCGGTGCGCCGATCGGTTTCGCGCTCGTCGGCAAGCCCGACCTCGCCGCGGCGCTTGAAGGCGATATCGAGCTGAAGCGCATCTATTCGCTGTCGCGCTTCCACGGCACGGGTCTCGGCGCGGCGTTGATGAAACAGGCGCTGGAGGCGGCGCGCGGCCATCGCCGCCTGCTTCTCGGCGTCTATGCCGGCAACCAACGCGCGCTCGCCTTCTACCGCAAGCAGGGGTTCGCCGACCTCGGTACGCGCCAGTTCAATGTCGGCGGCAAGCTTTACGACGATCTCGTCCTCGCCCGCCCGCTCGCCGCCTAATACTCAGTTTCAGGATTATCCGATGACCACCGCCGCCTCCTCCAGCTTCGTCAATATCGGCGAGCGCACCAATGTCACCGGATCGGCGGCGTTCAAGAAGCTGATCCTCGCCGACGATTATACCGCGGCGGTCGAAGTCGCGCGCCAGCAGGTCGAAAATGGCGCGCAGGTCATCGACGTCAATATGGACGAGGGCCTGCTCGACGCCGAATATGCGATGACGACCTTCCTGAAACTCATCGCCGCCGAGCCCGATATCGCGCGCATCCCGGTGATGATCGACAGTTCGAAATGGGACGTGATCGAGGCCGGCCTCAAATGCGTCCCGGGCAAGCCGATCGTCAATTCGATCAGCATGAAGGAAGGCGAGGAGCCGTTCCTGAACCATGCGCGCAAATGCATGGCCTATGGCGCGGCGGTCGTCGTGATGGCGTTCGACGAGGTCGGGCAGGCCGACACCAAAGAGCGCAAGATCGAGATTTGCGAGCGCGCCTACAAGCTTCTCACCGGTATCGGCTTTCCGCCCGAGGACATCATCTTCGACCCCAATGTGTTCGCGGTCGCGACGGGGCTCGAAGAGCATGACAATTACGCCGTCGATTTCATCGAGGCGGTGAAGGAAATCCGCGTCCGCTGTCCGCACGTTCATTTCTCGGGCGGCCTCTCGAACCTCTCCTTCGGCTTCCGCGGCAACGAGGTCGTGCGCCGCGCGATGCACAGCGTCTTCCTCTATTATGCGATTCCCGCCGGGCTCGACATGGCGATCGTCAACGCGGGCCAGCTCGACGTCTACGACACGATCGATCCCGAGCTGCGCCAGGCGGTCGAGGACGTCGTGCTCAACCGCAAGGTCGAGGGCGAGGCCGAAAGCCCGACCGAACGGCTGATCGCGCTCGCTGAACGCTACAAGGGCACGAGCGCGGCGCAGGAAAAGGCGGCCGAGGAGTGGCGCGGGTGGGACGTCGCGAAGCGGCTCGAACATGCGTTGGTCAAGGGCATCGACGCTTATGTCGTCGACGATACCGAGGAAATGCGGCTGCTGATGCCGCGCCCGATCGAGGTGATCGAGGGGCCGCTGATGGACGGCATGAACGTCGTCGGCGACCTGTTCGGGTCGGGCAAGATGTTCCTGCCGCAGGTGGTGAAATCGGCGCGCGTGATGAAAAAGGCGGTTGCGCACCTGCTGCCGTTCATCGAGGCGTCGAAGGAGCCGGGCGCGAAGGGCAAGGGCAAGGTCGTGATGGCGACCGTCAAGGGCGACGTCCACGACATCGGCAAGAATATCGTCGGCGTCGTGCTGCAGTGCAACGGCTTCGAGATCGTCGACCTCGGCGTGATGGTGCCGTGGAGCAAGATCCTCGAAGCGGCGAACGAGAATGATGCCGATATGATCGGCCTCTCGGGGCTGATCACGCCCTCGCTCGACGAGATGGTGACCGTCGCTGAGGAAATGCAGCGCGCGGGCATGACGATGCCGCTCTTGATTGGCGGCGCGACGACATCGAAAGTCCACACCGCGCTGCGCATCGATCCCGCCTATCAGGGACCGGTCCTCCATGTCCTCGACGCCAGCCGTGCGGTGGGGGTCGCAACCTCGCTGGTCAGCGACACCGGGCGCGAGACCTATGTGCAGGGGTATAAGGACGACTATGCCCATATCCGCGACGTGCGCGCGGGCAAGGGGCAGAGCGTGCTACACACCCTCGAAGAAGCGCGTGCCAATTATTACGACGCCTATCTCAGCGACAAGCCCGCGCCGCCGCTGCAACCCGGGCTGCACCGCTTCGACGACTGGTCGCTCGACGATTTGCGCGAATGCATCGACTGGACGCCCTTTTTCCGCGCGTGGGAGCTGCACGGCACCTATCCGTCGATCCTTCAAGACGACATCGTTGGCGAGACAGCGCGCGCGCTCAAGGCCGATGCCGATGCGATGCTCGACAAGCTGATCGCCGAAAAATGGCTGACCGCACGCGGCGTCTGCGCCTTCTGGCCGTGCGCGCGCGACGGCGACAGCGTCACCATCCATCTCGCCGAGGAGGAGCGCCATGTGACGCTTCCTTTCCTGCGCCAGCAGGTCAAGAAGAGCCGCGACCGCGCCAATATGTGCCTCGCCGATTTCATCGATCCGGCGGGCGACTGGATGGGCGGCTTCGCGGTGGGCATCCACGGCATCGAGCCGCATTCGGAGCGTTTCCGCGCCGACAAGGACGATTATTCGGACATCTTGCTGAAGGCGCTCGCCGACCGCTTCGCCGAGGCCTTCGCCGAGCGGCTGCACCAGCATGTGCGTACCGAGCTATGGGGCTATGCGCCCGGCGAACAGCTCACCAACGAGGCGCTGATCAAGGAAGAATATCGCGGCATCCGTCCGGCGCCCGGCTATCCGGCATGCCCCGACCACAGCCTGAAGCCGATCCTGTTCGATCTGCTCGCGGCGGGGGATAACGCCGGGTTGGTGTTGACCGAAAGCTTCGCGATGTTGCCGACCGCTGCGGTCAGCGGTTTCTATTTCGGGCATCCCGAAAGCCAGTATTTCGGTGTTGCGCGGATCGGTAGCGACCAGCTCGAAGACTATGCGCAGCGGCGCGGCGTCGACATCGAAACCGCGACGCGCTGGCTGCGGCCCAATCTGGATTAACCTGCGTCGGCGCGCCTGTCCGATAAGGGGACAGGCGCGCGGTTAACCAGCTTCGCCAACGACGGACGCGCCGAAAGCCGCTATGGGCGGCGCATGTTCAAGGCACTTCTCCGCCGGCCCTTGCTGCCGCTGCTCGCCCTCCCGCTGCTTCTCGCGCCGGTGTCGCTTCCCGCGCAGTCGGGTGCGGGACCCTATGTCGTCGCCGAAAGCGGCCGCAGCTTCGGACGGCTACAGGACGCCGTCGATGCGATCGGCGAGGGCGAGGGCACGATCCGCATCGCCCCCGGCTATCACCGCGACTGCGCGGTGCAGACCGCGGGCCGCATCGCCTTCGTCGCGGTTGAACCCGGCCGGGCGATCTTCGACGGCGTGACGTGCGAGGGCAAGGCGGCGCTGGTGCTGCGCGGCGCCGGCGCGCGCGTCGATGGCATCGTGTTCCAGAATATGCGCGTCCCCGACGGCAATGGCGCGGGCATCCGCCTCGAACAAAGCAATCTCGACGTCGTCAACAGCCTGTTCCGCAACAGCGAAGAAGGGATTTTGACCGCCGACGATCCGGCGGCGACGCTGACGATCGACCGTTCGACCTTTTCGCGCCTCGGCCGCTGCGACCGCGGCCTTAGCTGCGCGCACAGCGTTTACACCGGGGTCTATGGCCGCGTCGTCGTCACGCGCACGCGCTTCGAAAAGGGCAGCGGCGGCCATTATCTCAAGACCCGTTCGCCGCGCGTGGAGATCCGCGACAACAGCTTCGACGATACGCAGGGCACCGCGACCAATTATCTGATCGACCTGCCCGCGGGATCGACCGGGCGGATCGCAAACAACCTGATGATCCAGGGACGCGACAAGGAAAATTACGGCGCGTTGATCGCGATCGCGGCCGAGGCGCGCGACAATCCGTCGCGCGGGCTGGTCATCGAAGGCAATCGTGCGAGCGTTCCGCAAGGCACCGGCCGCAAGACGCTCTTCGTCGCCGACTGGAGCGGCGAGGCGCTGGCGATCGGGCCGAACGAACTGGGGCCGGGGCTGACCCGCTTCGAGAAGATTTAAGCCTCGCCGCGTGTTTCGATGAGCGACGCGGCGAGCGCCTCGGCGGGCGATTTGCCGCCCCACAGCACGAACTGAAACACCGGGTAAAAGCGCTCGCACTCATCGATCGCGCTTTCGATGAGCGTCTCGGTGAGGTCGAGCGGCAGCGCCGCGTCGGCGCCGAGCAGCATGCCGTGGCGGAACAGGATCGTGCCGCTGTTCGACCAGAGCTCGAAATGGCCGAGCCAGAGCTGTTCGTTGATCAGCGCGAGCGCCTCATGCGCCACGGCGCGCTTGTCCTCAACGACACGGATGTCAGGAAAGGCGAGGAGCTGGATGACGCCATCGTCGGCGCGCCACACCGCGCGCAGCTCATAGGTCGTCCAGCTGCCCTGCGCGGTCGCGACGATCTCGTCCTCGCCGACCATCTCGTGCGGCCAGTCGTGCGCGGCGAAATAGGACGCCAGCATCTCCATCGGTGCCGCGTCCTGGCCGTCTTCGTCGTCGTAAATATCGTCACTCATGCGCGCGCCTTTAGCGGGTTCGATCTACGCTGGCGAGTCCAGCAAACGACGTCGCCCCCGCGAAGGCGGGGGTCGCTATCGGCATTGCGCAAGGTTGCCAGCGGCCCCTGCTTCGCAGGGGCGACACATTACTTTGCCTTCGGCTTCGCCGCGGGCTTGGCAGCGGATTTTGCAGCAGGCTTCGCCGCAGCCTTCGGCGCTGCCGCAGCCTTGGGCGCTGCCGCTGGCTTCGTCACGCCTTCGAGCTTGTCGAGCCGCGCTTTCAGCGCTTCGGCCTCAGCGCGCGCGGTGGCGGCCATTTTCTTCACCGCCTCGAATTCCTCGCGGCTGACGAAATCCATGCGGCCAACCCATTCCTTGGCGCGGTCGCGCATCGCGGACTCGGCTTCGCGTCCGGCGCCCGCGACGGTTCCGGCAATGCCGTTCACCATCTTGGCCAGGTCGTCGAAAAAGCGGTTTTCGCTTTGCATGTCTCATATTCCTTCGTCGGGGCTATCCCCTTGCCGTCATCCTATTTGGGTGCTGGCGGCGGCGGGGACAAGGGTTTCGGCATCGGGATTGCGCTGATCGATCTGGAAATTGAGGATCGCGGCAAAGCTGAGCCAGATCATATAGGGGACGAGCAGCCACGCCGCGGCCTTGCGGATCGGTGCAAAGGCGAAGGCGGTGGCGACCGTCACCATCAAGATGAAGATGATCACATAGAGGGCGGTCGTCACCTGATGCTGTCCGAAAAACAGCGGCGACCAGGCGAAATTGGCGATCAGCTGGACGAAGAAGAGCAGCAGCGCAAAGCCGCGCCCCTTCGCGCCGCGCGCGTGGAGGATCATCGCGAGCGACAGGCCGAGGCAGATATAGAGGAGCGGCCAGACGGTGCCGAACACCCAGCCCGGCGGGGTGATCGGCGGCAGGTCGAGCGACGCGAACCAGCGATTGCCATAACCGCTGTTCGAGAGCAGACCCGACAGGCTGCCCGCGAGCACGATCGCCGGAACCGTGACGAGCGCCCAGCGCAGATAGGACATGCGAAGCTGCCCCGGCGTTGCGATTTCGGTCATCTCCGCACTATCCCCCACACGCGAATCCGTTGCATGGTGTCGCGATTGTGCGGCGCAGCGTCAAGCGGCTCGCTTCACCGCAGCGATCAGAAATTCCACATTTCCTTCGGGGCCGGTGATCGGGCTTTCGACGAGGTCGAGCACGTCCCAGCCTTCGCCGGTCAGCCAGCCCCGCACTTCGGCGCAAACGCGGGCGTGCACCGCGGCATCGCGAACGACGCCCTTCTTGCCGACCTCCTGCCGCTCGGCCTCGAACTGCGGCTTGATCAGCGCGACCATGCGCGCGCCGTCCTTCGCGAAGGACATCGGCACCGGCAACACCTTCGACAGCGCGATGAAGCTCGCATCGCAGACGATCAGGTCGATCGGTTCGGGGATGTGCGCCGGTGTCAGGATACGCGCGCTCGTCTGTTCGTGGACGATGACGCGTTCGTCCTGCCGCAGCTTCCACGCAAGCTGGTTGGTGCCCGAATCCACCGCATAGACGCGCGCCGCGCCGCGGCTGAGCAGCACATCGGTGAACCCGCCGGTCGATGATCCGACGTCGATCGCGACCGCGCCCGTCACATCCCAGCTGAGATGGGTCAGCGCGTGATCGAGCTTGATCCCGCCGCGCGACACCCACGGATGATCGCGGCCCTTGACGCTGATCTCTGCATCGTCGGCAACCTGCTGCCCCGCCTTGTCGATCTTGCGGTCGCCGACAAAGGCGAGCCCCGCGAGGATCAGCGCCTGCGCGCGCGTCCGGCTTTCGGCGAGGCCACGGTCGACGAGCAGCTGGTCGGCGCGCTGTTTGGCCATCAGCCGCCAACCTTGTCGGCGAGCAGTCCCGGGGTCAGGATCTGCGGCAGGATTTCGGGCTTCGCGGCGCCCGGCGCATACCAGAGGTAGAGCGGCACGCTGTTGCGGCCATGCTCGGCGAGCGTGCGGGTGATCACGGGATCGCCATTGGTCCAGTCGCCGGCGAGCGTGACGACGCCCTTCGCCTTGAACGCCTCCTGCACCGCCTCGCGATTGATCGCCCCCGCTTCGTTCGCCTTGCATGACAGGCACCAGTCGGCGGTGAAATAGACGAAGACGGGCTTGCCCGACGCGCGCGCCTTGGCGAGCGCGTCGGGGGAGAAGGATTTGCCCGCCGACACTACTGCCGGGCCGTTGCCAAAATCGCGCGATGTCAATTGCAGGATCGATCCGGCCAAGGCGATCAAAAGTACGACGGCGGCAAAGATCGGGAGGCGCTTGCTCGACTTCCCACGCTGGCGCTCTCCATAGGCGCTGAGCAACAGCGCGGTCATCGACGCCACGGTGAAGGGATAAACCACGGAACTCCCACTGAGTTGGCGATCCAGAAGCCAGAACAGGGCGAGCACCGTCAGGCCCATTGGCAATGCCATCCACTTGCGGAATGTAACCATCCACGGCCCCGGCTTTGGTAAGCGATTGCGAAGCGCCGGGATGAAGCCGATGGCAAGGAAGGGCAGGGCGAGGCCCAACCCCAAGCCTCCGAAAATCGGCAGCGCCGCCCATGCCGGAAGGACCAGCGTCGCACCGAGTGCCGCGCCGAGCAACGGGCCGCTGCATGGCGTCGCCACGAAAGCGGCGAGCGCGCCAGTCCAGAAGCCGCCGGCCGCACCTGTCTTGCCTGCGAGCGCCTGGCCGCCACCGAACGACGGCAATTCATATGTGCCCAGCAAGTTCAGCGTGATCGCGATGGCGAGGAGCAGAAGCACCAATACGCTGAGCGGGTGCTGCAACTGGAATGCCCAGCCAATCTGTTCGCCCGCCGCGCGCAACGCGAGCAGGATACCGCCGAGTGCCAAGGAGACGAGCACGGCCCCGGCTGTATAAGCGAGCGCCTCGATCTTCGCTTCGCGTGCATCGCCGCCCGACCGCGCAAGACTCAAGGCTTTCAGGCTCAAAATCGGAAAGACGCAGGGCATCAGGTTGAGGATTAGACCGCCGAGGATGGCGCCGCCCAGCGCGGTCCAGAACAACGTCGTGTCGATCGCGTCCGGCGCGGCTGCGATGGGCTCCCCGGAAAGTCGCACCGCTTCGGGTTCGAAGCCGACGGTGAGCCCGCGGCCGCCTGACAGTTTAAGCAATCCGCGGACGGCGCCCGCCGCATCGCCCTTCGTCTTCGTCTCGACGATGATCCAATCGCCGTTGCGGCTGAATTTTTGCGGCGCGGCATAGTCGACGAGATTGTCGGTCTCGAGAAAGAGATGCGGCTTGTCGAGCGCGGTGACTTGGGGGAGGGGAATGCCGAAGCGCACCGTATCGCCTTTGCGCTCCCATGTCCCGTGGCGATCGAGCGGCTGCGGCAGCAGCGCGCGCCAGCCGTCGAAGCGGGTACGCTCAGCGGAGGCGATCTTGCCATCTCCCGCCTTCAGCGCGACCGAGATCACCGCCTTTTCGGGGACGCACACCTTGTCGGTGCAGGCGAGCCAGTTCGCGACCCCCGACAATGTCAGGTCGGTCTCCGGCGCAACGCTCTTGTCGACCTGCACCTCGGCGAGCAGCGCATAGGGATGCTCATAGACATGGTTCATCATGCCAAAGAGGATCAGTGCGTCGGGCACCGGATAGCGGAAAGGCGCGATCGTCACGCCCTCGGGGGCGTTCCATTTGACCGACAGGCCGAAACCCGCGTCGCCGCCATTCGCCCAATAACCGTGCCAGGTCGGTTCGGGCGCCATCGTCAGCGCGAGCGTCGTGCTGCTGCCGGGGGCAGGCGCGGCCGACTCGGCGACCAGCTTTGGCTGAATATGCGTCGATTGCGCGTGCGCTGGGCCGACGATGACGATGGCCAGCGTCAGCAATGCCAGCACGGATCGCCATGCGCGTGTCACAAAAGCCTCACTTGTCAAATTCATGCTCTGCCCGCGCCCGTTCATCGTTCGAAGGCTTGCCATATAGGCGGCTTTCGACGAGAGGACAGCCCGCGCTTTTTGGGGCGATGCCCCGCCATCATTTGGAGAAGCCGTCCGTGAAGCTGAAATATCTGTCCACTGCCCTTGCTACCGCGCTTTGTGTTGCCGCCGCCGGAACCGGTCTCGCGCAGAATTCGGCGCCACCGGTACAGAAGGTTACCGCCACGACCCCGGCGCCGAAGCTTGTCGTGATGATCGCGGTCGATCAGTTTTCAGCCGACCTGTTCGCCGAATATCGCGGGCGTTTCACCGGCGGCCTCGCGCGGCTCGCGTCGGGCATCGTCTTCCCTTCTGGCTATCAGGCGCACGGCGCGACCGAGACCTGCCCCGGCCATTCGACGATCCTGACCGGTAATCATCCGGCGCACACGGGGATCGTTGCCAATAATTATTTCGACCTGTCGGTCGCCCGCGAAGACAAGCGCGTCTATTGCGCCGAGGACGAGACGGTCGCCGGGACGACGTCGAAGAGCGGCCAATATGCGCCGTCGGTGAACCATCTGCTCGTCCCGACGCTCGGCGATCTGATGAAGGCGCGCGACCCGAAGGCGCAGGTCGTCTCGGTATCGGGCAAGGATCGCTCGGCCATCATGATGGGCGGGCGGCAAGCCGACGAACTCATGTGGCTCGCGCCCACCGGGCTCACCAGCTATCGCGGCACGACCTTGTCGCCGGCCGCGCAGCAGGCGGGCACCGCGATCGCCGCCGCGATCAACCAGCCGCGCCCCGCGCTGACGCTTCCCGCCGATTGCACCGCGCACGACATCGCGATCCCGCTCGAAAAGGGCGGCTCGGTCGGCACCGGCCGCATGGCGCGCGACGCCGGCGACTTCCGGCGCTTCATGGCGTCGCCCGAGGCCGATGGCGCGGTACTCGCGACCGCCGCCGCGCTGCGCCAGGTGCGCAAGATGGGCGAGGGCAGCGGCACCGACCTCTTGATCGTCGGGCTGGCAGCGACCGACTATGTCGGCCACGGCACCGGCACCGAAGGCAGCGAAATGTGCATCCAGATGGCGGGGCTCGATCGCGAGCTCGGCGATTTCTTTGCGCGGCTCGATGCGACCGGGATCGATTATGTCGTCGCGCTGACCGCCGATCATGGCGGCCACGACCTGCCCGAACGCAACCGCCAGAACGCCTGGCCCGACGCGCAGCGCGTCGACAAGGCGCTCGACCCCGAAGCAATGGGCAAGGCGGTTGCCGAAAAGCTCGGCCTGCCGCAGCCCCTGCTCTATGGCGACGGCGGCGACTATTATCTGGCGAAGACGCTGACCGCCGCGCAGCGCCAGGCCGCGCTCGCCGAACTGCTTCCGCGCCTCCGCGCGCATCCGCAGATCGAGGCGGTGGTGACGCGCGAAGAACTCGAGGCGCATTCGATTTCAAAACGCGCCCCTGACACCTGGACCCTGATGGATAAGCTGCGCGCCTCGTATAATCCGCAGCGTTCGGGCGATTTCATCATCGCGCTGAAGCCGCGGGTCACGCCGATCCCTGAATCGGGCATCGGCTATGTCGCGACGCACGGGTCGGTGTGGGATTATGACCGCCGCGTGCCGATCCTCTTCTGGCGCAAGGGGCTGGCCGGTTTCGAACAGCCGAACGCCGTGATGACGGTGGATATCATGCCGACACTCGCCTCGCTGATTGGCCTGGCCGTGGACGCGAACAAGATCGACGGACGCTGTCTCGACCTGTTGTCGGGGCCCGAGAGCAGCTGTCGATAAGGACAGAAAAGTAGGACCTATGACCAAAGCATTGCGGAATTTCTCCGGCCGGCTCCTGCTGGTCGGCTGCGGCAATATGGCGGGCGCAATGCTCGATCGCTGGCTGGCGGCGGGTCTCGACCCGGCGCTGGTCGCGATCGTCGATCCCTATGCGGCGCCGCGCGCGGGCATCGCCCAGCACGCCTCGCTTGACGAATGGCAGGCCGCGGGCGGCGGCGCGGACTGGATCATGCTCGGCATGAAGCCGCAGCAGCTGGGCGACGTCGCCGATGTGCTGGCACCCCTCGCGACGGGCGGCGTACATCTGCTCTCGATCCTCGCCGGCGTGTCGCTCGCCGATCTGGCGGCACGCTTCCCCGATGCGGGCGCGCAGGTTCGCATCCTGCCGAACCTTGCCGCGCGCATTGGCGCCGGGGTGTCGGCGGTCGCGACGCTCGGCGACGCCGACGATGCGGCGATCGACGCGCTGCTGGGCACGTTGGGCAAGACGGTGCGGCTCGCCGACGATTCGACGATGGACCTTGTCACCGCCTTCACCGGCAGCGGCCCCGCTTTCGTCTTTCGCCTGATCGAATCCTATGCGGCGGCGGGCGAACGGCTCGGCCTGTCCGCCGAAGACGCGCTGGCACTCGCGACCGCAACGTTCGGCGGCGCGACCGCGCTGCTTGCCGACAGCGGCGAAAAGCCGGGCGTGCTGATCGCGCAGGTCGCGAGCAAGGGCGGCACGACGCAGGCCGGGCTCGACGTGCTCGACAGCGACGGCCAGCTCGCCGCGCTGCTCACCAATGTGTTGCGCGCGGCGCGTGACCGCGGGCGCGAACTTGCGGATATTGCGCGCGGCGAGGGCTGATCTAGCCCGCGTCCTTCCCCAGCATCGCGATCCGGCGCCGCTCGCGTGGCGGCACCAGCGCCTCGCTGACCTGCCAGAACCCCGTCACCGCCTGCTGCCCCGCGTGCGTATAGGCGCGGCTCATCGTGTCGCGCAGCATGCCAAAGATCACCGTCTCGACCGCGCGGCCGGCATCGGTCAGGCGCAGCTCCTTTTGCCGCCGGTCGCGATTGCCGGGGCGCGTCGTCAGATATTCGCGCGCCTCCAGTTCCTTCACCACCCGGCCGAGCGACTGTTTGGTGATACCGAGCAAGGCGAGCAGGTCCGAAATCGTCAGCCCCGGCTGCCGCGCGATGAAATAGAGCGCGCGGTAATGCGCGCGGCCGAGCTCCTTTTCGGCGAGCCGCGCATCGATCGCGCGCCATAGCGAGGCGTGCGCGAAAAAGAGGAATTCGATGCCGCGGCGCACTTCGTCTTCGCGCAAGAAAAGAGCAGAGGCGGCGGGTACTTGTGAAAGAAAATTTTCATCCGGCATAGTCGCTACCGTTGCGCGCCGCGCCCGTCTTTGGCAAGAGGCGCGCTCCATAAACCCGCAAACACAGGTGTTTCCGCATGTCCGCTCCCGCCTTCACCCATCTGCCGCACCCCAATCTGATCGCGGACGATGTACGGGCGGCGGCGATCGCCGACCCGGCGTTCGGGCGCGTCTTCACCGACCATATGGTGTCGATCCGCTATACCGAGGGGCAGGGCTGGCACGATGCGCAGGTGATGCCGCGCGGCCCGCTGTCGCTCGATCCCGCGACCGCGGTGCTCCATTATGCGCAGGAAATCTTCGAAGGGCTGAAGGCGTACCGCCTCGACGACGGCTCGATGGCGCTGTTCCGCGTCGAGGCCAATGCCGCGCGCTTCAACGCCAGCGCGCGCCGCATGGCGATGGCCGAGCTGCCCGAGGAACTGTTCATCGCCGCGGTGAAGGAAGCCGTCGCTGCCGACGCGCACTGGTTCCCGCAGGTCGACGGCGGCGCGCTGTACCTCCGTCCCTTCATGTTCGCGAGCGAAGTCTTCCTCGGCGTGAAGCCCGCGGCCGAATATCAGTTCCTCGTCATCACTTCGCCGGTGGGCAATTATTTCAAGTCGGGCGCCCCCGCGATCTCGCTCTGGGTGTCGGAGGATTATACCCGCGCCGCGCCGGGCGGCACCGGCGCCGCCAAATGCGGCGGCAATTACGCCTCCAGCCTCGTCGCGCAGCGCGAGGCGATCGCCAAGGGGCACGATCAGGTCGTCTTCCTCGACGCCGCCGAGCGTCGCTGGATCGAGGAACTGGGCGGCATGAACATGTTCTTCGTCTTCGACGACGGCAGCATCGTGACCCCGCCGCTGACCGGCACGATCCTTCCCGGCATCACGCGCGAGACGATCATCACGCTGGCGCGCGACGCCGGGCTGACGGTGCGCGAGGAACCCTATGCGATCGACCAGTGGCAGGCCGATGCGGAAAGCGGCAAGCTGACCGAAAGCTTCGCCTGCGGCACCGCCGCGGTGGTGACCCCGGTGGGCAAGGTGACGCGCGGCGAGAGCAGCTTCACGATCGGCGCCGGCGGCCCGGGACAAGTGACAACGAAGCTCAAGGACAAGCTCGTCGACATCCAGCGCGGCCGCGCCGCCGATCCGCACGGCTGGGTTACCCGGCTCTGATCGGCTAGCTTGCCAAGCGGCCGAGAGGCGCTATAGACGCGCTCGCACCGGCCTGTTGGGGCGTCGCCAAGCGGTAAGGCAGCGGCTTTTGATGCCGCCATTCGCAGGTTCGAATCCTGCCGCCCCAGCCAGCCGGATCTTCGCGATTTGGCTGAAAACATGGAAATTCCGGTGCAAAGCGGAGTCTGTCACGACGACAGCCCGCCAGGTTCGGGCCAATCGGTTGGCGCCCGAACGCATGACGAACTCCCGCCTTTCCACCGCCGCGCCGTTAGATCGCGCCCTCCTTCAAGAGCTTGGCGGCGTGATCCGCAGCGCGCGCCGAGAGCGCCATATAGGTCAGCGACGGGTTCTGGCAGCCCGACGCCCGTCCCACGGTAGCCGCGCGTAGTCGGCTCCCTTTCGGGCCGACTGATGTCTTCGCCGATTGGCGAGGGACGTCGGCTCGACGCGTCCGTTGCACGGCCGGGCAACATCACATTTGGCACGCGGCCGTGCGGTGCGGCACGCACGGGCATATTTGTTCGACAGGAGCGCTTCATGCACAAATCCTTCGGCCCGATCGCCGCATTATTCCTTGCGAGCGCGATACCGCTCGCTGGCCCCGCTGCGCAGGCGCAGGCGCAGGCGCCAGCGCCGGCGCCTGCCGCTTCGCTGGTCGTGGGTGCCAAGGTTTATGACCAGAATGGCGAAGAAGTCGGCCAGATCGCCAAAGTGTCGGGAGACAGGGTGGCCGTGTCGATTGACGGCAACGGGCTGGTGGTTCCGAAGAATGCCTTTGTGAAGAGCGCGAAGGGCTCGGCGCTGAAAGCCCCGAAGCAGAAGATCGTCGCCGTCCTGAGGCAGGCCGAGGCCGATGCGGTGGCGGTCGACGGAGCCTTGAAGCCGGGCGCCGAAGTGCGGAGCGCCGACGGCGCCGCGGTACTCGGCAAGGTGACCGCGATCGCGCCTCAAGGCGCGGTGCTGGCGACCAGCGAAGGCAATATCACCATGCCGCGCGCCGCATTTTTCCTGTCGGCGAGAGGATTGGCGATGAGGGTCGATGAAAAGCAGTTTCTCGCGGGCGTCAGGGCGGCGCGCGCGCAGAAGAAGGGCGGTTGATCCCGCGCGCCTGCTTGAAGGGAGAATGAGATGGCGCTCGAAAAGGAGCTTTATGACATCGAGCGAGGATTCTGGCTCGACGGCAAAGATCATTTCCTGAAACATGTCGACCGCCAGTGCCTGCTCGCCTTTCCGCAGGCGGGCGAAATGCATGGCGTGCATTCGCGCGAAGCGGTCGCGGCGACGGCGACCAACGCCAACCGCTGGCGCGACCTGACGATGGGGGATCGTCAACTTCTGGATAATGACGAAGATTTTGCGATCATCAGCTACCGGGCGGATGTGACGCGCGCCGATGGCGAACCCTATGCGGCGCTCGTCAGCTCAGCCTATGTGCGGCGCCCCGATGGTTGGAAGCTGGCGTTTCACCAGCATTCGCCGATATGATCGGTGACTAATCGCGGGCCATCGGTGCCCAGAGGCGGCAAAGCAAAGCATTTGGAAAGGGCGGCGCGAGAGGGACCAGTCTGCCCGCGCCGCCCAGCCGTTGCCGAGCGTGTGGGGACGCCCGGCATCGATTGATCATCTGTCCAACCGATTGCGATATTCCTGCGTTCTGGTGATACGAAGGCCGGGGATGCCCGCGCGATCGATCGACCGCCGCCAGCCGGCAAGTTCCTCGACGCTCAGCCGGTATCGCGCACAGGCCTCGTTCTGGCTAAGCAATCCGCCATCGATCGCGGCCAGCACTTCGGCCTTGCGGCGGCTGACCCAGTGCGCCGTGGATGAGGACGGCAGATCGTCGAGAGTGAGCCGGCCCAGCGGCCCCATGACCGATGCCGGCCTTGTTTCATATTCGAGCACTGCGAACTCTCCATTCGCGCGGCCTGCGCCGCTTTGTGCCCCCCGCCCGACATCTGCAGGAAGGGGGTTAACAAAAACTTGCCCGAAGGCGCGCGATGCGGTGAACCGTTCGTCGCCGCTGAGGCGGTCGGGAGCCTGTCGGATGATATCGCTCTACTTCCGGCCGCGCCCATATCGGCGGCTCGCCAGGCTCGAACAGCCTTCGCTCGCCGGCAGACCGCTGTCGGCCGATCCGGGCTAAAGGAGCTTAGCTATCGATGTCGGGCCGGGTTGGCATTTGGATGAGGTTGGTGAACGCCATCACGACCGAGCCCTCCTGGTTGGTAACGGTCATTCGCATGGTCAGCACCCCCCGGTCCGGCTTGCTTTTGGAACGCGCGATGTCGACGACCTCGCGCGTGATGCGAAGCACATCGCCGGGCCGAACGGGCACGCGCCAGGTCAGATCGTCGATTTTGAGGCCAAGAAGCGGCGTGCTCCCGAACGGGGCGGCTTCGACAAAATCGCGCATCACGACGGAGGCCACGTGCCAACCGCTGGCAATGATGCCGCCAAAGCGACCGTTCGCGGCCGCCGCGGTGTCGATGTGCATCGGCTGGGGATCATATTCGCTTGCGAAGCGGATGATATCCGCCTCGGTCATCTCGATCGGGCCGCCATGCCATTGCTGGCCGACCTGCAAATCATCCAGAAAAAGCGATTTCGACATGGGGGCTCCGTTGTTCGCGGCGCGGTTGGGACCCGCAGCGGGACACCGACCGTGAGAGTTTCGCGGCCGCCTATAGTCCATGCTGGTGCCCGCCTCAATCACACAGACCCGGGCGTGTGCCACGCCTGCCTTTTCCGTTGTCGGGCGGGTCGATTTGCGTTCACCCCGAGCGACACCCTGGACCGCTCAACAAGAAAGGGAGGGCCACCGGTGCCCTCCCTCCCTCTTTCTTTCGTTCGTCCCGTGTCACTTCATCTTGAAGCGCACGCCCACACGGAAGCTGCGGCCCAGCAGGTCCGAATAGGTGCTGTTCGCGGCAAGGCCGGTTTCGGGCAGCAGGATCGGATCGGCATCGAACACATTGGTGACGTTGACGAAGAATTCGGCGTCGCCCTTGGCCATCGCGTCGAACTTGAACGTCGCGTTGAGGTCGACGTAGGTCGCGCCGTCGATGCTGTTGTCCTCGTAGGTCGGAAACTGGTTGGTCGAGATCGGGCAGGTGGTCCCACACTCGATGCCGGTGGCATCGTACCTGCCGTCGCTCACGCCTCGCGCCGTCGCTGTCAGCGAGAAATCGTCGGTATCGTAACTCGCGGTGAAGCGGTAAATCCACTTCGGCGTGATCGATTGCGTGCCGGTACCGACACCCAGCGTCCCGACGGAGTTGAGCGGCACGAAGCCGGGCACGCCTGTTGTGACGATGTTGTCGATATAGCGCGTCGCCAGGCCGCGCAGGGTGAAATTGCCCCCGGCGAGGGGCATCCGATACGCCGCTTCCAGATCGACACCGCGCATGACGAGGCTGGAGAAATTGACCGGCTGGCGGGCGATCAGGACGCGCGACGGATTGGCGGGGTCAGGCGTGATTGCCGCGCAGAAGTCCGCGAGTCCCTCGAAACAGCGGTTGACGATGTCGTCCGCGCTGAGGCTGTCGATCGCTTGTTTCACCTTGATATCAAAATAGTCGGCCGACACGCTGAAGCCGGGAATGAAGTGGGGTGTGAACACCGCGCCGACGTTCCACGAATCCGCCTTCTCCGGTCTCAGATCCAGATTGCCTGTGATCGTGCCCAAGTAGGAGAGGCTGGAGCCATAAGTGCCGGTCCCCGGCCCCACTCCCGGGAAGAACGGGTTGGTGACGGTGGAGGTGTTGGCGGTACCCGCCTGGAACAGCTCGTTAAGGTTGGGCGCGCGAATGTCGCGCGAGCGCGTGGCGCGCAGTCGAATATCGTCGATGGGCTGCCAGGTCGCACCCAGCTTCCATGTCGTGACATAGCCCGAGGTCGAATAATCGGTACCGCGCACCGCCCCGTTGAACTCGAGTCCGAAGCCCAGCGGCACGACCGTTTCGAGATAGGCCTCCTTGACGTCGTAGCTGCCCTTGCTGGGGCGGTAGTTGCCGACCGACCACACGCTGGTCGATGCGCCGGTGGCTGGGTTGAAGATCGGTTGGAATTCGGGGGGCACGAACCCGTCGATCTCTTCCTTGCGGTATTCGGCGCCGATCGCGATGCTAACGTCGCCCGCCCAGGTCGCGAAAGGCGTGAGCGACAGGTTGGCGCCAACCACGGTTTGTTCGAGCGTCTGATCGCGGAACGGATCGCCCAGGATATAATCGACCGCCGCCGGATCGGCGACGCCGATGCCCAGCAGGTTGAGCGGGCGGCAGTTGGGATCGTCATCCGCCGCGCTGGCGTTGACGTTGATAAGGCACTGGATCGAACCGACCGGAAGGCCGCGCGGGTTTCCAGCCGGCGCGAACACGGCAGCGAGCGCGTTGTTTCTCCGTACTGTTTGCTGGATATTGGTCAGTTGCTCGTGCAACTCGGCGCGGCCGTACTGGGCGTAGACATCCCAGCTCGCGGGCTTTCCGAACGCATCGAATTCACCCTCCGCGCCGATCAGGTAGCGCTGCACCTTGCGCTCGTTGTTCGAGCCGCGGCCGGGCAAGTCGACGGCGGTCGTCGCCAGCGTAACGCCGGTTATGCCCGTCAGTTGTGCCGGACCGAGCGTGTTGTACAGGAACGCGTTGCACGTCGTCGGAGCCGCCGCCGCGGTCGCCGCCGTACCGCAACCGGTCGCATTCAGCGAAAGTCCAGTCATCAGGTTCGGGCCCGCGTTGAACAAGGTCTTCTGCCGGTTATATGAAGCTTGGGCGAAGAGGGTGACGCCATCGCTGACCTCGAAGCTCAGCCGGCCGAAGAGGCCATAGCGGTCTTCTTCGGGGCTGAGGCCGATGCGGCGGCCCGAATCATTGACCTGCCAGTCGCCGCCTTGCGTCAGCTGCGGCACGGCGGAGCAGGCCGGCGAAGGGAAGGTCAACGCGCCGAACTGGTACTGATTGATCGACCCGCCCTGTCCGAAATAGGTTCCGCACAGGCGATTTGCCGTGCCTCCAGCCGAGGCGGTGATGAGGCCGCCCGGCGTCGAGTTCGCCGCGCCGACCTGGGTCCGGAGCAGGTACCGGGGTACGGTGCTGTTGGCCGTCCAGGCCGGATTCTGGATTCGTACGAAGCCGGTGTGGTTCCAGTCGCGATCGACCTGGAAGATGCCGTCGGAGTGGGCGATTTCGCCCGCGACGATCAGGCGGCCACGACCATCGGCGAAGCCGAAGCCGGCGGCAATGTCCGCCGATAGTTGAAGCCGTCGCCCTCATCGGTCACGCCGATATCGCCGGATAGCTTCAGCCCGTTAAAGCTTTTGTTCAGGATGAAGTTGGTCACCCCGGCAACCGCGTCGGAGCCATAGGCGGCCGAGGCACCGCCCGTGACCACTTCGACGCGTTCCACCAGTGACTGTGGGATCGTGTTGATGTCGACCACGCCGCTGGCGGTCGAACCCACGGACCGCCGCCCGTCGATCAGCACGAGTGTGCGTACGGTGCCCAGGCTGCGCAGGTTGAGCGCATTGATGCCGGCGATGCCGTTACTGAGCTCAAGGCGCGAGTTCGACGGACGGATGGACGCCGCGAGTGCCGGCAGCTGGTTGACGAAGTCCGCGATGTTGTTGGTTGGCGAGGTGTTCTGGATATCTTCCTGCGTCAGCACCATCACCGGCGTCGGCGCCTCGAAGCCGTCGCGCGTGACGCGCGAGCCGGTCACGATGATCTGGTCGGCGGGCGCCGCTTCGACGCTGTCCTGGGCGACGGTCGCCTCCTGCGCCAGCGCCGGGGCGCTATGGACCAGCGCGATGGCGGTCATGGCCACGCCGAGGCGGCCCGTGCGGCCCAGCGGTCGACGAATATGTTCAAAATTACGCATATCAGCAGTCCCCTTTTTACCCAAGGCCAAGCCTCACGCCGCCCGAGGCGTGCCCCGGCGCCGTGCCGGGTTGGCTGCCCTATTTGTCCTACCTGACGCTTCGGCGGATGCTTGGCCCGCCTTCTTATATTTTTAGTGATGTTCGTTATACGGTCCGGCCATCGTCGCAGCCGAAGCGCGCAGACAGCCGATTTCGTGACAACGAGGTTACAGGGTGGTTGCGGGGGGTCAACAGCTTGGCCGCTAACCTGGCGATATGGACATATAGCCCGAAGATATGGCGCCGCTGAATAGCTTGCAGTTATAGGACGCAGCCCGCTTGCTATGGCCCTGCGGCGCGATGCTGCGATAGGGTGGCGGTTCGTGATTTTGATATCTGATCGGGGAGGGCCTGTTGATCCAGCGCCGCGCGTTTTTGCTGGCTTCGGTCGCGCTTGTCGCGATGCCGGGAAGTCTTTTCGCGAAACCCCGGGTCAAGGGCACCGCGCGAACGATCGGCCTGTCCGGGGCACGCGCGCCGGTCGAGGTGATCGAAGACGAGCTGGGGGTGCCGCACGTCCGCGCCGCCTCGCTGCACGATGCCTTCTTCGGGCAGGGCTATCTCGTCGCGCGCGACCGGTTATTCCAGATCGACATGGAGCATCGCCGCGACATGGGGCGGATGGCCGAAGCCTTCGGGCCGCGCTTCGTCGCCGCCGACAAGGCGGCGCGGCTCTTCCTCTATCGCGGCGACGTCGAAGCCGAACTCGCGGCGCTGCCGCCCGACGTGCTCGAATGCGCGCGCGGCTATGTTGCCGGGGTGAACGCCCGGATCGCGGAACTGGCGGCCGATCCGGCGCAGCTGCCGCTCGAATATGGCATCCTGGGGATCAGCCCGCTGCGCTGGGACATCCACGATCTCGTTCGCAATCGCGGCATCGGCATGGGCGACGCCGACGACGAGGTGCGCCGCGCACAGCTTCAGGCGCGCGGTCTGCTCGATGCCGATCAGCTGATGGTGCCGCTGCGCCCCGCATGGGCCTTCACCGTGCCCGAGGGGCTCGATGTCGCGGCGGTGAGCGACGGCGACCTCGGCGTCCTCGATCCCGCAAACCGGCCGATGGATTTCGATCCGGTGCAGGAAGCGTCGCTCGACCCCGAACAACGTTGGACCGATCGCTTCGCACTCGGCAGCAATGCGTGGACCATTTCGCCGTCGCGCAGCGCGACTGGACGGCCGATCCTCGCCAACGATCCGCATCTCGGCATCGGCCGCGCCAGCCCGCGGCATATGTGCCATCTGTCGGCGCCGGGGCTCGACGTCATCGGCGCGGGTGCGCCGGGGCTGCCCGGGATCATGCAGGGGCACACCGACCGCTTTGCCTTCGGCCGCACCAATTTCCACATCGACCAGACCGACCTGTTCATCCTGCGCACCAAGGAGGGCGACCCCGGCCGCTATTGGCACAAGGGCAAGTGGAAGGCGTTCGAGACCTTCGAGGACGAGATATTGGTCAAGGGCGCGCCGTCCGAGCGCGTGACTTTGCGCTATGCCGCGGGCCGCCCGATCGTGTCGGACGACGCCGCGCGCAATCGCGCCGTTGCGTTCGCCACGGTCAGCATGCTGCCCGGCGCCAACCAGCGGTTCGCGATCATCGCGATCAACCTGTCGAAGGACTGGGCGTCGCTGCGGAAAGCGTTCAAGCTGCATGTGTCGCCGACCAACCTCCATTATGCCGACATCGACGGCAACACTGGCTGGCAGACGATCGGCTTCACCCCGCGCCGGCCGAAACACGACGGGCTGTTCCCCGCGCCGGGCGACGGCGCTTTCGACTGGACGGGCATCTTGCCGGTCGAGGATATGCCCCATGTCTATAACCCGCGCGAAGGCTGGTTCGCTTCGGCTAACCAGATGAACCTGCCCGCGGGCTATCCGTATCGCGAGCGGATCATCAGCTTCAGCTGGAGCGACCCTTTCCGCTACGATCGCGTCGCCGAGGTGCTGCGCAGCCAGCCGAAGCACCGGATCGAGGACAGCATCGCGCTCCAGCACGACGTCCAGTCGCTGCCCGCGCGCGCGCTGCTGAAGCTGCTTCCCGCCAATCCCACTGCGGCAGCCGCCCCCGCGGCCGCGCTACTCCGGCGCTGGGATTGCGGGATCGAGGCCGACAGCGCCGCTGCGCTGCTGTACGAAATGGTGATGCCGGCGCTATCGACGGCCTTTTACGACCGGATCGTGCCTGCGGCGGCGCGCGACCTGATCCCATCGGTTAACCTGTCCGAAATGCTGCGCCTCCTCGCCGCGCCCGACAAAAGGCTGGGCGCCGATCCCGCCGTGGCGCGCGACGCGCTGGTCGACGGCGCGCTGGCGGCGGGATGGACGAAGGCGGTCGAACTCGGCGGTCCCGATCCGGCGCGCTGGAAGTGGGGCGATTTGCACCGCGTGACGATCGCGCATCCGCTGGCATCGAACCCGGCGATCGCGGCCGCCTTTCCCCGGATCGAGGGCGGCCGGTCGGGCGGCGACGGGACGACGCCGATGGCGCGCGGCTTCAACCCCAAGCGCGGTTTCAACGTGTCGCATGGCGCGAGCTATCTGTTCGTCGCCGACGTCGGCGCGTGGGACAACAGCCGCTTTCTGCTGCTGCCCGGCCAGTCCGCCGATCCGCGCTCGCCGCGTTACCGCGACTTTTATCCCTACTGGCTCGCGGGGGCGATGCAGCCCTTGTGGTTCAGCCACGCGGCGGTCGACCGGCATGCCGCCAATCGGTTGACGTTGACGCCCGCTTAAAGCGCCTCGGCAATCGCCACGAGAGCGCGGTCGACCGCGGCAGTGGCTTGCGCATCGGTGTCCTCGGGCATGTCGTTCGCCAGTGCCGAGAAGATCAGCGTCCGTCCGCTGCGCGTCGTCATATAACCCGAGAGCGCGCGCGATGCGTTGAGCGATCCGGTCTTGGCGAAAAGCTTGCCCTCGAGGATCGTGCTCTTGAAGCGGCTTTGGAGCGTGCCGTCGCGTCCGGCGATCGGCAGCGTCCCCCGCCACGCCATGCTCCACGGCTGGCGCGCGATCCAGCCGAGCAGGCCGACGGCGGCGCGCGGCGTGATGCGGTTATAGGACGACATGCCCGACCCGTCGGCGAAGTGATAGCCGGTCGCGGGCAGTCCTGCCTCGCCCATCACCCGGCGCATCACCGCCTGACCGTCGGCGATCGAGCCGCTGCCCGCCTGCCGCGCGACGCGCCGCAGCATCAGTTCGGTATGGAGATTCTGGCTCTCCTTGTTGATCCGCACCATATTTTCGGCGAGCGACGGCGCGGGCAATTCGGCGAGCATCGCGGGGTCGGCGGGCAGGGTGGCCGGCGCACCCTTGCGGTTCTCGGGATCGTCGGCGGGCGTCAGCGGCCGGTGGCGCACCTCGATATGGCCATCGACGCGTACTCCGCGCGCGCGCAGCAGTTCGCGAAGACGCCACGCCGCATGGTGCGCCGGATCGTCGATGCCATAACGCAGCGTCATCGGTGCGACCTCGGCGCCGACGGTGCCCGTCAGGCGCAAGACGCGGCTGTTCGGCATGCGGTCGGCGGTGATCGCCT
Source organism: Sphingomonadaceae bacterium 3R27C6 (assembly GCA_005503215.1). Lineage (GTDB taxonomy): Bacteria > Pseudomonadota > Alphaproteobacteria > Sphingomonadales > Sphingomonadaceae > Sphingopyxis. The sequence continues at coordinate 149,685 of SCNS01000008.1, read as the reverse complement.
CTTCCTTGCCCGCAACGGTCGTGACGCGGTTTTCGATGATATAATAGCCGGACGCCTGCACGCCCGGCGCGGCACCGACCGCGCCCGGCGCCAGCTTCACCACCAGCTCATTGTCATCGAGCGTCAGCGCGGAGGTGCCGGTGCCGTAGCGCGACTGGATATTGTTCCAGCTCATCCCCGGGCCCCAGCGTTCGTCGGGGAACCAGCTGTCGTCGCCGATGATGTTGCGGACGTGGCGCGTCTTCGCCGCGACGGCGTCGGCGAGCATTTGCAGGCAATCGACCTTGCAGTCGTCGGCGCTCGACAGTAGCGCGTCGCCGCGGCCGTGCAGCACGACGTCGACCTTGCCATCGGCGGCCGTTTCGAGCCGCACCCCGGTGCCCTTCGCGGTCCGCTGGAGCAACGGCAGCTCGGCATAGGCGATCGCGGTCGTGAACATCTTGGTGTTCGACGCGGGGATGAAGCGCTCGTCGGGCGCGATCGATACCAGCACTTCGCCATCGAGCGTCGTGACGAGCAGGCCGAAGCGCGACCCCGCGGGTCCCGCGGCCAGTTTCTGTTCGACCGTCGTCAACAGCGGCACGGGCGCCGGGCTCGTCTGTGCGTGGGCCGCGGTCAGCGACAACGCGAGGGCGGAGGCGAGCGCGAAGCGTCCAATCGATGTCGTCATATTATGTCCGTTTGTCCCAAGCTGTAATGACCCGCTCGCCCACCGCGGGGCGCAGGGTGGCAATGCCGCTGTCGGCGTGGCGGGTCGGGTGGACCCGGTTGGTGAGCAAGGTCCAGGCGAGGCCGCGCTTGAAATCGATCCACAGCCCGGTGCCGGTGAAACCCGTATGGCCGATCGTGTCGGCCGAACAGGCGTCGCCGCCATGCCATCCGGCGAAGGCGCGTTCCCAGCCGCACGTGCGGTGGCGTTCGTCCGCGGTGCGCACCTCGGCCAGCATCGCGGGGGAGAGCATCGACCCGTCAAGCATCGCGCGCGCAAACCCCAGCACGCCGTCGACCGTGCCGAACATCCCCGCATGGCCCGGCGCGCCGCCGAGCGCGAAGGCGTTTTCGTCATGCACCTCGCCCTTCATCACGCGCCCGCGCCAGCTGCAATTTTCGGTGGCGACCGCCGGACCGGGCGGCGGGCCGAAACCGAGCCCCGCGCCGAGCGGCCAGTCCGACAGCGGCGCGCCGGTCAGGCGCTCGATCGCGATACCGAGCAGGATGAAATTGATGTCCGAATAGACCGGCGGTCCATGCCGCCATTCGCGCTGGAGGACAAAGGCACGCAGCCGCGCCGGATCGTCGCCATAGGTGTAGATGGGCTCGACCGCGGGCAGAAAGCTGCGGTGCATCAGGCAGTCGCGAAAGGTCAGCCGGCGCTCGGCGGCGCCCGCGACATCATATTGGCGAAGGTCGGGGATCGCGTCGGTCAGCGGCCGGTCGAGGTCGAGCCGTCCCTGTTCGGCGAGCGTCAGGATCATCGTCGTCGTCGCGATCACCTTGCTGAGCGACGCGAGGTCGAACCAGTGATTGCGGGTCAGCGCTTCACGTTCGGGGACGAGCGCGGCCATTCCGGCGAAGCGCACCGCGCTCGCGCCGTCGGCGCTGACCACGCCAAGCGTGGCTCCGGGAATGCGACCGCTTTCGACCGCTTCGAGCGCGGGCGCGAAGCCCTGTTCGCAGATCGCCTCGACAGTCATGTCGGCACGCGGCCTTTCACGCGCACGATGATGGGGAGCAGGAAGATCGCGGCAAAACTCAGCGCGCCCGAAAGCAGAAAGAAACCGTCATAGCCGATCTGCGTTTGCATCGAGCCCGACGCGCCCGCGAGCAGGCGCGGCAACAGGAAGGCGAAGCCCGAAAGCAGCGCATATTGTGCACCCGGATAGGTCGGGCTCACCAGCATCGACAGGTAAACGACGAAAACCGCACCCGCGAACCCGTTGCCGAACTGGTCGACCGCGACCGAGGTGTAGAGGACGAAGGCCGAGGGATCGCTGTGCCACAGCCAGACATAGATCCAGTTGCCCGCCGCCGCGGTCACCGCGCCGATGCCGAGTGTCCAGCCGAGCGACAGCCGTGTCGACAGAAAGCCGCCGAGCGCGACGCCCGCCATGCTCGCCGACAGCGCGACGACGCCGTCGGCGACGCCGATCTGGTGCAGGCTGTACCCCCTGTCGTTCCACAGCGGGTGCGAGAGCGTCAGCGTCAGCACGTCGCCCATGCGATAGAGCGAAACGAAAGCGAGCACGGCGAGCACGGGCGTGCCGTAACGCCAGAAGAGTTCGACATAGGGCGCGGCAAAGGTCGACACCGAGCCGAGCGCATCGGCGGGCAGGCGGCGGATGCGCGGCAGCGCGAGCGCCAGCGCGACGAAGGGCAACAGCGCGATCGCCAAGACGACCGGCGTGACATTGGTCTTGGCCGAAATGCCCGCGCCTTGCGCCGCCGAAAGCAGCGCCCAGCCGAGCGCGGCGGTGACGAGCGTCGCGGCGAGTATGACGAACAGGCTGGCGAGCGTTCCCGCGGCGAGCGCCTGCGCGCGGCCCCCGGTGCCTTCGCGTTCGGGCCGCATCGCCGCGAGGATCGGGAAGGGCAGGAAGGCGGCGAGGGCGATCACCAGATAGGCCCATGTCCAGTCGGCCCACGCCGCGACGAGGATCGCGCCGCTGCCCGCCGCGACCATCGCGCTGCGATAACCCCAGAGGTTCGCGGCGACGATCGGCGCCTGTTCGGTCTGCGTCGGAGCAAGCTCGATGCGCCAGCCGTCGGCGGCGACCTCCAATGTCGTTGTCCAGAAGGCGAGCAGGACCGCGAACAGCGCGGTCAGCGGCAGGCTCTTGTCGCTCGAGGTGAAGGCCATCGCGACCATCGACAGGAAGATGCCGAGCTGCGAGAGCATGATCCACCCGCGCCGGCGGCCCCAGAAACGCGCGAAGCCGGGCACATCGTAGCGCTCGATCAGCGGCGCCCAGGCGAATTTGAACGTCGGCAGCAACGCGATCCACGCGAAGAAGCCGATGATCACGATATCGACGCCGTGCCGCGCGAGGCGCAGCGTCAGCACCGCGTTGAACATGTAAAAGGGCAGCCCCGCCGAAAAGCCGAGCAGCAGATAGAGGCCGAGTAAGCGCCGCGCCGACGGCTTGGCGGGCAGGTCGCCTGCCAGCACGCCGGCAACGGCTTCGGCGCCTGCTGCGGTCACGCCTTCTCCTCCGGCTCGACGGCGTTTTCCCAGCGCGCGACGACGCTGGTGACCGTCAGGTTCGCACTCGCGCTTGCGACGGTGCGCGTCATATCGAGCAGGCGGTCAAAGGGCAGGACGAAGCCGACGACGAGCGCGGTCTGCTCGGCCGACACGCCGACCGCCGAGAGGACGGCGGCGAGCATGAACAGCGATGCCGACGGGATCGGCGCGGTACCGAACGCGGCGAGCGCGCCGGTGAGCAGGACGATTGCCAGCATCGGCAGGTCGGGTTCGACGCCGACCGCCTGCAACGCGAAAATGCTGAGCAGTCCGACGTACATCGCGGTGCCGTCCTTGCCGATGCTCGCACCGATCGGCAGCACGGTCTTGGCGACGCCGGGGGCGATCCGCAGATCCTCGAGCGCGATGCGCAGCGCGACGGGCAAGGTAGCGGCCGAGGATGCGGTCGAAAAGGCGACCGCGAGCGCATCGACGATCGTGCGGTAGAAGCGGAGCACCGGCCGCCTTGCAACGAAGGCGATCAGCGGCAGGTGGACGAGCAATATCTGCAGGACCACGCCCGCGGCGACCCCGACCGCGAGCCAGCCGATATTCGCAAACACCGCGACGCCATTGTCGGCAACCGCCTTGGCGATCAGCGCGAGCACGCCGAAGGGGGTGATTTCCATAACGATGCGCACCAGCTGGAACAGCACCTGTCCCGCCGATTGCAGCAGGTCGGCCATCGGGCGCCCCGCTTCGCCGGCGAGGATGACGCCGAAGCCGAAGAGGATCGAAAAGAAGATGATCGCGAGCATGTCGCCCTCGACCAGCGCCTGCACGATATTGACGGGCACGATGCCGATCAGCTGGTCGTGCAGCGATTTGGGCTCGCCGAGCGCGTGCGGGACGGCGTTGCCGAGCGCGGCGCCCTGCCCGGGTTCGAGCAGAAGGCCGACGATCATGCCGATCGACACCGCGCAGAATGTCGTCGCCGCGAACAGGCCGACGGTCCGCGCGCCGACCGACCCCAGCTTGCGCGGATCGGCGAGCGCGGTGACGCCCGACGCGATGCTGATGAAGACGATCGGGACGACGAGCATCCGGATCACGCGGACGAACAACTCGCCGATGAAGGCGATCGCGCCGGTCGCGGCAGGCCACAAAAGTCCCAGCAGCACGCCGACGACCATCGCGCCCAATACGCGTTGCCACAGCGGCACTGCGAACCAGCCGCGAAGAAACCCCGTCATCCGTCCCCCTGTTTTATCGTATCAAATCCCGCCCCAGAAACCGGGCTGTGGCGGCGCCATGATGCCGTTCGCCGCACTGACCCCGCCCGCGCGATCCTCTGCAAGCCAGAGCGGTCCGTCAAGGTCGACGAAGCTGCTCGTCGCCGCGATGGCCCAGGCGGGCGCGATCGAGAGCGACGAACTGATCATGCAGCCGGTCATCACACCGAGCCCACGCGCCCGCGCCGCCTCTGCGAGTTCCAGCGCGGCGGTCAGCCCGCCGGTCTTGTCGAGCTTGATGTTCACGACGCCATAGCCGTCGGGCAGCGCCTCGAGATCGGTCGCGACATGCACCGCCTCGTCGGCGGCAATCGGGATCGCCGAGCGGAAACCGATGAGGTCGCTATCGGCATCGGCGGGCAGCGGCTGTTCGAGCAGATCGATGCGCAGATCGGTCATCAGCCCTTGCAGGTCGCGGACCTCGGCGATCGTCCAGCTTTCATTGGGGTCGACGATCATTTTCGGCTTGGGCGCCGCGGCGCGGACGGCGTTGAGCTGCGCGGCGGGATCGCTGCGGTCGACCTTGACCTTCACCAGCGGCGCGTCGGCGAGCGCTGCGGCGGCCACCGCCATGCGCTCGGGCGTGTCGAGGCTGACCGTCATCGCGGTGACGATCGGGCGCAGCGGTCGTTCGAGGCCCAGCGTCGCCGCGAAATCGCTGCCCGCGAGCCGCAGTTCCAGATCCCACAGCGCGCAGTCGACCGCGTTGCGCGCGGCACCCGCGGGCATCAACTGGAGCAATTCCTGCCGCCCCACGCCGCGCTCGATCGCATCGCGCGCGGCTTCGATCGCGAACACCGTGCTTTCGGCATTCTCGCCATAGCGTGGATAGGGAACGCATTCGCCGCGCCCCGTGACGCCGTCCTGCGCGATAGCGACGGTCACGACCTCGGCGGCGGTCTTGACCCCGCGCGAGATGCGAAACGGCGTGTGCAGCGGCAGGGTTTCGCCGGCGACGGTCAGGGAGCGGGGCATCGCCGGGCGATCAGACCGTTTCGGCGGTGGCGGGCATATCGAGCAGCCGGTCGAGGATCGCCTCGACCCCGAAACGATAGGGGTCGCTGGTCGGCAGGCCGAATTCGGCCTCGGTCGCGGCGCACAAGGTACGCGCGTCGTCCTCGGCCATCGCCGAGGTGTTGAGCGCAATGCCGACCACTTGCACGTCGGCATTGGTCAGCCGCGCCACGCGCAGATTGGCCTCCAGCGTTTCGGATATGCCGGGCAGCGGATAGTGCGGCAGGCCGCGCATATGCGGGCGCACCGGGTCGTGGCAGAGGACGAGCGCGTCGGGCTGCGCGCCGTGCAGCAGCCCCGTCGACACGCCCGCGAAGGAGGGGTGATAGAGCGAGCCCTGCCCTTCGATCAGGTCCCAACCGTCGTCGCCGCGCGCGGGCGAAATCTGTTCGATCGCGCCCGAGATGAAGTCGGCGACCACGGCGTCGAGCGGAACGCCGTCGCCCGCGATCAATATGCCGGTCTGTCCGGTCGCGCGGAAATCGGCGGCGACGCCGCGCTTTTCGAGCGCGCTGGCGAGGCACAGCGTGGTGTACATCTTGCCGACCGAGCAATCGGTGCCGACGGTCAGCAGCCGTTTGCCCCCGCGCGGCTTGCCATTGCCGATCGGAATGTCGGGCCGCGGGTCGCGCACGTCGTGGAGCTTGCGGCCGAGCCGCGCCGCGGCTGCAATCAGGCGCGGTTCGGCGTTCAGCCGGTGGTGCAGCCCCGATGCGATGTCGAGCCCAGCTTCCATCGCGGCGAGCGCATCGACGATCAGCGCCTCGCCCAGCTTGCCGCCCGCATTGGCGATGCCGAGCACCAGCGTCCGCGCGCCGGCTGCGTGCGCGGCGGCGAAATCCATGCGCGGCAGGTTCAGTGTCAGCGGGCAATCGTCGTGGCGATATTCGCCGACACAGATGTCGGGCCGGAACACCGCGAGCCCGCGCGAGGTCTTGATGTCGGCGGGGTCGCTGGCGTGGCCGAGGTAGAGAAGATAGGGCGTTTCGATCATGGATCCGGGAAACCTGCGTGATGATGAGAGGCCGATATTATCCCTTGCTGCCGTAACGCCCCAATATCTAGCGCCCCATATCCTATAGCTTGACGCTATAGCCCCTCGATCACCGTCGCGAGCACCGCGAGGAACGCCGACGCGGTTCGAGATGGCGGGCGGTTCTGCAGATAGACCGCGTTGATGTCGAAGGTGATCGCGGGTTGCAGCGGCCGGCTCGACAGCCCGGGCGGCAGCGCGGCATGCGCGGTGAAATTGTCGACGATCGCCATGCCGACCCCTGCGCCGACCAGCGCCGCCGCGACATAATAGGTGCGCGCCGACACGACCTCGTCCAGCTCGACCTCGAGCCGGCTGAGTTCGCTCGACAGCATCCGTCCGATCGGGCCGCCTTGCACTGGGCTGATGAATTTGTGCCCGCGCAGCTCGTCGAGGTGCAGGCGCGGCGGGGCGCCGGGCATGTCCCCTTCGCGGTAGATGACGACCAGCTCGCCCTCGCCGATCACCTGATGCGCGACGGGCGCCGACAGCGGCACCTCGAAACTGATCGCGATGTCGGTTTCATGCTCGTAGAGTTTGCGCACCATTTCGTCGTGATGGAGCGTCTGGAGGTCGAACATGATGTCCGCATGATCGCCCATGAAGCGGGCGACGGCTTCGGGGATCGCGCCGAGGCCGAGCGACGGAAGCGCCGAAATGCGGAGCAGCCCGCCGCGCCCGTGACGCAAATTCTGGCACGCCTGGCGCAGCGAGCGCACCCGGTCCTGAATGTCGGAGACCTCGGCGAACAGCGTGTGCGCGTCCTGCGTCGGGATCAGCCGCCCCTTCGACCGTTCGAACAGGGTCAGGCCGATCGAGCGTTCGGCATGGCGCAGCACCTTGGTCACCGACGGCTGCGACACGTTGAGCGACCGCGCGGCGGCGCTGACCGTGCCGTGCAGGAAGACCGCGTGGAATATCTCGATCTGGCGCAGGTTCATCGCGTTACGATCCCAAAGTTGCGACACCCGGGGCATGCGATCGCCCCTTGTTTTAGCCCGAATATTGTTGTGGCTTTGATCTCTATGCCATCGGGTTATAGGGGGTGCAACAACGCTGTCTGGACGCGGGACGTGCAATCGAGACATCTTCGTCCTTGATAAAAGCTCCATGGAAGGATCACGCCGATGCCCCAACCGCTTGCCTCGCTTTCGGTTCGCCGGACGATCGGTTCGTTTTCGATCGCCGCGGCGCTGCTGTGCGTCGCCGGAGCCGCCGCGAAGGCGGACGAGACGGCCGATGTGATCATCCGCGGCGGGACGATCTATGACGGCAGCGAGGGCAAGCCCTTCATCGGCGATGTCGCGATCCGCGGCGACCAGATCGTCTATGTTGGCAAGTCGGGCCGCCATAAGGCGGGCAAGGTCATCGACGCGAAAGGCATGATCGTCGCCCCCGGCTTCATCGATCCGCACACGCACGCCGACAGCTTCATCCGCTCGCCCGACAAGGCGGTGCGCGTCAACGCGGCGTGGCTGAATCAGGGTGCGACCACCGTGATGATCGGGGTCGACGGATCGGGCACCCCCGATGTCGCGGAGGATAGCGGCAAGCTCGCGAACTCGGGAATCGGCACCAACATCGTGCCGTTCGTCGGTTTCGGCCCGGTCCGCCAGCGCGTGCTCGGTCAGGATGCGCGCGCGCCGAACCCCGCCGAACTCGACCGGATGAAGGCGCTGGTGGCGAAGGGCATGTGCGAAGGCGCCGTCGGCCTGTCGAGCGGCCTCTTCTATGCGCCGCAAAGCTTTTCCACCACGAGCGAAGTCGTGGCGGTGGCGCGCGAGGCGGCGGTTCGCGGCGGCATCTACGACACCCACCAGCGCGACGAATCGAGCTACAGCATCGGACTGCTCGGATCGGTGCGGGAAGCGATCGATATCGGGCGGCAGGCGGAAATGCCGGTCCATTTCGCGCATCTGAAGGCGCTCGGCGTCGACGTCCATGGACAAGCCGGCGCGGTGATCGCCGCGATCGACGCGGCGCGGCGGGCGGGCGTCGATGTGACCGCCGACCAATATCCCTGGCTGGCGTCGGGATCGAGTCTCGACGCGTCGCTGCTGCCGCGCTGGGCCGTCGACGGCGGCGGGCCGGCGCTGCTGAAGCGGCTGGACGATCCCGCGACGCTCGAACGGATTCGCGGCGAGATGCAGGAGAATCTGCGCCGGCGCGGCGGGGCGAGTGCGCTGCTGCTCATCGCGCAGGGTTTTCCCTGGACCGGACAGACGCTGAAGCAGGTTGCTGACGCGTGGAAGATGGACAGCCGCGACGCGGCGCTGCGCATCATCCGGCAGAGCATCGAGGCGGGCGAGCAAGGACAGAAAAGCGGCGGCACCGCGGTCGCGTCGTTCAACATGGCGCAGGCCGATGTCGACCTGCTGATGAAACAGCCGTGGATGGTGACATCGTCCGACGGATCGGATGGCCATCCGCGCATGTTCGCGACATTCCCCGAAAAATATGCGCGCTATGTCCGCGAGCGGAAGGTGATCGACCTCGCCACCTTCATCCGCCAGTCGACGGGGCGCACCGCCGACATCTACAAGCTCGACCGGCGCGGCTACCTGCGTCCCGGCTATTTCGCCGACGTGCTCGTCTTCGATCCCGATCAATATGCGCCGCGCGCCGACTATGTGCGCCCGCGCGAGCTGAGCGTCGGTGTCAGCAAATTGTTCGTCAACGGCGCGCTGGCGGTCGACGACGGGCGGACGACCGGCGCCGCGGCGGGCCGCGCCCTGCTGCGGCCCCGCCCGGCCGGATGCTCATAGCCGACAACCACGCTTCAACCTGATCGCTGCACAGCCCTGGCGCCCGTCATTGACAGGAGGGCGCCGCTCCGCTTTATCTAAATTCGAATTATTAAAGCGCCTATGCTTTATGTATCGAGTCTGTTTGGCGGGGGGCGCTGGGCATTCGGATCAGTTTGAAGGACAATCCAGCGATGGCCCTTAATCTCCCGGGTCTTGACCGGCGGCAACCGACGAAAAATGGCCCCGAGGCGCGCGACGCGCGGCTGACGCTCAGCCTCTCGGGCACCAATCTGGAGCGGGCGGGCGACTATAACCAGCGCATCGTGCTGCAGGCCATTCGCCTGACCGACGAAACGACGCGCAGCGACCTCGCGCGCGTCACCGGGCTGACGCCGCCAACGATCGTCAACATCACCAAGCGATTGATCGACATGGGACTCGTCAAGCCGGCGGGGCGGCTGCAGGGCAAGCGCGGCCAGCCGGCGATGCGGATCGTCATCGATCCCGACGGCGCCTTTTCGATCGGGCTCAACATCGACCGCGATCATATCACGCTGGTGACGCTCGATCTCGCGGGCAAGATCCGCAGCCGCCACACGCGCGAGGTCGCCTTTGCGCTGCCCGGAACGGTCGTCGATCATGTCCGCGACATCCTGCCCGGCCTGCTCGAAGAGGGCGGTGTCGACCGGACGCGTATCCTTGGCGTCGGGGTCGCGCTGCCCGACGATCTTGGGCGGATTTCGCTGCCGCACCGGCCGGCCGAATATGACGCGTGGGACGATATCGACCTTGGCGCGCTGCTCGGCGAAGTGCTCCCCTGGCCGCTTCATGCCGACAATGACGCCGCGTCGGCGGCACTCGGTGAAGTGCATCTGGGCAACGGCATCGCGCTTCCCAGCTTCTTTTACCTGCTGATCAGCGCGGGCCTCGGCGGCGGGCTGGTGATCGACCGCAGCTATGTTCGCGGCGCCGATTCGCGGTCGGGCGAGATCTGGGCGCTGCCCGATCCGGCGCGCGGCGAGGGGGCGAATGTGCAGGACACGGTTTCGCTGTCGGCGCTTTACGCGCGGCTGGAAGCGGCAGGACATGTCGTCGACGGGCCCGAGGCGCTGATCGATGGGCCGGCGGATCAGGAAGCGGTGATCGTCCAATGGCTCGACGATGCCGCGGAGGTGCTGGTTCAGCCGCTGATCGCGGTCAATTGCCTGATCAATCCGGCCGCGATCTTCATCGGCGGGCGGCTTCCGGGCAAACTGGTCGACGCGCTCGTCGAGCGGCTCAACGCCCGGATGGCGGGGCGCAAGCTTCCCGTCGTGGCGCCGGTGCTACGCGCCGAAGCGGCCGACGATGCGTCGGCGATCGGCGCCGCGATCATCCCGTTCCTCGACAATGTCCTGCCGTCCGAATCGATCCTGATGCAGGCGGGGCGCTGAGGCTTTACTCGATCCGCTGCGCCATCTCGTCGAGATCGACACCCCGCGTTTCGGGGAAGATCGCCGCGACGACGATGAACTGGACGACCATCGCGGCGGCGAAGATCGCGAACGGCGCCCCCGGCGACCACGCCACCAATATCGGGAAGATTCCCGCGATCAGCGCGTTCATCAGCCAGTGCGTGCTCGCGCCGAGCGCGCTGCCGCGCGCGCGGACAGGCGTCGGGAATATCTCCGAAATATAGACCCAGATGACCGCGCCCTGGCTGGTCGCGAAGAAGGCGATGAAACCGATGAGCGCGGGCAGCATCAGGCCGTTTTCGAGCACGCCATAAAGGACCCCCGCGGCGGCGGCGAGGCATAACGTCATGCCCGCCGCACCCGCGAGCAGCAGCGTCTTGCGCCCGATCCGGTCGATCAGCGCCATGCCGACAAGTGTGAACACCAGATTGGCGATGCCGATCAGCACCGCCTGGCGGTCGGGCGACAGCGAGCCGGCGCGCGCGAAGATGTCGTTCAGATAATAGAGCACCGCGTTGATGCCGGCGAGCTGGTTGAACATCGCGACGAGGATCACGAGCATTATCGGCCGCCGATGGCGGCGCCACGACAGCTTCTCCCCCGGCGGGTCACGTTCGAGCGCCTGCTCGACGCGGCTTAGTTCGGCTTCGGCGGCATCGGACGCCGTGCCGATCCGCGCTAGCGCGAGGGCCGCTTCGCCCCGGCGTCCCTTGGCGACGAGCCAGCGCGGGCTGTTGGGGATCGCGAACAGCAGCACGAAGAAGAGCAGGGCGGGTGCGGCGGTGACGCCCAGCTTCCACCGCCACGCCGCGTCGCCGCCGACCAGCCCCGATATCGTCGCGTTGCTCAGATAGGCGACGAGAATGCCGGTCACGATCATCAGCTGGAACAGACCGACGAGGAACCCGCGGTGCCGCGGCGGCGCGATCTCGGCGATGTAGACGGGCGCGAGCACCGACGAGCCGCCGATCGCGAGCCCGCACAGGAAACGGAAGATGAGGAAAGCCGGCCAGCTTGATGCCAGCGCGCAGCCGATTCCCGCGACGAAATAGAAGGCGGCGAGGATCCGCAGGCTGTCGCGGCTGCCGATCGCGTCGCCGGGCTTGCCCGCGAACAATGCACCGACGAGCGTCCCCCATAGCGCCGCCGATACGGTGATGCCGAGCGTTTCAGGGGTGAGCGCGAACAGCTGCGTCAGGTCGCCCGTCACCCCCGCGATGACCGCGGTATCGAACCCGAAGAGGAGGCCGGCCAGTGCAGCGGTCCCGATCGCAGCGGCGAGCGTGCCGCGACCTCGCGCGCGCTGCGGTGCGCCGGGTACGGGAAATGCTTCGCTGTCATGCTTGCCTGTCATCGCTCTCTCCGCCGGATCGAGCTCCATGCTCGTCCTGATTGCCGACCGACATGCCACAAAGGCGATTTCGATCAAATAAATTAATTTTCATTATTATCTTGACGACGGGCGGCCGGTCGGGGCAGTTTTCAAAAAATCAGGCCCGCACCGGAACGGCGGTCGGGCAACGGGGAGAGGGTTCGTGCCGGCGACATTGCTTGCGACGCATCGCGTGGAAAAGCCCTGGGGGCGCCACCAGCTGTGGGGTCCGTTCGCTGATTCGCCCCCAGGCGGCGAACCCGTTGGCGAAATCTGGTTTCAGGCACCCGGCGACAGCACGCCCGACCTCCTCGTCAAATATCTCTTCACCAGCGAAAAATTGTCGGTGCAGGTTCACCCCGACGATGCGCAGGCGCATGCCCGCGGATTGCCGCGCGGCAAGGACGAATGCTGGCTGATCCTCGATGCCGAACCCGAAGCGACGATCGCGTTGGGGACGAAGGCGCCGGTCGACGCGGCCGTGCTGCGCGACGCTGCGCTCGACGGCAGCATCGAAGCCTTGCTCGACTGGAAACCCGTGAAGGCGGGCGATTTCTTCTACGTCCCCTCGGGCACGGTCCACGCGATCGGCGCGGGTCTGACGCTGATCGAGGTGCAGCAGAACAGCGAGACGACCTACCGCCTCTATGATTATGGCCGCCCGCGCGAACTGCATCTGGAGGACGGCATCGCGGTGTCCGATCCGCGGCCCTATGCGCCCTATCCGTCGCCGGGCCGCATTGCCGACGATCGCAAGATCCTCGTCGACGGGCCGAAGTTCGTGCTCGAACGGCTCGCGGGCAGTGCGCGCACGATATCGCTGCCCGATGGGGTCACCGCCTGGCTGGTCCCGGTTTCGGGCAAGGGCACCGTCGACGGCGTCGCTTTCGCGGCGGGCGAATGCCTCGCGCTCACCGGCGCGGTGCAACTCGATGCCGATGCGGGGGCCGACCTGTTGCTCGCCTATCCGGGCGAGGGGAGATTCTTATGACCGCCAGCCGCTCGGGCACCGCCTGGACCTTCGCTTATGTCACGATGCTCTTCTTCGTCTGGGGCGCGGTGACCGCGGTCAATGACATTTTGATCCCGGCGGTGAAGGCGATCTTCGCGCTCAGCGATACTGAAAGCTTCCTCACGCAGTTCGCCTTTTTCATGGCCTATGGCGTCGTCTCGCTGCCCGCCGCGGCGATCATGGGGCGGCTCGGTGCGGCCAATTCGATCATCGTGGCGCTCGCGACGATGATCGCCGGCTGCCTGATCATGCCGCTCGCGACCGTCGTGCGCGAATATTCGATCGTGCTCGTCGGCCTGTTCGTGATCGCGTCGGGGATCACGCTGCTTCAGGTCGCCGCCAATCCCCTGTCGGCGTCGCTCGGCCGTCCCGAACGCTCGCATTTCCGGCTGGTGCTCAGTCAGGCGTTCAATTCGTTCGGCACCGTTATCGCCCCCTATCTCGCGGCGCGGACGCTGCTGCAGGGCGGATTGTTCGAGGACGGCCCGGTGACCGAGGCTAAGATCGCCTATTCGCTCGGCCGGATCGACGTCGCCTATATCTTCATTGCCGCGGTGATCGCGGTGCTCGCGATGTTCCTCTACCGCGTCCGCCACGAGATCACCGCTGCCGCGCCGCCGGCCGAAAAGAGCGCCGGCGTAGGAAGCGCTTTTGCTTCGCCCTGGGCGCTCGCCGGCGCGCTCGCGATCTTCCTCTATGTCGGCGCCGAGGTCGCGATCGGCAGCGCGATGGTCAATTTCCTCGAACAGCCCGATGTGTTCGCGATCAGCGCGGTACAGGCGGGGAGCTTCGTCAGCCTCTATTGGCTCGGCGCGATGATCGGGCGCTTTATCGGCTCGGGTCTCCTTTACAAGCTGCCCGCGGGGCCGCTCCTCGCGGTGGCGGCCGTCGCCGCGGCGCTGCTCTGCCTGACGATCAGCCAGATCAGCGGGCCGGCGGCGGGCGTGCTCGCGATCTCGGTCGGACTGTTCAACTCGATCATGTTCCCGGTGATCTTTTCGCTGACGATCGAGCGTTCGACCGCGCCCGCATCGGCGACCTCGGGGCTGCTCTGCATGGCGATCGTCGGCGGCGCGCTGGTGCCGCTCGCCTTCGCGCAGGTCGCCGATGCCAGCGGCAGCCGCTTCCTCGCCTTTCTGGTGCCGATGGCCTGTTACCTCGTCATCGCGCTGTTCGGCTGGCGCGCGGCGCGGGCGCCCGCGCGGACGACCAGCTTCGCAACTTCGCTGCACTGACCACGCAATCAACGAAAATATTCAGGGAAGAGGGTCGCAATGCATATCGACAGGAATTTGAACCGCGGGTGGAAATTTGGCGCGATGCTGGCGTCGTCGGCGGCGATAGTGCCGCTCATGCTCGCTTTGTCGCCCGTGGCGGCGCAGCCAAAAGCCGGCCAGTCGCCGGTCGATCTCGCCAACCCGCTTGTGGGCACCGCGCCGCTCGACGATCCCGCGGTGATCGGCAATGCGCCGCCGCCGGGCGAGCCCGTCTATTCGGGACAGACCTCGCCGGGCGCGCGCCTGCCGCACGGCTCGGTCGAGGCGGCGCCGGTGAACAATAATATCGAGCTTCTCTATCCGAACGGCGTCCCCGTTCCCTATTATTACACGAACCCGACGATGATCGGCTTCACCGGCGGTGGCGGCTCGACCTATGGCGGGGGCGCCGAGCCGTTCATCATGCCGGTGGTCGGCGACTGGTCGCCGCCGCCCGCGTACAGTCAGTCATACTATGACAAGTCGCGCGAGAAGGCGTCGCCGGGCTATTATTCGGTCTATCTCGACAGTTTCCGCACCCAAGCCGAACTCACCGCGACGCGCTGGGCGAGCGTGATGCGCTTCACCTTCCCCGCGAGCCAGCGGTCGAACATCATCGTCAACCTGCCGCGCCACGGCGGCACGGTCGAGGTCGTCGGCGACCGCATCATCCGCGGCATGTCGAACGACAAGGACAGCGCCGACGGCGGCTATTTCGTCGCCGAATTTTCGAAGCCCTTCGCCGCGCTCGGCACCTTCCGCAAGGCGCCCGGCGACAATGCGGGCTGGGGCATCGGCACCAGCGACGTGAAACCCGGCGGACGCGACATGACGGGCAGCTATGCGGGCGGCTATGTGACTTTCAAGACCAAGGCCGGCGAGCAGGTGCTGGTGAAGATGGCGCACGGCACCAGCTATGAGCAGGCGGCGCAGCGGCTCGCCGCCGAAGTGCCGGGCTGGGACTTCGACGGCGTCCATGCGGCGGCGCGCGATAGCTGGGCGCAGCTCCTGAATCGCGTCCGCGTGACGGGGGGCACCGACAAGCAGCGCAAACTCTTTTACTCGACCCTCTTTCAGTCCTTCGCTTCGCCGCGCCTGATCGCGCAGAAGGGCGAGAAGTTCGCCGACACCAACGGCAAGGTCCAGACCGCGACGCACGACCGCTACGGTCCGGTTCCTTTCTGGGACACGGGACGCAACCAGATCGTCCTGCTCGAACTGATGGAGCCCGAGGCGGTCCAGAATATCATGGCTTCCGAACTCGCGATGGCGCGCGAGAAGGGTTATATGAACACCTCGTTCCACGGCGACAATGCGGTGTTCCTGTTCCTCGGGGCGTGGGAGCGCGGCATCGAATTCGATTATGAAGCCGCCTATGAATATCTGCGCAAGAATGCGACCGACCCGAAGGGGCCGCGCGGCTATCTCGCCGAATATATGAAGCAGGGCTGGATTTCGGACATCGTGCCCGATCATAATCCCAGCCCGCCCTATGCCGGCGGCAAGGCGGGCGCCGACAAGACGCTCGAATATGCGTGGGACGATTATGCGCTCGCGCTTTACGCGAAAAAGCTCGGCAAGGACGCCGACCACAAGATGTTCCTGAAGCGCGCGGGCAACTACGCCCATGTGTTCGACAAATCGATCGGCTTCATGCGCGGGCGCACCGCCGACGGCAAATGGATCGCGCCCTTCGATCCGCAGGAACCCTATTATAATTTCATGATGAAGGAGGCGTCGGGCTGGTCGACCTTGTGGCTCGTCCCGCACGACGTGCAGGGGCTGATCGGCCTCCTCGGCGGGCGCGACGCGTTCAATGCCAAGCTCGACGAGTTTTTCACCAAGCCGTACAATCCGACGGGCATCTGCCGCGACTGCACCGGCGTGATCGGCCAATATGTCCACGGCAACCAGCCCGACCAGCAGGCGCCCTATTATTACAATTGGAGCGGCCAGCCGTGGAAGACGCAGGCGCTGGTGCGGCAGATCCTCGACAAGACCTATGCCAGCGACGCGGCGGGTTACGGCTATCCGGGAATGGACGACCAGGGCGCGACCTCGTCCTGGTACGCGCTCTCGGCGCTCGGCTTTTACCCCGTCGATCCGTCGAGCCAGGACTATATCATCGGCAGCCCGGTCTTCGACGACGCCAGCCTCGACATGGGCAATGGCAAGACGCTGCGCATCGTCGCGAAGAATAATTCGCCGACCAACGTCTACATCCAGTCGGCGACGCTGAACGGCAAGCCGTGGAACAAGCCGTGGTTCCGCCACGACGACGTCAAGGACGGCGCGACCTTCGTCTTCACGATGGGCTCCAAGCCGAACAAGGCGTGGGGCGCGTCGCCCGACGCCGCACCGCCGTCGATGTCGCGCAAGCGTTAACCAGCCCCTCGCCCCCGCCACTCCTGCGGGGGCGCGAGCCCAGGACCCGCCATCCCCCTCCGGTCCTGGGCTCCCCTCATTCCAACAGGACAGATCCCATGCGCAAGTTTTTGATCACCGCATCCCTTCTTGCCCTCGCTCCCGTCGCGGGGCACGCGCAGACCGCCGCACCGCCCACTGGCGACGCCGTTTATACCAGCGACCTGATGACGCGCTGGGGCAAGGAAGTGACCCCCGAAAACGCGTGGCGCCTCTACCCGCGCCCGCAGATGGTGCGCGAGCGCTGGGTCAACCTCAACGGCCTGTGGGACTATGCGATCGCGCCCAAGGCCGCTGAACGGCCGGCGGCGATGGACGGCAAGATCCTCGTGCCCTTTCCCGTCGAATCCAAGCTGTCGCGCGTCGCGCGCAAGGTCACGCCCGACGACCGCGTCTGGTATCGCCGCAGCTTCACCGTCCCCGCCGACTGGCGCGGCCAGAATGTCATGCTCAATTTCGGCGCGGTCGATTATGAAGCGACGGTGCGCGTCAACGGGTCGGTCGTCGGATCGCACAAGGGCGGGTTCGATGCCTTCGGTTTCGACATCACCCCCTATCTGAAAGCGGGCGCGAACGAGCTGGTCGTCGAGGTCACCGATCCGACGAGCGCGGGCACGCAGCCGCGCGGCAAGCAGATCCTCGACCCCGCGGGCATCTGGTACACCGCGGTCAGCGGTATCTGGCAGACTGTGTGGATCGAACCAGTGCCCAAGCTTCATATCGCCGAGGTGCGCGCGACTCCCGACATCGACCGCGGCACCGTCGATGTCGCCGTGGCGCTCTCGGGCTGGGCGAACGACAATGACGCGGTGCGGCTGACCGCGAGCGCGGGCGGCAAGACGATCGCCTCGACGATCATCCGCGCGAACCGGCAGGCGACGCTCGCCATCCCGAACGCGCATCTCTGGTCGCCCGATGACCCCCATCTCTACGACCTCAAGGCCGAGCTGGTGACGATTGCCGATCCCTATGCGGGCGAGGCCGAGCGCGACCGAAAGGCATACGACTCGCGCTTCACCGATCATGAGAGCCGCGTCTATGCGACGGCGAAAGTTCAGGGTGCGCCGCGCGATAGCGTCGCCGCCTATTTCGCAATGCGCAAAGTGTCGATCGGGCCCGGCCGCGTCGCCGGGCAGCCCGCGATCCTGCTCAACAACAAACCTTTGTTCCAACACGGCACGCTCGATCAGGGCTGGTGGCCCGACGGGCTTTATACGCCGCCGTCGGAGGAGGCGATGAAGAGCGACATCGTCTTTCTGAAGAAGGCGGGGTTCAACATGCTGCGCAAGCATATCAAGGTCGAACCCGCGCGCTATTATCACGATGCCGATCGGCTTGGCATGCTGATCTGGCAGGACATGCCCTCGGGCGGCGGTGAGGATCAATATCTCGCCGGCACCAGCCAGTATCAGGCGATCTTCCCGTCGGAAACGCTCGCCGAGCAGCAGAAGCAATTGTCCGAAATGATCGGCGAGCTGCGTGCCTTCCCCTCGATCGTGACGTGGGTCGTCAACAACGAGGGGTGGGGTCAGTATGATTCGGCGACGCTGACGCGCTTTGTGAAGGGGATCGATCCGACGCGGCTGGTCGACGCCAATTCGGGCTGGCTCGACGTCGCGCCGAAGGACTCCGACATGCTCGACATCCATACTTACGAGGATGTGCCGAAGACGCCGCCGCTGCAGGCTGACCGCGCGATCGTGCTCGGCGAATATGGCGGGGTCGGTTTCCCCGTGCCGGGGCATATCTGGAAGCCGGGCAAGGGCAATTGGAGCTATCAGGTCGCGCAGGACGAGAAGGAATATCTCGTCCGCTTCCGCCGCAAGATGGAAGGCGTGATCCGTCAGGCGAAGGAGAATGGGCTCAGCGCCTCGGTCTACACGCAGACGACCGATGTCGAGGACGAGATCAACGGGCTGCTGACCTATGACCGCGCGGTGCCGAAGGCATCGGCGGAGGCGTTGGCGAAGATCGCCGCGCCGCTCTGGACGACCCCGACTCCGGACTGACCGGCCTCGGGCGAAAGCGTGACGGGACCTGCCGTCCCCGGAGTCGGGGATGGCGGGCGCGACGACCTGTGGTCGCGAGTCGATATCCACGCAAAACTGCGAAAAACTGTGCCTTTGTGACGGGCCTGTAACGATTCATCGCGTCCCGCCACCGGCTCGAAAAATTTATTTTGACAAATTGTTTTTTATATTCTGATAGAGGCGCAACGGGTCCGGGGATCCGCTGCTCGGCGACTCCGAAAGCGCCGAATAACGAGTGGGGGCGAACAGCCCCTCGAACAGGGAGGTCGATGTGATGAAGGCAGGACAAATCCATTCAGCGAAAGCGGCGCGGCGCGCGGCGCTGGTGCGCGAACTGATGCTGGGCGCGGGCACGCTCGCGGCACTGTGCAGCGCCGGGCAGGCCTATGCGCAGGCAGCGCCGGCGCCGGCGCCGCAGCCGCCCACGGATGAAGCGGCAGAGGCAGCACCGGGCGATGCGATCGTCGTCACCGGCTATCGCAAGTCGATCGAGCAGAGCCTCGAGCAGAAGCGCGAAGCCAACTCGCTGATCGAAGTCATCACCGCCGAGGACATCGGCAAATTCCCCGACAAGAACGTCGCCGACGCGCTGCAGCGCGTCCCCGGTGTGATCATCACCCGCGACGGCGGCGAGGGCAGCCGTGTCAGCATTCGCGGTCTCCAGTCGGACCTGACGCTCACCCTGCTCAACGGCAATTTCATCGCCGGCGCCGACAGCGGCGATCCGTCGCGCTCGTTCAACTATGTCTTGCTGCCGTCGAACTTCATCGCCAGCACCGAAGTGTACAAGTCGGCCGAAGCGCGGCTCGAAGAGGGCGGTGTCGGCGGCACCGTGATCCTCAACACCCGCCGACCGTTCGACCTGCCGGCCTGGTCGGGCTTCGTCTCGGCCGAAGGCACCTATTCGGACACCACCAAGAAATTCGACCCGCAGATCGCCGGCCAGATTTCATGGAAGGACCCCGAAGAGCGGCTCGGTTTCCTGATCGGTGCAACCTATCAGGAACGGTCGAACCGCGAGCTGCGCGGCTCGACCGAGACCTGGCGCTGGTGGAGCGACCGCGCCCCGAACGGCGACATCATCACCCCCGCGACCGACGTCAACGGCAATCCGTTCGAGAATGACGACGCGATTTCCTATTGGCCGGGCACCGGCGTGACGGGGCAGGACGGCAAGCATTATTCGGGCTATTGGGCGCCGCAGTCGGTCAACGCCGAAGTCTTTTCGCAGCAGCGCAAGCGCCTTGGCATCCAGGCGACCGCGCAGATGCGCCCGATCGAAAACCTGACCGTCACCGCCAATTATTTCCGCTTCGATTACAAGAGCAACTGGCAGAGCAATGTGCTGAAGATCCCCGAATGGGGTTATGGCAATTTCTTCACCGCGCCGACCTTTGATGAGAGCGGCACGATCTTCCAGTCGGCGAATTTCCAGGTGCCCGCCGCGGGAACCGGCTGCCTTACCCGGCCGACGCCCTGCACGATGGAAACGCCGCAGATCGCAGGCTCATATAGCCGCGAAAAGCAGGTTTCGAACACCTTCGAGACCGAGGTGGCCTGGAATCAGGACAATTTCGACGCGGTGCTGAAATTCGGCAAGACGAAGGCGACCGGCGGTCCGTCGATGCGCTTCGGTGTCGCCGTGAAACCGCGCCTGACGATCCCCGGGCAGGAGCAGAACGGCAATTTCCTGAGCGCGTGGGATTTCACCGGCGGTAATCTCAACATGGAATTCTCGCCCGAGCTGCAGCAAAATATCAAGAACGGCATCGCGCAGATCGACGTCGGTTCGACGGGTTCGGGCTTCACCAACAGCGCGATCTCGCAGCGTTATGCGCAGCTCGATCTTGTCCGCCGCTTCGACAGCTTTTTGAGCGCGTTCCGTGTCGGCGGCAAGTGGCGCGAGATGAGCATCCATCGCGAAACCGGCCGCAACGAATGGTACGCCGATCCGGCGACCAAGCGGCGCTATCAGGACACCCCCGAGGGTGCGGTCGCGCGGCCCGAATATTTCTATGACAATCCGATCGGCAACATCGCCGGCGGGTTCGATGCAAGCTCGTTCCCCGGCATCAACTTCAGCAATTATCTTGATTACATCAACACGACCTATGGCCCGTCGGTGCGCGTGCCCGAGCCGAACAACACCTATGACCTGAAGGAAAAGGTGTTCGCCGGTTATGTGCAGGCCGATTTCGAGGCCGGTCCGCTGCGCGGCAACATCGGTGTCCGCGTCGCGCACACCAAGCAGTCGGGCCTGACGTCGGATCGCCTGCAATTCCTCAACGATTATTGCGTCGACGGCCCGGGCGGACCGTTCGATCCGAATGTGCCGCTCGCCCCCGACGGCAACTGCCAGGTGCGGCCGCTTGCCGAGCGCGAAGTGATCGTCAACACGCAGATCGATCAGTCGAAGAGCTACACCGACTGGCTCCCCAGCCTGAACGTCGTCTATGAAGTCACCCCCGACATCGTCGTTCGCGGCGCGGTCGCCAAGGTGATCTCGCGTCCGTCGTTCAACGATCTCGGCTCGCAGCGTTCGCTCACTTACCGTTCGGCGGCCTACGCCTTCGACCGCGGCCAGTTCGGCGAGTTCGAGGGCTGGTCGGGCAGCGGCGGCAACGCCGATCTCCAGCCCTTCTCGGCATGGCAGTACGACCTTGGCGTCGAATGGTATTTCAAGCGTGGCTCGGTGCTCGGTGCCGGTGTGTTCCGCAAGGAAGTCTCGGACTTCGTCGTGCCGCTCGTGCTCGACGTGACGCGCGAAGTGAACGGCGAGCAGGTGCTGATCCAGCCCTATTCGACCATCGCCAACGGGTCGAACGCGGTGTCGCAGGGTATCGAACTCTATGCCCAGCATACGCTCGACTTCGGCCTCGGCGCGCAGGTGAACTTCACCTATAACGACACCTCGGTCGCCGACATCACGCTCGACGGCGAAACCGTCGGCAAGTCGGCGCTGGTCGGCAGCGCGAAGACGCAGGTCAACGCGTCGGTCTTCTACGAAACCGACAAGTTCCTCGTCCGCGCCTCATACAACCGCCGCGGCGAAGTCGTCGGCGGGCTCCAGTCGGGCCTCAACGTCTACACCGACCCCTATGAACAGGTCGACATCAACGCCTCCTACGAGCTGATGGACGGGCTGATGCTCACCGCCTCGGTCATCAACCTGACCAAATCGGAAGAGCGCCAGCACCTTGGTAACGACACCAAGGACCGCTTCGTCCGCAGCAACTACTTCGGCCGCCGCGCTTACGTCGGCGTTTCGTACAAGTTCTGATGGGGCCCATACCCCAGCTCTCCCCCTTGGGTGGCTCCGCAAGGAGCCACCCACTCTTTCCGGGCGAGCGGGTATGACTATTGTAATGAGCGAAGCGGGGAGCGATGCAGGGTGCGTGTCTGGTTGAAATCGCTGGTTTTCGGTGCGGCGCTGCTGACGGGCGGCACGGCCGCGGCAGAGAATCCGATCGTTCCCGGCTGGTACGCCGATCCCGAAATTCGTGTTTTCGGCGACCGTTACTGGATCTATCCGACCTATTCGGACCATGGCGAGACGCCCGATCTCTCACAGCATTTCAATGAGCAGCAGAAGAAGCTGCGCGAACAGAAGACGGTCCGGCCGTCCTATCATTACCAGACCTTCTTCAACGTCTTTTCGTCGCCCGACCTCGTCCACTGGACGAAGCATAGCCACGCGCTCGACGTCGAGAATGTCGCCTGGGCGGCCTATGCCGTGTGGGCGCCGTCGGCGATCGAGAAGGACGGCAAATATTATCTCTTCTTCGGCGCCAACGACATCCAGTCGAACGACCAGCGCGGCGGCATCGGCGTCGCGGTCAGCGACCGCCCCGAGGGGCCGTTCAAGGATGCGATCGGCAAGCCGCTGATCGACGCCTTCCACAACGGCGCGCAGCCGATCGACCAGTTCGTTTTTCGCGACGATGATGGGCAGCATTATCTCTATTATGGCGGCTGGAAGCATTGCAATGTCGTCCGCCTCGGCGACGACCTGACCTCGATCGAGCCCTTTGCCGACGGCACGACCTACAAGGAAATCACGCCCCCCGGCTATGTCGAGGGCTCGTTCATGGTGAAGCGGAAGGGCGTCTATTATCTGATGTGGTCGGAGGGCGGCTGGACCGGCCCCGACTATTCGGTCGCCTATGCGATGGGGCCGTCGCCGACCGGGCCGTTCAAGCCGATGGGCAAGATTTTGAGCCAGGATTTCAAGATCGCGCGCGGCGCGGGGCATCATTCGGTGGTCAATGTGCCCGGCACCGACGACTGGTATATCGTCTATCATCGCCGCCCGCTCGATCAACAGAGCGGCGAGCGCCGCCAGCTTGCGATCGACCGCATGACTTTCAACGCCGACGGCACGATCGCGCCGGTGAAGATGACAAATGAGGGCGTCGCAGCACGCCCGCTGCCGCCACGAACGGCAAACAGGGGAGAGACGAAGTGAAGACGATCCGCAAGACGATGCTGAGCGCCGCCGCAAGCGCGCTTGTGCTGACCGGCGTCGGTACGCCCGTTGCGCTCGCGCAATCGGCCGCGAACCAGACCGCGCTCGTCGATTACGTCAACCCGCTGATGGGCACCGATTCGAGCTATCGCCTGTCGTACGGCAACACCTATCCCGCGGTCGCGGTGCCCTTTGGCATGAACAGCTGGACCCCGGTGACCGGCGAACCCGGCAGCGGCTGGGGCTATACCTATGACGGCGAGAAGATCAGCGGCATCAAGCAGACGCACCAGCCGAGCCCGTGGATGAACGATTATGCCGCCTTCGCGCTGATGGCCGAAACCGGCCCGGTGAAGGTCAAGCAGCAGGAGCGCGGCAGCTGGTTCAGCCACAAGGCAGAGGTTGCGCGCCCCTATTCGTACAAAGTCTATCTCGCCGACTATGACGTGACCGCCGAGGTCGCGCCGACCGAACGCGCCGCGCAGTTCCGCTTCACCTTCCCCGAAAGCGACGACGCGCACATCCTGCTCGACGGGCTCGCGGGCGGATCGATGGTCAAGGTCGACGTCAAGAACCGCCGCATCACCGGCTATGTCCGCAACAACAACGGCGGCGTGCCCGACAATTTCCACAATTATTTCGTCGCCGAATTCGACCGCGACTTCACGCTCGCGCGCACCTGGGCGGGCGACAACGCGCCGACGAACGAGCTGGCGCGCGAGGGCGACCATGTCGGCGCGGTGCTCAGCTTCAAGACGAAGAAGGGCGACAAGGTCCATGTCCGCGTCGCCTCTTCGTTCATCAGTCCCGAACAGGCGCTGCTGAACCTGCGCAGCGAAATCGGCAGCGACAGCTTCGACGCGACGCAGGCGAAGGCGAAGGCGGCGTGGGAAAAGGAACTCTCGCGTATCCGCGTGACCGATCCCGACCCCGAAAAAATCCGCACCTTCTATTCTTCGCTCTACCGGATGCTGCAATTCCCGCGCGTCTTCTATGAAAAGGACGCGAACGGAAAGATCGTCCACTACAGCCCGTACGACGGCAAGGTGCACGACGGTTACATGTTCACCGACAATGGTTTCTGGGACACGTGGCGCGCGGTCTTCCCCTTCTTTGCGCTGATGTATCCCGACCTCGACAGCCAGATCATGCAGGGGCTGGTCAACACCTATAAGGAGGGCGGCTGGCTGCCCGAATGGGCGAGCCCCGGCTATCGCAACGTGATGATCGGTTCGAACTCGGCGAACCTGATCGCCGACGCCTATTTCAACGGCGTGCGCGGTTTCGATGTCGAGACGCTGTACGAGGCGATGATCAAGAATGCGACGACGAGCGAGGGCCGGCCCCGCGACAAGGCGGGCAAGGTGATCGCCGCGGTCGGGCGCGAGGGCGCCGAATATTACAACCAGCTCGGCTATGTCCCCTATGACGTCGGCATCAACGAAAATGCCGCGCGGACGCTCGAATATGCGACCGCCGACTTCTCGATCGCGCAGCTCGCCAAGCTGCTCGGAAAGGATGCCGACGCCAAGAAGTATCGCGAGCGCGCGCTGAACTATCAGAAGCTCTACGACAATCAGAGCGGCTGGATTCGTGGTCGTAATAAGGACGGCTCGTGGGCGACCCCGTTCAACCCGTATAAGTGGGGCGACGCCTTCACCGAGGGCAACGCGCTCCACTACAGCTGGGCGGTGATGCAGGACGTCCAGGGTCTGATGAACCTGATGGGCGGGCGGCAGAAATTCGTCGAGCGGCTCGATGCGATTTTCACCACCCCGCCGATCTTCGACGAAAGCTATTACGGGCAGGTGATCCACGAGATCCGCGAGATGCAGATCGTCGACATGGGCCAATATGCCCACGGTAATCAGCCGATCCAGCACATGCCCTATCTCTACAATTGGGCGGGTGCGCCGTGGAAGACGCAGCATCATGTGCGCGACATCATGGCGAAGCTCTATTCGTCGGCGCCCGACGGCTATCCGGGCGACGAGGATAATGGCCAGACCTCGGCCTGGTATGTCTTCTCGGCCTTGGGCTTCTATCCGGTCGCCTCGGCGACGGGCGAATATGCGATCGGCAGCCCGCTGTTCCAGAAGGCGGTGCTGACGATGCCGAACGGCAAGACGCTGACGATCAACGCCGCGAACAACAGCGCGACGAACGTCTATCTCCAGTCGGTCGCGCTCGGCGGCAAGCCGCTAAGCAAGACCTATTTGACCCACGGCGCTTTGTCGCAGGGCGGGACGGTCGACTTCGTGATGGGCGCCAAACCCAACAAACAATGGGGCATCGCCCCCGCCGACGCGCCCTTCTCGATCAGCGCACCCGCCAAGTGATTTCGGAGATGAACATGACCCCCAACCGCCGCGAGATCATGGCCGGCGCCGGCGTGCTCGCGCTGGCCGCCGCGATGCCCGCCGCCGCACGCGCCGCCGGCGCCTTCGCCAGCAAGCGCCCGGCGCCCGGTCAGCGCGCCTTCACCAGCCCCGCGATCGAGGCCGAGATCGCGCGCGTGAAGGCGAAGATCGCCGACCCCGAACTCGCCTGGCTGTTCGAGAATTGCTACCCGAACACGCTCGACACGACGGTGCAGACGGGCACGCTCGATGGCCGCCCCGACACCTTTGTCATCACCGGCGATATCGAGGCGATGTGGCTGCGCGACAGCTCGGCGCAGGTGCAGCCCTATATCCACCTCGTCGCCAAGGACGCGAAGCTCAAGCGGCTGTTTCAGGGGCTGATCCAGCGGCAGGCGCGCTGCATCCTGATCGATCCTTATGCCAATGCGTTCGACAAGGATCCGACCGCGCCGTCGAAGCTCGAATGGTCGCAGACCGACAAGACCGAGATGAAGCCCGGCGTCGCCGAGCGGAAATGGGAAATCGACTCGCTCTGCTACGCGATGCGTCTGTCCCACGAATATTGGACGCGAACGAAGGACAAGGCGCCGTTCGACGACACATGGTCGCACGCGATGAAGCTTGCCGTCGCGACCTTCCGCGAGCAACAGCGCAAGGACGGCCCGGGCCCGTACAGCTTCCAGCGTCCGGCGCTCCAGCCCACCGACAGCGTGATGCTGAGCGGTTATGGTTCGCCGACGAAAAAAGTCGGCCTGATCCACTCGATGTTCCGCCCGTCGGACGATGCGTGCCTCTATCCCTTCCTGATCCCGTCGAACCTGTTCGCGGTATCGGTGCTGCGCAAAATCGCCACCGTCCATCGCGAGGCGCGCGGTGACAGTGCCGCGGCGACCGACGCCGAAGCGCTTGCCGCCGAGGTCGAGGCGGCGCTGAAAGCGCATGCGCTGATCGACGACGGCAAGGGCGGTCAGGTCTGGGCCTATGAAATCGATGGTTTCGGCAACTGGGTGTTCATGGACGACGCCAATGTGCCGAGCCTGTCGGGGCTGCCGCTGATCGACGTCGTCGACCGGAAGGATCCGATCTTCCTGCGCACCGCGGCGCTCGCCTGGTCCGACCGCAATCCCTATTTCTTCAAGGGCACGGCGGCCGAGGGCATCGGCGGGCCGCACATCGGGCTCGACATGATCTGGCCGATGTCGATCATCACGCGCGCGATGAATGCCGACGACGATGCGACGATCCTGCAATGCCTGCGCTGGCTGAAGACGACGCACGGCGGCACCGGCTTCATGCACGAAAGCTTCCACAAGGACGATCCGAAGAACTTCACGCGCAGCTGGTTCGCGTGGGCGAACGCGCTGTTCGGCCAGCTGATCGTCGAGGTCGCCGACAAGCGCCCCGCGCTGCTGGCGCGGCCGCTGTGAGGAACGACATGATGATGAATACCAGCCGCCGCCAGCTTCTCGCCACCACGGGCCTGCTCGCGCTCGGCGGCGCGATCCCCGCCGGCTGCTCGCGCGCCGCGGGCGAGGCGCTCGCCATCGGTAAGCCGAACCTCTTCATCGGCACCGGCGGGCACGGCCACACCTTCCCCGGAGCCTCGCTGCCGTTCGGGATGGCGCAGCTTAGCCCCGATACGAACACGCATGGCTGGGATGCCTGCTCGGGCTATCATCAGAAAGATGGCTCTATCATGGGGTTCAGCCATACGCACCTCTCGGGCACCGGCATCGGCGACATGCTCGACATTCTCGTGGTGCCGACGCGGCGCGAACTGAAGCTCGAACCCGGCACGATCGAGAAACCCGGCGAGGGCTATCGCCAGCGCTATTCGGATGAGCATGCCGAACCCGGCTATTACCGCGTGAAGCTCGAAACCGGCGTGCTCGCCGAGCTTACCGTCACCGAACGCTGCGGGCTGCATCGCTATCGCTTCGGGCAAGGGCCGGGGCATATCCTGATCGATTTCGCGCACGCGATCGAGGATGACTGGGACAAGGGTATCGTCGTCGAGGACGCGTCGCTCGACCTCGGCGACGACGGCATGCTGACCGGCGGGCGGCAGGTCAATCGCTGGGCCAAGGGCCGGCGCATCCATTTCGCGATGCAGATATCGCGGAGGCCAGATCGCGTGCAATTTTTCGGCGACGACGGTACCCCCGCCCCCGACGGCGCGAAGTCGATCAAGGGCAACAAGCTCAAGGTCGCCTTCTTCTTTGACGATGCCGGTGGCCAGCCGATCCTGATCAAGACCGGCCTCTCGGCGGTCGACGTAAAAGGCGCGCGCGACGCGCTGGCGCAAGAGGTTCCGGCATGGGACTTCGACGGCGCGGTCAAGGCCGCGCGCAGCACTTGGGCTAAGGCGCTCGGCGGCATCCGCGTGTCGGGCGGCACCGAGGCGCAGCGCACGATCATGACGAGCGCGCTCTATCACGCGCAGCTCGCGCCGACGCTCTTCACCGACCGCGACGGCCGCTACGTCGGGCTCGACGGGCAGGTGCATGAGGCGGCGAAAGGCGAGGAGGCGTTCAGCACCTATTCGCTATGGGACACCTATCGCGCGCTCCATCCGCTGCTGACGCTGATCGACCCCAAGCGCGCCGCGCTGCTCGTGCGCGACATCTGCCGCCAGACCGCGCAGAGCCCCGCCGGCCCGCTCGTCTGGCCGCTGCAGGGGGTCGAGACCGCGTGCATGATCGGCTGGCACGGCGTGTCGGTGCTCGCCGAGGCGCAAGCCAAGGGCATCGAGGCCGACTATGCCGCCGCCTGGCCCAATATCCGCCGCCGCGCCTTCGACCGCGATTACAAGGATATCGACAGCACGCTTGGCCGCGATTTCTATTACGACCTCGGCTATATCCCGTGCGACGAGGTGTGGGAATCGGTCAGCCGGACGCAGGAATATGCCTATGACGACTGGGCGATGGCGCACCTCGCCGATGCGGTCGGCGCCAAGGACGACGCCGCGGCGCTGCGCAAGCGCGCGTCGAACTACCGCGGTGTCATCGACCCCGAAACCCGCTTCGCGCGCCCGCGCTTCAAGGACGGCAGCTGGTGGAAGGATTATGATCCGGTCCAGATCGGCCACAACGTCAAGAAATGGCGCGACTATACCGAGGCGAACGGCTGGCAGGCGACCTTCCTCAACCAGCACGACGTTTACGGCCTGATCGATCATTTCGGCGGCGACGCGGCGTTCGAGAAGCAATTGGATGCGCTGTTCAATGCGCCTTCGACCTTGCCCGACAATGCGCCGCCCGACATTTCGGGATTGGTCGGCCAATATGCGCACGGCAACGAGCCGAACCATCATGTCGCGTACATGTACGCCTATTGCGGCGCACCCGCGAAGACGCAGGCGATGATCCGGCGCCTGCTCGTCGAAATGTACAAGAACGACCCCGACGGCGTGATCGGCAACGACGATTGCGGGCAGATGAGCGCGTGGTTCATCCTCTCAGCGCTCGGCTTCTACCCCGTCGATCCGGTGAGCGCGATCTACGTCTTTGGATCGCCGTTGTTCGACCTCGCCGAGGTGACGGTGGGCGAGGGCAAGACGCTGACCGTCCGTGCCGAGGGCAATGCCCCCGACCGGCCCTATGTCCAGTCGGTCACTTGGAACGGCAAGCCGTGGAGCAAGAACTGGATCGCGCACGCCGACCTCATCGGCGGCGGCGAGCTCGTCTTCGAAATGGGCGCAAAGCCCTCGGAGTTCGGCACTGCGAAGGCCGACCGTCCGCCTTCCTTCGGTTCCGCCCGCGCATGAAGCAAATTAGCGACAAGTTTTTAGTAGCGAAAAGAAAATGATAAGAACGGAATGCGTTGTGAAATCTCTCCAAATCCCGACACGTTCGGCCTTGCGCTGCGGCCCGGCACCCTTCAGAAACCTCAGCGATCGAGCGAAGGGGTGGCGCTGATGGATGGTCCCGCAAAAGACCGCGGCGAAGCGCGCCTGTTCGCTGGCGTCGAGCTCGGCGGCACCAAATGCATCGTCACGCTCGCCGCGGGGCCGGGCGACATTCGCGACCAGCGCACGATCGCGACCACCGTGCCGTGGGAAACGCTGCCCGCGATCAAGGCGGTGCTCGACGAGTGGGCCGGGTCGCATGGTTTCTGCGGCCTCGGCATCGCATCCTTCGGCCCGATCCGGGTCAATCCTGCCAAGGCCGATTATGGCCAGATCGGTGCGACGAACAAACCCAATTGGGAGGGCGCCGACCTGCTCGGGCCGCTGCGATCGGCCTTCGATGTGCCGATCGGGTTCGACACCGACGTCAACGGCGCGGCGCTCGCTGAAATTCGCTGGGGCAGCGGCCGCGGTCTCGACGATTTCGCTTATGTCACGGTGGGAACCGGCGTCGGGGTCGGGTTGATCGTCCATGGCAAGCCGACGCGCGGCTTCAGCCACAGCGAGATCGGCCATGTCCTGGTGCCGCGCCTGAAGGGCGACGCGACGCCGAGCGTGTGCCGCTTCCACGACGATTGCGTCGAGGGGCTCGCCTCGGGAACCGCATTGAATGCGCGGCTGAACGGACGGCCGATGGCGGACGTTGCGGCCGACGACCCGGTCTGGGAACCGATCGTCCACACGCTTGCATCGATGGTTCATTCGCTCGCCTGCACGACCGGCCCGATGCGCGTTGCGATGGGCGGCGGTGTGCTTGCCGGCCAGCCGCAATTGCTTCCCCGGATCAACGCGAAGCTCGAAGCGAGCCTCTCGGGCTATATGCAGATTCCGGGTGACGGCGCTTATGTCACCGCACCCGAACTCGGGACGATGGCGGGACCGCTCGGTGCGATCGCGCTGGCGATGGACGCGGTGGGCGCGCCCGCATGAGCAGCGACGGCGGCGTAGCGATACCTGTTCTTTCGCCGTTGGACAGCGCGCCCGCCCGGCGGCACAAGGGCGTGATGAAACGCCTGTCCGCCGCCGCTGCGCTGCTCGCCCTTATGCCGATCCAGTCCTTCGCCGAACAGCCGGCGCCCGATCCGCTCAGCTTCGTCGACCCGATGATCGGCACCGGCCCCGAAGGCCACACCTTCCCCGGCGCGACCGCGCCCTTCGGCATGGTCCAGCTGTCGCCCGACACCGACGCGACGTGCCAGATCCGCGACTGCTACGACCATGCGGCGGGCTACAGCTACAACGACCCGACGATCCAGGGGTTCAGCCACACGCATTTCTCGGGCGCGGGCCATTCGGACCTCGGCGACATCCTCGTCATGCCGCAGGCGGGTGCGGTCAAGCTCGACCCGGGCGATCCCAAACAGCCCGGTTCGGGCTATCGCCAGCGCTTCAGCCACGACACCGAAAAGGCGAGCCCCGGCTATTATGCCGTCACGCTCGCCGACAGCGGCATCCGCGCCGAACTGACCGCGGGAACGCGCGTCGGCGTCCATCGCTATAGCTTCCCTGCGGGTAAGCAGGCGCACCTGCTGCTCGACCTGCGCTCGTCGCTTTACGACTATCCGGGCAAGATCCTCTGGTCGGGGTTGCACCTTCGCCCCGACGGCACGCTCACCGGTTTCCGCGAGACGCGCGGCTGGGCGCCGGGGCGCAAACTCTTCTTCGCGATGCGCTTCTCGGCGCCGCTCAAGTCCCATGCCTTCCTCGATCGCGACGAGAAGGTCGCGTATAAGGGCTTCCAGGCGCCCGGCCGCGGCAGCGATGCGCTCGCCGAAAAGCTCGGCAAGGCGCTCGAAGCGCGGCTCGATTTCGGCGAACTCGGCGGGCCGCTCGAAGTGCGCGTCGCCCTCTCGGGCGTCGATGAGGCGGGCGCGGTCGCCAATCTCGATGCCGAAGGCGCCGGGTTCGACACCGTTCGCGCGAACACGGAAAACGAATGGCGCAAGGCGCTCGGCGCGCTCGAAATCGAAGCGCCCGCGCCGATGCGCACCAATCTTTACACCGCGCTCTATCACAGCCTCCTCGCGCCGAGCGTGTGGAGCGATGTCGACGGGCGCTATCGCGGCCCCGACGATCAGGTCCACGCCGCGAAGGATTTCATCTTCCGCTCGACCTTTTCGCTCTGGGACACCTTCCGCGCGCAGCACCCGCTGCTGACGCTTGTCCAGCCGGGCGAAACCAACAGCGATATCGTCAAATCGCTCGTCGCGAGCCGCAAGGCGAGCCCGCACGGCATCCTGCCCGTCTGGCAGTTCCACGGGCGCGAGACCTGGACGATGATCGGCTATCACGCCGTCCCGGTGATCGCCGACGCCTTTATGAAGGGCGTGGGCGATTTCGATGCGAACGAGGCGCTCGACGCGATGGTCGCGAGCGCCGAATACGCCCCCTATGGCGGGCTCGGCGACTATATGAAGCTCGGTTATGTCGCGATCGACCGCGAGCCCGAGGCGGCGTCGAAGACGGTCGAATATGCCTATGACGACTGGACGATCGCGCGGATGGCGGAGAAGATGGGCCGCAAGGACATCGCCGACCGCTTCTACAAGCGCGCGGGTTACTGGCGGAACAGCTTCGATGCGAAGACCGGCTGGCTGCGCGCGCGCAAGGCCGACGGCAGCTTCCGCACGCCGTTCGATCCGACCGCGATCAACTATGGTTCGGACTATACCGAGGGCAACGCCTGGCAATATAGCTGGTTTGTGCCGCAGGATCAGGCCGCGCTCTTCCGCATCCTCGGCGGCGACGCCAAAACGATCGCGAAGCTCGACGCGATGTTCGACTACGACAATAGCAAGCTCGACTATAGCCATGCCGAGGATATCGCCGGGCTGATCGGCCAATATATCCACGGCAACGAGCCGAGCCACCATGTCGCCTATCTCTATGCCTATGCCGGCGCGCCGTGGCGCACGCAGGAACGGCTGAAGCAGATCGTCGACAGCCAGTACAAGCCGACCCCCGACGGCCTCTCGGGCAACGACGATCTCGGCCAGATGTCGGCGTGGCTCGTCTTTACCGGGCTCGGCTTCTACCCGGTCGCGCCGGGGTCGAACCAATATGTGATCGGGCGGCCGTTCGTCGACCGTGCGGTGCTGAACTTGCCCGGCGGCAAGCGCTTCACGGTCGAGACCGCGGGGCTGTCGGACGCCAACCGCTATGTCGGCAAGGTCGAGCTCAACGGCAAGCCGCTGACGCGCAGCTGGATTTCGGACGCCGAGATCCGCAGCGGCGGCACGCTGCGCTTCACGATGCAGGCAAAGCCCGACACCGCATGGGGCAAGGCGCCGGGCGCGCGGCCCTATTCGCAATCGACGGCGCGCTAGGCCTGTTCGCCAAACTGCAGGGTCATCGCCAGTTCCTCTACGTCGAGGTCGCGTTCGAGTTCGTGAAGAACCTCGTCCTCGATTAGTCCTGCGCGGTGAATGCGAAGCAACTCGGCGCGCCCGGCCGCGATCGCCTGGAGCAGCACGTCGAAATGCGATCGTAACCCGTCCATCGCGGTGCTCGCATCGGCCTCGTAACGCTCCATGAAGTTCATCCGCTTGCGATGTTCCTCGAGCATCATCGGATGGATCAGCGTGCCATTCTCGTCATAGGCGAGCCGTTCGATGACCGCGAACCGCGCGCGCGCCATCGCGGCTTCGGCGGCGGGCAGCGCCATTTTGGCGGGCGGATCGGTGTCGACCGGCTTGACCGCGCGGATGAGCATGCCGAGGCTCGATCCTTGTGCGACGACGGTCACGAAGATCACTGCGAAGGCGCAAATCAGCATCAGGTCGCGCCCGGGCATGTCGACGGGCAGGGTCAGCGGCACCGCCAGCGTCACGACGCCGCGCATCCCCGCCCAGCTCAGGACCGTCGCCTGCCGCCAGCCCAGCGGGCGGGCGCGTTCCAGTCCCGCCTTGCGGGCGATTCCCAGAAGCGCCTCCGATCCGAAAATCCAGACGAAGCGCGCGATAGTCACCGTGATCACGACCGCGGCGATCACGATGGTCCACGACAGCGGCATCGCCTCGATCCCGCCGATCCGTTCGATCGCGCCGCGCAGCGAAAAGCCGATCAGGATGAAGACGAGCGCTTCCAGGACGAATACCATGATGAACCACCCCGAATTGGCGCGGAGGCGGACGTCGGCGGACAATATCTCATGCTGATACCAGCCCATCGCGAGACCCGCGGTGACGGTCGCGATGACGCCCGACACATGCACGGCTTCGCCGGCGATATAGGCGGCCCAGCAGAGCAGGATCGTGATCAGCATGACGAGCATGCGATCCTTGAGGCGCTTGGCGAGGAAGATCCAGCCCGCGGCGACCAGCGCGCCGACGATCACCCCGCCGATCGCGACAAAGGCAAAGCTCTGGATCGCTTCGCCGGTGTGGAACACGCCGCTGAGCGTCGCGGCGACCGCGAAGCGGAAGAGGATGAGGCCGGTCGCGTCGTTGAGCAGGCTTTCGCCTTCGAGCAAGGCTTCGAGCCGGCGCGGCAAATGGACGCCCTTCAGCACCGCGCGCGCCGACACCGCGTCGGGCGGCGATACGATCGCGCCGAGCGCGAAGCACGCCGCCCAGGGCAGGTCGGGAAGGATCATGTGGACGACGACGCCGACGACGAGCGTCGTGAAAACCACCGCGCCGACGGCCAGTGACAGGATGCCGGGAAGGTGGCGGCGAAACCGGCCGAGCGCGGTAAAATAGGCGCCGTCCATCAACAGCGGCGGCAGGAACAGCACGAGCGCGAGTTCGGGGTCGAGCGAGATCGCCGGCAGCCCCGGGATGAAGGCGAGTGCGCCGCCGCCGACAAGCAGCGCGGTGGCGGGCGGCCAGCGCAGTTTCAGCGCCAGCCAGTGCAGCCCGATGACGAGCGCGAGCAGCCCGAGGACGAGTTCGAAGGTTTCGACGGGGTGCATTGGCTCAGGTCCGATCCATGGCGTCGCCGAACGGTGCTGACATATGGAGGCCCCTTGTTTCGTCCAATTTGACGAGGCCATTTGTGACGGCGTTTGTCATCGCGATCAATGCCGGAGATCGGGCAAGCTCAAAAGCTTGGCGGCCTTCGCTACGGGGCAAGCCATGCCGGGCCGCAGAACGCGAAAAGGAGAAACCTTTATCCCCCGCCCGCCGCGCTCGGCAGCCGCGACGGGGGATGAGGTTTGGTGTGCACGAGGGAACATTAGGAGAACAAAAATTGTTCGTCAACAGGTTTCTTGCGGTTTTCCGTCGGTCATGCCCATCCGGTTGACGTGAACGTCAATCAGGGTCAATGCATAGCAAGCGAAGGAAAGGAAATATGATGGCGGAGCAACCGAAGTTCGACCTCACGGGACGCGTGGCACTGGTGACCGGGGCGTCCTCGGGCCTCGGCGCGGGCTTTGCCAAGGCGCTGGCCGCGGCGGGCGCGAAGGTCGTGCTCGCCGCGCGCCGCGCCGACAAGCTCGCCGAACAGGTCGCCGCGATCGAGGCTGCAGGCGGGCAGGCGATCGCGGTCAGCATGGACGTCACCGACGAGGCATCGACGATCGCCGCCTATGACGCCGCCGAGGCGGCGTTCGGCACCGTCGACACGATCGTCGCCAACGCCGGGGTCGCGACCGAGAAGATGGCGATGAGCCTGTCGGTCGCCGAGGTCGATTTCCTGCTTGCGGCCAATGTCCGCGGTGTCTTCCTGACCGCGAACGAGGGCGCCAAGCGGCTCGATAAGGCGGGAAGCCGCGAGAAGCAGCATGGCCGCATCGTGCTGATTGGCTCGATCACCGCCGAAAAGGTGTTTCCCGCGACCTCGGTCTACGGCGCGACCAAGGCGGCGGTGCGCCACCTCGGGAAAGCGCTCGCGCGCGAATGGGCACGGCGCGGGATCAGCGTCAATGTGATCCAGCCGGGCTATTTCGAATCCGAAATGACCGCCGAATTGTTCGAGGGCGACGTCGGCGCGGCGATGGTGAAGAGCTTCCCGCGCCAGCGGATGCGTCCGCCGAGTGACCTCCACGCACCGCTGCTGCTCCTCTGCTCCGACGCTGCGCTCGGCATCACGGGCAGCGTGATCACCGTCGACGACGGACAGACATTGTGACCGAGCTGCTGGTCGAGGCGCGCGGCGCGGTCGAGATCGCGACGCTCAACCGCCCCGAACGCCTCAATGCGCTCAACGAGGCGCTGGTCGACGAGCTCAACGCCTATTTCGGCAGGCTCGCCGAACGCCCCGATATCCGCGTTGTCATCCTGCGCGGCGCGGGGCGCGGCTTTTGCGCCGGGCTCGATATTCAGGAGGACCGTTCGAGCGACGAAACGCCAGTGCTCCGCACGCTGCGCACCCAGACGCGCATTGGCAATATCTATCGCAAGATGCGCGCCTGTCCGCAGCCGATCATCGCGCTCGGCCATGGCGCCGCGGCGGGGGGCGGCCTGTCGCTATTGCTCGCATCCGACGTGCGCTATGCCTCGCCCTCGTTCAAGGCGAACGCCGCCTATATCCGCATCGGCCTCGGCGGCTGCGACATGGCGTCGAGCTATTTCCTCCCGCGCCTCGTTGGCGCCAGCCTCGCGTCGGAGATGATCCTGACCGGCCGCTTCATCGATGCCGAGCGCGCGCTGCGTGCGGGCCTCGTCAGTGAGATTGTCGACGAGGACGCGCTGCTGGGCCGCGGCCTCGCGCTCGCCGACGAGATGCTGGCGACGTCGCCCCACGGTCTGCGCCTCTCGAAACAGGCGCTGAACCTCAACCTCGACGCGCCGAGTCTCGACGCGGCAATGGCGATCGAGGACCGCCAGCAAGTGATCCTTTCCGCCACCGAAGACCACCGCGAAGCGCTCGCCGCCTTCCTCGAAAAGCGCGCGCCGGAGTATCGCGAGCGATAAGGTTAAGGGTCTCGTATCACCCCCATTGACTCGCGAATATATTGACATAGTAAGTGCCATATCCCGAGGGGGTGGGAGTGATGGCAGTGCGCAGGAGGACCACTAAATGCCGGGTCGCTTAGGCGGGTCCCGGCGTGCTGCCATCATCATTATCGGCGCCCTGGTCGCGATAGCGCCCGCGCAGGCGCAGCGCGCTCCATCGGCGCCAAAGCACCCCAATATCGTGATCCTGCTCGCCGACGACTGGGGCTTTTCGGACGTCGGTTCGTTTGGCTCCGAAATCGCGACGCCGAACATCGACGCACTGGCAAAAGCGGGGATGCGTTTCTCGAACTTCCATGTCGCGGGGTCGTGCTCGCCGACGCGCGCGATGCTGCAAACGGGGGTGATGAACCACCGCAACGGACTCGGCAACATGCCCGAGACGATCCCCGACGAACATCGCGGCAAGCCCGGTTACGACACGGTGATGAACCTGCGCGTTGTGACGATCGCGCAGCTCCTGAAGGCGGCGGGCTATCGCACCTATCTCACCGGCAAATGGCACCTCGGCAGCGATGCGAAACGTCTGCCGCACGCGCGCGGCTACGACCGCGCCTACAGCCTCGCCGACGCCGGCGCCGACAATTTCGAACAGCGCCCGATCGAGGGCATGTACGACAGCGCCGCGTGGACCGAAAATGGCAAGCCCGCGACCTTGCCCAAGGATTATTATTCGTCGCATTTCGTCGTGCAGCGGATGATCGATTATATCGAGGCGGACCGCAAAAGCGGCAAACCCTTCCTCGCGTCGATCAACTTTCTCGCCAACCATATCCCCATTCAGGCGCCCGACAGCGACATCGCGCGTTATTCGGCGATGTACAAGGACGGCTGGACCGCGCTCCGTGAAGCGCGGGCGAAACGCACCGCCGCGCTCGGCATCGTCCCCGCGGGCGTGCCGATCGTCACGATGCCGACGACGCCCGACTGGAAGAAACTCGACGCCGAAGAACGCGCGGCGGCGGTGCGCGTGATGCAGGCCTATGGCGGGATGGCGACCGCGATGGACCGCGAGGTCGGCCGCCTCGTTGCGCACCTCAAAGCCACGGGCGATTACAACAACACGATCTTCGTCTTCCTCTCGGACAATGGCGCCGAGCCGACCAATCCGTTTGGCAGCCTGCGCAACCGCGTGTATCTCGATATGCAATACGACCTCGCGACCGCGAACATCGGCCGGCGTGGCAGTTTTGCGGCGATCGGGCCGGGCTGGGCGAGCGCCGCGGCGTCGCCCCTGTCGGGGTACAAGTTCAGCGCCACCGAAGGCGGGCTGCGCGTTCCGCTGATCATCGCCTGGCCCGGCAATGCGGAGATCCGCGCGGGCGGCATCAGCAATGGTCTTGCGCATGTCACCGACATCTTGCCGACGCTGACCGAGCTTGCCGGCGTGCCGGGCCACGGCGGAAGCTGGCAGGGCAAGGCGGTCGAGCCCGTCACCGGGCGCAGCCTTGTCCCCATGTTGAATGGACAGCCGGGCAGCGTCCATGGCGACGCGCCGCTCGGTTACGAACTGTCGGGCAATGCGGCGCTGTTCCGCGGCGATTACAAGCTGGTGCGCAATCTCGCGCCGACCGGCGACGGCAAATGGCGCCTGTTCAATCTCAAGGTCGACCCCGGCGAAACGCGCGACCTCGCCGCGACCGACCCCGACCGCTTCGCCGCGATGATGGTCGACTACCGCGTCTATGCGAAAGCGAACGGCGTGCTCGACATGCCCGCGGGTTACACCGCCGACGAACAGATCAACGCCTATGCCTTCGAACAGCAGGGCAAGCCGCGGCTGATCCGCCTCGGCCTGTGGGTCGGCGCGATCGCCCTCCTGCTGTCAGTCCTCGTCTGGGGCCTTCGCCGCCGGCGCCGGGCGCGCCGTGTCGATCAGGCGAAACCCGATATGGTCGGTGCCTAGGCTGCGTTCCTGAAACTGGCGCGCCGCCGGGCGGTAACGTGCGCAATAATTGGCGGCGCAGAGGAAACTGCCGCCCTTGATCACAT
The DNA here is from genome assembly GCA_005503215.1 of Sphingomonadaceae bacterium 3R27C6. Taxonomy (GTDB): domain Bacteria; phylum Pseudomonadota; class Alphaproteobacteria; order Sphingomonadales; family Sphingomonadaceae; genus Sphingopyxis. The sequence goes on along the minus strand of SCNS01000008.1, from coordinate 111,241 downwards.
TGCTCTCGCCGCCCGCCTTGTGCGTCGTCCATTCCCACACATTGCCGATCAGGTCGTGGACGCCATGCCGGTCGGCGGGGAAGCAGGCGACCGGCGCGCGACCGGTAAAGCCGTCGGTGCCGACGTCGCGCGCCGGAAAGGCGCCCTGATAATAATTGGCCAGCGGCTTGCCCGCCTTGTCGACCGGGACATTGCGGTCGGCGCCGCCGGTCGCCGCGGCCAGCTCCCATTGCTCCTCGCTCGGCAGCGCCTTGCCCTTCCATTTGGCATAGGCGAGCGCATCGTCATAACCGATTTGCACCACCGGCTCGCGGCCGCGTCCGTCGATATTCGTCTTGGGACCTGCCGGATGCCGCCACTCGGCGCCGACGACCCAGCGCCACCAGTTCGGATTGCCGTCGGTCGGCGCGGTGAACACCGCCGAGCCCGGGATCAGCATATCGGGCGGCGCGCCGGGAAGCTTCGGCGGGTCCTGTTCGGCGAGCGTCTTGTACCCCGTCGCCTTCACAAATTCGGCGAACTCGGCGTTGGTGACCTCGTGCGTCGACATCCAGAAGCCCGCGACGGTCGCGTCGCGCGCCGGGCCTTCCTCGGGCAGGTGCGCGTCGGCGCCCATCGCGAAGGTCGCGCCGGGGATCCACACATAATCCTCCGCGGGGATCGCCGGACATTCGGGCGCCTTCGCTTCGGCAAGCGGCGCGTCCTTCGCTTCGCCGCACGCCGCGAGCGCGCCGAGCATTGCGAGCGACAGCAGGACCAAAGCTTCGCGCATCAATCTTCTTCGACGATCGTGGTCATCACCGCGTCGACCATCTGCCCCATCACCGCTCCGGCCTCCTCGGCCGACAGGCTCTGGTCGTGGCGCAGCGTGCGCCAGGTCTGGAAGGACAGCGCCGCGCACAAAGCCTCGACGCCGATCCGGTCGGCACGGACCGAAGCGGGGAGCAGGCGGACGATCAACTCGCGCTCGAGCATCACGACGCGGCTATATTGTCCCATCAGGAAGGGCGACTGGTAACGCTTGATGTTGGCGGCGAGGCGGAAGGGCAGCGTCGCCTCGAAAACGTCGACCCGCCGGCGGACGAGTTCCCCGATATTCGCCCGCCACGGCTGGTCGGGATAGGGCGCCACGACGATCGGCATCACGCGCTCGGTGATCGTCGCGGTGATCTCGGCATAAAGCGCGTCCATATCGTCGAAATGGCGGAACACGGTGCGCAGACCGATGCCCGCCTCTTCGGCGACGCGCGCCGCGCTCGGCGAGAGGTCGCCCGCGACGATCAACTCCATCATCGCCTCGACGATGCGCTTGTGGCTCGACCGCCCGCGTTCGCGGCGGCCGTCGACCCGGCCGGGCTCGATCTTTGGCGCGTCTATCTTCTTCACCCCTGTCGTCATGACCTTCCTGCTGGCCCGGCTTGGCGCCGGGGTCAAACAATCTTGCGTATCGGCCAATATAGTGACACATATAGTGTCAATAGTTTTGGAGCAAGCCGAGCGCACGGAATAGGGGCCGAAGATGAAGAAAACATGGGTTGCCCTATGCGTATTGGCCGCCGCAGGCGCGGGTGGCTATTGGGCTTTCGAGGCGAATAAATACAAACTTCCCGGCATCGTTCAGGACTGGAAGGACCCCGTGCAGCCGAACCGCGCGGTCGTTTGGCAGCAGGGCCCGGCGAAGGCGCCAGCCACTCCGCCGGGGGGCAAAAGTCCCCCCAACATCATCCTGATCGTGGCCGACGATCTCGGTTACAACGACATCAGCCTCAATGGCGGCGGGGTCGCGGGCGGGATCGTCAAGACGCCGAACATCGACGCGATCGCGCGCGAAGGAATCAACTTCACCACCGCTTATGCCGCGAACGCGACCTGCTCGCCGTCGCGCGCGGCGATGATGACAGGGCGCTATCCAACGCGCTTCGGCTTCGAATATACAGCGGTGCCGGTCGAGTTCGCCGAAAGCGTTTCGCACGGCGAGGGGGTCGGACCGCACCGTGCGATCTTCCACAAAGACCTGATCACACCCGAAATCCCCGACTATCCCGACATGGGCGTGCCCGCGAGCGAAGTGACGATCGCCGAGGCGGTGAAGGCCGCGGGCTATCACACGCTCCACATCGGCAAATGGCATCTGGGAGAGGCGCCGGCGCTGCAGCCGCAGGCGCAGGGTTTCGACGAAAGCCTCGCGGTGCTCGGCGGCGCGGCGATGTTCCTGCCCGAGGATGATCCCGATGCGGTCAACGCCAAGCTCCCATGGGACCGCATCGACCATTTCCTGTGGGCCAATTTGCGCCATGCGGTGACCTTCAACGGCGGCAAACGCTTTCATCCCAAGGGGCATATGACCGACTATTTCGCCGATCAGGCGATCGCGGCGATCGAGGCGAACCGGAACCGGCCCTTCTTCCTGTATCTCGCGTTCAACGCCCCGCACACGCCGTTCCAGGCGACGAAAGCGGACTATGCGAAGCTGCCGCAGATCAAGGATCACAAGACGCGCGTTTACGGCGCAATGATCGCCCAGCTCGACCGGCGCATCGGCGACGTGATGGCGAAACTGAAAGAACTGGGGATCGACGACAATACGCTGGTCATCTTCACCAGCGACAACGGCGGCGCCTGGTACGCGGGCATCGACGATCTGAATGCGCCATATCGCGGGTGGAAAGCGACCTTCTTCGAAGGTGGCATCCGTACCCCCTTCTTCATGCGCTGGCCGGGGCATGTCGCGCCGGGGGCGACGCGCGCCGACGTGACGGGGCATATCGACCTGTTCTCGACGATCGCGGCCGCGGCGGGGGCGAAGGTGCCGGCCGACCGGATCGTCGACAGCGAAGATATATTGGCCGGGCCCGCAAAGCGCGCGGCGCTCTATTGGCGCTCGGGTGATTATCGCGTCGTGCGCACGGGCGACTGGAAGCTGCAGGTGACGAAGCGGCCCAAAAAGGCGCGCCTGTACAATCTCGCGGTCGATCCGACTGAACGGCATGACCTCGCCGCGAGCGAGCCGCAGCGCGTCGCCCAGCTTCGCGCGATGATCGACGCGCAGAACGAGGGCATGGCGAAGCCGATCTGGCCGGGACTGGTCGAAGCGCCCGTGCGGATCGACGTGCCCCAGAATGCGCCGTGGAAAGACGGCCAGGACTATGTCTACTGGACGAACTAAAGCCCGGTGCCCTGCAGCGCCCGCTCGATCATTTCGCGTCCGCTCGTGGCGGCGAAGGGGAACGATCGTAGGAAGGTCCCTCGCGACACTTGCGGGTCGAGTTGCCGCGCGCGCTCGATCCACTGCGAAGCGCGCGCGTGATTGCCTGACGCCTCGGCGGCGATCGCGGCGATCACCGCGATATGCTTGTGCGCGCCGGGCGACTGTGCCGCGCGCTCGCCCCATTCGAGCGCGCTCTGATGGTCGCCGCGCATCAATGCGCTGACCGAGCGCACCCCCAGCATCGCATAGCGTAAAGGATCGAGCGGGCTCAGGCGCAGCGCCAGTTCGGCATGTTCGTCGCTGTGCCCGACATCGCATTGCGTCATCTCGGCCCAGGCTTTCGAATAGATCGCCTGCGCATAATTCGGGCTGAGCGCGATCGCCGCCGACAGCCGCTCCATGCTTTCGGGCACCGCATCGGCGAACCATAAAGAGCGGCCGAGGTTGAGATGCGCGAAGGGATCGAGCGGATCGAGCTGCACCGCGCGTTCGGCGAGCGCGCGCGCCTGCTCCGCCATCGCGTCGGGATCGTCCGAATATTGCAGGAAACAATCCTGAAAGCGCGTGAACGACAGCCCCGACAGCGCGCGCGAGAAATCGGGGTCGCGCGCCAGCGCTTGCGCGAACAGCGACGCCGCGCGTGCATTGTCCGACCGGTTGAAACGGAACATATGGTCGAGCCCGAGGTGATAGGACGACCAGGCATCGAGTGCGCTCTCGGGTATCCGGCGCGCGCGCTCGACCTCATTCTGGATGATCCGCGTTTCCAGATTGGCGATCACGGCTTCGAGCACCTCGCAGCGCAGGTCGTGCAATTCGTCGCGGCCGGCGGTGAAGCGTTCGGCCCACACCACCGCGCTATCACTCGTTCGTGCAAGGCTGACCGACAGGGTCACGCGCCCGGCGGCTTCCTCGAGCGTCCCGGTCAGGCAATAACGCACACCCAGCGCCGCGCCGACCTGTTCGCAGCTCGCCTCCTGTCCGCGAAAGCGGAAGGTCGAGGTGCGCGCGATCACGAGCAGCCAGCGCATCCGCGACAGATCGCTGATCAACTCGTCGGCCAGCGCGTCGGCGACGACCGACAGCGCTCCGGGACCGCCAACGAGATGAAAGGGGAGCACCGCGATCGAGGGCCGCTCCTCGACGGCGGGGGTAGGGGGCGATGGATCGGCGGCGGGCGCCGCGAACCGCCGCACGGGGCCGGGCGCCTGCTCGAACAGGACCGGCGCGCCGAACCGAAAACCCTTACCGTGGATGGTGCGGATGAAACGCTGTTCCTTGCCGTCGTCGCCCAGCGCCTGCCGCGCCGCCTTGACGCGCGAGGCGACCGCGGCCTCGGAGACGATCCGGCCGCCCCAGATCTTCTCGATGATCTCGTCCTTGCTGACGAGGCGGTCGGCATTGCTCGCGAGCAGGATCAGCAGCGACAGCACCTGCGGCTCCAGATGCTTCGCGTGCCCGTGCTCGCGCAGCTCGAACTTGCCCGGATCGAGCTCGAAGCCTTCAAAGCGGTAGATCAGGGCGGCGCCGAACGACAAGCCAGCAATTCTCCATAACTTCTCCATGCCATCTTCAAGCATGGGGCCACGGAAAGCCTATTCAGCGTCATATCGAACCGGGACCCGGTTCCGTTCAAGGAGGCTATCGTGACGCTCGCAACAACCAGGTCGGAAACGGCGCCCACCGCGCCGCAAACCGAAAATCTATCAACGACGGTAAACCCGAACAAGGCCCTTTGGGAGAAAGGTGATTTTACCCGTCTCGCGGCCTGCATGCGTGAAAGCGGCGATGAACTGATCGAGACTCTTGGCGTCCATGCCGGGCTCGACGTGCTCGACCTCGGCTGCGGCGACGGCACCACCGCGCTGCCGTCGGCCTATCGCGGCGCCAATGTGCTCGGCGTCGATATCGCATCGAACCTCGTTGCTGCGGGCAATGTCCGCGCCCGCGAAGCCGGCTTGTCGAACCTGCGCTTCGAGGAAGGCGACGCCTCGCATCTGGATGCGCTCGCCGACGACCGCTTCGATCTCGTCGTCAGCATCTTCGGCGCGATGTTTGCGCCGCGGCCGCTCGACACCGCGGCCGAGATGGTGCGCGTGACGTGTCCCGGCGGGCGCATCGTGATGGGCAACTGGATCGCCGGTGATCCGACCCTCGTCGCGCAGGTGCTCAAGATCTGCGCCGCCTACACCCCGCCGCCGCCCGAAGGCTTCATCAGCCCGGTGACCTGGGGTCAGGAAGAGGCGGTGCGCGAACGCTTTGGCGCCGCGGGCATCACGCAGGACCGGATCGCCTGCGAACGCGCGACCTACACCTTCCGCTATGCGGAAAGCCCGCGCGAATTTCTTGCGATCTTCCGTGACTATTACGGCCCGACGATGAACGCTTTCGCCGCCGCCGAGGCGAGCGGCCGGCGCGCAGAGCTGCAGGCCGAACTCGAAATATTGTTCGAACGCGAAAACCGCGGCGGTGCCGACCGGACCGAAATACCGGCGACCTATCTCAAGGTCACCGTCCGCAAATAAGCGCCCGACAGGTGCAGACCGATGCCGCTCCCGCATTCTCCCGGCGGGGGCGGCATTCGCTTGCAAGGTAATTGGCCGGGCGCCGGCTTTGTGGCAGGTCGGGGCATCCTGTCCTTCCCCCCGGAGCCGTCATGCGAACCTTGCTGCTTTCGATTGCCCTGTTTGCCATCGCTACCCCCGCGTTTGCGCAGGAGGCCGTAGTCGACACCCATGTCCATCTGCACAAGGGCGAGGCATCGATTGCCGAATATCGCGCGCAGCTCAAAGCTGCGAACCAGCCGGTCACGGCGTTTGGCGCGATGTGGTTCGGCGGCCCCAATCAGGCGCTCGCCGGCAATCCCGCGGATATCGTCAAGCGCAACGATGAACTGATGGCGCTCGCGGCGAAGCACCCCGACATGATCGCGATCGCCACGGTCCACCCCTATGATGGCGACGCCGCACTCGCCGAAGTCGACCGCGTGGCCGCGCGCGGAGTCAAGCTGCTCAAGATCCACCCGCACACCCAGAAATTCGACGCCGCCGACCCGCGCGTGCTCACGCTCGTCAAGCGCGCGGGCGACCGGGGCATGATCGTCGTCATGGACAACGCGAGCATCGTCCCCAGCGACAATGAGAAACTCTTCAACCTCGCGCTCGCGGCGCCGAAGACGAAATTCATCTTCGGTCATATGGGCGGGCTGGGTTTCCGCTTCTGGAACATCCTCGCGCTCGCGCGCACCGCTGAAAATCTCTTCGCCGACAATATCTATTTCGACATTTCGGCGAGCGTCATCCTCGCCGCGGATTCGCCGATCGAGGCGGAATATGTCTGGACGATCCGCAACGTCGGCGTCGACCATGTGCTGATCGCGTCGGACTTCCCGCAAATCTCGTTGCCCAAGACGCTTGAAGCCTTCGCCAAGCTCGACCTGACCGACGAGGAGCGCGCCAAGATCCGCTCGGATAATGCGCGAAAGCTGCTCGGGCTTTAGACGATCGCGAGCGCGAAGAGCAGCGACACGGCAAAGCTCGCCAGCGACGCCAGCAGCACCGGAACGCCCGCGCGCCAGCCCATGTCGAGCAGCAAGTCCATCCGTGTCCGCATCGCGGTCGCGGTCACCGCGAGCAGCAGCAGCGCCTTCGACGCGGTCAGCGCGCCGCCGCGCACCGCATCGGGGATTGGCGCAAGGCTGTTCAGCGTCACCATCGCAAAGAAAGCGACGATGAACCAGGGCAGGGCAAGGCGCCGCCAGATGCGTTGCTCGCTACCGTCCTCGGGCTTGAGCAGCAGCCCGACGAGCGCCACCACGGGCGCGAGCAGCGCGACGCGCGCGAGCTTGACGATCGTTGCGCTCGCCCCCGCCGCGTCGGAAAAAGCATAACCGCCGCCGATCGCCTGCGCGACGTCATGGATCGACGCGCCGATCAGGAATCCCGCTTGCGCATCGTTCAGCCCGAACCGCGCGGCGAGCAGCGGATAGATCGTCATCGCGAGCGCGCTGGCGAGCGAGACGCCGACAAGGGTCAATGCGAACTGCGCCTGCGACAACCGCTGCCGCCCGATCACGCCATAGAGCGCCAGCGCCGCGCTCGCGCCGCAGATTGCGGTCGCACCGCCCGCGAGCAGCCCGGCGTAGGGCGACTGCCCCGAAATCCGCGCGCCCAGAAATCCGGCGCCCATCGTCAATGCCATGATGATGATCAGCGCCGCGAACGGCACCGGCCCGAGCACCGCGATCTGCAGGAAGGTCACCTGCAGCCCGAGCACGACGATCCCGATGCGCAGGAAAGTGCGCGAGGCGAAGTCGAGCCCGCGGTGCGTCGCCTCGTTCGTCGCAATGAAATTGAGCGCCAGCCCGACGAGCAGGCCGAGCAGGATGATCGGAAAACCATAATGGTCAGACAGCCAGGCTGCGGCGGCGGAGGCCACCGCGCAGGCGGCGAGGCCCGGAAACAGGCTGCCTTTCGGCGCCGTCCCGGCCTTGGTCTGCGCGAGATGCAATTCGCCGAACAGGTCCCCGCCGCTCGGCAAATTGTTCCAATGCGCATGGCGCATCGAGGTCAGATCGTTTCTGTCTAACGCTGTCATAATATCGCGCCATATCGCCAACGCGGGCGCTGGCGCAAGGCTTCTCTTGCGGTGCGCGGCGCGACGCGCCAAAGCGGACAGCGCCAAAGAAGACAGCGGTGGTCAACAGGCCGAACGGGGAGATGCGCAGCCGTGACGAGGATTTGCCAGCCGGGTGCGGAGCGCAAGCGCGCATGACCCGGGCGACGATCAAGGATGTCTCGCGTGTCGCCGGCGTGTCGATCAAGACCGTCTCGCGCGTGCTCAACAAGGAACGCTATGTCAGCGACGACATGCGGCAAAAGGTCGAAGAGGCGGTTGCGCGCCTCAACTATCACCCGAGTCAGGCGGCGCGGACGCTCGCCGGAAAGCGCTCGTTCCAGATCGGGCTGATCCACGACAACCCCAGCCCCTATTATATCTTCAACATGCAGGCGGGGGTCGGGCAGCGCTGCCGCGAGGCCGACTTCCGCATGATCGTCCAGCCGTGCGACATCAACTCGCCCGGCCTTGTCGACGATATCGGCGCGCTGATCGATCAGGCGCAGCTCGACGGCATCATCATGACCCCGCCGGTGACCGATGTCGGCACCGCGCTCGCCGAATTGTTTCGCCGCAAGATTCCGGTCGTGCGCGTCCAGCCGGGCACCGATTTGACCGCGACATCAGCGGTTTACATCGACAATGTGCAGGCGGCCGACGACATGACGGCGTACCTTATCTCGCTCGGCCACCGCCGCATTGGCTTCGTCACCGGGCATGGCAATTATTTCGCGAGCGGCCAGCGGCTGACCGGATACCGGCAGGCGCTCCAGCGCGCGGGCATCGGCTTCGACGCGGCGCTGGTCTTTCCGGGCCAGTTCGATTTCCAGTCGGGCACCGCTGCCGCCGAAGCCTTGCTGGCGCTCGACCAGCCACCGACCGCGATCTTCGCGAGCAGCGACGATATGGCCGCGGGCGTCCTCGCCGCCGCGCACCGGCTGGGCGTCGCGGTGCCCGACCAGCTGTCGGTCGCGGGCTTCGACGATACCGACCTCGCGCAGGTCGTCTGGCCGTCGCTGACCACGATCCACCAGCCGATCCGCGACCTCGGCTATGCCGCCGCCGACCTGCTGCTCGAATTCGGCGAGACGATCGAACGACGGCAGCTTCCGCACAAGCTCGTCGTGCGCGGCTCGACCGCGGCGCCGAAAGGCTGAGCGAGAGGGCCCGCCCGGCCCGCTCATCGGGCGGAAAAGTCAGGACTTGCCAAGCATATGGCGGCAAGGTACACCGGCGCCGTTCCAACGCGAAGAAAGGAGGGCGCAATGAAATTTTCGATCGCAGCATGCCCTCCCGGAAGGTTTCGAGCCTTCGAGCGCTTCGACCACTAGGTCCTGAAGCCTCCGTGATCAGGTTTTCCGACCCGATCACCCCCCTGATACAACGCTTTGGAGACGGCGCTTTCGCGCCGGTTCATGATATGACATCGACACCCGACACGGGCCGCGCGAATTCGATTCGCCGCGTCCTCGACTTCACTTTCCGCCACTGGGCCGGGCAGCGTGGACGCGCCGCCTTTATCGCCCTGTTTATCACCGCGGCGACGGTCACCGAAATTTTCGTGCCGCTCTATGCAGGCCGGCTGATCGACGCGCTCGCCGCCGGCCGGCGGGACGGCGCGCTCGCGCTATTCGCGGCGATGGCGGCGCTCGGCCTCGCGATGGTGATCCTCCGCCATTTCGCGTGGGCGGGCATCATTCCCTTCACGTTGCGCATGATGCAGGGCGTCACGCAGGGCAGCTTTCACCGCGTCCAGCGTTTCTCGACCGACTGGCACGCCAACGCCTTTGCCGGCTCGACGGTGCGCAAGATCACGCGCGGCATGTGGGCATTCGACACGCTCAATGACGTGCTGCTGCTGCAACTGCTGCCTTCGGTTGTCGTGCTTGTCGGCACGATGCTCCTCCTCGGCTGGCACTGGCCGGTGCTCGGGCTCGTCATGGGCATCGGCGCGGCCCTTTATGTCGCGATGACCGTCACACTCGCCGCGCGCTGGGCCTCGCCCGCCGCGACGCTGTCGAACGCGTGGGACACAAAGCTTGGCGGACTCCTCTCGGATGCTGTCGGCTCTAACGCCGTCGTCAAGGCGTTCGGCGCCGAGGACCGCGAAGAGGCGCGTGTCGGAACATTGCTCGCCAAATGGGCGAAGCGCACGCGGCGGACGTGGATGCGCTACACCTGGTCGGGCAGCGCGCAGATCCTGCTCCTTTGGATTGTGCGCAGCGCGATCACCGGCGCCGCGCTGTGGCTGTGGTGGCGCGGCGCCGCGACGCCGGGCGAGGTCGCCTTCGTGCTCACCAGCTATTTCGTCGTCCACGGCTATCTCGTCGACATCGGCTTCCACATCCATCACCTGCAACGCTCGGTGAACGAAATGGAGGAACTCGTTGATCTCCACGACCAGCCACTGGGGATCGAGGACAAGACCGATGCAACTCCGATCCGGATCGGCGCCGGCGAAATACGCTTCGACGATGTCACCTTCCGCTATGGCGGGCATGAAACGCCGCTCTACGAGCATCTCGACGTTCTGATCCGGGGTGGCGAGCGGATCGGTCTTGTCGGCCATTCGGGATCGGGCAAGACGAGCTTCGTCAAGCTCATCCAGCGCCTCTACGACGTGAATGCGGGGCGGGTGACGATCGACGGGCAGGATGTTTCGCACGCGACGCAGCAGTCGCTCCGCGCGCAGATCGCGATCGTGCAGCAGGAACCGATCCTGTTCCACCGCAGCCTCGCCGACAATATCGCCTATGCCCGTCCCGGCGCGACTCGGGCGGAGGTCGAGGCGGCGGCGCGGCTCGCCAACGCGCACGACTTCATCGCCCGGCTCCCGCGCGGCTATGCGACGCTCGTCGGCGAGCGCGGGGTCAAGCTGTCGGGCGGCGAGCGTCAGCGCGTGGCGCTCGCACGCGCCTTCCTCGCCGACGCGCCGATCCTGATCCTCGACGAGGCGACGTCGAGCCTCGATTCGGAAAGCGAGGCGCTGATCCAGCAGGCGATGGACCGGCTGATGAAGGGGCGCACCGCGATCGTCATCGCGCATCGGCTGTCGACAGTGCGCACGCTCGACCGCATCCTGGTGTTCGATCGGGGGCGGGTGGTCGAGGATGGCAACCATGAAGCGCTGCTGGCCGATCCGGACGGCCAGTACCGCCGGCTGTTCGATCGGCAGTCGGGCAATATCATCGACGAGGATGACGAGGATCCGGCGTTGATCGACGCATAACGCCAAGCGGGCAGGCACCGGTCGTTGCCCTTCGGGAAATGATCGGGAGCCTGCCCGCACCCCAGAATCAAAAATACCGCTGTCCATTCCGATATGACAACGTTATCTCATCCGCCAGACAGATAGATTCGGGGAGAGACGATCTTGAGGCAAATCGCCGACAAACGCCGCTGGCTTGTGGTGGGGCTCGTCTTCATCGCGATCGTCCTCAACTATGTCGACCGCCAGATCCTCGCGCTGCTGAAGCCGACGCTCCAGCTCGAATTCGACTGGACCGACCGCGATTACAGCCACATGGCCTCGGCCTTCCAGTTCGCCGCCGCGCTCGCCTTCCTCGGCACCGGCTGGTTCATCGACAAGGTCGGGCTGCGCTGGGGCTTTGCGATCGGCGTCGGCGTGTGGAGCCTCGCGGGCATGGCGCACGCTTTCGCCACGACCGTTTCGGGCTTCGTTGCTTCGCGCGCCGTGCTCGGCGCGGCCGAATCGATCGGCACCCCCGCCGCGGTGAAGACCGCCGCGACTTACTTCAACGCGAAGGAACGTAGCTTCGTCCTCGGCCTCGGCGGCATCGCGCCCAACGTCGGCGCGATCCTGACGCCCTTGCTGATCCCGTTGATGGCGCTGATGTGGGGGTGGCAGGCGACCTTCCTGATCGCCGGCGGGCTCGGTCTCGTCTGGGTCGTGGTCTGGCTCGCCGTCCGCATTCCCGAGCAACCGAACGCCGCACGCGATGCCGCGGCGCCGAAGATCGCGTGGAGCAGCCTGCTCCGCGACCGGCGCCAATGGGCGGTCATCCTCGGGAAAGCGCTCACCGATCAGGTCTGGTGGTTCCTGCTTTTCTTCATGCCCGACCTGTTCCACCGCGTCTTCGGGCTGACCCAAGGCACGCTCGGGCTTCCGGTCGCCTTCGTCTATTTCATGGCGGCGCTCGGCGGCATTACCGGCGGTTACCTGCCCTCCTACCTGATGGGGCGCCGCGGCTGGACGGTCAACGCGGCGCGCAAGACGACGATGCTCATATATGCGCTGCTCATCCTGCCCGTGCCCTTACTCGTCGGCGTCGACAGCGCGTGGGTCGCCGCGATGATCCTCGGCCTCGCGCTCTTCGCGCATCAGGGCTTCTCGACCAACCTCTTCGGCCTCACTACCGACGTCTTCCCCGCGCGTATCGTCGGCTCGGCAATCGGGATCGGCGCCTTTGCCGGGAACCTCTCAGGCATGGCGATGATCGAGTTCGCGGGCTGGTCGCTCGATACGGGGCGCGGCTATCTGCCGATGTTCCTGGTCTGCGCCGTCACCTATCTCGTCGCGCTCGCCGCGATCCACCTCATCCTCCCGCGCATCGTCGCGGTCGATGAGGAGGAGGATGGCGAGGCCGGTCCGGTCCTCGCCCATTAAGAATCTATCCCAACAAACCCGCTTCCCTCGTTTCGAATTATGGAGTATATGACAGCGATGTCAGATTTTCTTCCCGCTCCCGCCAATGTGACCCTCGCCGGTCATGAGGTTTCTCCCATCGCATGGGGCATGTGGCGCTTCGCCGGTGTCGACGTCGCGACCGCCCGCGCGCGCATCGATGCCGCGTTCGAGGCCGGCGTCACGCTGTTCGACACCGCCGACATCTACGGCTGCGACACGCCGGGCGGCTTCGGCTCGGCCGAGGCTTTGCTCGGCGACGTTTTCGCCGAAGCGCCGGATCTCCGCGACAAGATGGTGCTCGCGACCAAGGGCGGGATCATCCTCGGCGTTCCCTATGACAGTAGCGCCGCTTACCTCACCTCGGCGATCGACATCTCGCTCCAGCGCCAGCGCACCGACCATGTCGAGCTATGGCAGATCCACCGCCCCGACCTGCTCACCCACCCGCAGGAAATCGCGCGCACGCTCGAGGAGGCGCACCGCGCGGGCAAGATCGGCGCGATCGGCGTCTCGAACTTCACGCCTGCCCAGACCGCGGCGCTCGCCAAATTCCTCCCCGTTCCGGTGGTCAGCCACCAGAGCGAATTTTCGCCGCTCCATCTCGCCCCGCTCTTCGACGGCATCTTCGACCAGTCGATGGCCGAGGGCATGCGCTTCCTCGCCTGGTCGCCGCTCGGCGGCGGCCGGCTCGGCGATCCGGCCGACGAGCGCACGCGCGCAGTTGCCGGACTGCTCGATGCCAAGGCCGCCGAATATGGCGTTTCGCGCGCCGCCGCGACCTACAGCTGGGTGATGGCGCATCCCGCGCGCCCGATCCCGATCGTCGGCACGCAGAATGTCGACCGGATCAAGGAAATTCCGCAGGCCTTCGCCCCGCGCTGGTCGCGCGCCGAATGGTACGCGGTGCTGCAAACATCGATGGGGGAGAATCTGCCATGACCGACCGCTCGTGCGAAGTCAGCTGGTTTTCGGCGCTCTGCGACGACGACTATGAATTTCTCGGCGTCCCCGACCCGATGCTCAAGTCGAGTTGGGAGCATTGCCGCGACATCGTGATGCAGGCGGATGCCCAAGGGTTCGACAATATCCTGCTCCCCTCGGGCTATGCGCTCGGCATCGACACCACCGCCTTCGCTGCCGCGGTCGCGACGATGGTCAAGAACATCCGCTTGCTGATGGCGGTGCGCATCGGCGAAAGCTGGCCGCCGCAGCTCGCGCGCCAGATCGCGACGATCGACCAGATCCTCGGGGGCCGCCTGACGGTCAACATCATCTCCTCCGACATGCCGGGCGAGACGATGGACTCCGAACCGCGTTACCGCCGCACGGTCGAGGCGATGCATATCCTCAAGACCCTGCTCAACGGCGAGGCACTCGACCATGACGGCGAGTTCTGGAAGCTGCAGGTCGCCCCCGCGCGCGTCGGCACCGTCTCGGGGAAGGCGCCGCCGCTCTATTTCGGCGGCCTCTCGCCCGCTGCCCGCGATGCCGCCGCGAAGGGTTGCGACGTCTTCCTGATGTGGCCCGACCGCGAAGAGGTGGTGAAGGATATCATCGCCGACATGACCCAGCGCGCCGCCGCCTACGGTCGAACCCTCAAATTCGGCTACCGCGCACACATGATCGTGCGCGACACCGAGGCCGAAGCGCGCACCGCCGCCGACCGCCTGCTCTCGAAACTCGACGCCGCGAAGGGCGCCGAGATCAAGGCCAAGTCGCTCGATTCGCAGTCGTTCGGCGTCAACGCGCAGGTCGCCTTGCGCGAGGCCGCCTCCGACGACGGCTATGTCGAGGACAATCTGTGGACTGGCGTCGGCCGCGCCCGCTCGGGCTGCGGCGCCGCGATCGTCGGCGACCCCGATCAGGTTCTCGCAAAGCTGAACCGCTATCAGGACATGGGCATCGAGGCGTTCATCCTCTCGGGTTACCCGCACGCCGCCGAAGCCGACCTCTTCGCGCGCCATGTGCTGCCGAAGATGAAGCACGGGCCGCTGGAACTCTAAACTCTCTCGTCACCCCGGACTTGATCCGGGGTCCACGAAGGCAAAAGCCTCCCTTGAAGTCATGGATCCCGGATCAAGCCCGGGATGACGATGGCTGGGAAGGATACCCCGCCTCCACGTTTGAGACGTAGGAGAGAAGGAGGCGGGGCGAGCGCGCTTAAGCACCTCGCGGGTTGCGCGTTGATGAACGGGGTTCGAATGAGCACGCCCGCCCGCCCCGCAATCGTATTTTGTGCGTTCGGGAAGTGATGATATTCCTCATTTCCGATGGAACGATACGCTTCCTGTCATTGCGGCAAACTTGTGCTTCGCTGCGCCGGCGAGCCGGTCAAGGTTTCGCTTTGTCATTGCTTCGACTGCCAAAAGCGGACGGGATCGCTGTTCAGCGTCGCCGCATTTTATCCGCGCGAAAGCGTCGCGCTGATGGCCGGCGAGGCGAAGATGTTCCATCGTCCGTCAGCCAGCGGCTTCGACGTTTCCTTCCACTTCTGCCCCGATTGCGGATCGTCGCTGTGGTGGGAGCCCGAACGCCTTCCCCATCTGATCGGCGTGGCGGCCGGAGCCTTCGCGGACCCGGACTTCCCGATGCCTCAACAGGCGGTGTGGTCCGAACAGCGGCATAAATGGCTTGCGCTTCCGCTGGCTTCGCATGCCAGAAACCCGGTAAAAACATAGCCCGCCATCGGCCGCCAGAAAGAACAGGTCGGGCGTGCCTTATCCCGCCCAAATCTGCGCATAGAGCATCGCCATCTCTTCGCTATCGGGCACGCGCGGATTGTTCGCGGGCGACCCTGATGCCGCCGCCTGCGCGCACATCGTCGGGACCAGCGCATCCCAGCGCGCCGCGTCGATGCCCCACGCTGCGGGACCCGGCACCTCAAGCTCGCGGTTCACTGCCGCCAGCTCGTCGAGCAGCCGTGCCACCGCCGACTGGTCACCATCGGCTTCGTCGGCAACCCCCATCGCGCGCGCGCAATCGGCATAGCGATGCAGCGCCGCGGGCGCCGACCAGGCGGTCACCGCGGGCAGCAGCATCGCGTTCGACAATCCGTGCGGCACATGGAAATGCGCGCCGATCGGCCGGCTCATCCCGTGGACCAGCGCGACAGAGCTGTTCGAAAAGGCGATCCCCGCCTGCGTCGCGCCCAGCATCATCGCCTCGCGCGCCGCGGCATCCATCGGGTCGCTGCACACGCGCCGCAGGTTCGGCGCGATCGCGCGCATCGCGAGCAGCGCCATGCCGTCGCTGAACGGGTTCGCGCGCTTCGACACATAGGCCTCGATCGCGTGCGTCAGCGAATCGATCCCGGTATCGGCGGTCAACCGCACCGGCTTGGTAAAGGTCAGCTCATAATCGACGAGCGCCGCAACCGGCAGATAGGCGAGCCCCGGGCAGAGCATCTTCTCGTCGGTCGCCTCGTCGGTGATGATCGTGAAGCGCGTCGCCTCCGACCCCGTGCCCGCGGTCGTCGGGATCGCGATCACCGGCAACCCCGGCGCGTCCTGCACATGCGGCGCCTTGTAATCCCCCATTGCCCCGCCGAATTGGCCGAGCAAGGCAATCGCCTTCGCGCTGTCGAGCGGACTGCCGCCGCCGAAGCCCACGACGCAGTCGTGATCGCCTTCGAGCAGGAACGCTACCCCTGCGTCGACCGACGCGACCGTCGGGTCGGGCACCGTATCGGCAAACACCCGCGCCGCGATCCCCGCCGCCGTCAGTCCGTCGGTCAACTCCTCGACACGCCCGCTGCTCACCAGCCAGTCATCGGTCACGATCAGCGGCCGCGCCAGCCCCAGCGCGCCGAGCACCTCGGGCAGTTGCTTCGACGCCCCGCCGCCGATGCGCAGGATACGGGGCAGGGCGATGCTTGCGATACTCAACTCACCATCTCCTGACGGATCGAACTGCGCGCCATCCAGAACAGCGCCGAGGCGAGTGCGCCGAACTGGATGAAGATCATCAGCGACCAGCGCACGCCCTCCGCCGACCCTAACCCCATCGGCCCCGAGAGGAAATCGCTGACCGCGCCGACCCCGAGCGGCCCCAGGCCCAGCCCGAGCAGGTTGATGATGAACAGCAGCACCGCCGACGCCGTCGCGCGCGTCTGCGGCCGCACCAGCCCCTGCACCGCGGCGAAGCCCGGCCCGTACCAGAGCGTATTGAGCACCGGCGGAAAGGCGAACATGATCAGCGCGAACACCGCGGAATCGGCCATCAGCCCCGCGATATAGAAAGGGATCCCGAGGAAGGTCGAAACCGCGGGTATCGCGACATAAGCACGCAAGTCGCGCGCGCCATATTTGTCGGCGAGCTGCCCGCCCATCCAGGTGCCGAGCGCGCCGGTCAGCCCGAGCACGACGCCGAGCGCGACGCCTAGAAACCCCGTCAGCCCCAGCCCGAAATCGCCCGCGATCACCGTCAGCTCCGCGGCATGGTTGCGAAAGAAGAAGGGCGCTAGGAAGGCCGCGGCGCCATAGCCGATGAAGGCCTTGATCGCCGCGGCGAAGGCGATCAGCCAGAAGGTGCGCTTGCCGCGGATCTCGGCCATCGCGGTCTTGAAGTCGGGCCGCGCCGCCTTGAGCGCCGCGAGATCGCCGTGCATCTGCCGCCGCGGTTCCTTCAGCGTCGTCCACGCGATCAGCGCCATCAGCACCCCCGGCGCCCCCGCGAACAGGAATGCCGTCCGCCATCCATAAGCATCGGCGATCAGCCCGCCGAGCGCGAGCCCGAGCAGCCCGCCGAGCGGAATGCCGAGCGAATAGAAGGCGAGGGCCGAGGCGCGTTTCTCCTTCGGCGTGTAATCGGTGATCAGCGAATGCGCGGGCGGTGTACACCCCGCCTCGCCGATCCCGACCCCGATCCGGCAGAGCACGAGCTGGACGAAATTCTGCGCAAAGCCGCACGCGACGGTGAAGATGCTCCACAAGCCCGCCGCCACTGCGATGATCCGCGGCCGGTCGCCCGTCTCGGCAAAGCGCGCGATCGGAATCCCGAGTATGGTGTAGAAAAGCGCAAAGGCGAGCCCTGTCATCACCCCCAGCTGCCAGTCGGCCAGATGCAGCTCATTCTTGATCGGCTCGGCGAGGATCGAGACGATCTGCCGGTCGAGGAAGTTCAGGATATAGATGATCAGCAACACCGTCAGCGCATAGCGGCGGTAAGCTACGGACACCGGCGCAATGACGGGCGGGGTGGGGGCTTCGGTGATCATCTCATCCTCTCACGATCTTTTCTTTTCTCGTCATCCCGGGCTCGACCCGGGACCCGCCTTGTCTTTCCGGGGAAGGAAAGCAGGCCCCGGATCAAGTCCGGGGTGACGGTTGAACGAGGCCGATTGACTCCCGCACCCCACACGATATGACAGCGTTGTCTGAAAGGGAAGCCATTGCCCGAATTGCTCGTTCTTCAATCGGTCTGGGGCCTCGACAAATGCCCCGGTTTCGACATCGAAAACCGCCTCGACGAAGCGCTGACTGAGGTCGTCGCCGCGGGCTTCGACGGCGTCGGGGTGAACCTCGCGCGCACCGCGCGTACCGACGGCGTCGCGCGCGTCATGAACCCGCTCGGCCTCGCATGGGAGGGGCAGGTGTTCGTCCATGACGCCGACCAGCTTACGCACTGGATCGGCGAAGCGCACCGTCTCGGCGCGCACCATCTCAATGTCCAGATCGCAGGCCCCACCGCCGACTTCCGCGCCGCGCTGCGCCTGATCGACAGCCTTGTCGCCGCGGCAAAGGACGCGCCGCTTCCGGTCTGGTTCGAAACGCACCGCGGCCGCCTGACCAACGACCTGCTCTTCACGCTGCAATTGCTTGAGGAACGCCCCGGCCTGCCGCTCACCGCCGACCTGTCGCATTATCCCGTCGCGGGCGAGATGGAGTTGCCGCTCCGCGACGATCAACTCGCCGCGATCGAGACGATCCTGCAGGGGAGTCATAATTTCCACGGCCGCGTCTCGACGACACATCAGGTGCAGGTCGCGCTCGATGCGCCGCAGCACGCGGGCTGGCGCGACCAGCATATCGCCTGGTGGCGCCGCGGCTTCGAACTCTGGCTCGAACAGGCGCGCGCGGACGACGCGCTGACCTTCATGTGCGAGCTCGGGCCGCCGCCCTATGCGATCACCGCGCCCGACGGCAGCGAACTGACGAACCGCTGGGACGAGGCGCAGCGCATGCGCGATATCGTGCGCGGATTGTGGAGCGAGGTCGCCGGAACCGCCTGAACGCGTCACACCGCCACCGCATCCCGCCAGCGCGCGAACGCCGCATCGGCTTCATCGCGCCTGATCTTCGGCATAAACTCGGCATCATAGCGCGCCAGCCGCTTCAACTCGCTCTCGCCGAACAATCCCGCGCCCATGCCCGCCGCCAGCGCCGCGCCATAGGCGCTCGCCTCGCGCACCGCATGCCGCCGGACCGGCCGCTGCAACGCGTCGGCCTGCAACTGCAGCAACGTATCGCTCGCCGACAGCCCGCCCGCGACGGGCAGCGCCTCGGGCACCGGCAAGGTGGCGGCAATCACATCGGCGATCTCGCGAAAGCGGAACGCGATCCCCTGCAACGCCGCACGCGCGACCTGTCCGGGCCCGTCGGCAAAGCTCAGCCCCGCGATCAGCCCACGCGCCTCGAACTTGCCATGCGGCGCGCCCATGCCGGCCAGCGACGGTCGCACCACGACCTTGCCCGCATCGGCGACCGAAGCCGCCGCCGCTTCCATCGCGGCGGGCGACGCGAACAGGCCGAGCCCGCCGCACAGCCACTCGATCATCGATCCGGTGGTAATCACCATGCCCTCGACGCAGAAGCGCGGCCTCCCGCCCGCAAAGGCCAGCGCCTCGGCGGGCATGCTGTTGTGGATCGTCTCGGGCACACCGCCGGTCCCCGCCATCAGCACGCCCG
This sequence comes from Sphingomonadaceae bacterium 3R27C6, assembly GCA_005503215.1. Classification (GTDB taxonomy): domain Bacteria; phylum Pseudomonadota; class Alphaproteobacteria; order Sphingomonadales; family Sphingomonadaceae; genus Sphingopyxis. Next base: position 91,863 of record SCNS01000008.1, on the reverse strand, counting down.
ACGTGCCATAGGTCGCCTTCCAGTCGCCGCGCTCCAGCGCGCCATGCGCGACCATCGCGGCCTCCTGGTCGGCGATCAGCGCGGTGATCGGAACGCGCGCGCCGAGCACCGCGGGATCGCTCTCCGCAATCGCGCCCCAGCTTTCGACCTGCGCCGGAAACATCGTCGCGGGCAGGCGCTGGTGCGTCAGCAAAGCCGCATCCCATCCGCTGCCGGCCGCATAATCATAATAGCCCGTCAGCCACGCCGCCGAGGCATCGGTGACATGCGCGCCGCTCATCTTGTAAGTGAGCCAGCTATCGAGCGTTCCCCATTGCAGCCGCGCGGGATCGCGCGCCGACAGCGCGATCGCCGCGGGCAGCTTCGCCGAAGGCACCTGCGGCCAGCTGGTAAAGCCTGCCGCGCGCAGTGCCTTATACTCGTCCAGCCCGCGCAAGTCGCTCCACACGAGCATCGGCGCCACCGGCTCGCCCGTCGCCCGGTCCCACAACACGATACTCGCCCGCTGCGTCGTCACCCCGAACGCAGCAACATCGGATATGCTTCGCCCCGCCGCGGCTAGCGCGCCGTCGATCACCGCGCGGCAGATTTTCCACACCTCGGCGGCATCCTGTTCGACGAAGCCGGGGGCAGGAAAGTGGCTCGCCACCGGCCTTTTGTCGATGCCCAGCACCGCACCCGCCGGATCGACCAGCATCGCGCGGGCGCCCGTCGTGCCCGCATCGAGTGCGAGCAAAAGCTCAGGCATCGGGTATCAGATTGCCCGGGTTCATGATCCCCTCCGGATCGAGGGCATTCTTCAACCGCCGCAGCAACGCAACGCCGCTCTCGCCCAGATCATGGTGCAGATAGGGTTTGCGCAGCCGTCCCGCGCCATGATGGTGAGCGACCCCGCCGCCATGCTTCGCGGTCGCTTCCATGATCGCGCGCCAGCCGGCGAAATAGGCGGGCTCCATCTTCGCGCTGTCCTCGAAACTCGCGGCGAAGCTGAAATAAAGGTTGATCCCCGACCGATAGACATGGCTGCTGTGCGCCGACGCGTTGATCACCCCGGGGATTTGATTGAGTGCGGCAATGCTGTCGTCATAAATCGCGCCGATCTCGCTCCATCGCCCCGAAATCTCGACCGTATCGGCGACATAGCCGCGCTCGAACATGTCGCGCCAGCTCGGCACATGGTTGCGCTTTTCGATCCACTGTTTCGCCGCCATCGGATCGCCCGCTTCGAGCCCCGCCGCGGCACAAATCTCATGCATCGCCGCCAGCTCTGCATCGACCCGCGCCTTCGGCCCTTCATGGACCATCAACAGCATCGCCTTGCCGTCCCGCTCATAATCGCGGAACAGCCGCCGCACCTCGCGCCCATCATATTGGCGCATCACCGGCGGGCGCCAGTCGGCGCGCATGATCTGCCGCTGCGCCTCGAACCCCGCGCGCATGTCGCTCGCATAGAAGATGCTGTAGTCGCGGTGCGGCGCTTTCGCGCGCAGCGAGAAGGTCACCCCGGTGATCACCCCCATCGTCCCCTCGGCACCCATCAGCAGATGCCGCAGGTCCGGCCCCGCCGCCGCGCGCACCGCTTTGCCGAGCGTCGCCAGCTCGCCGTTCGGCAGCACCGTCTCGATCGAATGGATGATGTCCTCGACATTGCCATAGGCCGTCGAGAATTGCCCCGATGCCCGGGTCGCGACCCAGCCGCCGACGCTGCTGATCGCGATCGACTGCGGCCAGTGGCCTATCGTCAGCCCGTGCGCCGCGACCGCTTCCTCGGCCTCCATGCCGTTCAGTCCCGCGTCGAAGCTCGCGAGCAGGTCGTCGCTGTCGATATAGCGCACGCGGTTCATGGCGCTCATGTCGAGCAGGATCGCATCCGGCGTCGGCTCGATCCCGCCGCACACCCCGCTGCCAAGGCCAAAGGGGATCAGCGGCACGCGTTTCTCGGCGGCTAGGCGCACGACCTTCTGCACATCCTCCACCGACCGCGGCCGCACGACGCAGCCCGGTGCGGACACGGCTTCGCTGCGCCAGTCGCGCAGATGCTTGACCGCCCATTGATCGTAGCGGCGCGCATTCAGCGCGTCGGTATCGCTCGCGACGCGATCGGCGCCGATCATGCTGGCAAGGGCTGCGGCAATCGAACTCATCTCACTCTCCCAGAAGCCTGCGGCTCGCATCGTTGATCTGTCGGCAATGCGCGATTTGCGCCGCCTTCTTGGCGTCATCCCATCCGAGCAGCGCGCCCATCGCCTCGGCGGCGGGCGCCAGCGCGGCAAGGCCGGCCCCTTCGTCGAACCAGGCGCGCGCGCTCCGCCGCACCCAATAATCTTCCAGCGTCGCGGCGCCCTCATGCGTCACCGCGCGCGTGGCTTCGGCACCGACATCGCCGCCCGCGATCCATATCTCGCTCGCCTCGTCGCCATACAGCCCCGCCAGCCGTTCGGCGGCGTGCGGGTTGAGGCCGTCCAGCCCCGCCGTCCGCGATCCACCAGGCAATGTCGCCTTGGCGGTCGAGCAGGGCAGGGCGGTGACGCCCAACCGCTCGACCACCAGATCGACCACCCGCTCGGCCATCGCGCGATAGGCGCTGAGCTTGCCGCCCGCGATCGACACCAGTCCGCTCGGCGAGGTCCAGATCTCGTCCTTGCGCGACACCTCGTTCGCCTTTTTCCCCGGCTGCGCGATCAGCGGGCGCACCCCCGACCAGAGCGAGACGATCTCGCCATCGCGGATCGGGTCGATATTCAAAGCCGCCTCGGTCGCGCGCAGCAGATAGTCGATGTCCTCGCGCGTCGGCGCGGGCCAGTAATCGGCGCCGTCGTGAAACACATCGGTCGTCCCGACATAGGTGAACGCCCCGCGCGGCACCGCGAAGATGCTGCGCTTGTCGGGCGCCCGAATGATGATCGTCGCATGGATCGGCAGCCGTTCGCGCGGCAGCACCAGATGGATGCCGCGGCTCAGCGACAGGCGCGTGTCGCTTTCGCCGGCCTCGAGCCCGCGCACCTTGTCGACCCAAGCGCCTGCAGCATTCACCACCAGCCTCGCCTTGATCCTCGCGCTCAGCTCATCGTCCAGCGTCGACGTCGCGACCAGCCCGTCGCCCGTCAGTTCCGAAGCCGCCGCATGGTTCACCACCACCGCTCCCGCACCCTGCGCACTCCGCACATTGGCGAGCACCAGCCGCGCATCGTCGGTCAGGAATTCGGGGTAGAGCACCGCGCCATTCAGCCTGTCGCTGCGCATCAACGGCTCACGCTGCTGCAATTCCGCCAGCCCGATCACCTCATGCTTTTCGGCCTCGGGCACCCCGCCCAGTTTCTCGAAGGTCCACAGCCCCGTCCGCAGCTTCGCGGTCATCGCCACATTCGTCGTCGGGATCAGGAAGGGCGACAATCGCGTCAGGTGCGGCGCGATCCGCCGCAAGATCTGCCGCTCCGACGCAGCCTCCTTGACCAGCGCGATGTCGCCCTGCGCCAGATAGCGGAGGCCGCCATGGATCATCTTCGACGACCGGCTGCTCGTCCCGCTCGCATAGTCGCGCGCCTCGACCAGCGCGACCGCCAGCCCGCGCATCGCCGCATCGCGCGCGATCCCCGCGCCGGTGATTCCGCCGCCGATCACCGCGAGGTCGAACGTCCGCGATTCGAGCTCGGCAAAGACCGCGCGCCGCCGCCGCGCATCGAGCGCGGTATCGGTCACGCGGCGACGATCCCGTCAAACAGCGCCGCATCCGCCGACCCCGCGCGGTAAAACACCGGCGGCGCGCCGAACGGCGCCGCGACCGTCGCATCGCTACCGCCTGCGTAAATCTGCCCCGACCACACATGCACCCACTCGGCGCCCGCGGGCAGATAGGTTGTCCACTCGCTCTTCCCCGCCGCGATCACCGGCGCGACGAGCAGATCGGGCCCGAGCAGATAGCTCGTCTGGATCGCGTAGGTCTGGGGATCCTCCTCGAAATGCAGGAACAGCGGCCGCTGCACCGGCAGCCCCGTCTCCGACGCCTCGTGCGACAGCCGCCGCAAATAGGGCGCCAGATGCGCGTAAATCCGCGTCATCTTCGCAAAATGCGCGAGCAACGCCGGGTCATCGTCATATTGCACATTCTGCCGCGGCCGGTTGCCCTCATGCGTGCGCATCATCGACGTGAACGCCGACATCTCGGCCCAGCGCATCGCGAGTTCGGCATCGCGCGTGGTGTCGAACAGGCTCGTGTAACCGCCGCAGTCGCTGTGATGATGCGCATTGCCGAGCATCCCCGCCGACAGTGCCGCACAGATCACCGTGCCGATCCCGTCGTGGCGCGAAAAATCGACCGCCTGATCGCCCGCCCACAGCATCGGGCAATGGCCTTGCACGCCGTCCCCGCCCGAGCGCATAAACACCATCATCTCGCCCGTCCGCCCGCGCCCGGAGATGCCCTTCGCATTGACTTCACCCCACAGCGCTGGCCAGCGGTTGTGCGCGGTCATCCCGCTCTCGCCATTCGCGAGCCGCACGTCGACCGGCAGATATTCGCCGAAATCGGCCATCCAGCCCGACAGCCCGAAATCGATCATCTTCTCGCCGATGATCGTGTCGGCGAACCATGCGGCGGCATCGGGATTGGTGAAGTCGACATGCCCGCAATCGAACTCGCCAAAGTCGATCACATAGGGCTCGTCCTTGTCGGGATGCATTACCATGAAGCCCTGCGCGGCCGCCTCGGCATAGAGCGGCCCGTCGACCGCGAGATAGGGGTTCACATAGCCAAGGAAGCGGATCCCGCGGTTCTTCAGCTCGGCGATCCGCGCCGGCAATTCGGGATAGCGTTCGGCATTCCATTGCCAGTCCCAGAACAGCCGGTTGCCGAAGCTGGTGATACGCAGCCCGACCCAATCCTCGCACCACAGCCCCGACACCGCGACCCCGGCGTCTTCGTACGCCTTGAGGCGCGCAAAGCTGTTGTCGCCGTCTTTCAGCCCGATCACGGCGCCCTTCAGCAGCCATTCGGGCAGCGGCGGCTGGCGCCCGAAACGGTCCGACAGCGCCGACACCAGTTCGGTGAAATGCGGCCGCGCCCACAGCTCGATCTTCGCCGGAATTTCCCAGACCTCGACCTCGTGAAAATCGTCATCGCGGAAATCGAACGCGGAGTAGGCAAAGCTGTCGATATGTAGCGCATAGCGCCGCGAACTGACGAAGGTCGGCTGCGGATAATTGGTGTGGGCGTAGCTGCCGCCACCGCCCTTGCGATGCGCCTCAACCTGTCGGAACAACTCCGACGATGGATCGCGCCCGACCCCCGGCTCGCTCGACCACAGCGGAAAGTGGCGACCCTTGAGGTCGAAATAGGAAAATTGCTCGCCGCCGCCCCACACATGCTCACCCGCCTCGGCGGGCACGCGCAGCCACAGCCGGTTGAGCGCCGGGTCGAGCGCCTTCAGCGCGATGACCGCATCGTCGCCGTCGCCCGAAATCGTCGCTTCAAGCAGGCAAGGCTTCCCGGCAGCCTCGGCAAAGCGCACCATATCGTCATCGGTCTCGACATGCCCCAGCGCGATCCGCTCGATCACCTCCTGCGCCACATCGAAATGGCCGAGTTTCGAATGAACATGCGGCACACCGCGTCCGACGAAAAAACAGGGCGACCCTGCGCTGTGCGTCAGAATCGTCTGCCTACCAAGGCGGATCGCAAAACCGGTGTCGAGCGCGTCGAGCGCCATGGAGAGGATCCTTTCACTGCATCCTATAAGATCCTCCCCGTGGCGAAGCCATGGGGAGGGGGACCGCGCCCGCAGGGCGTGGTGGAGGGGTATCGACGTCTGCGCCAAAACCCCTCCGTCAGCGGCTAAAGCCGCCGCCACCTCCCCACCGCTTTGCGGCAGGGAGGATTTACCATCAGAAATTCATCCGCGCCGTCACCCCGAAATAGCGCTCGGCATCGCGCGGCGTGATCTGGCGCATGAACGACGTTCCGTTCGGGATGCGCTGGATCACGAAATGCTTGTCGGTCAGGTTCTTGGCGATGAACGACAGGCTGTATTTGTCGTCGTCGGTGCTCACCTTGATCCCGGCATCCCAGATCGCATAGGCGTTCTGGAACGCGTTGGGGTTCTGGTTGATGTCGAACTGGGTGCGGCTCTGATAGACGAGCGAGCTGTTCAGATCGACGTTGAACCCGTCGATGTTGAGCGGCAGGCGCCAGTCCATCGTCACCGTGCCCTTATATTTCGGCGCAAAGGGCAGGGGCTTGCCGTTGATCGCGGCGGCACAGGTCACCGCGGCGCCCGGCGGGCAGATGAACTCGTTGATATGCGCGTCGGTATAGTTGAACCCGCCCGACAGCGAGAAATCGTCGGTGATCGCGGCGTTGAAATCCATTTCGATCCCGCGCGTCGACACTGTTCCCGCATTGGTCAGGCGCGTGACGACCTGCCCCGCGACGATATCGAGGAAGTTCGCCTGATAATTGTCGTATTTGGCATAGAAGCCCGCAAGGTTCAGCGTCAGGCGGCGGTCGAACAGCCGGGTCTTGAGGCCAACTTCATAGGCGTCCGCCTTTTCGGGATCGATACGGCCCGTGTCGCGCGCCAGCATGTTGAAGAACACGTTGAGCGCCGGACCTTTATAACCGCGCGTATAGGTGGTGTAGGCGACGATATCGTCGGTCAGGTCGTACTGCAGGCCGGCGTTGCCCGACCAGCCATTGTCCTTGATCGACCCCGCCGAAGCGAACGCCGGGTTCACGCCGGAGAAGGCCGCGAGCGAGGTCGAGCGGCGCGCAAAGTCATAGCTGACCTTGTCCTCGGTATAACGCAGGCCGATGATGCCGCGGAACGCGTCGGTGAAATTGAGCGTTCCCTGCCCGAACGCCGAATAGCTCGTCAGCTTGGTCGTGAAATCGGCATTGCCCTCGTTGGTGACAAAGGTCGAAGACCCCGCTGCGCACGGCGTCAGCCCGCCCACCGTGGGCAGCGTCGAGGCGGTGCAGCTCGTCACCGTGCGGTTGAAGAAGTCGACTTCCTTCGTGTGGTAATAATAGAGCCCCGCAACATATTCGAAGAACTGCGGATTGGCCGACGCGATGCGCAATTCCTGCGTGAACTGGTCGAACTTCAGATCGCCGCGATCGTGCGAACGAACGTCGCCCGCCGCGGTGCCGGTGTTGACATAGCGCGGCGCGTCCGAACGGAAGTCGCCGTCGCGCTGCTGGAAATTATACCAGTGGCGGTACGCGGTGATCGAGGTCAGCGTGACCCCGCCGAGGTCGAGGTCGATCTGCCCCGACACGCCGCTGTTCTTGTCCTTGGTATAGGGGTCGAGGTCGTTGTCGATGTCCTTGTTCTTGCCGTCGAGCGTCAGCGGCGCGAGGCTCGGGATGAACACCGCATTGTTGAACGCCGACGGGAAAACGGTGCCGATGCTGTCGGCAAAACCATTGTCGCTGTTCTTCGAATAATCGGCGATCAGCGTGATCTTCAGATTATCGGTCGGCTCGGCGATCAATTTCCCACGAACACCCCAATGTTCGTATCCGTTGACCTTGCGGTTGTTGAAGACGTTGCGGGCATTGCCGTCATATTGCGACCAGAAACCGGTCAGCGAAGCGCGAATGCCGTCGCCGAGCGGGCCGCCGATGCTGCCGCGGATGCGATATTCATTGCCCTCGTACCAGGCGGCGTCGACGTAACCGCCCAGCTCGTTACCGGGCTCGCGCGATACGATGTTGATCACGCCCGCGCTGGCATTCTTGCCGAACAGGCTGCCCTGCGGGCCGCGCAGCACTTCGATGCGCTCGACGTCGAGGAAGTCCGACGTCTGCTGGCCGGTGCGCGCATAGACGACGCCATCGATCACGGTCGACACCGACGGCTCGACCCCCGACGAGAAGCTGATCGTGCCGACCCCGCGGATCGACAGCGCGGAGTCCTTGTTCGTGTTGCCCTTGCGGAAGGTCAGCGTTGGGACGCGCTGGAAAAGCTGCTCGGCCGAATTGACGTTCGACCGTTCGAGCTGCGCACCCGACACGACCGAGATCGCGACCGGCACGTCCTGCAAATTCTGTTCGCGCTTCTGCGCGGTGACGATGATGTCGGTAGAGGCGAACGGCGCGTCGGCTTCGGCCGGGGCCTGCGCTGCGGTGTCTTGGGCTGCGGCGGGGACGGCGAACAGCGCCATTCCCAATGCCGTCGTGATTGTCAGATAGGCTTTGGCTTTCGACGAAACCATATTCAGATCCTCCCTAGATGCGCTGCCGTCCGGTATGTCAATCAATTCAATTGACAATTGCGAGCCGACCCATGCGCGTAATTATTTTTGTGGTCCAATAGAGAAATGTCGCGATGCCATGCCCGAATGCTATGGCTTGCAGGACAGCGCGAGGCGCAGGCGGAGCGCTCTGATCTGGTGTCGGCCCTGTCATCGGCAACCCTTCCCTTGTCATCGCGGATCGTGCGTCCGCTTCGACATCGGGCCGCGAACATGGTGTCGCGCGCGGCCTCGAATCGGCTGAAAGGCGCCATGCCCATCAGCCGTCCTAGGGATGCGCGTCAAAATCATTGCAGTCTAATCGAGAAATGTCGGACTGTTATGTCCAAATACTATGACTTGGATGGCCTTGATACGGACGAATTGTGAACTTACCTTCCTCGTCACCCCGGACTTGACCCGGGGCCTGCCTTTGTCTTTTCAACGGTGAGCGGGAGAAAGGCGGGTCCCCGGTCAAGCCCGGGATGACGAACAGCTGAGACCGTTCTCCCATATCGGGCATGCGTAGAGCTTCGGCGACCGCTATTTCGACGCCACCACCCGCTTCACATGCGCCAGACACGCCTCGGTCTCACGCTGCACGTCGGCGTTGAGCCATGCGACAATCTCGGGCGTGGGCCCAATATCGGGTTCTAGCAACGCGAAATCGAGATACACCGGTGGCGAAATCGGGCGCACCGCGACGCCCAGCCGGTGAAAACGCGGGGCGCTGAACGGCTCGGCGATCGTCACGCCCAGCCCGGCTTCGACGAAGGCATATAATATCTGCGAATGCTGCGTCTCCAGCCGCCGCGATACGCTGATGCCGGACTCTTCCAGTGCGGTATCGATGCCGGTCCACAGTGCATCGGCCTCGTGCATCGGGCCGACGAATTCTTCGCCCGCCAAATCCGATATCGCCAGCCGTTCGCGCGCCGCGAGCGGATGGTTGGCGGGCAGGATGCAAACATACTCGGCGCGCGCGAGCGGCGTCGACCTTATGCCTTCGCGTCCCTGCATATCGACCCCGACACCAAGATCAGCTTGCCCCAGAAAGACGCGCTCCTCGATCGCGCGCTGCCCGAGCGACTCCACGATGATCTTGATGTCGGGATAGAGGATACGGAAACGCGCGATCACCGCGGGCAGGATCGCCATCGCGATCGCGGCCAGCGCCGCGATGCGCACCGTCCCCACCGGATGCGCGCGGATACGCCGCGCCGCCTGATCGAGCAGGTCGAGCCCCGCATAGCTCCGCCGCACCGCCTCATACAGCGCCTGCGCCTGCGCCGTCGGATGCACGCGCGCGCCGCGCCGGTCGAAGAGCCTGAAGCCCACCGCGCGCTCCATATCGGCGATCAGCCGGCTCACCGACGGCTGGCTGATATTCAGCATCGTCGCGGCGGCGGTAATGCCCCCGCTCATCATCACGGCGCGAAACGCCTCGACCTGTCTCATCCGCATCAGCCATAGTATAGACGTATGATCGTGCGATGCAATTCGATTGGATGCGATGGACGAATCGGGCGTATCAGATCGCCATTGGATAAATCCGGGAGAGACGAAATGGATTATGCGGCCCAGCGCGAACAGTTCGCGACCGAAGGCTACGCCGTGTTCGAACGCATCCTCGAAGGCCCGTTGCTCGACCTGCTCCGCGCGGAATGCGGCCGCGTGATCGACCGCGAAGACGCGCGCCTCGACAGCCTCGGCGTCGAAGTCGACGGCATCAGCCACAAGGGCAAACGCTATTTCGCCGGCGAATGCCAGCGCCAGCAGCCCGATCTTCGCAAGATGCTGTTCAGCGAGACGATGGCCGACATCTGCCGCGCGACGCTCGGCGACGACGCTTATTTCTTCTACGACCAATATGTCGTGAAGGGCGCGAGCGAAGGCATGCCGTTCAGCTGGCACCAGGATTCGGGCTATGTCGTCGGCAACGGCGGCCCCGCCGATCACAAGCCGTACCTCACCTGCTGGTGTACGCTCGACGACACGACGGTCGCCAACGGCACGGTGCGCATCCTGCCCTTCTCGCAGGCGCCCGAAACGCGGGGCGGCATCGTCCCGCATATCCGCCAGCCGGGCAGCAACGACCTCGTCGGCTATACGGGCGACAGCGAGGGCGTGACGCTCGAAGTTCCGGCGGGAAGCGTCGTCGCCTTCTCCAGCCTTGCGCTCCACGCGACCGGATCGAATTCGACCCCGAACATGCGCCGCGTCTATCTCGCGCAATATTCGCCCGAACCGATCCTCAACCCCGGCACCAACCATCTCCGCCGCAACGCGATCGCCTTCCTGCGCGGCGGCAGCCAGGTGACCTTTAACTAAGGGAGATCGTCATGACCCCGCGCCCCCGCATCGTCGCCCTCGGCGGCAACGCCACCGCCGGCGGATCGGCCGAACGCCTGCTCCGCCATGCGCTCATGCGCTGCGAAGCGCAGGGCGCGGAGACAAGGCTTTTCGCGGGCGAGGCGATCGATCTTCCGATGTACGCCCCGCACCGCAGCGAACGTTGTTCGAAGGCGCAGGCGCTGATGGCGGCGCTGCGCGATGCCGACGGCATCCTCGTCGCCTCGCCCGCCTATCACGGCACGGTGTCGGGCGTGGTCAAGAACGCGCTCGATTATGCGCAGGATCTTGTTTCGGATGCGCAGCCCTATTTCGATGGCCGCGCCGTCGGGTTGATCGCGGTCGCGGGCGGGTGGCAGGCGGCGGGCAGCACGCTCGCGACACTACGCTCGATCACGCACGCGCTGCGCGGCTGGCCGACACCGATGGCGGTCACCGCAAATTCCAGCCAGCCGCTCTTTGATCCCTACGGGATGCTGGCCGATCAGGGTATCGCGTCGCAACTCGACATCATGACCGGACAGGTGGTGACCTTCGCGCAGATGAAGCGCGCCTATGCCGATGCGGGCAGGGCGGCCATGACGGCCTGACGTCCGCCGTCCCGGAAGGCAGTTTGCGATGCCTTCCGGTCCGTACGGAGCCTATCAGAACTTCACGCTGAGCCCGGCGGTGATCCGACGATCGGTAAGGCCCTGGAAGCAGAGCAGCGCCTTGTTGTTCACGCAATATTGATTCTGGTCGCCGCGCAGCAGGTTGATGCCCTCAACGCCGACGTTGATATTCTCGGTAATGTCATAGTTGATGCTGGCGTTGAGCTGGCCCCGCGCGCCGTTGATCAGCGGCAGCCCGAAGAAGAACGGGTCGTTCGACACATAGCTGGAGCGCCACGTGTAGCGCAGGCGCGCGTTCAGCCCGTATTTGTCGTAAAACAGCGTGGTATTGTATGCGTATTTCGACAGGTTCGTCAGCGAGATCAGGTCCTGCGAACCCGGATAGCCGAGCTGGGTGAACACCGTCCGCGGACCATCGGCGGCACGATATTCGCGCGCCGAACCGCCCGCCTTCTGATAGGTGAAATTGCCGATGAAGCCGAAGCCCGAGGCGAAACCGAGCGTGTCTTCCCATGCCGAGAGATCGTGCTGGAAGGCGACCTCGACGCCGGTTTGCGTCGTGGTCCCGGGAACGTTGAAGGTCGAACTGCGCGGAACGCAGATGCCGACGCCCTGGATCGGGTTGTTGATGTTACGGTTGGCGATCGGGTTATAGATGCCGCCGCCCGGACACGACGGATCGATCGAAATATTGAGATTGCCGTTGGCGTCGAGGTTGGGCGCCGGGTCTTCCTGCCGCTGCGCGAACAGGTTGGTGCGGCTCTTGTGGAAGAAGCCGATGCTGATCAGGCTCGACGGCGCGAAATAATATTCGCCCGAAAGATCGAACGACCACACCGCTTCGGGGACGAGATCGGGGTTGCCCACCGCGACCGGCGTGTTCGCGCCGGTGCCGAACGAGAAGGACGTCGACAGCGTGTCGAAGTTCGGCCGGCGGATGTCGCGCGCGATGCCCGCGCGGACCAGAAGCTTGTCGGCGGGTTCGAGGACGAGGCTGAAGCGCGGGAGCAGGAAATTATACGAACTCTTGGCGACGGTTTGCCCCGTCACCGTGCCGTTCGCGATATTGTTGCCCGTCGACGACAGCGTGGTGTGCAGCCAGCGGAAACCGGCATTGCCGCGCACCGGCATGCCCGCGATCTCGCCTTCCATATTCGCCTGGAAATAGGCGGCGTTCGTGGTTTCCTTGATTTTGAAGAAGCCCGCAAAGGATTCGGTCGGCGTCGCGAGCGAGGCGACCGCCGGACCCTGCGTGCGGGCAGCGTTGCTCGCCGCAATGGCCTTGTTCAGCGATTCCAGCACCTTCGCCGGATCGCGGAAAGACAAGCCACCATCGATCAGCAGGAAGTCGGGGAAATAGAGCCGGCGCCCGTCGGCGGCATTGAAGTTGCGGGGCCCCGGAATCAGTATATCCGAAAACAGGTCGCCCGATGGCCGGTTCCACGCGCTCGTCGTGTTGGTCAGGCTGACATTGTTCGAAAATTCGCTGTTTTCCGCCGACGTCCGGTTCCAGCGATAGCCGAAATCGACCGAGGTGACGAAGGGGTTGAGGTCGGTCGTGTCGTAGGAGAAATCGAGCCGCGCGGCGCGTTCCTGATTGTCGGTCGAATTGGCGCCTTGGGTGACCTGTTGCAGCTGGTAATTGGCGGGGTCGAGCAATTGCGCGGTCGTCGGCGCGAAGGGGCTCGCCTGATCGATGCCGAATTGCAGCGTACCGCCGCGCAGATCGAATTCGATCGGCACGCCATTGTCGATGCTCCGCCCGATCACCGGCTGCGGGCCGTTGGGGTTGATGAAATCGAGCGTCGTCGAGAAGTTCGGGAAATCCGATTTGGAGGTCGACAGCGACACTTCGGCGCGCACCTTCAAATTGTCGGTCGCCTGCCAGTCGGTGCCGAAATCGAAAACACGGCTCTTGGTTACGCGCGCGCCGGTGTCGCTCGATGCCCGGAGATTCGGATCGATCACGCTTCCGGTCGTGCCGCCGATGCCGATCGTACCCGCGACCGCCGCCTGCACGGTGCCGAGGTCGATCGGGCCGTTCGGCCCGTTGAGCGACCCGAAATCGACGGTTTCGAATTCGGTGTTGTTCATCGCATCGACCACCGAGGGCGTCGCGGTGCCCGATATCTGGACGCGATGGCTCTGTTGTCCGCGGCGCTGGTTGTTCAGTGTCGCGTCGAAATAGAATTTCAGGTCGTCGTTCGGCTTCCATTCGAGCGCGGCGGTGCCGTTGTAGGTCTCATATTCGTAATTCTCGAGCCCCTGTTGCAGGAACTGGATGCGCAGGAACGGAAATGCCTCGGCGCTCGGACCCGAGCCCGGCAGGACGAGCGCGTCGCGGTCGACGCGCGGCTTGAACGATGCGACATCCTGCCGCGCGTAACTGCCGCTCACGACGATACCGATCTCACCGATGCCGGTGTCCCACCTGTTGCCAAGCGTCGCGGACAGGCGCGGCAGGGTCGACTTCGACAGGTCGCTGTTTTCCATCTGCGCGCGCGCGGCGATCAAGGGGTCCTTGAGGTCGAGCGGGCGGATTGTGCGGAGATTGATCGTGCCGCCGACCGATCCTTCGATCGTTTGGGCGGTCGGCACCTTGGTGACCTCGACCGAGGCGATCAGTGCGGCGGGCAGGTCCTCGAAGCTGATGCCCGAACGGCCGGCGCCCGATCCCACGGTGGAAACGCCATTGATTTCGGTGCGGTTGGCATCGGTGCCGCGGATCTGCACCGCGTTGCCGACCCCGGCTTGCCGCGTGATCTGAACCCCGGTGACATTTTCCAGCACTTCGGCGAGGTTCTGGTCGGGCAGCTTGCCGATATCCTCGGCCTGGATGACCTCGACGATATTGTCGGTGGCGCGCTTTTCGCCCAGCGCGGTGGCAAGGGAACTGCGAATGCCTGTCACGACGATCGCATCGTCACCCGTGTCATCCGCTGCGGCTGTAGCGCTATCCTGTGCGGTGGTTTCCTGCGCAAAGGCCGGGCCGCCAAGCATCGCGAGCGCTGTGGTGCCGAGCAGCACCGCCGCAAGGTTAATTTTGCCGGCGCCCGATGCGCGAACGATGCTGCCCCGAATCATCCCACTCTCCCTGTTTGATATTGTTTGGAGGGAAGCTCGCTTTGTCAGACCAATATGTCAACCCATCTTGTATACCGCAAACGGGTTGATATTGTCCTACCTCTTGTATAGTCCAATGAGCAAGAATCAAAAAAAGGGTGAGGCGCAGTGCAGATAAGGGCGGTTTTGACGGTAGCGATGCTGGCCTCTACGGCGCATCCCGCGCTGGCGCGTGATCTGCTCGTGGCCGATCAGGCGCAGTATAAGGCAGCGGTGAAAAAGGCGCAGCCGGGCGACACGATCATCCTCGCCGACGGCGAATGGCGCGATTTCCAGATCGTCTTTACCGGCACTGGCAGCGCGACCAAGCCGATCACGCTGACCGCGCAGACGAAGGGCAAGGTGCTGCTCACCGGCCAGTCGAACCTGCGCATCGGTGGCCAGAACCTGCTCGTTTCGGGTCTCGTTTTCAAAAATGGGGCGAGTCCGACCGGCGAAGTGATCAGCTTCCGCCGCGATTCAAAGACGCTCGCGACCGATACGCGCGTCACCGAGGTCGTCATCGACGGGTTCAGCAAGGCCGACCGCCGCGCCGAGGACATCTGGGTCGCGCTTTACGGCACCGGCAACCGCGTCGACCATTCGCATTTCGAGGGCAAGACGAACAGCGGCGTGATGCTCGCGGTGATCCGCCGCGCGGGCGATCCACTCGATAACCGCCACCGCATCGATCACAATTATTTCGGCCCGCGCCCGCCCTTGGGCTCGAACGGCGGCGAGACGATCCGTGTCGGCACCAGCGAGGAGTCGCTGTCGGCGTCGAACAGCATCATCGAGCGCAACATCTTCGACCGCACCAGCGGCGAGGTCGAGATCGTCTCGATCAAGTCGGGCGGCAATATTATCCGCGAAAATCTCGTGCTCGAAGCACAGGGTGCCTTCGTGCTGCGCCATGGCAACGGCAACCTCGTCGAGCGTAACATCTTTCTCGGCAAGAGCGTGCCCGACACCGGCGGCGTGCGCGTGATCAACCGCGACCAGATCGTGCGCGGCAATTATTTCGAGGGGCTCGCGGGCACCTCGTTCAAGAGCGCGATCAGCGTGATGAACGGCGTGCCCAACTCGGTGATCAACCGCTACCATCAGGTCGCGAACGCGCGGATCGAGGGCAACAGCATCATCGACAGCGCGCGGATCACGCTGGCCGCGGGCGCCGATGCCGAACGCTCGGCGCCGCCGACGGACAGCAGGTTCGAGCGCAATCTGATCGTCGGGGCAAAGGGGCAGGACCCCTTCCGCGCCGAGGGCGAAATCGGCGGCATCGCGCTGGTGGGCAATGTCGAGGCGAAGGTTGCGAAGCCGTTGCTGGGCGCGGGCGTCGAGCAGCGCGACGTGGCGCTCGAGCGCGCCGCCAACGGCCTGCTTTACCCGGCCGATCCGGCGCTCGCCGCGGTCGGTGCGCCGCGTGACCTGAAGCCGGTGACACGGGCTGAGGTCGGCGCGAGTTGGTATCGCGGCGATGCGCCCGAAGCGGCATTCGGCAGCGGCAGCAAACGGCCGCTTACCGCCGGCGCCTCGCTCGCGCAGGCGGTCGCCGATGCGAAGGCGGGCGATACGTTGACGCTCGCGACCGGCACCTATGACATCGCCGCGCCGCTGATCGTGCGGCACCGGCTGACGATCGCGGGCGCGGCGGACGCGAAGCCCGTGCTCCGCGTCGCGTCGAGCCTCGCGCGGATTGCAGGCGGCGGCGGGCTACGGCTCGAAAATCTGGCGATCGATGCGAGCGCGGCATCCGGCGACGGCGCGCTGATCGCGGTGGAGAGCGGCGTCGCGCCCAACTACAGCGTCGTGCTCGACCGTGTGTCGATGCGCGGCCCGGGCAAGGGCCGGCTCGACGGCATCGCGATGGCGCCGGGCACCTTCGCCGACGATGTCACGATCACGAACAGCGATTTCGCCGAAATGGGCGTCGTCGTTCTGGGCACCGGCGAACAGGAACCGAAGGGCTGGTATCCGATGGAGCGGCTGACGATCACCGGGAGCCGCTTTGCGCGCGTCGCGATGGTCGCCGACCTGCTGCGCAAGGGCACCGACGAAAGCACTTTCGGCCCCTGGTTCGCGATGGCCGGGTCGAGCGTCGCGGGCAGCGGTGCGGGCGGCGCGTCGCTACGCATCTCCGGCGCGCAGCACGCCGATATCGTCCAGAACAACTTCGCCAAGTCGGACGGCATCCTCGTCATCCACTCGGTCGGCGCGCCCGAGACGCGGATCACGTCGAACGCTTTTGCCGCGACGCCCGCGCCGCGCATCGAAGAACTCGCATGGAAAGGTCCGCCGCGCGGGTTGATCTCTGGCAATATCGTGGAGGCGCACCCGTGACCCGTACCATCGCGCTTCTGCTCGCCGCCGCGGCGCTCCCCGCCATTCCCGTCGCGGCACAGACCCCGCCCGCCGCGTCGGCGCAGACGTTCGCGCCGCTATTCACTGCCGAGATCGAGCGCTCCAAGGCCGGCGTCGAAGCGTCGATCAAGGCCGGCATCAACGTGCCCGTGCCCAAGGACCCCGGCGGCGGCTTCACCCACGAACAGCATAAGCGCAATTACCGTGTCATTTTCGAGGGCGGCCAGCTTTTCCGCCTGACCGGCGACGTCCGCTATCGCGATCATGTCCGCGACCTTTTGCTCGCCTACGCCGATCTTTATCCGAAGCTTGGACCACATCCCGCGGCGTCGAACCAGGTTCCCGGCCGTCTCTTCTGGCAGAGCCTCAACGACAGCGTCTTCCTCGTGAACGCGGTGCAGGGCTATGCCGAGATCCGGGGCGCCTTGTCCGCCGCCGACCGCAAGCGAATCGACGATCAGGTGATCCGTCCGATGGCGCGCTTCCTCTCGGACGGCTCGCCCGAGGTCATCAACCGCATCCACAATCACGCGACCTGGGCCGCGGCGGGCGTCGGCCTGTCGGGCTATCTGCTCGGCGACCGCGACCTTGTCGACAAGGCGCTGCTCGGGCTCGACAAGAGCGGCAAGGCGGGCTTCCTGCGGCAGCTCGACCTGCTCTTTTCGCCCGACGGCTATTATGCCGAGGGCCCCTATTATCAGCGCTATGCGTTGCAGCCTTTCGTGGTCTTCGCGGCGGCGATCGCGGCGAATGACCCCGATCGCAAGATTTTCGAATATCGCGGCGGCATCGTGCTGAAGGCGATCCGCACCGCGATCGACGTGACGCACGACGGCTATTTCCTGCCGATCAACGACGCGATGCCCGACAAGAGCCTGCGCACCGAGGAACTCTATCATGCCGTCGCGATCGCCTATGGCGCGACGAAGGACCCGACCTTCCTGTCGATCGCCGACTGGCAGGGGCGCACGGTGCTGACGCCCGCCGGGCAGGCGATGGCGACCGATCTCGCCGCGGGTAAGGCCAAGCCCTGGCCGTTCGGCTCGCGGCTGCTTTCCGACGGCCCCGACGGCAAAAGCGGCGCGCTCGTCCTGCTGCGGACCAAGGCCGATCCCAGCGGCCCGCTGCTCGTCGCCAAAAACACCGTGCAAGGCATGGGACACGGCCATTTCGACCGTCTCGGCTGGCTCTATTATGACGAAACCGGCGCGGTCGTGACCGACTATGGCGCCGCGCGCTTCCTCAATGTCGAGGCGAAGCGGGGCGGGCGCTATCTCCCCGAAAACGACAGCTGGGCCAGCGCGACGATCGCGCACAATACCCTCGTCGTCGACGAGCAAAGCCATTTCGGCGGCGACTGGAAAGCTGGCGAGAAATCGGGAACGCGCCAGCTCGCCGCGTCGCTCGAAGGCCCGACCCGCTATGCGATCGGCGAAATCGACAGCGCATATAAGGACGTCAAAATCCGCCGCGCGCTATTGCTGGTCGAGGTGGAAGGCCTCGCCAACCCCCTCACGCTCGATATCCTCCACGGGACTGGCAGCGGCAGGCATCGCTATGACCTGCCGCTGCATTTTTCGGGGCAAATCATCGACAGCGATATCGCGTTCGACCGCAAGCTCGCCGAGCGCCCGGTGCTGGGCAAGGCGAACGGCTATGAGCATCTGTGGCTCGACGGCGAAGGGACGAAGGCCGGCAAGGCGCGGTTGACGTGGATGCAGGGCAGCCGTTTCTACAGTTACCACATGGCTCCGCCCGCGGGCGCGCGCTTTATCGTCGCCGAGAGCGGCGCGAACGACCCCGAGTTCAACCTGCGTCGCGAACCCGCGCTGATCCAGCGCGTCGACGGCGCGGCGGACGCGACCTTCGTCAGCCTGCTCGAACCGCATGGCGCCTATGACGCGTCGGCCGAAACCGTCGTCGCAAGCAGCGCGCGCGTGTCGGGGCTCGAACATCGCAGGGAAAAGGGCGTCGATCTCGTCCTCATCACCTTGGTCGACGGGCGGCGCATCGCGGTCGCGGTGGCCGACGATGTCGCGGCGGGCGCGAAGCATAGCATCACGGTCGATGGCCGCGCCCTCGCATGGACCGGCCCCGTCGGCCGCCTCGACCTCGCCAAAACCGGAGCGAAGAAATGAGCAATATCAAGGGCCGCTTTCGCTGGTGCGTCATCGCGCTGATCGCGCTCGCGACAGTCATCAATTACATCGACCGCAATGCGCTCGCGGTGATGTGGCCCGAGGTGTCGAAAGAAATCGGCGCCACCAAGGAAGATTACGCCCTGCTGGTGACGATCTTCATGATCTTCTACGCCTTTGGCCAGTCGATCTTCGGGCGCATCTTCGACGCGATCGGGACACGGATGGGCTTCACCATCTCGATCGTCGTCTGGTCGTTGTCGATCGCCGCGCATGCGCTGGTGCGTACGATGCCGCTGCTCATGGTGCTGCGTGCGACGCTCGGGATCAGCGAAGCCGGCAACTGGCCCGGCGCGGCGAAGGCGAACGCGCTCTGGTTTCCCTCGCGCGAGCGCGCGCTGGCGCAGGGTATCTTCAACGCGGGTGCATCGCTCGGCGGCATCATCTCGGCGCCGCTGATCGCGCTGCTCTTCGTCCAGTTCGGCTGGCACGGCACCTTCCTGTTGATCGGTGTGCTTGGCTTTATCTGGCTCGTGCCCTGGCTCTGGTTCTACAAGGCCGACCCCGAAAAGCACCCCGGCCTCAGCGAAGAAGAACGCGACTATATCCTGACCGGCCGCACCGAGGCGGGCCGCGACGACAGCCGCCGCGTCCCGCTCGGCGAACTGCTCCGCTATCGCCAGAGCTGGGGCGTGATCCTCTCGCGCTTCTTTCTTGACCCCGTGTGGTGGCTCTTTGTTTCGTGGCTGCCGATCTATCTCGCTGAAACCTTTGGCTTCGACGTCAAGCAGATCGGGCTTTTCGCCTGGGTGCCCTTCGTCGGCGCGATGCTCGGCAGCCTGTTCGGCGGCTGGTTCGCGGGGCGGATCATCAGCAAAGGTGGCGGCGTCCACAAGGCGCGCACGCTGACCATCGCGATCGGCTGTGCGATCATGCTCCCTGCGCTGCTGTTCACCATCGGCGCCAGCGAACCGCTCTCCGCGGTGCTGCTGATCGCGTGCATCCTCTTCGGGTTCCAGATGGCGATCGGCAATATCCAGACGCTGCCGAGCGACTATTTCGGCGGCGGCGCGGTCGGCAGCCTCGCGGGGATCAGCGGCACCGCTGCGGTCGCCGGTACGCTGATCACCACTTGGCTCGTCCCCGTGCTCACCAAGACGAGCTACGCGCCGATTTTCGCGCTCAGCGCGGCGATCGTGCCCGTCTCCTTCCTCTGTTTCTGGCTGATCGGCGGACGCGTCGAACCGGTCGTCACCCAACCCACCAACACCCAAGAATAAGGAATAGCATCACATGAACCTCCAGGGGAAAACCGCGCTCGTCACCGGCGGCGGACGCGACATCGGCCGATCGGTCTCGATCGCGCTCGCGCGCGCCGGTGTGCGCGTCGCGATCAATTACAACAGCGGCCGCGAAGCCGCCGAGGAAACGCTGAAGACGATCAAGGACGCGGGCGGCGACGCCTTCCTGATCCAGGCCGACGTCACCGACAGCAATGCCGTGAAGGCGATGCTCGACGAGGTCGGTGTCGCATTCAGTGGCCGCCTCGACATCCTCGTCAACCTTGCGGGTGGGATGATCGCGCGCAAGACGCTGAGCGAGATGGACGAGGCTTTCTTTGATCAGGTCATGACGCTCAACCTGAAATCTGTCTTCCTCGTCCTGCAGGCGGCGCAGCCCTTCCTCGGCGAAGGATCGGCGGTGGTGAACGTGTCGTCGCTCGCCGGCCGCGACGGCGGGGGTCCGGGCGCGTCGGTCTATGCGACCGCAAAGGGCGCGCTGATGACCTACACGCGCTCGATGGCGAAGGAACTCGGCCCGCAGGGCATCCGCGTCAACGCGGTTTGCCCGGGCCTGATCGGCACCAGCTTCCATGACATTTTCTCGAAGCCCGAAGGCCGCGCCGCGACCGCCGGCAACACGCCGCTGCGCCGCGAAGGCCATCCCGACGAGGTCGCTGACACGATCGTCTATCTGGCGTCGCCGGCGGCGAGCTTCCTCGCGGGCGTCTGCCTCGACATCAACGGCGGGTTGGGCTTCTCCTGATGCGCCGGCTTGTAGCGACGGCCATCGTTGCCCTGCTCGCGAGCGGGGCGCAGGCCCAGACACGCGGGCGGACCGATGCGCCGCCGCTCGAGCCGTACAAGATCATCCTCGTCGGCGATTCGACGATGGCTCCGCACAGCGGCTGGGGCGGGGCGTTCTGCTCGCGCCACGTCAAATCGTCGGTCGCGTGCCTGAATGCGGGTCGCGGCGGGCGCAGCACGCGCAGCTATCGGCAGGAAGGCGGCTGGGACATCGCGCTCGGCGAGGCGAAGGTGCCGGGATATCGCGGCACCTGGGTGCTGATCCAGTTCGCGCACAACGACCAGTCGTCGAAGTCCGAACGCTGGACCGACGAGACGACCGAGTTCCCCGCCAACCTCCGCCGTTTCGTCGGAGAGGTGAGGGCGGCGGGGGCGACTCCGGTGCTCGTGACGCCGTTGACGCGTCGCGAGTTCAAGGACGGTCAGCTCAGGAATACGCTCGCAAGCTGGTCCGATCAGGTGCGCGGTGTTGCGAAGGCGATGGATGTGCCGCTCGTCGATCTCAATGCGCTGAGCGCGGCGCAGGCGCAGGAAATGGGTGCCGAGATGGCGACCAAGCTCGCGCAGGAGCCGCCCGCGGCCGAGGAGCTCGCCGCGGCGAAGGCGGGCACGACGCTGACCGCGCGCCCGGCGCCGCCCGCACCGGCCCCGATTGAGGGCGACGGCGCGCGCGGACAGGTGACGCGCAAGTTCGACTATACGCACCTCGGCGATATCGGCGCCGAAGTCACCGCCAAGCTGGTTACGCAGGCGCTCGCGCGCGCTGTGCCCGGGCTGCGGAGCCAGCTCGTTCGCTGACAAAGACGTGTATGGCAATTTGGACTAACCAATTTGCCATACACAGTGGTTGACAAAATGGCTGACATGTTCGACAGCGTCGAGCAGAACAGAATCGACTTTTGGGAGAGACGACGTGAATTCTCGTAATCAGATCCGTGCGCGCATGCTGCGCGCCGCGTTGCTGGCCGGCGCTGGTTCGACGCTGCTGATCGCTGCGGCGCCGACGATGGCGCAGGATGCAGCCGCGCCGCAGGCCGAACCCGAAGAAGACGCGATCGTCGTCACCGGTATCCGCGAGACGATCCGGAGTTCGATCAACACCAAGCGCCAGGAAACCGCGATCGTCGACGCGCTGTCGTCGGACGACATCGGCGATATCCCGGCGATCTCGGTCGGGCAGGCGATCCAGACGATCACCGGCGCAACGACGCACCGCGAAAAGGGCGACGCGTCCGAAATCGCGCTTCGCGGGCTCGGCCCCTTCCTATCGAATGCGACCTTCAACGGCCGCGACGCGACGAACGGCAGCGGCGACCGCTCGGTGAACTTCAACCAGTTCCCCTCCGAACTCGTCAACAATATCAAGATCTACAAGACCCAGCAGGCGAGCCTCGTCGAAGGCGGCGTCGCGGGCACGATCGAGATCGGCACGCTGCGTCCGCTCGATTTCGGCAAGCGCCGCCTGCAGGGTGAGGTCAAGGCGCAGTTCAACCCCTATGGCGACCGCGTCACCGGCGGATCGGGCGGCGTCGGCTGGCGCGGGACACTCAGCTATGTCGACCAATTCGCGAACGACACGATCGGCATCGCGATCGGTGTCCAGCGCAACGATACGAACAATCCCGAGGAAACTTACGCCGCGTCGACCACCTGGACCGCGTGCCAAGCTTCGCCGGTTGTCGCGAACGGCAATTGCAACGAATATGAGCGCGGTGAATATCGGCAGAACCTGCCCTTCTACCTCGTTCCCAACGCTTACACCTTCCGCCA
Source organism: Sphingomonadaceae bacterium 3R27C6 (assembly GCA_005503215.1). GTDB lineage: Bacteria > Pseudomonadota > Alphaproteobacteria > Sphingomonadales > Sphingomonadaceae > Sphingopyxis. Next base: position 69,210 of record SCNS01000008.1, on the reverse strand, counting down.
GATCAGCGAGAGCGACAAGCGCGACGCGGTGTTCGGCGCGATCCAGTTCCGCCCGACCGACACGCTCGACATCAATCTCGACGTCCAATATTCGGACCGCACCTTCGTCGAGAGCCGCCGCGACCTCAACCTGTCCGAAGGTCGCGTCGGCCTGACCAACGTCGTCTATGACGAAAATGGCATCGTCCAGAGCCTGAACGGCCTGTCTGCCATCGAATCGAACGGCTCCGAACTCTCGCGGTCGGAGGAATATCTGGGCGGCGGACTGTCGGTCGACTGGGAAGCGAGCGACCGGCTGACGATCAAGCTCGACGGCAGCTATTCGCGCACGATCCGCAAGGAAATCGAACGTAACGTCCGCCTGCGCACCGCGGCGACCGACGTCAACGGCGTGCGCACCGTGTTCAACAACCGGCGCATCCCCTATAAATATGAGATCACGCCGGGCAGCTTCGTGCCGACGATCACGATCGATCCGCGCTTCGATCTCAACAACCATGATCTCTTCTGGGAGGATTCGCGTTTCCGGCGCGATGAGGCCAAGCGCCACAACGAAATTTTCGCCGGCCGCTTCGACGCGGCCTATGAACTCGACGGTTTCCTGAAGACGATCTCGGCCGGCGGCCGCTGGTCGCAGCTCACTTATCGCGATTACGACCTGCGCAACGGCGATTTCAACCTGACCGAGCCGATCGCGGTGGACAAGCGGATCAACAATATCTGCCGCCAGGCTTTCCCGCAGACCGATTTCCTCTCGGCGGCGAAGGGCAACAGCATCCACAGTTGGGCGACCTTCGATGTCGACTGCCTGTTCCGCGAATATATGGGAACCGAGGATCCGGGCCTGCCCGACGAGATGCGCTCGGTCGCGAGCCGCGATGTCAAGGAAACCACGCTCGCGGGCTATGTGATGGCCGATTATGAAGGCGACCTTGGCAGCATGCCGGTACGCGGCAATATCGGCGTGCGCGTCGTCAACACCCGCGTCACCTCGAAGGGGCTGCGCAGCGACCTCATCCTCGTTCCCGATCCCAGCGGCGATGGTTCCTTCGGGCTCGACGAGACCGGCAACTTCGTGACCGAGACGATCAAGAGCAGCAACACGCGCGTCCTGCCGAGCGTCAACGCGATCTTCGAGGTCGCGCCGGACACGCTCGTTCGTCTCGCGGGCTATCGCGCCATGTCGCGTCCCAACCCGAGCGCGCTCGGCGCCGGCCGCACGATCACGCTCGAGGGCGGCGAGCAGTTCACGTCGATCGAGGATGCGATCGACAATATCCGTGCCAACGGCAGCCCGCGCCTGAAGCCGCTAATGTCGTGGAACGGCGATTTGTCGGTCGAATGGTATCCGAACAAGGACAGCCTCCTCTCGGCAACCGTCTACTACAAGCAGTTCAATGGCGGCTTCCAGCCCGTGGTGTTCAACGAGGATTTCACGATCAACGGCGAGACGGTGTCGATCCCGGTGGCGCAGACCCGCAACAGCCCAGACAAGTCGCGCATCTATGGCCTCGAACTGACCGCGGCGACGCGCTTCAGTTTCCTGCCCAAGCCGCTCGACGGTCTCGGCGCGAAGGTCAGCTATAATTATGCCGATTCCAATTTCGAAACGCATGATATTCGCCTTGGTGACCAATATGATCCGGAAACCGAAGACGTCAGCGAAGGGATCATCCCGCCGGCCGGCCTCTCGGGTTATTCGAAGCATGTGCTGTCGGCGCAGGCCTATTATGACATCGGCCCGGTATCGCTGCAGGCGATCTACAATTACCGCTCGAGCTATTTCCAGGACTTCGTGGGTGGCAACAGCCAGCTGCGCTATGTCGGTCCGAGCGAGACGGTCGACTTCCGCGCGTCGATGAACCTGATGCCCGGCGTGTCGCTCCGCTTCGAAGCGCTTAATATCTTCAACGAGCCGAAGGCGACCTACATGCCCGTCTATGGCAGCAGCCGCCAGTATCACTATTATGGCGCGAAATATTTCGTCGGCATCCGGGCGCGAATTTGAAACTAAGTTCGGTCATGGGCTTCAAACTTGTCCTACCGGATTGTATGGACTTCCTGACGCTTGTGCGGGGAGAAGATTGACCATGGCCGAACGCCGCCTTTTCGAAGATGTCGCCGACACGATCCGGCGCCTGATTCTCGACGGAACCTTTCCGCCGGGGACGCGGCTGCCCGGCGAGCGCGAACTGTCCGAGCGCTTCGAGGTGAGCCGGGTGACGATTCGCGAGGCCGAGATCGCGCTGCAGGCGACGGGGTGGATTCATATTCGCACCGGCGCGGGCGCTTATGTCGAGGCGATCCTGCCCGGCGACAATGCGATATTGCCCAAGGTCAGCGCCTTCGAGCTGACCGAGGCGCGCTCGCTGTTCGAGGCCGAGGCCGCAGCGCTCGCCGCGCCGACGATATCGGCCGAAACGCTCGCCAAACTCGACGAATTGCTCGAGGCGATGGCCGACGACAGCAAGAGCGAAGAAGAGATCAGCGCGATCGACCGCGAGTTTCACATGACAATCGCCGCGGCATCGAGCAACAAGGCGATCATCCATGTGATCGAAAGCCTGTGGCGCATGCGGATGGAATTGCCCGAAGTGCGCAGCAGCCATTCCTTGGTGTGCCGCAAGGACGGCAGCGCGCGCCAGGCCGAGCATGCCGACGTCGTCGCGGCGCTGCGCAATCGCGATGCGATCGGGGCCCGGCTCGCGATGCGGCGTCACTTCAATCGCCTGATCGAGTCGATGCTCGACGAGACCGAGGAACGCGCGATCGTCGAACTGCGCCGCCAGTCCGCCGAAAGCCGCGAACGCTATCTGCTGAGCGCCAAACTGGCCTGATGTGGGACCATACGCCTTCACCGGCTGCGCCGGATCCGGTCGCGGCGCTGCTCGGCGCGCGCCTGTCGGGGCATGCGCTGACCGCCTTTCCCGCGCCGGTGCCGACGACGCTCGCCGAGGCTTATGGAATGCAGCAGCGCCTGATTGCCGCGCTGGGCGCGCCGGTGCTCGGCTGGAAGGTCGGGCGCATTCCGCCGGCATTGATCGAGACCTTGGGCGCCGAGCGGGTCGCGGGACCCGTGCTGCGGATCGCCGAACTCGATGGCGACGTTCCGGGCGCGGCGGCGATCTTCGCCGGCGGCGCCGGGGCGATCGAGGCCGAGGTGATGCTGCACCTTCGCGCGGTGCCCGACCGGCTGACGGGCCGCGACGATGGTGCCGCATGGGTCGACGAGATCCGCGCCGGGTTCGAAGTCGCGAGCTCGCCCGCACCCGACGTCCACGACCATGCCCCCTATGGCATCATCGCCGATATCGGCATCAATAACGGGCTTCTGCTGGGGCCGAGACTCGACATCGACGATTTCGCGACGCTGGTGGTCGAAACGCGGATCAACGGCGCGACGGTCGGGACCGGACGCGCGATCGACGTGCTCGACGGTCCGTGGGGATCGCTGAATTTCCTCGTCGACCTCCATCGGCGGGGCGTCATCGAACTGAAGCCCGGACAATGGATTTCGGCCGGGGCGATCACCGGGGTCCATCCGATCGGTATTGGCGGGACGGGGACAGCCCGTTTCGGTTCGGCCGTCGATATTGCCTGCACCGCGATTGCGGAAACCGGATTCAAGCCATGATCGCCTCTCAAGGAACCATCGCCTGCTTCGGCGAAATCGTCACGCGCGTCTCGGTTCCGCACGGCGAACTGCCGCTGCAATCGGCGCGATTCGACGCGCATGTCGGCGGCGCCGAGGCGAATGTCGCCGTTGCGCTTGCCGCGCTTGGCCATGACACGGCGATGATCAGCGCCGTCCCCGAAGGGCCGATCGGCGACGGCGTGCTCGGGGAACTGCGCCGCCACGGCGTCGATGTTGCGCCCGTGCTCCGCCCCGCGGGCCGCATGGGCCTCTATTATTACCTCCCCGGAGGTCCGATGCGGCCGGCAGAGGTCGTCTATGACCGCGCCGGCTCGGCTTTTGCCGAGACCGGAGCGCGCGACTGGAGCTGGGATCATTTGCTTGACGGCGTCGGCTGGCTGCACGTGTCGGGGGTTACGCCCGCGCTCGGGCCGAACAGCGCCGAAGCCGTGCTCGAAGCCGTTACGCGCGCGCGCGCGGCCGGGATCGGCGTGTCGTTCGACGGCAATTGGCGCGGACGCCTTTGGGAGCGCTGGCAGTCCGATCCCGCGGCGGTATTGAAGCCGATCGTTGCGCAGGCGACGCTGCTGTTCGGCAATCATCGCGACGCGGCGCTGCTCCTCGGCCGCGAATTTTCGGGTGAAGCCGAAGACCGGCGACGCGAGGCGGCGCTTGCACTGCTCGATCATTTTCCTTCGCTCGAATATGTTGCATCGACTGCGCGCGAGATCGTCGGCCCGGATATGCACCGGATCACGGCGCGTATCGATACACGCGACGAAGGAGGCGCAAGCGATCCCACCGTCGTCGCGCCGGTAATCGACCGGGTCGGAACCGGCGATGCGTTCGCAGCCGGCGTTCTCGACGGATTGTGGCAGGGTAGGGCGCTGGCCGATGCAGCGAAGCGCGGCCTCGGGCTGTCCGTGCTCAAACATGGCATCTACGGCGATTTTGCGCCATTTTCGCGTGCAATGGTCGACCGCGTTTCCGATGTAGCGCAGGATATTGCGCGCTAGAAATACCAGCGAGTTCGGGCGGAATGCCCAATGTGCATCATCGCTCGACGAATAGCAGAAGCCCGCTTTCGTCATCGTCATCAAAATTTCGAGATCAAAGGCGGGTAACAACCGGCCCGCTGAGTTTATGGCCTCAGCCAATATGCTGAAAACAAGCCATAAACTGCTTATGATGGTGCGGTCGAGAAGACTCGAACTTCCACGGCCTTTCGGCCACAACGACCTCAACGTTGCGCGTCTACCAGTTCCGCCACGACCGCACATCATGATGGTCCGGACGGGTCCGGCACCAGGTAGGAGCGGGCGCCTAGCAAAGCTTTTCGGGTGATGCAAGCGAGCTTCGCCGCATTTATTTTTGCAGGCGCGAACAAGCGGCTCCTAGTGCCGCCGTTCTTGTCATCGAACAGACTCAAAAGAGTCACTCAAGTGTCACGGCTCTGGCGTCAGACCGTCATCGAATCACCCTAGTGGCGGCGTCACCGGGGGCGAGTCAGCACATCTCTTCTCGTTCGCCGGTGATTTTTCATCAGGGGCGCCGTTCGACCAATCGGGGGCGCACACCGGGAACGGAGATTTTCATGGCGGCTTTCGCACGCATTCGTTTGGTCATGCTCAGCGGCGTGGCCTGTTCCATTCTTGCGGCGTGCGGTGCCGACGGCGTCGCGTCGCCGGGTGAAGGTGTGATCGTCATTCCGACCCCGACGCCCACGCCGACGCCGACCCCCACACCGACCCCGACCCCGGGGACCGTGACCCCGGCCGCGAACTGCCCGGCCATCGCCGGTCCCGACCAGCTTACGAACCTCGGCACGATTTCGGGTCCGGGCGGCGAATGGCGCAACTGCGGCTTCCCGACGCGCTTCACCGCGACGACCGCCATTCCGAAGGCTCCGGGCGTCATCTATTCGCTTCCCGGTCGCGTCGACGTCGGCACCGATCAGGGGGCGACGAGTACCAATAATGTCGTCACGCTGACGGTCGATCCGGGCGTCACCATCTTTGGCGCAACGGGCGTCTCCTTCCTCGCGGTTAACCGCGGCAACCGCATCGACGCGGTCGGCACGCCGACGCAGCCGATCATCTTCACTGGCCGCGGCAACGTCGTCGGTTCGGCCGGCGACCAGACCTCGCAGCTGTGGGGCGGTGTCGTCCTGCTTGGCCGCGCGCCGATCACCGATTGCCTTGCTCCGGGCGCGACGCCGGGCACCGCGGCGTGCGAACGCGACACCGAAGGCACGTCGAACGCGCTCTACGGCGGCGCGCAGCCGGCCGATAACTCGGGCCGCCTGTCCTATGTCCAGATCCGCTATTCGGGCTTCATCCTGTCGGCGGCGAGCGAGCTTCAGGGTCTGACCCCGTCGGGCACCGGTTCGGGCACCCAGATCGACCACGTCCAGATCCACAACAGCTCGGACGACGGCATCGAAGTGTTCGGCGGCCGCGTGAACATGAAGCATCTGGTAATCACCGGCGCCGAAGACGACGGTCTCGACACCGACGTCGGCTACAAGGGCAACATCCAGTATGTCATCGGCGTGCAGCGTGAGGGCGGCGCGGTCGGCGACTCGATGATGGAAATCGACTCGAACGGCAACGAAGATGCGGTTCCGCGTCAGAATGTCGCGATCTCGAACTTCACCTATATCCACCGCAACAACGCGGCGGGTAACGGCGTGTCGATCCTCGTGCGCGGCGGCGCGGACTACACCTTCGCCAACGGCCTGATCGTGGCGCCGGGCTTCCGCTGCCTCGGCCTCAACAGCGCGACGACGATCAACCCGGTCAACCCGGCTCTCGACGAAGCCGGCCCGCCGAAGTTCTTCTCGGTCTCGCTGCAGTGCAACGCCACCCCGTTCCGCGGCACGAGCGGCGTCACCGACGCGCAGGTGCAGACGATCTTCGAAGCCGGCACGAACAACCGTTCGAACTATGTGCCGTCGCTGACCAGCCTGTTCATCAACGGGGCCACCGAAACGGGCTTCACGCCGTTCGATGCGAAGACGCTGAACGCCTTCTTCGACACCACCGCCTATGTCGGCGCCGTCCGCGACGCCAACGACACCTGGTATCAAGGCTGGACCTGCAACTCGTCGACCGCGAACTTCGGCACGACGAGCCGCGCCTGCAGCGCCATTCCGACGACCTGATCGCTCGCGATCCAATTGGGGAGCGGGCACGCCTGACGGGCTGGCCCGCTCCCTTCCTGCATATCCTTGGGGACTTTCCATCATGACCAAGCGGCCGATCTTTGCCAGCCTGCTTCTCCTCAGTTCCGCTCTCGTCGCGCCTGCCGCTCTGGCGCAGGACACAGGCGCGCCCGCGCCTGACGCGCCGCCGGTCACGACCGAAGCGCCCGCGACCGACGATGCTGCGGCTCAGGATGACGAACAGGGCGATGTCTCGATCCCCGGCGGCGCCGATCAGGAAATCGTCGTCACCGGCCGCTTCACCCCCAACGTCGTCCGCGCGACCCCCGAAGTTGTCTCGGTCCTCTCGTCGGCCGACATTGCGCGTACCGGTGAAGGCGACATCTCGGGCTCGCTGCAGCGCGTCACCGGCCTGTCGGTCGTCGGCGGCGGCTTCGTCTATGTGCGCGGCCTCGGCGATCGTTACTCGCTCGCGCTGCTCAACGGCTCGCCGCTGCCGAGCCCCGAGCCGCTGAAACGCGTCGTTCCGCTCGACATCTTCCCGTCGAACGTCATCGATTCGACGCTCGTCCAGAAAAGCTATTCGGCGAACTTCCCCGGCGAATTCGGCGGCGGTGTGATCAACCTCACGACCAAGGCGATCCCGCGCGAACCCTTCCTGACGTTCAGTGGCGGGATCGGCTGGGACAGCGAGACGACGAACCAACTTGGCTATACCTATTATGGCAGCGACACCGACTGGACCGGCTTCGACGACGGCAGCCGCGATGTCCCGTCGGTCCTGAAGGCCGCCTTCGCGAGCGGCAAGCCGATCCTCGAAGGCGCCGATTTCTCCCAGGAAGATCTGGAATTTATCCAGATGGAGCTGGTCAACAGCGATACGACGTTGCTGCAACAGAATGACCATATCCCGATCAACTGGTCCGCGGGCATCACCGGCGGCACGACGATCCCCTTCGCCGACGGCGAACTCGGTATCATCGCCACCGCAGGGATCAGCAACAAATGGCGCACGCGCGACACGTTGCAGCAGACGTCGCTCAACCAGGATCTGTCGGGCGATCCGCAGACGAGCTACAACCGCGTCATCACCGACAACCGTATCGTCGTGAACGCGCTGCTCGGCTTCGGCCTCGAAATCGGCGAACACAAGCTGCGCTGGACCAACCTTTTTATCCGCGACACGTTGAAACAGGCGCGCCTCGGCCTGGGCACCGACGCGAACCAGGTCGGCCGCGACATTATGAAGCAGGACACCGCCTGGTACGAGCGCCAGCTGATCAACACACAATTCGTCGGCGAATTCCACTTCGACGCGCTGAAGGTCGACCTGCGCGGGGCCTATGCCAATTCGCAGCGCGAGGCACCCTATGAGCGCGGCTTCACCTATGTCCGCACCAATCTACCCACCGCGCAGGACCCGACGGGCGACAAATTCGTCAACGACCTTGGCGGCAACCGCGGTGACGCGACGATTGCCTTCTCGGACCTCAATGAGGATCTGTGGTCGGGCGGCGTCGACCTGTCGTACGAGCTCGCCCCGCAGATCACCGCGACCGTGGGTTACGCTTATTCGGACACGAGCCGTACCGCCGTGCGCCGCGCCTTCCAGTTCCGTGCCTCGGGCTTGCCGGTGCCGGTGACGCAGCTGCGTCCCGACTATCTGCTCTCCGATGCGTCGATCCAGCTCTATGATATCACGCTGGTCGAAACCTCGGCGCAGGACGGCACCGCTGCGTTCGACGCCGGGCTCACCACCCACGCCGGATATGCGCAGCTTCAGGCCGAGATCGTATCGGGCATGAACGTCAACGTCGGCGTGCGCTATGAGGATGGCAAGCAGACCGTCGTGCCGATCGACCTGTTCGGCACGGGCGGAAGCGCGATCGCCCAGACCAATCTCAAGAACGACTATTGGCTGCCCGCGGTCACGCTGACCTGGGAAGTCGCTCCCGATATGCAGCTGCGCCTCAACGCCGCGAACACGATTGCCCGCCCCCAGTTCCGCGAACTGATCGCGCAGATCTACCAGGATCCTGAATCGAACCGTCAGTTCCGCGGTAACCCGTCGCTCACCGACAGCGAACTCTGGAACACCGAACTGCGTTATGAGTGGTATTTCGCCAAAGACCAACGTTTCACCGCGGCGGGCTTCTTCAAGAAGATCGAGAATCCGATCGAGGCATACACTTCGCTCAGTACCGATTCGATCGCCAACACCAGCTTCGCCAACGCGCCCAAGGCGTTGCTTTACGGTGGCGAGGTCGAGGTGCAGAAATATTTCGCGCTCGACAAATTGTCGGACTCGCCCTTCTGGGCCAGCCGCCGCCTGGTGCTGATCGGCAACTACACCTACACCAAGTCGGAAATTCAGGTCGGCGCGGGCGACACCACGGTGATCAACGGCGTCGTGCAGGACGCGAGCAACTTCTTCTTCGACGGTGCGCCGCTGACCGGCCAGTCGGACCATCTGGTCAACGTCCAGATCGGGCTCGAAGATCAGGACAATCTGTCGCAGCAGACGCTGCTCCTGACCTATGCCAGCCCGCGCGTCACCAGCCGCGGTCCGTCGGGTCAGCCCGATATCCGCGAAAAGCCGGGCATCTCGCTCGACTTCGTCGCCCGTCAGGGCATTTCGCTGCTGGACAAGGAAATCGAACTGAAGTTCGAGGCGCGCAACCTGACCGGGCGTAACTATGAGGAAGTGCAACAAGCGGGCGACAACCGCATTTTCCTCAACCGTTACAAGCTGGGCCGTACCTTCTCGCTCAGCGCGTCGCTCAAGTTCTAAGGTCAAAATCCTCCCTGTCGCAAAGCGATGGGGAGGGGGACCGCCCGCGACGCGGGTGGTAGAGGGGCCAGTAGCGCCAACCGCCCCTCCTTCAGCCCTTGCAGGGCTGCTTCCTCCCAGGCCTTCGGCGCAGGGAGGGCCGCTTCGAGCCGTCTCAGCGGACTCGCCCGGCTGTCAAAAAACTGTAATCTCCCGGTCAACTGATTGTCACCGTTCGCCCCTAGGCGATTCGCGAGACAGGTTTTTTCAGTCTGGGGGGACAGAGACATTTCATGGCAACGCTGATGTCCGGATCGGCCGTTCGGCTGCCGCGCGCGCTGCCTGCATGGCTCCGCGCCGGGAGGCGCTCGCCGCGCGAGATCTGGCCGATGCTGCTGGCCGCTCTGCTCGGCGCGCTGCTGGTCTGGCAATGCGTCCGCCTGCTCTGGACATTGCTCACCCCGCTGTCGCCGCTCGGCGCGTGGCAGCCGCAGGCCGCGGTGATCGTGTCGCCCGCCGAGCGGCGCGCGCTTTTTACGAGCCTCGATCCCTTTTTCCGCGGCAATGCCCAGGGTCAGGCTTCGGCGACGGTGACTTCGGCGGGGCTCACCCTGTTCGGCATCAACCTCAATGAAGCGACGGGCGGTGGCTCGGCGATCATCGCGGGCGAGGATGGTATCCAGACCAGCTATGCCGTCGGCGACGAGATCGCGCCGGGGTTGAAGCTTGCCGGCATCGCCTTCGACCATGTCCTTCTCGACCGCGGCGGCGCGCGCGAAAGCTTGTTCCTCGACCAGAGCGGCGAAGCGCCGGTCGCCAATCCAGCGACGCCGCTGCCCGCGCCGACGCCCGAGATCGGGTCAACCCCGGGCGGCGCGTCGGCGAGCGGTGAAATGACCCCTGCGGCGATCAAGGCCGGTGTCGGCTTCGCCCCGCGCACCGAAGACGGCCGCGTCACGGGCCTCGTCGTCCAGCCGCAGGGCGACGGCGCGGCGTTCCGCGCCGCGGGCCTGCGGCCCGGCGACGTCATCCGCTCGGTCGGCGGTCGTCCGATCGGATCGGCGAGCGACGCTGCCGCGCTCGCCAACCAACTTACCCCGGGCGCGCGCATCGCGCTCGAAGTCGAGCGCGGCGCAAGCGTCGTTCCCGTCGCCATTTTCCTTTCGAAGCAATAGGTTCTATGCGTCTCAAACTGTCCTTGATGCTCGCCGCCGCGCTGGTTTCCGCCACGCCGGGCCCGGCGTTCGCCCAATATACGCTCAACGTCCGCGACGCCGATATCCGCGCCTTCATCCAGGATGCGGCGCGGGTCACGGGCCGGACCTTCGTCATCGACGGCCGCGTCAACGGCAAGGTGTCGGTCGTCACCGACCGCCCGTTGTCGCGCAGCGAATATTTCGAGATTTTTCTTGCGACCTTGCGTTCGAACGGCCTCGTCGCGGTCCCCGGACCGAACGGCAGCTACCGCGTCCAGCCGATCGACGGCGCCGCAGCGCAGCCCGGCCGGATCGGCAGCCGCGGGGCGGCGCAAAACCAGTTCGTCACCGAAATCATCCGCCTGCGTTACATCGATGCGGTGTCGGCGGTCGAAACGCTGCGCCCGCTTGTCAGCGCGCAGGGCTCGCTCACCGCGAACCGCAACGCCAACAGCCTCGTCGTCGCCGATTTTGCCGACAATATCCGTCGCATCCGCGCGCTCGCGTCGAGCATCGACCGCGACAGCTCGACCAGCCAGATCGTCACGCTGAAAAACGCCGGCGCGCGCGAAATCGCCGCTGCGCTGCAGGCGCTCGTCCCGGCGGCGGGCGAGGGGGCGCAAAAGCCCGTCGCGATCGTGCCGATCGACAGCAGCAATGCGATTGCCCTGAGGGGTGATCAGGCGCTCGTCGCGCGCTTCGTATCGATGGCGCACGACCTCGACGCGAAGGCGGCGGGCGGCACCGAACTGCGCGTTTATTGGCTCGAACATGCCAATGCTGAAACCTTGCTGCCGACGCTGCAACAACTGATCGGCGGCGGCAGCGACCCGGTGCAAAAGGCCGGTCTGCCGCCCGCCTCGTCTTCGTCAATGTCTTCGTCGGGCGGTAGCAGTGCGCCGGCCGCTGCCGCCGCCCCGGCTGCCGGAACGTCGGTCGGTGGCGGCGGAAGCGGCAGCATCTCGACCCGCGGCCCCGCGATCATCACGCGTTACGAAGGCGCGAATGCGATCATCGTCGCCGCGAACAGCGAAGTGCAGCGCATGCTCGGCGAACTCATCCGCCAGCTCGACAGTCGGCGGCAACAGGTGCTGGTCGAGGCGATCGTCGTCGAGATTGGCGACGATGCGGCGAAACGCCTCGGCGTCCAGTTCCTGCTCGGCGGCAAGAATATCCCGTTCGTCGCGACCAGCTACAGCAATGCGCAGCCCAATATCCTGACGCTCGGCGGCGCCTATGCCGCGACCAAGCTGACGCAGGACAAGACGACGGTCGACGGCGAAACCGTCGTCACCCAGACCACGAGTTCGCTCGGCAACAGCCTGCAGGAAGCGGCGGCGGCGTCGCTGCTCGCCGCGAGTGGCGGTTTCGCGGGGTTTGCGGGCGATATCGGCAAGAACACGATCTTCGGCGCGATCATCAACGCGGTGAAGTCGGACACGACGTCGAACCTGCTCGCGACCCCGCACATCGTCACGCTCGACAATCAGGCGGCGAAATTCCTCGTCGGACAGGACGTGCCGATCACCACGGGCGAACAACTGGGCGACAATTTCGAAAATGCGTTCCGCACGGTCCAGCGCGAAGAGGTCGGGATCAAGCTGGAAGTGACGCCGCAGGTCAATGGCGCCGGCGAAGTGAAGATGTTCCTGCGCCAGGAAGTGTCGAGCGTCGCCGGCCCCGTGTCGTCGCGCAACAGCGATCTCATCCTCAACAAGCGCGCGTTCGAAACCGTGCTGACCGTCGACGATGGCGAGATCCTCGCGATCGGCGGACTGCTCAACGACGATGAGCGCAAGACGATCGAGCGCATCCCGCTGCTCAGCGACATCCCGCTGCTCGGCGAATTGTTCAAATCGCGCAGCCGCACGCGCTCGAAAACCAATTTGATGGTCTTCATCCGCCCGACGATCCTGCGCAATCGCGAGGATAATGCCGCGCTCACCGCGCGCCGTTACGGCTATATCCGCGACTTCCAGCTCCAGCGGAACCCCGATGTGGAACCCGCGATCGATACGCTGGTGCGCGACTATCTGGGCGCGGTGCCGCCGGTGCCGACACCCGCCACCGCCGCCGACATCACCGTCGGCCCCGTCAACCTGCCCGAACTCCGCGGACCCGACGGCAGCGTGACGGCGACCGACGTCCCTCCCTCGATTTCGCAGGCGCCCGCACCGCCCGCCGGAGACTATCCGTGACCGACATCGAACCGGCGGCGCCTCCCCCGGCGCCGGTTGATATTCCCTACGGCTTTGCCCGCACGCACGGTGTCGTCATCGCGCAGGGCGAGGGCGGCGCGTGGCTCGCGACCTTGCGCGAGGGCGCCGACCCCGCGGTGCTGATCGAGGTGAAACGCTATCTCGCGCAGCCGCTGCGCGTCGCGACCGCGAGCGTCGCCGATTTCGACCGGCTGCTCTCCGACCATTATGCCGTCGACAGCTCGGCCGCCGCGATGGCGGGGTCGCTCGACGGCAGCGATATCGATTTCAGCCTGCCGAGCGCCGAGGATCTGCTCGACAGCGCCGACGATGCCCCCGCGATCCGCCTGATCAACGCGATCATCGCCGAAGCGGTGCGGCAGGGCGTCAGCGACATCCATATCGAGCCCTATGAAAGCGGGCTCGTCGTGCGCATGCGCACTGACGGTGTTTTGCGGGAACATCTGCGCATGCCGCCGCACGTCGCGCCGGTCGTCGTCAGCCGCATCAAGGTGATGGCACGCCTCGACATCGCCGAGCGCCGCGTGCCGCAGGACGGCCGCATCGGGCTGACGCTCGCGGGGAAAGCGGTCGACGTCCGCGTCTCGACATTGCCGAGCCGCGCGGGCGAGCGCGTCGTGATGCGTATCCTCGACAAGGATGCGGCGGGGATCGACTTCGACGTCCTCGGCCTGTCGGGCGCCGCCGACCAGATTTTGCGCGAGGCGCTCGCCGAACCCAATGGCATCATCCTCGTCACCGGCCCCACGGGGTCGGGCAAGACGACCACGCTGTACGCCGCGCTCAAGCAGCTCAACGACGGTCAGCGCAACATCCTCACCGTGGAAGATCCGGTCGAATATGCCGTCGACGGCGTAGGCCAGACACAGGTGAATTCCAAGGTCGGGCTCGACTTCGCCGCAGGGCTCCGCGCGATCCTGCGCCAGGATCCCGACGTCGTGATGGTCGGCGAAATCCGCGACCGCGAAACCGCCGATATCGCGGTGCAAGCGTCGCTGACGGGTCACCTCGTGCTCTCGACCGTCCATACGAACGACGCGGTGGGCGCGATCACGCGCCTCAAGGATTTGAAGGTCGAGCCCTTCCTGCTCGCCTCGACGCTGCGCGCCGTCATCGCGCAGCGGCTCGTCCGCAAGCTGTGCGATCATTGCCGCGAACCCGTGCAGGCCGACAACAGCGTCGCCGCGATGCTCGGGCTCGACATCGGCACCGTGATCTGGCGTCCGAAGGGCTGCGATCAGTGCGGCCATAGCGGCTACAAGGGCCGCATCGGCGTGTTCGAGGCGATCAAGGTCGACGAGACCGTCCGCCGCTATATCTACAATGGCGGCGACGAGGCGATGATCACGCGTCATGCCTTCCTGAAATCGCCGACGCTGGCGTCGGCGGCGCGGGCGATGGTCGCGAAGGGGCTGACGACCGCCGAAGAGGCGATCCGCATCGCGCGGCGCGAGGATGTCGATGCCTGATTATCGCTATGTGGCGATCGATCCGCAGGGCCGCGAGCGCAAGGGACGGCTGACTGCCGCGAACGACGATGCCGCGCGCGCCGACCTGATGCGGCGCAAGTTCCATATCGTCGCGGTCGAGGCGGCGGGCGCGAAGCCCGCGGGCCGCTCGCTGCTCGCTTTCCGCAAGAATAAACTCTCAGCCAAAGAACTCGCGCTCTTCACGCGCCAGCTCGCAACGCTCGCCGAGGTCGCGCCGCTCGAAGAGGCGTTGCGTACCCTGACGCGCCAGAGCGAGGCTGAAAGCGCGCGCCATGTCATCGGCGACGTCCACGCGGGCCTGCTCGAAGGCCGCCGTCTCGCCGACGCCATGGGGCGTCAGCCGCGAAGCTTCCCGCCGCTTTACCGCGCGATGGTCGCGGCGGGCGAAACGACGGGCAGCCTGACAACCATCCTCGCGCGTCTCGCCGACCTGCTCGAACGGCAGGCTGAGGTGCGCGGCAAGCTGATCGCCGCGCTCGCCTATCCGATCGTGCTCGCCGTCGTCGCGATTGGCGTCGTGGCGGCGCTGATGATCTTCGTCGTTCCGCGCGTCGTCGAGCAATTCACCGACGTCGGCCAGCAACTGCCCTTCCTGACCCGCGCGGTGATCGCGATCTCCAGCTTCGCCGCGAACTGGTGGTGGTTGATCGCGTTGCTGATCGCCGGGGCGAGCTTTGGCTGGGTCACCGCGATGCGGCGCCCCGCGTTCAAGGCGCGTGTCGATGCGCGGTTGCTCCGTCTGCCGCTTTTCGGCCGTCTGCTCCGCGATCTCTACGCCGCGCGCTTTGCGCGCACGCTCTCGACGATGGTGTCGAGCCGCCTGCCGCTCGTCGAAGGGCTCAAACTGACCGTGCCGACGATCCGCAACGCCGCGCTCGCGGGCGCGACCGCCAACATCGTCGATCAGGTGCGCGCCGGGGGCAGCCTGTCCACGGCGCTCCGCGAGGCCGGGGTCTTTCCGCCCTTGCTCGTCTACATGACCGCCAGCGGCGAAAGCGCGGGGCGGCTCGAACAGATGCTCGAACGCGCCGCCGATTATCTCGAACGCGAATTCGACCGGTTTACGGCCGCGTCGATGGCACTTCTCGAACCTGTCATAATTGTCGTTATGGGGTCGTGCGTGGCCCTTATCATCCTCGCCATTCTGCTTCCGATCCTTCAGTTGCAGAACCTAGCCGGACTATGAAAATGTCGCTGATGAAGCTAATCTTTCGCCTGATGCTCGATACCTCCTATTCCGATCGGGGCCGGCCGACGGCCGGGCGCCGCAAGACGGACGAGCGCGGCTTCACGCTGACCGAACTGATGGTCGTGATCTTCATCATCGGGCTGCTCGCCACCGTGGTGATGATCAACGTCCTGCCCAGCCAGGACCGCGCGATGGTGACCAAGGCCAAGGCCGATATCGCGACGCTCGAAAATGCGCTTGAGCAGTACCGGCTCGACAATCTGGCCTATCCGGCATCGACCGACGGACTGAACGCGCTGACCGTCGCGCCGCCGGCGCTCGCGCAGCCCGAACGCTATCGCCGCGGCGGCTATATCAAGAAGCTGCCCGCCGATCCGTGGGGCCGCCCCTATAATTATCAGGCGCCGGGGCCGAACGGAAAGGCGTTCGACGTCTGGTCGCTCGGTGCCGACGGCGCCCCCGGCGGGACCGACGACAATGCGGATATTCGCAGCGATAACTGACGCGCGGACGCGTCCGGGCGCCAACGGCTTTACGCTCGTCGAACTGATGATAGTGCTCGCGATCATGGCGCTCGCCGCGACCGCGGTCGTGCTCACCATTCCCGGCGAAGAACGCACCGTGCGTAGCGAAGCCGACCGGCTCGCCGCGCGCCTCGCCGCCGCGCGCGATATCGCGGTGATCGAGGGGCGCAGCGTTGCGGTCAATTTCGCGCCATCGGGCTATGGTTTCGAACGGCGGATTTCGGGCGAATGGCAACCGCTTCCGGGCCGGGCGTTCGAGCAACGGAACTGGCCCGGCGACGTGCGCTTCGCGGCGGGCGACGGGCAGGGCGCGGCACGCATCCTGTTCGACCGCGTCGGCATCAGCCCGACGCCGCAGGCGGTCGTATTGACCGGCGGCGAAGCGCGCGAGATCGTGCGCGTCTCGGCGACCGGGGAGGTCAGCCGTGGGCCGTGATCGAGCCAAGAGACGCGAAAGCGGGTTCACATTGCTCGAAATGCTGGTGGCCTTGAGCGTCATCAGCATCGCCGCGCTCGCACTCATTCGCCTCGATGCCTATGCGGTGCGCACCGCAGGCGACCTCGACGAAAGCACGATGGCGGGCATCGTCGTGCAGAACCGCGCGGTCGAATTATGGACCGATCCGGCCCCGCCGACGATCGGCAACAGTGCCGTCGGCGTCGCCAACGCGGGCCGCAACTGGCGCATCGAGCAGCGCGTCGCGAAGACCGCCGACGACGCTCTGCTGCGCATCGATTTGCTCGTCCGCCCCGAAAGCGGGCGCGGGCAGGCGGCGCTGACGATCATCCGGCCGTCGCGATGAAAGACCAGCGCGGCTTCACCCTTGTCGAGATGCTCGTCGCACTCTCCATCTTCGCGGCGATCGCGGCGATGGGCGTCGGTCTGCTGCGCAGCAGCATCGATACGCAGGATGCGGTACAGGAACGGCTGAAGGCGATGGGCGGGATCAACCGCCTCCGCGCGGTGATGGCGAACGATCTCGCGCAAGCGGTCCAGCGCTCGACGCGCGGGCCGGCGGGGGAAGCGGTTCCCGCCTTCATCGGATCGTCGACCGGCTTTGCGTTTGTCCATGGCGGCGCGGGTTCGGCGGGTGGCAGCCCGCGGCCCGCGATCGAGCGCGTTGCCTATGCACGCGTCGGCAACGAGTGGCGGCGCGCGACGCAGCCGATGCTCGACGGCACCGCGCTCGGCGAGGGCGACCGGCTGACCGCTGACGTCGCCAGCGTCGCGGTGCGATACCGCGACGAACGAGGCAATTGGGGCGAGGTCTGGAGTTCGGAGCCGGGCGACCGCCTGCCGCGCGCGGTCGAGGTGCGGCTATCGCGTACCGGGCGCGAGGCGCTGACGATGCTGTTCCTGACCGCGCCGACCCTGCCGCCGCCGCCCGCACAAGGCGTGCCGACGCCATGAGGCCCGGCGCAAAAGACGAGCGCGGTGCGGCGCTGCTCACCGTGTTGCTGCTCGTCGCGGTGATGGCGGTGATCGCCGCGACCGCGCTCGACCGGCTGACGCTCGCGACGCGTATCGCGGGCAGCGCGGCGACGGTCGATCAGGGGCGCGCTTACGCCTTTGCCGCCGAGCAGATCGCGCTGCGCCGCGTCGCCGATCTTGTCGGGCGCGACCCCGCGAAGCTGACGCTGGCGGGCAATTGGCTCGGGCGCGATTTCACCCTGCCGCTTCCCGGCGGCGAGGGGCGCGCGAAGCTGACCGACGCCAACAATTGCTTCAACCTCAACAGCCTCGTCGCCGAGACGGTGCCGGGGCGGTTCAGCCAGCGATCGGGGTCGATGCGCCAGTTCGGCGAATTGATGACCTTGCTCGGGATCGATCCGGGGCAGGCACAGGCGATCGCCGGCGCGGCGGCCGACTGGGTCGACAGCGACAGCAACGAGGGCCCGCTCGGCGCCGAGGACAATGCCTATCGCGGGATGCAGGGCGCCTATCTGCCCGCCAATCGCAAGATGGCCGATGTCAGCGAACTGCGCGCGGTGCGCGGCGTGACGCCGAAAATCTATGCGCGTTTGAAGCCCTGGATTTGTGTGCTGCCGGTGACCGATCCGGTAAAGCTCAATGTCAACACGCTGGCGCCCGAACAGGCGCCGCTGGTGGCGATGCTGTCCCCCGGCGAAATCACCGTCGCCGATGCGCGGGCGGTGCTGGCGGCGCGCCCCGCTGGCGGCTATGGCAGCAGCGTGCGATTCTGGGAGGCGGGTCCGTTCGAAGGACGCAAACCGCAGAACGATGTTGCCGAACAGGCGGGCGTGAACAGTCGCTGGTTGGCGCTGACGACGAATGTGACGATGGGGGACGGTTTCTTGACCGCAGTTTCGCTGATCGATGCCAATGGCGGGGCGCCGTCCGCGGGTATGACGCCGCCGACGATCGTGCGCCGCGATTGGGGCGAGAGCGACTAAATGCCGCGCACTTTTGTTCTCTGGCTGCCTCCGGTGGCGGCGCTTGGCGAAAGCGATGCGCCCCAGCCCGCGTGGCTGCGCGTCGATGATGGCGTGATCGTCGATAGCGGGCAGGAGGACGGCTGGGTCGGCGCGTGGGAAAAGTCCCGCGACGATAGCGCCGACGACCGTCTGGTCGCGTTGGCGCCGGCAGCCGATGTGCCGCTCCGCTGGCTTCATTATCCCGACGCCGCGCCGGCACAGGCCGCCGCCGCGGCGCGGATCGACGCGTTGAAGAATAGCTTGGGCGACGCCGCGGCGCTCCACGTCGTTGCGGGCCAGCCCGCGGAAACGGGGCAGGCGGTCGCGGTTGCGGTGACCACCCACGCCGCGATGACCGCCTGGACCGACTGGCTGAAGGCGCGCGATCTGACCCCGGCCGCGATTATCCCGGCCGCCGTGGCGGTGCCGCCGCCCGAACCCGATACGCTGTGGACGGCGGAGGTTGGCGGCGAGCGGATCGTCCGTACCGCCGACCGCGCCTATGTCTCCGATCCCGAACTCGATCAGTTGATCGCGGGCGGGCATAGCGCTTTGCCGCTCGACACCGACCGGATGCGCGAGGCGCTGCTGCTGACGCTCGCCGCGCCGCCGCTCGACCTGCTGAGCGGGGGATGGAAGCCCAAGCGCAGCTGGTCGGTCGACCCGGCGATGCTGCGGCTGGCGAAGCGCCTCGCCATCGCGCTTGTCGCCGTCAGCCTGCTCATCCCGATCATCTATGCGGTGCGCCTGTCGTCCGACACCGGCCGCGCCGATGATGCGGTCGTCGCGATGGCGAAGAAGGCCGGAGTGACCGCGCCCGATGCGACCGCGGCCGAAGCCGAACTCGACCGCCGCCTTGCCGCTGCCGGCGGCGGGCCGCTCGCTTTCTCGGTCCCGGCATCGGCGCTTTATGACGCGATGAGCGATGCGCCGGGTGTGACGCTCAGGACGCTGTCGCACCGCACCGACGGGACGCTGACGACGACGCTCGCGGCGCCACGCGTCGAGGATATCAACAAGGTGCTGCTGGCGCTGCAGGCGCGCGGTTATCGCATCACCGCGCAGCCGATGGCGGGCAGCGACGGGCAGCAAATGGCCAATATCACGATCCGGGCGGTGCCATGACCGAGAGACTGCAAAACTGGTGGATGGGCCTGTCGCTCCGCGAACGCTGGCTTGTCGGTATCGCGGGCGTGCTGGCGCTCGGCGTTATCCTGTGGGGGCTCGGCCGTCCGGCGGTCGCGCTGTTCGTCGATCTCGAAAACCAGCACCGCGCCGCGATCGAGCGCGAGGGCCGCGTGGCGGCCAAGGTGCAATTGCTCGCGCAGCGTCCAGCGAAATCGGTCGCCGCGACGGTCGATGCGGTCGCGATCGATCAATATCTGGCGCAGTCGGCGGGCGAGATCGGGCTGACGCTCGACCGCAACGAAGCGCGCGGCGCGGGGCAGGCGACGATCGCGATCGCCACCGCGCGCGCGACGGTGCTCACCGACTGGCTCGCCTCGCTCGAAGGGCAGGGCTTCGTCGTCGACCAGCTGACGATCACCCCCGCCGCCGACGGCACCGTCGGCCTGACCGCCGAGCTTCGGAAGGGCGGGCAATGAGCGTGCGCAGACGTTGGGGCATTGCGGCGCTGCTGCTCGCGCTGATCCTCATTATCGCGACCTTCCCGATGCGTCTCGCGCTCGGCTGGTCGGGCACGACCGATGCGGGCATCACCGCGCGCGAGGTTCGCGGCTCGGTCTGGTCGGGTGAGCTGGTCGATGCACGGCTTGGCGTCTTGCCGCTCGGCACGGTGCGCGCCAGCCTGTCGCCGCTTGCGCTGCTCGGCGCACGCACCGAACTCGCTTTCTCGCGTGCCGACGAACGGCTCGGCGCGCTCGCGGGCCGTCTGCACGGCAGCAATCCGCAGGGCGTTTCCGACGTCAGCGGCACCACATCAATGTCGGGCGGGCTTGGCATGATCCCGGTCGATACGATCCGGTTCGAAGGCGCCACGATACGCTTCGATGACGCGGGCAAATGCGCCGCCGCAAGCGGGCGAATCCAGCTCGCGGTCTCCGCACCCATTGCGGGGCTCGACCTCTCGCGCGGTCTGTCGGGCCCGCTGGCGTGCGCTAACGGGCGCGCGCAGGCGGCGCTCGCCAGCCAGTCGGGCATGGAGCGGCTGACCCTGTCGTTCGACGGCCGCGGCGCGTACCGCGCGCAGTTCGCGATCAATGTCGACCGCGATCCCGCGATGGCGGGCGCGCTCGCCGCACTGGGGTTCAAGGCGGGGCCCAACGGTTTCGTGCTGGCGACCTCGGGCCGCTTTTGACGTGACGATCCTCGATGCCTTGCCCTTCGGCATGGGCGTCGCCTTTGCCGCGCTGATCGGGCTCGCCTTCGGCAGCTTTATCGCGACGCTGGTGTTGCGCTGGCCCGCGGGACGCTCGGTGCTGGGGCGCTCGCAATGCGACGGCTGCGGGCGCTCGCTCGGCGCGCTCGATCTCGTGCCCTTGCTATCGGCCCTAGCGTCGCGCGGGCGCTGCCGGACATGCCGTGCGGCGATCGATCCCTTCCACTCGCGCGTTGAACTGGGTTCGGCGCTGATCGGTGCCGTCGCCCTCGCGCTTTTGCCCGGCACGGCGGGCTGGCTCTGGGCGCTGTTCGGTTGGCTGCTCCTGCCGCTTGCGCTGCTCGACGCGCGCCATTTCTGGCTTCCCGACCGACTGAGTGCCTTGCTTGCCGTCGCGGGCCTGCTGCTTGCAGGACCGATGCTTGGAACGCCTTTGTTCGACCGCTGGGTCGGCGCTTTGGCCGGGGGGCTGATACTGGCGCTGATCGCCTGGACCTATCGGCGCGCACGCAATGCCCATGGCATGGGCGGCGGCGACCCTAAGCTGGTCGCGGCGATCGGCGCATGGATCGGGTGGCAGGCGCTGCCGCTGATGCTGCTGCTCGCGAGCCTCGGCGGGATCGTCTGGGCGCTTATCGCCCAACGAAAAGGGGACCAGCCGCTCGCCGAGCAACGGGTCCCCTTCGGTGTTTTTGCCTGCACCGCCGCCTTCGCGACAGTGCCGCTATGGCCGCTTCTTAGCGCCCGATAACGACGGTCACCGCGCGGCGGTTCTTGGCATAGGCTTCTTCGGTCGAGCCGATCTCGGCCGGGCGTTCCTTGCCATAGCTGATGACCTGGATGCGCGACGGATCGACGCCGAGCGACGCGAGATAATTTTTCGCGGCGTTCGCACGGCGTTCGCCGAGCGCGATATTGTAATCGCGCGTGCCGCGTTCGTCGGCATGGCCTTCCAGCGTGACGCGCACCGCGGGGTTGCGCTGCAACCACTGCGACTGGGTCTGCAGCGTCGCCTGATCCTGTGCGTCGACATTATACTGGTCATAGTCGAAGAAAACGCGGTCGCCCATGGCGCCGACGCTGGCGAGGAAATCTTCCTGCGATCCGGGGACGACGCCGGTTCCGGTGCCGGCGCCCGTATCGGTTCCGGTGCCTTCGGGGGCGGGGGGGAGCGTGTCAGGGGCCTTTTTCGCGCAGGCGCCAACAGCAAGCATGGTGATCGCCGCGATCATCGCGGTGCTTTTGCGTATCGTCATGTCTCTGTCCTCTTGTTGTTGAAAATATTCTTGCGGCCGAATTGGCCCGTTCAGGACGCGATAGTTGAACCCGATCGCGCCCTTTTGGTTCCGGTTTTCCTCAGGGAAGTACCGGGCCCCAGCTGGGGTCCGATCCGTCTTGCGGGGTCGGCAGGCGGCGCATGTTTACGCCGGTCAGGTCGACCTGCCACAGGCTCGATTTGCCTTCGCGGCCCGGGGTGGTGCGGAAGAACTGGATGACGCGGCCGTTCGGCGACCAGGTCGGCGCCTCGTCCTGCCAGCTGTTGGTCAGCATCCGCACGCCGCCGCCCGACGGGGTCATCACCCCGACGCGGAACTCGCCGCCGCCCATGCGGGTGAAGGCGATCAGGTCGCCGCGCGGTGACCATTCGGGGGTCGCGGCGCGCCCGCCGCCAAAGCTGATCCGCTGCTGGTTCGACCCGTCGATGTTCATCGTATAGATTTGCTGACCACCCGACCGGTCGCTTTCGAACACGATCTTCTTGCCGTCGGGCGAGAAGCTGCCCCCGACATCGATGCCGGGGGTGTTGGTGAGCCGTACCGGGGTGCCGCCGTTCGCCGAGATGCGATAAATGTCGGTGTTGCCGTTCACCGCCATCGAATAAAGGATCTGGGTGCCGTCGGGCGACCAGCGCGGCGCGAAGGTCGCGTTCGAGCTTTCGGTCACCAGCTTCTGCGAACCCGCCGCGACGTCGTAGATGAAGACGCGGACGCGGTTGTTCAAATAGCTGACATAGACGATCTTCTTGTAATCGGGCGAGAAACGCGGGCTGATCGCGAGCGCCTGGCCGTTGGTGATGAAGCGGTGGTTGCCGCCGTCGCTGTCCATCATCGCCAAGCGTTTGATGCGGTTCCCCTTGGGTCCGGTCTCGGCGATATAGGCGACGCGGCTGTCGAAGAAGGGCGCCTCGCCCGACAGGCGCGAATAGATGGCGTCGGCGCATTTATGCGCGGCGCGGCGCCAGTCGCCGGGCTGGATTTCGAAGCCCTTGCGGACAAGCTCGCTGCCGAGCGCGGTGTCATAGAGATAGCAGCCGACAACCAGGCCGCCGGTCCCGCTCGCATCGACGAAGCCGTGGACGACATTTTCGGCGTTGCGCGCCTGCCATTCGGCAAAGCGCGGCGCCTGCACCTCGGCGCGGCTGATTGCGGGAATGCCGCTGGGCCCCATCGGGTCGTAAAGACCGCTGCGTTCAAGGTCGGCGGCGATGACTTCGGCGATCTGGCGGCCGAGGCTGTCGGTGCGCAGTCCCGCGACGTTTTGCACCGACGAGGTGGCGAGCGCGGGGATTGCGATGACCGTGCGCTCGTTCGACAATGTCCCCGTTATGGATTCGCGCGGACCCTCGGGTTGCGGCAGCTGGATGGTGGGCTGCGGCTGAGCGGTGCTCTGGTCCTGGGCGATCGCGGGGAGAGACGCTGTCGCCAGAACCCCTGCCATCAAATATCTCACTAGGGTCATGCTCATCTCGCTTTGTCAAAATCCAAGGTATAGTTTTGCCAGTAGCTGTAATTTTCTTCCGGCAAGTCGAAAGGCGCGGCCAGCTCGACCGCGCGTTTGGCACATTCCTGGTGCCGCTGGACCTGGAACTTGTTGCTGTCGTTCTGGCCGGTCGTCGAAACGCCGGTGAAGCCCGCGAGCGCGCCCGACTGGGTCAGGCGGAACCGCACGACCGTCTTCAATTGGTCGACATCGACCCCCGAGATGCGGCAGCCGTTCCAGCGCGGCGCGACCGCCGATTTGATGCTGACGTCGATCGATCGCCGGACTTCGGCGGCGGTCGCCGCGGCGGGCGCGCCCTTGCTCGACGGCGATTTGGGCTGCGATTTCGAAAGCCCCTCGGCGATGCCGTCGAGACGGCCGGTCGGGCGCGCGGGGCGGTTCTTGGCGGGCGGTGCCTTGGGAGCCGCCTTGGGCTGTGCTTTTTGCGCCGCAGGAGGCTGTTTCGCCGGTGCCGCCTTGGGCTTCGCGACCTGCTTGGGTGTTGGCGCGGGCGTCGGCCGCACCACCGGTTCGAGCAGCGGCGGCGCGGGCACCGGCTCGGGCGCTGCGATATCGACATTATCCTCTTCGCCGAGCCGTGCGGCGGGGGGCGTCTCGCTGATCACCGGCGCGGTCGATTGCACCGCGCTTTCGGCGATCAGGTCGACTTCCATCGGGGGATTGTCGAACCGGCGTTCGCCCGCGGTCCACTGGACCGAGAGCAGGCCGATGATGACGACATGCGCCGCCACCGCGATGGCGATGCCGCGTCCTTCATTCCCCCTTACTGCCCGTTGTTCGGCCATCGTCTTAACCTAGGGCTGTGTTTCTGAACCGTCGGTGACCGCGGCGGGAGCGCTTTCAGTGGCGCCCTCCGATCCCGTCGTCACCAGCGAAATGCGCGTCAGGCCGGCGCGGTTGAGCTCGCCCATCACGCGCATCACGCGGCCGTAATCGAGCCCCTTGTCGGCGCGCAGCATGATCTGGCGCGGCTTGTCCTGCCCGTCGTTCTCGCGCGCGATCGCGTCGAGCCGCGCGGGCAGTTCCGCCTCGGGCACCACCTCTTCGCCGATATAGAGCGTGTCGTCGGCGTTGATCGACAGCTGCACCGGCTCCTTATCTTCGGTCTCGACTGGCTTGGCGCGGCTTTCGGGCAGGTCGATGGGGACGGCAGAGGCGAGCAAGGGCGCGGTGATCATAAAGATGATCAGCAGCACGAGCATCACGTCGACGAGCGGGGTGACGTTGATTTCGGCCATCGGCGCGCGGCGCGTGCCACGTCCGCGCCGTCCGCCGATGCCGCCCGAGGGACCGCTCATCGCCATCAGGCTTCAACCTCGAGTTCGCGGCTGAACGTCGCATGCAGCCCGTCGGCGAAGCGGCCAAGGCGCGATTCGAGCCGGTTCAGGCGCTGCGAGAAAGCGTTGTAGGCGATGACCGCGGGAATGGCGGCGAACAGGCCGATCGCGGTCGCGAACAGCGCCTCGGCGATGCCGGGCGCGACGACCGCGAGGCTGCTGTTATTCTCCGCCGCGATCGCGGTGAAGCTGCGCATGATCCCCCACACGGTGCCGAACAGGCCAACGAAGGGCGCGACCGAGCCGATGGTCGCCAGCGTGCCGATCTTTTCGGCGAGCCGGTCGACTTCGCCCGCGACCGCGCTGTTCATCGCAATGCCGAGGCGTTCGCGCGTGCCGTCGCGGTCGACATTCTTGGTCTTGGTCGAGCGGCGCCATTCGCTGATCCCCGCGCCGAGCACCTTGGCGCTCGGCAATTCCTCGCTGCCATTTTTGTCAAAGAATTTGTCGATATTGTCGGCGCGCCAGAAATCGCGCTCGAAACGTTCGGAGGCGCTCATCAGCTTGTTGACGCTGCGGCCATGCGTGAAGATCACCGCCCAGACATAGATCGACGCGAGCAAGAGGCCGATCATCACCGCCTTCACGATGATATCGGCCTGCAGGAACAGCGCGACGGGGGACAAGGTCGCCGCGTCGGCGGCCAGCGAGATATTGTCTAGCAAGGGAAAGTCTCTCCATTCATGATGGCGGTAAATCGATCGGCCCAACCCGCGGGCTGGCGGCGCGGCCGGCCCTCGGGCGACAGGAAGGCGGCGGTGACTTGCCCGTCCGTCAATGTCTCGCCGCTTAACGTGTCAGTTCCGCGAAGGATGCGCTGCGAAATAATCACGCTCGCGCCGCGTACCGCCTGAACCGTGCTGACGACGAGCAGATCGTCGTCGAGCCGCGCGGGGCTGCGGTATTTGATCGCGAGGTCGGTGACCGCCCAGCTGCCTTCGCCGGCTTCCATTGCCGCGCGCTGGTCGATGCCGGCGATGCGCAGCATGTCCGACCGCGCGCGCTCCATATAGCGCAGGTAATTGGCGTGATAGACGATGCCCGACAGGTCGGTGTCCTCGAAGTAGACGCGCGCCCGGAAATGATGCTCAGCCCCGACGAAGGCGCCGGGGATGAAGGGGGGCGGGGCGTTTACCATTGTCCCAACCGATAGCGGGCCTTCGACTCGTCGCAAACCCCTAACCAACGGTTCGTCGCAGATCGGGGCCGGTTGGTGGAATGAAATCCGCGGAAATCCGTCTATTTTGCCTGATCGAAAAGTCCGTCCTGCGAACCCGCTGGCGGATTGAGCCCGAGATGCTTCCACGCGCTCGCGTTGAGCATGCGTCCGCGCGCGGTGCGCGCGATCAACCCGACCTGCAGCAGATAGGGTTCGATCACATCCTCGATCGTGTCGCGCGGTTCGCTAAGGCCCGCCGCCATGGTCTCGACCCCGACCGGCCCGCCGCGGTAGATATCGGCGATCATCGTCAGGTAACGGCGGTCCATCGCGTCGAGCCCGAGTGCATCGACCTCGAGCCGGTTGAGCGCGGCATCGGCGGCCTTCGCATCGACGATCTTATGCCCCGCAACGGTCGCGAAATCGCGCACGCGGCGGAGCAGCCGTCCCGCGATACGCGGCGTTCCGCGCGAGCGCTTCGCGATCTCGAGCGCGCCGTCGGACGCGATCGGCAGCGCCAGCAGGCGCGCGGCACGCGTGATGACCTGTTCGAGTTCACCATGCGTGTAGAAATTGAGCCGCACCGGGATGCCGAAGCGGTCGCGTAGCGGCGTCGTGAGCAGCCCCTGCCGCGTCGTCGCGCCGACCAGCGTGAACTTGGGCAGATCGATCCGCACCGACCGCGCTGACGGCCCCTCGCCGATCATGATGTCGAGCGCGCGGTCCTCCATCGCGGGATAGAGGATTTCCTCGACCGCGGGCGACAGCCGGTGGATCTCGTCGATGAACAGCACATCGCCGTCCTCGAGATTGGTGAGCAAAGCCGCGAGATCGCCCGCCTTCGCGATCACCGGCCCACTGGTCGACCGAAAGCCGACGCCCAGTTCGCGCGCGACGATCTGCGCCAGCGTCGTCTTGCCGAGCCCTGGCGGGCCATAGAAAAGCACATGATCGAGCGCATCCGCCCGCGCCTTCGCCGCCTCGATAAAGATGCGCAAATTCTCGCGTGCCGCCGCCTGCCCGACGAACTCGGCGAGCGTCTTCGGCCGCAGCGCGGCGTCAGCATCCTCGGGGGTGCGGATGGGGGTGGTGAGGGCAGGCTCAGTCATAATGCTCTATTGCATCGCCGATGACCGAAACCCAAGGCTCCTTCCGCTCTTCATACACCGAATAGTCGGGCACGAAGCCGTGACCGGGCTCGAAATTGCCGAGCGGCACCGCATAGGCATCATGATAGGGCCGCGCCCGGTACCAGACGCCCGAACCGCAGGTGCCGCAAAAGAAGAAGTCGGCGGTGTTGCCGCTTTCGCCGGTATATTGCCACATCCTTGCGTTTGCTTCGCCCTCAACGCGCACCTGCTCGGCGGGGAAACGGACCTGCGCCGCAAAGGCGCTCCCACTCCGCGCCTTGCACTCGCGGCAATGACAGACCGATACGCGGATCGGTTCGCCCGTGCAGGCGATACGAATCTGGCCGCAGCGGCAGGAGGCATTGAGGATGCGAGTTGGGGAAGACGGAGCGCTGTCGTTCATGGTGCGGCGACGCGAGCCGCTGTATCGATCCCGCAATGGGGGCAATATCTCGCGGGCCAAAACCGATAGAAATCCCACGGGTCGAACCAGATTTCGTGGTCTTCGATCGGCCTGACCTTCGAAAATATCGAACCGCCGCATTGCAGGCATTTTTTGAGGCCATTTAGTTCCCCGATCACGGAAAATACACCGAGGCAGTTGTTACTCGCAGGATGGCTCGAGTGGACGTAAAATTCATCTTGGGGAGCAGCCGCAAAAAAATCCCTCTTGTTCGATCCCAGAATGAAAAAAAGCGCAATCGACCACCCAAGTAGCGAAAGGCTCCTGATCGACATCGCGTACATGGCGATAGGGATGAAGATCATTCCCAATAGCTCGCTGGACCGCATGATGACCCCGAAAGCAAACGGAGACATATATTTGCCGCGGCTCATTTTGCAGCCTTCTTCAACGCAGCACGGACCAATGCGTCGAGGCTGGCGTCCGACCCCAGTTCCTCGCTCGCCGCCGCAACCGCAGCGCTCGCCTCGCCGGGCTTGAAGCCGAGGCCCGTGAGCGCGGTAACGGCGTCGCCGAGCGGGCCCGGGGCGGCCGAGAGGACCGGGCCGCTTCCCGCGATCCCTCCCAGTGCCCCCGCCTTTTCCTTCAATTCATGCGTGATCCGCTGCGCCAGCTTCGGCCCGACCCCGTTCGCGCGCGCGATCATCGCGCTGTCGCCGCTGGCGAGCGCGCGTTGCAGGTCGCCGATCTCGAGCGCCGAGAGGATCGCGAGCGCGACCTTGGCGCCGACGCCCTGCACGCTGGTAAGCAGGCGGAACCAGTCGCGTTCCTCGGCCTTGGCGAAACCGAGCAGGCGCAGAAAATCCTCGCCGACGAGCATTTCGGTGTGGATGGTGACGTCGCCGCCGACCGGGCCGAGCGTGTCCAACGTGCGTGCCGATGCCTCGACCAGATAACCGACGCCGCCGACGTCGATCACCGCATGGCCTGCACCGCTTGAATCGAGCCGTCCGGTGAGTTTCGCGATCATGCCTCCGTGCCTAACGCGGGGAGAACGAAAAGGGAATCAATTTCCCTTCACCGTCATGCCGGACCTGATCTGGCATCCATCGCCGCGTGGACCCCGGATCAAGTCCGGGGTGACGAAGTGTTAGTGTCGCGGGCGATGGTTCGCATGACAGATCGCGACCGCGAGCGCATCGGCGGCATCGGTGCCCGCGACCTTTGCGCCGGGAAGCAGCACGCGCAGCATCGCCTGCACCTGTTCCTTCGCCGCGCCGCCGGTGCCGACGATCGCCTTCTTGACCAGCCGCGGCGCATATTCGGCGACCACCAGCCCGCCGCGCGCGCAGCCGAGCAACACGACCCCGCGCGCGTGCGCGAGCTTCAGCGTCGATTGCGGATTGTCGTTGACGAACACTTCTTCGACCGCCGCGCATGCCGGCGCATGATCGGCGATCACCGCGGCGAGCGCGGTATCGAGATGCGCGAGCCGGTCAGGCAGCGGCGCCTTGGTATCGGTCTTCACCTGCCCGTTGGCGACATGGCTGATCCGGCTGCCCTCGACGCGGATGACGCCCCAGCCGGTGCAGCTGAGCGAGGGATCGAGACCGAGAATGATCATGGGGTCAGGCCGGGCCGATCAGCCGGTCGATCAGCGCCTGATCGGCGTCGTAAACCCAGCATTCGCGCAGCAGGCCGTCGGCGATGGTATAGACAAGCAGGCGCTCGACCTCGACCGCCGCATCGTCCTGGCCCAGCCGTTCGCGCGCGACGATCGCGCCGCGGCGCGGCCCCGCCATGACGTCGACGATGTCGAGAAGCCGCCGGCCGGTGCGCCGGGAGAAATCGGCGAGCACGGTCAGCGCGGCCATCTTTCCGGCATGGACGCCTGACAGCGCGTTGGCGCCGCCATAGTGCAGGGTGAAATCGTCATGATACAGCGCGGCGATCGCCGCCAGATCGCCCGATTTCCACGCGGCGGCATAGGCATCGAGGACGCGGCGAACCTTGTCCTCTCCGCCTGCTGCCGCGGGATCGCTCACCCCAGTTTTTCCATCACGGCGTCGGGGATTTCGTAATTGCCCCAGACGGTCTGGACGTCGTCGTCGTCGTCGAGCGTGTCGATCAGCTTGAACAAGGTCTGCGCGGTCGCCTCATCGGCAACTTCGCTCTTGAGCGTCGGGCGCCAGGCGAGCTTCACGCCTTCGGCTTCGCCGAGCTTGGCTTCGAGCGCTTTCGCGACTTCGTGCAGGCTATCGACGCTGGTCCAGATGTCGTGGCCGTCCTCGGACGATTCGACATCGTCTGCGCCGGCGTCGAGCGCGGCTTCGAACACGGTGTCGGCGTCGCCCGCCTTGACGGCATAGCTGATCATGCCGAGCCGGTCGAAACCGTGGCTGACGCTGCCGCTGGTGCCGAGGTTGCCGCCATTCTTCGCGAACGCGGTGCGGACGTTGGTCGCGGTGCGGTTGCGGTTGTCGGTCAGCGCCTCGACGATCAGCGACACGCCGCCGGGGCCATAGCCTTCGTAGCGGATTTCTTCGTAATTCTCGCCTTCGCCGCCCGCGGCCTTGTCGATCGCGCGCTGGATATTGTCCTTGGGCATCGATTGCGCCTTGGCGGCGTTGACCGCCGCGCGCAGGCGTGCGTTCGCGTCCGGATCGGGCAGGCCCATCTTCGCCGCGACGGTGACTTCGCGCGCGAGTTTCGAGAAAAGCGTGCTGCGCTTTTTGTCCTGCGCACCCTTGCGGTGCATGATGTTCTTGAATTTACTATGGCCGGCCACGGGAGGATCCTGCTTGAAGTTAATCTTGTGAAGCGGCCTATCGCGTAGCGGGCGACATTTTTCAACGCCCTTGCGCGCCGCCGTTCTTCTATTCGGCGGGTTTTCCCGTGCGCAGATCGATCACCCGCCCGCGCTCATAACCCAATATTCCGGGAACCGGGGCGAGCCGGTTGATCCAGTCGGCCCCGGGTTCGGGAAACAGTCCCACCGCGTGATATTCGGCAATCTCCAGCGGAAGGGCGCCGAGCGAAGCCGGCCGCGCGAGACCGTCGGTGGCCGGAACCAGCGCCTGCCCCAAGGTGAAACCATAGGCGAACATCGACGGTCCCAGATTGTCTTCGAGATGCGGGATTGGCGATTCCTTGTGCACCTTGTCGGCGAACAGCGACCCCATTTCGGTGATGACTCCGGCGCGCGCCGCGAACTTTACCGTGCCAAGGCAGTTGCAGGCGGTGATACCGCGCCCGCCGACCGAAACGCCATAGAGAATGTAAGTTCCGGCAGGCACTTCGACCAGAAAGCTACGCATGGCGCCATCTTCCAGGAAATCCCCGGCATCGATGGCAAAGGCGTTTACCGGCCCGTCATAAGCAAAGGCATATTCGTCGATCGTGGGCGGTTTCCCGTCCTTCGCCTTTTTGGTGAGCTTGGGCAGGTCTGCTGCATAAGCGGCCTCCTTTGCGCTGCGGTAGGCGGCGATCTCCGCGTCGGTCGGAATGCGCAGGAAAATATGCTCGATATTGATCATACCCGACTTTGCGGTGCTCGACCGGAACAGCAAATATGCCTTGGTGGGGTCCAGCGCGGCGGGCGCGGCGGTGTGATTCACGACGCCGTCGCCGCCCTTGGCCAGCGCGATCGCGGGTGCGAACATCAGCAGGCCGGCGAGGAGCAGGCGAATCATTCGCCCACCTCCGTCGTCGCGGGTTTGGGTCCGGAAGCCAGCTTGGCCTGCATCGCAACAAGGGTCGCCTCGTCCCCGTCGTTCAGCCGGTCCCAATCCGTCTCGGCGATCGCATAGCGGGCGTAGCCGCGGGGCTGCATGCAACGGCGCAGCTTGTTGTTGCGCTGACCGCGTTCCAGCTTCGGCACGATGATCGAAGCCATGGCGGCGCCGACGAGCCCATATGAGCCGGCGCTATAGCCCTGGGGCTTACGCTTGACAGATTCGACCCAGGGCCGGAAAGTCGGCAAGGTTGTCACGCCGTCGCGAACCAGAAAGCTGCGGCATTCGGCGATGTCGGCATAGGCTTCGGCGAAACTGACGGCCGGATTGTGAAAGAAGAAGAATTTATATCCTTCCTTCTGCACCTTGGGATCGGCCGATGGCGCGATGTCGGGGACGCTGATCGTTGCGGGGTCGGGCAGCGCATCCTGGGCTGCCACCTGTCCGCCGGATATCGCCGCGGCCAATATCAAACTCGCCCCCCGTATCGATCGCGCCCCCATAAACCCTCCCGTCAGATGATGACCGCCGTCCCGCTTGCCGAAACCATCAGCATCGACCCGTTCTGACCGAGTACTTCATAATCGAGGTCAACGCCAATCACGGCATTGCCCCCCAGCTTGGCGGCTTCGGCTTCCATCTCGGCGATCGCTTCCTTGCGCGCGCGGGCAAGGACGTCCTCATATTTGCCCGAGCGGCCGCCGACGATGTCGGTGATGCTCGCGAACAGGTCGCGGAACAGGTTGGCGCCGACGATCACTTCGCCGGTGACGATGCCCAGATATTCGCGGACCGGACGGCCCTCGACATTATTGGTGGTGGTGCTGAACATCGTCACTCTCCTGGCTGGGGGCGTCAGTCGATTCCGAGCGCCGACTTATAAACGTCGAGGATCGCTTCCATTTCCTTGCGGTCGTGGACCGGCAATTTGCGCAGGCGCACGATCTGGCGCATGATTTTCGGGTCGTAACCCTGCGATTTCGATTCATTATAGGTATCGCGGATGTCGTCGGCGATGCCCTTTTTCTCTTCTTCCAGACGCTCGATGCGCTCGATGAAAAGGCGCAGTTGTTCGTCGGACACGGTGGCTTCGCTCATTTTAGGCTCCGGTGATTGGGATGATGCGGCGCAAGAATCGCGCCTGGCGCGTCCCTAATGGCCCTGAGGATTTTTGGCCATGCTTTCTTCCATCCGCGCGAGCTGTTCGGGCGTGGCGGCGGTATGGTGGCGTGCCTTCCACTCCGCGGTGGGCATACCGTGCACGATCGCGCGGCCCGTCTCCTTGTCCATGTCGCCCGCCTCGGCAATCCAGTCGCCGAGGCAGTTGCGGCAAAATCCGGCGAGGCCCATCAAATCGATGTTCGCCGCATCGCTGCGATGCTGGAGCAGGCGGACGAGGCGGCGGAAGGCCGCGGCGGCGACCGCATCGTCAAGGCTGTCGAGCGCATCATTACCGGTCGTCTGGTCGTCGCTGCAGGACATGGTTCCTCCGTTGAATGATTGAATAGCTATACGGCGGTTGCCTTCGTATCATCAAGGCGGCATTGCCATCATCAGCAAGCCGGCATTGCCCTAGCGTCCCCCCTGTTATCGGAGCTTTTGTGGTCCAGAATTTTACTCCCCGCCAGCGCAAGGTGCGCATCCTGGCGACCCTTGGCCCCGCAAGCGCCAACCCCGAGATGATCGCCGCGCTGCATCGCGCCGGCGCCGATGCGTTTCGCGTCAATATGAGCCACGGCGATCATGCGGGTCATGCCAAGGTGATCGCGGCGATCCGCGCGCTCGAAAAGGACACCGGACGTCCGACGACGATCCTTGTCGACCTGCAAGGCCCGAAACTGCGCGTCGGCACCTTCAAGGACGGCCCCGCCGAGCTGGTGAACGGCAAGAGCTTCACCCTCGATACCGACAAGACACCGGGCGACGCAACGCGCGTTTACCTGCCGCACCCCGAATTGTTCGCGGCGCTCGAAGCCGGCACGCGCCTGCTGATCGACGACGGCAAGCTGGTGCTGCGCGTGAAGAGCGTCGCGCCCGACAAGATCGAGACGGTGGTCGAGGTCGGCGGCAAGATTTCGGACCGCAAGGGCGTCAATGTTCCTGATGTGGTCGTGCCGCTCGCGGCGCTGACCGAAAAGGACCGCAAGGATCTGACCTTCGCGCTCGAACAGCATGTCGACTGGATCGCGCTGTCGTTCGTGCAGCGTCCCGAGGACGTCGCCGAGGCACGCACGCTGATCGGTGGCAAGGCGGCCTTGCTCGTCAAATTCGAAAAGCCGTCGGGCGTGCAGCGGATCGAGGAAATCCTCGAACTCGCCGACGCGGCGATGGTCGCGCGCGGCGACCTGGGCGTCGAGCTTCCTCCCGAGGCGGTGCCGCCGCTCCAGAAAAAGATCGTCGCGACCGCGCGCCGGATGGGCAAGCCCGTCGTCGTCGCGACGCAGATGCTCGAATCGATGATCGTCTCGCCGTCGCCGACGCGCGCCGAAGTCTCCGACGTCGCGACCGCGGTGTACGACGGCGCCGACGCGATCATGCTGTCGGCCGAAACCGCGGCGGGCGCGTTCCCGGTCGAGGCGGTGACGATGATGGATTCGATCGCGCGCTCGGTCGAAAGCGACCCCGATTATTTCCGCCGCCTGCATTTCACCGAAACCGCGCCCGACGCGACGACCGCCGACGCGCTGGCCGAGGCGGCGGGCAGCATCATCACGACGATCGCCGCCGATGCGATCATCTGCTTCACCGCGTCGGGTTCGACCGCACGCCGCGTCGCGCGCGAGCGGCCGGGCGCGCCTCTGCTGGTGCTAACGCCGAAGCGTGAGGCGGCGCGGCGCATGGGCCTGCTCTGGGGTGCGCATGCCGTGCCGACCAAGGATATCGGCAGCTTCGAAGAGATGATCGCCAAGGGCAAGCGCATGGCGCTGCGCCACGGCATCTGCAAGGCGGGCGCGAAGCTGGTGATGATGGCGGGGGTTCCGTTCGGCACCCCGGGGTCGACCAACGTGCTGCATGTGGCGACGCTCACGGGCGACGAACTGCGCGGCTACAGTTAGGATTCGGACCCTGGTCGATTCAAATCGGCACAAAAGTTACCGGCCGATTCACAAAATTTTCGGGTTGATTCAGATCGGGACGTTTAAAAATGGTAAATGGACTTTGCACCATTGACGCTGCGCGGCATAGTTGGTGCAAGTAGCGCGTCGGACCCGCGTCGGGGGGCTCCGCATTCGCCAGTCCGGAGGTTTTCCCGCGTGTCCGCACCGTTCCGTTTTCCGCGCTTTTTTGTCACCAGCCCGGCGCCCTGTCCCTATCTGGCGGGCAAAACCGAGCGCAAGGTGTTCACCGAGCTCAGCGGCAATTCGGCGAACGAGCTGAACGACGCGCTCGGCCGCATCGGGTTCCGCCGCAGCCAGTCGGTCGCCTATCGTCCGAGCTGCGCCGATTGCTCGGCCTGCGTGTCGGTGCGCGTCTGCGCGGGCGAGTTCACGCCGAGCAGCTCGCAGAAGCGCAACCTGCGCCGCAACGGCGACCTTGTCGCCACCGCGTGCAAGCCGTGGGCGACCGAAGAGCAATATGCGCTGCTGCGTTCCTATCTGGGGTCGCGCCATCCCGATGGCGGCATGGCCGATATGGACGAGCAGGATTTCGCCGACATGGTCGAGCAGACCCCCGTCGATAGCTATATGATCGAATATCGCGAGCCGGCGGCGGACGGCGGCAAGGGCCGGCTCGTTGGCTGCTGCCTGACCGACCGGCAGGGCGACGGGCTGTCGATGATCTACAGCTTCTTCGATGCGGCCCATCCGATGCGCGAGGGGCTCGGCACCTATATCATCGCCGACCATGTCCAGCGCGCCGCGCGCGCGGGGCTGCCCTACGTCTATCTCGGCTACTGGATCGAAGGGTCGGCGCGCATGGCGTACAAGGCGCGTTTCCGTCCGCTCGAACGGCTCGGCCCCGACGGATGGTCGCGCTTCGAGCCCACTCAGTCCGAGCGTATCGCCGCGATATTCGAGCTCGCCTGAACCCGCCCGCAGGGTACTGTTGAGAATGGCTCGCAACGGCCAGAATCTCGCGTCGGCCGGTTGACCTTTCCTCGCTTTCAAGGGCA
Source organism: Sphingomonadaceae bacterium 3R27C6 (assembly GCA_005503215.1). Classification (GTDB taxonomy): domain Bacteria; phylum Pseudomonadota; class Alphaproteobacteria; order Sphingomonadales; family Sphingomonadaceae; genus Sphingopyxis. Next base: position 33,593 of record SCNS01000008.1, on the reverse strand, counting down.
TAGCTTTGCGTCCAGGACATAAGTCCGGGTCGCATCCGTTATGAATTCGCCGGGGGGCTGGCGACAGGGGGAAAAGGATGCCCGTGCGCGACTTCGTCAGCATCACGGCCAGCAACGGCAAGGGCGGCTTCCGCCGCGCGATGGTGCGTGCATGAGCGATCCGGTCAAGGTTGCGATCATCGGGTCGGGTCCCGCGGGACTCAGCGCCGCATCGCGCGCCGCGCAGCTCGGGCTCAGCCACATATTGCTCGAAAAGACCGACCATCTGTCGGACACGATCTTCAAATATCAGAAGGGCAAGCGTGTGCTTGCGACCCCCGAGCGGCTCGACCTCCGCTCCGATTGCCGCTTCGCCGAGGGCGCGCGCGAATATATCCTCGGCAATTGGGACGAGGACGCCGCGAACAACAAGGTGCAGGTCGCCTATCACGCCGAGGTCGCCGAAGTGACCGGCGCGAAGGGTGCGTTCGCGATCAAGACCGCCAAGGGCGACGTCTATACGGCAGAGAATATCGTGCTGGCGATCGGCACGCAGGGCAACCCGAACCGGATGCGCTGCGAGGGCGCCGACCTGCCGCACATCATCTACCAGGTCGACGATCCCGAGGATTTCAAGGACAAGCATATCACCGTCGTCGGGTCGGGCGACGCGGGGATCGAAAATGCGCTCGGTGTCGCCGAGGAGGCGCTCGAGAACACCGTCACCATCCTCAACCGCTCAAAGGACTTCGCGCGCGCCAAGGCGAAAAATGTCTCCGACATGACCGAGGCGGGCGAGAATGGCTTCATGTCGATCCGCACCGAAACGCAGCCGAAGAAGGTCGAGCCGGGCTGGCTGACGCTCGAAACCCCGACCGGCGAGGAACGGATCGAATGCGATGTGATCGTCGCGCGGCTGGGGTCGGTTGCGCCGCGCGGCTTTGTCGAATCGATGGGGATCGAGTTCACTGGCCCCGACCGCGAGGCTTTTCCGAAACTGTCGCCGACCTTCGAGACGACGGTGCCCGGCATCTATGTCATCGGTGCGCTCGCGGGTTATCCGCTGATCAAGCATTGCATGAACCAGGGCTATGACGTCGTCGAATTCCTCAACGGCAACAAGGCGCTGACCCCCGCCGACGAAAAGGATCTGGCGGCGATTTTCGAGGCGCTGCCGCAGAAGAAATCGGTCAGCGAATGGCTCGAATATCTGCGCACGCGCATCCGCATCTTCGCCGACGTGTCGCCGCTGCAGATGCGCGAATTCATGCTCGATTCGAAAGTCGCCTTCTATTCCAAGGGCGACGTTGTGTTCGAGAAAGGCGAGCCGGGGTCGTCGTTGTTCGCGATTGCCGACGGCCATGCGGTCGTCGAGGTCGGCCCCGACATCAATGTGCCGATCGAGCAGGGATCGATCTTCGGCGAGGTCGGGCTGATTTCGGGCCGCAAGCGCGGCGCGAGGATCCGCGCGGGCGAGGATAGCATTTTCGTCGAGGTGTCGCGCACCGCCGCGCTCAAGCTGATGGCTGCCGTGCCGGGGGCGAAACGCGTGATCAACCGCATCTCGCTCGAACGCCAGCTGCTGCAAATCTTCAAGGGCGGGCTGACGGTCGAGGATCTCGAACCGATCGTCGAGGACCCCGCGATCGAACGCGTTCCCGCCGGCAAGGTCGTGCTGGCCGAGGGCGACGAGGGCGACGACGTCTATGTCATCCGCTCGGGGTCGATGGTCGTCGAGAAGGATATCGGCGGCAAGCCGATCTTCCTGCGCTATTTGCCTGCGGGCAGTTTCTTCGGCGAGATGGCGGTGCTCAGCGGCGAGCGGCGCAACGCCACCGTGAAGGCCGCAGTCGCGAGCGAAGTGATCCGGCTGAAGGGCGAGCAGTTCAAGGCGATGCTCGCCAAGCGGCCGCAGGTGCGCGAGGCGACCGAGGCCGCGGTCGCCGAACGCGCGGCGATGAACAGCTTCATCGAATCGCGGAAAGCGAGCTATTCGAGCGCGGTTGATCTCTATTCGGACACCGCGAGCTTCATCATGAAGGAGGGGCTCGGCGAGGCGACCGATGCGTTGCTGATCGACGAGAATCTGTGCGTCGGCTGCGACAATTGCGAGAAAGCGTGCGCTGACAGCCATGAAGGCCTGTCGCGGCTCGACCGCGAAGCGGGCAAGACCTTCGCGCATCTGCACGTGCCGACGAGCTGCCGCCACTGCGAGCATCCACACTGCATGGCCGACTGCCCGCCGAATGTGATCCACCGCGGTCCCGACGGCGAGGTGTTCATGGAGCCCGGCTGCATCGGCTGCGGCAATTGCATGCGCAATTGCCCCTATGGCGTGATCCGCATGGAGGCCGCGCCGCCCGAGAAGCCGAGCCTGCTGCGCTGGCTGCTCACGGGCTTCGGCCCCGGCCCGGGCGAGCCATCGCCCAAATGGACCAAGAAGCAATTGGGCGACGAGAAGCCCAAGAAAATCGCAGTCAAATGCGACATGTGCAAAGGCATTTCGGGCGGCCCCGCGTGCGTGCGCGCCTGTCCGACCGGCGCGGCGATCCGCGTTTCGCCTGAAGAATTCCTGTCGATCGCGCGGCTTCAGGAAGACGCCGACTGATGGCGAGCCTCTTCCAGCGCCGCCGCACCAAGGCGACCCAGACCGAACGCGTCCGCGAGCGGAGACATGAGGGTTTTCTGCGCTACGCGGGGTTTCGCTGGGCCAAGATTTCGGGCGCGCTCTGCCTGCTGATCATCGTCAGCTATGCGCTGGTCGATGTGACGCCGCGGCACAATGGCGGCAGCTGGTACGGCTATACGCTCGGCGCGATCGGCGCGGGATTGATCTTGTGGCTCACCGCACTCGGCTATCGCAAGCGCAAGATGACAAGCGATTACTGGTCGCTGAAGGCATGGACCTCGGCGCATGTCTATCTGGGTCTCAGCCTGGTCGTCGTCGGCACCTGGCACACGGGGTTCCAGCTCGGCTGGAATGTCCACACGCTCGCGTGGGCGCTGATGATGCTGGTGATTTTGTCGGGGCTTTATGGCGTGATCGTCTATGCGACCTTGCCCGCGGCACTGTCGAACAACCGCGACGAGATGACGCAGATGCAGATGCTCGAGGCGATCCGCGCCTTCGACCGCCAACTGCATAGCGCGGCGCAGCCGCTGACGCCCGAGGACACGGCGCCAGTGCTCGCGGCGCTCGACGAAGACCCGTTTGCGGGCGGCATTGGCGCACGGTTGTCGGGCCGCTATCCGAATTGCGCGACCGCCGCGGCGCTGCGGACGCTGTCGCTCTCGAATGGCAGCGATCGTGAGGCGCGCGAGAAGGTCGTCGGGCTGCTCAAGCAGAAGGAGGCGGCGCTGACGCGGCTTCGCCGACACCTCAAGATCCGTGCGCTGCTCGAAATCTGGCTCTATGTGCATGTGCCGCTGACCTTTGCGCTGATCGCGGCGCTGTCGGCGCACATCATCAGCGTCTTCTTCTACTGGTAAGGCGGGGAGGAGAACCATGAGCTTCATCCTGCGCCGCATCTCGACGACGAAGACCGGCAAACAGATCATCCGCGACACGCCGCTGCCGGGCGACGCGATCACCCTCGGCCGCGAGGGCAGCAACGTCATCCACGTCGCCGACCTCGCGGTGAACCCGCATCATGCGACGATCAGCAGCGCCGACGGGCGCACGGTGCGCGTCGCAGCGAGCGAGGGGCTGGGGTTCGACCTCAATGGGCGCAGCGCAACCGTTGCCGATATCGACAGCGGTGCGGGCGGCGAGCTGCGCTTCGGTGGTCACCGGCTGACGATCGCGCGCGAGGGTGAGAATATCATCCTGCTCGTCGAGCGGATCGACGAACTCTCGCAGTCGTCGAAGGACGTCGACGAGGCCAAGGCCTTCTCGCTGCAGGGCGTGATGCTGGGCAAGCGCATGGGGGCGTGGGTCTTCGGCCTGCTGATGCTGCTCGCCTTCCTGATCGGGCCGATCTGGGCGTGGTATAGCTATAAGTCTGTCAACGAGCGCCCCGAGGGCTATCACGCCGATAGCGCGTGGCTGTCGGGCCCGCTGTCGAGCGCACATGCCAGCCTGAAGGACGACTGCCAGTCGTGCCATGTCGAGCCGTTCGTCGCGGTGACCGACAAGGCGTGCGTCGGCTGCCACACCGGCGAGCATAAGGCGATGAGCATGGCGCACGCGGGCGCGCCGACCGCGATGCTGCTCGCCGCGCGACACCCGCCCGGCATGGGCGAGCGAATTCTCGATGGCTTTGCCAAGACCTTCAACAAGCCGCAGGGGCGCTGCGTCGAATGCCATACCGAGCATGAGGGCGCGGGGCCGATGCCGGCGACGCCACAGAAATTTTGCGCCGATTGCCATGACGGCATGTCGGCGCGTTTGAAGACCGCAGGGCATCCGACCACGCTCGCCGATGCCGCTGATTTCGGCACGAGTCATCCCGAGTTTCGTCCGCTCGTGCGTCCCGCGCCGGGCGGCAAGTTGGTGCGCACGACACTGGCGAAGGGCACCGTCGACTATAACGGCCTCAAATTCCCGCACGACATGCATGTGCAGGCGACCGGCGGCGTTGCGCGCATGGCGGCGAGCTTCCGCGGCCGCTACGATTTCGGCAAGAAGCTGGAGTGCGCGAACTGCCACCGCGTCGAGGCCGACGGGGTACGCGTCAAGCCGGTCGAAATGGAACGCGACTGCGCGATGTGCCACAGCCTCGCCTTCGAAACCGTTGGCGGGGTGACGCGGACTTTGCGCCATGGCGAGCCCGACCAGGTGGTCGCCGATCTCACCGCTTATTATCGCTCGACCCCGCCCGGGCGACCGCTCCAGCTTGGCGGCATGCAGCGGCGGCGTCCGGGCGCCTATGCCGAGGGGCAGGTTTACAACATCTATTTCAACGAAGTCGCGACACGGCCCAGCCGTGCGCAGGATGCGGTGCGCGCGGTCTTCTCAAAGGGCGGTGCCTGTTACGACTGTCACACGATCTTTGCGCCGCAGGCCGGCAACAGCTGGCGGGTTGCGGCGGTCAGCCAGACGCCGCGCTACCTGCAAAAAGGCTGGTTCGACCATGACGCGCACAAGGAAACCGAATGCGCCGATTGCCACACCGCTGCGCCCGCGTCCAAGGCGTCGACCGACCTGCTCGTCCCGGGCCTGCGCCAATGCCGCGACTGCCATGTCGGCGAAGGCGGCGCGCGTGTTGTAAAGGTCGAGACCGCGACCGAATCACCCTGCGCGATGTGCCACGAATATCATTCGGACGGCGGCAAACCGTGGATGCCGCCGCGCAGAGCCAAGAAAAACACTGCCGCAATCACAAATAAACCTCTTGCTGCTACCTATGGTGTGAGCATGATCACAGGAACCGGGGGGCGGGGCCTTTACGATGTGACGTGGCGCACACCTCCCTTGCACGGGGCAAGGCGGGGCGGGTGAGGTTTTATGGGTCGGGACCAGCCGACCGGAACGGGGGACGGATATGCTGATCGCGCAGATCACAGATATCCATATCGGGTTCGATCCGGACAATCCGGCCGAATATAACCGCAAGCGCCTCGACGAGGTGCTCGACGTGCTGATCGAGGGGCCGAACCGGCCTGATCTGCTGCTCGCGACCGGCGATCTTTCCGATCGCGGCGACGACGACAGTTATCGCCGCCTCGCCACCGCCTTCTCGCGCTGTCCCTTTCCGGTGTGGCCGAGCGTCGGCAATCATGATTTGCGTGACAATTTTCACGCCCGCTTTCCGGGTCTCGACGACGGCAACGGTTTCGTTCAGTACACGATCGAACTCCCCGAACTACGGCTGGTGACGATCGATACGCTGGAGGAAGGGCGCCACGGCGGCGCATTTTGCGACCGGCGCGCCGCCTGGCTCGACGCCGAACTGGCGAAGGACAGCGCCAAGCCCACCTATATCGTCATGCACCATCCGCCGATCGAAAGCGGGATCGAGTGGATGAACACCGACCCCGACGAGCCGTGGGTCGCGGTCTTCACCGACGTGGTACGCCGCCACCCGCAGGTTCGCGGGCTGATCTGCGGCCACCTCCACCGCTCGGTGACCGTTGCGTGGGAGGGGCGCACAATCGCAATCTGTTCGTCGACGGCGCCGCAGGTCTCGCTCGACCTTCGCCCGATTGACGAGAATCATCCCGACGACCGGCCGATGATCGTCGCCGAAGATCCCGCCTATGCGCTCCACCGCTGGAACGGGCGCGAGCTTGTGAGCTTCTACGACCATGCCGGCGCACATACGATGCTCGCCAAATATGACGAACGGCTGCAACCGCTGGTGCGCGAACTAAAGGCTGAGCGGCCGCGTTAATAGCCGAGCGACAGATCGACCTGCGGCTCGACCGCCTCGCCCTTTTTCCAGCGATCGAGATTTTCGAGGAAGCGCTGCGCCGAACGGATGAACATCTTGTCCTGCGCCCGGCCCGACAGGTGCATCGTGATATGCGCATTGTCGAGGCTCCACAGCGGATCGTCCGAGGGGAGCGGTTCGGGCGTCGTGACGTCTAGGAAGGCCGAGGCGATCTGCTGGCCGTCGAGCGCCGCGACCAGCGCGGCCTGATCGACGACGCTGCCGCGCGCGATGTTGATGAGCGTCGCCGTCGGTTTCATCGCCGCGAGCTCCGCCGCGCCGATCATGCCGTCGGTTTCGGGGGTCGCGGGGACCGCGAGGATCACCCAGTCGAACTCGCCGAGCTGCGCGCGCCACTGGCCGGGGGTTAGCGTGTTGGGGCCCGGTGAGCGGCGGACCACGGTGACGTCGACAGCGAAGGCTTTCAACCGTTCCTCAATCAGCTTGCCGATCGCGCCATAGCCGAGGAGCAGCGCCCTCGACCCGAACAGTTCGACCTTGCCGGGCGAGTCCATCAGCCATTCGCGCCGTTCCTGCGCGCGGACGACATCGCGGTAGCCCTTCGCCACGGTGAGCATCCCCATCACGACATATTCGGCGATAGTGATCGCGTTGATGCCGGCGCCGTTGGTCAGCACCGTGCCGCGCTCGCGCAGCAGATCCAGCGGCATGCCGTCGACCCCGGCATAGATCGAATTGAGCCATTTGAGGCTGGTCGCGGTGGCGATGACCGCTGCCATATCCTTCTTGTCGTACATGTCGAACCAGCCGATCTCGGCCTGCGGCGCGAGTTCGAGCGCCTCTTCCTTCGACGCGAAGAATTTGGGTTCGATCCAGTCGGGCAGCCGGTTTTCGACAAGCGGACGGATCAGGCCCGAAAGGACGGTCACGGTCTTGGTCATGGTTTTCCTACTGCTGAAATGCGTGCCAGCCCGCCCAGGCCAGCGGGACGAGGCCGATGAGATCGACCAGCGCGATGGTGCCGAGCGCTGCGGGGCGCCCGTAGGACTGATAGAGAAACAGGAAGCTGAGCATCGAGATCGCGGCGAGCAATGTGGCGAGCTTGCGTCCGCCGGGATCGAACGCCGCCCACACGCAGGCGACGAGCACCGCGAAGAACAGCGCCGCGCGATGGTGCATCAGCAGGAAGAGCGGGCTGTCCGGCGGGATGCGATAGAGCCGCGTGATCAACGCCGGCCGGAACAGCGCCAACGCCGGGATCAGGTGGACAAGGCCGACGAGCAGCCAGCAGATCAGTTGCGACATGCAACGAGGCTAGCAGCCCGCGGGCCTGCGACAAGCCTCTAATTGGCGCCGGGTTGCCAGTCCCATCCGAGCGGGTCGCCGTCCATGACCTCAACCCCCGCGGCGACGAGTTCGTCGCGCAGCGCATCGGATGCGGCAAAATCCTTCGCGGCGCGCGCGTCCTTGCGGCGCGCGAGCGTCGCTTCGATTTCGTCTTCGCCGATCGTCGCGGTCTTGGGGCGGACGCGCAGGTCGGCGCGCGCGGTCGTCAGCAGGTTAAGGCCGAGGACGGCATCCATCGCGGCGAGTGCCGCATGCTTCTGGCCGGCGTCGATCTTTTTCATCGCCGCCGTTTCTTCGAGCAGCGTGAGCGCGACCGGCGTGTTGAGGTCGTCCGACATCGCCGCGTCGAACTTTGCCAGCAGATCGGTGAGGCGGTGGTCGGTCGGCTCGGCCGGTTCTGCATCGCGCGCCGCGGCGGCCGCCATCACCAGCCGTTTGAGCCGTGTTAGTGCCGCGCCAAGACCATCCCAGCTGAATTCGAGCTCGCTGCGATAGTGCGCCTGCAGGCACATGAGGCGATAGGCGAGGGGGTGGTAACCCTTGTCCACCAGCAGTTGCAGGCGCAAGAATTCGCCGCTCGATTTCGACATCTTGCCGCTGCGGTCGACGAGAAAATTATTATGCATCCATATCCGCGCGCCGCTGTCTGGCGAGCAGCTGTGCGCCTGGTTTTGAGCGATCTCGTTCGGGTGGTGGATTTCGCGGTGGTCGATGCCGCCGGTGTGAATATCGAAGGGGAAGCCGAGCAGCGCCTCCGACATCACCGAGCATTCGAGGTGCCAGCCCGGCGCGCCGCGGCCCCACGGCGAATCCCACTCCATCTGGCGCGTCTCGCCCGGCGGCGTCTTGCGCCAGATTGCAAAGTCGGCGAGCGCACGTTTGCCGTCGACGGGATCGATGCGGCTCTCGCCCTCATCGGTGCCATGGCGCGCGAGGCGGCCGTAATCGGCGACCGTGGTGGTGTCGAAATAGAGGCCGCCATCGAGTTCGTAGCAATGCTTGTCGGCGATGCTTTTGCCCCATTGGATCATCGCTTCGACATATTCGGTGGCGCGCGGGTGCTGCTTGTCCCGGATATTGAGACGCGCAAGATCGGTCTCAAAATCCGCCTGATAGAAAGCCGCGATGTCCCAGGCGCTTTTCCCTTGCGCGGCGGCGGCCCTCTCCATCTTGTCGTCGCCGGCGTCGGCGTCCGATGTCAGATGTCCGACATCGGTGATGTTGATGACGTGGGTGAGCTTATAACCCTTGTATGACAGCGTTCGCCCTAGCGTGTCGCCAAAGACATAGGCGCGCATATTGCCGATATGCTGATAATTATAGACCGTCGGTCCGCAGCTATAGACGCGCGCCTCGCCGGGGTGGACGGGCTCGAACGGTTCGAGGCTGCGCGTCAGGCTGTTGAACAGCTTGAGCGGGGAGGCAGGGGCGTCGGTCATAACCGCGCCCATGCCTTGCTCCGCCCGCCGGCGTCAACCGAAAGCCTTATTGCTGCGGCGGCGTCCACAGATCGTCGTTGCCCGCGCCGGTCACCGGATCGTCGAGCAGCGGCTCGCCGGTCATCGGATCGATATCGCGCATCGTGATGAGCGCTTGCGGGAAATTATTGCCTTCGCCCACGCCGTCGTCATCGTCGACCTCCTCGTCGATAATATCCTGGACCGGGAAATTATTCTCGAAATCGAAGGTCACGGTGGTGCAGGCGATCGGGCTGGCGATAAGGCAGCCGTTGAAGGTCGACCGGCGATCATAGCTGCCAACCACCGGCGCCGCGCCGTTGATCGTCAGTAGTGGGACCGTGTCGATGCCGGTGATCTGGCCGCCCGCGCCAAGCTGCACCCCGTTGATGACGATGCGCGACGTCGCTTGCGTCCGCACGTCGAGCCCGCCGGCGCCAAAGGTCAGCCCACGGCGCTGCGCGAAGTCGGTGCCCGCGCCGCTGTTCTGGACATAGAAGCCGCCCGCGACGTCGGCGCGGATGCCGCGCGCGAACAGCGCACCCTCGTCGAGCGTGACGCCGTCATTCTGGCCGAGGCGCGTATTGATCGCGTCGGTCGTCGTCGCCGCGCCGACCGCGGCAATGGCGGCCTCGGTCGCGACGATGATGTCGTCCGATGCCATGTTGAGCTGCCCGCCCGGCGCATTATTTGCCCCGAGCAACCGGACGCTGCCCCGGCCGAGGATGACTTCGAGCGCATCGCTCGCGGCGAGGTTGAGCGCGTTGGCGTCGGTGAGGCCCGTCAGCTGGACATTGCCGATCACGCGCATCTTGCCCGGGGTGCGGATCGTCAGCGCGCCATTGGCGCCGAGGTTGGCGTTCGATGCGCCGCCGGTCATCGTAAAGGTGTCGACGACGACGTCGGGCGGCGTTGCCGACCCGACCGAAACGGGCCCCGCGCTCTGCACCTCGGGCGCGAAGATTTCGATCTGTGTGCCATAAAGGCGCGTCAGCTCGTCGGCGTCGATATGATAGCCGTTGGGCCCGTTGGGTCCGGCAGTGCCACCGACGAAGGTCTGGTTGGCGGTGTTGTTGTTGGCGACCGACAGCTGCTGGGTCACGCCCGCGGTGCCGACGCGGCCCGTCGGCGCAATGCTGATTCCCGCCGAGGCGAGCGAGATCGACCGGCCGGTGACGACGCCGTTGATCCCGAGCGATGCGCGCGCCGCGGCGGTGAGGTTGCCGGCAACGGTAACAGCGTCGAGATTGAGGAAACCGACCGAATTTTCGATGATGGCGTTGGCGGCGGTGAGATTGCCGATGGTCATCGCCTCGCCCTGCGTGCCGAGGTCGGCGGTGCCGGCGACAGTGCCGGTGGCGACCGAGAAGTCGCCGCCGCCGCGGACATAGGCGTCGCCGACGTCGGTGGTGAGCGTGGCAAAATGCAGATCGCCGCCGCCCTCGATGCGGATCGCATTGGCGCTGGCGTTGATCGTACCCCCCGCGATGAGGCTGCCGAGCTGGATATTGCCGTCGCTGCTGTCGAGGCTGGTGGTGCCGAGGACGTTGGCCTGGTTCGCAGCGACCCCGGTCGCGCCGGTGAGCGTCACATCCTGTCCCTCGATCGACGTGATGCCGATCGCGGTCCCCGCGGTCAGCGTCGCATTGCCCAGCGCGCGGACGCCGCCGCCCGATATGCCCGCGGACGAATTGACGACGACATCGCCGTCGGCGCTCAGCGTCGGGATCGCGGAGCCGCCGGGGTTGGTGAGCGCGGCGAGCGTCACGCCCTGCGCGGTGATCGTCGCATTGCGTCCCGCCGCCACGGTGCCCGTCAGATTGGCGATACCCGCCGCATCGACCACAACGTCGCTGAAGGCATCGAGGCCTGCGAGCGTGGTTGCGCCGCCCTGCGTGCGGATACTGCTGTCGCCGCCCGTGGTGCCGAGACCAAGCGTCGTCGCGCCATTGACCGCAATGCTGTTCGCGGCGTTGAGCAGGATATCGTCGCCGGCGGACAGCGTCGCCGCGCCGATCGCGCCGGCGGTCGACGCCATCACGATGTCGGCGCCGTTGATGCCTTGCGACCCTTCGCCCGTGCCGATGGTGAAGGTCGGGCTGCCCGAGGCTGTCGAGAAATCGAGGATATGCGTGTCGGCGCCGGCGCCGGTGGTGCGGACGTTAAGCGCGTCGATATTGCCCGCCGCGCGGACGGTGATGTCGTCGCCGCCCGTGACATCGGTCAGGCTGACGGTCGTTCCCGCAATGACGAGGACATCTTCGCCCGCCGTGCCGCCATCGATCGACGCTGCGGCCCCGGCGTTGACGCCGAACATGCGCGCGGCCGAGCTGTCGGTGAGCGCCGCATTGCCCGCGGCGATGACGAACAGATTGCCCTCCGCCGCGATACCGTTGCGGTCGACATAACCGCCATTCGCCTGCGCCGAAGCGTTGATATTGGCGTCCGAATTCAGAAAGATATTGCCGCCCGCCACATAGGTGCCGGAAAGATCGGCGGCCGAGAAGATCGAGATGTTCCCATCGACGTCGGCATTGTTCACCGAAACCGCGCCGCCGGTGCCGAAGGCGAAGAAGGACGCCGCGCCCGTGACATTGCCGGTGAGCGCGATGCTGTTGGCGAAGAGGTTGATGTCCTCGCCCGCGCTGATCGATCCGCCGCGGATGCCTTCGGCGCCCGCGGTCGTCCCGTCCGCCGAAAGCCCGACCGACAGGCCGGCAGTGATCGAGTTGAAGGCGATCGACTGGCCCTGGACCTGGACGAAGCCGCCCGCGGTCGAGTTGCCGAGGTCGACGGCACCGGGCGAGGTGATCGAGATGTCGCCGCCGGTGATGATCGAATTGAGCCCGGTACGGAAGCTGCCGGCGCTCGCGGTAAAATCATTGACCGCTTCGGCATGTTCGACGCTCGCGGCGCCGCTGCCGTTGACTGCGATGTCGGTGGCATCGAGGCGGTCGACACCGATCGTCGCGGCGGGGCCTTCGGCGGTCAGCGAGAGCGTGGCCCCTGCGGCGAGCAGGCTGCCCGGCGCGCCGCTGATGCTGGTTCCCGCGATCATGACCAGATCGTCGGTGGCCTCGATCGTCGGTGCCGCATTGGCCCCGCGCAGGTCATGGCGGATATCGATCTGGTCGCCCGCCTGCAGCTGCGCCGTTTCGGCGACCGTCACGCGTCCCGCGCCCTCTGCATAAAGGCCGATCGAACCGTCGGTGCCGAGCGTCAGGCTCCCGGCTTCGATCGTCCCACCGGCCGCGCCAAGGAAGATGCCCGCCGGCGCTGTGCCGGTGTCGTTGTTGGTCGGATCGGCAAGGCCGCGCACCTCGACGTCGAGGCTGGTGAAGTTGACTCGGCTGTCGCTACGAATTTCGACGCGGCCTGCGGTATCGCCGCTGGCAAAGATATTGGTGTTGCCAAGGTCGATCAGGCCGGGGCCGGCGTTGGTCGTCAGCGCATCGATATTGACGCGCCCGCCGGCGGTGCCCGCAAAACCGCCGTTTGTGCCGGGCAGACTGCCACCGCCGCCGGCAAGGCCGCCGTTGCCGCCGCTTCCCGACTGACCGCTGACATCGATTTCCAGAGACTCGCCGGCGGTCGTGATCGTGCCGCCGTCGGCAATCAATCGTACCGATCCGCCGACCCCGCCGCCGCCGAGGCCGCCATCGCCGCCGATATTGCCGGCGCCGAAATCGGCGGTGCTGCCGTTGCCGCCGTTGCCGCCGATCCCGGTGCTGCCGAGTTCCACGACGTCGCCGGCGGCCAGGCCGAGCGTCATCGTCGCGCCATCGCGCGAAATGACCTCGATCGCGCCACCCTGCGCGCCGCCGCCATCGCCGCCCGAAGGCGCGACCGCCGCCGACGAGCTGAAGCCGAGGCGGCCGTTGCCGCCATTGCCGCCGGCCGCGCCGGTGACAAAATTGGCCTGCGTCACCCTGACGTTCGCATTGGAGCCGTCGGCGAGGACGCTCGACGTCCCGCCAAAGGCATTGCCGCCGTTGCCGCCGCGTCCGTCGTCGGCATCGCCGCCGTCGCCGCCTTCCGCCGTCGAATCGAGACTGATCGCAAGCGTGCCGGCGTCGAAATCGTCGACGATCGCCTGCGCGATGCCGCCATAGCCATCGCCGCCCATGCCGCCGACATTGTGCGCGCCGCCAAGACCGCCAATGCCCTGCGCAACAGCGCTGACATCGGCGATTGCGCCGGTCGTCGCCGCCAGTCCGATCGTCGCGCGCCCGCCCCGGCCGATGCCGCCCGTGCCGCCGACGCCAACGCCGGTCGCGCTGCCCGAACTGCTCGAGAAGAAGGAGGAGCCGCCCTCGCCGCCGATGCCCGATGCCCCGGCGGTCACGCTGCTCGCCGTGACCGAACCGCCGGCAAGGTTGACGCTGGCGGTGCCGCCGGACCCGTTCCCGCCATTGCCCGGCGTTCCGGGCGAGCCGAAGCTGGAGAAATTGTTGAAGCCGCCGCCGGTCCCGCCGGTGCCATTGGCATAGGCCTCGATGACGCTCGCGTCGACGACGGCGGTGCCGCCGATGTTGATGACGGCATTGCCGCCGACACCCGCGCCGCCGGTGCCGCCCGTCGTGATATTCGCCGGATCCTGATCATCGCCGTCCAGCCCCGGACGGCCTTCGCCGTTCGCCGATGCGATGATGTCGGCGGCGGTGATCGTCCCGCCCGACAGGTCGATCGTCGCAACACCGCCGGTGCCTGTGCCCGACACGCCCTGCGCGATCCCGCCCAAGCCATCGGCGCTGACCGACATGTCGCTGACCGAGATGCCGCCGCCGGTCTGGGTGAAGGTCGCGGTGCCGCCGGTGCCGTTGGCGCTGCCGCCGCTGGTGCCGCGGCCGGAGCCGTTCGCCGACAGCTCGATGAGGCCGCCCGACAGGGTGCCGCCCCGGACATCGAGCGTGACCGTGCCGCCGCGGCCGTTTCCGCTGCTATCGATCGGCCCGCCCGGAACCTCGATCTCCACCGCGGTGCGGCCGTCGGCCGCGGCAGAAAGCTGGCCATAGTCGATTGCGCTGCCGGAACTGGCGGCGGTCTGGATCAGGATGGTGCCGCCGGTGCCCGTCGGGCCGGTCGCGCCAACCGTGATCGCACCGCCCGATGTGCCGCCCGCGATCAGGTCGACGCCGACGCCAAGGTCGAGGCGGCCGCCATCGGCGATCAGCTGGATCGTCCCGCCCGTTGCCGCGGTGCCGGCGGCGCTGCTGCCAGAAGTCGCGCTGGTGTCGAAGCGGTTGGTATCGTCGAGGGTCGCCCGGATTTCCCCGCCATTGCGGGAAAAAAGGTCGATCGTACCGCCCTGCGCGGCGCCGCCGGTGCCAGTGACATGGACCGTGCCGCTGCTGGCGTTGACCTCATAGATCTCGGCTACGATCGTTCCGCCGTCGGCGAGGAAGTCGACATTGCCGCCAAGGCCGTTTCCGGCGCTTTGTGCCACCGCGAAGGAAGAGTTCCCGCCCATTGCGTCGACGATCAGGCGATTGCCCGTGGTGATCGTGCCGCCCGCGGTCGCGTTGACGGCGACGTTGCCGCCGGTGCCCGTTCCGAAATTCTCGCCGGCCGTTCCCATGCCGGTCGCGGTCAGGTTGATGCCACCGCTGCTGTTGATCGTCGAGCCATTGGTTGCGCTCAGCGTCACATTATTCCCGCGCGCATTGCCCGATTGCCCCGTCGTGCCGCTGGGGCTGAGCGCGATTCCCGCCTCGGCCGATGCGGCGAGGGCGATCGACGCAAATTGCGCGGTGGCGCCGCCGTCGACCGTCAGGCTCGCCGTGCCGCCCAGCGCATCGCCGCCGACCGAATTCTCTCCGCCCGCATCGCCGCCCCGTCCGCTGGCATTGAGCGAGAGTGTGCCGAGTGATTTGATTCCGCCATTGTCGCTGTTTATGACGAGAGCGGCGCTCCCGCCCGTTCCGTCGCCGCCGTTCAGCGTGTCATCCGGACCGGAGAAACTCCCCCCGTTGCCCAGCGCTTCGATCGATGTGCCCACGGATTCGAACGCGGTGTTCGATCCGAGGATCTCGATGCGCGCGGTGCCGCCCGTTCCGTTGCCCGCCTGAGCCGGGCCGAATCCTCCACCGCCGTTTGCGTCGATCGAAACATTGGTCGTCGCGCGGAAGCTCGCGCCATCGGCGACCGTCAGCGTTGCCGTGCCGCCTTGCGCATCGCCGCCGGTCGGGACGAAAATATTATTTGGTCCGATGGCGGACGCGCTGATGAAGACGGCGCCAGTGTCCAGCACTGTGCCGGAATTGCTGACAGAAATGCTGGCAGTGCCGCCCTGTGCGTTTCCTGCCAGACCATTTGTTCCGATGTCGGCAGAAGCGATTGCGGATAGGGAGATGGTCGGGGTTGTTACGGTGCCCCCGGTAATCGTCAGGCTGGCGGTCCCGCCCACGCTGTCGCCGGTCGTGGTGGCGGGCAGGCTCAGGGATGTGATCTGCAACAGATTGCCTGTCGACAGCGTCCCACCGCTGACATTCACCGCAACATTGCCTGCGGCGCCGGCGGCGCCATCCGACCGGACCACCAGATTGCCCGTCGCACCGCCTTGCTGACCCGTGCCGACCGTCAGCGTAGCGCCGGCGTCGCCGCTGAAAACCCCGTCACCTTCGACGAAGATGCGTCCCGCCGACGACAGCGGGGGAGGCGACCCCGGAATCTGCTGGAGCGCCTCGCCGACAAAGGTGCCGCTTGCACGAGCCGATGTGCTGCTGCGGAACAGCGTGTCGTTGACGACGATGTTCGCGGCGGTCGCGTTTGCCGGCGCCAGATCCTGTTCGCCAGCCGTAATATTATAGCCCGCCGACAGGCGCACCGCGCCGTCGGGGTCGACCTGCGCCGACAGCGCATCGTCATAACCGATCGCGCCCGACACGAGCATCGTCACCGCGTCATTCTTGGGAATAGCGACCATGTAGACGCGGTTTGCGTCGTTGTCGCCCTGCTGGTGCGCGGGGCCGGTTGTCGTGCCGCTGTGGGTGATGACGTTGCCGCCCTCGGCGCCGACCGTCACATTGATATCGAACAGGCCGTTCAAGGGATTGATACTAATTTCGGCCTGTTCGGCGGCGACATAGGCGGCCGAGCCGTCGACGCGCACAGCGCCTGCCTGAACGACGCGCGGGGCGACCAGCGCGACATAGCTATCGCCCGCGTTGACCGCATCATTGGCGTTGATCGCGCCGTTGACCGTGATCGCCGACGTGCTGCCGGCAGCCCCGTTGAACCGAATCTGTCCGTCCGGACCGAACAGGCCGCCCGTTGTGACGATGTCATTGGTGGTGAGGACAAGGCTGCCGACGTTGATGACGCCGGTCGCGCCGATCAGGATGCCGCCCGCATTATAGAACCAGATATTGCCGCCGCGCGGGCCGCTCATCGACCCCACATAGCTGTTTACAATGCCATTCAGCGCGATCTGGTCGGTAATCGAGGTGCCCGCCCCGTCGACGAACCGGTTGAGGACGACATAGCCCGGGGCGTCGCCGACATAGTTTAGCGAGTTGCCCGTCGGCAGGAAGTCGATCACGCCGGCGACAGGCGTATTGGACGGCGTCCAGTCGACAATGCTTTGCGGCCCGTTGACGTTGACCGTCGAGGGATTCACGCCCGTGCCCGTCGTCGTCCCCGAAGGGAGGGTCGTGATCGTGCCCGACCCCGCGACCTGCGCCAGCGCGGGGCCGCCATAGGCGAGCGCCATCATCCCGGCCGCGATCGCGCAGCTTGTCAGCAGTCGTTGCTTGCCGGAACCGCTGGGCGAGAGGGAGGCGATGGCACGCATATCCGTTGTCCTCGATGCAAAATTCATGGTCAGCGCGCCCTCACGCCGAATAAGGTTGTCAGCGATATCAGCAGCCGCGGATCGGGCCGCTCGGCGAGGAAACCGCCGCGGTTGAGCGGTACGGCGAGCGTCATGTCGAGCCGCGCGAGATCGCCGTAGGCGACGCGTATGCCGCCGCCCGCCGAATAGAGCTTCTGCGGATCGAGCCCGTCGAAGGCGCTATCCTTGTTCCACACCCACGCGGCGTCGAAAAAGACGAAGGGCTGGAAGGCGAAGCTTTCGGTATTGGCGGGAACGAACGAGCCGTAGCGTGCTTCCAAAGCCACCGCGACGCCGCTGTCGCCGATCACCGTGCCGGGGTCGAAGCCGCGCCCGACGGTGAAATTGCCGCCCGAAAATTCCTCATAGGCGAGCAAGGGATCGTTCGCCCACTGCGCGCGCGGCGCCGCCGACAGCGTGAACAGCTTTGCCGGCCGCCATTCGGCGAGCGCATTGGCGCGGACGAGGAAGGCATCGGGCTGTCCCTCGACACGCGTCAGCGGGATCGCGCCGGGCAGGAAGCATGCTGTGCCGCCGGGACCGCAATCGTCGCTCGCGCCGAGGAAGGAGGCGCCCTTGCGCGCTTCGAGCGAAGTGGAGAGCGACCAGCGCGGTTCGCTGGGGCTGTAACCGCCGCGTCCCGCGATCGAGCCGGGATCGATCCAGCTCGCGTCCGCACGCACATTGAAGACGCGCAGCCGGTCGCGGTTGATCGGGAGGCTGGCCAGGCCGATGTCCTGGTCGATGAAATCGAGCCCGCCGCCGAGGGTCCCGCGCCGCGCCTGCGTCAGCACGAGCGGATAGGCGGTGAACAGGCTGACGATCTGCGTGTTCGACTTCACCGGAAAGCCGGTGATATCGGGGCGCGTCCAGGCGTAAGTATAGCTGGCGCCGAAGCGCAGCCCTTCGCCGCCGACGCGGAACTCGTGCGACGCCTGCACGACCTTTTGCTCTTCCAGATCGGGGGTCGCATAGAAGCTGACCGTCGTGAGGTCGCCCATGCCGGTGAGGCCGGCGAAGCGTGCGCGTGCGATGCCGCCCCAGCGGCCGACGTCGCGCGAGCCGAAATTTTGCGCGTTGAAGTCGAAGGTGAAGGGGGTGCGGGCGACGGTGACTTCGCCGACGACCTCTCCTGGAACCGCGCCGGGGCGCAGCGTCAGGCGCGCATCCATCCCCGGAATGTCGCGCGCGAGCAGCAGATAGCGCTCGGCGTCGACGATGTTGAACACCGGCTGGTCGTCGAGCCGCGACAGATAGCGTTGCAGCAGGCCTTCGTTCGCGCCCGCATCGCCGCGCACCTCGATCCGCGACATGCGCGCCGACAATATGTCGAGGCGGACGACCCCGTCGCCGATCGTCTGCGGTGGCACGCGGACCGCCGCCAGATAGCCCTTTGACCGCAAGATCGTCGCGGCGCGGTCGCGAATGTCGCACACCGCCGAGATCGGCAGTTCCTGCCCGACGCGGTCGGACCAGCTCGGCGCCAGCACCGCATTGTCGATGCCCTCGACGCTCGAAAATTCGACCCCGCGCAGCGTGAAGCGGACATTGGCGAATTCGGGGTTGGCGAGCGGGCAGGGCGCGCGCTCGATGCCGTCGTCGACCGCGACGACCTGTTCATTGGGCTGGATCGCGGGCACCGGCGGCGGGCGCTGGATTTCCTCGCGCGTCGGGATTTGCGGGGTCGCCTGCGCCCACGCCGCGGCGGGCAGGACCGCGGCGATCAGCGCCGCCGAACCGGCCAACGCGCTGCGGATCGCGGCGCGTTTTGGCCGGATAATCGCATTAATTCCGAAGTCCCCCGACACGGCCATCACCACCCCTTGCGTATGGGCGCGCCGCGATGATCGCGATGCGCCAACTCCACTGGCGCTGCCGCAAAGCGGCAGCGCAAATTTCGACCCAAGGAAATGTTCCGTCACGCGACCGGCGGAATTTCCTCAGAAGATTATCAGACGGATAGGGCGGGAACAATGGCCGCCGCCCCATCCATTTACCTTATCCCGCTTCGGCTTCGGACATCGTGTCGACCAGGCGGTTGAGCTGCGGCGAGCAGCCCTTCGCCATCAGCATGTCGACCGATCCCTCGACCGTGTCGGGCGCATTTTCGATCGCGGCGAAGCGCACCGTCACCGGCCTGGCGAGGCCGCCGCCCGACAGGCGATAGTCGGTGCCATATTGCACCGGCAGCACATCGGTCGGCCATTTGCGGAAATTCGCG
The DNA here is from genome assembly GCA_005503215.1 of Sphingomonadaceae bacterium 3R27C6. Lineage (GTDB taxonomy): Bacteria > Pseudomonadota > Alphaproteobacteria > Sphingomonadales > Sphingomonadaceae > Sphingopyxis. The sequence goes on along the minus strand of SCNS01000008.1, from coordinate 14,426 downwards.
CCGTCGACGATCGCGACCGTCGCTTTTTTACCGGCGCTTTCGATCTCGAGCGCGGTGTCGCCTTCCATGTTGGGGCGCCACAGCATCAGCACGGCGGGATCGAGGACGCAAAAGGTCCCGGCCTCGCGATAATCGAGCAGCCAGAGGTTCGGCGCGCGGACATTGGCGGGGGTTTCATCGCCCGGACCGCGCGAGAACCCACCGCGCGACCGCATCGTCGGACCCTTGGCGAGCATGCGCGTGACATTGCCGCCGAGCGACTGGCTCGCCTGCACCGTGCCGGTGGCGCCGAAGGTGCCGGGCCCCGACAGCGTGCGCGTCTTGCCCGCCTGCATCAGCACGATCTTGTCGCCCGCGACGAGGGTCAGCTTGTCGGCGGACTTGAGCTTGGCACCGGCGGGATATTTGCTCGCCGACGGGCCGGTCGAGCGGACGACCATCGATTGGGCGGCGGCGGTGCCGACCATGGCGATGGCGGCGACGGCCGCGGCGGCGCAAAGGCCGAGGCGGCGCATCCGGAAATCAGGAAAGGACATAGCTTTCTCCCTCTTTTGTCTCGTTAAGGCGTTCTATCAGAAACATGATGGCTGCATCCTGACCGAAATCCGCCTGTATTGCTGTGGCACAGGTCACATAGGATTTTTTATCGCCCGCGGTGTGCGCTGCGACCAATGCGGCGATGCGCGCGCGCTGATCGGGGGCAAGGTCGGGGCGCGGGGTGAAGACATCGACGGGTTGCGCGCGGCCGCGCAGCGTGACGCGGCCCATCGGCACAAGATCGTCGCGGCCCGAGCGCGCGCCGGCCTCTGCGGAGATCAGCACGCCGGTTTTCAGCCCCTTGTTCGCGGCCTCGAGCCGTGACGCGGTGTTCATGCTGTCGCCGAGCGCGGTGTATTGGATGCGCCCTTCGCCGCCGAAATTGCCGACGATCGCGTCGCCGACGTGGAGGCCCACGCGCGTCATCCCGATCGGGGGAACGTCCTCGGCGGCCAGGTCGACACGATATTTCTCGCCCGCCTGATACATGGCGAGCGCGGCGGCGGCGGCCCGCGGGCCATCGTCGGGGCGGCTCAATGGCGCGCCCCAGAAGGCGACCACGGCGTCGCCAACGAATTTGTCGATCGTCCCGCCATGTTCGAGCACGATGTCGGACAGGCGATCGAGATATTCGTTGAGCAGCCGCGCGACGGTTTCCGGCGTCACCGCGTGGCTGAGCTTCGTGAAACCTTCGAGGTCGGTGAAGACGCAAAAGATATTGCGCCGCTCGCCGTGGAGCGAGAGCTGGTCGGGGTCGCGCATGATCTGCGCCGCTACGTCCACGGGCAGATATTTGCCGAGCGCCGATTGCGCGAAGGCGCGCTGGCGCGACCCGATGGTGCGCGCGGCGGTGCCCACCGCGGCATAGCCGAACAGCCAGCCGATCGCCCAGCCGAAGGTGGGAAGGGTGGTGGTGTCGATGCCGCGCCCCTGCAGCCAGAAGGGAAAGGCGACGAAGAAGGCCATCTGGCCGAGAAAGGCGAGCGCGACCCAGCGCGCGCGCAGGTCGATGAGGCTCGTCAGCCCGCCCGCGAGAACGACCAGCACCGCGAGCGCCCACAGCGCGGGTCCGGCGATCGGCCGCGACCAGGCGCTGTCGAGCTGCTGCGCCAGCATATGCGCGTGAACCTCGAGCCCGATCATCGTTTCATGCTGGCCGGTGATCGCATCGGGAAAGCGGCTGAGTGGCGTGTCGAACTGGTCGTTGTCGATGATGTCGCCGCCGATCAGGACGTAGCGGCCCTTGACCAGTTCCGAAAAACCCGCGCGCATGTCGGCGTCCATCGGCATGGCGAAGGTGTCGATCGGGATATTGGCGAAGACGGGCTCTTCCTGCCCCTGAGCTGCGCGTGCGGGCACCAGAAAACGGATATTACCCTGATAATCGGCATAGGCCGGGTCGACGGGGGCCAGCGCGTTGGACATCAGCGGCGGCAGGTTTTTCGGCCGGTCGGGCCAATTGCGGATCACGCTGTCGCTGTCGGTCCGGAATAATACGCTCGTGGGCTTCGTCGCGGCGGTTGCGACATCGGCGATATAGGATTCGAGATATTTCTGCTGTTCGTAGAAGATCGTGTTCGGATTGCTCGCCTGTTCGGCATAGGCGAGCCAGGTCGGCGTCTTCATCGAACGCAGCTGCGCCTTCAGCGCCGCGTCGTCGGGTCGCGGCGAGTCGAAGGCGATATCGATGCCGATCGCCTTCGCTCCCATCTGGTCGAGGTTGCCGAGCGCATTCGCGAGCAGCGTACGGTCGAGCGGCGAGCGGATGCCGGTGTTGAACAGCGTTTCGTCATTATAGGTGACGAGGGTGATGCGCTTGTCCTGCTCGACCCGCGGCGCCATCAGCGACGCGCGCGCGTCGTAAAGCGCGCGCTCGGCGGCATTGACCAGCGGCATCTCCCAACTGAACCGCGCGATCAGGACCGCGATGATCAGAAAGACGATCGTCGCCGCCATCCGCGACGGGCCGAGCTGCATGACCAGCCGGCGCACCCGCTTGCGCAGCGGCACCGCGGCCTGCCGGCCATCCTGCGCGGGCGCGTCGGCCGCGGGAACAAGAACGTCGGGTGCGTTCATCGACTTAGCGGGCGGCGCGCCCGGCGGCCTCGCCGTTTCGGACGGTCGTCGCGCCGCTGTGGAGCAGCGCCTGGCCGCCGTCTCCGATGATCGCAAAGCCTGCCCAATAATAGGGATGCGACGTTTGCTGATCGTCCATCAGGCGCAGCTGCGTTCCCCATAGGGCGTCGGCGACGCTTGTGCCCTGATTGGCGGCGAACAGCCCGCCGATCAGCCGCTTGGTCGCGTCGAAATCGTCGGGCGCGGGCCAGTGGCTCGCGATCACCGACCGGCCCCCCGCACCGATGAAGCTGCGCACCAGCCCGTCGAGGGCATTGCCGCCGCCCGAAAGCCCGGCTTCGCGCGTCGCCGCGACGCTCGCCGCGCCGGCGGTGTCGCACGCCGACAAGATGACGAGATCGGCGTCGATCTTGAGGTCGAAGATTTCCTGGAAGGTGAGCAGCCCGTCCGAATCCTGCCCGCCGAACGAGGTGACGAGCGCGGGGCGCGCTGGGCAGGCGGGACGCGGCGCGGTGACGAGGCCGTGCGTCGCGAAATGGATGATGCGATAATCGCCCAGGTCGGCGCGATTTTTCACCGCACTGTCGGTGAAGGCGCCGCCGGTGAGCAAAGTGCCCGCATCGCGGCCCATCGCGTTGCGCGCCGTCACCAGCTCATCGGCCGAAATCGGGCGCGCCCATTGCGCGGCATCCCACAGGCAATCGCCATCGACGCCGCCCGCCACCGCGCCGCGCGTGCCGAGCGAGGGCAGCCGTCCGCTGACGGGCAGATTCTCGCCGAGGCCGAAATATTGGTTGGCCGCTTTCGACGGCGCCGCCTGCCGCGCGTTGCGGAAGCCGAGGGTCGACACCGCGGTGCTCGGCCGCGACGTCCGCCCAAGCCAGGCGATCTGGCGCATGTCGAACGGATCGGCATTGGGGTCGAGCACCCGCTTTTCATAGGCGGCAAGCCCGGTGTCGGCGGTGACGAGCAGGTTGATCGGCAGCCGCAGCATCGCGCCATCGGGTTCGAAGATCAGGTGCGCGATGGTGGGCAGGCGCGCCGCTACGGGTGCGAACAACTGGCCATAAAGCTTGTAGGAGGTGGCGGCGTCGAAGGGATAGGTGACGCGGCGGCCATTTTCGACGAGCGAAATCGTCGAGCGGATCGTGTCGACCGCGGTGTCAAGGTCCGATGCGCTGATGTCCGATTTCCAGAGCTGCGCCCCGCCTTGCTCGACCAGCATCGCATAAACGCCGTCGCCGACGACGAGCATCTTCAAATAGGCTTCGCCCGGACGCAGAACCTGCTGCAGTTCGGCCAGATCGAGCTTGCCCGATGCGACGACGCGATATTGCGGAAAGGCCGACAGCGCGGCGACGGTTTCGGCCTGCTGGACCGACAAATTACCGAGCTGCGCCTTGATATCGGCGCGCAAGGCGTTGACTTCGGGCGATTCGGGCAGCTGGGCGAGCCGCGCATCCTCGATCCGCGCGCGTTCCAGATCGCGATTGAGCGTCGTCGCCTGGCGGAACAGGCGCGCGCCGTCGCTGCTGCCGCTCGACAGTTCGCGCGCGAGCACCGCTTGCGTATCGGCGACACCCGGGCGGATCTGGAGCTGGCTGGCGATGAAGAAATCCTCGATCGCCTTGGGTTCGGTCGCCGCACGCGCGGCGAGCAGCCGGTAATAGGGCGCCATCATGTTCGCCATGCCCGCGGTCGACCGCTGGGTATTGGCGAGAGCGGTGACGACCTCGCGATAAATGCCCATCGCCTTGTCGTCCTGTCCCTCGCGCGTGAGGAAGGCGGCGTAGCGCGCGCGCGCCGAGGCGAGCGCGTTGGTTTCGGGATATTCGACGGCGAGCAGGTTCACCGATTCACGGAAACGTGCGTCGGCGGCGGCCTTGTCGCCGCTCGCCTCTTCGGCCAGCGCGAGTTCGCCGAGCATCTGCGAACGCAGGCGGATGATCGAGGTGACGCGGCCTTCGCGCACCGCGATCGCGTCGGTCAGCCCCTTGAGCTGCGCGGTCTTCGACGCCTGCGCATTGCCGCGCAGCCGTTCGACCGTGCCGAGCAGGTGGATCGCCTGCGCATCGATGATCTGCGCGCGTTCGAGCGGCGACAGCCGCTCGCGATCATTGCTCTGGCGGATGACGCGGGCATTGTCGCCGCTGTTGACCCCGGCGACGATCTGCGGCGTCAGCGTTACCGCGTCGCCCGACACCGTCACGCCGGTCGTGAGCGGCGGGATCGGCGTCTGGAGCCGCGTGGCGGCCCCATCATAATCGCGCTGGTTAAGCGCGTTGATCGCCCGGAAATTACGGCGGAGGCGCAGCTGGACCGGGTCGCCGGTCGGGATCGCCTCGACCTCGGCGAACAGCCTTTCGGCTTCGGCGAATTCGCCAAGGTTCGAGCGTTGCAGCGCGCGGTTCAGCGTGACTTCGGTCGGGTCGATGTCGGCGGCCGACTGTTCCTCGGCGGCGCGGCGCGACAGCGCTTCGAAAAATTCGGCGGCCTCGGCATAGTCGCCGCTGTGGTTGCGGCGATATCCCTCGGCCAGCGCCTTATCGACGTCGATCGTCCCGGCGATCGTCCGGGCAAAACCGTCGTTGCCGCCGACAGAGATGGTCGCGACCTTGATGACGCCGGGCACGACCTTGCGCTGGCGGATCGATTCGAGCGCGATATCGAGCGCGTCGCCATAGGCCTCGAAGCCCTCGACGGCATAGGTCGTCTCGCCCGCCGCCTCGATCCGCGTCTTCCACGCGATATTGGTGTCGTGCACGGTGCAACCGCCATCCTTGACGCACGTGATCGCGCCCGTCCGTCCAATGGCGTTATCGATGCGCGCGCGCGCATCCTCGGGCGTCGCGCGCAGCATCCGGACATAGCCGACCGGCTGGCTCGCATCGCGGCAGACGATCGTCCAGGCGCGATCGAACATGCCCTTGACGACCTCGTCGCGAACGGTGGCCTGCACCTCGCAGAGCGAGCCGCCCTGATCGCCGATCGAAAAACTGTCGCGCAGCGTCGGGTCCATGCCCTGCGCGAGTGCGGTTCCGGGCGCGGCGAAAGCCAGCAAGCCCAGAATCGACACAAGTTGCGGACGTCGAACGGTCATCACAAATCCCCCAAACACAGACGCAGAGACGCCATGCCGATTCGACGCCGGCAGGGCGGAAACTTTATTGCTGCGGTGCGACCCATTCCCTTGGGACGAAACCCTAAACCCTTCGTAAGCGAAAGGGAAGTGATCTGCCGCACAGGCGGCTTGCGCCGCGGGGACGCGCGACCTATCTGCAAGGGGACTTTCCCTTCGCACGAGGACAAAATGAGCGGATTCGACGATCGTGAACGCGCCTTCGAGGCAGAATTTGCACGCGACCAGGAGGTGCAGTTCCGCATCACCGCGCGCCGCAACCGGCTGGTCGGCGAATGGGCGGCCGAGCGCATGGGGCTGACCCCAGAGGAAACCGACGCCTATGCCAAGGCGGTGGTGCAGGCCGATTTCGAGGAAGCGGGCGACGAGGACGTCATCCGCAAGCTCGCGGGCGACCTCACCGCGGCGCAGGTCGAGATCAGCGATGCCGAGATTCGCGCGGCGCTGAACGACAAGACCGTCGAGGCGCGGCGCCAGTTCATCGACAGCCAGAACTGAGGCGACAACGATGGGTATGCGCGAAGATGATTTGCGGGCGATGATTGTCGCGGCGTTCCCCGATGCCGAGGTCGCGATCACCGACCTCGCGGGCGACAACGACCATTATGCCGCGCATGTCGTCAGCGGATCCTTTCGCGGCATGACCCGTGTCGCGCAGCACAAGGCGGTCTATGCAGCCTTGGGCGGACGCATGGGCGGCGAACTTCATGCCTTGCAATTGACGACCGCAATCCCCTCATAAGGGGCATGCTTATTTGGCGCGCGGCAACGCGCCTGCCCGGAGACTGACAATGACCGACCCGACCACCCACGACCGCATCGCCAAGCTGGTCGCCGACAATCCCGTGCTGCTCTTTATGAAGGGCACGCCTTTGTTCCCGCAATGCGGCTTTTCCTCGCGCGCGATCGCGATGCTCGATCGCCTCGGCATCGAGTATGAAACGGTCGACGTGCTGCAGGACATGGAAGTCCGCCAGGGCATCAAGGAATTTTCCGACTGGCCGACGATCCCCCAGCTGTATGTGAAGGGCGAATTCGTCGGCGGATCGGACATCATGATGGAAATGTGGGAAGCGGGCGAGCTTCACACGCTGATGACCGGAATCCCGGCGCGCGCCGAATAAGCGCGCAGCTTTCGAACGACAAAAACCCGCCGGTGCTCAGGCTCCGGCGGGTTTTTTATTGGCCGAAAGGTTCAAGCCGCCTCGGCATTCTCATACGCCTGCGCCTCGGCGGCGATCAGGATGTCGGCGAGCATCCAATAGGCTTCGCCCCACGCGGCGAGCACCTCGTCGGTCGCGACCTCGGCGCCCAGCACGTCGCGGATCGCGGGCAGCAGGGCTTCGGCGACATGGGGATAATGCTCCGGCTTCACTCCGGTTTCGATATGCCGCGCGACCATGCGCGACACGGCGGTTCCGAGGTTCTGGAGCTTGTCGATGTTCTTCGCATAGGCGAGGATCGCCGCCGCGAGGCGCTTCGGCTGCTCGCCGCTCGCCTGTGCGGCGCGGTCGAACATCGCCTCGATATCCTTATTCTCGAAAAGCCGGGCATACATCGCGGTGGTGATCGCGAGGCCGTGCTTTTCGAGGGCGGGGGCGGTGGCCTTGACGATCTCCATCGCGCGGGCGGAAGCGGTACGCATATGATATCCTTTTGTCAGAGGGGGAGGGGAGGTTTCAGGCGGCGCGGCGACCGGCGGGGTCGTCCAAGCGGAAGAAAAGCGCGAGCTGGAGGCTTTCGGCGATGCGCGCGGCCTTCGCCTGCAAGGCGGTCGCGGCGGCGGGCGCCAGCAGCTCGTTCGTGGTGTCGGCCCAGATCGCGAGCCAGCGGTCGAACATCGCGGGGGTGATCGCATCCCTGTGCTTCAGATGCTCGGCGACCGGGTTGCCCTTGTAGCGCCCGCTTGTCAGCATCACCGACGACCAGAAGGCGACGAGCTTTTCGAGATGGTGGGGCCAGTCGTGCACGGCGGCGTTGAACAACGGGCCGATGTCGGCGTCGGCGCGCACGCGGTCGTAAAAGGCCGGAATCAGGCGCTCAAGCGCGGCTTCATCGATCTGACCGTCCTGTTTCACGACTCGCTCCAATCATGCATTTGACGCGCATGTATGATCGCAATTTGAAACATGCAACAAAAATACATATTATTGGATGACGGACATTTTCGAAGGATCAGGATGCGCCTGACGCGCTACACCGATTATGCGATGCGCGTGCTCCTCTATGTGGGCGCGCAGGATGACGCGCGGCTGTGCCCGATCTCGGAGATTTCGCGCGCTTATGGCATTTCGCAGAATCATCTGATGAAGGTCGTCAACGACCTGGTGAACGCGGGTTATCTCGAAAGCGTGCGAGGGCGCTTCGGCGGGATCCGGCTGGCGCGGCCGGCGGCCGAGATCAACGTCGGCGCGGTCGTGCGCCATACCGAGGAAGGCTTCGATCTCGTCGATTGCGCCAGCTGCATCATCGCGCCCGCGTGCGGGCTGACGGGCGCGCTCGCCGAGGCGCTGGCGGCGTTTATGAAAGTGCTCGACGGCTACAGCCTCGCCGATCTGCTCGCGAAGCGCGCGAATTTCGCCGCGCTGTTCGGCATCGACGAGCCGGCCGGCACCTGAAAGATCGTCAGCGGGGCGCCCAGCCCTTGTCGCGCGCCTGCCGTTCGGCCGCGGCGTCGAGCGGATCGCCCGTCATCATCGCCGCTGCGGCGGCCGCGAGCTCGCCCGAAGACGCCTGGCGATAATCGGTGCCCGCCTGTCCCTGCATCGTCCGTTCAAGGTGCCAGCCGCCGTCGTCGCGGCAGCCAATGCCGTTCAGCGACTGGCTTTCGAAACTGCGGCAATAGCGGCCGGCCTTGTCTTCGAAGCTGAGACCGATCCGCACCGCCGCATCCGTCGATTGATTGGAGGCGAGCTGCGTGTCGAGCGCCTCGGCAAGCGGACCCGCGGCGATCATCGCGCCGTTGGCTTCGGTGACGCTCGCGGGCGGCATCCATGGCTTCAGCCCAAGGGCCAGCCCGAGCGCGAGCGAGGCCGCGATTGCGCCCCAGTGGACCGGCGCAAAACGCATCCGCTTTGCCTCGCGGCGTCCGGCGAGGCTGGCGTCGACCTTGTCGGGCGTCGTGAGCAGCGCGCGGAGCCGCTCGGGAACCGCCTCATCGATCACGGGGGCATAATGGGCGGTCAACTGTGCTTTCAACGCACGGTGCCGGGCGATCTCGGCGGCAAGCGCGGGGTCGCTTGTCGCTTCGCGCTCGATCCGGCGCGCGGTCAGGTCGTCGAGTTCGCCGTCGACAAAGGCGGCGACGGTGGCAGGGTCGAAACTCATGCGGCCTCTCCCAGCAAATGCATCAAAGTCTCGCGACCGCGCGCGAGGCGCGAGGTGACGGTGCCGATCGGCACTTCCAATATGTCGGCGGCCTCGCGGTACGCATAGCCTTCGACAAGGACGAGCATCACGACCTCACGCTGTTCGTCGGGCAGGCGCGCCATCGCGCCGTCGACATCGCCGCGTAGCGCCCCCGCCTCGACTTCGGCCGCGCCGTCGCCGGCGACCTGCGTGACGGCCTCGTCGATCGGTGTGTGGATGCCGCGGCGCCCGGCCGCTCGGCGATCGTCGATCCAGAGGTTGCGGGTGATGCGGTACATCCAGCTATCCAGTCTCGTTCCTTGTTGCCACTGTTCCTGCGATTTCAATGCGCGTTCGATCGCCGCCTGGCATAAATCGTCGGCGTCGCTGGCATCGCGCGCCAGTCCGCGCGCAAAGCGGCGCAGACGGGGCAGCAATTCGACCAGTTCCTCTTCGAAGCGCATTGTCGCCTTTCGATTATCTGAGGAAGAAACGAGTGGCTTCTATCGTTTCTTCCGTACCATGCTAAATTTTTTCGGGAACCGGCCGCCGTGCCGGGCCTTGTGAGGCTTGCAATGCGATTTTGGACGACATTTTTGGCGATGCTCTGTCTCCTGCTCGGCGGGACCGACGCGCGCGTCGCGGCGCAGGTCGCGCTGCCGCAAGTGCAGCTTCCCGATGCCGCGCGCACGCTGCCATCGCTTCCCGAGGTGGATGCGGGGCGGTTGACCGGGATTGGTGAACGCTTGCTGGATGTCCGGCTCGACCGGATCACCGCGCTGGTCCGCGCCAATCGCGACAGCATCGAGCTCGACGAGCGCGGCGAACCCGCGGTGCGCGGCGTCCTGGTGGCGAGCGGGGTCGATGCCGCGATGATCGCACGGGCGGGCGAGGCGGGGTTCGCGCTGATCGACCGCGAGCGGATCGAGGGGCTCGATCTCGATATCGCCCGCTTTCGCGTGCCCGACGGGCGCAGCCTTGGCCGGGCGCGGAAACAGCTCGCGAAGCTGCTTCCGGGCGCCGAGGTCGATGCCGACAATCTCTATTTCGCGAGCGGGCCCGGCGGCGCGCTGCCCGGTGCGGTGCTCGCGGCCGCCCCGGGCGGCGGCAAGGCGAGCCTCGGCCTGATCGACGGCGGCGTCGCCGCGCATCCGTCGGTTGCCGGGCGGGTCGAACAGCGCGGTTTTGTGAAGGGCGCGCCCTCGGCGAGCCGCCATGGCACCGCGGTGGCCTCGCTGCTTGTCGGGAGTGGTTCGGTTCAGGGCGCGGCGCCCGGCCAGCGCCTGCTCGCGGCCGATGTCTATGGGACCGACCCGGCGGGCGGCAACGCCAGCGCGATCGCGCGCGCGCTCGGCTGGCTCGCGCAAAGCGGTGCGGCGGTGACGACGATCAGCCTTGTCGGCCCCGACAACAAACTGCTTTCGACGGCCGTTTCGCGCGCGCAGCAGCGCGGCATGCTGATCGTCGCGGCGGTCGGCAACGACGGGCCCGCGGCGCCGCCCGCCTATCCGGCTTCGTACAAGGGCGTGTTTGCGGTGACCGGGGTCGACCAAAAAGCGCGCGCGCTGCCCGAGGCCGGGCGCGCGTTGCATGTCGATTTCGCTGCGCCAGGCGACGCGGTGCTGGCGGCGACCGGGGCGGGAAGCCGCGATCGGCTGCGCGGCACGTCCTTTGCTGCACCGCTCGTCGCCGGACGGCTTGCGCTTCGCTACCCTTCGCCGTCGATCGATCGCATCGGGCCAGCCGTCGCGGCGCTCGTCATGGAGGCGCGTGACCTCGGCAAGAAGGGACGCGACAAAATCTATGGTCACGGCCTGATTTGCGGGACTTGCGGGGGCCGCTGACCCCTCCTCCGAAAACATTCGGAAGAAAATCGGACGCGCCATCGTTGTCTCTCCAGGCCCACCCCCTCCGGGCCCAAACTCAGGAGTAGGACAATGGCAAATCGTATCTTTATCTCGGCCATCGCGCTCGCCGCGTCGGCCATGGCTTTTTCGGCCCCGGCCTCTGCGCAGCTGCTCGGCGGCAGCGGCGGTGGCGGTCTGGGCGGCACCCTCGGCGGCACGCTGGGCGGGACGCTTGGCAATCCGACCGGTCCTATCGGCGGTACGCTTGGCGGCGCGGGCGATCTGACCGGCTCAGGCCGCGGCGACGCCCAGGTCGATCGTCGTTCGGGCCGCGTCCAGGGCAAGGGCAACGCCGATGCAAACGGCAAGGGCTCGGTTGACGGCAACGGCGATCTGCTCGGCAACACGATCGGCGGCAACACCAGTGGTTCGGGCAATGCTTCGGGCAGCGGCAGCGTCGACGCGCAGGCGGTCGGCACCGATTTCGTCGGCAACACCGCGCGTGGCGCGGTTGGTACTGCACGGGGCGTAGCTTCGACCGCAACCGGCACCGCGCGCGGTGCGGTCGGGACTGCCCGTGACCGGACCGGCGCCGCGCTGTCGAACGTCTCAGGCAGCGCCAGCGGTGCTGGATCGGCCGCGGGCAGCTTCCAGGGCAGCCTCGGCCAGCTCGCCGCCGCCGGTAGTGGCGCGGCCAATGGCGCAGGGATGTTCGCGGTCGAGCCCGGCATGGCTGTGACCGACGCGCGTGGCAAGGTGATCGGCTATGTTCAGGAATTGCGCCAGACCGGCGGCGGTGTCGTGCAGGCGGTGACGGTCGAGGTCGGTGACCGCGTCGCGACGCTGCCCGCGACCAGCTTTGCCGGGTCGGGCGACGTCCTCGTCACCGGCATGACCAAGGGCCAGCTCAAGAAAGCGGCCGAGCAGCAGGAAGCCGAATAAGCGAATGGGGTGGCCGCCGTGAGCGGCGGCCATATTCTGGGCGGGCCGCCTTTGCGGTCCGCCCATTTTTTCGTTCGGGTGAAAAGCGTCCGGGGGGCGGGGCCTTTCGGCCGCTCCGCCCCCCGTCTGCATCGGGGGTAAGTGGGGTTTTCCCGGGTGGGGGCAGGGGACATCAGGGACCAGACTGATGCCCCCCACCGCTCCATTTGAGCGGAACACTCGGGAACATGGGATACTATACAATTGCCGTGCCAATTTGCGGCGTTCGCCGATTTCGGCGCGAGACGCTGGTTAGCGATTCCTTACCGGGGTCGCGCACTGTCAAAAATCCCGACACTTCGATGTTCAGCTTCGTTCAGGAAGTGTTCAGCCCTTTGACTACATCTGTAGTCGCATCGGTGACGACGACGCCAATGGGAGGGGTCCGCATGGCAGAACGAGCAAGCGAGTCGGAGATGCAGGTGCTGTCGGCGCTGTGGGAAAAAGCCCCGCAGACCGCCGCCGACCTGACCTCGCGCATCGGCAAGATCAACGGCTGGACGCAAGCGACGGTGAAGACCTTGCTCGCGCGGCTGGTCCAGAAGGGCGCGGTGACGGCGGAAGCCGATGGCCGACGCTATCTCTATAGCCCCGCGATCGAACGCGCCGACGCCGTCGGCGAGGAATCGCAGCGTTTCGTCGATCGGCTGTTCGGCGGGCGCGTCAGTCCGCTGATCGCGCATCTCGCCGACCGCGAGGCGCTGACCGACACCGACATCGCCGAGATCGAAGCCCTTTTGAAGCGGCTGAAGTCGTGAGCGCCGCGATGCTGCTCCAGGCGTGGGCCGATACGCTCGTGACCACGGGCCTTCTCGTCCTCTTGATCCTGATCGTCCGCAAACCCTTTGCGCGCCATTTCGGCCCGCGGCTGACCTATGCCTTGTGGGCGGTGCCCGCGCTGCGGCTGGTGCTGCCGCCGCTGCCGTTTGCCGATCCGGTGGTTATCATGCCCGAGCCTGCGGCCGACATGGCGGTGATGGTGCCCGTTGGCCTGCCCATCGCTGCACCCGCCGCAGCCGAACCGCTCTGGTCGCTCGCCGAGCTGGTGCCGCTCTTCTTCGCGCTGTGGGCGGCGGGTATGATCGCCGTTATCGTGACCGCAATGGTGTCGCACCGGCGTTTCCGCCGCGCGGTGCTGGGCGATGCGGTCGAGCTCGAGCCGATCGGCAATATCCGGCTGGTGATGTCCGATGCGGTCGACGGCCCGGTCGCCTTTGGCCTGTGGCAGCGCTACGTCGCCGTCCCCCACGATTTCTTCGCGCGCTATGTCGCCGAAGAGCGCGCGCTCGCCATCGACCATGAGCTGTCGCACCACCGCCACGGCGATTTATGGGCGAACAGCGCGGCGCTCGTTTTGCTCGCCGCCCAATGGTTCAACCCCTTCGCCTGGCGCGCCATCCGTGCCTTTCGTTTCGATCAGGAAGCCGCGTGCGACGCGCGCGTGCTGACGATGACCGATTGCACCGAACGGGGCGAGCGGACCGCGCGCTATGCGACCGCGATCGTCAAGGCCGCAGTCGGGCCGCGCCTGTCGCTCGCCGCGCCGATGGCGGTCCACGATAATCTGCAGGAGAGGCTGACGATGTTGACGCAAAGGGATATTTCAAAGAAGCGCGGCCTTGTCGGCCGGTTGCTGATCGGCAGCGCGACGCTCGCCGTGCTCGGTGCGACGGCGACGCTCGTCCCCGCGGGGATCGTCGTGGCGAAGGCGCAGACCGCCGACATCGGCGAACCGCCCGCGCCGCCGGCGCCGCCCGAACCGCCGCTGCCGCCCGAGGCACCCGACGCGCCCGGCATGATGGTCTTCACCGAGCATAGCGACGACGCCGCGACCGACGACGGCAAGAAGAAGCGCGAAGCCCACCGCATCGTCATCCGCCGCGACGGTGAAGGCGAAGGCAAGGCACTAGCCGACGGCAAGGACAAGATGCGCCGCATCGAAATCCGCTCCCCCGGCGGCCTGTCGCGCGACGATGTCATCGCGACGCTGAAGGAACAGGGCATCACCGGCAAGCGCGCCGAGGCGATCGCCGACAAGCTCGAGGCGAAGCGCAAGGAACGTATCCGCACCGTCATGGCCCCGATGCACCCGATGCCGCCCATCCCCCCAATGCACGGCACCTGGAGCACTCACGGCAAGGCGATGGTCCTGGGCAAATGCGGTGACGGCAAGGCGGCGCCGATCGTCAACCGCGACGAAAACAGCGGCAACAAGCGCAGCCACGTGATGATGTTCGCGTGCAGCGACGGACCCGAAGCCAAGGCAGCGCGGCTCTCGGCGCTGAAGAAGGCGCGCGAGGCTTTTGCCGAGGGGGAACGTGCGCGCACCCTGTCCGACGACATGCGCGCCAAGGTCGCTGCCGACCTCGACAAGGCGATCGCGGATATCGAGAAATCGGACCACTAGGACCGAGCAGCTTCACCGTCGGTCTTTGCTCCCCGGTGGGGCCGGCGGCAGGGGCGGGGAAAGGGGGTGGCGCAATGCCGCTCCCTTTTTT
>SCNS01000007.1 GCA_005503215.1 Sphingomonadaceae bacterium 3R27C6 | reverse complement strand
CCGTACCGGTCGTACAGTGCGCGCGGGCGGAAGGCATCGGTCGCAAGCTTCTCGGTGATGCGGTCGTAATAGAGGTCCGAGGTCTCGCCCGAGAATTGCACGTCGAACCCGAAAGCCTCGGCGAACACCCAGTCCATCCACATCCGCGTCGGCGTGCCGCGGAAGAGATGGTAGTTTTGGGCGAAGATCCGCCAGCTCTCGCGCGGGTCGGCGTCGCGATTTCGGATCCCCAACGCGTCGAGCGAAATGCCCTGCGAATAGAGCATCCGGAACGCATAATGATCGGGATGCAGCAGAAACTCGGCGGCATTGCCGAACGATGCGTTCCCCGCGAACCACGCCGGATCGGTATGCCCGTGCGGGCTGACGATCGGCAGGCCCGCCACCTCCTTGTAGAGTCGGCGCGCGATGTCGCGCTGCGCCGGGTCGGAGGGAAAGAGGCGGTCGGGGGAGAGGGCCAGCGGACGCGGCATCGAATCAGGCTTTGCTTTCCACGGTGACCGGCGCGAGGCGCGGGCTCAAAAGGTGGATCGCCAAAACGGCGAGGAAATAGACCGTCGTGCAGGCGGCGAAAATGAAGGTGTAATTGCCCCCCGTCGCGTCGAGCACCAGCCCGGTCGACTTGGCCATGATCATGCCGCCAACGCCGCCCGCGAAGCCGCCGAGCCCGATCACCGATCCGACCGCGCGTTTGGGGAACATGTCGGGCGGGATCGACAGGAGCGTCGATGAAAAGGCCTGGTGCCCCGCGAGCGCGAGACCGATCAACACGACCGCGAGCCACATATTGTCGAGGCCCGTGACGAACAACAGCGGCAGGACGAAACAACCGGCAATCGCCATCGTCACCTTGCGTGCGAAATTGACGCTGTGGCCCTGCTGGATCAGTTTCGACGAGGTCCAGCCGCCAAAGATGCTGCCGACATCGGACAGCAGATACATGATGATCATCGGCAGCAGCACGACCTTGAGATCGACGTCATAGGTGGAGCTGAAATATTTGGGCAGCCAGAAGAGCATCAGGAACCAGACGGGATCGATGAGGAATTTGGCGACCGCGAACGCCCAGGCCTCGCGCTTGGTGACGATCCGGCCCCAGCCGATGCGTTCGACCTGTTCGGGCGGATCATGTTCGATCCACGCGAGTTCGGCATCGCTGACCTTCCCGCTTTCACGCGGGTTGCTGTAGAGCCAGAGCCAGAGGATCAGGAGAAGGACGCCGAAGGCGCCGGTGTAGATGAAGGTTTCGCGCCAGTCGAAGCCGAGCACGCGCATGAACAGCGCCACCGTCGGCGCGGTCAGGATCACGCCGATCGTCGTCGCGCTGTTGACCCAGCCGATCGCGTAGGAGCGCTCCTTTTGCGGAAACCATTCGCTCGACGCGCGGACGACCGCAGGGAAATGCCCCGCCTCGCCGACGCCGAGGACGACACGCGCAAGCATGAAGGAGACGATCGAGGACGCGAAGCCGTGCGCGACATGGCCGACGGTCCAGATACTGATCGCGATCGCGTAACCGACCTTCGGCCCGAAACGGTCGATCAGCCAGCCCATAGCCAGGAAACCCAGCGCATAAGCGGCCTGAAAGGCGGTTACGATGTTACCATAATCATTCTCGCTCCACCCGAGCTCGGCGCCGAGCGTCGGCGCGAGCAGGCCGAGCATGGTGCGGTCGATATAGTTGACCGTGGTTGCGGCGAACAGTAGCGCGACGATCAGCCAGCGGTAACGTCCCGACCTTGGCACCGGCGCCGCCGTACCTCCGTCCGCGAATGCCTGTGCCATAATCCTCTCCCGTTGTTTTGCTTTAATAGCTTTTGATCGAGCAGCCGACGCGGATTTTTCCGTCGAACAGCGCTTCGGCACGCTGGCCCGGCCTGATTTCATGGATACCGGTGATCGCGCCCGCGGACACCCAAGTCCCGGGTGGAATAGCTATGCCGCGTGCGCGCAGGATGTCGATCAGGAAGAGCGCCGATCCGAACGGGCCGTCGAGCATCGCCTCCATCGTCGCCGCGCCGACCGTTTCGCCGTCGATCGCCATTTCGACCGGCATGCGGACAAGATCGGCGCCGCGCCAGTCGGCGATCGACGGGCCGATGACCAGCCCCTTGTTGTTGCCATAGTCCGACGCGGTGACCGCGGGGCCGTGGCGGTTGATTTCGGGAAAGGGCGAGCTCGCGATCTCGATGCCCGTGCGGACGTCGGCGATGCAATCGCGGACGCTGTCGATGTCGTAATCGCGCGTGCCGATGTCGCCGAAGCAGAGCAGCACTTCGGCTTCGGCGGCGGCGAAGCCGTCAGCATAAACCGGCATCACGGGATCGGCGGCGCCATCGAAGATTTCGTCGGTGAAGATCGGGCCGGTCAGGCGGTTGCCGCCATAATGGCTGACGAGCTCGGCGGCGATTCGCCCGACCTTCCATCCGCCGATGCGCCGACCGTCGAGCGCGATCGCGCTGTCCTGGATCGCATAGGCCTCGGCCATCGTCTGCGGCATCGCGCCGGGATAAACGGTAAGCGGTGTCTTTCCCGCGCGTGCGTCGATTAGTGCACGCGCCACATTCTGTTGATCGCTTGTCGCCAGCATCTTTCTCATTTCCCTCTTCCGCGAAGCGGTGTAAGAGACACCGGTGTCAAAGGCAAGCGAATATCGGATGTATGACAAATTGCCCCTCCCTGCCGGGTGCTGCTGAGCGGCGATGACCGGCGACAGCATAATCCGTGCGATCCGCGTCCATGACGCGGATAATGTCGCGACCGCGATCGCCGACATCGCGGCTGGCGACCTCCTGTTCGCCGACGGCGAGCTTCGCGCAGCCGTCGCCGTGGGGCGCGGGCACAAGATCGCTCTCGCGCCGATCGCGCGCGGCGAAGCGGTGATCAAATATGGCTTCCCGATCGGAATCGCGACCGCCGACATCGCGCCGGGTGGCCATGTCCACAGCCATAATCTGGCGACCGCGCTCGGCAGCGATGGCGACTATCATTATGGGCCGGGCGCGAACGAAGCGATACCAGACGCCAAGCCGGCGCCGACATTCGGCGGCTATGTCCGCCCCGACGGCCGCGTCGGCACGCGCAACGAGATCTGGATCCTGCCGACCGTCGGCTGCGTCGGCAATCTCGCCGCGCGCGTCGCGCGGATCGCGGGCGGGCGCCACGCGGGGTCCGTCGACGGGGTTCTTGCGTTCAAGCACCCGTTTGGCTGTTCGCAGCTTGGCGACGATCTGGACCATACGCGGGCGTTGCTCGCCGCGCTCGCGCAGCATGCCAATGCCGGCGGGGTGCTGATCGTCGGGCTGGGGTGCGAGAGCAACCAACTCGGCGCGCTGGTCGAGCTGATCCCGGCCGAACGCCGCGCGCATATCCGCACGCTGTCGGCGCAGGCGATCGAGGATGACGAGGCGGCGTGCCTGACGCTGGTTGACGAGCTGGTCGCGGGCTGCGCCGACACGCCGCGCCGCGACGTGCCGCTGTCGCGGCTGGTGCTCGGGGTGAAATGCGGTGGCTCCGACGGGCTGTCGGGGCTGACCGCGAACCCGCTCGTCGGGCGCATGGCGGATGCCGTCGCGGCGGCGGGCGGCAAGGTCGTGCTGACCGAGATTCCCGAGATTTTCGGCGCCGAACAGCTGCTGATGGACCGCGCGGTGTCGCGCGCGGTGTTCGACGACACGGTCGCGCTGGTGCGCGATTTCAAGGACTATTTCATTCGCAACGGCGAGCCGGTGAGCGAGAATCCCTCGCCCGGCAATATCGCGGGCGGGATCACCACGCTCGAGGAAAAGTCGCTCGGCGCGGTGCAGAAGGGCGGCAAGGTGCCGGTGGTCGACGTCCGGCGCTACGGCGGCGAAGCGACGCTGCCGGGGCTCACCCTGCTTGAGGCACCGGGCAATGACGCGGTGTCATCGACCGCGCTGACCGCGGCGGGGGCGACGATCATCCTGTTCACCACCGGCCGCGGCACCCCGCTCGGCTTTCCGGCGCCGACGCTGAAAATCGCGTCGAACAGCGCGCTGGCGCAGCGCAAAACGGGCTGGATCGATTTCGATGCGGGGACGGTGCTCGAAGCGGGATTCGACAGCGCGGCGGACGCGCTGCTCGACCTGATCGCCGCCACCGCATCGGGCGCGCCGACCAAGGCCGAAGCGAATGGGGAACGCGATATCGCGATCTGGAAATCGGGCGTGACGCTTTAGTCGAGCGCGCGGAAGGTGAAGTTGCGGAAGCGCGCCTCGCCCTGCCCCGCCGAATAGAGTCCGGGACGCAGCATCAGGAAACCGCCGCGCACATTATGGTGATAGCCCGAGACCTCCATGCCGCGGTCGAAGCGGACCCACGTCTTTCCGCCGTCGCCGCTCGTGTCATAGGTGACGATATGGCGATCGTTGGTGACGCGCATGCGCATGCGTGCCCCGTGCGGATTGGCGGGGCGCGCGCGTTCGATGCCATATTGGTGCGTGACGAAGCGTTCGCCGTCGAAGCCGAGCCCGCAATAGAGCCTTTCGTCGTAGAAGAGGATCAGCCCCGCAGTGCCGCCGGGCGCGATCTCGATATCGCATTCGAAGCGGTACGCCTGATCGCCCGCGATCAGCAACAAGGGCGATGAATCGACCGGTGCCTTGCCGCGCGCCGCCAGCACCAGCGCGCCATCCTCGACGCGCGCGCGGCGGCGTTCGTCGGCGGCGGGCTTGAAGAAATTCCATTTCGCGCCGAGCGCGAGGCTCGCGAAATCGTCGGAGAGCGCCATCCCGTGCGGGCCCGCGATCGTGCCGCCCCTGGGCTTCGCGATCGGCCCCGACAGGTCGCCGCCCGTCATGCGGAACCAGCCGTCGTCGGTCCATTCGATCGGGTCGAGCAAAGCCTGCCGCCCGAGCGTCCAATAACCATTTTCGAAGCCGTGGTAGACGCTCCACCAGTCGCCCGCCGGCCCCTCGACGAGCGTAGCATGGCCGCGCGACCACCATTTTTCGGCCGCCGATGTGGTGCGGACGAGCGGGTTCGCGGGGCAGTTCTCCCATGGCCCGTGGATCGATTTCGAGCGCGCCGCGATGACCATATGGCCGGTCGGCGGACCCGCGGTGCCGCCAACCGCGGTGATCATGTAATAATAATCGCCGCGCCGCGTGATCTTCGGCCCCTCGGGCGCGAAGCCTTCGACGACCCAGTCGGCGGGATAGCGCCACGGATCATAGACATGCTCGGGCTCGCCGACGCGCTTGAGGCCGTCGTCGGACAGGCGGACGCGGTCGCCCCCCGACAGGAACAGCCAGCGCGACCCGTCTTCGCCGACCGCATGGCCGGGATCGATATGATGGGGCAGGTTCAGGTCGACCGGATCGCTCCACGGCCCCTCGATCCGGTCGGCCCAGATCACCCAGCTCGTATTCGGTCCCTTGGTCGGGATGTAGAGATAATAGCGCCCCTTGTGCTTGCACAGTTCGGGCGCCCAGACCGATCCGATATTCTTGTGGAGCGCGGGGGCGATCGGGCGCCAGTTCACGAGGTCGCGCGAATGCCAGATGACCAGCCCCGGATAGGAGTCAAAGGTCGAGAAGGTCATATAATAGTCGGCGCCGTCCTTCAGGATCGACGGATCGGGATGGTCGCCGGCCATGATCGGATTGAGGAAGCGCCCGTCGCCGAGATCGGCCTTGCGCTGCCCGTCGAAGCCCTTCGCCCACGCCGGAACGGGACCCGAGGGCGCGGGCGGCGCCCCCGCCCATGCGGCGGGCGCGGCGAGGCCCGACAGGCCGGTCGCGAGCAGGCCGCCCCCGGCGAGTTTGAGCATGTCGCGGCGATCGGTCACGCGTCTCTCCTCAAAAAGAAAGGCCCGGTCCCCTGAAAACGGAAACCGGGCCTCACCGGGACGAACCCGTCGCGTCAGATCTTGACGCGTGCGCCGAACAGGAAGGTACGGCCGAAGTGGTTATTCTCGTAATTGCGGTCGGCATCGATATCGGTGAAGCGATAGCGATATTCGTCGGTCAGGTTGATGCCTTCGACCGAAATTTCGATATTGTCGGTGATCGCGTAACGGACCGACGCATCGACATTGATCGTCGAACCATAGCCTTCGAAGACGTTGCCGGTGCC
Organism: Sphingomonadaceae bacterium 3R27C6; assembly: GCA_005503215.1. Lineage (GTDB taxonomy): Bacteria > Pseudomonadota > Alphaproteobacteria > Sphingomonadales > Sphingomonadaceae > Sphingopyxis. The sequence goes on along the minus strand of SCNS01000007.1, from coordinate 203,073 downwards.
GCTGTTCGCGTCGGCATAGCGGCTGCGATAGCTGACCGAGGCGCGGGCGCTGAACTTGCCGTCGTCATAATAGAGCGTGCCGTTGTAGGCGCGCTTCGACAGGTTGAAGAGCGTGCCGTTGCGGATCGCGCCGACGTTGGCGCCGCCCGGGACGATCGACGGGCCGGCGACCGAATAATCGGCGTCCGAGTCGACATAGGTCGCGTTCACGATGCCGCCGAAGTTCGACAGGAAACCCGGCAGGAATTTGAACGGTGCCTGCAGCGAGACTTCGATGCCCTTCAGCTTTGCGCCTTCGCCGTTGCCGATCGAGTTGATCGTCCAGATCTGGCCCTCGGGATTGATCGACGCCGGGCTGCTCGGCGGGATGATCGACGTCGGCAGGCCGGTCGAGGCAAAGGTGCCGCTGGTCGTCGTCGCGACCGGGAAGCTGGCGATGTCCTTTTTGAACAAGGCGACCGAGAAGATCGACTGCGGCGCGAAATACCATTCGAACGCGAGGTCATAGGCGGTCGCGCGGAACGGATCGAGGAACGGATTGCCGTAGTTGATGCGATAGTTGAACCCGTCGACCGTCCCGCCGGGGGTCAGATTGCCGAGCGTCGGGCGCGTCATCACATCGGCGACCGCCGCACGGATGATGATGTCGTCATGCGGGAACAACGCAAGGTTCATCGACGGCAGCCAGTCTTCATAGCTGCGTTCGACCGTCACCGCCGCGCCGCTGCTGAGCCCGCTCGACGTCTGGTCGGTGTGGACGTAGCGCACCCCGGCGTTGAGCGCATAGCGCAGGCCGCCAAGCTCGCCCTTGGCATCGAACTGCAGATAGCCGCCGGTGACCTCTTCGCGCACCGCGCGGTTGTTGCCGGCGTCGACCGCGGCGACGCGGTCGTAAAGCTTGGTGAAGGCAGTCGTCGCGTCGAGATTGGCGACCAGCCACTCGGTCGTCGTGCCCGACGGCTGGCCCGCCTTGCCGAGCGTGAACAGCTCGGCGAGCCCCGAATTTACCGGGAAGCCGTACACTGCGGTGGGACCGAAGGCCGACGACGGCGAGCAGGCGAGCGTGCCGAGGACGCGGTCAACGCCGCCGTTGCCGCACACGACGGTGTCGCGCGTGAACGCGATGCTGGCGAAGTCGAAGCGGCGATAGACGCCGCCCGCCTTGACCGTGAAATCGTCGCTGATGTCCCATTCGGTGCGCAGCTGCGCGGTGCGGAACTTGTTCGCGACCTCCGACGGGCGGTCGCGGATTTCGGCGAGCTGGAAATTCGCCGGATTGGTCACGCTGGTGCCGAAGGTCAGCAGCGGATTTTTCATGTCGCTATAATCGTAGCGATAATCCTGCGCATCGCGGTCGTCGAAGACGATCGTCGTTTCGAGCGGGATCGACGCGGTCGATTTCGACAGGCCGCCGAGCAGGGTGAAGCGGAACGTATCGCTGACATCCTGGTCCCACGTCGCGCCGACCTGATAGAATTCGGTCTTCGCCTTGCGCAGATAATGTTCGGTGCGCACCCACGCGTCGTCGAGCGTCGCCGAGATCAGATTATTGTCGCCGTCGATTTCATAGTCGCTGACGTTGATCGAGCGTTCGTTGCTGCGCAGCAGCACCTCGGCCCAACGCTCGCGGCGCTGGTGCTTGAAGCTCGAATAAAGTCCGTCGAGCGAGATTTTGGTCGCATCGCTCGGCGCGAACTGGATCGACCCGGTGATGCCGAGGCGCTTCTTGTCGTGCGCGATTTCGCCGTAGCGCGGGATGCGCGGATGGAAGGCGAGCGAGACTTCGTTGCATGCGGCGCTGGGAATATAGGTGCCGCCCGAATTGGCGGCGGTCCAGCACGGCGTGCCATCGACCGAGTCGAAACGCGCCTGCGCCCAGCGAACCGAATTGTTGCCGAGTTCGAGCGTCTTCTGGTCCGAATAGGCGGCCGACACGGCAAAACCGAGCGTACCGGCGTCATTCACCCAGCTGAGCAGTCCGGCGACGCGCGGACCGACTTTTTCGGAAAGGTCGTTGTAGCTGCCCTGCGCCGAGAGCGCGGCGGTGAAGCCGCCCTTGCCCGCGAGCGGGTTGCCCGTGTTGAGGTCGACCACGGCGCCGAGCGAGCCTTCGTCGAGTTCGGCCGACGCGGTCTTGTGGACGACAATCGAGCTGAACAGCTCGGAGGCGAAGACGTTGAAGTCGAACGCGCGGTCGCGGTTCGCCGACGCGCCGTCGGTCGAGGTCGCGACGGTTTCGAGTCCGTTGACGCGAACGCGGGTGAATTGCGAACCGAGCCCGCGCACGGTGATGCCGCGGCCTTCGCCGCCGTCGCGCTGGATCGTGATGCCGGGAATGCGCTGCAGCGATTCGGCGAGATTCTGGTCAGGGAATTTGGCGATATCTTCGGCGACGATCGCGTCGACCGCGGCGACCGACTCGCGCTTCACATTGAGCGCGGCACCGAGCGAGGCGCGGAAGCCGGTGACGACGATCTCGTCTCCGCTCGCCACCGCTTCATCGGCGGCCGTAGCAGCGTCCTGCGCCCAAGCCGGCGAGGCCGCCAGAACGGCAAGCGATGCACCGCACGCCAGCCGGGTCACAGTGCGAATGCTCCGCATTGCATATATTGCCATTATCATCCTCCCTTATCGCCCCGTTGCCCCCGCTTGCGCAAGGAATGACACCGGTTACTTTACTGAGCAAAGCGATTTGGCAAACCGCTTCACCCGTCGATCTTTCAGAGAGTGATGATGGCTCGCCCGCAGGTGCGGCGAACCGGATCAGACCCTCTCCCTTGGAAATATTTTCTCGTTGACCGATTGGGGTAACCGGTGTCAGAAAGATTGCGGATTGCGACGAACATGTCAATACCCCAATGATGAGGAGAGACGGGATGCCCAAAAAGCCTTGGATAACTGCGCTTTTTCTGGCCGTTAGCCTGTCATCGGGTTCGGCGACGGCGGCCGATGCGGCACCGCTCGCCTTTCCGGGCGCGGTCGGTCCGGCGGCAGAGACCCCGGGCGGACGCGGCGGGCAGATATTGCGCGTGACCACGCTCGCGCCCGACGGCCCGGGGTCGCTGAAGGCGGCGATCGACACACCGGGACCGCGCATCATCGTGTTCGAAATCGGCGGCGTGATCGACATGGGGCGCCGGGCGATCGAGATCAAACATCCGTTCCTGACGATCGCCGGCCAGACCGCGCCGGGGCCCGGCATCACCCTCATCCGCACCGGCATCGACGTGAAGACGCACGACGTCGTGATGCGCCATTTGCGTGTCTACACCGGCGTTGACGGCCAGCCGAAGCGCAGCGGGTGGGAAGCCGACACTTTCTCGACCGTCGCGGCGCATAATGTCATCGTCGACCATTGCACGCTCATGTGGGGGATCGACGAGAATATGTCGGCGTCGGGGCCGCGCTTCACCGGCAAGAGCGTCGAGGATTGGCGCAAGGGCACGAGCCGCAACATCACCTTTTCGAACAATCTCGCCGCCGAGGGACTGGCCGATGCGAGCCATCCGAAGGGCGAGCATAGCAAGGGGTCGCTGATCCATGACAATGCGACGGGGATCGTCTTTTACCGCAATGTCTGGGCGCACAATGTCGAGCGCAACCCGCTGATCAAGGGCGGCGCGCAGGCGCTGATGATCAACAACCTCATCTATAATCCGCAGCACCGCGCGGTCCATTACAACCTGATGAACCTCGAATGGGTCGGGCATGAGTATGTGACGGGTCAGATCACCGCGGTCGGCAATGTGATGCGCGGCGGCAACGACACCGACGAACGCCTGCCCTTCCTGATGCTCGGCGGCGACGGCGACCTCGAATATTATGGCAAGGACAATCTGGCGGTCGACCGCCACGGCCAGCCGCTTCCCGAGTTCGGCCGCTATGGCGAGACACAGGCCAGGCTGATCCGCGCCAAGGCGCCGCTCGCGCCGGTCGGCGGTTATCATATCCTGCCGGTGCGCGATGTCGAAACCTCGGTGCTCGCGACCGCGGGCGCGCGGCCGTGGGCGCGCGATGCCGAGGAGATTCGTGTGCTCTTCTTCGTCGCCGAGGGGCGCGGCGATGTGATCGACGATGAGAAGGAAGTGAGCGGTTATCCCGAGGTCAAGGAAGTGCGCGCGCCTTTTGTGGCGGGCGACTGGGACCTTGCGACGATGGAGCCCAAGTCGGGCCGCTATCCGGGCCAGACCGCGCCGCTGCCGCAGGAAAATCTGTCGGCGCGCGACCGCGCCTCGCGAACGGCGAATTGACGATGAGCGCGCTCCTCGCCCTGTTCCTTGCCGGGGGAGCCGCTCCCGCAATGGTGGTGATCGACGAAACGGCAACGGTGCGCGAGGAAGCGCCGCCGCACGGCGCGATCGGTATGTCGACCGCGTACCGGATCAGCGATTCGGTGCCTGCCCCGCGCAGCTTCGAATTCCGCAAGCGCGCGCTGCATGTCGGCGCGGCGATCGGCGTGCATCCGATCGACCATGACGAAATCTATTATGTCCTCTCGGGCACAGGCGTCGTCCATTCGGACGGCGACGAGAAAGAGGTGAAGGCGGGCACCGCGGCATGGCTCTACAAGGGCGCGAAGGTCGGCATTCGCCAGACGGGAAGCGAGCCGCTGGTGCTGATCATCGCCTATCCGAACAAGGCGGCAAGCGAATGACCTTCGACCGCCGCGCGTTGCTGACGGCCAGCCTCGCGCTACCCTTCGCCAGCGCGGCAGCACGCGAGGCGTGGACACGGCCGGCGGGCCTGACCCCCGACGCGAGCGTCGCGCTCTGGCCCGAAGGCCATATCCGGCCGGCCGCGGGGCTTGTCGAAACGGTCGTCCAGCGGAGCGACGATCCGAAGGCGAGCGACCGGATGCTGCAAGGCATCACGCGCCCGCGGCTCGACATCTTCCGCCCCGCGAAGCCCAATGGCGCGGCGGTGATCCTCGCTCCGGGCGGCGGCTATCGCTACGTCGTGGTCGACAAGGAGGGTTATGAACTCGCGCGCTGGCTGCGTGCCCGCGGGGTTACCGTTTATGTCCTCTTTTACCGCCTGCCGGGTGACGGCTGGAGGAACGGTGCGGACGTCCCGCTCGCCGATGCGCAGCGCGCGGTGCGGCTGGTGCGCAGTCGTGCAGCCATCGACCACGTCGACCCGGCGCGCGTCGCCTTTGGCGGCTTCTCGGCGGGCGGGCAGGTCGCCACGAGCCTGCTTACGCGTTTCGACGCCAAACTTTATGCTCCGGTCGATGCGGTCGACGCGCTGCCGGCGCGGCCCGATGCGCTCGCAGCCATCTATCCCGTCGTGTCGATGGACCCGGCGATCGCGCATGCGGTGAGCCGCGAGAAACTGATCGGCGCCAACCCCGATGCGGCGCGCGAGAAACTCTATTCGCCCGAGCGCAATGTCCGCGCCGACCAACCGCCGCTGTGGTTGCTCCACGCCGAGGACGATAGCGTGGTGAAGATTGAGAACAGCGTGCGGCTGCGCGCGGCGACGCGTAACATCGGCGCGCCGGTCGAGGCGCATTTCTTCGAGCGCGGCGAACATGGCTTCGGGCTGATGAAGGCGGCGGGGCTACCCATTGCGATCTGGCCCGAGCTGCTGTGGAGCTGGCTCGCCTCGTACAAGATCGTCTAGCTGCCCGGCTGGATATACGGCACGCGCGCGAACAGCTCGCGCTCCCACTTGCGCGGGTCATTTTCGACACGGCTTGCGGTGTCGAAAATCATCGTCCGCCGCTTCGCCAGATCATAGGCGGGCCAGCCCGGATCGCCGGTGCGCGCGAAGCGGACGAAGGCGTCCATCACGCGGTCGCTCATCGCCTGCTGCGCGGGGGTGGGTTCGGGGATCGTGCCGAAGCTGAGCGCGATATCGTCGGCGTGTTTCGCCTGTTCGAAATCGAGCTGGTAGACGAAGCCCGTGTGACCGGCGCGCGCGCGCGCCTCGGCCTCCTCGACCTGCCCGCGCCAGCTGCGCGCGGCGGTGACGATGCGGTGGAAGAGGTCGAGCGGCGCGGCCTTCGGATAGCGGGCGCGGAACTGGCCGACGACCCACGATGGCTCGATATCAATGCGCATCTCGGGCGCGATCCGCGCCGCAAGATTGTCGAAACTCAGCCCCGCAAGCTGCTTGCCATCGGGGGCGTAGAAAGCGCGCGTTTCCATCACCGTGTTGCCGAGCATCATCGGGATGCCGAGCGACTGCGGCGCGGCTTCGGGCCAGAAGGGGTGGCGCACCAGATGCTTCATATCGAGCACCGGCCCCATATAGACCCCGCCGCCGAGCACCGGATCGATCGCCGACAGCGCGGCAACGAGCTGCTCGACCGGCGCGGTCGCGGGGTCGACGCCCTCCCCCAATTTGTCGAGGAAGGCCCGCGCGCGCTTCGTCGCGTTGAGCGGGCCCGAGGCGGTGACCTGCTGCCCGCTCATCGTGATCGCCTTGTGGAACAGCCCTTTCGCTTCGGGCATCGCCATCAGCGTCGCGATCTTCGCGCCGCCGCCCGACTGACCGAAGACGGTGACATTGGCCGGATCGCCACCGAACGCCGCGATGTTGCGCTGGACCCATTGGAGCGCGACGATCAGGTCGAGCTGCCCCGCATTGCCGCTGTCGGGGAAACGCGGATCAAGCCCGGCGAGGTAGAGATAGCCGAGCGCGTTGAGGCGGTGGTTGACGGTCACGACGACAACATCGCCGCGAGCCGCAAGCCTCGCGCCGTCGTTGACCGGGTCGGTGACGCTGCCGGTCGAATAGGCGCCGCCGTGAAAATAGACCATCACCGGCCGCTTCGCGGGTTTCTCCGTATCGGGGGTCCAGACATTGAGGAACAGGCAGTCCTCGGATTGCGGACGGTAGCGGTCGCCCGTTTGCGGACAGGCCGGACCGAAGACCGGGTCAAGCCGATCTTCTTTGTCGGCCTGCCGCGCTTGCTCCGGATCGGGTCCAAATTGCTCGGCCTTCAGGACCGGGACTGGTGCTGCAAACCGCGCAGCGCGCGCATAGCGAATCCCGCGGAACGGAAAAGCTGGCGGATCGATCGGGCGAATTCTGGCACTGCGGTAGAGACCGTCCGCCGAAAGCGCGTCTTGCGAGGTGAGGATATAGGTCGGGGCTTCGTAAGTCCGCGCTGACACCGCCGAGCTGACCGCCAGACCCAGCCCGCTCGCGAGCAGGCCGCGCCGCGTCAGCTCAGCGCCGGACATCGAGCCCGCCGCCGTGGAAGGCGTCGATATCGGCCTGCCCGAAACGGCTCGCGTCGCCCGGCAGCGAATGTTTGAGGCAGGTGAGCGCAAGGCCCGATTCGGCCATCGCGCGCGCGTCGCCACCCGACAGGTGCGCGTGGAGCACGCCCGCGGCAAAGGCATCGCCCGCGCCGATACGATCGACAATGCCGGTGACGTCGATCTCCGGCGTCTGATAGCCGCTGTCGCGCAGGTCGACGCGTGCGGCGATGCGGTGATGGTCGGCGGTGGCGGTATGCCGCGCGGTCGAGGCGATCAGCTTGAGGCCGGGGAACGCAGCGAAACCCGCTTCGGCGGCCTCGCGCCGCCGGTCCTCGCCCTCGCCGCTGAATTGCTTGCCGAGCACGAGCGACAGGTCGCGGTGGTTACCGAAGAGGATGTCGGCGGTGCCGATCAGTTCGGAGAGGATCGCGCGCGGATCGCTGTCCCATGCCTCCCACAGCATCGCGCGGTAATTGCCGTCGAAGCTGACGGGAACGCCGAGCCGTTTCGCCGCGCGTGCCGCCGCAAGTGCGGCCTCGGCCGAGCGCGGTCCGAGCGCGGGGGTGATCCCCGACAGGTGGAGCAGGCCCGCGTCCTCGAGCAAGCGGTCGAAATCATAATCCTCGGGTCCGGTCGCCGCGAAGCTCGACCCCGCGCGGTCGTAGACGATCTCCGACGCGCGCAGCCCGGCACCGACGCTGAGGAAATAGAGCCCCATGCGCCCCGCACCGCTAGCGACGGCGGAACAATCGACGCCCGCGCCGCGCACTGCCGCGACGGCACCGCGACCCAGCGCATTCGCAGGCACCCGGCTGACCATCGCGCACTCATGGCCAAGATGCGCGAGCCCGATCGCGACATTGGCCTCGGCGCCGCCGACGTGGAGCGCGAGCGACGGCGACTGCATCAGCAGCTCGTTGCCCGGCGCGGTCAGGCGGATCAGCAGTTCGCCGAAAAAGACAAGGCGGCCGGTCATCGCCCGAGGCTAACGCGCGAGCCAGCCGCCGTCGACGGCGAGGATATGGCCCTGCACATAGTCTGACGCCGGTGACGCGAGGAAGACCGCGGCGCCGCCAATGTCGCTCGGATCGCCCCAGCGGCCCGCGGGGATGCGCTCCATGATCTGGCGGTTGCGCGTCTCGTCGCCCTGCAGCGCGGCGGTGTTGTTCGTCGCGATATAGCCGGGCGCGATCGCGTTGACCTGCACGCCCTTTGCCGCCCACTCGTTCGCGAGCAGCTTGGTGAGCCCGCCGACCCCCGATTTCGACGCGGTATAGCTCGGCACGCGGATGCCGCCCTGAAAGGTCAGCATCGAGGCGATGTTGATGATCTTGCCCGACCCGCGCGCGATCATGTGGCGCCCCACGCTCTGGCAGAGGAAGAAGAGCGTCTTCAAATTGGTGTCCATCACCGCGTCCCAGTCGGCCTCGGTGAAGTCGACCGCATCGGCCCGCCGGATGATCCCGGCATTGTTGACGAGGATGTCGATCCGCCCGAACTCGGCAAGCACCGCGTCGACGAGCGGCTGGACCGCGCCGACGCTCGACAGGTCGGCGGCAAAATTCTCGCCGCGGCGGCCGAGCCCGCGCACCTTGCCGACGGTCTCGTCGGCGGGCGAGCGACCCGCGGCGGCGATGTCGGCGCCCGCCTCGGCGACCGCGAGCGCGATCCCCTGCCCGATGCCCGCGTTGGCGCCGGTGACCAGCGCGACTTTGCCCGAAAGATCGAAGAGGCCCGCCATTACGACAGCTGACAGATGTCGAGGACGTTCATGTCCGTATAATCCTGGTTCTCGCCCGCCATCGCCCATATGAACGCATAGGATTTCGTGCCCGCGCCCATGTGGATCGACCAGGGCGGCGAAATCACCGCTTCCTCATTCTGCATGACGATGTGGCGCGTCGCTTCACCCTCGCCCATGAAATGCATCACGCGGTCGCTATCGACATTGTCGAGTTCGAAATAGAAATAGATCTCGCTGCGGCGCTCGTGGATATGCGGGGGCATCGTGTTCCAGACGCTGCCTTCCTTGAGCACGGTCAGCCCCATGACGAGCTGCGCGCTGTCGCACACGCCCGGGATGACGAGCTGGAAAATCGTGCGCTCGTTCGATTCGGCGAGGCTGCCGCGGTCGAGCGCATTGGCGTCGGCAATCCCGAGCTTGCGCGTCGTGAACGCCTTGTGCGCCGGGCACGACGCCAGATAGTAACGCGCGCCCTGTCCCGCGAACTCAACGTCCTTCGCGCCCATCGTCACATAGAGGCAATCCTTGTTGCCGAGCGTGAAGCTCTCGCCGTCGACGGTGACGGTGCCTTCCACCGACGAGACGTTGACGATCGCAAGCTCGCGGCGTTCGAGGAACGGGTGTCCCGCGGCCGACGGCGGCTCGCTCTGCGCAGGCAGCTTGACCGGTGCATTTCCAACGGCAACGCCGCCGATCACGAAGCGGTCGGCGTGGGTGTAGTTGAGGACGCACTCGCCTTCACGAAACAGGTTCTGGATCAGGTAGCGATCGCGCAGTTCGGCGTTCGACACCTCCTCCATCATCACGGGATGGGTGGCGTAATAGGTCTTGGAAAACATGGGATCGCATCCTCGCTCGATATTTCTGGCTTGCCGCCTTGCTAGATTTGATGGTAACCGGTGTCAAGAGGTGTTGGCACCCCCGCCGGGCGGTTGATTTTACGCTTTCGAGCGCCCATCAGCATAGGAAAGCGCGGGCCTGGCCAGAGGCTTGCAGGGGAAAGAGCGAATATGGCGGCACAAACCAAGGGGCCGGGGGGCAAGCAGCCGACGATCAACGACGTCGCGGCGCTTGCGGGGGTTTCGAAAAAAACCGTGAGCCGGGTGATCAACCGCTCCGAATTCCTGACCGACAAGACGCGCGCCGCAGTCGAAAAGGCGATCGAACAATTGGGCTTCGTCCCCAATCCGCAGGCGCGCGCGCTCGCCTTTCGCCGCAACTTCCTGATCGCGCTGCTCCACGACAATCCCAACGCGCAGACCGTGCTCAACTTCCAGCGCGGGGTGCTCGACGCGATCAAGGACAGCGACCTTGCTTTGCTCGTCCGCCCCGTCGATCGCGGGTCGGACAAGCTGCTCGACGATGTGCGCACGTTCCTGGAAAAACAGCGGCCGATCGGCGCCATGCTGCTGCCGCCGATTTCGGAGAATGACGATCTGGCGGCGCTCTGCGAGGATCTGGGCGTGCGTTATGTCCGCGTCGGGTCGGCGCCGCTCGACGATGCGAAGCACTGCATTTCGTCGAACGATCGCGAGGTCGTCGCCGAGGCGGTGCGCCGATTGATCGCGCTCGGCCATCGCCGCATCGGTTTCGTGCGCGGCCCCGTCGGCTTCCGTTCGGCCGCCGAGCGCGAAGAAGGTTTCCGCGAGGCGCTGGCCGAGGCCGGACTCGACCTTCCTCCCGCATTCAACGCGCCCGGCAATTACCGCTATACCGCGGGCATCGAGGCCGGCGAAGCCCTGCTGTCGCTCGCCGCCCCGCCGACGGCGATCTTCTGCTCGAACGACGAGATGGCCGCCGGCGTGATGAGCGTCGCGCACAGCAAGGGCATCAAGGTGCCCGAGCAGCTTTCGATCATCGGATTCGACGACAGCCCGACCGCGACGCATATCTGGCCCGCGCTCAGCACGGTGCGCTGGCCGATCCACGAGATGGGTGTCCGCGCCGCGCAAACGCTCGTGCCCGATTTCCTCGCCCCGGGGACCAAGGTCGCCGAGGGTGCGGTTCTTGCCTCGACCTTTGTCGAGCGGCAATCGGTCGCCCCGCCTGCGACGAAATAAGGGTCAGCGGCGCCGGCGGGCAAGCTGATATTCGTAGAGCGACGGCACGGCGGCGACCGCCTGCCCCGTGCCCTCGATATAGGGCGCGGGGGTGTAGCTGACCGCGATCTTGCGGTTCGCGTGCAGCCCGACGATCCGCTCGCCGGGGCCTTCGAGCCCGCTGTTGATCGCGACCGTCGCATCGGCGGGAATGCTCTCGGGCATCACCAGCTTCGCGTTCCACAGCGTGTTGTAAAGCCCGTGCCCCGGCTTCCAATAGGGCGCGCCGCCGCCCACCCAGAGCTGGTAGTGCCAGCCGTCCTTGTCCCGCTTGGGGTCGATGCGCATCTCGATCGCATCGAACAGATTCTGGTGGTTCGACCCGCTGTGCTGGTCGATGATCGCGTCGCGGTCGACGACCGAACGCAGGAACACCGAGCGTGTCGAGCGCGTGTTGATGCTCAGCGGATGGACGACCGGATTTGCGACCTTCAGATCCTTGACGAGCACATTGTGCACCGCGCCGACATGCACCGAATAATGCGCGCGGCGGTCGCCGGTGGTGGTGACGTCGGCGATCGTCAGGCTCGCGGCATTGTCGGTCAATATGCCGCTGTCCGCGCGGTCGATCGTGAGCTTCTTCACCCAGCCGTCGAACACGCCGGTCATATAGATGCCATTATAGCCCTGCTCGAGATGATGGCCGAACGCTGGCGCCTCGGGAAATTGCAGCCGCAGATTCTGGATGCCGACGTTGGAGAGATGCTTCCATTGCGCGGCCACCGCGGGCTGGTCGGCGCGGATATCGTGGAGCAGCGGGTCGCCGAGCGTCACCGTCTTGCCCCGCACCGCCGCGACGCGCGTCGCCTGCGCCACCACCGGCCGGTTCGGAAAACTCCAGTGATGCGAGCCGATCGGCAGGTCGGTATCGCCATAGAGCGATTTCAATATCTGGCTGTTCGGCCCGTCGACCGAAAACCATTGCAGCTGGACGACATCGCCGACCTTGAGCTTCGACGCATCATCGACCGTCAGCGTGCGGCCGAACTGCTTGCCCGATATGCCGTTCGCGAGCACCGGGTCGCGGACATCCTTCGTCCCGTCATAGGAGACCGGCCGGCTACCCGCAGGCGCGACATAGATCATCCCGCCCGCCCACGTATATTCGGTGAACAGATAATCGATATTATGCTCGGGCTCGACCTGCTGCTTCTTCTCGCGCACCATATATTCGCGCAGCTCGTCATAATCGTGACTCTGGTCGATGAGCTTCAGCGGCCGCGGGAACCAGAGTTCGCTGCCGCCGGGGCCGTTGCCCGCGCCGTCGAGTATGATGTCGCCGCGCGTGATCCGCAGCACTTCGGTAATCTGCGTGCGCCCCTTGGGGAAGCGCAGCGTCACCTGGCCCTTCACGGCATTGGCGGCGGCGAGTGCGCGCAGCACCGCCTTGCTATCGTCGAGCCCGTCGTCGGGGATCGCGCCATGGTCGGTCACGTCGACGACCGTTCCCGCATCGACGGGGATGGGCGCGAGGCCGAAACCATAGCCCGCATAGCTGAAATCGGGCAGCGGGTTCGCCGCCGCCGTTGCGGGGTCGGCGATGATTTTGGGCAATTTCGTCGGCTGCGCCTGAACCGGGAAAGTCAGCGCCGCGCCGAGCGCCAGAACCGAAACAAGGCGCGCGCGCCGATCACCCGAAATCATAACCCGATACACTCCCTGCGGCCCGTTTGGCATTACCCCCTTTTTGGCATGGCGGCGCGCGACCAGTGAAAGGTCGGGGCACCGCCATGCCGGGGACCTCTTTTTAGAACTTCGCGCGCACGCCGACCGAGAAACGTCGCTCGGATAGCGCATAGCTGTTGAGCGCGGTGGTGTTGAAATTGCTATACTCGGTCGTCGCCGATTTCTTCGGCGTCAGATTCTGCGCCTGCAATGACAGCGCGATATTCCTGGTGATGTCGACCCCGACCTGCGCGTCGAGCTGCGAGCGCGAGCCGACGAAGCTCGGCCGTCCTTCGGAGAATTCGAACACTGCCTCGTCGCGGTAGTTGTATGCGATACGCGCCGAGAAAGGCCCCTTCTCGTACAGGCCAACGAGATTATAGCTGTTCTTCGACACCGCGACGAGCGGGAAGCCCGCGCTGTCTTCCGAATCCGAGTAAGTGTAGTTCGCGATCACGCCGAAACCGTCGAGCGGCGAAGGCAGGAAATCGAAAAACTGCTGGATGCCGATTTCGAAACCCTTGATCTTCGCGCTCGACAGATTTTCGGGGCGCGAGAAGGTCAGCTCGCGTCCCTGCGGGTCGAGCGTCGTGTCGACGCCGGTGGTGACGAAGCTCGCGATGAAATTCTTCACATCCTTATAGAAGACCGCGCCCGAGATCAGCGAGCTCTTGCCCGTATAATATTCGAAGCTGACATCGGCCTGCGTCGAGATCGGCGGTTCGAGATTCACATTGCCGCCGGTGACCGACAGGTTCGTCGCGTTGAAGAAGGTCGATGGTGCAAGGTCGGCGATCGAGGCGCGCTGCATCGTCTGCGACCCCGACACGCGGATCAGGAAATCGTCGGTGATGTTGAACGCGACGTTCGCGCTCGGGAGCACATTGGTGTAGCGATTCTTGTCGTTGACCAGTCGGCTGACGGTGCCGACGTTGACATAGCTATCGACCGACAGCCGCGTCGACGCGATGCGCACACCGGCATTGGCCTTGTACGGGATGCCCGCGATCTCGCCCTCGCCCGATACCATCAGATAACCCGCGAGCGTCTTTTCGCTGAAGTCATAGTCGCGCTGCAGATTGGGCAGCAACGTCGAGCGCCCGTTCGCGTTCGGATTGGGCTCGGCCGCCTGCGCGCGGTTGAAGACATAGTCGAAGGTCGGCGCTGTGCTCAGGAAGCTGCGCGGGAAGGTCCCCGGAATGTCCGACAGGAAATCGCCCGTGTCTACGCGCTTGAGAAAGGGCTCGATCTCGGCGCGGGTCGGCGTGACCTGGCTACGGAACGCGTTCGAGCGCGCGTGGAGATCGGTGTAGCGCACCCCCGCCGCGATCGTGACGCCGCCGGTTTCGTAGTTGACGTCGAGCTTGCCCGTATATTCGTCGAGCAGGCCGATCAGGCGGTTGCTGCGCACCCCGTTCGTGGCCGGGTTGTACGACGCATAATTGGTCGGATTGAACGGCCCGGTCAGCGTCAGCGACGGGATCGTCTGATCGCGGAAATCGAACGCGCCCGGAACCGCGGCGGTGCCCTGCAAGGTGATGATCTGGATCGTCTGGTCGATCGTGCCCTTGCTGTAATAGCCGTCGGCCTCGATCGTCAGCCCGTTGTCGCCCTCATATTTGCCGTTGAGCCCATAGAGGAAGCTTTCGGTCGGCTCGTTGCGGATCTGCCCCGCGGTGGTGACGGTGCCGTTGGCGTTGCCCGCGACGACCATGCCATCCTCGACGACGCGATTGGTGACGGGGTTGGTGCCGGTGGGCAGGCGGAACGCGAAGAAATCCTGGCGGCGCCCGGTCTTGAGTTTTGAATAGAGCGCGTCGGCGGTGATCGTGAATTCGGGCGTCACCTCGAACTGGATCGCGCCGTTGAGGCCGAGGCGCGAGCGGTCGACGGTGAATTCCTCATATTGCAGCAGCACCGGGGTCGGCAGCACGCCGCCGCCCGCGCCCGTGTAGGTGCGGTTGAGGAAATTGTTGCGCTCGAAGGTTTGCGTCTTCGACATGCGCTTCTGATATTCGCCGGCGATCATGATGCCGATGCGGCCGTCGGCGAATTTGGTCGTCGCGAAGCCGGTGATCGCGGGTTCGAACTTATCGCTGTTTTCCGAATAGACGCCCTGTGCGCGGACCGAGATCGTCGGCTCCTTGAACGACAGCGGTTTGGGCGTAACGAGATTGACCGTGCCGCCAAGCCCGCCCTCGGCATTGCTGGCGAGCGGCGACTTGCGCACTTCGAGGCGACCGAACAGGCTCGACGGGACCGAATCGAGTCCCGACGAGCGGCCGAGCTGGTCGTTCTCGGGCGGCGACAGGCGCGCCGACCAGCCAAGCAGCGTGCGGCCGTCGACCTCGACGCGCACCTGTTGCAGCCCGCGCACCGACACCGACTGGCCTTCGCCGAAGACGCGGGAGATCTGGACGCCGGTGACGCGCTGCAGCGCTTCCGCGACGTTGGCGTCGGGCAGCTTGCCGACGTCTTCGGCGGTAATGACGTCCATGACCTGATCGGCTTCGCGCTTGATGTCGGCCGCGCGTTCGAGCGAGGCCCGGATACCGGTCACCACGATCGCGTCATCGGCGGCCGGAGCCGCCGCATCCTGCGCATGGGCTGGCGATAGCGCCAGCACCGCGAGCGACGCCCCGCCTGCCAGTTTCGCCAATGTCCGGACGCCCCGCCTTGCCTGAATAGCCATCTTCATCCTCCCACGCTGGCGGCGGCCTGTCGCCCGCTCGCCAATGATTTCCCATGGAGATTGCGCCTGATGGCCAGTCCTTCTGGCCGCGCCAGCCGCCTTCCCGTTTCTTTTTCGTTGCCCGGCACTGGTAACCGGTGTCACGAATGATGCGGGAATTGCCGGGCCCGTGTCAAGCAATAATTGTACGACAACTTTTACTCTTGTATGACAACTCGGGCGGGCGATGGGCCGCGGCATAAAAATTGTCGTAATTTGTCGCATCGCCTGCATTGCTCTTGCATGGGGCAATCCAATGGGTTGAAAGGGCGCAAAGCCTCCCCGCCTCCCGGCGAACCGATACGAGAACAACCAACTATGCTGGACAAAAGGTCGCTGTCGCTGACCGGAGTGCTGTGTGCCGCGGCTCTATCGCTCGGCGCCTGCTCGGGTCAGGATGAAAGCAAAAACGGCCGCGGCGCGCCCGAGGTCGGCTATGTCGCCGTCAAGGTCGAGCCGGTGCCGGTGACCTCGTCGCTCGGCGGACGCACCGTCGCGTTCGAGACGAGCGAAGTGCGCCCGCAGGTAAACGGCCTGATCCGCCGCCGCCTGTTCACCGAAGGCGGCTTTGTGCGCGCTGGCCAGCCGCTCTACCAGATCGACGCGAGCCTCTATCAAGCGGGGGTCGACCAGGCCGCCGCGAACCTCGCGAGCGCCCGCGCGAGCGCGCAGGCCGCCGAAGAGCGCGCGCGGCGGCTCGAACCGCTCGCCAAGATGCAGGCGGTCGCCGAGCAGGATTACACTGACGCGCTGGCGCAGGCGCGGATGGCGCGCGCCGCGGTCGCGCAGAATGGCGCCGCGCTCGAAACCGCGCGGATCAACCTGCGGTTTGCGACGATTACCGCGCCGATCAGCGGCCGCATCGGTCGCAGCCTCGCGACCCCGGGCGCGCTCGTCAGCGCGAGCCAGGCGAGCCCGCTTGCGGTGATCCAGCAGACCGACCCGATGTATGTCGACATGCAGCAGTCGAGCGCCGAGCTCACCACGCTGCGCCAGGCGATCGAAAGCGGCGGTGTCACCGCGGGCAGCACCTCGGTGCGCCTGCGCATGGAGGATGGCAGCGCCTACCCCTTTGCCGGCGTCGTCCAGTTTTCCGACGTCACGGTCAACGAGGCGACGGGCACCATCACGCTGCGCGCGCGCTTCCCCAATCCCAGGGGCATATTGCTGCCCGGCATGTTCGTGACCGCGCTGTTCGACCAGGCGGTGAACCCGACCGCGATCCTGCTGCCGCAGGCCGCGGTGCAGCGCGATTTCGACGGGTCGGCCTTCGTCTATCTCGTCGGCAAGGACAATAAGGCGGCGCGGCGCAAGATCGTCGCCGACCGCACCTCGGGCGCCAGCTGGGTCGTCACCGACGGGCTGAAACCCGGCGATCGCGTGATCACGCAGGGTATCGGCAATCTACGGCAGGGGGCGCCGATTCGCCCCGTGCCCGCGAGCAGCGCGCAGCGCGTCGGCGCGCCGAAGGGCGGCGACGCCCCGGCGAAGGGCAAATAACCTCTTATGTCGCGCCTTTTCATCGACCGGCCGATCTTCGCCTGGGTGCTGGCGATCATCGTCATGCTCGGCGGCGCGGGCGCGCTCTTTTCGCTGCCGATCGAGCAATATCCCGACATCGCCCCGGCGCAGGTCAATATCCGCGCCTCCTATCCGGGCGCGTCGGCCGAAACGATCGAGAACAGCGTCACGCAGGTGCTCGAACAGCAGCTGACCGGGATCGACGGCCTGCTCTATTTCAGCTCGCAGTCGAGCTCGCGCGGACAGGCGAATATCACCGCGATCTTCGAAAAGGGCACCGACCCCGACATCGCGCAGGTGCAGGTCCAGAACAAGATCGCATCGGCCGTCTCGCGCCTGCCGCAACAGGTCCAGCAACAGGGCGTGCGCGTCACCAAGTCGAACTCGGACACGCTGCTGCTCGTCGGCGTTTATGACGAGACGAACACGCGCGTGAACCAGGACGTGTCCGACTATATGGCGTCGAACATCCAGGATCCGCTGTCGCGCGTCGAGGGGGTCGGCGAGGTCAATATCTTCGGCGCGCCGCACGCGATGCGCATCTGGCTCAATCCGCAGCGGCTCGCCGCGGTATCGCTGATGCCGAGCGACGTGATTTCGGCGATCACCGCGCAGAACAGCGAAGTCGCGGCGGGCGACGTCGGCGGCCTGCCCGCGCCGCAGGGACAGATGCTCAACGCGACGGTCACCGCGCAGTCGCGGATGCAGACCGTCCCCGAGTTCGAGAATATCGTGCTGAAGACCCTGCCCGACGGGTCGACCGTGCGCATCAAGGATGTCGCGCGCGTCGAGATCGGCGCCGAAAGCTATGCCGTCGTCAGCCGGATCAACGGCCATCCGGGCGCGGGCATGTCGATTTCGCTGTCGCCGGGGTCGGACGCGCTCGAGACCGCCGACCGGGTCAAGGCGCGGATGGAGGAGCTCGCCGCCGATTTCCCCGATGGGCTCACCTACAGCTACGCCAATGATTCGACCGCCTTCATCAAGCTGTCGGTCAGCGAAGTGCAGAAGTCGCTGTTCGAAGCGATCCTGCTCGTCATCCTCGTGATGTTCGTCTTCCTGCAGAGCTGGCGCGCGGTGCTGATCCCCGCGATCGCGGTGCCCGTCGTGCTGCTCGGCACCTTCGCGATCTTCTATATGCTGGGGTTCAGCATCAATACGCTGACGCTGTTCGGGCTGACGCTCGCGATCGGCCTGCTCGTCGACGACGCGATCGTCGTGGTCGAGAATGTCGAGCGATTGATGGAAGAAAATCCGGGCATGTCGGCGCGCGACGCGACGATCCAGTCGATGAAGGAGCTGCAGGTCGCGCTGATCGCGATCGCGCTTGTGCTGTCGGCGGTGTTCATGCCGATGGCCTTTTTTGGCGGCTCGACCGGCGTCATCTATCGCCAATTCTCGGTCACCATCGTCTCGGCGATGGCGCTGTCGGTGCTCGTCGCGCTGATCCTCAGCCCCGCGCTGACCTCGACCTTGCTCAAGCCCAAGGCGCACGGCGACGCGGCCACCAACGGGGGACGCTTCCCGCGCATTCACGCGTTTCTGGAACGCGCGAAGAACGGCTTCAACACGCGCTTCGACCGCTCGGTCGACCGCTATGTCGGCAGTGTGACCAAGGTGGTCGACCGCAAATGGCTGTTCCTCGGCATCTACGCCGTGCTGCTCGCCCTGCTCGTCGTCCTGTTCCTGCGCCTGCCCAGCGGCTTCCTGCCCAATGAGGATCAGGGGCGCGTTTCGGTGCAGTTCCGCCTGCCCGCCGGCGCGACGCAGGCGCGCACGCTCGAAGTGCGCGATGAAATCGAAAAATATATGATGACCGCGGAAAAGGCCAATGTGCAGGCCTTGTTCCTGATCGCGGGCGGTGGCGGCGGTGCGGCGGCGGGCCAGAATACCGGGCAGGGCTTTGTCAACCTCACCCATTGGGACGACCGGCCGGGCAAGGAAAATACCGCCGATGCGATCGCCGAACGCGCGCGCAAGGCGCTGAGCGGCCTTCGCGATGCCCAGATTTTCGCGCTCGTCCCCGGCGCGGTGCGCGGGCTCGGCGATTCGTCGGGCTTCACGATGCAGTTCCAGAACCGCAGCGGGATGAGCCGCGCCGAATTCGCCGAAGCGCGCGAAAAATTGCTCGCCGCAGCGAATGCGAATCCCAAGCTGACCTCGGTGCGCCTGTCCGACCTGCCCGACGTCGCGACACTGAAGATCGACGTCGATACGCAGCGGCTGACGGCATATGGCATCGACAATGCCGATGTGAATTCGACCCTCGCGACCGCGTGGGGCGGCCGCTACGTCAACGACTTCATCGACAAGGGCCGCGTCAAGCGCGTCTATGTCCAGGGCGACGCCCCCTATCGCGCGCGCCCCGAAGACCTCGGCCAATGGTATGTCCGGTCCGCCGACGGCGAAATGTCGCCCTTTTCCGCCTTTGCCAAGACCGGCTGGTCGACGACGCCGAGCAGCAGCTCGCGCTTCCAGGGCGTGCCCGCGTTCGAAATCTCGGGCCAGCCCGCGCCGGGCACCAGTTCGGGCGAGGCGATGGACGAGATGGAGCGGATGGCGGGCGAAATCCCCGGGACCAGCGTCGCCTGGTCGGGCTCCTCCTATCAGGAACGCCTCTCCTCGGGGCAGGCGCCCTTGCTCTATGGCCTGTCGCTGCTCGTCGTCTTCCTCTGCCTCGCGGCGCTTTACGAAAGCTGGTCGATCCCGCTCGCGGTGATCCTCGTCATTCCGCTCGGGCTGATCGGCGCGATCTTTGCCGTCAATCTGCGCGGGCTCGAAAACGACGTCTATCTCCAGATCGGGCTGCTCACGACGATGGGGTTAGCTGCGAAAAACGCGATCCTGATGATCGAATTCGCCGAGCAGGAAGAGCGCAAGGGCAAGCGCGTGATCGAGGCGGCGATCGCCGCGGCGCGCATCCGCCTGCGCCCGATCCTTATGACGAGCTTCGCCTTCATCTTCGGCGTGCTGCCGCTCGCGATCGCGACCGGCGCGGGTGCGAACAGCCGCGTCGCGATCGGCACCTCGGTGATCGGCGGCATGCTCACCGCCGCCTTCCTCGCGATCTTCTTCATCCCACTCTTCTTCGTCCTCGTCCGCCGCGGCGTGCGCGACGGTCTTGCGGCGGTGCGCGCGCGGTTCGGCAAGAACACGGATGGGGGCAAGGATGAAGGCGCGGCGGAGGTGCCGGCATGATCGGCACTCGCGCCCTGTTGATGGCGAGCACGCTCGCGCTCGCCGGCTGCTCGCTCGCACCGAAAACGGTGCTGCCGACGCCGCCGGTGCCGCAAAGCTGGCCCGCCGGCGACGCCTATCTGCTTGCAAGCGAAGCGGCGCTGCCGGTCCTCTCGTACAAAAGCGTCTTCACCGATCCGCGACTGCAATCGCTGACCGATCAGGCGCTCGCGAACAACCGCGACCTCCGCGTCGCTTACGCCAATGTCGCCGCGGCGCGTGCGCAGGTGCGCGTCACGCGATCGGGGCAATTCCCGGAGCTCGGGATCAACGCGGGCGCGGGCTATTCGGATAATGGGGGGACTGGCAACGGCGCCGGCGATTTCTCGCTGCGCGGCGGCATCACCGCGTTCGAACTCGACCTGTTCGGCAAGCTCGCCAACGCGACCGAGGCCGACCGCAACCGTGCGCTTGGCACCGAGGCGGCGTCGCGCACGGTGCGGCTCGCGCTGATCGCGAACCTCGCCGACGCATGGGCGACCTATGGCGCCGATCGCGACCTGCTGAAAATCGCCGAGGACACCGCCGCCAATGCGCGCGAAAGCGTGCGGCTGACCCAGGCCCGCCTCGACGGCGGCGTCGCGCCACGCACCGACCTGCGCCAAGCCGAGCAGATCCTCGCGACCGCCGAGGATTCGATCGCGCAGCAAAGGACCGCGCTCGCACAGGACGAGAATCTGATCCGCCTGCTTGTTGGCGGCGATGTCGACCGGACGCTGCTTCCCGCGAGCCTGACCGAAGTGACGCCCGCGATCGTGGCGCTGCCCGCCGGGGTCAGCTCCGAAATATTGCTCCGCCGTCCCGACGTGATCGAGGCCGAATATGGCCTGCGTGCCGCCAACGCCGATATCGGCGTCGCGCGCGCGCGGCTCTTCCCGTCGATCTCGCTCACCGGGCTGCTCGGCTTTGCCAGCAATGCGCTGGGCAGCCTGTTCGACAGCGGATCGTTCAGCTGGTCGGCGGGCGGCGATGCCACCGCGACGATCTTCGACGCCGGCGGCCGCCGCGCGGGTGTCGCAGTCAGCGAAGCGCAGCGCGACGCGGCGCTCGCGGGCTATGAAGGCGCGATCCAGACCGCGTTCCGCGAAGTCGCCGACGCGCTCGCGGTGCAGGGCACGATTTCCGAGCGCGCCCGCGCCGCGGCGGCGAACACCGAAGCCGCCGCCGACACCGCGACGCTCGCCGACGCGCGTTACAAGGGCGGCGTCGACAGCTTCCTGTCGAGCCTCGACGCGCAGCGCAGCCTCTATTCGGCGCGGCGGAGCGAGGTCGGGACGCAGCTTTTGCTCGTCAGCACGCGAATCGCGTTATTCCGTACGCTCGGCGGCGACAGCAGCGCGGGCTCGGCCACACCCCAACAGCTCGTCACCCCGGACTTGATCCGGGGTCCACGACCACGCCGCCGGAATGGATGCCGGATCAAGTCCGGCATGACGAAAAGGGCATCTTCCGACTCATCTTGACAATCGCCCCCGCTCGCGCGCTAATAGAACATATCAGGAACAAATGATGCGCGAGTCGTCTTCCCAACTCGCCGGGCTGCGGAAACGCATCGCCCGGCTGGCCGCCGATGGCGGTTTCGAAAGCCGCCGGACCGAGGGCTGGCTGGCGAGCGGACACGCGTCCTTCGACGCGGCGATCGGCGGCGGCCTCGCGATCGGGCGATGCCATGAATTTTTCGCCGCCGATGCACTCGACGCGACGAACGCCGCCGCCTTTGCCGCGCTGATCGCGCTGCGCACGCCGGGCAAAGCGCCGCTGATCTGGCTGCGCACGAGCGATGCCGACAAGCGGTGCGGCCACATCTACGCGCCCGGGATTGCCGAGCTCGGCGGCGACCCCGACCGGCTTTTGCTCGTCGAAACCGCCGATCCGAAGATGCTGCTCGCCTGCGCGAACGATGCGATCCGCTGCGCGGGATCGGCGGCGGTGATCGTCGAAAGCTGGGGAAAATTCCCTTTGCTCGATCTCACCGCGGGCCGCCGCCTCGCGCTCGGCGCGCGTGATGCGGGCACCACGTTGCTGATGCTCCGGCTCAATGCCGCGCCGGCGCCGAGCGTCGCCGAGACGCGCTGGAGCGTCGCCGCCGCCGCCTCGCACGCGCTCGAAGCGAACGCCCCCGGCGCGCCCGCCTTCGACCTTGAATTGCTGCGCTGGCGCGGCGGCGCGGCGCCCGCCCGCTGGCGACTGGACTGGAACCATGACGAACAATCTTTCCGGGAAGCGGCGCTATCTGGCGCTCTTCTTCCCCTTCCTGCCCGCCGAGCGATGGCTTCGCACGGCGCCGCGGCCGCCTGACGCCCCGCTCGTCTTCGCCGAGAAGCAGCGCGGCGCGATGCGCCTTGCCAGTGTCGATGCCGCGGCGCTGGGCGTCGGGTTGCGCGTCGGCATGCCGCTCGCCGATGCGCGCGCACAGATCGGCGAGCTTACCGTCGTGCCGCACGACCCGGTGCTCGACCAGGACTGGCTCGACCGGCTCGCACAGGGCTGCGCGCGCTACTCGCCGCTCGTCGCGCTCGACGCGCCTGACGGGCTGATCCTCGACATCGCGGGCGCCGAACATCTGTACGGCGGCGAAGCGGAGCTCGTGCGCGATGTCGAAAGGCGCCTGGCGCGGCTCGGCATGACCTTGCGTCACGCGCTCGGCCCGACCGCCGACGCCGCGCGCGCGCTCGCGCGCTACCAGACGCGCCCCGCCCCCGACGAAGGCCAAGCGATCCGCCGCCTGCCGGTCGCCGCGCTCGAACTCGAAGCCGAGGCGACCACCGCGCTCGTTCGCGCAGGGCTCAAGACGATCGGCGACCTTGCGAGCCGCCCGATGGCGAATATCGCCGCGCGCTTCGGCGCCGACGCCGCGATGGCATTGCGCCGCCTGCTCGGCGATGCGCCGAGCCCGCTCGACCCGCGCATCGCGCTGCCGCCCGTGGTCACCGAACGCCGCTTTGCCGAGCCGCTCGGCAGCACGGCGCACGCCACCAAAGTGCTGGCCGAACTCGTGGGCGAAGCGATCGAGGAGCTTGGCGAACGCGGCAAGGGCGGACGCCATTTCCGCGCGACCTTCTTTCGCAGCGACGGCCTCGCGCGCAGCATCGCGATCGAAACCGGCCACCCGACGCGCGACGCGGGGCTGGTGATGCGCCTGTTCACCGAGCGTATGGACAGCCTCGCCGACCCGCTCGACCCTGGCTTCGGCTTCGACATGATCCGCCTCGCCGTGCCGCGGCTCGAAGCGCTCGGCGCGACGCAATTGAAGCTCGAGGGCGGCGCGGTCCGCGCGGCGAACGAAGGCGCGGCAATGGACGAACTCGCTGACCGGCTGACGACGCGGCTCGGCCGCGGCCGCGTGCGGCGGCTCCGCCCCGCCGATACGCATATTCCCGAGCAGGCGCAGCTCGAACTGCCTGCTATCGACGCGCCCGCACCCTTGCTCTGGCAGGAACCCGAACCGGGCGAGCCGCCGACGCGCCCCTTTCACCTTTTCGATCCGCCGCAACCGATCGAGGTGATCGCCGAAGTCCCCGACGGCCCCCCGCACCATTTCCGCTGGCGCCGCGCGACGCACGCGATCCGCCGCTACGAGGGCCCCGAGCGCATCGCCGCCGAATGGTGGCGGCGCCGCGACAATGGCGGGCTGACGCGCGACTATTACCGCGTCGAAGATGCGCAGGGCCGCCGCTTCTGGCTCTTCCGCCACGGCCTCTACGACGAAAAGCCCGACCCGCGCTGGTATATTCACGGCGTCTTCGCATGAACGAGACGCCCGAAACCGGCCCAGAATCCGGCTTCGCCGAACTGGTCGCCGCGACCAACTACAGCTTCCTTCGCGGCGCCTCGCATCCCGCCGAGATGGTGGCGGAGGCGATCGCCCTCGGCATGACCGGCATCGGCATCGCGGACCGCAACAGCGTCGCGGGGGTGGTGCGGGCGCTGACCGGGCTGCGCAAGCTGCGCGAGGACGCCGCAGAGGAAGGGATAGTTCTCCCCGACATAAAGCTCGTCGTCGGTGCCCGGCTGGTTTTCGACGACGGCACGCCCGATATCATCGCCTATCCGACCACGCGCCATGGCTGGGGCCGACTCACCCGGATGCTCACCATCGGCAACCGCCGCACCACAAAGGGCGATTGCGTGATGAAGCTCAAGAATCTGCTGATTCATTGCGAGGATATGATCCTGATCGCGATGGCGTCCGAGAAGGATGAAGCGGTCCTGCACCGCCTGGCCGAGGTCGCACCGGGCTCGCTATGGCTGGGTGCGACGATGCCAAGAGGCGGCAGCGATCGCCGCCGCCTCTTCCGGCTGAGCGCCTTGGCCGACCGCGTCGGCATTCCGATGCTCGCGACCAACGACGCGCTTTATGCCACGCGCGAGCAGCGCCCGCTCCACGATGTCATCACCTGCATTCGCGAAGGCACGAACCTCAGCGATGCCGGCCGCCTGCTGCGCGCCAATGGCGAGCGCCACCTGAAGCCACCGCAGGAAATGCGGCGCTTGTTTCGGACCTGCCCCGAAGCGGTCGATGAAAGCAGCAAGATACTCGATCGCATCACTTTTTCGCTGCGAGATCTGGAGTATGAATATCCGCACGAGCCGGTCCCTGAAGGCTGGGAGCCCCAAAGCTGGCTCGAACATATGGTGATGGAAGCTGCGAACAAGCTCCATCCGGGCGGACTGCCCGAACGTTGGCAGGCAGTGCTCGATGAAGAACTCACCCTCATCCGCAAATGCAATTTCGCCTGCTATTTCCTGACCGTCCATGACATCGTGAATCATGCACGCACACGCGATCCCCCCATCCTTTGCCAGGGCCGCGGGTCGGCGGCGAATTCGCTCGTCTGCTATCTGCTCGAAATCACCTCGATCGACCCCATCGCCAACAACCTGCTCTTCACGCGCTTCCTGTCCGAAGAACGTCGCGAGCCGCCCGATATCGACGTCGATTTCGAGCACGAACGGCGCGAGGAGGTGATGCAATATGTCTATCGTCGCTACACGCGGCGGCGCGCGGGCATTGCCGCGACGGTGATTCATTACCGCCCGCGCAGCGCGGTGCGCGAGGTCGGGAAGGCACTGGGACTCAGCGAGGATGTCACCCAGCGGCTCGCCGACACGACCTGGGGCAGCTGGGGGAGCGAGATGCCCATCGAGCGCTTCGTCGAAGCGGGCCTCGACCCCGAGCTGGACGATATCGCACGCCTGCAATGGATCGTCGCGCAGTTGCTCACTTTCCCGCGCCACCTGTCGCAGCATGTCGGCGGCTATGTGCTGACCGAGGACCGGCTCGACGAAACGGTGCCGATCCACAATGCCGCGATGGAGGATCGCACCTTCATCGAATGGGACAAGGACGACATCGACGAACTGCGACTGATGAAGGTCGACGTGCTCGCGCTCGGGATGCTGACCTGCATTCGCAAATGCTTCGACCTGATGCGGCTCCACGATCTGGGCGATCATGACCTCCGGAACGTTCCGGAGGAAGATTCGGACGTTTACGACATGCTGTGCGAGGGAGACAGCATCGGCGTCTTTCAGGTCGAAAGCCGCGCCCAAATCAACATGCTGCCACGCCTGCGCCCAAGGGAACTCTACGATTTGGTCATCCAGGTGGCGATCGTTCGCCCCGGTCCGATTGAGGGGGATATGGTCCATCCGTATCTGAAGCGGCGCAGCGGGGAAGAAGCGGTCGACTATCCTTCGCCGGCACCGCCACACGATCCCGAGGAACTATTCAATCTGCTTCGCAGGACATGCGGCGTTCCACTGTTTCAGGAACAGGCGATGAAACTCGCCATCGTCGCCGCAGAATTTACCCCCGACGAAGCCAACGGCCTGCGGCGCGCCATGGCGACCTTCCGCAATGCCGGGACGATCCATCAATATAAGGAGAAGATGATCGGCGGCATGATACGCCGCGGCTATGAAGCCGATTTCGCAGCCCGCTGCTTCAAACAGATCGAAGGTTTCGGCAGCTACGGCTTTCCCGAAAGCCACGCCCAGTCGTTCGCCAAGCTCGTCTATGTGTCGTCGTGGCTGAAATGCCATCACCCCGCGGTCTTCGCGTGCGGCATCCTCAATTCGCAGCCGATGGGCTTCTATGCCCCCGCGCAGCTTGTGCGCGACGCGCGCGAGCATGGGGTCGAGGTGCGCGAGATCGATGTGAACGCCAGCGGCTGGGACAACAGTCTCGAACGGAAGGGCGACGGCAGTCTCGCGCTGCGGCTTGGGTTCCGGCAGGTCGACGGGTTTCGCGAGGAATGGGCGAATGAGATCGTCAAAGCCCGCAGCACCACCCCCTTCGCCTCGGTCGAGGAGCTTGCACGCCGTGCGAATCTGCCATCGCGCGCGCTGCGCCTGCTCGCCGAGGCCGATGCGTGCCGGTCGATGGGGCTCGAACGGCGGCCGGCGCTGTGGGACGCGCGGCGCGTTCGGCAGGGCGTGCTGCCGCTATTCGGGGCTGCCGACACCGACGAGCTCGGCGCCGAGGAGGATGCGGAGCTGCCGCCGACGCCGATGGTCGAGCATGTGCTCACCGATTATCAGACGACGCGGCTGTCGCTCAAAGGCCATCCGATGGCGTTCCTGCGTCGCGATTTCGAACGCGAAGGCGTGCTGAGCGCTACGCAAGTCGCGGCGGCAAAGAACGGCTCGATCATCCGCACCGCGGGCGTCGTGCTGATCCGCCAGCGCCCCGGCAAGGGCAATGCGATCTTCATCACGCTCGAGGACGAAGGCGGGATCGTCAACATATTGCTCTGGGCGCGGCATTTCGAACGCTATCGGCGCGCCGTCATGGCGTCGCGGCTGATGCTCGCCGAGGGCGAGGTGCAGCGGAGCAAGGAAGGCGTCATCCACCTGATGGCGACGCGCATCGTCGATCGCACCGCGATGCTCGACACGCTGGGCAGCGACCGGCGCTTCGACCCCGACGTCTGCCGCGCCGACGAGGTCAAGCATCCGCAGCTACCCCGCGGCTATGCGGCAAAGCATGGCCACCCGCGCAACGTCCGCATCCTGCCCAAGTCGCGGGATTTTCATTGAGCGCTTTTGTCCCGGCTGACGCCGGGAACGGTTCCAGCCCACTCCCCCTCCCAGCCTCCCATAGGATACCGTGTCGGGAGGCTGGGAGGGGGAGTGGGCTGGAACCGCGCCTGTTTCGGCTTTGCCGAAACAGAAAAAGATGATGCCCCGGCTGTGGGGGCCGGGGCATCGGATCAGGCTATCTAAGGGACCAACCGAATATAGCCTGAAATTTGTCGGCGAAGTTTAGCCGCGGAGCAGGTTCATCACGCCCTGCGAGCTCTGGTTCGCCTGGGCAAGCATCGCGGTCGATGCCTGTGCCAGAATGCCGGCAGCCGCGAGGTTCGTCGATTCGACCGAGAAATCGGCGTCTTCGATGCGCGACTTGGCTTCGTCCAGATTCGTGACACGCGACGTCAAATTATCGACAGCCGAGGTCAGGCGGTTCTGCTGCGCACCGAGATTGGCGCGTTCGGCGGCGACATTGTCGATCGCCGTGTCAAGCACCGACAGCGCAGCCGTGGCACCGGCCTGCGTGCCGACGTTGATTGCGCCGACGCCGGTAAGCGCCGTGCCGCCCGTGGCGAGGCTCGCGATGGTGATGTTCACGACCTCGGTATCGTTGATGCCGGTCTGGATATCAAAACCGGTTGCGGCGCTGCCGTCGAGCAGCTTGTTGCCGTTGAAGGTGGTCTGACCGACGACGTCGCCGATCTGCGCGATCAGCGCGGTGACTTCCTTCTGCACCAGCACACGATCGGGATCGCTGAGCGTGCCGGTCGATGCCTGCATCGACAGGTCGCGCATACGGACGAGGATGTCCGAGATGCTGCCGGCGGCGCTGTCGGCGGTCTGGGCGAGCGAAATGCCGTCGTTGGCGTTGCGGATAGCCTGCGTGAAACCGCGCGATGCGGCCTCCATGCGGGTTGCGATGGCGAGGCCGGCGGCGTCGTCCTTCGCGGCGTTGATGCGCTTGCCGCTCGACAGGCGTTCCATCGCCTGCGACTGCGCCTGGCTGGCGACACGCGAGTTGTTCTGGGCGCGAAGCGCGCTCACATTGGTGTTGATGACAGTCATCTTTGTTCCTTTCCGGCCTCGATGGCCATTCCCGTGATGTGAGGGCTCGAGGAGCGGTCACGAAAGCAGTAACGGCGGGCGTCGGCGGCGCTTAAGCCCGCGTGTCAAAAAAATGCCGAAACGGCCCGACGGGCACCGGCAATCCAGATCAATATACTGAAAATAAGCCATTAATTTTTTTGGCACGCGCTTTGCATTGTTCTTTGCGTGCGGCACATCGCCGCCGTCAGGACGGATGGAAAGCAATGAGCACGATTGACCCGAGCCGGCTGCTGCAGATGCGCAGTTCGATCCTCAATCAGAACCAGGCGCTGCAGCGCGCCGCGGGCCGCGGCGGCATCGGCGCGGCCGAAGGCGGCGTCGGCGGTGCAGCGGGAACCCCCGATTTCGGCGCCGCGATCAACAATGCGCTGCAACAGGTCAACGCGCAGCAGTCGAAGGCGAGCCAGATCACCGAAGCCTATGAGCGCGGCGACACGCACGACATCGTCAGCGTGATGATCGAGCGCCAGAAAGCCTCGCTCGGCTTCGAAACCACGCTGCAAGTCCGCAACAAGCTGCTGTCCGCGTACCGCGACATCATGAACATGCCGGTGTAATCCATGGCCGAGACCCAGATCCTTACCCCCGTCCCCAACTCTGTGAACGACGGTAACGCGAACCGCCTTCCCGCCCCCGTCCTGGGCGGCCGGCTCGCGCCGTTCACCCAGTTCATGCGCCAGCCGGCGGTGCAGCGCGCGCTGCCCGCGATCGCGATGACGTCGGCGATCGGTATCGCCGCGCTCGCCTATTTCACGATGCAGGCGGCGCCGCAGGCGCAGCTGTTCGCCGGGCTCGACGACACCGACAAGGCGGCGGTCGCCGACGCGCTGCAGACGCAGGGCATCGGCCACAGCATCGACCCGACAACGGGCGCGCTGACGGTCGACGCCGACAAGCTCCATCAGGCGCGCATCGCGCTCGCGGGGCAAGGCCTGCCCAAGGCGGCCCCGAGCGGCGACAGCCTGATCGCCGCACTGCCCATGGGGTCGAGCCGCGCGATCGAGGGCGAAGCGTTGCGCTCGGCGCGCGAGGCCGACCTGTCGCGCACGATCGAAACGATCGACGCGGTCAAGAGCGCGCGCGTCCATGTCGCCGCCGCCGAACCCAGCCTGTTCGTCCGCGAAGACAAGCCCGCCACCGCATCGGTGATGCTGACGCTGCAGAACGGCCGTTCGCTTTCCGACGGTCAGGTGCAGGCGATCCGCTTCCTCGTCGCCTCGTCGATTCCCGGCATGAACGCCGACCAGGTATCGGTGATCGACCAGCGCGGCGCCTTGCTCTCCGACACCGCGTCGGGCAGTGACATGAAAGCGTTCCAGCTCCAGCTGCAGGTCGAAGACCGCTTCCGCCGCGCGCTCGACACCTTGCTCGGCCCGATGCTCGGCGCCGGCAATTATAGCGTCGAAGTTCACGCCGATGTCGACATGTCCGAAAGCCAGGCGACGCGCGAAAGCTTCCCCGAGAACGACCGCGCGCTGACCAGCGAGCAGATCACGCGCTCGACCAGCGGCACGAGCGCGCCGGCGGTCGGCATCCCCGGCGCGTTGTCGAACCAGCCGCCGCAGGCGACGACGGTCACCGCGACCGGTCCGCAGCCGGTCCCGCCCGGCGCCCCGGCGTCCGGCACCGAAAGCAACGAAAACGCCGCGCGCGCCTATGAAGTCGGCCGCGAAATTTCGGTGACGCACTCGCCGCAGGGCAAGCTGCGCCGCGTCTCGGTCGCGGTCGCGCTCAATCAGGGCAAGAAGGCGCTGACGCAGGCCGATCTCACCAAGATCGACAATCTGGTAAAGGGCGCGATCGGTTTCGACGCGACCCGCGGCGATCTGGTCGCGATCAACCAGCGTCCGTTCGTGCAGGTCGAAGACACCGCGCCCGCCTTTTACGACCAGGGCTGGTTCATGCCGCTGGTCCAGCAGGTCGGCGCGATCCTCGCCGCGCTGCTCGCTTTCCTGTTCATCGGCCGCCCGATGATCCGCGCCGCCAAGGAACGCGCCGCGAAGCGCATCGCGCAGAATCAGGAACTCGAAGCGTCGCTGCTCGCCGCCACCGACCGCCCGGCGCTCGCCAGCGGTCAGGGCGGCCGCGAAATCACCCTCGAAATGATCGAGCAGGCGCCAAGCTATGAAGCGCGCGCCAACCTCGTCCGCGCCTTCGTCCGCCAGGATTCGGCGCGCGCCGCGCTCGTCGTCCGCCACCTGATGCAGGAGGGCGCCCGTGCCTGAAGTCGCCGAACTCGATAACGCACCCGTCATGCCCGCGATCGAAGGATCGGCCGCCGCCGCCATCCTGCTGATGCTGCTCGACGAAAGCGAAGCCGCGACGATCCTGAAACAGCTGGGTCCCGAAGAAGTCCGCCAGCTGGCGAAAGCGATGTTCGACACCGCGAATGCCAGCGAGCAGCAGATCGGGCAGGCGCTCGACCGTTTCGTGACGCGCAGCCGCGACGTCAGCGCGCTCGCGATCGGCGCCGACACGCGCATCCGCACCGTGATAAACGAAGCCGTAGGCAACGTCCGCGCCGACAATATCCTCGCCGCCGTCGCGCCGCAGCGGAGCGCCGCGTCGCTCGAAATGCTGCGCTGGATGGACGTCGACGCAATCAGCGGGCTGCTCGCCAGCGAGCATCCGCAAGTCGGCGCGCTGATCCTCTCGGTCCTCGTCCCCGATGTCGCCGCGCGTGCGATCGAGACTCTCGACGAAGTGCTGCAGGCCGATCTGGTGCTGCGCGCCGCGATGCTGACCTCGGTCCCCGCCGCGGCGATCGAGGATCTCGAAGCGGTGCTCGCGAGCGCCAATGTCGATGGCCAGCGCGTCGCCAAGCAGGCGATCGGCGGCCCGAGCGACGTCGCCAAGATCATGAAGAAGATGCCGAAGCAGCTTTCGGAGCGCACGCTCCGCTCGCTGAAAAAGCACGACCGCGTGCTCGCCCAGACGATCGAGGAAGAAATGTTCATCTTCGAAAATCTGCGCGACCTCGACAAGAAGAGCCTCAGCAGCGTGCTGCGCTCGGTCGACGCCGCCCAGCTCGCGATCGCGCTCAAGGGTGCCGACGACGAGATGGTCGACATGTGCCTCGCGACCATGTCGCAGCGTGCCGCCGAAACGATCCGCGACGAAATGGCCGAAATGACGATGGTCAAGCGCGCCGACGTCGACGATGCGCAAAAGAGCGTGATGCAGATCGTCCGCCAGATGGCCGCCGCCGGCGAAATCATGATCGCGGGCGGAGGCGACGACTATGTCTGATCGCGCCGCCCAGGCCGGCTTCGCCCCCGTCTCGCTCACCGAGGCGATGGCGCGCGGCAGCGGCTTTCGCCCGATGTCCTTCGCGCCGGCGGTCTACACGGCGCAGGCGATCGAACAGGAAAGCATCGACGAACTCGACCTCGAAGACCCCTTCGCGCTCGGGCTCGCCGAAGGCCAGCGCCTTGCCGAAGCCGCCTTTGTTGCCGAGCGTCACCAACTGCTCGCATTGCTCGCCGGGGCCGAAGCGCTGCAGGACGAGCCGAGCGAAGAACTCGCGCAGCTGATCGCCGAAACCGTCGAACGGCTGGTCCGCCAGATCGTCGATACGGCGCCGATCGACGCCGAATGGCTGCAGGCGCAGGCCGAAACCGCCGCCGCGATGGTCGCCGACGCCGACAAGGCGCGCACCCTGTGGGTTCATCCCGAAGACGCCGCGCTGCTCGCCGACGCTCCGCTGGCGATGGCGGTCGAGAGCGATCCCGCGATGATGCGCGGCACCGTCCGGCTCGAAACCTCGACCGGCTGGATCGAACATGGCCGCGCCGTCTATCTCGACGAACTGCGCACCGCGCTCGGTACGGAACACGCCGCATGACGCGCCGCCTCGCCATGAGCGCGCAGCAGCTGCTCGACCCCGTCGACCTCGCGGGCGCCAGCCCGCGCCGCATCGGCACGCTCGTCGCGCACGAGGGGATCATGCTCGAAGTCTCGGGTTTCCCCCAGCCGCTGGGCAGCAACGTCCGCATCAAGTCGGCCGACAACGACTATGTCTATGGCGAGGTCGTCGGCTTTCGCGGTCACCGCAGCCTCGTCCTGCCCTTCGACATGAACAAGCCGCTCGTCACCGGCGCGCCGGTCGAGCCGCACGGCGCCAGCTCGATGGTCCCCGTCGGCAAGGCGCTGCTCGGCCGCATCATGGATGCGCAGGGCAATCCGCTCGACGGCCGCCCCGCGATCAAGTCGCAATTCCAGTGGCCGCTCGCCGGCCGCAAGGTCAACCCGCTGCGCCGCGGGCGTGTCACCAAGCCGCTCAACATGGGCGTGCGCGCGATCAACGGCCTGCTCACCGTCGGCGAAGGCCAGCGCGTCGCGATCATCGCGGGCTCGGGCGTCGGCAAGTCGGTCCTGATGGGCCAGATGATCGCCGGCACCGAATGCGACGTCATCGTCGTCGGGCTGATCGGCGAGCGCAGCCGCGAGGTCAGCGACTTCGTCGAGACCAAGCTGCCCCCCGAAGTCCGCAAGAAATCGGTCGTCGTCGCGGTTCCCGCCGACCATCCGCCCCTCCTCCGCCTGCGCGCCGCGATGCGCGCGACCGCAATCGCCGAAGCCTTTCGCGCCGAGGGCAAGAAGGTGCTGCTGCTGATCGACAGCCTGACCCGCGTCGCGCATGCGCAGCGCGAGATCGGGCTGACCTTGGGCGAGCCGCCGACGATGAAGGGTTATCCGCCGTCGGTGTTCGCGCTCATCCCCTCGCTGTGCGAACGCGCCGGCATCGACCGCGAAACCGGCGGATCGGTCACCGCGCTCTACACCGTGCTCGCCGATGGCGGCGACATCGACGACCCCGTCGTCGACAGCGCGCGCGCGATCGTCGACGGCCATATCATCCTGTCGCGCCAGCTCGCCGAACAGGGCGTCTATCCGGCGATCGACGTCGCGCGCTCGCTGTCGCGCACGATGGTCGATTCGGTCGATCCCGAACATGCCGCCGCCGCCGCGCGCTTCCGCCAGCTCTGGTCGCTCTATGAAGAGAATCGCGATCTGATGCTGATGGGCGCGTACGTCGCCGGCGCCGATCCGGTGCTCGACACCGCGATCGCGCGCCACGCCGACCAGCTCGCCTATGTTTCGCAGCCTGCCAAGGCGCAGGTCGATTTCGATATTTCCCGCCAAGCCCTGATTGAAGGATATTCCGCATGAACGCCCGTACCGCACGCCGCAAACGTATCATCCGCGTGCGCTCCGTCGAACATCAGCAGGCGGAGGCCAATCTGGCGCGCGCCAATGGCGAACTCGCGAACCTCGTCGAACTGGCAAAGCGGCTCGAAACGCTGCGCGTCGACCTCGCGATGGCGAAGGGTGCCGTCGCCGGCCGCGCGCTCAACACGATCGGCGAACTCGCGATGCGGCTCGACATCGCGCAGGAAAGCCTGACCGCGCCGCTGGCGGGTGCGAGCGAGCGCCGCGACCAGGCCGGCGCGCTGGCGCAGAGCGCGATGGTCAGGGAAGAATCGGCGGTCCGCCTGTACGAACGCAGCCGCAAGGCGGCGCAGGTCGAGCAGGAACGCCGCGACGACGCCAACCGCCCGCACCGCCCGCGCACCGGCATGCGCCTGCGCCTGATCGAAGGTGGCGCGGTATGATGAGTGCGCCCTCCCTCCCCTCCGCACAGGGCGCCATGCCCGCGGGCTTCGCGACCTTCCTCGCCAACATCGGGCAGCTTCCCGAGGGTGGCGGCGAAGGCGGTTTCGACCAGCTGCTCGCCGCCGCTCCGGTCGCCGTCGCGCCGGTCGCGAATGCTGCCGTCGCGACGATCAAAATCGATCCCGCGCCGGCCGTCGATGCCGCGGCCCCGCAGGTCGAAGCCCCCGTCGAAACGGGCGTCACCGTCGAAACCCCCGCGGTGAAGGCCGAGCCGGCCAAAGCCGATCCCGCAGCGCTGGCCGCGAACTTGCTGATCGCGCTGAACGGCAGCATCCCCGGCGCCGCGCCCGCACAGACGTCTGGCAAGCCCGTTGCGGCCAAGCCCGAAGCGGATGCCGCATCGCCCGACACGGCGGCGCCCGGCGAGTCTGTGGCGGCTGCGCCGGCCACGAATTGGGCCGCGATCGTCGCGGCCGCAATTCCCGCCGCAACCCCTGCCGCCGCAAAAGCCGCCTCCACGATCCCTGCCGCCGCAAAACCCGCGAAACCGGCGGAAGCCGCGGCGGTTCCGGCCGACACCAGCGCCCCCGCGCTTCCCGTTGCCGCGCGCCCGCGCGATGCCGCGATGCCGATCCTCCCCGGAGCCGAGGCACCCGTCGCCAAGCCCGTCGAAACGGCGCCGTCGATGACGATCCTCTTCGCGCAGCCCGCCGCACAGGGTGCCGCGACGCTCGCCGAAGCAGCCGCGCCCGTGGTGATCGCCGAACGCGTGCTCGACATGGACAGCGACGGTGCATGGATCGACCAGCTCGCGCGCGACATCGCCGCGACCAAGTCGGAGAGCGGCGACATCAGCTTTCGTCTGATGCCGAAGCATCTCGGCCGTCTCGATGTCGCGATGCAGATGGGCGACGAGGGCGTGTCGCTGAAGATGGACACGCGTCACGAAGCGACCGCAACGATCGTTACCGCCGCGCAGGGCCGCCTCGTCGACGAACTCCGCCAGCAGGGCGTCCGCGTCGCCGGCGCCGAAGTGACCTGCACGCCGGGCGAGACCGGACGCCAGTCCCAAAGCCAGGGCCAGGGCCGCGCCGCCGCGGCCGACCCCGCACATCTTATCGAAACCGCCACCGAACGCGCCGAGCCGCGTGACGAAGACCGCGCCGCCGACCGCCGCGGCCGCTTCGCCTGATCAGAAAGGGTCCCACCATGGCCAAGGATATTGTCGAAGGCGCCCCCAAGAAAAAGGGCAAGTTCAAGAAGCTGCTGCTGATCAGCGTCGCCGCGATCGCGCTGATCGGCGCGGGCGCGGGTGCGGGTATCTATTTCGGCGCGCTGCAGGCGCACGAAGCGAAGCCCGAGGATAATTATCCCAAGCTCGTCGTGCGCAGCAAGGATGACCCCGAACCCGCCGCCGAAGGCGACGACAAGGAAGCCCCGCCAAAGGTCGGCACGGTGTCGGTCCCGAACGACAAGTATAAGGTCGACGCCAAGAAATATGAGATCACCTATTACCCGATCGCCGACAGCTTTACGACGAACCTCGCCGACGGGTCGGGGTTCCTGCAGGTCGGTATCAGCCTGTCGACCTTCTACGACGGCAAGGTTATCAATAATATCAAACGGCAGGCTGTTCCGATCCGTTCGGTCGTGCTTATGGTGCTCGCCGAACAGGATCCGGCATTGCTCTCCACATCGCAGGGGAAACAGCGGCTGCAGCGTCAGTTGACGGCCGCGATCAACGATGTGCTGCGCGACAAGGAAGGTTTCGGGGGCATCGACAATGTTTATTTCACGAGCCTGGTGATTCAGTGACCACCAGCACGAAAACCGTCAAAGCCGTGAAGGCACCGGCCGCACCTGCACCCGCAGCTGCGGCCGCGCCCGCGGAGACGAAGGAGTCGCTGCTGCTGCGCAGGGCAGCGGACGGCTATGCCTTTCCCGCGCTCGAGGGCGTGGCGAA
Source organism: Sphingomonadaceae bacterium 3R27C6 (assembly GCA_005503215.1). GTDB lineage: Bacteria > Pseudomonadota > Alphaproteobacteria > Sphingomonadales > Sphingomonadaceae > Sphingopyxis. The sequence continues at coordinate 167,147 of SCNS01000007.1, read as the reverse complement.
CCAGTTTGCGCGCAGCCTGCGCGACCTCGTCCGCGCGCTCGGCGCGCCGGCGATTCAGATCGAACGGTCGGGCGCCGAACAGATCAGCTTTGCCGAGTGGAGCGCGTCGGCGGCCCCGGCGATCTTCTGGCGCTATCACGCGCCGCCGCTCAAGGGCCCGGTGATGCTCGCGGGCTCGCGCTCGCTGCTGCTCCAGCTCGTCGATATCTTTTATGGCGGCCGCGGCCAGCTCGCCGCCGAGCGCGAGGAACTGACCGATGCCGAGGATCGCTTCGCGGCGCGCCTCGGCCGCGACATCGGGATGCAGCTCGCCGCCGCATGGCGCGGCAAGCTCGCCATCGAACCCGAACTCGATTGCGTCACCGCCGACCCCGCCAAGCTCGCCGCGGTGCGCGCCGACGATGAATTGTTCGTCCAGCGCTTCACGCTGCGCGGTGCCCCGTTCGAGGGCCGGACGATCATGTGCGCTTACCCGGTCGCCGCGCTGCGCGGGATCGCGGGCGACGAACTGCTTCCCGACATGCCGGGTAGTGGCGGCGCCGATCCGGCCTGGTCGGGCGCGCTCGACAAGGCACTGCGCGACGTGCGCATGCCCGTCCGCTCGGTGCTCGCGCGTCCTGAGATCAGCCTCGTCAAGCTGCTCGCGCTCGAGGTTGGCGACATCATTCCGCTCAATATGCCGCGCCATGTGCCGGTGACCGTCGCCGGGCGCAGCTTCGCGCTCGGCAGCATCGGCGAAGCCAATGGCAACGCCGCAATCATGATCGAACATATCGAAAAAGGACCGGACCATGACTGATATCAGCGACGCCCCGAAGGTCGCGCGCGCCGACCGGCGCGACAAGAGCATCGCCGCCGCGCCCAATTTCGACCTGCTCGCCGGCGTTTCGCTGCGCGTGTCGGTCGAGGTCGGGTCGACCTCGATGACGCTCTCCGAACTGCTCGCGATCGACGAAGGCAGTGTGATCGAACTCGACCGCGCCGCGACCGATCTGCTCGACATCTATGCGAACGGCACCCTCATCGCGAAGGGCGAGATCGTCAGCATCGACGGCCGTTATGGCATCCAGGTCGCCGAAGTCGTCGCGCCGGCGCGCGGGCTCGAAGGTTTCGAGCGGAGAGCCTGATGTTCGAATATATCCTCCGCCTGCTCATCCTGCTGCCGCTTGTCGGCGGCATGGCGTGGGGCAGCCTGTGGCTGTGGAAGCGCGTCCAGATGGGCGTGCCGTTTGGCGGCGGCGCAGCCAAGGCGCGCGCCGTCGAAATGATCGATGTGCTGCCGCTCGGTCCGGGATCGAAGCTCGCGGTCGTCGAATTTGCCGGACAGCGCGTGCTGATCGCGGTGTCGCGCAACGGCATCACGCGGATCGCCGACGACAGCCAAGGCGACTTCCATGCGGACTGATCGCCGCTTCTGGCTGCGCGCCGCGGCGCTCGCCGGCGGCGCCGCGCTGCTCTGTGCCGCGCCCGCCGCCTATGCGCAGGCCGCCGACGGGCTGAGCCGCGCGGTCGGCGAAATCGGCGGCGATGGCCGTCCCTTGAGCCTGTCGCTCCAGATTCTTGTCCTGATGAGCCTGCTGACGGTGCTGCCGTCGCTGCTGCTGATGATGACGAGCTTCACGCGCATCATCATCGTGCTGTCGATCCTGCGCCACGCGCTGGGTCTGCAGCAAACGCCGCCGAACCAGGTGCTCGTCGGTTTGAGCCTCTTCCTCTCGCTGTTCGTGATGGCGCCGGTGATCAGCGAAGTGAATCGCGTCGCGATCGAACCTTATGGCCAGGAACAGATCGATATCGGCGAGGCGGTATCGCGCTCGGGCGTCGCGCTCCACGGCTTTATGATGAAGCAGACGCGCAAGACCGACCTGATGATGTTCGCCAAGATCGCCAAGGCGCCGACCTATGCGAGCCCGAAGGACGTGCCCTTCTCGATCCTGCTGCCCGCTTTTGTCACCAGCGAGCTCAAGACCGCGTTCCAGATCGGCTTCCTGATCTTCCTGCCCTTCCTCGTCATCGACCTGATCGTCGCTTCGGCACTGATGTCGCTCGGTATGATGATGTTGTCGCCGACGATCATATCGATGCCGTTCAAGCTCTTGCTCTTCGTTCTCGTCGACGGCTGGGCATTGACGATGGGCTCGCTCGCTTCCTCTTTCGTGAGTTAACGCGGTGGAGGCCGACTATTTCATCGGGGTCGCGCAGCAATCGCTGTGGATTCTCGCGCTCGCCTCGGCGCCTTTGCTGCTGCCCGTGCTCGTCATCGGCGTGCTGCTCGGCATGGTGCAGGCGGCGACGTCGATCAACGAACAGACGCTGACCTTTGTGCCCAAGCTGATCGTCGCGGCGATCTGCCTCGCGATCTTCGGGGGCAGTATCCTTGTTCTGCTCACCGATTTCACCCGCGAAATCTTCGCCCAAATCCCCAGCCTGGTGAAGTAATCCGGGAATGAATCCCGCCGACATCCCGAATATCGAGGCGATGCTCCAGCTGTGGATGCTGGGGATGATCCGTCCCGGCGCCGCCTTCATCGCCGCGCCGGTGTTCGGCGCGACGAGCGTGCCGGTGCAGTTGCGGCTGGTGATCGCGCTCGCGGTCGGGGTGCCCGCGGTCGCGGCGTCGGGCATGGCGCTGCCGCCCGAAGGGATCGTGTCGGTCCCGGGCTTTTTCCTCATCATTGGCGAGGTTGTGATCGGCCTCGCGATGGGCTTCGTGCTCCAGATGGGTCTCGCCGCCGCCTTGCTCGCGGGCGAGGCGATCAGCAACGCGATGGGGCTCGGCTTCGCATCGATGGTCGACCCGCTGAGCGGCGCATCGAGTTCGGCGATCGGCCAGTTCCTGTCGATGATGGCCACCGCGCTCTTCCTCGCCGCCGACGGCCACCTCGTGCTGATCGACATCATCGTGAGCAGCTACACCGCGCTCCCCCCCGGCAACGCCTTTCCGTCGTGGGACGCGATCGGCGGGCTGATCCGTTTCGGCAGCCTGATGTTCGCGGCGGGGCTCACCATCGCGATGCCGGTCGGCTTCGTGCTGATCCTCGTCCAGATCATCATGGGGGTCATCGGCCGCTCGGCGCCGGCGCTGAACCTGTTCGCGGTCGGCATTCCGGCGACCCTGCTCGCCGGGATCGTGCTGCTCGGCGTCGCGACGCCGGCGATGGCCGAGGCGATCGCGCGCATCCTGTCCGACGCGCTCGACGCCGCGCGCATGGTCGCGGGAATCTGAGCGATGGCGGGCACGACCGAGAAGGACCAGAAAACCGAACAGCCGACGGCGAAGAAGCTGTCGGACTCGGCGCGCGAGGGCGATGTGCTGATGTCGCGCGAACTCGCCACCGCGCTGATGATGCTCGCCGCCGCGGGCTGGATGGTCGCCGCGGGGGGATGGTTCGTCCAGTCGGCGGGCGACCTCGTGCGCCGCGGTCTGACCCTGACCGCCGCCGACGTCGCCGATTTTGCGCCCGCCGAGGCGCTGATGCGCAACGGCGCCGAAATCCTGCTGCCGCTCGCGAGCCTGTTCGCGCTCGCGCTCGGCGCCGCGGTCGCCGGTCCCGCGATGCTCGGTTCGATGGGCTGGCGCGGCAAGGCGCTTCACTTCAAGGGCAATCGCATGAGCCCGATGGCCGGGCTCAAGCGCATGTTCGGGATGCAGGGCGTCACCGAGCTCGGCAAGGCGCTCGCCAAAGTGCTGCTGCTCGGCACCATCGGCTACTGGCTCGTCCTGAACAGCCTGCCCGCGATCATGACGATGGCCTCGACCGACCTGATCGCCGCGATCGGATTGGCCGGAAAGGAAATCGGCCATGCGATGCTGACGCTCGCCGGCGGGCTGGTCGTCATCGCGCTGATCGACGTGCCGGTGCAATGGTTCCAGCGCAACCAGCGGCTGATGATGAGCAAGCAGGAAGTGAAAGAGGAAATGCGCCAGTCCGACGGCGCCCCCGAACTCAAGCAGGCGCAGCGCCAGCGCGCGCACGACATATTGAGCGGTTCGGCGCGCAAGGCGGTGTCCGACGCGACCGTCGTCCTGACCAACCCGACGCATTTCTCGGTCGCGCTGCGCTATCGTCCCGGGGTCGATGCGGCGCCCGTCGTCGTCGCGCGCGGGCGCGGCGATGTCGCGCTGTCGATCCGCGAGCTGGCGCGCGGCGCCAATGTCCCGCTGCTCGAATATCCGGCGCTCACGCGCGCCATCTATTTCACCGCGCGCGCCGGCCGTGTGATCCCCGAAGAATTGTTCGTCGCGGTCGCCACCGTGCTCGCCTTCGTCTTTCAGCTCGAACGCGCGGCCGCCGAAGGCACGGCGCCGCCCGCGGTCGACGTGCCGCCTTCGCATCGTTTCGATCCCGAAGGGCGCCGTCAGGCTTAAACTTGTCCGCGCGCCGCCGTTAAGGGGTTCGAAGGATATTTTGCCATGGTCAGTTCAATCGCCAACAGCCTCGGCTTCGGGTCGGGCCTCGACGTCAAACAGCTCGTCACCGACCTGTCGAACGCGTCGCGCGATCCGAAGATTGCGCGCATGAACTCGCTCAACCAGGCGAACCAGACGCGGATCAGCGCGCTGGCGCAGGCGCGATCGAATCTCGACGGCTTCGCCGATTCGCTGGGCCAGATGGTCAGCGACGGCACCTTGCGCAGCACGCCGACCGTTTCCGACGAAAGCGTGCTCGGCGCCACCAGCCGCGCCGGCTTGTCGGCCGACAGCTTCGCCGCGACCGTCGTCGTGAACCAACTCGCGCGCGCGCAAACCAATTATTCCGCCGTCGTCGCCGACCGTACCGCCGCGATCGGCGCGGGCACGATGACGCTGACCGTCGGCGGCGTCGCCAAGACGATCACCATCGGTGCCACGAACAACAGCCTCGAGGGGCTGGCCAATGCGATCAACGCGAGCGGCGCCGGCGTGACCGCGTCGATCATCGCCGATGAGGGCGGCCACCGGCTGATCCTGAAAGGCCCGACGGGCGAAACGGGTGCCTTCACGCTGGCCGCCGACGCCGGCGCCGATCCCGGCCTCTCCGCTTTTGCGACGGCGGGCGGGATGACCGAGGGTCAGAGCGCCGCCAACGCCGAATTCACCATCGACGGCGTGGCATTCAGCCGCGCGAACAATATCATCGACGATGTGATCCCGGGCATGTCGCTCACGCTGAAAAAGGCGGCGCCCGGACAAGGCGTCGACATCGGCGCGAGCCGCCCGCTCGACATGATCAAGCAGACCGTCGGTGATTTTGTCTCGGTCTATAACCAGCTCAAGAAAAGCCTTGTCGCGGCCTCCAGCATGTCGGGCGCGACCACCTCGCTCCGCGAGATCGAACGCGAACTGTCCGGCCTGGTCAACAAGGTGCTTTCGAGCCACGGCAGCATCAACAAGCTGTCCGACATCGGGATCTCGTCGACGAAGGACGGCCTGCTTTCGGTCGACAACGCCAAGCTCGACAAGGTGCTCGCCAGCGATGCCGGCGCGGTCGAGGCGCTGTTCAATCCGCGGCGCGATGCGACGCATACCGAAATGAGCGATCCCGGCATCGCCTTCGCGCTCGACGCGATCCGCGACAAGGCGGTCGGCGTCAATGGGGCGATCGATCGCGTCTCGAAAACGCTCGACGCAAAAAAGGAAAATCTCCTCGATCAGCTCGAGAAGATCGAGGAGCGCGAGAGTGCCTATAAGGCGCGGCTCGAGAAGCAATATGGCACGCTCGAAGCCAAGCTCGCGGCGTTCAAGGCGACGCAGACCTATCTCGAACAGCAAATCAAACTCTGGACGAACCAGGGTAACGACTAAATACTAGGACTTGGGGACCGCCGCCGTGAACGCTACCGCCTCGACCGTCCGGGCGACCGGGCTTTATCGCCGATTGCAGCATGAAAGCCGCGCCGCCGCCGCCGACCCCGTCGAGCTGGTCACCATGCTCTATGACGAGCTGGAGACCGCGGTGGGCGTGCTGGGCGCGATGATCCGGCAGGGGCAGCGCGTGTCGGCGACCGAGCCCGCGCACCGCGCGCGCGCGATCCTGATCGGGCTCGACGCGGGGCTCGACCGCGACAAAGGCGGCGATGTCGCGATCGCACTGTCGCGCGTCTATCGCAGCATGCGCCGCAAGCTCGACGATGCCGTGGCCGCGAATAGCGCCGAGGGTCTTGCCGAGCTGCTCGAGGGAATTTTGACGATCAGCGCGGCCTGGCGTCAGCTTCGATAGAGTTTTTCCACTGACGTGGAACGGCACCGGCCCGCTCCCCCACCCAGCCTCCCATAGAATACTATGTCGGGAGGCTGGGTGGGGGAGCGGGCCGGTGCCGCATTCATTCAAATGCCCGCTGGTTACCCGGCCGCCCATGGTGGGGACGGGCGGCCGGGTGGTGCGGGAGCGGACCAGAGCTCCCTTTTTCAGCGGGTGCTGAAACTTGTATCGCGGCCGGTCAGGCGGCCTGCTGGTGAACGCCGTACTTGCGCATCTTTTCGATCAGCGTCGTGCGCTTCAGCGTCAGCAGGCGCGCCGCTTCGGAGATGATGCCGTCGGCAAGGTCGAGCGCGACGTGGATTTGTTCGAGTTCGATCGTTTCGATCTCGCGCTTGAGGTCGATCGGGCGGCCCGGCGCCGGCGTCTTGGCGTGCGGCGCGGCCGGGGCCACCTCTTCCGCGCTGGCCGGCACCGCGACGGGGCTGCTGGGGACAGCCTGTCGCGGTGCTAGCGCTGCGGTGGGGTTCAAAAGCATGGCGACGTCATCGAGACCGAGCGTCTCGCCGCCATGGAGAACGCTGGCGCGCTCCACAAAATTCCTGAGTTCGCGGACATTGCCCGGCCATGCATGCTGCATCAGCAGCGTCATCGCCGCATCGTCGAAACGGCATTTGGCGTCAGCGGGCATCTGGCGCTGGAAATGGCGGATGAGCGCCGGAATATCCTCGACGCGGTTGGCAAGGCTGGGGACCTGGAGCACAACCACGCCGAGCCGGAAGAACAGGTCTTCGCGGAATTTGCCATCGGCGATCGCGGCGCCGAGATCCTGGTGGGTGGCCGAAATGACGCGGACGTCGACGGCCTTCACGTCGCTGCTGCCGACGCGGACGATCGTCCGGTCTTCGAGCACGCGGAGCAGTTTGACCTGCATGTCGAAACGCATGTCGCCGATTTCGTCGAGGAAGAGCGTGCCGCCCTCGGTCGCTTCGAAATGGCCGATGCGGCGGGCGTGGGCGCCGGTGAAGCTGCCCTTTTCATGCCCGAAGAGTTCGGATTCGATGAGTTCGCCGGGGATCGCACCGCAGTTGATGGCCGAAAAAGCCTTGCCGGCACGGGCGCCTTCGTCGTGGATGGCACGGGCAACGAGTTCCTTGCCCGAGCCCGACGGGCCGCAAAGCATCACCGAGGCGTTCGAGCGCGCCACGCGGCGGATCATCTCGCGCAGCCGGCAGGTCGCCGGGCTCGTTCCGATGATCAGCGCTTCGAGCGCTGCATTGTTGTTCTGCCCCAGTGTCATTTCAGTCTCCACCGCACCGCCCGCTCGGTGCCCCCTTCGATGGATTCAGGAATTGACGAAACTGGTAAACAAAAGCTTATCAGCCGTTAGCTAACTCATTCAAAACAAAGAGATATTGCCAGATTGGAAGTAATTAACGCGCAATCGCGTTAACTATCTCCAAGATGCTGCCAAACTGGCACTAATTGCCATGCGGCTAGCGCCAGCCCAGCGTGATCGAGATGCGGCGGTTGCGCGGATCGAATCGGTCGGAGGGGACATAGGGCTCGCGATCGGCGACCCCTTCGATTCGCGAAAAGCGATTCGTGGCGATGCCGCGGAACTCCAGATAGTGGCGCGTGACCTCGGCCCGGTCGACCGACAGGCGCCAGTTGTTCGTGCCCGATTTCGCCGACCAGGGCGCGGCGTCGGTGTGACCGCGCACCATCACCTGGTTCGACACGGCCGCGATCGGTTTCGCGATCTCGCGGAACAGCCGCGCGCCATCGGGGGTGAGCTGGCTGGTGCCCATCACGAACATCGAAAGATTCGCATCGTCGATGACGTCGATCCGCAGCCCCTCGAGCGTTTCGGTAAAGCGCAGGTTCGGCGCGAGACGCTTGAGGTCGCCCTTTGCCTGCAATTGATCCATCAGCGTCTGGGCGAGCTTCTTGAACTGCTCCTTGTCGCTCGCGCGCTCGCGCCCCGACGCTTCGCGCGGTCCGCCCGTGGCGTCGCGCGGAATCGTCATGGCGCGCGTGCCCGTCTGCGCCGCGCCATGTGGGTATTTGTCCGCCGCGACCAGCGAGTCGCCACCGAACAGGCCCGTCGACCCGGCGGTCTCGGTCTTGGTCTGGACGATCGTCGGCGCGAAATAGTCGGCGAGCGCCTTGCGCTGCGCCTCGTTCGTCGCACCGAGCAGCCACATCAAAAGGAAGAAGGCCATCATCGCGGTGACGAAGTCGGCATAGGCGACCTTCCACGCGCCGCCGTGATGGCCGCCGTGCGCCTGCTGGATCACCTTCTTGACGATGATCGGCCGCGGCATGTTGGGACGCGCGGCCATTTAGGGTCTGGCTCCGCTCTTAACGGGACCGAGGCGTCGAAATGGCAAAGATATTGGGCTTGGGCGGGCGCCGCGGGTAGCATCGCTACCCGCAAGACTGCACATGCCCAAGATCGAAGCCATTTCGGCGTCCCTTCGGGATTTGATCGATTTTGCCCATGGCTGCGTCAGCAAGCCTTGAAATATCAACATATTACTTCGCCTTGCTTCCTTGCCCTGAACAAAATCGCTTCAAACCTCGGTCCCGTTAAGAGCGGAGCCAGACCCTAACGGCCCCGCATTCCGTCGAATACTTCAGCAAAGCTCGGCTGGTTATGATGGTCGACGCCCGACCGCGCCGCCTCGATCACCAGCGGCTGCGGATGGCCGTGGAGCGACGCGATGATCAGCTGTTTGACCGTATGATAGATGGCGGCGTCGCTTTCGATCACCGCCTTGGCGCGCGTCGCGAACGGGCCGACAAGGCCATAAGCGAGGAGCACGCCGAGGAAGGTGCCGACGAGCGCCGAGCCGATCATCGCGCCGAGGATCGCCGGCGGCTTGTCGATCGAGCCCATCGTCTTCACGACGCCGAGCACCGCGGCGACGATGCCGAGCGCGGGAAGCGCGTCGGCAAGGCTCTGCAGACCTTCGGCGGGCTTCATCGAATGATGATGGTGGCTCTTCAGCGCATTATCCATCACCTCTTCGACCGCGTGCGGATCGAGCGTACCCGACGACACGACGACGAGGCGCAGCGTGTCGCAGATCAGGTGGACGAGCGTGTCGTCCTTCAAAAGCTTGGGATATTGCTGAAAGATCGTCGAGTTTTTCGGATCCTCGATGTGCGGCTCGACGGCAACCGGTCCTTCGGTGCGCATCATCTTCATCAAGGTCGAGACGAGCAGGATGCAGTCGAGATAATCCTGCTTCTTATACTTCGGTCCCTTGAACACCTTGGCGAGCCCGCCGCCGAGCGCCTTCAGGTCGGCACCCGAATTGCCGATGATCAGCGAGCCGAGTGCCGCACCGCCGATGATCAACATTTCGTGCGGCAGCGCGTGCATGACGGGACCCAGATTGCCGCCGGTCAGCGCGAAGCCCCCGAAGACCAGCAGGATCAGTACGACAATGCCGACAACGGGAAACATGTGCGAGCAAACTCCATTCGGACCCGGCTGTCGAAGCCGGCCCCCGCAAATTCAGGGACGTCTTGATGAGTAACGGCAGCGGCGCCGGAAAATTGAGGGGCGTCAGTTCAAAATATCGAACAAGCTCTGCCGGTTGATCTTCGCAAAGGCCGCCTGCGCCGCCTGCAGCGTCAGATCCTGGGCATTGAGCTGCGCGATCGCCACATCGAGGTCGGTGTCCTCGACCGACGACCGCTCATCCTTGAGCGTGATCCCGCGCGCCGCGAGCCCATCGGCGATGCGGTCGAGCCGCCCGCCCGACAGGCCGATTTCGGCATGTTTATCGGCGGCATGGCTGATCGCGGTGTCGAGCGCCGTGATCGACGCTCCCATCATCGCCTTGTCGCCCGCCGCAACCGCGGCGGCCGCATCGCGAATACCGGTCGACAGGCTGTTTCCGCCGACGACGAAAACGTCGGCCGCCGATGGAACCGGCGCGAAGCTGAGATCCGAATCAAAGCGCATCACGCGCGCGGTGCCGGTCGCGAACACGGGCTCGCCGTTCGAATCGCGCGTCGCGGCAAGCGCGTCGAGTTCGTCGGCGATCGTGCCGAGTTCGGCGGCGATGGTCGCGCGGTCGGCGGGATTTGTCGTATCGCTCGCTGCCGAAAGCGTCAGCTCGCGCGCGCGGGTCATCAGGTTGCTGACCGATTTCATAACGCCATCGGCCTGCGAAACCAGCGCGTCGGCCGCGTTCACATTGGCCGACCAGGCGGTCATGCTCGCCTGCGTCGTGCCGATCGTCGCGATCCGCCGCGCCGCGACGGGATCGTCGGACATGCGCAGCAGCTTTTTCCCGCCCGATATCTGGATCTGCGTCCGCTCGAGCGCGTCGGCGAGTTTCTGTTGGCGCGCGATTTCGCGCGTCATGCGGTTGCCCACGGCGTTGATCATGATCCTGACCCTTCCTTAGAGCGAGCTGAGCAATGTTTGCATGGTTTCGCGCGCGACCTGGATCGTGCGCGCGGCGGCCGAATAGGCCTGCTGGAAGCGCAGCAGTTCGGCGGCTTCGGTGTCGAGATCGACCTGGCTGACGCCGTCGCGCGCTGCGGCCGAGGCATCGGCACGCGTCGCCGCGGCGGCGTCCTGCGCCCGCGCCGACGACACGGCCTGCGCCTGCGTCGCCAGATGGCCCGACCAGCGCGCTTCGGGATCGTTCGCCCCGCGCATCGCACCGAGCGCGAGCATATTGCCGTTGCTGCCCGACGCGTTCGCCGCCGCCACCTGATCGGGGGTCAGCGTCGCGGCGGTCAGCGTTGCCGCGCTCGTGCCGGTGAACAGCGGCTGGCCCGGATTGCCATTGGCGTCGGTGCCCGCCTGGTGCGCGGCGTTGAGCTGGCTCGCAAACTGCGTCGCCATCGTGTCGAGCGATGCGCGCTGGTCGGCGACATGGTTCGCACCTTCGGCAAGGCCGGCAAGCGAGCCCGTCGAGATCGCAAGCGGCGAACCGCCGACGCTGTACGACAGGCGCCCGTCGGGGGCGGCGGTGACCGAAATCGGGTTCACCACGCCGCCGCCGACGAGCAGGTCGCCCGATCCGGCCGCGCGCAGCGTCACCGCGCCATTATTGTCGAAGGTCGGGCTGACGCCGGCCTGCGACGACAATTTGTCGAGCAGCCGGTCGCGCTCGTCGAGCAGGCTCGCCTCGTTGGTCGAGCCCGGCCGCGCCTTGCGCAGCCCGATGTTGATCTGTTCAAGCGCATTCAGATTGCTGTTGAACTGGTCGACCGTGCTCGCTGCAGCGCCCTCGATCCCCTCGCCCATCTTGTCGAGCTGGCCCGCCGCGGTGCGAAAGCCCGACGCGATATCGTCGACCGATTGCAGGAACTGCGCACGCAGCGTGCGGTTCGTCGGATCGGCGGTGAGCTGGTCGGCGGTCGTGTAAAGCTTGGTCAGCCCCGTCTTGATGCCGTTGGTTTCGTCGCTCAGCGCATCCTCGGTCTTGCCGAGCCAGCCGAGCTTCGTCGCCGAGCGTTCGGCGTCGCCCGAGGTAATCCGCGAATCCTCGATCAGCCATCCGTCGACCGAGCGGTCGATGCCGCGAATGTCGACGCCGCCGGGGTTGGTATTGCCGCGGTAGAAGATCGAATTGCCGCCGCCGACGGCTTCCATCATCTCGAGCCGGCGCCGCGCATATCCGGGGGTCTGGGCGTTGGCGATATTGTCGCCGATCGTCGAGAGCGCACGCGAATAGGCCTTGAGCCCGCTATAGCCGATGCCGAGCAGGTCGCTCATTGCACGCCTCCGCCAATGCGACCGGCGTGCCCGCCGAGCTGACCGCGAAACTGCCGCTCGACCATGTCGGCGATCCCGAACTGGCGCATCGCGGCAAGGCTGTCGGCGGTGCGCGCGTCGGCCATTTCGCGGAAATTGTCGGTCGCGCTCGATCCCAATATATCGTCGCCGAGCTTGGCCTGCCGCATCGACGCCATCAGCTGGCGCAGGATCACGGCTTCAAAGGCTTCGGCAGCCTTGCGCAGCCCACCATCGCCGCCACCAGCGGCGGCAGGCGTGGGGGTGGCGCCGATCGAAGAAATAGGGCTCGTCATATGATCACCAGTTCCGCAGTGAGCGCGCCAGCCTGGCTCAGCGCTTCGAGGATGGCGACGAGGTCGCCCGGGGGAACGCCCATGCGATTGATCGCATCGACGAGTTCGGAAAGCGAGGCGGTCGGCTTGACCAGCATCACCGGACGATAGTCCTGCTCGACGCTGATCTCGCTCGACTCTTCGACCGCGGTCTGGCCGCGGCTGAACGGCGCGGGCTGCACGACCATCGGCGATTCCTTGATCGAGACGGTGAGCTTGCCCTGCGTCACCGCGGCGGTGCCGACGCGGACCGCGCCGTTGATCACGACGGTGCCGGTGCGGGCATTGACGATGACCTTCGCGGGCGGCTCGGCGCGCTGGACGCCCAGATTTTCGATCTGCGAGATCAGCCGGATGCGTTCGTCGCCGTTGCCGCCCGTGCGGATCGCGATGCTGGCGCCGTCGATCATCGATGCCGAGCCGGGCAGCGCGGCGTTGATCACGTCGGTCACCCGCTTGGCATTGGTCGCATCGAACTGGTGGAGGTTGAAGGTCAGATAGCTCGACGTCGCAAAGCCGGTGTCGACCGCGCGTTCGACCGTCGCGCCGCCCGCGATGCGGCCGCTCGACGGCACATTGACCGTCAGCTTCGAACCGTCGGCGGCATCGACGCCAAGGCCGCCGATGACGAGATTGCCCTGCACCATCGCATAAATCTGTCCGTCGGCGCCATAAAGCGGCGCGAGCACGAGCGTGCCGCCGCGCAGGCTTTTGGACTTGCCGATCGCCGACACGGTGACGTCGAGCCGCTGGCCGGGTTTGGCGAAGGGCGGCAGTTCGGCGGTGATCATCACCGCCGCGGCATTCTTCAGCGCCGGATTGACCCCCGGCGGCAGCGTCAGCCCGAAGCGCGAGACCGCGCCCTTCATGCCCAGCGTCGAATAGTCGAGGCTGTCGTCGCCCGTGCCCGCGAGCCCGACGACGATGCCATACCCCGTCAATTGGTTGGCGCGCAGGCCCTGGAACTGGCCCATGTCCTTGATGCGCTCGGCGTGCGCGGGCGCCGCAAAGGCGAAGCTCGCGAGCAGGAGCGCAAAAAGGGTGAACAGGGTCGGACGCTGGGTCACTTCAAATTCCTCTGTTAGAACGGGCTGATGATCGAGAAGAAGCGCTGCAGCCAGCCTTGCTGGCTCGCGCGGGCGATCTCGCCCTTGCCGACGTAACGGATCTTGGCATCGGCGACGCGCGTCGACAGGATGCGGTTGTCGGGGCTGATGTCGATCGCGCGAATGATCCCCGAAATCTGGACGCGTTCGTCGCCGCGATTGAGCGTGAGCAGCTTTTCGCCGCGCACGAACATCGTCCCGTTCGGATAGACGGCGGCGATCGTCACGCTGACTTCGCCCGACAGCGCGTTCGATTGCGACGCATCGCCCTTGCCCTTGAACGCCTGGCTGCCGCCCATCGCGATATCGCTGGGGTTGAACAGCGACAGCGGGCCGGTGGTCGGCGGCGTCAGGCCGATATCGCCGTCGCGCTGCGTGCCCGCGGCGTTGCTTTTCGTCGCGGCGGTGCGCTCGACGAGCTGGATCGTGACGATATCGCCGACGGCGCCTGCGCGCCCGCCCGAGGTGAGCGCGACATAGCTGCCCTGAAAGATCGAGCCGTTCGCCGGCGCCGATGGCGGCGGCGGCGGCATCGAAACCGAAAAGGCGTCGGGCGGCAGCTTGTCCTTCGCGAGCGCCGTGGCGGGCGCGAGCGCAAGGGCCAGCATCGCCAGTTTAGAGAGTCTGCGAGGCATTTTTCATCATCTCGTCGGTGGCCGAGATCATCTTCGAATTGACCTCATAAGCGCGCTGCGTCTCGATCATGTCGACGAGTTCCTCGACGACATTGACGTTCGACCCTTCGAGCATCCCGCCGCGCAGCGTGCCGCGGCCTTCCTCGCCCGCGCCGCCGACCAGCGGCGCGCCCGATGCCTGCGTCTCGACGAGCAGATTGCCGCCGATCGCCTGCAAGCCCGCCGGGTTGGCGAAGCGCGCGATCTCGATCCGCCCGAGGTCGAGCGCGGTGCCGTCGGCGCCGGTCGCCGAAACGGTGCCGTCGAGCCCGATCGTCACGTTGCTGGCATCTTCGGGAATCTGGATCGCCGGCGTCATCGGCTTGCCGTCCGAGGTCACGATCGTCCCGTCGGGCGAGCGGCCGAAATTGCCCGCACGGGTATAGCCGGTGCGCCCGTCGGGCATTTCGACCTGGAAATAGCCGGCGCCGTCGATCGCGACGTCGAGCCCGTTGCCCGTCGTCTGGAAACTGCCCTGCGTATCCATGCGCGCGGTGCCGTTCAGCGCGACGCCGGTGCCGAGGTTGAGGCCGGTCGCATAGCGGTTTTCCGCTGTCGACGGCGCGCCGGGCGCGGTCATCAATTGATAGCTCAATGTCTCAAAGCTCGCGCGGTCGCGCTTGAAGCCCGTGGTGTTGACGTTGGCGAGGTTGTTGGCGATCACCTGCATCCGGAAGCCCTGGGCATCCAGACCGGTCCGCGCGACGTGCAAGGCACCGATACTCATTTCATAATCTCCTTAACGGGGAAGCTGCATCAGATTGGCGGTCGCGCTGTCCATGTCGCGGACGTCGCCGATCATCTTCAATTGGGTGTCCCAGCTGCGGCTCGCCTCGATCATCTCGACGAGCGCGGCGGTGGCGGTGACATTCGATCCTTCGATCGAGCGGGTCAGAAGCCGCGCTTCGGGATCGTCGGGCAGGATGCCCCCGCCCTTGACGCGGAACAGGCCGTCGAGCCCCTTGGCGATGTCCGACCCCGCCGGGGTCGCGAGCCGCAGCCGGTCGATCTCCTGCGGATTTTCCGGATCGCCCCCCTGCGGCACGATCCACACACGGCCTTCCTGGTCGATGCTGATCGCGTCGGCGGGCGGGATCGTCACCGGCCCCTGGCCGCCCTGCACGGGATTGCCGTCACCGGTGGTGAGGAGCCCGCTCGGCGAAACCTGCAGATCGCCGCGCCGCGTATAGGCTTCTTCGCCATTTTTCGCCTGCACGACGAGCAGCGCATCGCCCTGCATCGCGATGTCGAGGTCGCGCCCCGTCTGGGTGACGGTGCCCGCCTTCATATCGGCACCGAGCACTTCCTCGGACGACATGGCGCGCGCATCGAGCCCGCTGCCGTCGAGCCACAGCGACTGCGCGCTCGCCATGTCGGCGCGGAAGCCCGGCGTCTGGGCGTTCGCCAGATTGTTGGCGATCGCCGTCTGCCGGGACATGCTGCCCCGCATCGCGGCGAGGCTGGTATAGATAAGGCGGTCCATCGATAATCTCCCGGCAGGCGGCGGTCAGCGGTGCGTCAGCGCATGCCGATGATCGTCTGGGTCAGCTGCGACGCGCCCTCGATCGCCTTGGCATTCGCCTGGAAATTGCGCTGCGCGGCCATCAGCATCACCAGTTCCTCGGTGATATCGACGTTCGAGCGTTCGAGCGCGCCCGAGCGGACCGCGCCCATCGGGCCGTTGGTCGCGGCGTCGATCGTCGGCGGGCCGCTTTCGCCCGTCGACTGCCAGTGCGCGTCGCCGGTCGGGCGCAGGCCCGACATCGTCGGGAAGGTCGCCATCGCGACCTTGCCGAGCTTCTGGTCTTCACCGTTTGCAAAGGTCGCGGTGACGAGGCCGTCGAGGCCGATCGTGACGTTGACGAGACCCGAGGCCGGATCGGTCGGCGCACCCGCGGGCAGGCGGAGGTCGAAGGCGCCGGCGAGCGTGTTGTTCGTGACATTGCCGTTCGCATCGATCGGAAGAAGTTGAAGCTTCGCGCCCGTCGAATCGATGACATAGCGGTCGGGGGTCGGTTCGAACGAGCCGTTACGCGTATAGCTGATCGCCTCGCGCGGCGGTTCGCCCTTCACGATGAACATGCCCTCGCCGACGATCGCGAGGTCGAGCGTCTTTTCGCTCGCTTCGTACGAGCCCTGCGTGAACTGCTGGGTGATGCCGTTGAGGCGCGTGCCCTGACCCGCGATCATCTTCGTCGACTGCGTCGGCGACGAGGCGAAGATATCGCCGAACTGCGCCTTGCTGCGCTTGAAGCCGATCGCGCCGGCGTTCGCGATATTGTTCGAGATGACCGACATGTCGGTCTGCGCGCCCTTGAGGCCCGAAAGCGAAGTGTAGAATGACATGGACTAATCCTTCCTGAAAGATGGGGAGCTTAAGTGGTGGGCGGCGTCGGCGTGGGCGCCGGCGTTGCCGCCTTGATGTCCTTGAGCAGCTGGGTCTGCGCCGTGAGCTGCTCCGAAATCTTCGAGAGCACCGTGTTCGTCTCGCTGATCCCGGCGAGGCTCGAGAATTGCGCCATCTGGGCAACCATCTGCTGGTTATCGACCGGGTTGAACGGATCCTGCTGCGACAGCTGCGCAGTCATCAGGCGCATGAAGTCGCCCTGATCCATCTGCTTGCCGCCCTTGGGCTGGAACACCGGGTTGCTATTGTTGGTGATGCTGTTGACGCTCATTTTACTGTCCCATCCTGAGGGTTTCGTTGATCAGGCCCTTCGCGGTTTCGAGGACCTGGACGTTGTTTTGATACTGGCGTGCGGTCTCGACCATCTCGACCAGCTCGGCGGCGCTATCGACCGCGGCTTCCCAGACGTTGCCGTCGGCATCGGCCAATGGATTCGACGGATCGTGGCGTTTCGAGGGCGCCATTTTCGAGGTCGTGACCTGGTCGATCTGAACCGTCGCGCGGCCATGATCGTCCATCACGGTGCGAAAGACGGGCTTCAGCGAGCGGAAGGCGCCCGCCTCGCTGCCCGCGACCGTTCCCGCATTGGCGAGGTTCGACGCGGTGGTGTTCAATCGGACGAGCTGCGCCGACATTGCGCGGCCGCTGATGTCGAAGACGGAGAAATTGCCGTTCATCGTCATTCGCCCTTGAGCGCGCGCGACAGCGTGTTGATACGCCCGCTGAGGAACGACAGGCTCGAGCGATAGGCGAGCGCGTTTTCGGCATAGGCGGTCTGCTCGGTCGCCATCTCGACGGTATTGCCGTCGAGCGATGCCTGGACAGGAACGCGATAGCTGATCGCGCCTTCGGTCGAGCCGCCCTGCTGCGCCAGGTCGAGCGCCTTGGCGAAATCGAGATCGCGCGCCTTGTAGCCCGGCGTCGCGGAGTTCGCGATGTTCGACGCGAGCATCATCATGCGCTGGCTGCGCAGCTGCAGCGCGGTGGCATGCAGGCCAAAGAGTTTCTCGGATGCCATCATCAACTTCCTTTCGCCGGGATCCGGCCGGTTGGCACGGACGCGCGGAAAAACACCAAGGCATGATGCAATGGCCGTGCCAAACAATATTTATCTATATTTCTCAGCTATTTAATACGGAACCGTGATTGTGGCGCACTTGGCTCGTCAAAAATCTGACGACGCCGCGCGCAGCCTCGCGAAACCGCGCATCAAACCGCGACTGGCACGCTTCCTGCAATTTGTCGGGCGACCATTTTGGACCGAAGGAGATGGACCTTGTCTCGTAACATTCTCACGCGCCTCGCCGCGTGCGCCGTCACCCTCTCGCTCGCCGCCCCGATCGCGGCAGAGGCGCAGCAGGGCAATGAGGATTGGCAGACGATCGACGTGCTGACCGACATGGTCGCCAATGCCATGGGGCGGAACGCGACCCCGGTCGATCGCCGCATCAAGCTGGCGCGCTGCCCCGAACAGGCATCGGTGACCGCACTCGACGCCCAGACGCTCGCGGTCCGCTGCGCGTCGCTCGGCTGGCGCCTGCGCGTGCCGATGACCGCCCCCGCCGGCGCATCGCCGGTCGCGGCGAGCTTCGCCCGCCCCGCGGCAAGCGCGCCTGTCATCCGCCGCGGCGACAATGTCCGCGTGACGATCGAAACCGAAACCTATTCGATCAGCTACGCCGCCATCGCGACGCAGGACGGCCGCGTCGGCGAGACGATTGCACTCCGCGGTGCCGACGCCAAATCGACGCTGAGCGCCACCGTCACCGGGGCTGGCCGCGCGACCCTGCACGACTGATTTCACCCTCGCTTACCCACCCACTGGGCCCGGGCTGTCGGCTTTCCGACGGCGCCGGGCCTTTCTTTTGTCTTTTTTGCGACCGGTCGCCTTAATCGCCCCATACACGATCCGTTAAAGCCTTCGTGAACCGCGTCGTCACTTTTCTGACGGCACCGGATGGAGGCTTTTATGTCGGGTGACAGCAAGATCGGACCAGTCGGCGGCATCGGCCGTGCCGGCCCGCTGCGCAGGGTCGCCAGCGAAGCGGCGACCGCGATGCGCGCCCCGGCGCAGCTCCAGCCGGCGCAGGACAATCTGCCGACCGCGCGCCTGACCCGCCTCGCGGGCAGCCTCGCCGACCAGGCGCCGCCAGTCGACATCGCACGCGTCGCATCGCTGCGCACCGCGATCGCCAATGGCAGCTATGGCGTGCATCCCGCGATCATTGCGAGCGCGATGCTCGATTTCCACGGCGGGGCCGAATGATGCTGGCGCAGATGGAAGAAATTGAATCGCGACTGGAAATATTGGTCGGCGCGCTCGACGGGCATGACGCCGGCGCGATCATCGCGGCGACCGAGGAGCTGGCGACCGCGGTGATCCTCTTTCGCGGCGCGAGCATCCCCGCGGGCAGCGAACATCGCGCCCGCGCGCTGATCGGCAAGACGCTCGGTCAGCTCGAAGCCGCAGCGATGCGCGTCAATATCCTGAAGAACTGGACGCGTCAGAGGATTGACAAGAACCACGAAATCCGCGGCACTCGTCCGCGTGGGGCGGCTTTAAGCTACTGATAACCAAATAATTTCCAGCCGTTTCCACGAAATGGCACGATGATTGCTTTTGGTCTGCTGAACAAGCGGAACCAACAGTATGAACGCAATCAACAATCCCCGGGGTTCGACCCGCATCGCCGCTCCCGTCATGGATGCGGTGCAGAATGCGTCGGCGCGTTCGGGAATCGATTTCGATTATCTGTTCGACGTCGCGCGCGTCGAAAGCGGCTATAATCCGACCGCGAAAGCGCAGACCTCTTCGGCGCGCGGCCTCTATCAGTTCACCAAGCAGACCTGGCTCGCGACGCTCGACCGCCATGGCGCGAACCATGGCCTCGCCTGGGCCGCCGATGCGATCGGCCGCGACGCGTCGGGCCGGCTGACGGTCGCCGATCCCGCGCTCCGCCAGCAGATTCTCGACCTCCGCGACGACCCGACGGCGTCGTCGAACATGGCCGCCGCGCTGACCGGCGACAATCGCGACTATATCGAAAGCCGGATCGGCCGCAGCGCCGAACCCGTTGACCTTTATCTCGCGCATTTCCTCGGGTCGGGCGGCGCCGCCAAATTCCTGACGGCACTCGAAACCAACCCCGACCAACCGGGGGCGTCGATGATGCCCGAGGCCGCGGCCGCGAACCGGTCGGTCTTTTACGCCCCCGACGGCAGCATGCGCAGCCTCGCCGAGATCCGCGAACGCTTTCGCGTGAAGCTCGAAGAGGGCGGCAAGATCGAAAATATGAAGCCCTTCGCCCCCTCGGGCTGGCACGCTGAGGCGAGCAGTTCGAGCGGCCTCGCGAACAATGGCGGCGGACGCCCGCCCTTACAGATGATGGATATCCAACCTATGCCCAGGAAGCTCTCGATGGGCTTTGCCGCCGATGCCTATCGGCGGCTCGCGTCGCTTTCGGGAGGCGCGGCATGACCGCCGGTTTCAACCTTAGCAACATCGGCCGCATCGCCGGGGTATCGGCGCTGCCCGCGGGGATGCTGATCCTCGTCGGGCTCATGGTGATCCCGGTTTCGCCGCTGATCCTCGACATCAGTTTTGTCGCGAACATCATGATCAGCCTGCTCATCCTGATGGTCGCGCTGCAGGCGTCGAAACCGCTCGATTTCTCGGCCTTCCCGACCGTCTTGCTGCTCGCGACCCTGTTCCGCCTCGCGCTCAACGTCGCCTCGACACGCGTCGTGCTCGTCCACGGCCACGAAGGCACCGCGGCGGCGGGTCATGTGATCGAGGCGTTCGGCCAGGTGCTGATCGGCGGCGACTATGTCGTCGGGCTGTTCGTCTTTTTCGTGCTGATGATCATCAACCTGATCGTGATCACCAAGGGCGCGGGCCGCGTGTCCGAAGTGTCGGCGCGCTTCACCCTCGACGCCTTGCCGGGCAAGCAGATGGCGATCGACGCCGATCTCAACGCCGGGCTGCTCAGCCCCGAAGAAGCCAAGGCGCGCCGCGTCGAAGTCGCGACCGAAGCCGATTTCTATGGCTCGATGGACGGCGCGTCGAAATTCGTGAAGGGCGACGCCGTCGCCGGCCTCTTGATCCTGTTCGTCAATATCGTCGGCGGGTTGATCCTCGGCATCTTCAGCCATGGGCTGAGCTTCTCCGAAGCCGGCAGCACCTATGTCACGCTGGCGATCGGCGACGCGCTCGTCGCGCAGATTCCGGCGCTGCTGCTGTCGATCGCCGCCGCGGCGATCGTCACCCGCGTCGCTTCGCCCTTCGACCTCAGCGGCCAGATCGGCAGCCAGTTCGCCTCGCCCGCGATCTGGATGGCGGTCGGCGGCATCCTCTTCATCCTGGGGATCGTCCCCGCAATGCCGCAGATGCTGATCCTGCCCGCCGCCGCGCTCTCCTTCGCTATCGGCTGGCAGCTGCGCCGCAGCGCCGCCGCGGTCGCCGACCTGCCCGAACCCGCCGCCCCCGCGCCCGACCCTTCGCTGATCGAATGGGCCGACGTCAGCGACGCGAGCGCGTGCCAGCTCGAGATCGGCTACGCGCTCGTCACCCTTGTCGACGAACGCAAGGGTTCGCCGCTGATGACGCGCATCACGGGCATCCGCCGCCAGTTGTCGAAGGAACTCGGTTTCGTCATACCGCCGGTGAAGGTCACCGACGACCTGTCGCTGCCCGGCAACGTCTATCGCATCTCGGTTGCCGGGGTGATCGTCGGCGAGGATGAGGTCTTCCCCAACGAAATGCTCGCGCTCGATTCGGGCGACCTTGTGACCAAGGTCGTCGGCCGCCCGTGCAAGGATCCGACCTTCGGCCTCGACGCGCTGTGGATTCCAAAGGCGATGCAGAATGACGCGATCGCCGCGGGCTATACCGTCGTCGATCCGGCGACCGTCGTCGCGACGCACCTCAACAACAGCATCGTCGGCGCCGCCGCCGAGCTGTTCGGGATCGACGACGCGCAGGCGCTGATCGACAATCTCAAGACGCATTATCCGCAGCTCGCGCAGAATCTGTCGCCCCAAGGCTATTCGCTGCCGCGCGTCGCGAGCCTGTGCAAATCGCTGCTCGTCGAGCGCGTCCCGCTGCGCGATTTCCGCAAGATCGCCGAGGCGATGGTGGCGCTGTCGCCGCAGCAGCTCGGCGAGATCGACCTGATCGAAGCGGTGCGTCAGCGCATCGGCGCGCTGATCGTCCAGACGATCGTGCCGAGCCGGATGCCGCTTCCCGTCGTCACCTTCAGTCCCGAAGTCGAGGTGCTGCTCAACCAGGCGGTGCGCGCCAATCCCGCCGCCGAATGGCCGTTCGAGCATGGCATGGCGATGACGATCATCGACCAGGTCGGCCAGGCGGTCGAACCGTTGCTGCTCCAGACGCGCAGCTTCGCGCTCGTCGCCTCGCCGATCTGCCGCTCCGCCCTCTCGCGCCTCGTGCGCGCGACTTTCCCCGACGTCGCCGTCATCTCGTACCTCGAGATTCCGGCGACCAAGCAGACCGAAATCGTCGCGACGATCGGCGCCGAAGTGCCCCGTCTCGCGTCCGGGCCCGAGGCCCACATGGAGGACCAACCGCATGAGAATTGAGGCCGCCGAGCAATTTGCCGGGACCGCCGGCCGCGCGCCGCGCGCACACGGTTACGGCGAAAGCGTCGAGGCGCTGGTCGAGGAATATTCGCCGCTGGTCCGCAAGATCGCGTGGCAGGTGTTTTCGCGCGTGTCGCGGACGAGCGAGCTCGACGATTTGATCCAGACGGGACTGATCGCGCTGATCGAGGCGAGCCGCAATTATGAAGAGCGCGGTTTTGCCTTTGCCACCTATGCGACGACGCGCATCCGCGGGGCGATGATCGACCAGCTGCGCCGCGAGGCCGATGTCGGCCGCTCGGCGATGGTCGCGGCAAAGCGGATCCACGCGATGCGCGCCGCGCTTGAGCAGCAATTGATGCGCGCGCCGACGACGGCCGAAATGGCGGTCGCGTTCGACATGTCGGCCGAGGATTATTTCGCGCTCGAGCGCAACGCGACGCACGGCCGGTCGACCTCGCTCGACGAACTCACCGACATCGGCGCCTTCCTCGCGGCCGACGAGGATGCCGGCGCCGACGAACGGTGCGAACAGGAGGATCTGATGGGCGCACTGCGCCAGTGCGTCGGCCGCCTGTCGCACCGCGAACAGATGGTGCTCCAGCTCTATTTCTTCGAAGAGCTCAACCTGCACGAAATCGGCCTGACGCTCGACGTCAGCGCCGCGCGCATTTGCCAGATCAAGCGCGAGGCGATGATCAAGGTCGATCGCATGATGAAGGAAATGACCGAATAGCAGTACCGGGTGCAGTGCGCGCTACCAGTCGGCCCGCACCCGGTTTGGGAAGCTAGGCGGCGAGCGTTTGCCCGTTCTGCCAGGCCGCCCCGATTTTCTCGAAATAGCTGGCCATGCGCTCGGTCCCGATATCGGTCAGCCGGACGATCGTCCGGCGCCGGTCGCGCTCGTCGATCGAGCGGTGCAACAGCCCGCGACGTTCGAGCGCAGCGATCATGCGCAGCCCCGACGATAGCGGAACGCCCGCGCCGGTCGCAAGATCGCTGGCGCTGAGCACGCGGCCGTGCGCGCCCGCGAGCATCAGGTCGAGCATCATGTCCCACGTCGGACCCGACATTTCGGCGGTGCCGAAATGGCTGCGGCGGATGCGCCGGACCTGGATGCTGAACGACAGCTGGTCGAGCAGCGCCGCGTTCGAGGCCGTGTTGCCGCGCGCGCTGTCGATGGCGCGTACGGACGCGCCCGGCGATTCCTCGCCGCGGCTCGCCAGCAGTTCGTGGATCTGGTCGACCCGCGATTTCAGCTCGGCAATTTCTTGGTTCGAAAATTGCTGCATGTGACGATGCCCCTGGGGAGCCACATATCAGGCCGTGACGTTTTCCCGCCGGCTGGACGAACCCGATGCATAGATGATCAGCAACAGGATCGGGTACGATATATAGACTGAGAGGAGCGAATAGGGTCGCGCCAATATCTCCGAAAACATGAACTTCTGGATATGACCGAAAATAGCGATCAGCTGCCAACCGGTAATCCAGTAGGGCCAGAAACTCTGCGTGCGCATGGCAATGAACCAGAAGCTCAGCAGAACGAACATGTCGATGATGAAGATATTCAGTTCAATATCGGTCCAGGTCGGAAAAGGCGTCAGGGCACTGGTGAGGACCGAGGCGATCAATGCTGTATAGGCCGCCCAACGTTCCAATGGCCCGCCGCGTTGGATCGCGACGGCCACCGTGATGAGCAAGACAGCATAATAAATCGCCACGGACCACATTGTGGCAGTCAACCTTTCTTGCGGATCAACCGGCCTTCGCGAACGTAGCAGCACCATCGCCCGAGCGATCGTTGCTGCCTTCGTCGACCAGCTTCGCGGCGGCCGGCTTGACGCCCGCGCCGAACATCCGCGTTCCGAGGCCGACTTCCTTCTGCGTCACGGTCAGCGCCAGATGCGCGTCGGTCAGAAGCTGGCGGACTTCGCCCGCGGCGGCGAGCGCATGCGCGACCTTTGCCATCGCTTCCTGGCCGACGATCGCCGACATGTTGGTTTCGCGGCGCGCAGTGGGCAGCGTCGCGGCGAGCTGGGCGATGCGGATCATCGCTTCGTCGATCGCATCTTCGGCCAGGTGCAGGTCGGAAGCGATCTTCTTCGCCGCAGAAACTCGTTGATTCAGCATCATCTTTTTCCTTGAAAAAGAATGCTACCGGTTCCCCCCCGCAGCATTCGTTCGAACATCAGGTCAGAACACGACCGAGTCCGACAAGGATCGAATAGAGGGCGGAGAAGGCCAGGATTGTCGCAAAAGCGATCAAAATCGGCCAGATTATCCTTTCCATCAACCCATGCCGGTTGGCCGGCTGGGACGCGGTAGGAAATGGCGAACCTATATCGAAAAATCGCCGAAACGAACTGCGCCCCGCTTCCGCATCGGGGGGCGGAGATACGTCGCCAAGGTCGATCAATTGATATGTCAAAGGCTGATAAGGGGTAACATGATCGAAGACACCGTTAACAGCAAGGATGCGCGCCGCTTCTATTCTGTTGGAAACATTAAGTTTTTTTAACACGCGACGCACGCGTTCGTCGACGGTGTGCGGCGAAACGTTCATCAGCCGCGCGATCTGCTTGGAATTTTTGTGCTCGTAAACGTGCCGCAGCGTTTCGATCTGCGCGGCAGACAGCAGGCTTATGTAATTGTCGGGGTCGCCTTGCACGGGGTTGGAATAGAGCATCACGAGTCGAAATCAAGGTCAGTAGATAGCTAATTTCCTGCGCGGCCCGTTCTGGGGCACGCGTTCGGCACCCAATCGCACCGATCAATAGCGCGCAATATCGGGCAGGCGGCTACCGGCTCTCCTTGAGCGTGCGATAGCGCAGGATCGATTTTTCGATATGCCGTCGCGCGGCGCGGCGCGCGGCGGCCGGATCGCCCGCCTCGATCGCGACGACGATCGCCTCATGGTCGCGGTTGATCGTATGCGCATAGCGTTGATGCAGGACCGGATCGTCGCCTTGCAGGTACAGCCGCCGCGAGGGGACGAGCCGCACGCCGAGAAACTGGGTAAAGCGCAGGAAATAGGGATTACCCGTCGCGCGCGCGATCGCGGCGTGAAAGGCGGCGTCGGCCGCGACCGATGCGTCGACGTCGCTGCCTTCCTCCATCGCGTCGAGCGCGCTGCGCAGCGCCGCCAGATCGGCGTCGGTGCGCCGCCGCGCGGCGAGATCGGCCATCTCGGCCTCGAACCCCATGCGCATTTCGAGCAGCTTGAGCACATCGTCGATCTCGCCGATTTCCTCGGCGGTGACCTGGAAAGCGCGATATTGCGCGCCGTCGGGGACGTAAGCGCCCGACCCGCGCCGCGACACGAGCAGGCCACGCGCGGCGAGGCGCGAATAAGCTTCGCGCACGACGGTTCGGCTGACGCCGAACGTCTCGGTGATCTCTTTTTCGGTCGGGAAACGCGATCCGACGGGCATTTCGCCCGTTTCGATCTGTTCCTCGAAGCGCTGGACCAGATCATCCGCCAGCGACGCCGCCTTGGTTACCGCCATGGATGCTGCGTTATCATCGCGCCGCGAAGCTGGCTAGGGCCGGAAATCGGGTCGCTGCGCGTCGACATAGCTATTCCAGTCGCCCTCTGCCGCAAAGTCGCCCCCGCGATCCCACGCCGAGCCGCTGTAATAGACAAAGGGCTGCCCCGGCCGGACGCGGATGAGGATCAGATAATTGTCCCCGTCCTCGGCAAAGCCCGCGAAGGCGGCCGGATCGACGATCACCGCCGCCGCCATCCGTCCTTTTTCGCCATCGGCGGGTCCCCACCAGCTCAGCCGCGCGGCGGCGGCATCCTTGCGGACCTCGCCCAGCTTGTTCCCATTTATCGGCCGTTTCGAAATGCCGATGCCGACGATCAATTCGGCATCGCTGCTCGATGCGATGGTCGAGGTCATCCGGGTGAAATTCGTCCCCGCCGGCAACGTGAAGCGACGTGTCTCGCGCACGGTGCGCAGTGTATCGACCGGCCACGGCTCGTAATCGACGGTGAAGTCGGCGACGTCGGGTCCCGATTGCAGGATGCGCGGCCGCACATAGTTGCGCGAGGTCCACAGCTTGTTGTCGTACCAGATGCCGAGCCCGCCGGTGCCGCGCCCCGTCCCGACATTATAGAAGTCGATCCCTTCGCCATGATCGGCGTGCTGGTCGCCGGTGCGGAGCTGGCGGTCCATGAAGGGCCAGCGGACGCGTTTGCCCCACGCATCAATCCCCGACGAGGAGGGCGGTTCGGCCTTCTCGAGCGCGCGACCATAGATACGGTACGCGATGCGGTCATTTTCCCAGAGCAGGTCGTCGAAGCGATAATCGGCGATCACTACCGCCGCGCGCGCCTTTTGCTCGTCCGCGGTCGGGGGCCGGAGCGGTTTATGCTGTGGTTTGGGCTCTTGGGCGCCCAGCGGCGCGGCGAGCAAAGCAAGGGCAAGGAAGGTCAAACGCATTACCAACTCCACATCGTTCCGTCCTCGAGCCGGTTCACCGGCAGATAGGCGCGGGCATAAGGAAAGGATTCGGCGAGCGCCTCGTCGATATCGACGCCGAGGCCGGGTGCGTCGCCCGGATGGAGCATGCCGTCCGCAAAGCGATAAGCGTGCGGAAAGACCGCGTCGGTCTCGTCCGTGTGGCGCATATATTCCTGGATCCCGAAATTGGGGATCGAAAGCCCAAGGTGCAGCGCCGCCGCCATCGTCACCGGCGACAGGTCGGTCGCGCCGTGGCAACCGGTGCGGACCTGGTGGAGATCGGCGAGCGAGGCGATCTGCCGCATATGCGTGATGCCGCCCGCGTGGAGCACGGTGGCGCGGATATAGTCGATCAGCCGGTTTTCGATCAGCGCCTTGCAGTCCCAGATCGAGCTGAAGATTTCGCCGACCGCGAGCGGCGTCGTCGTATGCTGGCGGATCAGGCGGAACGCCTCCTGATCCTCGGCCGGGGTCGCATCCTCGATCCAGAAGGGACGCCAGGGCTCGAGATCCTTGCCAAGCCGCGCCGCCTCTATCGGGGTCAGGCGGTGGTGGACGTCGTGAAGCAGGTGGACATCCCAGCCGAGCGCCTCGCGCGCCGCCGCGAACAGTTCGGGGACGATTCGCATATATTTCGCGGTCGACCAGACATTTTCGGTCGGCAGGTCATTGTCGGCGGGCTCGTAGAAATAGCGGTCCTTGCTGACGCCATAGGTCGATGCCATTCCGGGCACGCCGCATTGCAGGCGGATCGCCTTATATCCCTGCCGCTGGTAATCGAGCGCCGCCTCGATCGTGTCGTCGATCGTCGTGCCATTGGCGTGGCCATAGACCATGCAGCCCTCGCGCGCGGCACCGCCGAGCAGCTGATAGACCGGCAGTCCGGCGACCTTGCCCTTGATATCCCACAGCGCCATGTCGACCGCGGCGATCGCCGCCATCGTCACCGGGCCGCGCCGCCAGTACGCACCCTTGTAGAGATATTGCCAGATATCCTCGATGCGGTGCGCGTCGCGCCCGATCAGGCAGGGGACGACATGCTCCGACAGATAAGCCGCGACCGCGAGCTCGCGGCCATTGAGCGTCGCATCGCCGACGCCGGTCGTCCCGTCGTCGCACTCGATCTTCAACGTCGTGAAATTGCGGCCCGGCGCGGTCAATATCACCCGGGCTGACACGATCTTCGGCATTCCATCCCCTCATCGCCGCATGGCTTAGTTGTGTGACAACCTTATTGACACTCGATCCAAAAGGAAAGACATATGTCACCGGTGTCAAGGCAAAAGGCCGACACCTCCATGGGAGAGGAAACGCGATGCGCAGCGCCAGATGCATCCCGCTTGCCGCAAGCGTGCCTCCTTTCGCTGGTCGCCCCTTGTTGCCGTGAAGGAAACGCCATGCCGCTGAGCCTTTTTGCCCTGATGATGACCGCCCCCGCCGCCGCGGTGGCGCCCGCCGAACCCGCGATGCCCCAGCCCGCGGCGATCCTCGCGCAGACGCGCCGCGTCGCCGACTGGCAGCTCGCGAACCGCACCAACTGGGCGACGATGCCCGCGGCGCGCAAGAGCGTGCAGGAAGTGCGCGACTGGCAGCAGGCGACCTTCTGGGTCGCGCTGACCGAACTCGCGAGCCGCGACAAAAAATATGCGCAGCCACTGCTCGATCTCGGCCGCGCCGAGAAATGGCAGCTCGGCGACCTCGCCTATCACGCCGACGACCAGCTCATCGGGCAGGCGTGGCTGTGGGCGGCGCAGAGCGGCGCGGGCAAGGACGCGATCGCCCCGACGAAGGCGTATTTCGACAACGTCCTCGCCAATCGGCCGACGATCGGCCTCGAATTCATCCCCGTCGCGCCGGGCAAGAACACGTCGACATGCACCGACCGCTGGTGCTGGTGCGACGCGCTGTTCATGGCGCCGCCGACCCTGCTGCGGCTGTCGACGGCGACCGGCGACAAGCGCTATGCCGATTTCGCGCATGAGGAATTCAAGGCGACGACCGACTATCTCTTCGACCCGTCGGAAAATCTCTATTTCCGCGACAGCCGCTTTTTCGACATGCGCGACGCCAAGGGGCGCAAGCTGTTCTGGAGCCGCGGCAACGGCTGGGTGATGGGCGGCCTCGTGCGGATGCTGCAGGTGATCGACAAGAAGGATCCGAAGCGGCCCATCTACGAGAAATTGTTCAGGGACATGTCGGCAAAGCTGGTCACGCTGCAAAAGGCCGACGGCTATTGGCCGGCCTCGCTGCTCGACCAGGATCCCGGCACCCCGCCCGAATCGAGCGGCACCGCCTTCTTCACCTATGCCTTTGCGTGGGGCGTCGACAACGGCCTGCTCGACCGCGCGACATACGAGCCCGCCGCGGTGCGCGGATGGGATGCGCTGCAGCGCGCGGTGCAGCCCGACGGGATGCTCGGCTGGGTCCAGCAAGTCGGCGACCGTCCCGACAGCGTCTCGGCGAAAGAGACGCAATTTTACGGAAGCGGTGCCTATCTGCTCGCCGGCACCGCGATGTACGACTTGTCGAAAAAGCGCGTAAAGCGTTGATATAGAACGGGCCGGTCCACCTTGACCGGCCCGTATCCGCCCCACACCGCGGGCGATTGACTTGCCTTCTTAAAGTTGTAATACATCTCGTAAGTTGTATGACATCTAAAATTGACACCGGTATCACGCCGGGTCGCCGTCGCCAGAAGCGGCGTAAAAAAAGGAGAGGGAAATGAAGTCACCATCGGCCTTGCCGACCCGCGCCGCCCTGCTGGCGTCCGCTGCGCTATTTACTGCGATGCCGGCGTGGGCGCAGGAAGCCCCCGCCGAAATCGAAAGCGAACAGGCGGCGGCGGTCGATGACGGCGACGAAATCCTCGTCACCGGCACCCGCGCGACGCAGCGCAGCTCTATCGAATTCAAGCGCGCCGCCGACGTCGTCGTCGACGGCCTCGTCAGCGACGAAATCGGCGCGACCCCCGACAATTCGGTCGGCGACACGCTCGAACGCATCGTCGGCGTCTCGGCCGACCGCTTCAAGGGCAACGCCAACGAACTGTCGGTGCGCGGCCTTGGCCCGACCCTGAGCTTTTCGACCTTCAACGGGCGTGAGGTGTCGACCGCGGGCCCCGACCGTTCGGTCGCCTTCCAGCAATTCCCGTCCGAACTCGTCAACGGCGTGCTCGTCTACAAAACCCAGCGCGCCGATTTCCTCGAAGGCGGCGTCGGCGGGGTAATCGAACTCCGGTCGATGAAGCCGCTCGATTATGGCAAGCGCCGCATCCAGTTCGAGGTGCGCGGCGATTTCCAGCCGCAGGACAATGACGTCTATCAGCACGACGGGCTCGGCTATCGCGCCAATTTTTCCTATACCGACCAGTTCGAAACCGGGCTCGGCGATATCGGCGTGTCGATCGGTTACCAGCGGCAGGACACGACCGCGCCCGAGGATTATTATAACGCCAATTCGACCTTCCAGCTCTGCAACACCTCGGCGAACAATCCCTTCCAGCTGACGGGTTCGACCGCTGTGCAGACGGGTGCGGGTGCCAACCAGAATTGCACCTTCGCCACCGGTCCGCGCAGCGCCGGCACCCCGCCCGTCGTCGTCGGCGAAACGCGCGGACCCGCCTATTTCGCCAATACCTCGCGCAGCTTCCGCACCCAACAAACGTCCGAAGTCCGCGACGGGCTGATCGGCGCGATCCAGTGGCGCCCTTCGCCCGAGTTCGAAATCGCGATCGACGGCCAATATTCGAAGCGCAACAGCCTCGAGGACCGCAACGTGCTCGGCATCACCGAAGGGCTCCGCGGGGTCCAGCCGCTGGTCATCGGCAACGGCGACAACGGCTATTCGCCCGGCGCGCTGATGAGCTATCGCGGCAATTCGAACCTCGAAAACCAGCTCGAAACGCGGCGGCGCGTCGAGGAATATCTGGGCGGCGGCTTGAGCCTGATCTGGTCGCCCGACCGCTGGAACGTCGCGTTCGACGCCTCCTATTCGAACAGCCACCGCACCGAGATGCAGAAACAGACGCGCATGCGCTCGACGCGCCGCGTCGGCTATACGCTGACCTATATGGACGACGATGTCGTGCCGGTGGTCGCGTTCGACAATTTCGACATCACCGACCCGGACCTTTTCCTCGCGAACGCAGCCAACGCGGTCTATGCGCGGCGGCGCTTCGTCACCGACCGCACCGACCGGATCTGGGCCGCGCGGCTCGACATCGACCGCGAGTTCGACGGCTTTATCACCAGCGTGAAGTTCGGGGGCCGCGTCTCCGACCACAATCGCACCAACGACAATGCGCGCAACAACGACCTCAATACGCTGGCCGCGATCAACGGCCAGACGCCGGCGCAGCTGATTGCGCAGGCGAACCAGCAGTGCCGCGTCCCCTTCACCACCACCTCTTACATGAAGGGCATGGGGACAAATGTGACGCGCTGGGCAACGTTCGACAACGACTGCCTGTTCCGGACCTTCACCGGCAGCGACGATGCCCTGCCCACGCCCGAGGACGGCCGCGACCCAAGCGACATCGACGTCACCGAACGCATCTACGCCGCCTATGCGATGGCGAATTTCGAGTCCGACATGGGCAACGTGCCGTTCAGCGGCAACGTCGGGCTGCGCTGGGTCAAGACCGACATCACGTCGATCGGTTTCCGCCAGCCCTATCGCATCACCATCGACACCGCGGGCGACACCTATTCGATCGGTGTCGACCCGACCCGCCCGCTCGAAACGAACCGCGTGAAGGGCAGCTATAATTATTTCCTGCCGTCGGCGAACATCGCCTTCGACCTTTCGCAAGAGGTCAAATTGCGCCTCGCCGCCTATCGCGCCATCGCGCGATCGGGGATCGAAAGCTTCGGCGCGGGGGTGAGCCTCAACCCGACGACCTCGGCGACGGGGGTCGACAACATCATCTTCAACGCGACGACGGGCAACCCGAACCTCAAGCCGCTGCGCGCGTGGAACCTCGACGCCAGCCTCGAGCTGTACGCCTCGCAGGACACGCTGATCTCGGTCGCGGGCTATTATAAATGGGCAAAGGGCACGGTCATCAGCGCCGAAGAGCCGATCCCCACCGACGTCACGATCACGACGATCCGCGACGGCGGCGCGCCGGTGACCGAAACCGTCACCATCGCGCCGGTGGCCCCGACGAACGACACCGAAACACGCCATCTCTATGGGGTCGAGGCCACCGCGAGCCATGCCTTCACCTGGCTTCCCGATCCGCTCGACGGCTTCGGCGTGCAGGGATCGGTTAACCGTGCCTTCGCCAATTTCGAATATCCCGACACCTCGCCGATCGCAGACTATGTCGATCCGGCAAACCTGATCGGGCTGTCGAAATGGACCGCGAGCGGATCTTTGTGGTTCGAAAAATGGGGCCTCTCGCTCCGCGCGAACCTCCGTTACCGCTCGGGTTATTACAAGCCGAACGGCGGCACCAACCGCGAGATCCGCGGTGGCACCTATCTCAACCTGTCGGCGCAGTACGACCTTACCAAGAATGTTCAGGTCAAGCTGCAGGCGCTCAACGTCACGAACACGCAGGATATCATGTACAAGGGCGGATACGACAGCATCGCGGAGGTGTCGCGCAGCGGCCCGCAATATTTCTTCGGCTTCCGGGTCCGCCTGTGAAGCCAGCGACTTTAGCCCGACTCCCTTGGGCTATACTGGCCGCCGCCGCGTCATTTCCGTCCGCGGCGGCGGCTTTTTCCCCGGCGCCCGCATGCGATGCGAGCGAGGGTTATTCAGCCTCGTTCGACGGGCGCCGCACCTTCACGCTGCGCCCCGCCGATCTCGAGGCGATCAAGGCGGCGCTGCCCACCGATCCGGCGATCGGCGCCGCCTACCGCGAGTTGATCGCGCGCGCCGACAAGGCGCTTGCGGCAAAGCCCGCGTCGGTGATGGACAAGCGCGGCATTCCCGTGTCGGGCGACCGCCACGATTATGTCAGCCTTGCGCGCTATTGGTGGCCGAACCCCGCCAATCCGAAGGGCGCCTATGTGCGCCGCGACGGCGACACCAATCCCGACATCGAAAGCAACCGCTTCGACCGCTCGGCGCTCAGCCGCATGGCGCGCGACGCCGACACGCTCGCGCTTGCCTTTTATTACAGCGGCGAGCGTAAATATGCCGAGGGCGCGGCGCGGGTGATCCGCACGTGGTTCCTCGATCCCGCCACGCGCATGAACCCGAACATGAATTTTGCGCAAGCGGTGCCCGGGGTATCGAACGGCCGGCCGGAGGGCGTGCTCGACGGCGCGAGCTTTATCGGCGTGATCGACGCTGCGGGGTTGGTCGCGCCGTCGGGGGCGCTGACGACAGCAGAAACGGCCGGGCTCGAAGGCTGGTTTTCGCGCTATCTCGACTGGATGCTGAAAAGCCCGAACGGCAAGGCCGAGGGCAAGGCCTCGAACAATCACGGCCTCTGGTACGATGCGCAAGTCGCACGCTTTGCGCTATTCGCGCGGCGCCCCGAGATCGCGCGCAAGATCGTCACGGCCTTTCCCAAGGTCCGGCTCGCGCTGCAGGTCGACGCATCGGGTGCGCTGCCCGAGGAATTGACCCGCACGCGCAGTTTCCATTATTCGCTTTATGCGCTGGGTGCCGCCTATACGGTCGCGGATAGTGCGGCGTGCCTCGGCATCGATCTCTACCGCGCGGAGGAAAAGGGCCGCTCGCTGCGGGGGGCGACCGACTATGTCGCCGCCTGGCGCCGCCGCGCCGCCGACTGGCCGTATAAGGAGCAAGGCTGGCCCGCCGACACGCTCGACGCGCTGCTCGTGCGCGCCGACGACGCCTGGGGTCCCGGCGCCTATCCGCGCAGCATCGGCGGCGATCTGTTGCTGCGCCATCGCAGCCGGTAAGCACAACCAATGATCGCGCGCCGTTCCCTGCTCCTTACCGCACTGCTGATGGCGCCCGCAGCATGGGCACGCCAGCGGCCCGGCGCGCTCGACATCCGCGCGATCGAGCGCCGCCGCCTGCTGCCGCAAGCCGCAGCGCTGCTCGGCGCTAAACCGCGTACCATCGCGGCAATCCCCGCGCCGCGCAGCCCGGCGGGGCCGCACGACTATTATTCGGAGGGCGATTATTGGTGGCCCGACCCGGCGCACCCCGGCGGTCCCTATGTGCGCCGCGACGGCCGCTCGAACCCCGACAAGTTCGACGGCCACCGCGACG
The DNA here is from genome assembly GCA_005503215.1 of Sphingomonadaceae bacterium 3R27C6. Taxonomy (GTDB): domain Bacteria; phylum Pseudomonadota; class Alphaproteobacteria; order Sphingomonadales; family Sphingomonadaceae; genus Sphingopyxis. Next base: position 133,412 of record SCNS01000007.1, on the reverse strand, counting down.
CGCTGATCGCCTTCGGCCGCACCGTCCCCGCGCTGGCGGCGCTGTGGGACCTCACCGGCCAAGCGCGCTTCGCGGACGCCGCGATGCGCCACCTCCACGCGTGGCTCGTCGATGCGAAGACGCGGATGAACCCGAACCTCGACCACGCGCAGGCGATCATCGGCGTGAACCGCGGCCGCGCGATCGGCGTGATCGACACGCTGCAGATCGTCGAGGTCGCGCGCGCCGCCGCACTGTTCGCTCGTAAAGGCGCGCCGGGCTATGCGGCGATCCGCGCGGGCGTCGAGGGCTGGTTCGCCGCCTATCTGGACTGGCTCACCACCTCGCGCTTCGGCACCGAGGAACGCGACGAAAAGAACAACCACGGCACCTGCTGGCTGCTGCAGGCGGCGTCCTTCGCTGCATTGCTCGGCCGCACCGACGTCCTCGCCGATGCGCGGGGCCGGCTCCAGACCGTGATCATCCCGACGCAGATCGAGCCCGATGGCCGCCAGCCGCTCGAACTCGCGCGCACCAAGCCCTATGCCTATTCGCTCTTCAATCTCGACGTGCTCGCCGCGTCGGCGTGGCTGCTTGGGGGCAGCGAACTGATCGGCTGGAAGACCCCCGACGGCCGCTCAATCGGCGGCGCGATCGCGTGGATGGCGCCGTTCATCGCCGACAAGAGCCAATGGCCGCTGCCGCCCGACATCGAATATTGGGACGGCTTCCCGGTGCGCCAGCCGAGCCTGCTCTTTGGCGGGATGGCGCAGAAACGTAGCGACTGGCTGGACCTGTGGCAGCGCCTCAACCCCGATCCGACGATCGGCGAGGTCGTGCGCAACTTCCCGGTGCGCCAGCCCTTGCTCTGGCTCTAGTTGCGCCCGGCGACCAGCCCGCGCGCGATCACCTGCGCCTGAATCTCGGCTGCGCCCTCGAAGATATTGAGGATGCGCGCGTCGCACAGCACGCGGCTGATCTCATATTCGAGCGCATAGCCGTTGCCGCCATGGATCTGCAGGCTGGCGTCGGCGCTCGACCAGGCGGCGCGCGCGGCGAGCAGCTTCGCCATCCCCGCCTCGATATCGCAGCGCTTGCCGCTGTCCTTCGCGCGCGCCGCGGCATAGCTGAGCTCGCGCGCGACGACGAAATCGACGAGGCTCATCGCGAGCTTGTCGGCGACGCGCGGGAAATGGACGATCGCCTTGCCGAACTGCTTGCGGCTGAGCGCATAGTCCAGCCCGAGCTCGAGCGCGCGCCGCGCCACCCCGACCGCACGCGCGGCGGTCTGGATGCGCGCGCCCTCGAAGGTGCGCATGAGCTGCTTGAACCCCTGCCCCTCTTCGCCGCCGAGCAGCGCGTCGGCGGGTGCCGTCATCGCGTCGAACTGCAACGCATATTCGCGCATCCCGCGATAGCCGAGCACCTCGATCTCGCTGCCGCTCATCCCGGCGGCGGGGAAGGGATTGTCGTCGGTGCCGCGCGGCTTGGGGACGAGCAGCATTGACAGGCCGGCATAGCCCTTGGCGTCGGGCATGGTGCGCGCGAGCAGCGTCATCAGGTCCGAGCGCGCGGCGTGGGTGATCCAGGTCTTCGCGCCGTCGATCACCCAATGATCGCCGTCGCGGCGCGCGCGCGTCTGGAGCGAGCCGAGGTCCGATCCGACATCGGGCTCGGTAAACACCGCGGTCGGCAGTATCTCGCCGCTCGCGATCCGCGGCAGCCACTCGGCCTTTTGCGCGTCGGTGCCCCCCGTCGCGATCAGTTCGCCCGCGATCTCGGACCGCGTGCCGAGCGAGCCCGCGCCGATCCAGCCGCGCGACAATTCCTCGGTGACGATGCACATCACCAGCTTCGACAGCCCCAGCCCGCCGAACGCCTCGGGAATGCATACGCCGAAGGTGCCGAGGTCGGCCATCGCCTGCACGGTGTCGTCGGGGATCAGGTCGTTCGCGAGGTGCCAGCCATGCGCGTGCGGAACGATCTCGGCATCGGTGAAGCGGCGAAACTGGTCGCGGATCGAATCGAGATCGGCGTCGTGCAACGTCTCGCTTGGCCAATGCCCCTCGGCGAGCGCGGCCGCGACATCGGCGCGCGTCGCCGCATGATCAGCGTCGAGCAACCCGGCGCAGGCGCCGGCGAGCGCGCGCGCCTCGACACCCACCCCAAGGTCGGCCGGACGGAAAATCTCATTCTGCCCCATCGGCAGCCCGCCGACGAGTTGGCCGATCCCCTCGGCAAAGGCGAGCACCGCGACCTTCGCATCGAGCGGGTTCGTCGCCCGGCCGGACTCGCACCAGCTCAGCACAGCGTCGAGCGCCGCGACCGTCGTCGCGACCCACGCAAAGCCGTGCGCCGCACGCTGCTCGCGGTCGATCGGCGCCTGCGCCAGCCGTTCGGCAAGCGCCGCCTCGGCCGCGGCGCGATAGGCCTGCGCCGCCGCCAGTGCCTTCCGCAGGTCGATCATACTCAGGCGGCGCGCTCGAAGATCGCGGCGATGCCCTGCCCGCCGCCGATGCACATCGTCTCGAGCCCGTAACGTCCGTCGCGGCGCACCAGCTCGCGCGTCAGGTTCGCGAGGATGCGCCCGCCCGTCGCGCCGATCGGGTGGCCGAGCGAGATGCCCGATCCATTGACGTTGAGGATCTCGTTCCGGCTGTCGTCATCCGACCAGCCCCAGCCCTTCAGCACCGCGAGCACCTGCGGCGCGAAGGCTTCGTTCAATTCGACAAGGTCGATGTCGTCCCAGCCGAGCCCGCTGCGCGCGAACAGCCGCTCGACCGCGGGCACCGGCCCGATACCCATACGGCTCGGATCACAGCCCGCCGCCGCCGAGCTGTGATACCAGGCGATCGGTTCCAATCCGAGTTCGTCGAGCTTGTCCTCGGCGACGACAAGGCATGCCGCCGCGGCGTCATTCTGCTGGCTCGCATTGCCCGCGGTGACGACGCCGCCTTCGAGCGGGCGCAGCTTGCCCAGAGTTTCGAGCGTCGCGTCGGCGCGATAACCCTCGTCATGCGCGAACACGACCGGGTCGCCCTTCTTTTGCGGCACCGATACCGGCACCAGCTCGTCGTCGAACAGGCCGTTGGCCCATGCCGCGGCGGCGCGCTGGTGGCTGCGCACCGCATAGGCGTCGCACGCCTCACGGCCGATATCATAGTCCTTCGCCAGATTTTCGGCGGTCTCGATCATGCCCGTGATGACGCCGAAGCGCTCGACCGGCTGCGACATCAGCCGCCCGCGCGTCAGCCGGTCGTGGAGCGTGAGGTTGCCCGCGCGCACGCCCTTGCGAATGTCGGTCGAATAATGTTCGACGTTCGACATCGATTCGACCCCGCCCGCAACAACGACGTCGGACATGCCCGTCTGGACCATCATCGCGGCGTTGATCACCGCCTGCAGCCCCGAGCCGCAGCGGCGATCGAGCTGATATCCCGGCACTTCGAGCGGCAGCCCCGCGGCGAGCCACGACCAGTGGCCGATGCTCGGCGCCTCGCCATTGCCATAGCCTTGCGAAAAGACGACGTCGTCGACGCGCGCCGGGTCGATCTGCGTCCGCTCGACCAGCGCCTTCAGGATCACCGCGCCGAGTTCGCCCGCGGTCATCGAGGACAGCGAGCCACCGAACTTGCCGACGGCGGTGCGGATCGGGGCGACGATGGCGGCGCGGCGCAGGGTCATGTCTTCATTTCTCCATGGTCAGGCGATACCGACGATACCGGCATCGATCAGGCGGGCAAGCTCCCCCGATGAAAGCGACAGGCGCTCGCTCAAGATTTCCTCGCTATGCTGCCCATTGCGTGGTGCGGCGCGCGGCGGCTGGCGTTCCGCCTGCGGCAATGTCGCAAAGGCGCCCGCGGCGGGATAAGCGAAACCGCTAGGGTTGTCGGCGTGCCCGAAGATCGGATTGTTGCCGACCAGCGCCGGGTCCTGCACCGCGTCGTGCATCGTGCGATAGGGCGAATGGACGATCCCGCCCGCGTCGAAGGCGGCGGCGAGATCGGCATGATCGCGGCTTGCAATCGCCGCCTCGAACAGCGGATAGAGCGCATCGCGATGCGTGAAGCGCAGCCCGTCATCGGTCGCGAACGACACCCCGCGCGCAACCTCGATCGCCGCGATCGCCTCGGCGAGACCCAGCGCGGCGATCAGATTGGCCCATTGGCGCGGCGTGACGACGACAATCATCGTGCGCCGGCCGTCCGCCGTGACGAAGTCGCGCCCGAACAGGCCGTAAACGGCGTTGCCGAGGCGCGGGCGGTTCGCACCCGAATAGAGCATTTCGGCGACCCCGCCGAGATTGGCGACGGTGCCGATCGCGACGTCGGAGAGCGGCAGACGCACTTCGCCGCCCTCGCCCGTGACGCTGCGCCGCTGGATCGCCGCGAGCAGCGCAAAGGCGGCATAGGCGCCCGTCAGCAGATCCCACGCGGGCAGCACATGGTTGACCGGCTCGGGGCCCGCGCCCGTCAGCATCGGATAACCGACGCTGTTGTTCACGGTGTAATCGAGCGCGGGCGAACCGTCGGCCCAGCCCATCACGCGTATGGTGATGAGGTCGTGCCGTCCTTCGGCCAGCTTTTCATGCGACAGGAAGCCGCCCACCGGAAAATTGGTGACGAACTGCCCCGTCGCGCGCACCAGCGCCTGCAGCAGCTCGCGCCCCTCGGGCCGCGCCAGATCGAGCGCGACCGATTTCTTCGCGCGGTTGAGATTTTCCCAATAGAGCGAATCATTGGCGTCGGTCACCGGCCAACGGCGAAAATCGGGGCCGCCGCCGACCTGGTCGACGCGGATCACCTCGGCGCCCATTTGCGCGCAATAAAGCCCGGCGGTCGGAGAGGCGACGAAGGACGAGGCTTCGATCACCGACAGGCCGGCCAGCAGGTCGTACATCCGGCGCCAATCCCCCCGAGAGCCTCTCGCGAAATCCCCGGCCTCAACGGCCGCAGGAAGCTATCTGGCGCATCCAAAGGGATTCGACCCCCTGGCCTCCGCCTTCGGAGCGGGTACTAACAGGCTATGCCATTCAATGCCAGAGCCCGCCTTTCTTATCCAAGCCACTGGTATTACGCCGAAAAGATGAAAATCAACGCCGCCAAATATATCATCCGATCTTTTCATTCTCCCCCAGCCTAGCGATCATTTTGAACGCTTCGGCCAGCTTGACGCCGATGCAACGGAACGATCGTTGCGAACAGCTGTTGTCAAAATAGTGAAACTCAAATGGAGGGTGGTTCGCCCTCGCCGTCGGAGAGAGAGAATGAAAAAGCTTCTGACAATTTTCGCAATCAGCAGCTCGCTGTTGATTCTGTCGGCTTGCAACACAGTTGAAGGAGCTGGAAAAGACGTTGAATCCGCTGCAGACTGTGCCGATGGGGTTAAAGGCAACTGCTAGGCGGCGTGACAGATTGGCGCGAACCGGCGTTCGCTGATCACCTTCATTGACCGGTAGCGGATTGTCGGCTTCTGGGTGCAGTTCGTGAAAAGCAGACGCCGGCCAGCCTATGTTCGCCTGCCATCGCTCGCCATTATTCGTCGCCGCTAGAACGAAAAACGATAGCCAAGGTTTAAGATCGTCGCGCGCTCTTCGCTTTTGCCGACGAACGCCCCGTCGGACCATCGTTCATCGAGGAAGGTGAAGCCGATTTCGGCGTCCAGCGCGACCTTCGTCGACGCGGCGTAAGTGACGCGCAGGCTGGGGCGATAGGCATTTTGGTGGCCCGGACCAAAGCGATCGGTGCGCCGCGCGAAGCGGAATCGCGGCTCGACGCTGACCGGCCCCACGGGGAAGCGCGCCGCCGAATCGAGCGAAATGATGTTGAAACGAGCCGTCCGCGCATGGCGCAGCCCGAAGATGACCGTGTCGCCTTTCCTGACGATGCCGTTTCCCGTCATCTGCACGCCCAGATAAGTTTCGGTGCCGCTGCCCGCGATCGCATCGACCCCGCCCGATGCCGGGGTGCTGCCGGTACGCGACAGGACCAGGTCGAGATTGGCCTGCCATTTTGGTGTCAGCGGCTGGGTATAAACCACCGACAAGCTGCGGCTTCGTGCCGACCGGTCGCGCGCCCATTGTTCCAGCGTCTGGCGCGTGAACAGCCGCTTGAGCTCGCCGAGGCGGTGCGCTGACTGGCCGATCACGCTGTTGGTGAGCGAGAGCCGGGGATAATATTGCTGGTCGAATTGCACGCCCAGGCTACCCCCGCCCCGCAGCGGCACGGTGGCGTTCAGAAAGGCATGGCTGAGCTTGCCCAAGCCGACGTCGAAGTCGACCAGCCCCCACAAAGCGACGCCCGGCGTGCTATAGCGCGTCTCTAGGCCCACCGCCTGCCGGTCGGTCAGCCCGCCGCTTTTCTGGTCGAACCAATAGGCGTTGAGCTCGAACGGCTTGTCGCGCGGCGCATAGCCCAGCGTGAAACCGTAGAAACGTCGGTCCCGCTCGATCCGGTCGGTGCGGGTCGAAAAGACCGGGCGCCCCGCCTGCGCGTGGAGCGTCCACGACGGATCGATCTCCCATCCCGCACGGATGCCGTCGAACCGGCCGAACACCCCCGAACCGAACAGCGACTGCCGCCCGATCCGCGCCGAAAGGCCAAGCCGATAATGCTGGGTGTCGATGTACAGCGCGGCGATGCGCTGGGTGTCGTCGCCCGAGCTGCGCGAGGAGCCGACAAGCGTGACCGGCCGCCAATCGAGCGTATAGCTGCCGGCGGCGCGCGCGCTGAACCGCATTTCGCCGTTGGTCGCCGCCATGTTGATGTCGATCGCGGTCAGCAACTGGTCGATGTTGACGCGCCGGTCGATCTCCTCGATCGGATCGGGCCGGCGCGCATCGACGAAAACATTGCGGCTGGTATCGCGCGAATAAAATTGCGAAAGACCGCCCGAGAAGGTGGTGCGCCATTCGCGCCCCTCCACGCTCGGCCGTGCGGGCTCGCCCCCGCCGCCCCGGCCCAGCGCCGCCAGCCGCTGCTCGACCCGATCGGCGCCCGGCGAGCCCGGAAAACGCCGCAGATATTCCTCATAGCGCAGCCGCGCCGGCCCGCGTTCGCCGCGGCGTTCGTGGATCATGCCGCTGAGTTCCAGCGCGCGCGGTGCATAATCGGTGTCGCCTTGGCCAAGGATGCGGTCGAGCGCGTCGCTGGCGGCTTCATATTGGCCCGCCGCCACCGCCTCTTCGGCCACGGTCTGGAGGCGGCGCAATTCGTCGCCGTCCAGCGGCGCGACGGCGCCGTCCACCGCCTGCTCGACCGGACAGCCGCCTTGAAGGGCGATGTTGCGCAGCGACAGCACCAAGCTTTGCGAGTCATGCCCCAAGGCGATTTCGAAGCGGGTGAGCGTGCGAAAAGTGATCGCGAGCACCGGTCCGCCGACGGCGTCGGCCTCGTAGACAATAGAGCGGACCAGCGGCGTACCGCCCGGCACGGGCAGGAAATCGCGGTTAGGTCGAACGCCGGGCTGCACCATCTCGACCCGCAGCCGCACGTCCATTCCCTGGTCGGTCGGGGCCGCGCCGCTGTAACGGATCGGGCCCGTGAAATGGATCGTCACGGTCGGGCAGTCGATGGTGCCCGCGGCGCTCGCGTCGGCCAACACCTTGTCGCCGCCGCGCTGTGCCCCGGCATGGCTCGCCCAAAACAGCAGTAACAGCGCGAGCGCGATCTTGAGCAAGGCTTCGAAGGCGGCATGCGCGCTCATAATGCCGCTCCCGGCAACAGCTGGTTCCAATGGATCGCCCGGTGGCAATCCTGGCATTGATTGCTGGTCGGCGGGTGGTTGGCGGTCTTGCCGGGGGCCTGGAAATTATTGTGGCAGCTGACGCAGTTGGTCACGACGCCGCTGTGGTCGAAGCGCGCGGTCAGCCAGTCCTTGGTGGTATGGCAGCTTTCGCACGCATCGGTCGTGGGGATGTGGCGAAATGTCTTGCCCTCGGCGCGGACATTGTTGTGACAGGCGGCGCAGGTGCGCGGCGTGCCGCGGAACACCGCCTTGGCGTGACAGGTGTCGCAGCCGATTTCGGCATGCCGCCCGTCGAGCACGAACCCCGTCGAGATATGGTCATAGCGGTCGATGACCTTGATCGGCGGCGGATCGGACGTCGCCGCGGCCGCCAGCGCGGCGACAAGGAAACAGCCCAGCAGGGCGATCCAGGCTTTGATCATCGCAGGTGCCTCCCGTCGAAATCCGGATGGCGGCGCGCGTTCGCGGGGACGCGCACCGTCTTGAAGCTGTCGCCCCCGACATGGCAGGTTTCGCATTTCGTGCCGAAACGGCCTTCGTGATGATCGTCGGCCTTGTGGCAGCCGTAACAGCCCACCGGCAGCCGCGCGGTCGCCGCCGGCCTGGTGTGGCAGCTGTTGCAGGCGAGCCGGGCATGGCGGCCGGTCAGCGAAAAACCCGTGCGATCATGGTTGAACCGCGCGCCGGTCCAGCGCGCGGTCGTGTGGCATGTCTCGCACCTCGCTGGCGTGCCGAACCGGCCCTTGTGCGCGATGTCGGCGTGGCAACTGGCGCATGTGACACCCGCGGCGCGATATTGCATATTCCGGTGGCAATCGGCGCACGCGACGCGGCTGTGGGCGCCGGTCAGCGGAAAGCGCGTTGCGGCATGATGAAAGCCCGGCGCCGGCCGCCAGCGGTCCTGGGTGTGGCACGCCGCGCAATTTCGCCCCAGCTTGCCCTGGTGGGGATCCTGGCGGACATGGCACCCGGCGCATTCGCGCGATGGTTTGAAGCTATGCACAGGCTTGATGTGGCAGGTGGCGCAGCGCACCCGCTTGTGCGCACCGAGCAGCGGAAAACGCGTCGCCTTGTTGTGATCGAAAAACGCGCCTTTCCAGCTCGCGGGCGAATGGCAGGTGGCGCAGTTACTGCCGTTGACGCCCTTGTGGACATCGTCCTTGCGGTGACAGGCGGCGCACTGCATCGGCGGACGCAGCCGCTCGTTCTGCGCGCCGTGACAGGCGGTGCAGGTAACCGTGCGATGCTGGCCGACGAGCGGAAAACGCGTCCGTTCATGGTCGAACAGGGCGCCTTTCCAGCTCAGCTGCGAATGGCAGCTGGCACAGTCGGTTCCGTTGCGCCCCTTGTGGACATCGTCCGCCAGGTGGCAGGCGACGCATTGTTTCGGCGTCCCGGCGAAGCGATTGCCGACATGGCAATCGGCGCAAGCAACCGTCTGATGCGCGCCGACCAATTGAAAGCCGGTCGCCGCGTGATCGAACTTATGGATGATCTTCCAGCCGCTTTCGCTGTGGCAGCTGGCGCAGTTCTTGCCGAAACGGGTTTGATGGACGTCGTCTTTGACATGGCAGGCAACGCAGGCGGCGGGCGCGGCACGAAACTTCGTTCCGGACTTATGGCAGTTCGCGCAGGCGACGCCGCGATGCTTGCCGTGGATCGGAAAATCGGTCTTGCCATGGTCGAAACCCGTGCCCTTGAGGTCCGCGGCAAATTGAACCGCGCCCTGATGCTCGAGATGGCAGGCACGGCATTGCTGTTTCACAGCCGATGGCGTGCGGCCGTGAAAGCCGGTGCGCATGCGGACATCGTTGGCGACGTCGGCATGGCATGCCTTGCACTTGCCATTCTCGGCCGACGGGGTGAAGGAATAATGGCAGGCTCCGCAGCGCGCCGCGATCTTCGCATGCGCGGGGCGCAGCGGGCCGGGGCTGACCAGTCGCTCCAGCGTCGGGCGCAACGCGAACAGTCCCCCGATCATCGCCAGCAGCACGAGCGCGCCGACAAGAACCGAGGTCCGCGACATCAGTACATATGGACGGCGAGGACGTGCAGTGCCACGGTCATCGCGAGGAACAGGAACAGCGGCACGTGCAGATAATGCCAGGCCCGGAACAGGCGGTCGTAGAAGGCGAACCCGCCGACGTCGCGGATCGATTGCAGATAGCGCGTCAGATGGTCGATCAACGCCTCGCTGTCGGTTGCCCGCCGGCCCGGAAGCGAAGCTTCCCGTGCCAGTTCGGCACGCACGACACCCCGGAGCCGCCAGGCGAACAGCCATGTCCGGGCCGTGATCGAAAAGACCGCGAACGCGCCCTGAAGCAGATTGGACCGCTTTTCCAGAGCGTGCCGCTCAAGATCGCGAAGATAGCCGACGATGAGGTGACCGGCGTCGCCGTCGGCGTCGAGCAGGAGCCGCGATTCGCCAAGTTCGTCGAGAAAATCCCGAACTTCCAGCTTTCGCTGCGAATATCCGCGATGGATATGGACATATAGAAAGCGCCCGAAAAGCCCGCTCGCGACGACCACCAACAAGGCAAGCAGGGCGACACCGCTGTTCGTCGCCGCCCAGGTAAAGCGCGCATGGTAAAGAATGACCAGCGGCCCGAGCAGGCCAAGCAGCATGTGGATGCGAAACCAGGTGCCGACCGATCCCATCCATGTTGCTCCGGTCAGCCTTTTGCGGAGCGGATAGATCATGAGGATGGCCATCATCGTCACGCCGATGATCCCGAGCGCATAACCAAGGCCATCCTCGGGCGTCGGCAATTCCGCGCGATGCCACCAGCCCCATAAGATGGCGGCAGGTATGAACAACAAAATAAGGAAGGAAAAAACTGTTTCAAAAGAAACAATTGCTTTCCTTTGGGGTGCCGACGCCTCTCTGGCTGCGAGAGTGAGCTGTTCCGACTCCATTTTGGTTCACCCTCTAGGGCATGTTTACTAGGCTAGACCTCCCTCCTCGGCATGACAAATTATTAGTCTATCTATATAATTTGGCCTACTCCTTTCAGATTTTGTACATTGATTTCAAGAGAACTGAACGCGGCCTTGACCAAAGATCCATGTCACTCGCCGCCCAGGGCGCCAAACAAGGACGCGGCTTGAACCTCCCATCGACGCGAATGCCGCACCGCCGGGCGCAGGGGGTCTTTCCTCTTGTGGCAAGGACGGCTCTTAGGGCCGCCGAGGGCTTCCAGAGGGGAAAATAGCGGAAAAATCCGCAGACATATGATGGAGTCGCAATGCCCTTTGACCCGGCGGTTTTCGCCGATGCCCTCGCGGCGTTACCAAAACTGCCGTTTGACACGGCGGCGCTCGCCTACGCGCTCCCGGCATTGCCCATCTGGCTGAGCTATTGGGCGCGGCACCGCGCGATCGAGCGCAAAAGTCACACCATATTGGAAGATGCGCGCGACGCGGGGCTGACCGAGCCCAATTCGCTCCACCCCGTCATCGATACCGCCAAATGCATCGGCTGCTCGGCATGTGTGCTGGCGTGCCCCGAAGGCGACGTGCTCGGCCTCTTGGAGGGGAAAGCCACGCTCATCGACCCGACCCGCTGCATCGGGCACGGCGCGTGCCAGCAGGCCTGCCCCGCCGACGCGCTGTCGCTGGTCTTCGGCACGGCCACGCGCGGCATCGACATTCCGTTCGTCAGTCCCGATTTCGAAACCAATGTCCCCGGCATCTATCTCGCCGGCGAGATCGGCGGCATGGGGCTGATCCGCAACGCCGTGAAGCAGGGGACCGAGGCTGTCGACGCGATCGCCGCCGCGAACGAAGCCGATGATGCGGACGACATGCTCGACCTGATGATCGTCGGCGCAGGCCCGGCGGGCATTGCCGCCAGCCTGCGGGCGATGGAACTCGGCCTGCGTTTCGAAACGGTCGAGCAAGATAGTCTGGGCGGGACCGTAGCGCATTTCCCGCGCAACAAGCTGATTATGACCGCACCGGTAAAACTGCCGCTGTTCGGCGAACTCCGCTTCCGTGAAATCCGCAAGGAAGCGTTGCTGGGAATATGGCAGGATGTCATCGAACGGACCGGGCTGCATATCCGCTGCAACGAAAGAGTGGTGGATATCACGCCCGGCGACCGGGGTTTTACAGTCAGAACGGCGCACGGCGTATATCGCGCCCGGCGGGTGCTGCTGGCGATCGGCCGGCGCGGAACCCCGCGCAAGCTGGGTGTGCCGGGCGAGGAGCGAAGCAACGTCGTCTATCGCCTGACCGATCCGGCGCAATATGCCGGCCGGCGCGTGCTGGTCGTCGGCGGCGGCGACAGCGCGATCGAGGCCGCTGTCGCGCTGGCGGATCAGCCGGGCACCCGGGTCACCCTTTCCTATCGGCGAGATGCCTTTAACCGGACGCGAAGGCAGAATCGCGATGCGATCGCCGCGGCCGCGGCGGCGGGCCGGGTCACGCTCTATCTGCAATCGTCCGTGGAGGAGGTGCGACTTGGCGCCATCTCCCTGCGGCATCACGCCGAACTGCTCGACCTGCCGAACGACGATGTCATCATTTGCGCTGGCGGCGAGTTGTCGACCGGCTTTCTGCAATCGATGGGCATTCGCGTGGAGCGCAGGTTCGGTACGGCGGCTTCTCCAGTCACAATCGATCCGGTAAACGCGACCAAGGAGGCAAATCTGCAGGCCGCCTGATGCACCATCATATCTTGAGGACCTGTGGTGCCTAACGTCCGCTTTGAGGGCTAATCTTCAATGATCTGAACGGCCGACATCGGACCCAAAGTGCCATGCCCGAACATGATTCGGACCGCAGCCGGACGAATAGGACGCGTAATGGCATTGCCTCACGAACGAGATGCTTATGCGGCAAAATCCACGCTCCCGCACAAATCGCCGGAATCCAGTCAAGCATTTGAAGTATAAAGGAAATGGCGCACCCGAAGGGATTCGAACCCCTGGCCTCTGCCTTCGGAGGGGGTACTAGCATGTTTGCGCCAGCCTACGCCAGAGCAAGTTTTTCTAGCCTAAGCCACTATAATAAAACGCTATTCTTGATTTGTCGATCTGCGCTGCCGTAACCTTGAATTCGCCCTGATTTCCTTCCGCGTGCTTACGTGGTGCTTACGCGAAAACCGGGCCAAACGGGAGTAGGCTCGATGGTCAAACTGACCAAGCGCGTTGTCGATGCAGCTGTAGCAGAGACGAAAGATTATGTCCTCTGGGACGATGAACTAATTGGCTTCGGGCTCCGGATATTCCCCACCGGCAAGCGCAGCTACCTCATTCAGTATCGCGCCGGAGGCCGCTCGCGTCGTTACACGATCGGCATCCATGGAGTCTGGACCCCGGAAACTGCCAGGCGGGAGGCCAAGTCCCAGCTCGGCAGGGTGGCTCAAGGCGAGGACCCTGCCGAAGAACGGGCCGAACTCAACAAAGCGATGTCGATGAAGGAGCTATGCGAGCTCTACATGCAGGATCTCAGGGACGGGCTCATTCTGGGCAAAGGGGGCCGCCCGAAGAAGCAATCGACCGTCGACATCGATCTGGGCCGGATCGAACGGCACGTCATCCCGCTCCTCGGATCCCGCCGGGTCAAAGACCTCACTAAGGCGATCCTCACGAAAGCCATGCGCGATATCATGGCGGGGAAGACCAAAGCCTTCATCAAGACCAAAAAGCTCCGCGGCCGCGCCAATGTGCGGGGTGGGCCAGGCACGGCGGCTCGGACGCTGGGGTTGATTGGCGGAATACTGACCTATGCCGTCGATCTCGGCATCATCGACAGCAATCCCGCGCATGGCATCAAGCGTCCCAAAGACAATGTCCGTTCGCGGCGTCTCAACGACGGCGAGTATCGAATTCTTGGCCGCATGCTCAAGGCCGCTGCGCAAATCGAGAAGTTCGGCCCGACGATCGATATCATCCGGCAAATCGCACTTACAGGTTGCCGACGCGGTGAGATTATCAATCTCAAATGGTGCGATGTCGATATCGACGGAAGTTGCCTTCGCCTCTCCGAGAGCAAGGAAGGAAAGTCGGTCCGCCCTGTCGGCTTGCCGGTTGTAGAGTTCCTCGAGCAGCATCAAGGCGAAGACAATGGCACATATGTGTTTCCTGGCCCGCGCGGTGAGGACACGGCATTTGGCGGCTTTCCAAACCATTGGGACGAGATATTCCTGGGCTCGCCCCTCGAAGGCGTCACTGCGCATGTTCTGCGCCACAGCTTCGCCAGCATCGGTAATGACCTGGGCTTCACCGAGGTCACCATCGCCGCCCTTATGGGTCATGCGAAGGGGTCGGTAACGAGCAAATATATCCATGTCCTGGACGCGGCGTTGATTATGGCGGCCGACACACTGGCCGGCTACATTGCCGCCCTGCTCGACGGAAGAATCTTCAAGCAGCGTGCGTATTCGCTCGATCGCGCATCGCGGAAGGCGGCTCTCTCCGAGTTCCTCGATCGACAGGAGGCACCAATTCGCAAGGCAGCCTAGCTGGGACAGGGTTACGCGATTTTGGAGGGAAGCTTGAATTCAGATCGCAAGCCGCAGTTAGCGGCGCGCCGAAATTCGACCATCTACCTCCGCTTGGACTGGCTTTGGAAATACTTCCCCGGGGTGACGCCGGTCGCCTGACGGAACATACGGATGAAATTGCTGGCCGAGCCAAATGACAAATCCAGGGCGATATTGGTTATGGGCTCTCCTTCGGCCAAGCGAACCAGGGCGGCCCGAAGTCGCGCCTGTCTTCTGTAATCTGTAAAAGTCATATTCGCTTCACGCTCGAATGCGCGAGCCAGGGTCCTGCTGCTCGCGCCCAATTCGCTCGCCCACTCCGACAATGGTTTGTCATTCCCCGGCTCCCGCGAGAGAGCGGTCTCGATTTTTCTGAGACGCGAGGACCGCAGTTGAGGGACGAATAGGGATGGCGCGATTTCGACGGACACTTCCTGGGAGAACAAGATCGCCAAACTGACGCGCCGGGAGCGCGGCGCTGCCTTTTCGAGGGCAAAGATGCACTCGCGCAGGAGGCCACTCACCGCAACGACACCGGGAGCCTCGGGCAGCCGGCGGAGCACGCTGCCGCGACAGTAAACGCTGAGCATTTCGAAGCCAGCTGAAGTTTGCACGCGGTGATTTTCATTGGAAGGGAGCCAGCAGGCTTGCTGGGGCGGCACCACCCAGCATCCAGCCGCCGTTTCGAGGATCATCACACCGCGGCTAGGATAGATGAGCTGTGCGGCAGGATGGGCATGCCACGTGCCCCTGAACCCCGCCGGAAAAACCGAACGGTCCACTGAGAGGGCCTCGGCCCCGGCTTCGGCAATTGTCACAATATGTCCGATCCAGAATATTCTTTGTCGTGATAGCACATATCCGACGCAACGCGGATTGCCTACCAGACGCCATCAGGTGGAGTTGCAGATGTCGTTGAAGATGGTCGAACAGCGGGAGCCGGAAGAAATGCCTCGCCCGCACGGGGAGTATCGCAAAGAATTCCTATCGCGTGTGCTCGCCTTCAAGCCGTCGTCGATACTGGATGTAGGGTGCGGCAATGGTGCTTCGCTGCAGCTATTCGGCGAAGCCGATGTCGCCCACTGCGTCGGCATAGACCCGGAGGGAGAGGCCGTAGAGGAAGGCCGCGCACTAGGCCTGGAAATACACCTCGGCCGAGCAGAGACACTTCCATTCCCGGATCAAAGCTTTGATGTGGTGACTTTGGAATACGCCGCGCATCATCTGGAAAACCTTCATAGGGGGCTTCAGGAGGCAATCCGGGTCGCACGTTTGGGTGTCGTGGTGCTGGATTGCTGGTATGATGCGGCCATTCCATCGCAGCTGGCAGCACAGCTATATGACGAATGGATAAAGGTAATAGACCGTCGGGCCGGTCTTGTGCACAATCCCTGCCCCCAGCCAGCTGATCTCGCCGCCCCATTTCTGACCGCCGGCTTTAGGATCGACTATTCTTGTAGGCTTTTTCTCGTGCCCCTCTCCGTTTCCCAAATCGAATTATCGGCCAGACAGAGGCTTCACGAGATCCCGGAGCCTTGCGGATTGCGCGACGATCTGGAGAGGCTGCTTGATATAGCCCGATTAAATGGTCTTTCGGATGACGGCGCGATCATCCTCTCGGCAGCTCGTGGCGGTTAGCATGCGGACCGACATAATCGACATAACCTATTCCGGACCTGACGGCTGGCCGCTCTTTGCTGCGCTTGTAGATCCCTATCGCAGGCTGCCGACCGCCAACGTCGTTGTGCTCATGCATGGCGGCGGCCCTGATCACCAGAGTTTGATACCCTTGGCGCGCCAGCTGTGCGACCGGCATGCGGTACTGCTGCCCGATGTCCGTGGCTATGGCCGGTCCCTTTGCAGCGAGAAAGCGAAACACACCTGGGCGTCCTACGCAGCCGACGTGATCGCGCTTCTCGATCACCTGAAGGCAGATTCCGCCATTGTCGGCGGTGCGGGGCTCGGCGCCACGATCACTTTGCGAACCGCACTCGCCCATCGGGAGAGAGTGAGAGCGGCCATTTTGATCAGCGTTGAAGACATCGAAGACGACGAGGCCAAAGTAGCTGAAACGGCATTTATGAGAGAGTTCGCGGCGCGCGTCCGCGAGGAAGGGCTTTATGCGGCCTGGGCGCCAATACTGCCCAATTTGGCGCCAGTCATTCGCGAGATGGTTCACGACGCGATTCCGCGAAGCAATGCTGCCAGCATTGCGGCTGCCGCGGCAATAGGTGATGACCGCGCCTTCCGCAGCGTTAGCGAACTCGCAGCTATAGCAATGCCGACGCTGATCATTCCAGGAATGGACGAGAGGCATCCACAAGCGTTAGCGGAGCAGCTCGCTGACCTGCTGCCGCACGGCAAGCTGGCTGCGGCAGCAATCTCGGATGCGATCGTGACAGCCGAGGATTTCGCTCGATGCCTGGCGCCTGCCATCCGCGAATTCCTGAACGAGCTTCCGCCGCTGCCCACAGCATCAGCAGGCCCTGATTGACCGCCGAGCTTCACTCAAGGTAGCCGAGCTTTTGGCCGGCATGGGCAAGCCCTATAGTCATTTGGCGAGATGACTTGCGTCACAAATCGGTGGCATCAGGCACCAGTCGCCCCGAGGCCGCAAATCGTTTCTTGCAGTCATATGACTTTGGAAGGAGCCTAACGGAAATTCACGTCGGAACGCTTGGAATCTGAATGGTTTCACCTGTATAGACGGGTGATGGATCTTATGCCTCGACTGAACTCGAACAGCGCCCAGCGGTCTGCCGACGGCGCTTCCCCGGATGCCCCACCGCGCTACGCAGCGATCAAGCAAAGCATCCATGATGCTATCCGCGAAGGCCGTTTGAAACCGGGCGACCGCGTGCCGTCGGAAGCCGATCTGGTCGGGCAATTCGACGTCTCGCGCATGACGGCGAACCGAGCGCTTCGCGAGTTGCAATCGGCAGGTATCATCGTCCGCCGCGCAGGCAGCGGCTCGTTCATCGCCGAGCCAAAGCCGATCGGCCATATGATCGAGATCCGGAATATCGCCGAGGAAATTCGCGGACGCGGTCATGACTACCGGGCGAGAGTCATCCAGAATGTCGAGGAGAAGGCCAGCGCCGAAACCGCCGCGCTGCTGGAGGTGCCGGTGGGCACGAAAATCTTCCATTCGATCATCGTTCACCACGAGGCCGAGTTCCCGATCCAGCTCGAAGAGCGGTTCGTACTTGCGTCCGCCGCGCCGGATTATGGCACTCTAGATTTTACGCAGCTCACGCCCAACGAATATTTGACGCGCACCGCGCCGCTCGAGCGGGTCGAACACCGCGTCCGCGCGGAAATGCCCGACGCGCGCACGCGCGGCATGCTTGGTCTCAACGAGGGGGAACCGGTTCTGCGCATGACGCGGCGGACCTGGAGCAACGGTCGGCTGGTGTCGCACGCCTGGCTCTCCCATCCCGGCACGCGCTTCGAGCTTTCCGCCGCCTTTTCGGTCGACGACTGACGCGTCAGGCCGTGCTGCGGGTAACGACGGGCTTGCGGCGACGGCGCAGCCAGCGAAAATCGGCGCGGCTGAAGCTTTTGAAGAGCAGATAGAAACCGGTCCCCGAAAGCCACAGCGCCCCGAAAGCGACAAAGATGATCAACGGGTGGTTGAAGCTCTTCCGGTTCACATAATCCATGTTGTGGAGCATCCAGAAGAAATCCCAGGTCCGCCAGGTATCGCCGCGCATCACGAGGAAGCGCGCCGTGTCGAGCGAGACATAGGCGCTGCTATTCTCGGCGTCGGCAAAGTCGACGCGCCACATCGCACCTTCATGGTCGCGTGATTCCAGGTTTGGCTTCGCAATCACGCTCACCTTGCGGATTGGTGCCTCGTTCATCATCGACGCGACTTCGCGGGCCATCCCCTCGTCGACGCGAATATCCTCACCGCTCGTAGCATCGACCAGCCGCACGCCCTTGGTGGTGCGGAGTTCGTAGATCGGTCGGACGCCAAGATCGCGCAAAACCACCCCGGTGACGGGCTCACCGCGCGGCAAGCCGGCGACGTCAAAATACTCTCCCGCGGGCAAGGCATGTGCATGCGACATGCCGCCGCCGTGACCGCCGACCTTGTCCTTGTCGAGCAGCGCCATCACCGAACCGCTGAGCGCCCAGAGCAGGAACTGGAGACCCAGGATGAGCCCCACCCATTTGTGGATGCGCCGAAAAAAGAGCGGCGTCAGCCGGATGCGTTTCATGCCTGCTTCCTCTTGCGGCGTTTGAAGGACCAGATCAGCAGCCACGCACCGGAAAGCGCCATCGCGAAGACGCTCCAGGTCGCGACGCGCAGCAGCGGGTTGTTGACGTCGGTCCGCTCATCATAGTCCATGATGTGGAGCATCCACGCGAAGTCGAACACGCGCCACAATGCGTGGCGGCGTGAAATGAGTTCACCGGTCGTCGGCGAAAGATAGAGCGTCGGGCGGTTCCAGCCTTCGAACTCGACCTGCCAATAGGGTGGCTTGCGCGCCTGCATTTCCTGAGGTGCCTCGGTCAAAAGTCGCACCGAGACGATCTTGCCGTCACCGGTGTAGATGCGCCGTGCCTGTTCGCGGACCTGGGACTCGGTCAGGGCAGGCAGCGGCGCACCCGAACGCGCGTCGAACAGGCGCGCGCCTTCAGGGGTCTCGGCGCGCCAGACCGGTTGGCCGAAAAAGCGCTGGAGACGGATTTCGGACACCCCCGGCGCGGCCGCGACGACCTTCGACGGCGCTGCGAGGCCGTCGAGGTCGAAGGGCTGGGCCACCGGGGAGCGCACCAGATGATCGCCGTGGATGGTGTCGATATGAACGACCACCATGTAGAAGCCGGTCAACGTCCAGAGCCAAGCCTGGATGCCCACGACCAGCGCCAGCCATTTATGCGTTCGCCGAACGAGCAGCGGCCAACGGATTGCCATCTCCCAATTCCTCAGAAGGCGGTGCGGAAACCGACATAGAAGCGCCGGCCGAGCAGGTCGTAGGTCATCGTGTCGGTGTTCGCATCGGTGAAGCTCTGGATATAGGGGGCCTTGCGATCGAAGAGGTTGTCGACACCAAGCTGGAAGCGCGTCTTCTCGTCAATCTCATAGGCGACCTGAAGGTTGTGATAGAAGACATTCGGCGTGCTGTAGCCGATCTCTCCGGGAGCCGCATTAAAGTCTGTCGCCTTGCCGATCCACTGCGTCGACCAAGTCGCGCTGACACCATCTTTTTCAGCGGTTAGCACGCCATAGCCGCGCCACTTCGGATAACCGCCGTTGCCGCCGCCGATGAAACCATCGAAATCGATCGGTGCGCCACCCGGGAAGGGAAGGACGACATATTTGTTGAGATAGGTCAGGTTGACGTCGAGCGAGACGTTCACGCTGCCGATATTGTTGTTGTAAACGAGGCCGAGGTCGAGGCCGTTCATTTCTTCACGACCGGTGTTGATCGGCTGCGCCGAAAGGAAGGTAACTTCCCCGGTCAGCGGGCTGCGCGTAAAATCTTCGCAGAAGGGATGCGAGAGATTTTGACTCGCATAGCAGATGCTGAGCTTGGTCGACCCGGGAATGGCGCGGATGGCATCCTTGATCTTGATATCGAACCAGTCCGCCGTGAGCGACAGGCCGGGCACGAGCCCCTTGGGCGTGATCACCGTGCCGACCGTCCAGGTCGTAGAGCTTTCGGGTTTCAGATTCTCATTGCCGCCGACGGTCGTCAGGATCGTTGTACCGAGCTGAACATAATTGGCCGGAACGCCCGACGCCTGACAATTGGCGATCAGCGTCGCATTGCCGCTGGTCGCATAACGCGAGCAAGGGTCGGTGGTGGTCAGATTGCCCTCGGAGACGCCGCCGAACAATTCGGGGACATTCGGAATGCGAAAGCCCGTGCCGTAAGTGCCGCGCAGGCGGAAGCTGTCATTGATGACCCAGTCGACGCTCCCTTTGTAGTTCCAGTCGCTGCCGAACAGGTCGTAGTTCGAGTAGCGAACCGCGCCGTCAAGGGTAAGCGACTGGAAGAAGGGTGTGTCGGCTAGAACGGGCACCGACAGCTCGATATAGGCTTCCTTCGCGGTGCTCGTTCCCGAAATCGGATCCTGCTGGTTGGTGTTCGCGATACCGAGCACCGTCAACGGATCGGGGTCGCGCCAGCCCTTCTCCTTGCGATAGACGAGACCTGCTGCGAAGGAGACGGGACCTGCAGGCAGCTTAAACAGATCGCCATTGATGTCGGCCGTAACCGTCGCGAGCTCGTTCCCGCCGCGATCGCGCGACGTGAAGAGGATATAGTCGAGAACCTGCGGCGTCAGGTCGCCGAAGCCAAGATAGTCGGCGCAGGGGATCGTCGCACCGGCCGCGAGGCTGCACTTGGTCGTATCGAGCGAATTCGCGACGCGCTCGAGATTGGCGATGTTGGTCGAACCATCAACCGCTGTGTTGCGGCCAAAGGCCCCCGCGACTTCCCAGCCCCAGTCGTTCGACAGTTTGCCGCGCAGACCGAAAGTACCCTGCCAGGTATCGGTTTCCTGGAAGAACTGGCGCGGGCCGGGCTCGGCAAGGCGGCGCTGGATAAGAACGATGTTCTGACCTGTGGGGTTGGTCGGGTTGCTTGCCGAAATCGCCAGATTGCGCAGGGTTCCCGGCGTCGCAATCTGGTTCGACTTGCGGAAGGTATAGAGGAACTCGCCGAATGCCTCGATATTGTCGGTCAGATCATAGTCGGCGAAAAACGCCGTGCTGACGCGCTCGACGGGGCTCACCGCGTTGAGGAACGGATTCGAGTTAAAATTGTGCTTCGCCGCGCTGTAGGGCTCGAAGAAATTGCCGTTGCCGCCCAGCACCTGATTGAAGTTGATCTGCTGACCATTGGGCAGCACCGCGCGACCGCCAATCGTCGAGGCGCTGTTGACGCACGACAACTGGCCCGGCGTCGTTTCGGCGAGCGAGCAGGGCGCGCGTGTCGCCATGTTGACCGCCTTGGTCTTCTGATAGGTGACCGCCGCCATGAAGCCGCCACGATCGTTGCGGATGCCCCACAAAAGATCGGCGGTGAAATCCGACCCGTCGCCCTTTTCGGTGATCCCCTGCCGGACGCTGAGACCGAGACCTTCATAGTCGGTGCGCGTTACAAGGTTGACGACACCCGCCATCGCGTCGGCGCCATAGATTGCCGAGGCGCCGTCCTTGAGCACATCGGTGCGTGCGAGCGCCGCGACGGGAATCATGTTGAGGTCGGGCGAGGAGTTCGCCCCGGTGCCGCCCGCGACGAGGCGGCGGCCGTTGAGCAGGACGAGGGTGCGCTTGATACCAAGGCCGCGCAGGTTCACCTGCGCCGTCCCATAGCCATTGTTCGCCCAATAGGCCGAAGTCTGGTTGCCCGCGAAACCGGCGTTGGCCGGCAAGCGCTGCAGCACCGTCTCGATATTGACGACGCCGGTGTTCTCGATCTGCTCGGCCGACACGACGGTCGCCGGGCCGACGCCTGCGAGGTCCTGGCGGCGGATGCGCGAGCCGGTCACGACGATGTCCGATCCGTTCGGAGCATCCTCGGCGGCGGGTGACTGCGTCGCGGCACCGCTCTGCGCGAGCGCGGGTGTTGCAAAAGTGGCGACCGCTGCGGCGCTGGCGAGCAAAATTGTCCTGGTCATCATAGCGAAACCCCCTGATGGTTGGCTGATTCCCCTCAGAGAGCATCAAATGTATATACAGGTCAATAAGAATTTATTGAATCATATCAATTAGTTATGAAGGAAATTCCGGGCGCACGATACCTATTAGATACGCACGCCAAAGCTCTACCCCTCATCAATTTTGAAATTTTTTTTCCGGCCTGAGCCTTTTCGCGCAAGGAGCCGGCTGGCCCCTCCCTCGGCTTACTTATGAAATGACATGATTAAGTGGGTCGGCACAGCTTGGGGGCGACCGACTTGAGCCGCTCAATGCGAAAGTATCTGTTCGAGAAAGGTCCGTGCGCGCTCGCTTTTCGGCGCGGCGAAAAAATCGGCCGGCCTTGCGTCTTCGATGATCTGGCCCTGATCCATGAAAAGAATGCGATCGGCCGCCTCGCGCGCGAATCCCATTTCGTGCGTCACGCACACCATCGTCCGTCCTTCGCCGGCAAGGGCCGTCATCACATCGAGTACCTCTTTGATCATCTCGGGATCGAGCGCCGATGTCGGCTCGTCGAAGAGAAGAATCCTGGGTTCCATCGCCAGAGCGCGAGCTATTGCGGCCCGCTGTTGCTGCCCTCCCGAGAGCTGCCCCGGATATTTGCCCGCCTGGTCGCCAATCCTCACTTTGTCCAAATAGGATATGGCGCGCGCCTCCGCCTCCGGAAGAGACAGGCCGCCGAGCAGGACGGGTGCGAGGGTGCAATTCTCGAGCACAGTCTTGTGCGGAAACAGATTGAACTGCTGAAAGACCATGCCGACGGCGCGGAGCGCCGCAACTGCCTCCCGCGACGCGTCGGTTATCCTGGCCCCCTCGATCAGGACGGCGCCGGAGTCGGGCACCTCGAGCCTGTTCATGCAGCGAATGAGCGTCGACTTGCCGGAGCCCGAAGGCCCGCAAATCACGATCCGCTCGCGCGGGGCGATTTCGAGGTCGATCGAGCGGAGCGCATGATAGGCGCCATAATATTTGTCGACCTGCCGCAAGCTGACGGCCGCGTGGCCCGAGGCGTCGGTCATGACGCCTGCCCCCGGCCGCGTAGCGCTCGTACCCGCGCGAAGGCTGCGGCGAGGTCGGCGATCAGATCCTGCGGCGCTTCGAGTCCGGCGTGAATGCGGATCAGCGCCCCATCTGCCTCGCCATTCGGAAAATCGCGGATCGGAGCGGGCCACGCCGGAACCGCGAGACTTTCGAAGCCGCCCCAGCTCGAACCCAGCTGGAATAACGAGAATTCGTTGAAAAAGGCGCTAGTTTCGGGCGGGGTAAGACCGTCGAGCTGAACACCGAACAATCCGGACGCACCGGTGAAATCCCGCTTCCAGATCGCATGGCCGGGGTCGGCGGGATGAGCCGGATAGCGGACCGCAACCACTTCGGGTTGCTGGGCGAACCATTCGATCAGCGTCGTTGCGGTGCGCTGGTGGCGTTCAAGGCGCGCATCGAGCGTCCTGATGCCCCGGTGGACCAGATAGCAATTGTCGGGACTCGCGCAGTTGCCCCAGCGCGCCGCCGCGTCCTTGAGCTGGCGGTAGACGGCATCACTGGCGGCCGTCATCGTGCCGAGCAGACAGTCGGAGTGCCCCGAGAGATATTTGGTTGCCGAAGCAAGCGAGATGTCGACCCCGTGGGCCAAGGGCTTGAAGAAAAGCGGCGTCGCCCAGGTGTTGTCGAGAGCGGTCAATATGCCCCGGCTGCGTGCAACGGCCGTGATCGCGGGGACGTCGATCATATCGAATGTCTGCGAGCCCGGGGTCTCCATATAGATGAGCCGCGTGTTGCTGCGGCACAGCCCGGCAATCTCCGCTCCGATATCGGGCCGGAAATATTCCACCTCGACCCCGAAACGCGCGAGAACGTCGGTCAGAAACTTGCGGGTCGGCCCATAGACGCAATCCGCAACGAGCAGATGATCGCCCCCGGCCACGAAAGCCGTGAGGGCCAGCGCGATCGCGCTGGTTCCGGACGAGGTGATGACGGTGTTGCAGCCGCCTTCAAGTTCGCTGACAGCCTCGGCGAGCGCAAAGGTCGTTCGCGTTCCGTACAGGCCATAGATGACCTCATCGTAGAGACCCTGGTGCCGGTCCATATAGGCCTCGACGCTGTCGTAGATAATTGTGGAGGCCCGGTCGACGGGCGGATTGATGAGGCCCCGCTGATCGCACGGGCGGGGACCGCCGTGCACGGCACGCGTCGGATCCTGCCAAGCGTGCCCTTTCGGGCTCGCCGGCTCCTCGAGCCATTTTCCGTCATGATTATCCTGCATAGTCTAGTTTCCGTTCGATCTTCATGCTGAGCCGGGACAGGGAGAAACAGAGGAGGAAGAAGATTGTCCCGGTGAAAAGATAGGCTTCGGCGAAATAGGGTCGCCATTGCGCCTCGACGTAGGAGAGGCGGGTCGTCTGCAACAAATCGAAGACGCCGACGATGAGGACGAGCGTCGTGTTCTTCACCTCGCTAATCGAAGTGTTGACCAGTCCGGGTACGCTGACTTTCAGCGCCTGCGGCAACAGGATATGGCGCCGCGCCTGCCATTTGGTGAGGCCGAGAGCGTGCGCGGCCTCGGCCTGCCCGACGGGAACCGCCAGCAGGCCGCCCCGGATGACCTCGGCCATATAGGCGGCAGTGAAGAATATGAGCGCGAGCTGGACGCGCGGCAGGCTGTCGATCGAGAGATAAGAGGGCACGAACAGCGGAAACAGGACCGCAGCGAGGAAGAGCACCCCGATCAGCGGCGTTCCGCGAACCAGCTCGATGAAGACGACGCTCGGCCAGCGAATGCCGCGCCGCGTCGACCTGCGGCCGAACGCGAGGAGTATGGCCAGCGGAAACGCGCCGACAACCGCGAGGCTCGCGAGCAGCAATGTGACCGGCAGGCCGCTCCACTTCTCCATCGGGACATAGGAAAGGCCCGCGAATCCTCCTCGTAGCAGAAGTACCGCCACGGCGATTGCGCCGAGCCAGACAAGCCCGAGGCGGCTGCGCCAAAATCGAGGGACGAAGGAGAAGGCAAGGCATGAAAGCAGCGCGGCCGCCGCTGCTGCGGACCGCCACTGCTCGACTTCGGGATAGGTGCCAAACAATATCAGCCTCGCATTTTCGCGGAGGAATGGCCAGCAAGCACCGCTGGCCAAACGGCAATCGGCCGCGCCCCCGGCGAAGGTCGCGTCGAACAGCAGCCACGAGAGCCCCTTGCCGGCGAAAACCGCGGTCATGGCGAGGATCGCGATGGTCAATATCGACTGGCGTCCTCCCCTGAACAGATTGCGCCGCATCCACGACGGCCAGGCGGCCGCCGAGCGCAGCGGAAACGGTTCGAGGGGCGCCGACTGGATGCTCCGGCCGGGCTGCCCGGCGACGCTCCAGCCCAACTGGCGGGCATAGAGGCCGGTGACGAACGACAAGGATAGCGAAAGCAGCAGGAAGGTCGCGACGATCAGGCCGACGCCCTCGATCGCCTGCCCTGTCTGACTGATGACGGTATCGACCACCGAGACAAATTCGGGATATCCGATCGCGACCCCCAGGGAGCTGTTCTTGATCGTGTTGAGATGCCAGCTCGTCATCGGCGGTATGGCGATGCGCAGCGCTTGCGGCATCACGATCCGTCCCATTGTTTGCGCGGGCGACAGGCCGAGCGCTTTGGCGGCCTCGCTCTGCCCTGCGGGAACGGCGAGGATCGCGCCGCGGAATATCTCGGCCAGATAGGCCGAGGCATAGACCGAAAGGCTGGCGACCAGCGTCAGAAACTCCGTGGAGAGCGACAATCCGCCGACGGTTCCGAAGCGCCCCGCCCGCGGCAGATCGATCCCGCCCCACAGCAAGAGCGGCACCAGGGAGATGCCGGCGAAGGCCAGCGCAGTGCGCGTGCGAACGGCTCCTCGCCGCACGGCACCCAGCAGGATCGCACAGGCGACGATCGCGATGAGCAAGACCGGCCGTCCCGGATCGGCCAAGGAGAGCGCGGGGAGGTGCAATCCCCGATTATCGAGGTCGAACGGTCCGACGGCGCCCGGGCCGGGTCCGGGCAGACCGAACAGCAGCGCGGCGTACCAGACGAACATCTGGAGCAGCAGGGGAATATTGCGAACCAGCTCGATATAAAGGCCGGAGAGCCTCGCAAGCAGCCAGTTGGACGACAGGCGCGCCATGCAGACCGCGAGGCCGAGCAAGGTCGAGAAGATGATGCCGAGCGCCGATATCAGGAGCGTGTTGAGAAGACCCACCGCCAGCGCCGCGGCATAGGAATCGCCAGGCGCGTAAGCAATCAGCGTTTCGCCAATCGCGAAGCCCGCCCGGTCGAACAGGAAACCGAACCCCGTCCGGATGTTTCGGTCCGCTAGATTGTCCGCCAATGTCGCAAACAGGCCGTAGGCGACCACAAGCCCGCCCGCGATCAGCAGCCAGGGCAACGCAGCGATGGCAAGCCGCCTGTGTTTATGGTTCATCGCATCGGCAACGGGTAGATCAGCCCGCCGTCCCGATAGAGCTTATTCTGTCCGCGTTCGACGCCGAGCGGCGTAATGTGCCGGTCGAAGATTTCGCCATAATTGCCGGTCGCCTCGATTGCCCGGTACGCCCAGTCATCGTCGAGGCCGAGCGACTTGCCGAATCCGGGCAAGCCGCCGAGCATCTTGCGCACTTCAGGGTCGCGCGAGGCCATACGCATGCGCGCGGCATTCGCGCGGGTGACCCCCATTTCCTCGGCAGCGAAGAGCGCGTTCAGCACCCATTTGTTTATCTCATACCATTGCTCGTCGTCGCTGCGCACGACTGGGCCGACCGGTTCTTTGGTGAGCCGCTCGGGCAGCACCACATAATCGTCGGGATGTGCGGTGTCGGCCAGGCGGATCACCGTCAGCGTGAAGGCATCGGTGGTCATTGCGTCGCACCGCCCGGCAAAGAAGGCGAGCTTGGCTTCCTCGGGATTCTCGAACACGACCGACTGGAAACGCAACCCCTTGCGCTCGAAATATTCGGCGGTGTTGAGTTCGGAGGTCGTCCCCTTGGTGATGCAGATCGATGCGCCATCGAGATCCGTCGGAAGCCGCACACCCGATCGCCGGGGCACCAGGAAGCTCTGCCCGTCATAATACATGGTGCCGACGAAATTCACCCCGAGGTCGGTGTCGCGCGTCAGCGTCCATGTGGTCGTCCGCGACAGGACGTCGGCCTCGCCCGTCTGCACGATCGTGAAGCGCTTGTTCGAGGCGACCGGCATGAACCGGACCTTGCGGGCATCGCCGAGGACCGCGGCGGCGAGCGCCCGGCAGTAATCGACGAAGAAGCCCTGCCAGCGTCCGCGCTTGTCGAGATAGGACATGCCGAGCTGCCCCGTATGAATTGCGCAATTGAGCGTTCCGCGCGCGCGAATCCGCGCAAGCGTCGACCCCTTCGCCGCGGCGATTTCATGCCCACCGGTGCCGGCGGGCTCGCGGCCGCAGCCGCCGAGTAACAGGGCGCCTGCGGCGAGCAGCGCCGGTAACCAGCGGCGCGATGCGTGCGACCTATTCATAAACGAGGCTTTCAATGCTAGCGCCATAAGAAATAGCTATAGGGAGCGATGTCCGATGAACCTGCGTCACCTCGAAGCCTTCAGGGCCGTGATGCTCTCGGGATCGGTCACCCAGGCCGCGCAGTCGCTCAACCTGTCGCAACCCGCGGTGAGCAAGATGCTTGCCGAGCTCGAGCATCAGCTGGGCTTTCAGCTCTTCCTGCGTTCGCGCGGCAGCGCGCTCACCGTGACGCCCGAAGCCGACGCCTTTTTCTACGAAGTCGAGCGAAGCTTCTCGGGTATTGCGGCCCTGAAGCGGGTAGCGGAAGACATCCGCAACATGGCGACCGGCACGCTCCGGATCGCCGCCCTTCCGGCGCTCGCGGTCAGTTTCCTGCCGCGTGTGATCGCGGCCTTTCGCGAGACACATCCCGGCGTCACCGTTCAGCTCCAGACCCGCAGTTCCTCGACGGTGCGGCAATGGATGGCGAACCAGCAGTTCGACATCGGGCTCGCGACGCCGGCGCGCGAATTGCCCGGCATAAGGATGGAGCGCTTCCTGCGCTGCCCCGGCGCCTGCGTTCTCCCTGCCGGTCACCGGCTGGCCGTCAAGGACGTCATTCGGCCGGCCGATCTCGAGGGCGAGCCCTTCATTTCGCTCGCGCTCGAGGACGGCGTGCGTCACCGCATCGACCGCATTTTCGAGGACGCGGGCGTCCACCGCGAGATGGTCATCGAAACCCAATATGCGATGACCATCTGCGCGCTTGTCATGCAGGGGGTCGGATGTTCGATCCTCAACCCCGTGACCGCAGCGGATTATGCCGAGCGGGGCCTTACGGTCCGTGATTTCGCGCCGGAGGTCCATTTTGAATATATGCTCTTCACGCCGAAGTTGAGGCCGATGTCCCAAGTCGCTGCGGCCTTTATCGCGGTGCTCGAATCCCACCGCGACGCGATGTTCGGCTCCGACGCCAGCTGAAGACACAAGACGCCGCACGGCCCTCACGGCCACCGATCAGAAGGAGGCGGTCGCGCGGACGTACCAGAAGCCCCCGTTGAACCCCGTCGGCGCGAAGCGGAGATATCGGATCCCGTTGTTGATCTGGGATTGCCGCGCCTCGACGTCGGGGTAATTGTCGAAGATATTCTCGCCGCCGACCGCAAGCTTGAGCATGTCGCTGACCTTGTAGGACAGCTCGAGATCGACCAGCAGTTCGGCGCCGCCCGTCTGGTCGGCAGCCGGTGCGGCGCCATAGTCGGTCCATTTGCCATAATAGTTCGCGCGCGCGACGAAGCCGAAGCGCTCGCCCGCATAAGTGAAGGACGCATTGCCCTTCCACTTCGGAACGAAGCCCTCGAGTTCGAGCAGCCGCTCGCGGTCTGCGGTGATCACCGGCGAAGCCTTGATGACGTCGGTTTTGGTATAGTTGCCGTTGAGGCCCAGCGTCGCCTTGCCGCCGCCGAGGTCGAAGCCGACCGTCAGCACGGCATCGACGCCCTGGGTGCGGCTGTCGAAGGAGTTGGTAAAGAAGCTCACCTGCTGGAAGGAATCCCCGCCGGGAATGCCGAGCGCAGCGAGCTGCGCGCGCTGCGCCGGGGTGAGATTGAAATTGCCCGATACGGCGATCCGGTCTTCGACCTTGATGTTGAAATAGTCGAGCGTGAAGGTGATGCGATTGGAGGGCTTCACGACGATGCCGCCCGCGACGTTGAATGAATTCTCGGGCCGAAGCGGCGTCGCGCCGAAGAATTGCGCCACCGGATTGTTGGGCGCGATAATGCCTGCGGTCAGCGGCGCCCCGGTTATCGAGTCGATGTTGGTCTGGACCTGCGAGGCGTTCGACTGGCCCGGCGTCGGCGCCCGAAAGCCGGTGTTGACCGATCCGCGCACCGCGAAGACGTCCGAGAAATCATACCGCCCGTTGATCTTCCAGGTGAATTTCGAGCCGAAGTCCGAGTAATTCTCGTAGCGGCCGGCAAGGCCGAACTGGAGCGCGTCGGTGAGATTGCCTTCGAGCGACGTATAGGCGGCCCAGTTGCTGCGCGCGAACTCGCCCGCCTGGATGGGACTGAAGCCCGGGAAGCCGTTCGAGCCGACCGGCAGTCCGACGCGGTTTCCGGTATCGGGATCGATGACCGACGCGAAAGGACCAACCTGCCATGATGCGATGTCGCCGGCCGTGATCTCATATGTCTCGCGCCGATACTCGAGACCGCCGGCAAGCGTCAGCGGATCGGAGGTGCCGATCGCGATGGGGTAAGTGAGATCGAGATTGAAAGCGAGTTCGCGCTGCTCGAGCTGCCCCGGCTTGAAGGATGTTGGCGACGCGAGGCCAAGCGACGGATTGACCGTATTTTCGATCCGGTAGGAAGCATGGTTCTGACCATAGGAAGCGCTGAGGTCATAGGTCAGGCCCGAGGAGAATTCGCCCTTGAGGCCGGCCGCAAGCGCCGCGTCGGTCACCGTGGCGCCGAAATCCGGGGTAAAACCGCCGGGAAAGAGCTGGCGGAAGCTGAAGCGCTGTCCTCCGGGCGTACCCGTGAGCGGAATCGAGGTGGAAATGAAGCTGGCATTGGGGTTGCGGTAGAAGAAGGCCGTCGTGCCGCGGCTCCAGCTATAGTTGCCGAAGGTGTAGAATTCCATCTCGTCCGACAGTTCGATGCCGGCATTGACGAAGATGCGCGCCGCCTCGGATTCAGGATTTCCCCAGCGCTGCGCCGGGACCGGGACATCCTGAACGCCGGCATCGATGAGCGCCTGCGCGTCGGGACGCTGGATACCGCGCGACGTCGTGCTGGCGTTCACATATTCGCCGCTGATGTTGACGAAACCGGCGTCGGTGAAGGGAAGCCCGACATTGCCCTGGACGAGGAAATCCTCACCGTCGCCCTTGTAGAATTGGCCGTAGCGGGCGATCAGCAATCCGCCTTCGCGATCGCGGCGCAGACCGAAATTGAGAACGCCGGCGATCGCATCCGATCCATAGAGCGCCGACGCGCCGTCACGCAGAACCTCCAGCTGGCCGATCGCGATCGACGGAATCGCCGAAAGATCGGGTCCCTGCGATCCCCGGATATAGGGAACATTGGTGAACTGGACCGTCGCGCCGCGATGGCGCCGTTTGCCGTTCACGAGCACCAGCGTCTGGTCCGGCGGCAGGCCGCGCAGCGAGAAAGGCCGGGTGAAAACGGCGCCGTCGTTGCTGACGAGGCGCTGGACGTTGAGCGACGGGACCTCGGTGCGGAGAAGATCGTTCATGTCGGCCGTGCCCTTTTCGAGCAGTTCGGCGCCGGTGATAATGTCGATCGGCTGGGCGGAATCGGCCGCCTTGAGATCGTTCCGCCGCGTGCCCGTCACAACGATTTCGCCCTGCGACGCGCCTGGCTGCGGCGCCTCTTTGGCGTTATCCTGCGCGAAGGCGGCGGCGGCCGACATGCCTACCAGGACGGCGATAATCGAGCCACTCGTGCGAAGCAATTTCCTCATGGTCCCCTCCATTTGCGAAAGCTCTCGGCTTCGCCACCGAGCTATCTTCGCGGCCTTGGCATGACCAGAAATAATCACCACTCATCGCTATAAACGAGATGGTTATTCCATATGGTTATATCTCTCGCTGCGGCATCGAGCAGCGCCCGGCCGCTGTTACTCGATCCCTTCCCGGGGGTCCGTGTGGAACACAACGGCCTTTCTATCGGCGCCGAAGGTCAAGACTTCGAATGCTTCGACATTTCCGTTCGGGGAGCCGCGCGGCATGCCGGGCACGGCGAAGCCGGACATATCGCGCAGTTTGTCCTCGACCGCCCGGTCGACATGCCGCGTCGGCACATGCCCCTTATTTTTTGTCCATATCGTGCCCGGCATGAGGATCGGGTTCGGGTTCGACAGGTTTCGGCGTTTCCGGCGCGGCCTTTGCCCGTGGCGGCACAGCGGCCTTCGCGGCAGGTTCTTGCTTGGGGCGGGATTTCTCCGGAGGCACTGCCTCTTTGGTCGGCGCCGCCGGGGCAGACGCGGCGGGCGTCTCGTCCGCTACGGGCATGGTCTCGACCATTGCGGGCGGCTCACCGGCAGTGACCTCACTCTGTTCCGGTGTGACGTCGCTCTGCTGCGCGGGCTCAGTGCCGCATCCTGCCAGAGCAAATATCAGCGCGGCGGCGCTCGCCAGGGGAATGAATCTCGTCATATCTGTCTCCTCTTGGTGTCGGCAGGTCATGCGCGGAATTCAGAAACCTTGCCGTCGCTGCCGAACGCCATCACTTCGAATGCGTCCACGCTTCCGTCCGGCATTTCCATTCCTGGTGAGCCGCGCGGCATGCCGGGCACGGCGATCCCTCGAATGTCGCGTGGCTTGTCGTGAAGGAGCCTCGCGACATGCTGCATCGGCACATGACCCTCAATGGCATAGCCGCCGATAACTGCCGTGTGGCACGACGCCAGCTGGCCAGGCACACCATATCGCGTCTTTACGGCGGCCATGTCAGAGCGGTTCTCGACAGTCACATCATAACCCGCCTTGCGCGCGATATCCGCCCAAGCTTCGCAGCAGCCGCATTCGGGATCGCGATAAACGAGCATTCGCTTGGGGCTGGACGTCTCGGCGCCCGGCGCGGGCGCCGCGCCATTCTTATCGCTGGTCGCCGCCGGGCCCGAGGCAGAATTGCATGCCGCAAGCGCCATCCCCGATCCGACCGCAATCAGGCCGAAAAGATGACGGCGCGTCATCGGATTTTTCATGTCATTTCCTCGCGAGAATGGATTTCATCTGTTCGATTTCGGCTGCCTGCCCCGCGATGATGCCGCGGCAGAGTTCGCGTATCTCGGCATCTTTGAGAGAAGCCTGTTCACACATGAGGATCGCACCCGAATGATGCGGGATCATCGAACGCAAGAAGGCCGTGTCGCCGATCGTCGTCTGTGTCCGGATGAGCCCGAAGCTCCCGAAGAAGGCAACTGCCGATCCCAGCAGCAGGAACGTATTGAGACGTTTCGACGGGAACATGCCCGGCATTGCGACGATCATCAGCACGACCATCGGCGAGACCATCATCAGCGTCATGTAGAGCATGTTGAGATTATTGTAGAAGCTCGAGAGGCGGTCGATCATGACGAACATCACCAAATACATGATGACGCCGCTAATGATCGTCTGCAGCGCGAGGCTGCGATAGGCTGGTTTCACGGCATTTCTCCTCGACGTGTCGCCACCCCGCGAAACTTCTAGAACCAGGCCCGCACCCCCATCACGAAGCTGACGCCGCTCGCATCCTCGCCCGCGGCGCGGGCAAAACGCGCGGTATCGCCGACCTTGCGCGCCCATTCGACGCCGACATAAGGCGCGAATTCCTTCACGACCTCGTAACGCAGGCGAAGCCCGAGCTCGAAATCCGAAAGCCCCGAACCAACGCCGGTCTCGGGGACATCCTGGAGCGCAAAATTGACCTCCGCCATCGGCTGGAGGATCAGTTTCTGGGTGATGCGCTGGTCGTAATAGCCTTCGAGCCGGGCGAGCAGGTCACCCTTGTTCGAAAGAAACAGCGCGCCCTCGACTTCGAACCAATAGGGGGCGAGCCCCTCGAAGCCGATCGTCGCATAGGTGCGGTCGGGGCCGGGCCCAAGATCCTGCCTGATACCCGCCTGCGCGTTGAAATAGGGTCCGATCGCC
The DNA here is from genome assembly GCA_005503215.1 of Sphingomonadaceae bacterium 3R27C6. Classification (GTDB taxonomy): domain Bacteria; phylum Pseudomonadota; class Alphaproteobacteria; order Sphingomonadales; family Sphingomonadaceae; genus Sphingopyxis. Next base: position 100,386 of record SCNS01000007.1, on the reverse strand, counting down.
CGGCTGTAGAGCGCCTGTACCTCGGCGCTCTCGATGCCTTCGCCTAACACGCCCTCGCCTTCGCTCTTGAGCGTCAGCCGGTTGATGTCGCCGCCGTACCAAGCCTCACCGTCCCAGCGGAACCCGTCGCTGCCCTTGCGCGCCTGATATTCGGCAAGGTTGAAGCTGATGAAAGCGATGGTCTGCGCACCATTCTCTTTCATCATGTCGTGGCGCGAATGCTCCATTTCGGCTTGGGGATAAATGCGATCGGCATACCAGTCGCCGGGAGGCGCAGGCGCGGTAGCATCGCCCGGCGGCAAATCGGTGCCGCTAGCGCTGCTCGTGGTCGCCATGCCTTCCATTCCCGCCATCGCGTCCGCAGATCCGCCCTTCGGGGTGCAATGGCCCATTTTGGCATGTTCGGGCGGGCAATCGGGATCGGACGGCTGCGGTGCGCCATGATCCATCGCACCCATGTCCGAAGCGCCCTTGTCTGGAGCCTCCGCCTCAGGCGTACAATGACCCATCGCCGCATGCTCGGGCGGGCAGGTCGAAGTTTTGGGCTCCATGTCCATGCCCTGCATGCTCCCATGGTCCATCTGCTCCATCGACCCTTCGGCGGGCGCTTCGGGCGCGGACTGCGCTACCGGCGCTGGCGTTGGCGTTGGCGAGGGAGCGGGTGTCGGCGCGGGCGCCGCACCATGCATCGAATGATCCATCGACTGCGCCGCGGCGGGCACAGCAAAGGCCAGCGGGGCGATACCCGCGAGGAGAAGCGCGACCCGGGTCATTCGCCGCCTCCCTTCGGACGGACGCTGACGACGCGCATCATCCCCGCGTGCATGTGATAGAGAAGGTGGCAATGGAACGCCCAGTCGCCGAGCGCGTCGGCGGTGAAATCGAAGCTTGCGGTCCCGCCCGGCTGGACAAGCACCGTATGCTTGCGCGGCGAGCGATCGCCCTTCCCCGTCACCAGCTCGAAGAAATGACCGTGCAGGTGGATGGGGTGGCTCATCATCGAATCGTTGATCAGGTTGATCCGCACGCGCTCGCCCTCGATGAAGGGGATGGGCTCGTGATAGTCGGACATCTTGATGCCGTCGAACGACCACATGAAGCGTTCCATGTTGCCAGTAAGGTGGATGTCGAGCGAGCGCGACGCCGCGCGTACGTCGGGGTTGCGTTCTAGCGCGACAAGGTCGTGATAGGTCAGCACCTTGTGCCCGACGTCTTCAAGTCCCTGTCCTGGCTCGCCCATGCGATCCATCGGCATCGGCGAGATCGTCTGGACGCTCGGGTCGCGCTTGACCTGCGGCGCGACACTGAAGTCGCGCATGCTGTGCTGCATGCCTCCGCCCGATCCATGATCCATGCCCGCCATCGCGCCGCTTTCCCCCGCTGGCGTACAATGGCCCATCTTGGCATGTTCAGGGGGACAGGAAGGATCGCTCGCCGGCATGGGCATGGCGCCCATATCGCCGCCCGAATGGTCCATGCCCGCCATCGAGCCGCCCGACATGTCGCCCATGCCCATGTCCTTCATGGTCGCGAGCGGGCGTTCGCGCAGCGGCGGCACCTCGGCGACCATGCCGGCGCGCGGTGCGAGCGTCGCGCGTCCCATGCCCGACCGGTCATTGGCCTCGGCAACGAGCGTATAAGCACGGTCCTCGACCGGCGTGACGATGACGTCATAGGTTTCGGCGACCGCGATCTGGAACTCGTCGATCTCGGTCGGCACGACATTGAGGCCGTCGGCCTGCACCACGGTCATCCTGAGGCCCGGGATGCGGACGTTGAAGATCGTCATCGCCGACGCATTGACGATGCGCAGGCGTACCCGCTCGCCCGGGCTGAAGAGCGCGGTCCAGTTGTCGCGCGGACCATGGCCGTTGACGAGGAAGGTGTATGTCGAACCATTGACGTCGGCGACGTCGGTCGGGTCCATCCGCATCTTGCCCCAATCGATCCGCTCCTTGAGCGGTTGATCCTTGCCGGCGAGCAGGCCCGCCAGCGTCTGGCGCTGCATGTTGAAATGGCCGGGATTGACCTTGAGCTTGCGGAAGATCGCCTCGGGCGACAATTGACTGTGGTCGGACAGGACGACGACATGCTCGCGGTCGTAGCCGATCGGGTCGGCGCCCGCGGGATCGATGACGATCGGGCCATAGTGGCCGAGCTGTTCCTGAAGCCCCGAATGGCTGTGATACCAATAAGTCCCCGATTGAACGACCGGGAATTCATAGACAAACTTCGAGCGCGGCTTGATGCCGGGGAAGCTGACGCCGGGCACGCCGTCCATCTGGAACGGCAGGATCAGCCCGTGCCAGTGGATCGAGCTGTCCTCGTCGAGATCGTTGACGACGGTCAGGCGCGCTGTCTGCCCTTCCTTCAGCCGGACGAGCGGCGCGGGCACGGTGCCGTTGATCCCGATCGCGCGGCTGACCTTGCCGTCGATCCGCATCGTCTGCCGGGCGATGCGCAGCGTTATGTCATTGCCGGATACGGTCGGAAGCGGCGCGGTGATGCCGGACGACACCGGCTGGGCCCAGGCCGGGAACCATGCGGCCATCGCCGCAGCAGCCCCTCCACCCAAAGCTCCACTGACGAACCGACGCCTTTCCATCTGCATATTCTTTCCGACCGTTACTGACTGTTCCTAAAGCTATACGCAGGCGGCACGGCTGCCCCTCAATAAAAATGCCGGACGATGAGGAGATGCCGCCTGAACGAGCGGTCGAACCCTCAACCCTCGGCGCTCGCAGATGTTCCCGCGAGCAATTCCCGGAGCCTGGTCCGCGCTCGATAGAGGCGCGTTTCGACTGTTTTCTCGCTGACGCGCAAAATGACCGCTGTTTCGGCCTGGCTGACCTCGTCGACACCGCGGAGGAGCAACACTTCGCGCAAATTCTGCGGCAGCTGGTCGATCGCCCCGCGAACCTTGGCGAGCTCTCGCCTGTCGGTCGCCGCGGAATCGGGCCCAGGACCATCGCTTGCTACGTGATGCGCATTTTCGAGCGGGAGCGCGCGGGAGAAAAAGGCGCGCACCTTTCGCCGTCGTGCCCAGTCGCGACATTTGTTGAGCGCGATACGGGCGATCCATGTGCGGAAGGGGCGTTCGCCATCATAGCGATCGAGCGCCGAAAAGCCGGAGACGAACGTCTCCTGCGTCAAATCCATCGCCTCGTCGGCATCGCCGATCTGCTTTACGATGAGCCGGTAGACGCCCGTTTTGTAACGGCGCAGCAACTCGCGATAGGCGTCTTCGCGGTGCGCGCGCGCAAAGGCCGCCAGATCCTGGTCGCTACATTGCGATAGGTCGGCGCTCACCGCGCATCGGCGGTCAGCGCCTTGACCACGCTTTTGTCGAACATTTCCGCTTGATCGGGGTTGAGAACCCCGCGCATCGCGAAGAGATGCTGGAGCGTTTCCTTCTGCAATGTCCCCATCACCTCATGCGTCTCGTCGATCGCCTCGGTGACGCGCGGTCCATAGCCATGCTCGGCTTCGATCGCCTGCGCGAGCCGGACGTTGGCGGCGCGCATCTCGAGTTCGAGCGCCTGGCGGCGACCGGCGAAGTCGGCTTCGATCCGCTCGAGTTTCTTTTCCTGCTCCGGGGTCAGGTCGAGTTGACCGTGAAGAAGCGCATGAAGTTCGGTTTCGCTGGCTCTGGGCGCATCGGCCACCAGACGGCCGATGAACACGCCGGCAATCGCCGCGGCGAAGGCAATGAGCCCCAAGAGAAGAAGACGGCGCGACGGCATTGCTACTGTACATCCAGCAAGGCGGAAGGCACCAATGCGCTAGGCGGGCCGAACGGGGTAAGGGGACTTGCCGCGACCGCGGGCTGGGAAATCGCACTTCCCGCAAAAATACCGCCGCCGAGCGAGACAAAGGCCGCAAGCGCCATCAGGCGGCGCATCGCTACCGCTTCGCGCCGGCGGATCGCCAATGCGCCCATGATGCGATCATCGAGCGCATCGAGCGCTGCGGGCAGATCGATCCTGTTCAAAATGCGAAGCTCCTTATCCATCGATCGTCTCTTCAAACCTTTCCATCATTGTACATACGCGCCGAAGCGCCGCACCCCTCACACCAGAATATTATTCCGGAATATTTGAGGGCCATGCCGATATCCTGCGTATTAGCAGGACAGACACGCATTTGGAGGTGTTCATGTTCAAGTCTCTTCTCCCCTCTGCAGCGGCGGCTTTCGCTCTGCTTCTCATGCCGGCCGCAGCGAGCGCGCACACCAAGCTCGTCGGCTCGACGCCCGCCGCCAATTCCACCGTTTCGAAGGTCACGTCGGTCAATCTGCAGTTCAACGAAAAGATCGTCGCCTCGACCCTCAAGACCGAGCTGGTCATGACCGGCATGCCCGGCATGGCCAATCATGCACCGATGAAGGTGCCTTACTCGTCGATGATGGGCAAAGAGGGCAAGTCGGCGATGCTGATGCTCAAGCGGCCGCTGACAGCCGGAACCTACAAGGTCACATGGTCGGCGGCGGGCGCTGATACCCACCGCATGGGCAGCGAATTCAGCTTCACCGTAAAGTAAAAGACGGTGGGGGACCCCGTTCTGATCGGCATCAGGTTCGCACTCTATGCGGACCTGATGCTCATCGCCGGCTTTGCTGCGTTCCCGCTTTTTGCGCTGACACGGAGCGAACGCCATGAGCCGCAGCCGATGATGGCCGCGATCTGGCGCGCAGAACGGTGGCTCTGCGCCATCGGGCTGCTCGTCTCCACCCTCGGAATGGGCGTGCTCGCGGCCTCGATGCAGGGCGTGGGCATCCTCTCCCTGGAGTTCCAACCCTTTTGGGATCTGGTTCGCGAAACCGAGGTCGGCATGGCCTGGATCTACCGGAGCGCCGCACTGCTCGTTGCGTTGGCGGCGGCAGTCTGGATGACGCGCCGGCCAACAATCGCAGCCGCCATACTCACTTTTGCCGGCTCGGTCGCCGTCGCGACCTTGGTCTGGTCGGGCCATGCGGGCGCGACCGAGGGCGCGGCGGGCACCCTGCACCGGGCCAGCGACATATTGCACCTGATCGCAGCGGCGGTCTGGATCGGCGCAATCGGCGCCTTTCTTATGCTGATCTCACCCCAGCGCCTCCGCGAATGGCCGGGGGGACTCCAAATTGCGTCGCGGAGTCTCGATCAATTCTCGCGCGTCGGTACGATCTGCGTCCTCGTCATCGCCGCCACCGGCCTCGTCAACAGCCAGATGATCGTCGGCGCCGAGAATCTCGGCCGCTCCCTCGGCTCGCCCTATGGACAATTGCTCCTCGCCAAGCTTGCGCTGTTCGGACTGATGCTGGCGCTCGCGGCGGCGAACCGCTGGCGGCTGACCCCGGCGCTCGCGGCCGCCGTCCCGGAGACCGATACCGACAATGTCGCCGCCGACCCCGACCTCGCGATCGCAGCCATGCGCAGAAGCCTGGTCATCGAAGCGTCGGCCGCGCTCGCCATACTCGCGCTGGTCGCCTGGTTCGGCACGCTCGAACCCTTCGTCGCCGTCGATCCGGTTTGACCGCCAGCACCGTCTCATGGTCCGGTTCGATCATGCTCGGGGCCGGCTGGGCGTTGATTGACGCACGCATCGGGAGCAGCCGTCCTCATAACCATGTGGCGCATCAGATCAGCCTCGCCGTCGAACGAGACCTCGAAATTTCCGGTGATGCCGACATGATAGTCCCTGTCGGACACGCCATTGCCATCGCATCGCATGTCCGGCACCGCCTGGGACCGCCGGGTGCCCTCGTGCGATCATTTTATCTCGACCCGCTTTTTCGTGCCGACGCGCGGCTGTCCGCCGGATCGGCGCCCGTCCTGTTGACACCAGTAGAGACGGCCGGACTATGCGATATCGCTATCGGCGCGGACGCGAAGCGCTGGGCGTCCGACTATCTTGACCGGTCGCAGGTGCGTCCGGTGGATGCACGCCTGTCCGAGGCGCTCGCGGCCCCTGGTGATTTGTCGACCGCGCGCGCATTGGCCGACGTCGCCTGCCTCTCGCCCTCGCGCCTTCGCGAAATCGTCTGCCGCGACTTCGGCGTGCCTCCGGCCAAATTGCTGCAGTGGCTCCAGCTTCAACGCGCCGTGCGGGCGCTGGTCGGCGGCGGAGGTCTTGCCGACGCCGCGGCGGCGGGAGGCTTCGCCGATCAGTCGCACTTCACGCGCCGCTGCGCTCAATGGCTAGGCGTGACGCCTTCGGCTGGCCTTAGCGCCTTCGCGTTCGAAATCGTGCCCTGAGCCGGATGCGCCTCGCACCGCGTCGCTCCGGCGAAACATTCAAGACCGCCGCGCCTGCTTGCCCCTAAGCGTCTCCTCGAGACCGGCGATTGCGGCCGCAATCCGGCGGCAAGCCAAAGCGTCGAAAGGAGACGGCCATGCCCGACCCGAAACCCGTAGCAAGATCCTACACGCCAGCGGCAGGATATCACTTCCTGACGCCCTTTTATGATTTCGGCGTCGCGGTGACGACGCGCGAGCGCGTGTGGCGCGACCGTCTCGTTCGCCATATGGCGCTCGGCGAGGGTGACGTCATTCTCGATATCGGCTCGGGTACGGGAAATCTCGCGCTGGCCATCGCCCGCCATAGCCGGGACGTCCGCTATCTTGGTTTCGACCCCGACGAGGCCGCGACGCGAATTGCCCGAACGAAGACCGCGCAGATTGTTCCACCGCCGGAGTTTCGAGTTGGCTTTTTCGCGGCTTCGGCGATCGATGACTGGCCCTCGCCTTCCAAGATTGCGATCTGCCTCGTCCTTCATCAGGTCGGGCTTGAGGAAAAGGCACGTCTGCTACGCGAGGCCCGGCGGGTGCTCGCGCCGGGCGGCAAACTCTATGTCGCCGACTATGGAGAACAGCGCAGCCGCCTCATGCGGCTGCTGTTCCGCCTGACGATCCAGCAGCTCGACGGCGTCCAGGACACCCAACCCAACGCCGATGGATTGCTCCCGGTGCTGATGAGAGAGGCAGGCTTTTGCGATGTTCGCGAACTTGAGACGTTCCGCACGCCAACCGGTGCGATCGCGATCATCGAGGCCCGAAAGCCCGGGACCTGACGGCACAGGGCAAAGAAAATCCAAGGGATAATCGCCTTTCTTGCGTATCGATAGAAGCGGCTCCATTCTGGAACCGCCAGGAACGACGCCAGCGGCGAACTCGACCGGTGGCGTTTGGACCGCCCCGCCGCGAGGCGGGCATCCGACACATACGGGAGCGGCGGCGATGCACGATCATCAGGGCGCAGAAAAAGGCAGCGGGAGCACGACCGATCCCGTCTGCGGCATGACGGTCGATCCGGCCACCACACCTCACACCGCGACGCATAGCGGCAAGCATCACTATTTCTGCAGCGCAGGCTGCCTCGCCAAATTCGAGGCCGATCCCGATCTTTATGCCGCAAAAAGCGAGCCGGCCGCAGCCGATGCACCCGAAGGCGCCATCTGGACCTGCCCGATGCATCCCGAGATTCAGCGCGCCGGCCCCGGAAGCTGCCCGATCTGCGGCATGGCGCTCGAGCCCGTCATGCCGACAGCATCTGGCGGCCCCAGCGAAGAATATCGCGATATGCGGCGGCGCTTCTGGATCGGGCTCCTTCTCGCCCTCCCGGTGGTTGCGCTCGAAATGGGCGGCCATCTGACGGGCCTCCACCAATATGTCGGCCGCCAGACGAACAACTGGATCCAGATGCTGCTCGCGACCCCCGTCGTTCTATGGGCGGGCTGGCCCTTCTTCGAGCGCGCCTGGCTCTCGATCCGCAACAAGAGCCTCAACATGTTCACCCTCATTGCGATGGGGACGGGCGTTGCCTGGGGCTACAGCATGATCGCGGCGATTCTCCCGCAAATCTTCCCGGCAGCCTTCCGCGCCGCCGATGGTTCGGTCGCGGTCTATTTCGAGGCGGCCGCAGTCATCACGGTGCTGGTGCTACTCGGGCAGGTGCTCGAACTCAGGGCCCGCGAGACGACGAGCGGCGCGATCCGCGCGCTCCTTGACCTGACACCGAAGCTCGCCCGGCGCGTCCGCAGCGATGGAAGCGACGAGGAGGTCGCGCTCGAGGACGTCGCGGTCGGCGACATGCTGCGCATCCGTCCGGGCGAAAAAGTCCCCGTCGATGGCATCGTCGTAGAAGGCCGCGGCACGGTCGACGAATCGATGGTCACGGGCGAATCGATGCCGGTGACCAAGGCGGCCGGCGCGGCGCTGATCGGCGGAACGATCAACCAGACGGGCGGCCTGCTCATGCGTAGCGAGAAGGTCGGGCGCGACACGATGCTCGCGCGGATCGTACAGATGGTCGCCGACGCGCAGCGCAGCCGGGCGCCGATCCAGCGTCTCGCCGATACCGTTTCGGGCTGGTTCGTGCCCGGCGTCATCGTCGTCGCCATCGTCGCTTTCATTGTCTGGTCGCTTCTCGGCCCCGCGCCCGCCATGGCCTACGGCCTTATCGCCGCCGTCTCGGTGCTCATCATCGCCTGCCCCTGCGCGCTCGGTCTCGCGACGCCGATGTCGATCATGGTCGGCGTGGGGCGTGGCGCCGAAGCCGGCGTGCTGATCAAAAATGCCGAGGCGCTTGAACGGATGGAGAAGGTCGACACCCTCGTCGTCGACAAGACCGGGACGCTGACCGAAGGCAGGCCCTCGGTCGTCGCCATCGACGTCGCCGAAGGCTTCGAAGAGCAGGATCTGCTCCGGATTGCCGCGAGCCTCGAGCGCAGCAGCGAACATCCATTGGCGGCCGCGATCGTCAAGGCCGCCGAGGACCGGGGCCTCGCGCTGGTCGAGCCATCGGGGGTCGACCAGCCGGTCGGCAAGGGTATCGTCGGGGTCGTCGTCGACAAGGCGATAGTCCTCGGCAATGCGAGCTTTCTTGAAGAATATGACGTCGATCTGGGCGCGCTCACCGAGGCAGCCGACCGCCTTCGCACAGACGGCGCGACGGCGATCTACATCGCGGTCAATGGCAAGGCGGCCGGGGTCATCGCCATCGCCGACCCCGTCAAGGAAACGACGGGCGACGCGCTCGCGGCGCTGCGCGAGGCCGGAATCAAGGTCATCATGCTCACCGGCGACAATCGCGTCACCGCCGAGGCGATCGCGCGGCGCCTCGGCATCGACGACGTTGAGGCCGACGTCCTCCCCGACCAGAAGAGTGCGGTCGTGCAGCGGCTGCGCGAAGAAGGCCGGATCGTCGCGATGGCCGGCGACGGGGTCAACGACGCCCCCGCGCTCGCCGCCGCCGACGTCGGCATCGCGATGGGCTCGGGAACCGATGTCGCCATCGAAAGCGCGGGTGTGACGCTGCTGCGCGGCGACCTTCTGGGCATCGTGCGGGCGCGGCATCTCAGCCATGCGACGATGGCGAACATCCGCCAGAATCTCTTCTTCGCTTTCGCCTATAATGTCGCCGGGATTCCGGTCGCTGCGGGCGTGCTCTATCCGGTCTTCGGACTATTGCTCTCGCCGGTCATTGCCGCCGCTGCGATGGCACTCTCGTCCGTCAGCGTCATCGCCAATTCGTTGCGGCTGCGCTTTGCCAGAATCTGATCGAAACCACCGGAGAAGTTCGGACGCAATAAGGGGAAATGATATGAGACGACTGACGATTACAGCAATCACATTGGCCATGCTGGTGGCCGTCCCGGCTCAGGCGACCGAGCCTGTGGATTATCAGGGCGCGGCGGCAGCGCTCGCGCAGTATAAATCAGCGATGGAAAAGCGGGACCTGACCGGCGTCGAGGCACTCTTTTCGCCAGACGCCCAGATATTCGAGTCGGGCGGCGTCGAAGGGAATTTCGCCCACTATCGCGACCATCACCTCGGTCCCGAACTCAAGGAGTTCAGATCCTTTGCCTTCCGCAACTACAAGATATCGGTTCGGGGCGAAGGCGATGTAGCGATCGCGACCGAGACCTATAGCTTCTCGATCGTACTCGCGAGCGGCGAAACAATCGAGCGGGACGGCGTCGCAACGAGCGTCCTTAAATGGGAAAACGGAAAGTGGCAGATCGTCAATCTGCACAGTTCCTCACGCAAGCCCAAGGTGCGGCCGGCGGGCGGCGCCTGATCGCGTGAAGAAAGGGCTCGCCCCCGAGGCTCGCGGGCCCGGGCGGGCCCTGAGGCCTCGCCGAGCCCGCGCCTGAACGAAACGCATAAGTCCGATCGAGTAAGGGGCGCCCGGAATTACCTCGACGCGGCAAGTACGCAAACCACCTGTCTCCTTTGCGACAAGGGAAAACCTGTTGCGGTGCGTATCATCTGTTGAACAGCCTTTGCATCGCGTTCGGCTTCACAGCTCGACGCTTGTTTTGAGGGAGATAGACGATGGAGCGTTTTCGAAACTTCGATTTCCGGAAGCACATGCCTAGCTTGGCGTTCACGCTCCTGGCCGTTGCCGTCATAGCTGGCGCTGGAGCAATCACCGTCTATCTCGGCCTGTACAATATAGCGGCCGATGCACCTCATAGCCGACTGACTTACAGCGTCATCGAAACATTCAGGGAGCAATCCATCGCAGCCCGGTCCGGATCGATCGCGGTGCCGGCGGATTTGGCGGCTCCGGCGCGGATCGCATCGGGCGCCGGACTATACACGGAGATGTGCAGCGGCTGCCATCTGGCGCCCGGAATGGAAAAAACCGAAATGAGTCAGGGGCTGTATCCGCAAGCGCCCATCTTGTTCAAAGGTTCGGATCGTTCTGCCTCGGAGCAATTCTGGATTATCAAGCATGGAATCAAGATGACCGCCATGCCGGCTTGGGGGAAAACGCATGATGATCGTCTTATCTGGGATATGGTCGCGTTTGTCCGAAAACTCCCGGGCCTGTCGCCGGCACAGTATCAGGCTATGACGCAGGATGCGCCAATGGACCACGACGCGATGATGAAGGGCATGACCAAGGCTGAAGGCGCGAGTCAGGAACCAAGTGGGGCGGGCGAACACGCTGGGCACTGACGTCATCGACAATCATACAGCACCGGGGTGAATCGACACGTTCCGACCTCCGACATCCCTCTACTTTGCCGGTGGGACGGAAGGTCTCGACTTTCGCTACGGGCCGGAGCCAGCGAATTGTCTTGGCGCGGCTAGTCGCAGGTGGAAAACAGCAATTCGGAATGGATTTAGCGGGGCTATGCACATGGAGCGCGACCTTGTCCGCGAACTGATCGAGCGCTGGCGCGGCGATCCCGGCTCGACCTATCAAAGCTGGTTCCTATGGGAGGAACGACTGAAGAATTTTCGTTCGATCAGAAGAGGAATCTCGCAGGTCGTCGCCGAAATCGAGGCCGGCACCTTCGGAGCGGCATATCGGGGTTCGTCATTGGAGATCATTGTTCATTCGGTCGCCGAACAACGACAGATTTTCAAAGGTGCGGATCATGCCTTCTTGTGGAAGCCCAAACTCAGAATCCCCGACATCTACGAGAACGCCGACAATCAACGAGCCTTTGGCAGACTTCTTCACCATTGCTCCTGCTGCGATACTGCGGAAGAAGTCGTCGCCGGGATCCACGCAATCGATAGACAGAAGATCAAAGGGTTGGGTCCCGCGGTAGCCAATCTTCTCTATTTTCTGCATCCCACTCTTGTGCCTCCCTTCAACACGGCAATCGTCAAGGGCTACAACGCGGTGACGGGTGCCAATGTGAAGCTTGGCAGCTGGGAGCATTTCCTGGCCATGCGCGCTGGCATACTCGATCTCAACGACCGCTACCGTGATCTTCTCTCCAACGACTTGGGGGCCATTGGCGGGCTGCTGTTCGATATCGGATCGGGAAGGTTTCCGGCCCCGCCGCGCAGCGATTCGACCGAAAACGCGCGCGACTGGACTGCCATGCTGGACGAAACGCGCGCGCAGACGCAAAAGCTCGACAAGGCTATTGCAAATCAGAAAGAGAGCGACCGGACGCACGGCGAAATCCAATCCTGGCTTCGAGATCTCGGGCTTGCACTGGGATATGACGTCTGGATAGCGGCAAACGACCGGGGGCGCCTTCATGAGGGCTTGCCGCTCGGTTCTCGATGTCTCGATAGCTTGCCGCATGCCATCGCAACCGCCAAGGGAAGCGATGCAATAAGGCTGATCGACGTTCTTTGGCTCGATCACTCGACCGCTACGGTCGCGGCGGCATTCGAAGTAGAGCATTCGACATCCATCTATTCCGGAATTGTCCGCATGCTCGATCTCGCGCTGAGCAGCGAGAATCTTCATTTATCGACGGCACTTTTCCTTGTTGCACCCGACGCCCGAGAAGCAGATGTCCGCGCCCAGCTCCGACGCCCGGCATTCAGCCGGATCGGAGATCTCGACATCTCCTACCTGCCGTATAGCGAACTCGAGCGGCACCGGACCGCCATCGCCCGCTTCGGATCGGGCCTGAAGGCGATTAAGGCGATTGCCCATCAATTGCCTTGAGGCTCCGAGAACAGGGTTCCGTTCCAAACCAATCGATCATTGCATCGTTGTGACGTTCGCGGCGCTCGCAAAACACGAAAATTTCACGCGTGGCAGGCGTTCAGGATCAGACTGCTCTGATCTGCTCGTGGAAATCGCCCTGACCCGCTCAGCGTCCCATCATCCTTGTTCCCGATGTGGCCATGCGACAGCGCCCCTGGAGTGACGAGCATACGATGACCTGCGTCCAGAAGAGATATTCCTCCCGGGCACGTTAGCGCCCGGGAGGACCGACGGCCGCAGGGGTGCCGCCGGGGACCTCGCAGAACGAGGAGCTCAGAAGAAATAGCGCAGCTGCAGTCCGTACTGACGCGGCTCGCCGTAGATGTAGAGCGGCAGGGTCGGATTCGAAACACCGTTCGCGTCCGTCCCGATCGTGCTGTAGCTCACATATCGCTCGTCGGTCAGGTTTCGGCCATAAAGCGCAATTTCCCAAGCCTCGCTCCCAGGCTGCCATGCAACACGACCGTTGACGAGTGTCGTAGCGTTTCCTGAGAAGAGCGGATTGTTGTTTGGCTTGAAAAAGACGCTGTCGCGCCATGACACATCGGTCCGCAATGTCAGCGTTCCGTCCCCGAGTGGTGCCTTATATTCGCCGCCAAGGGTGATGTTCCACTGCGGCGCATTCGGCAGGCGGTTGCCCCTGAGGCTCCCACCAACATCATCAAAATAGACGTCGTAGCGGGCATCGAGATAAGCGATCGTCGATGTGAGCGTCAGCCGATCAAGCGGACGCGCCATGAACTCGGCCTCGACCCCCTTAATCGTCGCCTTACCGGCATTCGTCGTGCTGGCGACGCCATTGTTATATTCGACCACCTGGAGATTGGTATAATCATAATAGAAGGCCGAGAAGTTCGCGCGAAGCCGCCGGTCAAGGAGGGTCGATTTCAGGCCGACCTCATAGCTCCATACATATTCCGGCAGGAACGGGTTGCCGTCGCCCAGTTGAAATCCGCCCGACTTGAATCCGCGGGTTGCCGACGCATAGGCCATGACATCATCGCTGACATCGTAATCGATCCCGATTTTCGGGGTCCAGGCGGTCCACGATGATTTGGGTTGGCCGGCATCGACCTGGTTCCCGTTCAGGAAGATTTGATAGGCAAAATCCTTCTTTTCATAGGAGTAACGCAGACCGCCCGTCAGCCGAAGCCGTTCGAAGAATTCGTAGCTTGCCTGGCCAAAGAGCGCGAAGGCATTTGTCGTGTTATTCTCTGGGATCGCAAGCCGGCGTCCAGGCTCGATGATGCGGATTTCATCATTGCCCTTCTCGTTGAGATAAAAGGCGCCGACGATCCAGCGCAGCTTGTCTGCATCGTTGTTGAGGAGTTGGAACTCCTGCGTAAAGGTGCGCGAGCGCTCGTAGAACTCAATGTCGCGGAGGAAGAGGTCGGTCGAATCGACGTCGAGTGCCTGGACGACCTTGCTTTTGCGGAGCGCGGTGATCGAGCGGATCGTGACCGGTCCACCATCCCAGTTCATCGTCGAGGAGGCGCCCCAGGCATCGACATCGTAGCGCGGCAGGCGGTCGAGCGCAGCCTCCCTGTAATTGGCCGGGATGGTCGCACCCGCATCGATGAAACCCTGCGGATAAAAGGGCCGCACCGACCGCGCTCCGGTTTCGCGATCACGACTCGCATCTGCCCGCAGCACGATCTCAAGACGATCGCTGGCGTCGATAGCCAGGGTCAACCGCCCCGCGAGATTGTCCTCATTCTGATAGCGCCGCCCCGAGACGATGTCGCGGTAGATGCCTTCGCGCTGGTTCGCGAGCAACGTGATGCGGCCCCGGACGCCTTCACCGAGCGGCCCGGAAATCGTCCCGCTGGCGGAGCGCTTCTCATAATTGCCGATAGTGAGTCCAAGCGTGCCGCTCAGTTCCTGGGTCGGCATTTTGGAGATGATATTGAGCGTGCCGCCGGCAGAGTTGCGACCAAAAAGAACGCCTTGCGGGCCGCGCAGCACCTCGATGCGCTCGACGTCGAACAGGTCTTGATAGCTTGTTGTCGGGCGCGAAATATAGACACCGTCGTAATGGACGGTCGTGCTGGGGTCGGTTGCTACGCCAAACGCGGAAGTCCCAATCCCGCGAATATTGATGATCGCCATTGAGTCGTTGGTAATCGAAACACCCGGCACGAAGAATTGCAGGTCCTCGACGTTGGATATGCCGGTCGCGGTGAGCGCCTCGCCGGTCATCGCCGTCACGGAGACCGGAACCGACTGCAAATTTTCTTCACGCTTCTCAGCGGTTACGATGATCTCGGTAAGGCCCTCAGACTGACTTTCCTGAGCGTGCGCGGGCATCGCAAACCCCATTGCGATCGCCGCCAGCGAAGCGCCGTGCACCGCGCGACTCTTTGACACGCGACAGTATCGAATATTCATTATGTTTCCCCTGTTTCGAAAAACCACGCGATTGCGCAGCCCAATGAAGTTCGGGGAGGTCGAGGACAAAGCCATACACGCCCGCAGGCCGTTAATTACGGCCTCCGGGTTCGAGCACTCAACAACCCCTACTGAGATTGACTACGCACCAGAACTGCTCACCCCTTAAAAATAGTGCGGAGGACTCCAGATTCACAGCCTTGCATCTACCGATTGGTCCGACCCGCCAGAATCGAGTTGACGCGGGAAACGCCAAGGATCATACTTTTAACGTGAAACGTCGGATATCTCTTCTGCTGCTTATCGGAGCCTTGCTGGGTCTTCTTGCCCAGGAAGCGGCGTTCGCCTCCGCGCCGGCAATGCCGATGCAAGATACCGCGATCGCTGCGCCGACGATGAGCGCCGAATGCGCAGAAATGATGGGCATCGACAAGTCGCAAGACAAGGAGCCCTGCCAGGGCCTCACGCTCGACTGCATCGCCAAGATGGGCTGCGCGGTTCCACCCGCGGTGGTATCGTCGGCTGTGCCGCTCGCGATCGCGGCTCACATGCCGGGCTTGCTCGATCCGCTTCCGATCCGGCGGCTCGCTGGCCGGATGATCGGTCCCGAACCGGATCCACCCCTGCTCCTCGGCTGAATTGCACAAGGCGCGTCGGCCATTCCGGCGCGCACTTCCCAGCTTTTCAACCGAGGAATTCGACATGAAGACGATATTTGCCGTTGCCGCGCTCGCCGCCGCAACCCTTGCCGCTCCCGTTCTCGCGCAGGAAGCGCCGGACGGCCATTATGAATGGCAGACCCGCCAAGTGCCGGGACCGAACAAGTCCAACACAACTTCGCGGGTCCGCGTCTGGGTGAAGGACAAATCGGCGCAGATGGCTGAATGCAACTGCGACATGATGAAGTCCAGTCCGGCCGACTGCATGAAGAAGATGTCTGGCGACCACATGGCGCACCCCGGAGCGTAAAGCTCTCCGTCCCCGGCGCCCTTGCGCCGGGGACGGTCCTGCCCGGTCCACAAAGGGGGACATCATGCGCCTATTCTTCGCGGCGGCTTTGCTTGCGCTGCCGGCGGCGAAGAACAAGGCAAAGGGAGGTTGCCGCGCCCAGTACCGTTACCGCGCAACTGACCAGCATGGCTCCCATATGACGGTCAGCCCCAACGTATCGGCGGAGTGTAGAACCCGCTCCGTCGGCACCATCTGTGACCGACGCTGCGTGGGTCGCCGAGAGCTAACGGCAGCGATTGAAGTAGTGCTATGCGACTACCGATCGGCACAGCACTTCGCAAGGAGCAATCTAATCATGAACTCCAGCCTTTATCACGACAGTCCAGATCATGGGCAAGATCGACACCGTTGCCTCAGAGGCGGCCTAGGCGGCACTGCGCTCGCCTTGACGCTCATCTGGACAACCGCGGCATTCGCGCAATCTGCGCCTGGACAGATAGTACCACGGCCTGCGATCGCATTGCCGGCCGCCGAGCCTATACTTACCCTCAACGAGGCCGTTGATGTGTCCTTGGGCGACCAGCCCAGTGCTGCCGCCTTTGAACGCGAAGCGGACGCATCCGAACAGGCTGCGATCGCGGCGCGGACGCTTCCCGATCCACAGCTAACCTTAGGGACGCAGAATCTTCCGGTCACCGGGCGCATGGCCTTCGATCCATCGGCCGACTTTATGACCATGCACACGATCGGTATCATGCGTGAGCAGGTGCGTCGTTCGAAGCGTGAGGCAGAAGCCGCGCGACTGCGCGCGGAAGCGGTCGTCAGCCGCACCGAAGCCACCGTCCAGGAAAGACGGATTGCGCGCGACGTGATGGTCGCTTGGATAAACGCGGTCGAAGCTCAGGCAAAGCAGCGGCTTCTCGATCGGATCATGGAAGACCTCAGTGTCGCTTATCGAGTTATGGTCGCGGGTGTTCCGACCAAAGGGTCGACGCCCGCCGATGCGCTTCAGATGCAGGCGGAAATCTCGCTCGCCCGGGCTCAGTTGGCAGACGCACAGGGACAAGAACAGCGGGCGCGAGCGGAACTCTCGCGCTGGATCGGCAGCGCCGCGCAGCGGCCACTCCCAAACAGCATTCCCGCGGTCGCGCTTCCAGCGAACGCCCAGAAAGCCGTCGATCTGTCAATTCACCCGCAGATACGGCTCGCTGACGCGCAGGAGCAGGCCGCTCTGCGACAAGTCGATGTTGCACGGCGGGAACGCAAGCCTAATCTGACCTGGTCGGCGATGTATGGCTGGCGCCCCGATCTTGGGGATATGGTGACGGTGGGCGTTACCATCCCGCTCCAGATCAACCGATCCCGTCTCCAGGACCGCCGCATCGCCGAGGCATCTGCGCGCGCCGACGCGGCACGGCTACGGGCCGAAGACGCGCGGCGAGATCTCAGCGGCGCCTTGGGCAAGGCGATAGCGGACTATGGGGGGGCTGATGCCCAGCTTTCTATTCTGGTTAATCAGTCCGTACCTTCGCTCGAGGCCTCCTTCGATGCCGCAGAGGCACGTTACAGCGCCGGCGAAGGCACACTTGAGTTGCCCCTGTCGCTCGTGCGGCGATATGTGGAAACGACGATGCAAGCGCTTGAACTGCAGGCACGGCGTGGGCGCGCAGCAGCTGAAATCGTCTATCTGACCCAGGATATCGTGAAATGATCAAGAACAAAAAGATCCTTGCGGCCGGCGTCGCGCTCGTGGTGGCCCTCGCCGCTGCGGGCTACTGGTTCTCGATGGGCGAACAGCCGTCCGCCGGAAGCGCAAAGGGTGACGTCGTGAACGGTGTTGCCCAGGATGGCTCCGGGCGAGTCGTAAAATATTGGTACGACCCGATGGTGCCGATGGAGCGCTATAATGCCCCGGGCAAATCGTCGATGAACATGGACCTTCAGCCCAAATATGCGGATGAAGGGGGCGATAGCGGCGGTATCCGGGTATCCTCGCAAACGCAGCAAAATCTGGGTGTGCGGACTGCGCGTGTCGTGTTCGATCGGCTGGCGCCTGCGGTCACCGCTATCGGCCGAGTCGAAACTGACGAGCGGCGTATTGTCGAGGTGCAGACGCTCACTGCAGGTTTTGTCGAGCAACTCAGTGTACGCGCGGTCGGCGAAGCAGTGACGAGGGGAAGCCGCGTCGCCGCTGTCTACGCGCCCGACCTCCTGGGTGCGCAAAACGAATATGTCGCGCTTCTGAAGATACCCGGATCGGTCATTACGCCCGACCTCAGGCGTGCGACCCGCCAGCGCCTCGTGCTGCTAGGGCTGCCTGAACCCGCAATACGCAACCTGGAGCGCGGCGGGCATCCACAGCGCACCTATGGCGTTTTCGCACCGCGATCAGGCATTGTCACGGCAATCGGCGCACGACCCGGTGCGCGTGTCGAGCCGGGCCAATCCATTCTTACGCTTGCTGATTTGTCACAAGTTTTGGTCGTGGCCGAAGTTCCAGAGATATCACTCGGCCAGATCCGCGTCGGTCAGTCGGTAAAGATCACCTTTCCGGCTTATCCCGGAGAGACCCGCGAGGGCAGGATCGATTATATCTTCCCAACGCTGGATGCCGAGGCCCGCACCGTCCGTGTGCGGATCGCGCTGCCCAATCCGGCCGGACGGCTCAAGATCGGCATGTTCGCCAATCTGGAGATAGCCGGCAGTCCGACAGGCGCGCTCGTCGCGCCAACAGAAGCCGTTATCGTGACAGGCAAGCGCAACGTGGTGATCGTCCAGCGTGGCGGTGTCTTCATTCCCGTCGAGGTCGAACTTGGGCGAACGGTCGGAGACAAGACCGAAATCCGGCGCGGGCTGGCGGCGAACGACGTCGTCGTCGTTTCAGGGCAGTTCCTGATTGATTCCGAAGCCTCGCTGGCGGGTGTGATCGAACGCCTGTCGCAAGGGCAGGCCGCAGCAGCGCCGCAGCAAGCGCAAACGAGCCTAATTGAAGGGCGCGGGGTTATCACTGCGCTCGATCTCGGAGCCGGCCGGGTCACGTTGTCGCACGGGCCGATCCCCGCGATCGAGTGGCCGGCGATGACAATGACCTTCCCGGTCAAGAATGCGGCGCTTCTACGCGGCCGCAAGACCGGCGAGCGCGTGCGGTTCTCGTTTCAGAAGCCCCAACAAGGACAAACCCCTGTCATCGAGCGGATGGCGCTGGAGACGGCGCAATGATCGAGCGCATCATCCGCTGGTCGGCTGCCAATCGAATGATCGTTCTGCTGGCTGCCGCCTTCATCACCGCCGCAGGATTGTTCGCGGTTAGTCGCACGCCACTCGATGCGATTCCGGATCTCTCCGACGTGCAGGTGATCATCCGGACCCCCTATCCTGGGCAGGCGCCCCAGATTGTCGAGAGCCAGGTCACCTATCCGATCGCAACAACCATGCTCTCGGCGCCCGCGGTACGGGCCGTGCGCGCATTTTCCATGTTCGGGGACTCTTTCGTTACCGTCATTTTCGAGGACGGCACCGATCTCTACTGGGCACGGTCGAGGACGCTCGAATATCTCAACCAGGCAACCGGCCGGCTGCCGCCAGGTTTGACGCCTGCGCTCGGTCCCGACGCAACAGGCGTGGGCTGGGCCTATCAATATGCGCTTGTCGACCGCACGGGCGGCAATGACTTGGGACAGCTTCGGGCATTGCAGGACTGGTTTCTCAAGTATCAGCTCAAGGAAGTGCCGGGCGTTGCCGAGGTCGCCAGCGTTGGCGGAATGGTTCGCGCGTTCCAGGTCCAGGTCGATCCCGAGCGGCTGCAGCTTTACCGATTGTCAGTCAATGACGTGATGGAGGCGCTGAAGACCGCCAACAATGAAACCGGCGGATCGGTGATCGAACGCGCGGAAGCCGAATACATGATCCGTGTCGGAGGGTATCTGAATACGCTTGACGATTTCCGCAATATTCCACTCAAGGTCGGCGAAGCTGGCGTTCCCGTGACGATCGGCGACATAGCGCGCGTCCAGATCGTCCCCGATTTCCGACGCGGCATCGCCGAGCTCAACGGGCAGGGTGAAGTTGCAGGGGGGGTCGTGGTCGTGCGCGCCGGCGCCGACACGCGCGCGGTCATCGACGCGGTCAAAGCGAAGCTTGAGGAGCTCAAGCCCTCGCTGCCAAAAGGCGTCGACATCGTACCTGTTTACGACAGGTCCAGCGTGATCGACCGCGCGGTCGAAAACCTGACGCACAAGCTAGCCGAAGAGTTCATCGTCGTCGCGATCGTCTGCGCCATATTCCTGCTGCATTTCCGCTCTTCGCTGGTTGCGATCCTGACATTGCCGCTGGGCGTGCTTGCCGCCTTCATTGTGATGTATTTTCAGGGGGTGAATGCGAACATCCTGTCGTTGGGTGGCATCGCGCTCGCGATCGGCGCCATGGTCGACGCGGCCGTGGTCATGATCGAAAATGCGCATAAGCGGTTGGAACATGTCGAGCATGAGCATGGAGGAATGACCGAGAAGCTCAGGCGGCGCACCATCGTCGACGCCGCTGCAGAGGTCGGTCCCGCGCTCTTCTTCTCGCTGCTCATCATCACGCTGTCCTTCCTGCCGGTGTTCTCGCTCGAGGCACAGGAGGGTAAGCTCTTCAAGCCGCTGGCCCTGACCAAGACCTATTCGATGGCCGCTGCTGCGGGCCTGTCGGTGACGCTTATCCCGGTTCTGATGGTGATGTTCATCAAGGGCAAGATCCGCCCCGAAGACAAGAACCCGATCAACCGGGCGCTGATCGCGGCCTATCGCCCAGGACTTGCCTGGGTGATGCGCTGGCCAAAGCTCGTGCTTGGGCTGGCCCTCGGTGCGCTCCTCATCACCGCCTGGCCGTTGTCGCGCTTGGGCGGAGAGTTCATGCCGGCGATCGCCGAAGGCGATCTCCTCTATATGCCCACAGCCCTTCCCGGGCTTTCGGCCTCCAAGGCTTCCGAACTGCTCCAGATCACCAACCGGATGATCAAGACGGTTCCCGAGGTGAAGACAGTATTCGGCAAGGCTGGCAGAGCCGAGACCGCGACCGACCCGGCGCCCCTTGAGATGTTTGAGACGACGATCCAGCTCAAACCGGAAAGCGAATGGCGACCCGGCATGACGATGGACAAGATCATCGCCGAGCTTGATGCCCGCGTCAAAGTCCCGGGGCTTGCCAATGTCTTCGTCCAGCCGATCCGTAACCGGATCGACATGCTCGCAACAGGCATCAAGAGCCCAGTAGGCGTCAAGGTCACCGGCGCAGACCTGGCGACGCTCGACCGGCTGGGGGCCAACATCGCGCAGGTTGTGAAAACGGTACCCGGCACGACTTCAGCGATCTCGGACCGCATCATGGGCGGTCGTTATATCGACGTCCAGGTCGACCGTCTGGCTGCGGCCCGTTATGGACTCGCGATCAGCGACGTCCAGAACACAGCCGCAGTGGCCGTCGGGGGCATGCCGGTCGGCGAGAAGCTTGAGGGCCTGGCGCGCTTTCCGATCAACGTGCGCTTTCCGCGCGAAACGCGCGACAGCGTGGAGGCGCTACGGAATCTGCCGATCGTCGCACCAACCGGCGGGATCGTGCCTCTGGGCGCGGTCGCCACCATCCAGGTCGTCGATGGCCCAGTCATGATCAAGAGCGAGAACGCGCGGCCCTCAGTCTGGGTCTATGTCGATGTCCGCGACCGCGATATCGTGGGCTTCGTCAACGAGGCCCGCCAAATGGTCGCAAACCAAGTCAAGATGCCGTCGGGCTACTCGCTCTCCTGGTCGGGCCAGTTCGAATATGCCGAACGCGCATCGAAAAGACTGGCCTGGATCGTGCCGCTCACGATCGGGATCATCTTCCTGCTGCTCTATATGGCGTTCCGGCGGATACGCCAGCCGCTCATCGTGCTGCTCGCACTGCCCTTCGCCCTCGTTGGTGGCGTTTGGCTTATCTACCTGCTGGGCCATGCGGTCTCCGTGGCGACCGTAGTCGGCTTCATCGCGCTGGCGGGTCTCGCCGCTGAGTTCGGCGTGATCATGCTTGTCTATCTCGACCGCTCCATCGAGGAGCGGATTGAGCAGGGCAAATTCGCCCGCGAGGAGGATCTGGAAGACGCGCTGATGGAAGGCGCGGTCCTCCGTGTACGCCCAAAGGCGATGACGGCCGCCGTGATCCTGGCGGGTCTCTTCCCGCTTCTTGTGGGCACGGGAACCGGCTCGGAGGTCATGCAACGATTGGCGGCCCCCATGGTCGGCGGGATGATTACGGCGCCGTTGCTTTCGCTCTTCGTGCTGCCCGCGATCTACAAGCTGCTTGGCGTGAGGCACTTTCTGCGCGCGCCTGCGGATGAAGAGGAGGAGCCCGCCGCCAGCCCGCAGACCGCCTAAGGAGCACCCGATCAATCTGACCTAAGACCATGAAAGGAAATGAGGATGATGAACTGCTGTGGACCTGCCGCGATGATTGCCGTCCCGATCGTTCAACACGTCTGACGTGCACTACCAAGCCACCGTTTAACCTTGAAGGAGAAGACCATGAGACCACTGCAGCTAATGACCGTACTCAGCCTCGCGATGTCCCTCGCAGCCTGTGGCGATAAGAAGGAGACCAATGCTCCGGCGGCAAACAACACTTCCGAGATGACCGGCAATATGGGCAACATGGCCATGCCGGCCGACGCCGTTGCAAAGACCGCCAAAGGGACGGGTACGGTTACGGCGATCGACAAGGCGGCCGGCACGATCACGCTCGAACACGGCCCCATTGCCGAGGCCAATTGGCCGGCCATGACGATGGCATTCAAGGCGCCGCCCGAACTTGTGGACAGCGTGAAAGTCGGTGACAAGGTTGGATTTGACCTCGCGCTGAAGAATGGCACCGGCGAAATAACAGCGATTACCAAGCAGTAGAAGCACGTGCTGTGCCGCCGCTGGCGGCACAGCACGTGCTCAAGATAGCGCCACGGTAAGATTTCGTCAGCGCATGGCCGGAGGCACTATCGCTTACATCCCGAGACACTGGGCAGGCAAGAACAGACCGGGGTTTGAGTAGCAACGAACAGAAAACATACATAATGGCCGGTGTTAGGTATCGTCGATGCCGGTAGCGCTGGGATCTCGCATGGCCGCACTCGGCGGGGGGCTTAGAAGTTTCCCCGGACAGCTTCCTGCAGGATCAGCTTGTCCAGCGTCAGGTCCGGGATCGCACGCCAAAGCCGCGCATTCTCCTTCTCCAGATTATTCATCCGACGCGCTTGGTCGGTCTTCCGCCCGCCATATTCCTTGCGCCACCTATAATTAGGTCTGTTCGCTGACCGCATCCGCCGACACGCCTCAGCGGTCATCGCACCCGGCGCCAGCACGACCTCCGCCTCACTCAGCTTGCCAATAATCTCCTTCATGATCCAAAATAACATTGATTTTGGACCACTCAGAAGGGGGCAGATCATGTCGATCCGACCTGACACCATCTCCGGAGCACTTTCAAAATGTCGCCTCAACTCCCGGACCAACCCCATTTTGTCGGACCACGCCGACAGCTACGGATGCAGGGTCGAGTTCTATGACCGGATACCCCACACGTAAAAAGAACTGATACTGGCTTAGGGATTGACGGGGCTGTCGCATAAGGAGATCGTGCGGTGGAAGCCGCGCGCATTCCGCCGCCGGGCACGCGCGTCATGTGCGGTGGGTCTGTCGGTGATGTGAAGAGGAACGAACAAGGGTAGCAAGTCATGACCGAGGTCAAACACAGTGAAGCCGGCAGCGGCCAAGGTGGCCGCGACGTCGTTCTGATCACGGGCGCGAGCGGCTTCATCGCCGCCGCGCTGATCGCCAAACTTAGCGAGCACTACACGGTCGTCGGCCTCGATCGCGCCGGCCCTCCCGACCCGCCGCCACCCGCTGCGTCCGTTGATTTCGATCTTGGCTCTGACGAGGCGGTGCGCGCCGCGCTGAATGAAGTCCGTGCCCGCTATGGCAACCGTATCGCTTCGGTGATCCACCTCGCCGCCTATTATGACATTACGGGCGAGCCCAACCCTCTCTACGACAAGATCACCGTGCAGGGGACGCAACGGCTGATCGATGGCTTGCAGTCGTTCGAGGTCGAGCAGTTTGTCTTCGCCAGCACGATGCTGGTCCACAAACCGACCCCTACCCCGGATGAGCGTATCAACGAAGAATCGTCGATCGGTGCGTCCTGGGCGTATCCACAGTCCAAGGTTGACACCGAAGCATTGCTGCATGAGCATCACGGGAAGATTCCCGTCGTCTACCTGCGCGCTGCGGGAGTTTACGACGACGATGGACGCTCGGCGTTTCTCGCCCAGCAGATATCTCAGATATACGAGCACCGCCTGATTTCGCATTTCTATCCCGGCATGCTGTGTGCGGCGCAGTCATCAGTGCACCGCGACGATTTAGCCGATGCCGTGTTGCGTCTGGTGGACCGGCGGCACGATCTTCCGACCGAGCTGCCGCTGCTCATCGGCGAGCCCGAAGCGCCCGGCTATGCCGAGATTCAGGACATCGTCGGCGAGGCGCTCCACGGCGAGGGGTGGAAGACGATCCGCATTCCGCAGCCGCTCGCGAAGGCCGGGATCATTCTGCAGAACGAAGCGCTCGGCAGGGAAGACTTCATCCAGCCCTGGATGATCGACAGCAGCAATGACCACTATATTCTCGACATCTCCCGCGCGCGTTCGCTGCTCGGATGGGAGCCGAAACACAGCCTTCGCGACACCCTGCCCGCGATCGTTGCCGCGTTGAAGCGCCATCCAAGGGCCTGGTACCGGAACAACAAGCTCAACGAGAATCTGGTTGCCTGGCACGATAGGCCAGAGGCAGAACCTGTAGGGCTAGGCCACCAGCCCGCAGCGGCAGGCGACGGGATGGCCGGGATGGATCACGGGGCTGTGGACCATAGCAGTATGGACCACGCCGCCATGGGGCACGGACCTGGCGCTGCGGACATGGCAAAACCCGGCCATGGTGCACATGGCGATTACATGGCCATGATGGACCGCGATGAGCGCCGCGCCCGCTGGGCTCTTTACGCCAACATCGGTCTCGGTCTCTGGCTCGCCTCCAGCCCGCTCATTTACGACTCCGTTACCACACAGAGCGTCGGCGAGGCCGCACGCTTTGTTACGGTTGATCGCGGGCTGCCGTCGATAGAGTGGCGCGCGAACGCGCTGAGCATCAGCGATTTCGTCAGCGGTCTAGCGATTGCGCTATTCGGTGCGTTGTCGCTCTCCGCACGCACCAAGACATGGGCGCAATGGGCGGTAGCTTTTGTCGGCATTTGGCTGCTGTTCGCACCCCTGGTCTTCTGGAGCCCGAGCGCTGCGCAGTACAACAACAACTTGCTCATAGGTTCGGCGGTGATCGCCCTGTCGGTGCTAGTACCGATGATGCCAGGCATGAGCATGGCGGGCATGATGGACCCCAAGAACATCCCGCCGGGCTGGACCTATTCGCCATCCACGGACGCGCAGCGGCTGCCGATCGTCGCCATGGGGCTGATCGGCCTGCTCACCTCGCGTATCCTGACCGCCTATCAGTTAGGCCATATCGATACTGCATGGGAGCCATTCTTCGTTGGCTCACTTGCCGATCCGCGTAACGGCACCGAGGAAATTATCACCTCGGCCATGTCGAAAGCCTGGCCAATCCCGGATGGAGGTCTCGGCACAATCAGTTACGTGCTCGAAATCCTGATGGCGGTGATGGGTACCCGCGACCGCTGGCGGACGATGCCGTGGATGGTGACCTTCTTCGGCATTCTCGTCATCCCGCTCGGCATCGTGAGTATCTATTTCATCATCAGCCAGCCTATCGTCATCGGTACGTGGAGCACGCTCGCGCTGATCGCGGCGCTGGCAATGCTGATCATGATTCCTTTCGCTCTCGATGAAGTCATCGCTATGGGCCAGTTCCTGGGCTGGGCGAGGCGCAAGGGCAAGCCACTGATCCGCACCTTCTTCCAGGGCGATGCGATTGAGGCGGGCGAGGTGGACGCGTCCGACGCCATGGCATCACCGGCGGCATTGTGGGCGGACGCGAAGAAGGGTCTGACGCTGCCATGGACGCTCGCGGCGAGCATCTTCATCGGCGTATTGCTGATGTTGACGCGGGTGCTGTTCGGTACGGAAGGCGGCATGGCTAACAGTGACCATATCGTCGGCGCGCTGGTCATTACCGTCACCATCATTGCGACGGCAGAAGTCGCCCGCGCCCTCCGCTTGATCAACGTTACGTTCGGCGCTTGGCTTGTCGCCGCGCCGTTCCTATTGACCGGCGTCGGCCAGCTCGGCGCGATCGTGTCGGTGGTCGCGGGGCTTGCCCTCGTCTGCTTGAGCCTGCCCCGCGGCAAGCGCAGTGCCGAACATTACGCGAGTTGGGACAAATACGTGATTTGAGCATCGCCCGCGCCCGGCGTCGGCGCATCGTTCGAGAAGCTCAGTGAAAGGGGTGCGGTGATCGTGCCGATGGACAGGATCAAGGTCGACAATGCGAGGGCGGGGGCGCACGACCGCGCAATTGGCCGATGGGAGAATGAAGGCGGCGCCTTCACCGGCTTACACCAGCACCGGACGCCCACCGTCGCCGGCGAGATAGGCGATGCAGCGGGCGGCAATCTGCGCGTGCGGCTGATCGCGCTCGAAAACCTCGTCGTGGCGCTGCTGGCCGGGGGACCCGAGAGCCAATCCGAGTTGGTGCGAGAAATGGCCGCCTATATTTCTCCCAGGCCCGGCGCGACGCCCCACCGACTAACTGTCGAGGCGGCGCGCAACATGCTCGCTCTCCTCGAGCGCGCTGCGCACTACAAGTCGCTCGACCGGGACTTCGAGCGATGAGCTTCAACCCCTACTTTATATTCGCGACCGGAATCGAGAACAGCTACCCACGATCAAGAACGGTAGCCATCGCGTCAACGAGATGGCCAGTGCGGCCATTGCGGGCGACGGCGCGACGATTTCGACGGGGTCGAGGAGCCGGACGACCGGCGACCATCGACAAGGTGGGCGCCGTCCAACCCGGCGCTTCAACTTACACTCAAGGCCGCCTAACCGATGCAGCCCGGCCCCACACCCTGCTGATGGACACAACCGATCGCAACTCACCGACTTACCGCTCGCCGCATAATCTGCTCGGCTCGACGTTCCGCTTCTTGAAGCTATAGTAGGTATAGCACTCACATCAGGTCGGTTAGCAGCAATGGCGTTCTGCCCACCCGGCTGCTTTCACAAGAGGAGACAGAGCGCATGACGTTGCAGCTTGGTGATACAGCGCCGGACTTCGAGGCCGAGACGACCGAAGGCCAAATCCGTTTTCATGAGTGGATGGGTGCTGACTGGGCGGTCTTCTTTTCCCACCCCAAGGACTTCACGCCCGTCTGCACGACCGAGCTCGGGGAGGTCGCCCGCCTCAAACCCGAGTTCGACAAGCGCGATACCAAGGTGATTGGGCTGAGCGTTGATCACATCGAGGATCACCACGCCTGGGCCGGCGACATCGCCGAAACGCAAGGCCACGCGCTCAATTTTCCGATGATCGCCGATCCTGACTGCCGGATCGCCGAACTCTACGGGATGATCCACCCAAAAGCCAACGACACACTCACTGTCCGCTCGGTGTTCATCATCGGACCCGACAAGAAGCTCAAGCTCAGCCTCACCTATCCAGCGAGCACGGGCCGCAACTTCGAAGAGATACTCCGCGTCATCGACTCCCTGCAGCTGACCGCCAAATACAGCGTAGCGACGCCGGTGAACTGGCGGCAGGGCGAAGACGTCATTATCGTTCCCTCGCTCAGCGATGACGAGGCCCGCCAGAAATTCCCGAACGGCTGGCGGACCGTGAAGCCCTATTTGCGCATCACCCCACAACCGCAGGATTAAGTGCAGGCGGTCGCCGCGATGCTGAAGCCACTGCCTAATCAAACCCCCGCATCCACGGGCTCGCCTCGAAATGCGTCGAGGATGCGGCATTCGTCGAGGGTGGTGTGCCCGCATTGCTTGAGGAGACGCTCGAGCGTGGCTTCTAGCGCCCTGAGGTCGGCAATCTTGGCTCGGACCTCGCGGAGACGTGTGGCGGCCATCCTGTCCACCTCCGCACAGGGCGCGTCGTCCGCCCGCTCCGAAAGGGCAAGAAGCCCCCGCACGGTCTTGAGCGGAAAGCCGAGCTCGCGCGCCCTCCGGATGAACCTGAGACGCTCAAGATGATGGCGGTCATAGACCCGGTGTCCACCCGCGCTGCGGCCAGGCTCGGGCAGCATCCCGATCTGCTCATAATAGCGGATGGTCACCACCTTGCACCCGGTGAGAGTGGCCAACGCTCCGATCGAGAGGATTTTACCCATGCCCTTGAACCTATAGCAGCTAGAGGTCCTATCATAGTGACGAGCCTGTGTTTGTGAATGCGGAGAGTTGGCTATGGAGGATTGCTGCAGAGATGCTGGCGACCCGAGTCGCGAGAAAAGCGATACTGCGCTGATGATCTCGTCAGAGCCCTCCACGGCACCTCTCGCGCCGACGACGGCACGCGCCGGGCGCCGCGCGACGGCGACGCCTGCTGCTCAGGCAGCTCCTCTGACCCGAGCAACGATGCCGTGTCTCACGAGCCTCACCCTAGCCCTGACGGACGTCCGCAAGTGATGGGTGACGACTGCTGCTCGGCGAAGGAGCAGGAGATCGCCGCCTTGAGCGCTCATTTGGGCGTGAAGCGCGTGCTCCAAATGGTCCTTGCGATCAACCTCATCATGTTTGTTGCTGAGTTCACGGCCGGGATGCTGGCGAACTCCACCGCCCTCATGGCCGACTCGGTCGACATGCTGGGGGATGCGCTGGTCTACATACTAAGCCTCTACGCACTTCAACGCAGTCTGCGCTGGCGTGCCGGCGCCGCAGTCGCGAAGGGCGGAATCATCGCTGCCTTCGGGATCTGGGTCATGATCGAAGCGGCCTTGAAGCTGGTCAACGGCGTGAGCCCCGCCGCCGGGACGATGGTTCTCTTCGGACTGATCGCGCTGGTTGCCAACCTGACTTGCCTCGCGCTGCTCTACCGCTTCCGCCACCGCGACGTGAACCTGTCCAGCACGTTCGAGTGCTCGCGGAACGACGTCATCGCCAACACCGGAGTTCTTCTCGCCGCTGGCGGCGTCTACGCAACCGGCGCGGCCTGGCCTGACATCCTCGTGGGCGCCGTTATCGCGGTGTTGTTCTTCCGCTCCGCGATCCGGGTACTTCGCCAGGCCTGGCAACAATTCAGGTCAGCCAGCCCCGCCGTGGCGGTGGTGTTGGATTGAGACATAGTCTTCAAACAAAGGAGCTTTATCGATGTTGAAGCAACTAACGGCGCTGTTCCTGCTCGGCGCTGCCTTCACCTCCCCGGCGACGGCAGGGGCGGCCAGTCCGGCGAATGCCGTGATGTACAAGAATCCCGGCTGCGAGTGCTGCGACGGCCACGCCGCGGCGCTGCGCAGTGCAGGGCTGAACGTGAAAGTGGTTCCGACCGAGGATCTCTCCGCGTTCAAAGCGCGGGCTGGAGTGCCCGAGGCGCTTCAAGGCTGCCATACCACGATGGTAGGCGGCTATGCCGTGGAGGGGCATGGGCCGATAGCGGTGGTCCAGCGGATGCTGAAGGAGAAACCCGCCATCCGCGGGATCGCTTTGCCGGGCATGCCGTCGGGATCTCCTGGTATGTCTGGGCCGAAGACCGCGCCGTTCAAGGTGCTGAGCTTCGGCGCCGGGGGCACGAAGGTCTATGCTGTCGAGTAGCGGGTGAACCGATCGATCCAGAGAGAGGCCGACATGCCTGACGATGATCTCGCCTATCTTCAGCGCCGCGTCGAGGCGGAGCTCGAGATGGCGCAACGCTCCGAGACGCCCGAGGCCACGGCAGCGCACTACAAGCTCGCGGAAGCCTATCTTGAGCGGATCGAGGTCCTCCGGATATCGGCAGCGGCCGTGCCGGGCGGAAAAACTGCTGCCGATCCGGAAGTTGCCGTTGCTGGGGTACCGAAAAGGCGAAAAGTAGCATCCGGCGAACGAGCAGAACGATGATATTTCGTCAGCTATTCGAGCCGGAATCCTCTACCTACACTTACCTGATCGGCTGCCGCGACACAGGAAAAGCGGTGTTGCTCGACCCGGTTCTGGAGACCGTTGATCGCGATCTCGCCGTCCTGCAGGAGCTGGAGCTGACGCTTGAATATACGCTGGAAACTCACATCCATGCGGACCATGTCACGTCCGCGTGCCGGCTACGCAGCCTGACCGGATCAAAGGTCGCCTATCCGGCGATGGACGGCCTCCCCTGCGCAGACGTTGGTGTCGGTGAGACCGACCCGCTCAGCGTCGGCAGCCTCACCTTCCAGCCCCTCTTCACGCCTGGCCACACCAACGCGCACCACAGCTACCTTATCGATCTGCCCGGCTCGCGCCGCGTGTTCACCGGCGATGCCCTCCTGATCGACGGCTGCGGCCGCACGGACTTCCAGAATGGTGATGCGGGCGCGCTCTACCGGTCGATCCACGAGAAGATATTTTCGCTTCCCTGCGACACGCTCGTCTACCCGGCGCACGACTACCAGCATCGCCATGTCACGACGGTGGCTCAGGAGCGCGAGCGTAACGCGCGGTTGGGTGGCGGCAAGACGCTCGAACAGTTTATCGACATCATGACCGCCCTCGACCTGCCCTACCCCAAGCGGATCGACATCGCGGTACCGGCCAACCGCCTGTGCGGCGACTGTCCCGAGATGGAGAAAACGGAGCCTATGGAGCCCCCCGGACCTTCGGTTCAAGGCTAGCGCGAACCACTCGTCGGATCGAATTTATACCGATCACGGCTTCACTGGGACCAATCGCGCACGCCCCGGTCTGGATCATGCCTTCGCAGCAGTGCGCGGCGGCCACACACTGGTGGTGCCCAAACTCGATAGGCTCGCGCGCTCCGTTCCCGATGCCTGGGCAATCGGAGATACCCTGACGACACGCGGCGTAAAATTGCAGCTTGGCGCCAGCATTCATGATCCCGCCGATCCCATGGGCAAGCTGTTTTTCAAGATCCTGGCCACCTTCGCAGAGTTCGAGGCCGACCTAATCAGGATGCGGACCCGGGAAGGCATGGCTGTTGCTCGCGCCAAGGGGAAGTTACGGGGTAAAAAGCCAAAGCTATCGGATCGGCAGCAGAAGGAATTGCGCGGGATGTACGACACGGGCGATTACTCGATCAGCGACCTCGCCGAGCTGTTCTCGATTTCGCGTCCAACCGTTTATCGCACTCTGGGCCGGCAGGATGCAGGCGCTACCGCCAAGGCAAAGCCAGCTTGACGATGTACATTATATGGTGCATATAATGGCTATGGGATCGGGTACCGCACAACGCATCGAACTGGTGTTTTACCAGACCGATGCAGGCAATGTACCCGTTCGTGACTGGTTGCTTGGTCTTTCAGAAGCCGATCGCCGGGAAATTGGGCAGGACCTACAGCGGGTCCAGTTCCGCTGGCCGGTCGGCATGCCGTTGGTTCGCCCCATGGGTAAAGGGCTGTTCGAAGTGCGGACGTCCTTGCCCGACAGCACGATCGCTCGCGTGTTGTTCTGCTTCCATCAAGGTGAACTTTACTCGCTGCACGGGTTCATCAAAAAGTCGCAGAAGGCGCCCGCGGCTGATTTGAAGTTGGCGCGAAAGCGCCAGAAAGAGGTTGAAAATGGCTGATAGCAAGCATCGTGGTCCGACGCTGGACAGCTTCCTTGAGGAGGAAGGAGTCCTTGCGGAATTCCAGGCCAAGGCCATCAAGGAAGTTATCGCGTGGCAACTCGCCGAGGCGATGCGCGAGCGCAAGCTCAGCAAGAAGCGACTGGCGCTGCTGATGCACACCAGCAGGACACAGGTCGACCGCATACTTGACCCTACCGATGGCAATGTGACGATCGAAACCTTGCAGCGCGCAGCAGCTGTCGTGGGACGCAGGGTTGAACTCGCGCTAATTTGAGGTCGCTAAGGCACCCAACCTTCGGAAGTTCCACACATGTCCGTGAATTCGTTGTCTGGCGCACAAACCTTGAGGTGACGCCTATTTGCTCATGCGGGCGAGACGTCCCGATCCGAATTCAATCAAAGGAGAAGTGCCATGAAGGAGTCCCTTAACGCCGTGCTGGCCTTGACCCTCGCCGCGACAATCGCGGGGTGCGGCAAACAAGAGGATGCCGTTGCAACGAACGGTGCATCGACAAAGGATACGGCCATACCTGCTGCGGAAACACGGCATGGCAAGGCCTAGGGAACAGTGACGGCGATCGATGCGACCGCCGGCAGCGTGACGCTCGATCACGGCCCCATCGCCGCGCTCGAATGGCCGGCGATGACGATGGGCTTCTCCGCGAACCCTAAAATTCTGAAGGATATTGCCGTCGGCGACCGTGTCGCGTTCGAACTCGACTGGGACGGCAAGGCAGGCGTCGTGACGCAGATCGCAAAAACGGGGACGACGAAACCCTGAACCCGGGAAGATCGCGGTGCCGGGCGACAGGCTTCTTACGCCGCCCGGTCTCAACCGGCGGCCTCGCCCCGGCACGATAATCTCCGACGGTCAGAGCGCGGAAGCGCTATGCCAGAGCATGTAAGCTGCGACCGTGAAAATCAGGCACGCGAACACCGTGGTAAGCATGCCCTTGCCCGAGAGGATCCGGGCATAGCGTGTTCCGGCCACCCCGCCGAGCATGCCACCCGCGATGAAGACGCCCGCCAGCGTCCAGTCGACCAGCCCAGACACCGCATAGTTGAGCGCAGTGGTCAGCCCGAAGGCGGTCACTGCGACGAGACTCGTGCCGACCGCATTGAGGATCGGCATATTCGTCGAAGCGATCAGCCCCGGCACGATCAGGAAGCCGCCGCCGATGCCGAAGAAACCGGAAAAGCCACCGGTGCCGAGCCCGAACCCAAGCACCTTGGGAGCATTGTGGCGATTGCAGGCGGCACCTTCGATGCCCGGATTGTTTCGCCCGCGCAGCATAAACCCGCCGACGACAAGCATCAGCAGCGCGAAGAGGAAGAGCAATTTCTGCCCGTCGATCGCCTTTCCAAGCGTCGAGCCTGCCAGCGCACCGACGATGCCGCTTCCCGCATAGAGAAAGCCGCAGCGCCATTTGACGGTCCCGGCGCGTGCATGCTGTGCAAGACCCGAGGCGGCATTGGCGGCGACCGCGAGCGCGCTCGTCCCGATCGCGACATGCGGGCTCCCGACCCCGACGAGATAGACCATCAGCGGCACCGCGAGAATCGACCCGCCGCCGCCGACGAGCCCGAGCGTGAAGCCGACGATCCCGCCCGACAGCGCGCCAAGCAGATATTGGGCAGTGTCGAGGCTCACCCGCCCTCGCCGATCCGCGCGGGCGCAGCGAGCCATTCGCGGCCGCGAAGCATGCCGTGCCAATAGAGTGGCGGCAGGATCTTCGCCTTGAGCAACCACGAAAGACGCGACGGCCGCGTGCCCTCGATCAGCCATTTGGGGAAGGTCGGTAGCAGCTTGCCGCCATAGCCGAATTCGGCGAGGATGACCTTGCCCGCCTCGACCGTAAGCGGGCAGCTGCCATAGCCGTCATAGGCCGCCACCGGCGCTGCACCGTCGAGCGCGGCGAGCACGTTCAGCGCAACGACGGGCGCCTGCTTGCGCGCCGCCGCCGCAGTCTTGGCGTTGGTCGTCGCGGCGACATCGCCGAGCGTGAAGACATTGGCATGGTCGGGGTGGCGCAGCGTCGTCTCGTCGACCGCAACGAAGCCCGAGGGCGCCGCGAGCGGGCTCGCCGCGATAAAATCGGGCGCGACCTGCGGCGGCACCACATGGATCATGTCGAAGCGTTCCTCGACGCGGCGGACCGTATCGCCGCGGCGCTGCTCGAACAGCGCGACCTTGGCCGCGCCATCGATCGACACGAGGCGCGATTCAAGCTGCAGGTCGATGCCGTAGCGCGCGATATAGGCTTCGAGCGCCGGAACATAGGCAGCGACCCCGAACAGCGCAGGCGTGGCATTGTGGAACTGGACGTCGGCTTGGCCGAGCACCCCCGCGCGCTCCCACCGATGGCACGAGAGATACATCGCCTTCTGCGGCGCGCCGGCGCATTTGATCGGCATCGGCGGCTGGGTGAAGAGCGCGCGGCCGCCGCGGAACCGGCGCACGAGCCGGTCGGTATAGGGCGCCAGGTCGTAGCGATAGTTGGAGGTGACGCCGCCGCTGCCGAGCGCCGCTGCCAGGCCGGGGATCGCCTCCCAGTCGAGCTTGAGCCCCGGGCAGACGATGAGCGCGCGGTAGCCGATCACGCGCCCGTCGGCGAGCGTGACCCGGTCGTTCGCGGGATCGAAGGACGCGGCGGCGGCGCGGATCCATTCGGCGCCCGCCGGAATCAGCCCAGCCTCGCCGCGCCGCGTGACCTCGGGGGCGAAAACACCGCCGCCGACCATCGTCCAGCCCGGCTGGTAATAATGATCCTCGCTCGGCTCGACGATCGCGAGCGACACGTCCGGGCGGCGCCGCAGGATGCTCGCGGCGGTAGCTATCCCCGCGCTGCCGCCGCCGATCACGAGAATGTCGTAGCGCGCAATCCCGCCGCCTTCGCCGCGCGCCGCAGTCATCGCCGCGAGCTGCTCCGAGCGCGCGCCCGAGCGGCAATAGGCAAGCACCGGACCCGGCAGTTCGGCGAGCGCGCGTGCCATCGCGGCGGCATCGCTCTCGTCAATCGTGCCCGATACGACCGGGATGTGAAGGAAACGGACGCCCTGCGCCTCGGCCGCCGCCGCGACCGCAGCCGCCGTCGGCTGGCCCGCCTCTTCGCCGTCGGGACGGGTGCAGACGATCGAGCGGAAACCCGAGGCCGCGAGCGCGGCCACGTCCGCCGGGTCGATCTGCGGCGACACGCTGAGCGCCGGGGTCAGGGTCCTGATGGTCATAATCTCTCCGTTCGTGAAAGGGCGCCGGCGCTCAAAGCCGGTCGACCGGTATCTTGAGGTAGGCGACGCCATTGTCCTCGGCGGGCGGCAGGCGGCCCGCGCGCATATTGACCTGCACCGACGGCAGCAGCAGCACCGGCATCGCGAGTTCGGCGTCGCGCGCGCGGCGGCGCTCGACGAACTCATCCTCGGAAATTCCGTCGCGGGCGTGGACGTTGGCGGCGCGCTGCTCGGCGACGCTGGTTTCCCAGCGATGCTCGCGCCGCTCGGCGGTCAGATAGTCGTGGCATAGGAAGAGCGGCGTTGCGCCGGGGAGTTCGAGAATGCGGCGCAGCGATCTGAAAAGGGTCTGCGCATCGCCGCCCGGAAAATCGGCGCGCGCCGATCCGTAGTCGGGCATGAACATCGTGTCGCCCACGAAGACGACATCGCCGATCGCATAGGCGACGCACGCCGGCGTATGGCCAGGGACGTGGAGCACGGTGATCGGCAGTTCGCCGATCGCGAAGCGGTCGCCGTCCGACCAGAGGCGGTCGAAATCGGATCCGTCGCGCCGGAAATCGGGTCCGGCGTTGAAGATGTTGCCGAACACTGCCTGCACGTCGCGGATATGCTCGCCGATCGCGATCGCACCGCCAAGCCGGTTCTTGAGCCAAGGCGCCGCCGAAAGATGATCGGCATGCGCGTGCGTCTCGAGCAGCCAGTCGACCGTAATGCCCGCGGCGCGCGCATGCTCGGCGATCGCTTCGGCCGACGCGGTCGAGGTCCGCCCCGCAGCCGCCTCATAATCGAGCACACTGTCGATCACCGCGCCGCGCATCGTGGCGGGATCGTGGACGACATAGCTGATCGTCGAGGTTGCAGGGTCGAAGAAGGCGCGTACCGATGCCGCGCCTTTTGGCACCGCCCCGAGCTGTGCGGTGGCCGCGGCCAGCGCGGGGTCGTCGCCTAGGACATCCGCCGCGCTCATGACGGCAGCGGCCAGAGATGCGGTCGCGCCGCGTCGCGGCGCCGGAAATGAGCGGCGAAGTCTGCAATCGCGCCGATACTCCATTCGGAGAAGCGCGCGTCGGCATCGGCCGAAGCGAGCGCGGGATCGCCCTGCCCGACCCCGTTCGAGGCGACTTCGGTGACGTCGAGCGGCAATGCCACCTCGAACTCGCCGAACATCGCGCCCGAGATCTGGCTCGTCCGCGGAAGACCGAAGGCGCTCGACCGTGCCGCGGGCCGCGCGGCGTCCATTCGCATCAGCTCGGGCGTGAGGTGCGGCCCGACCGAAGTGACGGGGTAGGCGCCATGGCCGCGCTTGCTGCGGATCGCCTGTGCGACCTGCGCCATCAGCGGCGCGTTAGTCGAATGTCCATTGCAGACAATGATTTGGCTGAGGCCATAATCGAGGAAGGCGGTGATCATATCCTCGAGCAGCATGCTGAAGGGAGCTTGACCCCGCCCGCCGCGCCGCGGAAGAAATTGGCGTGGCCGAAGATCAGCACCGGCGCGTAGATCGCCGCGAGCGCGAGCCGCGAGCGGAATTCGGGCCAGCTTAGGTCCGGCGGCGCAGGCGGACGCTTGCCCGGCCGAGGTTCCGACTCTGTACGCGGACCCGCATCAGCGCTGGCGGCGGCGTCAGCGCCTCCCGAGACCCGCGCCCAGATCGATGGCGTTGAACAGCAGTTTGATGACGACGTGCGTCTGCACGGCGCCGACGGCAGAGATGCCAAGACGAGCCGCTGCCGTCTTAGTCCCGAAACAAATCCTCGCAAGGGACGGTTGGAAGCACAGTTTCGCGTCATGGCAAGCAGCGGCTCCTCAGCTGGGGACGGGCGCTAGATTCGGCCTGGAAGGCATCCCTCGTAGGTAGAGACGCAGCGCAGCCGGCCAACCCCACCACGTATTTTCAGGACAGAGGTGCGTGCATGGGCGACGATATCGCGGAAGGTTGCGAATCAAGCGCCGCGCGTCGCAGCATGGCGCAGCAACTGGCCGAGAATCGAAAGCCGCGAGCGCGTCGCAATGATGTGCGGCTGAGCGTCTAGCCGGAACAGCCCGCCGGCATCGCAGGCGGCGTCGAGATCGCGCGGCGCAGACGCCTTGTCGAGCAATTGCTCAAAACGCTCTGGAGGAAAGCGCCCGCACCGGCGTTGCGGCGCACCGCGATGCTGGTGCGGAGTTCACCGCGGCCTCCGTTCGGAAACGTAGGTCCGGTGCGGGGGAGAGAGTTTCGAAAAAGAGGCGAAAGAGGCGTCAGTAGAAGCGGAGATTGTCGATTTCGCCCCAGGCGCTCGCTCCGCCCTCGCGCTCGACGACGACGCCGACCTGCACCAGATCGTCGCCGCGCCAAGACGGCACATCGCCGCGACCGGGCCGCGTCGGAACGAGCGCGGTGAACGGCACGCGCAATTCGGACCAGCCCTCCTTCGCCTCGACCACCGCGGTCCACTCGCCCGCTAGGGTGTTGACGACGATCAGGTAGCGGCCCGCCCCGCGCATATCGAGACGGACGCCGGCGAACTTGCGCGCATCGACTGGCCGCACCGAACCGCGACTGAGCGGAACGATAACCCCGCCCTCGGGCTTGTCCTTGAGCGACATCTGCACCGCGAAGGCGAACGCCGATCCGCCGCCGGTGTGCGTCACGCGGTTCGTGACCACCGACGAGCGCTCGACGCCGCCGTCCATATCGGCGAGGCGGAGCGTGTCGAGCGCGCTACGGCCATCGGTCCGCTCGAAATCGTCGATCAGCTCGGCAGCAGGCGTAGCGGGCAGCGCGGTCGCGAGATTGCCCGCGGGCGGCTTGGTGCCGCCGCCATGGACGAGCTTGCCGTCGACGAACACGCGGTCGATCTTGTGAACGTCGCCGATCGTCTCCCAGGGCTTGCCGTCGATGAGGACGAGATCGGCGCGCTTGCCTTTCTCGATCGTGCCGCGGTCGCCCGAAAGCCCGAGCGCGAGCGCGCTGTTCGACGTGCTGGCGAGCAGCGCCGCCTTCGGCGTCAATCCAGCCGCGACGAGCAATTCCATTTCCTGCAGCGTCGAAAAACCATGTTTCGCACCGCCGATACCGGCGTCGGTGCCGACCGCGATCGGAACGCCCGCGGCGAACAAGTTGCGGACATTTTCTTCGGCGAAGCCATATTTGCGGATGCGCTGGCGCGTCGCGGCGTCGTCCTTGCGCCCCGGTCCGATCTCGTCGGGCTTGAGCTGATAGATGGCGAGCGTCGGGGCGTAAAATGTCCCCGCCTTCTTGATCCGGGCGATCGCGTCGGCGTCGAGCACCGCGTCCTGGATGCTGTGCGCGATCACATCGACCCCGGCTTGCGCCGCGAGCTTGCCGCGCTCGACTGTCACCGTGTGGGTGAGGACGCGTTGGCCATGCTTGTGCGCCTCGTCGGCAATTGCAGCGAGCGTCTCGACGTTCATCGAGGTTTCCTCGGGCAGCTGGCCATAGCGCCAGCCGTCGGCGAACGCCTTGATATGGTCGGGCCGATAAGCCTGAAGCGCCTGCACCTCGCGCCGCGCGCTCTCGGCGGTCGCCACCCATTTGGTGGTGTTGGTGTCGGCCCAATCGGCGCCGTGGCCCCCCGGCGTGCTCATGCGTGCGACGAAATTGACGTGCGGCGCGTAGATGTCGGCGAGCCAGGCGCGGCGCGGCGCGAAGGCTTCGGGCTGCTGGTGGAAGTCGTTCACGGTCGTCACGCCGCTCGAGAGGTAAGCGTTGGCGATTTGCGGCAGCGCGGCGGGCGAGCCCGACGGCGACCAGTGCGTATGGACGTCGATGAAGCCCGGGAGCAGCGCCTTGCCGTCGGCACGCACTATCTTCGCGCCCTTGGGAGCCTTGACGTCAGCTCCGACCGCATCGATCCGGCCACCCCGCACGACGACGGTGCCGCGATAGGGATCCTTGCCCGTGGCATCGAAGATCGTCGCGCCGGTGATCGCGACCAGCTCGCCGCCCGGTTCGGCGAGTACCGACTGGCTCGCCCAGCCAAGCCCGGCGGCGAGCGCCGTTCCCGCTACGATCATCTTCCGAAAACTGGCCACGCGCGTCTCCTCGATTGTCTGATTGTCGCCCTGCCCTGCTTTGACGCAGCGGCGGTAGATATCCCCACCAGCCTGTTCGGTCCGCGCCCGCCATGTCGCAACAATATGCGCTTGTCGACCGCATTGCTGCTGCGGAACCGCGCCGCACTTGCGTCTCTGCTTCCTGTACGCCCCGGCCGGGGCGAAGCCGGAACGGGACAGTCATGAACAGAGCTTTCGCCTTCATCCTCATCTTCGCCATGGTCGCCGGGATTGCGGCGGGCTGGTTCGTGAATTCGCATTACCCGGCCGCAAGAGCCGCCGAAATCGCCGACAATCTCTCGATCCTTACCGACCTCTTTCTGCGGCTCATCAAGATGATCATCGCGCCGCTCGTCTTCGCGACCCTCGTTGCTGGGATCGCGCATATGGAAGACGCCGCCGCGATCGGCCGCGTCGGCGCGAAGACGATGGGCTGGTTCATCGGGGCCTCGATCGTGTCGCTCTCGATCGGGCTCGTCATGGTCCACCTGCTCCAGCCGGGCGCGAGCCTCGCGCTCGACCTGCCGACAACCGGCGCTGAAGGCCTCGTCGCGACCGGCGACTTCTCGCTCAAGCAATTCGTCACCCACCTCATCCCGCAATCGATCGTCCAGGCGATGGCCGAGAACGAGATCCTCCAGATCGTCGTCTTCTCGGTCCTCGTCGGCTCGGCGGTGGCCGCCATCGACGACAAGGCTCCCGCCGTGCTCGCCCTCGTCGAGCAGGTCGCCGCGATCATGCTCAAGGTAACCGGCTTCGTGATGAAGACCGCCCCGGTCGCAATCTTCGCCGCGCTCGCCTCGACCGTCGCGACGCAGGGCCCCGGCGTCCTCGTGACCTATGCGGGCTTCGTCTCGGGCTTCTATCTCTCGCTCGGCGCGCTCTGGCTTGTGCTTTTCCTCGCCGCGCTCGCGATCATCGGCACGCGCGCCTTCGGACTGTTCCGCGGCATCCGCACTCCGGTGCTCCTCGCCTTTTCGACCGCCAGCTCGGAAGCCGCCTATCCGAAGACGATGGAAGAGCTCGAGAAGCAGGGCGTCAACCGCCGCATCGTCTCCTTCGTCCTGCCGCTGGGCTACAGCTTCAATCTCGACGGCTCGATGATGTATTGCACCTTCGCCGTGCTCTTCATCGCGCAGGCCTATGGCATCGACATGACCATCGGCCAGCAGATCACCATGCTGCTCCTGCTCATGGTGACGTCGAAAGGCATGGCGGGCGTCCCGCGTGCCTCGCTCGTCGTGATCTCGGCGACACTCGCCTACTTCAAACTGCCCGAGGCCGGGCTGCTCCTGATCCTCGCGGTCGACCATCTGCTCGACATGGGCCGCTCGGCGACCAACGTCGTCGGCAATTCGGTCGCTGCCGCCGTCATCGACCGCTGGGAAGGCCGCAGAATGGCGCGCGAAGCGGCTGCCGGCGAGCCCGTACCCACCGAACAACTACCCTCTCTCGCAACCAAGGAGTGAATATGTCTCGTATCGAAAGCCGTCTCGCCAGCCTCGGGATCGAACTGCCTGAGGTCTGTCCGCCGGTCGCCAACTATGTGTCGTCGACGCGCTCGGGCAACATCGTGCAGATCTCGGGCCAACTCTCGACCCATGCCAGCGGCGGGATCAAGGGCACCATCGGCGCCGACTGCAGCCTCGCCGACGGCATCATCGCCGCGCGGCTCTGCGCGATCAATCTCATCGCGCAATTCAAGGCGGCCACCGACGGCGATCTCGACCGCGTTGCCCGCGTTCTCCGGCTCGGCGGTTACGTCCAGGCAGGTCCCGAATTCTACGAGATCCCGGCCGTAATGAATGGCTGCTCGGACCTCATCGTCGACGTATTCGGCGACGTCGGCAAACATGCGCGCTCCGCGATCGGCGTCTACCGCCTGCCATTCAACTTCGCGGTGGAAGTTGATGCGGTGATCGAACTGGCCTGAACGGCGACAGGCGGCGGAAACTGGAAAATTTCGCTGTAGTGCAAAAGGTTGTAATTTTCTGCGCCAATGTTGATGGGGATACGTCGATAACTTGCGTCATAGCGAGACGAGATGGGGAGAAATCCATCCGCCGCACGGAGGACGACGCGCCGATCGGGTCGAAACAAGGGGACATGGCATGACGAACCGCACATATTCGAACTACCGCAAGCATATTCTCGCCGCAGCATCGCTGATCGGAATGATCGCCGCACAAAACGCGGCCGCCCAGGAACAGGCGGCGGAGACCCAGGCCGCGACCGAGCCGCAATCGGCTCCCCGCGGCGAAGAAATCGTCGTGACCGGCAGTCGCATCGCTGGCACCAAGATCACCGAAGCCTTGCCCGTGACCGTGGTCGGCGAGGACGAGATTGCGGCGACCGCTGCGGTGTCGGGCGACGAACTGTTGCGGTCGATCCCGCAAATGAGCGACCAGTCGTTCAACAGCAGCAATGGTCAGACGAGCAGCAATTTCGCGCGCGGCGACGTCGGGTCCATCGATCTGCGCGGACTGGGAGTCGGCAACACGCTGGTCCTGCTCAACGGGCGCCGGCTTGTGCAGCACCCAAGCAGCCAGGCGAGCACGTCGCTGGCGCCGGTCATCACCTATAATAGCAACTCAATCCCGGTCTTCGGTATCCAGCGCGTCGAAGTGCTCCGCGACGGCGCGGCAGCCCTCTATGGCACCGACGCCGTGGCGGGCGTGGTCAACACCATCCTTCGCGACAATGTGAACGGCGGCGGTTTGTCGGTCCAATATGGCGGAGCAGAGGGAACGGGGCTGCGCGAATTCAACGGCTCAGGTTATCTCGGCACCGACTTCGCCGAGAATCGCGGCAATATTTCGCTGCTGTTCAACTACACCAACCGCACGGCGCTGTCCTCACAGGACCAGGATTATACCGCGACATCCGATCACCGCTTCTTCGACGATTTCGCAGGGACAGTGTTCGCAGGCTCGAACAGCTTGGACGACACCAGCACTTTGTCCCAGTGGGGCAATTTCACCACCGGCGTTCGCGTACGCCGCGGAACGACCAATATCACGACCACGGGCGGGGTGTTTTCAATCCAGCCGACAGCAAATGGCGGCTGCTCGGCCGATCTGGGGGGCGGGATCTGTATCGATGATGCGACGCGTGCCACGACCGGCGCTGATCGCAACACAAGGTGGGACGCCCAAGCCAATTATCCGCTTTCGATTATTCCCCGGCTGGATCGTGTCAACGTGTTCGCGAACGGCCACTATGACCTCAGTGACAATCTGACCGTCTTCGGCGAGGCCGGCTATTATTATGCCAAGACGCGGAGCATCCAGGACAGCGTCTTCTCGATCGGTTCGATCCAGATGACGGTGCCGGCGTCCAACTACTGGAACCCCTTTGGCCCCGTAACCTTCGCCAATGGCACGTTAAACCCGAACCGCCTCGCGGGGATCGACGCGCCCGCCGCCGGCCTGCCGGTGACGATCACAAGCTATCGTTTTGTGGACATGGGACCAACCGTCGTCGATGTCACCAACCGCCAGTTCCGGGCATTGCTGGGGCTTCGCGGCGAGGCGCTCGGTTTCAACTGGGAGACGGCGGCGCTCTATTCGCAAGCAACGGTCCGCGATGTTCAGGATGGGATCAGCGCCACGCTTCTCCAGCAAAGCCTCGCGCTCTCGACGCCCGATGCCTATAATCCGTTCAATGGCGGCAGCGCGACCAATCCGACCGGTCCCGACACGACACCTAGCAATCAGGCCGCTCTCGACGCTATCGCGATCAAGACGGTTCGCGCGGGCAAATCTACGCTGGCGCAGTGGGATTTTCGGGCATCGAAGGCCGATCTTCTGACGTTGCCCGCCGGCAACGTCGGCATGGCGCTTGGCTTTGAGCTGCGTCGCGATTCCTATCTCGACGACCGCGACGAGCGCGTCGATGGAACAATCACCTGGACAGACACGGTCACCGGTATTGTCCAGCCATCCGACTTGTTCGGCGTCAGCCCGACCCCCGACACCAAGGGCTCGCGCACGGTCTTCGCTGCCTACTCCGAACTGGCCGTGCCACTGATCGCGCCCGAAATGAATGTTCCGCTCATTCGCAGCCTCGAGCTACAGCTGGCGGGCCGCTACGAGCATTATTCGGATTTCGGCAGCATCGCGAAACCCAAGGTGGCCGCCGCTTGGGACCTCTTCGATGGCTGGCGAATCCGCGGCTCGTGGGCGCAAGGCTTCCGCGCGCCGAACCTCGAGCAGACCAAGGCAACGATCATCACACGCGGCAATACGCGGACCGATTATATCCGCTGCGAGGCCGATTTGCGCGCGGGCCGCATCACCAGCTTCGACGCTTGCGCCCAAGGTTTTGTTACCACCGGACGGCGCGCGGGCAACCCCGACCTGAAGCCGGAAACCTCGACCACCTGGACGATCGGTACTGTGCTCCAGCCGCCGGCCTTCAATACCGGCCGACTCCGTACCACCTTCACGGTGGACTATTGGCAGGTCAAGCAGAAGGGCATCGTCGGCGTATTCGGCGAAGGCAACGCGCTCATCAGCGATTATCTCCTCCGCCTTCAGGGGTCGAGCGATCCCACCGTGGTCCGCCTGGCGCCGACGGCCGACGATATCGCATTGTTCGCCGGGACTGGCATCGCACCGGTCGGTCGGGTGCAATATGTCGACGACCAGTATCGCAACCTGGAACCACAGACGGTGCGCGGGATCGATTTCGGGCTCAACGTCGGGCTTCGCGACACGGGAATCGGCGATTTCACCATGTCCGCCAACGCGGCCTATCTGCTCAAATATTTCCGCGACGTGTCCCCTGACATCCGGGTCCTGCTCGATGCGCGCGCGGCGGGCGACATCAACATCGACACGGTCATTCCGGAAGGCGGTAATCAGGTTCGCCGCGACGCTTTCCCAAAATGGCGCGGCTCGGCCTCGCTTACTTGGAAGCTTGGGCAATTCACGGCTGGCGGCTTTGTAAGCTACACCGGCAGCGTCATCGACAACGACATTTCGATCGGCGGAGAAAACCTGATCGTAAAGGCGTACACCACCGCGAGCCTGTATGTGCAGTATGACCTTAAAGGCGGGTTCACCGATGGAACCCAACTGCGTGTCGGAGTTCGCAACATTACCAATGCGCAACCGCCGATTGATTCGAGCGGCTTCGGCTACATGGGTTCGCTTCATTCGCCGATCCCGCGCTACTGGTACGTCAACGTCCGCAAGACTTTCTGACGCACCTCCCGTCCGGCCGTCGCGCACCCCCGGCGCGGCGGCCGGATTGCTGCCCATTCCATCCCTTCGCACAAGGTGATCCCGGCGTGACACGACATTTCTCCGACACCATCTCCCCGGCCCGCACCCCCCGCGCGGTGCGCGCCGCGCTTCTCGGCACCACGCTCACGCTCCTCGCGGGCTGCGCCGCCGATGCCTCCTCGGCGCGCCCCGC
Source organism: Sphingomonadaceae bacterium 3R27C6 (assembly GCA_005503215.1). Taxonomy (GTDB): domain Bacteria; phylum Pseudomonadota; class Alphaproteobacteria; order Sphingomonadales; family Sphingomonadaceae; genus Sphingopyxis. The sequence goes on along the minus strand of SCNS01000007.1, from coordinate 56,155 downwards.
CAACACGCCACCGCCGCCCGCGGAACCGGCGGCAGCGCCGGCGCCCGCACCGTTCGCGAGCACCTACCAACCGCGTCCCGCCGCCGACACGGCGATCGTCGGCGCCTCGATCCTGACCGGCACCGGCACCCGGATCGACAATGGCACGGTGCTGATGGCCGCAGGCAAGATCATCGCGGTCGGCGCCGATGTCGCTGTTCCCTTAGGCGCGCGCGTCATCGACGGGCGCGGCAAGTGGGTCACCCCCGGCATCATCGACGCCCATTCGCACCTCGGGGTCTTTCCGGCGCCCGGCGTCCAGGGCCATGCCGACGGCAACGAGAATATCGACCCCTATACCGCGCATGTCTGGGCCGAGCATTCGATCTGGCCGCAGGATCCCGTATTCACCAAGGCCCGCGCCGGCGGGGTCACCAGCCTGCTCATCCTGCCGGGTTCGGCCAACCTCTTCGGCGGCCGCGGCGTGAGCGTGAAGAATGTGCCCGCGGTGACCGTCCAGCAGATGAAATTCCCGGGCGCGCCCTACACGCTGAAAATGGCTTGCGGCGAGAATCCGAAAGGTCGCTACGGCAGCCGCGGCCGCGCCCCCGCCACGCGCATGGGCGAAGTCGCGGGTTTCCGCCGCGCCTGGATCGACGCCGCCGAATATGGCCGCAAGGTCGATGCCTATGAAAAGAAGCACGCGCGCGGCGAAGGCGGCGAGGCGCCCAAGCGCGACCTCGGGCTCGAAACGCTTGCGGGCGTGCTGAAGGGCGACATCCTCGTTCAGAACCATTGCTACCGCGCCGACGAAATGGCGGTGATGCTCGATGTTGGCCACGAGTTCGGCTACAAGACGCGCGCCTTTCACCATGCGGTCGAGGCTTACAAGATCGCCGACCTGCTCGTCGCCGACGATGTCTGCGTCGCGACCTGGGCGACGCGCTGGGGCTTCAAGATGGAAGCCTATGACGCGATCGAGGAAAATGCCGCGATCCTGAGCAAGGCGGGCGTCTGCGTTGCGATCCACTCGGACGAGCAGCGACTGATCCAGCGCCTCAACGTCGAAAGTGCGGTCGCGATCGCCGCCGGGCGCCGCGCGGGGATCGACATTCCGCAGGAGGAGGCGATCAAGTGGATCACCCTCAACCCCGCGAAGATCATGGGCATTGCCGACAAGACCGGCTCGCTCGAGCCGGGCAAGATGGCCGACGTCGTGCTGTGGAGCAAGAATCCGTTCAGCGTCTACGCCATCGCCGAGAAGGTCTTCATCGACGGCGCGCTCGTCCTCGACACGAGCGATCCCGCCACGCGCTACCGAAGCGATTTTGAAATCGGCCAACCGGTCGGGGAGGAATGAGATGCAACGACGGCTCCCAGTTTTCACAGGCATCGCCCTGGCCCTCGCTGCGACCGCCTCACCGGTCGCAGCGCAGACCTTCGCGATCACCAACGCGCATCTTCTGACGCCCGGCCCCGTCGGCGAGGTCCAGAATGGCACGATCCTCGTGCGCGATGGGCGCATCGCTGCCGCCGGCGCAAATGTCGCCGTCCCGTCAGGCGTGCGCACGATCGACGCCAAGGGCGCGACGGTCACTCCGGGGCTCATCGCGGTGAACACCGCGCTCGGCCTCCTCGAGGTCAGCTCGGTCGACGGTTCGGTCGACAACAAGACGCATAATTCGGGGATCAGCGCCTCGTTCGACGTCCAGTACGGGCTTAACCCGGCGTCGACGCTCATACCTATCGCGCGGCTCGGCGGCGTCACCCATGCGGTCGTGATGCCCGACTATGACGACAGCGACAAGGAACGCGAACTGCCCTTCGCGGGCAAGGCGGCGCTGATCTCGCTCGGCGAGGGCGCGGCTATCCTCCATCGACCCGGGGTCGGCATGATGCTCGAGCTTGGCGAGGATGGCGCCGCGCGCATCGGCGGCTCGCGCGCTGCCGAATTCGTGCAGCTTCGCCAGATTTTCGATCTCGCGCGTCAGGCGCCGCGCGACGAATATCCGTTCGAGCTCTCGCAGGCCGATGTCGCGGCGCTGAAGCCCGTGCTCGCTGGCACGATGCCGCTGATCGTCGTCGTCCACCGCGCCGCCGACATCCAGCAGGTGCTGAAGCTGGCGCGCGACTACAAGCTCAAGATCATCCTGTCCGGCGCCGAGGAAGCCTGGCGCGTCGCCGACGAAATCGCGGCGGCGAAGGTCCCCGTGCTCATCAATCCGACCTCGAACATCCCCGCGAACTTCGACATGCTCGGTGCCTCGCTCCAGAACGCGTCGATCCTGAAGGCAGCGGGGGTCGAGATTGCGATCGGCGGCAACGACGCCGGCCACCGCGTCCGCGAGATGCGCTATAATGCCGGCCTCGCCGTATCGCGCGGGCTGCACTATGCCGCAGGCATCGAGGCGCTCACGCTCGCACCCGCCCGCATCTTCGGCGTCGCCGACCAGATGGGTTCGATCGCACCCGGCAAGGCAGCCGACATCGTGATCTGGGACGGCGATCCGCTCGAGCCGCTCACCCAGCCGACCGCGATCTTCATCGCGGGCAAGGAACAGCCGCTGACGTCGCGCGCGACCGAACTCGGCAAGCGCTACGCGCGCTAACGCGCCGCGCCCGTACTGAAGGTCAGGACGGGCGCGCCGTGAGCGGCAGCGCGGTGGTGAACTTGATTTCTTCCATCGAGAAGGCCGAGCTTACATCGGTGAGCCGGATCGAACGGATGATGCGCCGATAGACCGCGTCATAGGCGGCCATGTTCTCGACCCTGAGCTTGAGCAGATAGTCGACGTCGCCGGTCATGCGGTAGAATTCGACGACCTCCGGAATATCGCGGATTGCCGAATTGAGCATCTCGAGCCAGGCTTCGCTATGCTCGGAAGCGCGCAGGCTCACGAAGACCGTAAGGTCGAGACCGAGCGCACTGGCGTCGAGGATCGTGACGCGCCGCGAGATCACCCCGCTTTCCTCGAGCCGCTTGATCCGCCGCCAGCAAGCATTCTGCGACATATTGGCCTTGGCGGCGACGGCCGCGACCGAGAGCGTCGCATCCTCCTGAAGAAATCCCAGAATCCGGACGTCGGCATCGTCGAGTGAAACGCGGGTCATGGTTTTCCTCCTTCAAACGTCTTGCGCGCTAACGAAAGAAGGCGCGGGTCGCGGCGAGGCGTCATCCTCGCCGCCTCCATATCCATCGGCGCCATCACTGACGGCATCCGACGCCGGCCCCATCCGTGCGATCGCCGTCGTCGCAGCGACATCCATGGTCACATTGCCAACCGTCCGCACGAGATCGGGGATCATCTCGACCGCAATCAGCAGGGCGAGCGGCTCGATCGGAATACCCATCGCGACGCAGATTGGCGCGATCGAGGTCAGAAAGCTCACTTGTCCAGGCAGACTCACCGACCCGATCGTCGTGATCGCTGCCACCGCGGCGCCCGCCGCGATCGTGGACGGCGCGAGCGATATGCCAAGCCAGTGCGCGACATAGATGGCGACCGCGAGGTTCATCGCCGGGCTCGTAACGCGGAAGATCGCGACCGCGACCGGCAGCGATACGCGCGACACCGAGCGGTCGACCCCGAGATCGGTCGATGCCTTCAGCATCGGCGGCAAGGAGGCGAGCGACGACTGGGTGCTGAGCGCGACCGCCTGCGCGGGTGCGACCGCCTTCGCGAAGGCGAGAAGCCGCACGCGGCCACCGAATACCGCGACCGGATAGGCGAGCGCCCAGGCGGCAAGCCCGGCGCTCGACACGATCACGACATAATGGGCGAGCGCGCCGATCGCCGAGGTGCCGGCGCGCGCGCCAACCCCGAAGGCCAGCGCGAGCACGCCGATCGGCGCGAGCGCGAGCACCCAGCCGACGATGAGCAGCACCGCGCTAGCGATCGTGTCGAAGAAGGCGGTCACCGGCTCGCGCTGCACCGCGGGCAGCCGCGCCAGCGCGACCGCAAAGACCGCGGTGAAGAGGATGAGCGGAAGAAGCGCGTCGTTCGCGGCCGCGGCAAACGGATTGGTCGGTACGATCGAGCGGAGGAAGGCGGCAATCCCGACCGTTGGCGCCTCGACATGGGCCGATGTCGTAAGGCTCCCCGTGAGCGAGCGCGCGGCGTCGGCCGGCATCGGGAAGATACCGAGCAGCGCGGGAATGAGCAGCGCCGCCATCGCGGTCGAAATCCATAGCAGCGCAATGAACGTGACGACCGAGCGCATCGCGACGCGATCGCCGCGCGCGCTATCGACCGTCTTTGCGATCCCGGTGATCAGGAGCGAGACGACGAGCGGGATGATCGTCATTCTGAGTCCGTCGAGCCAGATACCGCCGATGCTGTCCGCAATCGTTACCGCATCGATGAGACCGGCGAGCCCGAGCCGCGTCCATCCCACGCCCAGCGCCAGTCCAGCGACCAGCGCCGACAAAATAAGCCAGGTTCTCGCCATGCGATCACTCCTCCTGCCTCCGATACGGGAGGCCCCTTGGCTTTGACGCGCTACGAACCGAACACCCCATCGCCCAAAGCGCGATTCCGCGAGGAAGTTTTGCGGCCCCTCGCCAAATGTTGCAGTTCCGAGGCGAATCCGGGACAGATGATTCGACCGGACCGACGTTGTTCATGTAGGATTTCGATCATTTGATCGACCAAATACCGAACTATCAGTTCAAACATCCCAACATTCGCCAAATTCCTGCCAAAGTCGGTGATGAATTCACCCTAGCACTCATGTCATAAAATGTCGCCACAAGGGGACGCACGATGACATTCAGTGCCTATGGGGCCGAGTATGAGACTGAAAACGTCACGGCCGGCGATGGCTGGCAGACGTTCGAACTTATCGCTCCACCTCCGGAAAAGCCGCCGGCCACTCCCGCTTTGCCGTCCGACAACGCCGCGCCCGATCTTGTCGAAGCTTTCTGGCCGCACCTCCCGCTACTCAGGAAATATCTCCGCCGCCGCGTCCCGGTCGCCGACCTCGACGACATTCTCCAGGACGTTCTCCTCAGCATCATTCGCCGCGCCGACGCCGCCGCGGTCGCCCATCCCAAATGTTATCTCTTCCAGGCCGCGCAGGCCGCGCTCATCGATCGCCATCGCCGCCAGACGACGCGCCGCAGCGACTGCCATTGCCAGCTCGACGAACCTGACCATCCGGTCGACGAGATGTCGCCGCTGCGCATCCTGCTTGCCAAGGATGAGGTCCGCGCTGTCGAGACCATGCTCAGCCAGCTTCCCGAGCGGACGCAGGAAATCCTCGTCGCGATCCGTGTCGAGGGGTCGAGCCTGAAGAGCCTCGCGAACCGCTACAACATCTCGACGAGCGCCATCGAAAAACATGTGACCAAGGCCGCCAAGGCGCTCTCGGTCGTCCGCCGCAGCGATCTCGTCGCGGCACATCGCAGCGGCGTGTCGCCGCAGCGGCAGAAACTCCTCTCCAATTCCATCTGAGAAAGAAAATATAGATGACGCTTTGCAGTATGGTTCACGAGCAGACGCGGCTCATCCACGGCGATACCCCGTGCGACGCGCTCCAGCGGACCCCCGGTCCGCCGATCCAGCGCGGCTCGACCGTTCTTCTGCCCAGCTGTGAGGCGCTCTACGACGGCGGCAAGGTCACCTACGGCCGCGTCGGCCTCTCGACCCAGCGCACGCTGCGCGATGCCCTGCGCGATCTCGAGAATGCCGATGAAGCCTTCATCTATCCCTCGGGCCTCACCGCGATCACCGGCACGCTGCTCGCGCTGCTCTCCGCCGGCGACGAAGTTCTCGCCTGCGACACCGTCTATAATCCGACCCGGCGTTTCCTTGCCGGCACGCTCGCGCGCTACGGCGTCACCGCGCGCTACTTCGATCCCGCCGACGATGCCGAAGCCATCCGCGCGATGATAACGCCGAAGACCCGTGTGATCTTTCTCGAATCCCCCGGTTCGCTGAGCTTCGAAATGCAGGACATCCCGGCGATCGCCGCAATGGCGAAGGAAGCCGGGATCATGACCGTGATCGACAATACCTGGTCGGCCGGCGTCCTCTTCAAGCCGCTCGATCACGGCGTCGACGTGAGCATCCAGTCGCTCACCAAATATGTCTGCGGCCATTCGGACGTGTTCATGGGGCTCGCCGCGACGAAGGGCCACGCCGCCGAACTGCTCGCGGCGTCGAGCTACGAGACCGGCTGGGCGGTATCGCCCGACGACGCCTATATGGCGATCCGCGGTCTGCGGACACTCCATACCCGTCTCGCACAACATGGCGCCGCCGCGCTTCAGGTCGCCAAATGGCTCGAGGCGCAGCCCGAAGTCCATTCGGTGATGTGCCCCGCGCTGCCGAGCGATCCGGGTCATGCGATCTGGAAGCGCGATTTCACGGGCATCTGCGGCCTGATCGGCGCGGTACTCCAGCCCGCGCCCGAAACGGCTGTCGCCGCGATGGTCGAGCAGCTCAAGCTTTTCGGTCTCGGTTTCAGCTGGGGCGGCTATGAGAGCCTCGCCATTCCCGTCGACCCGCAGCTCAAGGCCCGGACCCACAAGCTCAGCTATCCCGGCCCCTTGCTAAGATTGCACATCGGGCTCGAAAGGGTGGATGACCTCATCGCGGATTTGCGGCAAGGGCTCGACACCCTTTCGCAGGACACCGCAGCGCCACCGCGCAAGTTGAGGGCCGCAGGATAAGCGCCGAAACAAGCGGAAAACAAAAAATCGCAGGTTCACCGGGGGAACGATTTTCCGTATTCAGGAGCAAGACCATGCAAAAATATACGAGACTTCTGGCGGGGGCGTCCTGCGTCGCCGCCGCCATCTCCATGCCTGCTTTCGCGCAGGATGCCCCGGTCGACGACGCCGGTGAAACGGCCTCCCAGTCCGAAATCATCGTCACCGGCACCCGCGGCCAGGCTCGCACCGTCATTTCGAGCCCGACCCCGATCGACGTGATCGGCGGCGAAGAGCTTGAAAAGCTCGGCGGCGGCATGCAGCTGCGCGACGCGCTGACGCAGCTCGTGCCGTCCTTCCAGTCGACGACCGTGGGCAGCTCGTCGTTCAACAGCCTGACGCGCCCCGCGGGCCTTCGCGGCCTTTCGGGCGTCCATGTCCTCGTGCTGGTCAACGGCAAGCGCCGTCACAACAGCTCGATCATCGACTTCAACTCGGGCGCGACGTCGCAGGGCGGCAACCCGGTCGATCTCGACCTCATTCCGTCGAGCGCAATCGAGCGTATCGAAGTGCTGCGCGACGGTGCCTCGGCACAATATGGCTCGGATGCGATCGCGGGTGTGATCAACGTCATCCTGAAGACCAATGACTCGGGCGGCAAGGCGACCCTCGAAGCCGGCCAGCGCTATGGTCGCGACGGCAGCGGCAGCGATGGCGAAACCATCTCAGGCAGCGTCTCGCACGGCTTCGCGCTCGGCGACGGCGGTTCGTTCACACTGTCGGTCGAAGGCAAGAAGGCCAATGCCGCCGTGCGCAACACCGACGTAACCGGGGCGCTTTATTTCCCGCTCGCCGGCGGTGTACCCGATCCGCGCGAACTCACCGCCAATCGCCGCACCTATCAAGGCGGCCTCCCCGACGTGAAGGACGTCAAGGTCGCGCAAACGCTCGTCCTGCCGCTCGGCAACGTCACCTTCTATTCGGATGGCACCTTCGGCTATCGCGACGCGCGCGTCGGCCAGGCCGGCCGCCGCCCGAACAGCAACCAGAACATCATCCAGATCTATCCCGACGGCTTCACGCCTTACTACACGCTGCAGGAAACCGACTTCCAATTCACCGGCGGCCTTCGCGGCGAGACTGCGGGCTGGAACATCGATCTCAGCAGCACCTATGGCCGCAACTATGCCAAGAATGGCGCCGAAAATACGCTCAACGCGTCGCTCGGCCCGTCGAGCCCGACCGAGTTCAAGACCTTCAGCTCGGCGTTCGACCAGTGGACGAACAATCTCGACCTGACGCGTCGTATCGAGTTCGACGGCGAGACGGCACTCCAGGTCTCGCTCGGCGCCGAGTATCGCTACGAGAATTACGTCACCAAGCCGCTCGACGTCGAAAGCTACCGGGCCGGGGGCTATTTCTATCCGACCGGTCCGCTCGCCGGACGCCCGGCACAGGTCGGTGCACAGGGCGCGATCGTCGTTACCCCCGAGGATGCGGCGAACATCAACCGCAACATCTGGGCGGGTTATGTCGATCTCGCGCTGGACGTCAGCCCCCGCTTCCTCGTCACCGCGGCGGGGCGCTTCGAGCATTTCGACGACAGCTCGGGCAGCGTCTTCAGCGGCAAGGTGAGCGCACGCTATGAGCTGACCGACTGGCTCGCACTGCGAGGTGCGTTCAGCAACGGCTTCCGCGCCCCCTCGCTGGCGCAGCAGGACTTCGCGCAGACCTCGACGTCGATCAATCTTGTCGGCGGCGTCTATATCCCGGTGCTCACCAAGATCGTGAAGACCAACTCGGCGGTCGCGCAGGCGCTCGGTGCGCAGCCACTCAAGCCGGAGAAGTCGAAGAACTACAGCCTCGGCTTCACGCTGACGCCGGCGTCGGGTCTCTCGCTCTCGGTCGATGCCTATCAGATCGATCTCGACGACCGCATCACCCTCACCGGCCTGTTGTCGGGCACGGGGATCCGGAACATCCTGATCGCAAACGGCTTCTCGGGTGACCAGTCGGTGCGCTTCTTCACCAACGCCGTCGACACGCGCACGCGCGGCGTCGATGTCGTGGGCACCTATGCGTTCGACGTCGGCAGTGCCGGACGCCTGCGCACGAGCGTCGGCTTCAACTATAATGACACCGACATCAGGAAGATCGCAGCCAACCCGAGCGAACTCGCGGGCCTCGGCCTGACCCTGTTCGACCGGCGCACCCAGGGCTGGTTCACCTCGACTCCGAAGACCAAGCTGATCCTCGGCGCCAACTTCGAATCCGGTCCCTTCACGATTAACGTCAAGGAAACGCGCTACGACAAATTCAAGTCGCTCGATAATCTCGTCGGCGGCCTTCCCGTCAACGACCAGAGCTTCGGCGCCAAGTGGATCACCGATCTCGAGGTCTCCTACAGCGTGACCGAGAAGTTTCGGGTCGCCGCGGGCGCCTATAATATTTTCGACGTCTATCCCGACCGCACGACCGTCGCCAACACCATCGGGCTCGCCCCCTATGGCGCCGGACCGTTCGGTCAATATGGCGGCTATTATTATGGCCGGATTTCGCTCGATTTCTGATCCCCACCATCCTCAGGAGTCCGCATCATGCGCGATGAACTGATGCGGATCCTGTCCTGGGCCGTCCTGTCGACCGGCATTGCCGGCGGCGGGACGGCCGGGACGGCCGGTCCCGCCTTCACACCCGTCCAGACCGCCGATTTCGCCATTCCCGGCTCGCTCTCCAACAGCTGGGCAGATTTCGACCGCGATGGCGACCTCGACCTCGCCGTGTCGATCAAGACTGGCGAGATTCGCCTCTACCGCAACGATCGCGGAACCCTCACCAACATCGGTGCCGCCATGGGCCTTCCCGTCTCCGGCGCCGAGATGCGCGGTCTGTCATGGGGCGACTATGACGGCGATGGTTGGTTCGATCTCTATGCCGGCGCCACCAAGGCAACCGAAGCCAACCTTCTGTTCCGCAATGAGAGCGGCCGCCGCTTCGTCCGCCAAGACCTCACCCCCGTCGCTCCCGGCCGCTCGGCGCGCCAATCGAGCTGGGTCGATTTCGACAATGACGGCGACCTCGATCTCTTCGCCTCGAACCGCTCGGGTCCGAACGCGCTGTTCCGTCAGGACGCGGGCCGTTTCGTGCGCGTCGACGCCGAACAGGCAGGCGACGACGCGCGGCCGACCGTGGGTGCCTGCTGGTTCGATTACGACCGCGATGGCGATCTCGATCTCTTCCTTGCCAACCAGGCCGGCGCAACCGACGCGTTGTGGCGCAACGACGGCGGGCGCTTCGTCGACGTCGCTCCCGCGCTCGGTATGGACCGCCCCGGACGTCTGGCCGAAGATGGCAGCGTCGGCTGCGCGGTTGGCGACTTTGACAATGACGGCGAACTCGACTTGTTCGTCGCGAGCTACGGCGTCAACAGCCTCTACCGCAACAAGGGCGACGGCAACTTCGAGAATGTCGCGCCGCAGCTCGGTCTCGCGGAGGATAATCATGCCGTCGGCGCCGCTTGGGGCGATTTCGACAATGACGGCTGGCTCGATCTCTTCGTCGCCGCCTACACCGGCAAGTCGGGCGCGCAGCAGCCCGCGAACCGCCTCTACCGCAACCTCGGCGGCAAGGGCTTCGAAAACATCCTGCCCGCCGGCTCCGCGCTCAACGTCGCCGATCATGGCATCCAGTGGATCGACTATGACCGCGACGGCGCGCTCGATCTCTCGGTGACACGCGGATACACCGCGACCGGCGGCCATTTCCTCTTCCATAACGATCCGGGCAAGCAGGCGGCGCGGCGCGGCCTTTCGGTGCGCGTCCTCGACAAGGCGGGGCGTTTCACTCGCATGGGCGCCGAAGTCCGGCTCTACGACGCCGCCGGCCAGATCGTCGCGACGCGTCTGGTCTCGACCGGCGAAGGCTATAATTCGCAAGGCACCCAGCCGGTCCACTTCGGCCTCGCCTCCATGACGCCGGTGACCGTCGAAGTCACCTTCATGAACAGGGCGAGCCGCCGGACGCAGCGGATCGAGCATGTTCGCCCGGAGCGCTATGCCGGGACCGAACTCGTGATCCGTGAGCGGTAGCCCCGGCGGGCGATGCGGCTCCAATCCGGTTACCCGAATGATATCCATGAAACTGTGACCGCGTATGAACGGCCCTGCGCTGGCAAACGGCTCGAAGGTCAGCACGGCCTGCTTGTTGGCGCAGCCTTACGCCGGCCTTTGAAGCGGCTCTGCTATCGTCGCCGACGATGCCCTCCCTGGCTTTGCGCACCAAGGCAAGGTTGTTGTCGATCAGAGAGGTCGCTCTACCTGACGCGGAGACGGCATTCGCCGCGCCTAGCCTCGCCAGTGACGGCCCCGGTGATGATGATGCTGTCGCCTCTTCTGGTAGCGCCGTTCGTATTGATCGCGCCGCTCGAACCGATGAGCGTTGCCGCGATAATAGGGATCGTAGGAACGATAGCCCCGGTCGTGGCCATAAGTGGGGGCGCTGTGCCGAATGGGCCGGTAATCGCGGTCATGTCCGCGCGGAGCATCATGGCTGCCACTCCAGCCGCCACGATCACCATGATGTTGAGCCATTGCGGTGCCCGGGATCGCAAATGCGAGCAGCGCCGCCGCGAACTGCACAAATTTTCGCATGTCTGTCTCTCCTTTTACGAACCTGCAAACTCCCCCTTCGTCATTGAACGCACTGTGAATATCGCACCCGAACACGAGCCGGTGGATCACTCGGGCCAGTGCTGCGGCAGGACGAGATGCTGGAGCGGCTCGCTACCCCGTCAAGGGACACCCCGCTCCGGCTCATTGCCCCATCGCCGCGACCGCGGCCTGAACCTTGGCCTCGACCTGTTCGGGGCTCGGCTGGACGAGCATCTCGCCATTGACGAAGAAGGTCGGGGTGCCCTTGACGCCGACCGCACGCGCGTCGGCAATGTCCTGCTCCATCCAGGCCATTGCATCGGTGGTCGGCATCGCGCGCGCCTTCGCGACATTGAGGCCGGCCTTCTCGGCCGCGGCCCAGGCACCGTCCATCTTGCCGTCGTGCCAGTCGGGCTGCGCCTCGAGCAGCGCCGCCGTTACGGGCTGGAGCTTGCCCTGCACGCGCGCGGCTTCGAGGATCACGATCGCCTCGGCCGAGCCGGGATGGAGCGGCAGGTAGCGCATCACGAGACGCACATCCTTGGGATATTTGGCGACGATGCCCTTCACCGTCGGATAGAAGGCGCGGCAGGCCTCGCACGAGGGGTCGAAGAATTCGACGATGGTCACCGGCGCATTCTTTGGACCGATGATTGGAGAGTGCGGACGAATGAGGCTGTCGACCGGCCCCGCCACGACCTTCTTCGTGGGTTCGCCCTCGGCGGTTCCGCTGTAGAGCATCGCGCCGCCGGTGAAGGCGAGTGCCGAGAGGACAAGCGTGGCAACGACACCGATACGTCTGTTCATGATTTCAGTCTCCTTTGGAAGTTGAGCAAGAGGATAAGGATGAGCGCAAACGCGGCCAGCGACAGGAGGGGCAGCGGCACGCCTCCGATTGCCATGCTCTCTCCCGAGCATGACGGGCCGCCGGTACAGGGGACGATCTGGGCCGGAATGACGCCGACGTAGAGCAGGCTGTGATAGAAAGCGACGAGACCGCCGCCGAAAGCCAGCGCCAGCCCATAAGGAACGACGGCGCGGTCCGACATGAACGCCGCGATGCCGAGAATGATCGCGAGCGGAAACATGAAAGCGCGCTGGAACCAGCAGAGATCGCACGGCGCCTGGCCCATGACCTCACCGACGAAGAGGACAGCTAGGCTCGACAGGAGGGCAATTGCCCAGGCCGCGCCGAGCGGACGCCATTTGTGCGGCGCGAGCATCGGAAAGCTCGTCATCGCCGACCACCTTTGAACTTCGACTTGGGCCGCCGCGGCGGCGATTGCGGCTTGCTGTACTTGGACTTGAGGTAGCTGAGCAGGATGCCGTCGATCGATGCGAGCATCCTTTGAAAGCTCGTCTGGATGCCGGGAAGCCGGAGCCAGGCAAAAGGTCCGCGGCAGCGATAGCGATGGAGGAATTTGGTCCCTTCCGGCGTCCGGGTCAGGATATAGCTCTCCTCGAACTGGAGGATGAAGCTCGGCTTTACGTCGAGAATCAGTTCCTCGCCGGAGCGCGCGGAAAGGACCGTCGCGGAGACTTCGAGAAACTTGGGCTTGTTGGGATCCATTCGCATCGAATAGCGGATCGCGATCGGGTCCTCGGCAAGCCGCTCGATCCGGACATAGGGATTCCAGATCCGGTGGTTCTCGAAATCGCCGAGGACCGCCCATATCTGTTCCGGACTATAGGGGAGGTCATGCTCCCGCTCGAACTCCATCAACTTCACTCCTCTATCGATCGGCCGCCGGGCTTTGCCCCGCGCCGATGTCGGTGACGCCCGCAGGCGATGGGTCGGCGTGCGCGCCGCCGGTCGTGAACCAGCGGCGCAGGCGCGGGGCCATCCGGCGCTCGAAGCCCGCCGCAAGGCTGAAGGACGCCGGTACGATCAGCAGCGTCAGCATCGTCGAAAGGATGAGACCGCCGATCACCGTGACCGCCATCGGCGCGCGCCATGCACCGTCGCCGGTGAGCGACAGCGCGGTCGGGATCATGCCCGCGACCATCGCGACCGTGGTCATCAGGATCGGCTGCGCGCGCTTGTGCCCCGCGTCGACGATCGCCTCGTCGCGCGGCACGCCGGACGCCATTTCCTCGATCGCAAAATCGACGAGCAGAATGCTGTTCTTGCCGACGATACCGAGCAGCATCAGCACCCCGATGAAGACGGGGAGCGACAGCGGATAGCCGGTCAAGAGCAACGCGATCGCACCGCCGAGCGGGGCGAGCAGCAGCGAACCCATGTTGACGAAGGGCGGGATGATCTTGCGATAGAGCAGGATCAGAACGGCGAGCACGAGGAAGATGCCCGACACCACCGCGATTGCGAAGTTACGCAGCATCTCGGCCTGCCATTTGGCGCTGCCGAGCACGAGCCGCGTGACGCCGGCGGGAAGCTGCTTGAGCGCGGGCAGCGCCTCGACTTTTTCCATCGCCTGACCCGTCACCAGACCCGGGGCGAGGTCGGCCCCGATGGTGAGCTGGCGCACCTGATTGGTGCGATTGATCTGGGTCGGGCCGGCGCCAAAGCCGATCTCAGCGACGACCGAGAGCGGCACCGTTCCGCCGTTGCGGGTCGGGACCGGCATATTGCGGAGCGTATCGAGCCGCTCGCGCGCGGTTTCCGCGAGCGCGACGCGAACCGGGATTTGCCGATCGGATAGCGAGAATTTCGCGCTGTTCTGGTCAATCTCACCAAGCGTCGCGACGCGGATCGACTGGCTGAGGGCCTGTGTCGTCACCCCGAGCTGCGCGGCGAGCGCAAAGCGCGGGCGAATGACGATCTCGGGGCGCTGAAGATTGCCCTCGACGCGCGGCGAGCGGATTTCCTTCACCTTGGCCATTTCGGCAAGCAGCCGGTTGCCGACATCTTCAAGCTTCTTCGGGTCGTCGCTGCCGAGTGTGATCGAGATGTCGCGGCTGCTGCCGCCACCGCCGCCATGCTGCGACTGGAAGTTGATGCGCGCATCGGGAACCGCAGCCAGCCGCGGCGCGCGGTCCTTTTCGAACTCGGTCGAGGTGAGTTCGCGGTCCTTGCGCAATTTCAGATAGACCGTCGCCGTGCCGACATCGATCCGCGACAAGGCGGATTCGACGAGCGGGTCGCGCTTCATGAGATCGGTCACCTCGTCGGCCACTGCCTCGGTTTGTTCGAGCGTTGCACCCGGAGCGAGCTGGATTGCGACGCGGCTCGTGTCGGAATCGATCGACGGCTGGAAGGTCATCGGGAGCAGCGAGAAGCTGAAGATGGTCGCGAAGAGCGCGAGTACCCCGATACCGACGACCCAGAGCCGGTGATCCTTGATGTAGGCGAGCCATTTCCAGCGATCGCCTCGGGCGCGGGCCGCATCGGCGGCCCTGGCATCGAGGCTCCAGCGCAGCACGCGCATATAGGTGTCGATCAGCGGGCCTTCGCCATGCTTCTGCGGACCCTGCGCGGAGAGAAAATAAGCGGCGAGCATCGGCGTGATCATGCGCGCGACCGCGAGGCTCATCAGCACCGCCGCGACGACGGTCAGCCCGAAATTCTTGAAATATTGTCCGGCGACCCCCGGCATCAGCCCGACGGGCAGGAAGACCGCGACGATCGTCATGGTGGTCGCGAGCACGGCCAGGCCAATCTCGTCGGCGGCGTCGATCGAGGCCTGGTAAGCGGATTTGCCCATCCGCATGTGGCGGACGATATTCTCGATCTCGACGATCGCGTCGTCGACGAGGACGCCGGCGACAAGGCTGAGCGCGAGCAGGGTCATCATGTTGAGCGAGAAGCCCATCAGGTCCATGAAGAGGAAGGTCGGGACCGCCGAGAGCGGGATTGCGAGCGCCGAGATAAGGGTCGCGCGCCAGTCGCGCAGGAACAGGAAGACGACGATGACCGCGAGGATCGCGCCCTCGACCATCGCGTTGATCGCCGAATGATATTGGCCCTTGGTATATTCGATATCGCTGAACAGCTCGGTGAACTTGATCTTGGGGTTTTCCTTCTCGAGCTTGCGCAACTCCTCGACCGCCGCGTCATAGACGGTGACGTCGGAGGCGCCCTTCGCGCGCTCGAACCCGAAGGTCAGCACCTGCCGTCCGTCCTGCTTCGAGACCGAGCGCTGCTCGGCGTAGAGGTCCTTGACCTCGGCGATGTCCGCGAGGCGCACGGTGCGGTTGGTGCCGACCGAGATCAGGGTTTCGCCGAGCGCGTTCGCGCTACTGGCATTGCCGAGGATGCGCACCGCCTGTTCCGATCCAGCGACCTCCATCCGGCCGCCCGCGGCGTTGACGTTGAGCTGGACGAGCTGGGTGTTCACCGCGGCGGCGGTGAGGCCATAGGCGCGCATGCGTTCGGGGTTGAGGATGACGCGGATTTCGCGGCTCACGCCGCCCCGTCGATAGGCGTCGCCCATGCCGGGGACGGCAATCAGCCGCTTGGCGACGACATTATCGACATACCAGCTCAATTCCTCGAGCGTCATGTCGGTGGCCGAAGCCGACCAATAAGCCAGCGTATTGCCCGAGGTCGACAGGCGGATGACCTGCGGTTCGAGGATGCCGTTCGGCAGGTTGCTCCTTATCTGGGTGATCTTGTCGCGGATATCGGTGACCGCCCGGTCGATCGGCGTCCCGATCGCGAACTGGACGAAGGTCTGCGACTGGCCCTCGGTGACGGTCGAGTTGAGCTCGTCGATCCCCTCGATCGTGCGCACCGCCGCTTCGACGCGCTGGGTGACCTGCGTTTCGAGTTCGGTGGGTGCGGCGCCCGGCTGCGCGATGATGACGATCGCGCCCGGAAAATCGATGTCGGGATCGCTTTGGACCCCCATCATGAGGAAGGAGACGATCCCCGCGACCGTCAGGCCGAAGAACATGACGAGCGGCGGGATCGGGTTCCGGATGGACCAGGCCGAGATATTCTTGAAGTTCATCCGCTCTCCCCTTTCCGGTCTCGCCTCGCCGCCGCGTTGGCCTCTCAGGCCGCGCTGCGGTCGCGATAGGCGAGGAGCCGTAGCGCGTTGGCGACCACGACCAGTGTCGAGCCCTCATGCGCGGCCACCGCGGGGCCGATGCCCAGCCCGAGGATGGTTGCCGGCACGAGCACGACCACGACGCCGAGGCTCACTACGAGATTCTGGCGGATGATCCGCCGCGTCTGCCGGCTGAGCCCGATGGCGAAGGGCAGATGGGCAAGATCGTCGGCCATGAGCGCGACATCGGCGGTTTCGAGGGCGACGTCCGACCCAGCGGCGCCCATGGCGATGCCGACGGTTGCGCTCGCCATCGCGGGCGCGTCATTGACCCCGTCGCCCACCATGGCCACCGGCTGCTCGGCCTTGAGATCGCGAATGGCGTCGACCTTCTGATCGGGCATCAGGTCGCCCCAGGCCTCGTCGATCCCGACTTCGGCGGCGATCGACTCGGCGACCTTCTGGTGATCGCCCGAGATCATGATCATACGTCTGATCCCGAGCTCGCGGAGCCTAGCGATCGCCGTGCGCGCCGCTTCGCGCGGCGTGTCCATCAGACCGATCGCGCCCAGATCGCGGTCGCCCATACGGACCACCATCGTCGTGCGGCCCTGTTCGCGAAGGCCGGCAATCGCCGTCGCCACTTCGTCGCCGATCGGCGCGATGCCGTCGGTCCCGAACATCTCCACCTTTCCGATCTGGACAGTCTCGCCTTCGACCTTCGCGGTAACGCCGCGCCCCGTGAGGCTGTTGAGGTCGTCCGCCACCGGCACGCGCGCCGAGGTCAGCATGGCCTCGCCATCGCGCGCGATCGCGGCGGCAAGCGGATGGTCGCTGAGCCGCTCGACCGCGACGGCGATGCGAAGCAACTCTTCCTTGGGCACGCCGGTAGCGGGCACGACATCGGTGATGCGCGGCTTGCCCTCGGTCAATGTACCCGTCTTGTCGAAGGCGAGCGCGGTCAGCGATCCCAGATTCTCGAGAGGCCCGCCGCCTTTCACGAGCACCCCGCCGCGCGCGGCGCGCGCGACGCCCGAAAGCACAGCGCTCGGCGTCGCGATCGCGAGCGCGCATGGGCTTGCCGCGACGAGGACCGCCATTGCGCGGTAGAAGCTGTCGCGGAAAGGCTCATCGACGACGACCCAGGCGAAGAGCAGGACGAACACGAGGGCGAGCACGCTCGGCACGAAAATGCGCTCGAACTTGTCGGTGAAGCGCTGGGTCGGCGACTTCTGCGTTTCCGCCTCGCTCACCATCTTGACGACCTTGGCGAGCGTGGTGTCGGCGGCAAGCCGCGTGACCGCGATCTCGATCGCGCCATAGCCGTTGATGGTGCCCGCAAAGACACGATATTTCGCATCGAGCCCATCGGGCTTGGCGGCGGCCAGCACCCGGTCCGCCACCGGTTCCTTGTCGACGGGCACGCTTTCGCCGGTGACGGGCGCCTGATTGACCGCGGTGCGGCCCACTGTCACGAATCCGTCGGCCGGGAGCCGCTCGTTGGGCTTGACGACGACGGTGTCGCCGATCTGCAGCAGTTCGACCGACACTTCGCGCGTGCTGCCGTCGGCGCTCTTTACGATCGCGGTCTGCGGCGCGAGTTCGGCGAGCGCCTCGATAGCGCGCTTGGCTCGTCCCATGGCATAATGTTCGAGGGCGTGACCAAGGCTGAAGAGGAAGAGCAGCAGCGCGCCTTCGGCCCATGCCCCTAGCGCCGCCGCGCCCGCTGCGGCAACGAGCATGAGCGTGTCGATCTCGAAGCGCTTGAGCCTCAGATTTTCGATCGCTTCGCGGACGGTGAACCAGCAGCCGAAGCCATAGGCCGCGAGATAGAAGCCGAAGCTGACCCATTCGGGAGCGACGCCCGATTTCTCGATGGCGAAGCCGATGCCGAGGACGAGGCCGCAGAGGAGCGCAAAGATCAGCTCGGTGCGCTCACCGAATATTCCGCCATGATCATGACCATGATCATGATCATCCGATCCCTTGTGGCCATGTTTATGGTCCGGCCCATGGGCATGATCGGGGCCGTGATCATGGCCATCGTCACCATGGATGTGGCCTTCTTGGGCCGGGACAGCCGCGGCGACGGCGGCCGATTTCCGGGTAACGCCCATATCCAAAAGTATCTTTCTGATCGTCTCGATGGAGGTTTCCGAGCGCTCGAACTCGGCGCGCAACGTCCCCGCCGCGCCGACTTCGGCCTCGATCACGCCGGGAATTTCGCGAAGGCGCAGCCCGATCGTCCGCGCACGCCGGGCGTGGCCGACACCTTCGAGATCGTTCCAGAAGAGATGCTGATATCGACCGGTGAGTACGGCGCCGGCGCTGCGCGCCAGCTGGCGCACCCGTTCGAGCGGGAGTATGTCCGGCCGATAGTGAATGCAGAGCTGCGGCGGCGAACCGTCGCTTGAGCGAACAACATGGACCTTGTCGACGCCGTCACGTCCTTCGAGTTCGCTCGTGAGGCGCGCGACGCAGCGGTCGGCGGTATCGGCGACCTCGGGAAGGAGAAGCGGAATATCGAGCCGCAACTGGTCACTCATGATGCCATCCTTTTCTCTTGGCAACCGGCAATGCGTTCGGCGCCTATGTTCAACGCCCGGCAGGATGAGGTGCGGGAGTACCGGGAAGTGATCTCCCGCACCTCCCTGACCGCCGGAGATCCCTGCCCGTGGTGGGGGGCGAATGAGAGGGGCCTCCGACGGCCAGGTTTCAAGTTCAAATTCATGCGCGACGCCCGCTCGGCCGCGCGTAGCGGGACTGGACGGTCGTGCGGCGGAAATGCTTTTCGAGCGCAGCGTTCGAGCGGCGCAGGAACACCGAGCAGGCGCGACGTAGAAATGGGTAGCCGAGCCACGAGAAGAAGCCCCGGCAGTCGAGCCGGTGCGTCACCTCGACACCCTGACCGAGCTTTTCGAGTCGGTAGCTTTCCTCGATGACGAGCAGACCGCGCATGCCCGTCCGCCAGGAAAAACCCGAGAGCCAGTCGAGACAGGTGATCCGGCCCTCGGCCGACAGTTCCGGCCCGCGCGGTCCGCGCGGCGAGTAGACATAGTCCACGCGCTCTTCATCACCCGGACGATCGGTGAAGCGGAGCGTCGGATGCCAGTCGCCGTACCGCTCGATATCGACGAGCAGCCGCCAGACCCGTCCGATCGGGACCGGCAGGCGGAGCGAGGTTCCTACCGAGAACATCGGCGAGCTCCTCGCTCCGGCAAGCTGGTCCGCGACGCAGGCCGGGGACCTGCGCCGCGGTGTAGACCGGCAAGATGCCGGTCAGCTCTGAACATCGGGGGGCTCCGCGGCGGATTTCCCGCCGAGGATGTCGACCGCTTCGAGCGTGATGAGCCCGATGTCCGATATTTCGGTCAGCTGCGCCGCAAAGTCGCGGAGCCGCTGCTCCTCGTCGATGATCTCGACCACGACCGCCCTGTCATTCTCCAGCGCATGCTTGCGGTGGAGATGCGCCGAGCGACCGAAACCGAGGACCGCTTCGAGGACGGTCACCCCCGCCAGCTTTTGCTGGCGAGCGAGTTCGGAGATGAACTCGAAGACCCGCTGATCGCCGAAGAAGGCGGATTCATCGGTGTAGATGCGCAAGAGCTTGGATGCTTTTGTCATGACAGTCTCTCCCTATTCCGTGACCGGCTGGACCGCCGGCTCCGCTTTCCGCTTCAGGAACTTCGGCTGCCAGTCCGCCCCGAGAACGACCTTTGCGATCGCGGGGAGAACGAGCAGCGTCAGGATCGTCGCCGCGATGAGGCCGCCGATGACGGTCGTCGCGAGCGGCTTCTGCACTTCGGCACCCGTGCCGGTCGCGATCGCCATCGGCACGAAGCCGATCGCGGGCACGAAACCGGTCATGATCACCGCGCGCATCTTCTCGGTCATGCCCTCACGGATTGCCTCCGTGAGCGGGACATCATTCTCGAGCCGCTCGCGGATCGCCGTCATGACGACGAGACCGTTGAGCACCGCGACGCCGGCAAGGCAGATGAAGCCCACAGCCGCCGAGACCGAGAAGTTGATGCCCGTAAGCGCGAGGGTGAACACCCCGCCCGCGAGGCCCAGCGGCACCGCAAGGAACACAGCGGTCGCGCGTCCGAAGGTGCCGAGCGCCATGTAGAGCAGGATGAAGATACCGGCGAAGCAGAGCGGAACCACGATGGAGAGCCGCTTCGACGCAGCCTGCAGGCTTTCGAACTGCCCGCCCCATTCGAGATAATAGCCCGAGGGGAGCTTCACATTGGCGATCTTCGCCTGCGCTTCGGCTACAAAGGACCCCGCATCGCGGCCTTCGAGGTTCACCTGCACGACGACGCGCCGCTTGCCATTTTCGCGGCTGATCTGGTTGAGCCCTTCGGTCAGCCGGATCTGCGCCACCTGGGCGAGCGGTATCTGTCCGCGGTTCCCGCCTTCTGAGGGCAGGAGGACAGGAAGCGCGCGGATGTCGTCGAGATTGACACGGGTCGCGTCAGGCACGCGGACGGTAATGTCGAACCGGCGGTCGCCTTCGTAAAGGAGACCTGATTCCCGCCCACCGAGCGCCGCCGACACAGTGTCGGCCACTTCCTGGACCGACAGTCCGTAGCGTGCGATCGCATTGCGATCGAGCTGCACGTCCAGCATGGGAGCGCCGCCAACCTGGTCGGCCTTGACGCTTCCCGCACCCGGGATGCCCTGCAGCACACGCACCATCTCGTTCGCGGCGAGCGACATCTTGTCGAGGTCGTCGCCATAGAGCTTGATGGCGACGTCGCCGCGGACACCCGCGATTAGTTCGTTGAAGCGAAGCTCGATCGGCTGGCTGACTTCATAGAGCTGGCCGAGTTGGCCGCCAGCGGCCTTCTCGATACGCTCGACGACATCGGCCTTGGAATCGACGCCCGCCGGCCACTGATCTTGCGGCTTCAGGATGATGAAGCCGTCCGAGATGTTCGGCGGCATCGGGTCGGTCGCCACCTCGGCAGTGCCGGTTTTCGAGAACATCAGTTCGACTTCAGGCAGGCTCGAAATCGCCGTCTCGACATTGAGTTGCATGGCCAGCGACTGTTCGAGGCTCACCGAAGGCACGCGCGTCGAGGCGAGCGCCATATTCTTCTCGTCGAGCTGCGGAATGAATTCCGAGCCGAGCAGTCCGAATGCCGGGATGGCAAGGACGAAGAAGGCAAAGCCGCCGGCGATGAAAGCCCAGGGCTTTGCGAGCGCCTTGTCGAGTAGCGGGAGATAGCGCTCCTTCGACTTGCGGATCGCCCACACCTCCTTCTCGGCAACCTTGCCGCGGATCATCAGCGCGACAAGCGCCGGAACCAGCGTGATCGCGAGAATGAAAGCCGCCACGAGCGCGAGCATGATGGTGATGGCCATCGGCGAGAAGGTCTTGCCCTCGACGCCCGTGAACATCAGCAGCGGTGCGAAGGCGAGCAGGATGATCGCCTGCCCGAAGACTGTCGGTTTGATCATCTCCTGGCTGGCGCGCATCGTCTCCTCGAGACGTTCGCGAAGATTGAGCAATCTCCCTTCATGTTCCTGCCGGTGCGCCAGTCTGGCGAGGCAGTTTTCGATGATGATCACCGCCCCGTCGACGATCAGACCGAAGTCGAGCGCGCCAAGGCTCATCAGGTTACCGGGGACCCGGAACGCGTTCATGCCCATCGCCATCATCAGGAAGGAGAAGGGGATGACGAGCACCGCGATGATCGCGGCACGCCAGTTGCCGAGCAGGAAGAAGAGCGCGGCGGCGACGAGCAGTGCGCCTTCGGTCAGGTTCTTCTCCACCGTGCCGACCGTCGCGTTGACGAGCTTGGCACGGTCGAGCACCACCTTCACTTCGACGCCGGGCGGCAGGGTCTTCGACACCTGCGCGATCTTCGCCGATACGTCTTCCGCAACGGTGCGGCTGTTCTGCCCGATCAGCATGAGCACGGTTCCGATCACCGCCTCTTTGCCGTTCATGCTGCCCGCACCGGTTCTGAGGTCGCCGCCGATTTTCACATTGGCAAGCTGCCCGACGGTGACGGGGACGCCGCCGCGCGTCGCGACGACCGCGTTGCGGATTTCGTCGACCGAGCGGACACGTGCATCAACGCGCACGAGATAGGCCTCGCCTGCCCGGTTGTAGTAGTTGGCACCGACCGCGAGATTGGCGCGTTCGAGGGCTTCGCCGAGTTCACTGTAGGAAATGCCGTAGCTGGTGAGACGGGTCGGATCGGGCTCGACGACGAAGGTCTTGGCGTAGCCGCCGATGGAGTCGACGCCGGCGACGCCGCCAACTGACTTGAGCTGCGGACTGACGATCCAGTCCTGCACCGTGCGAAGATAGCCCGATTTGGCAATCTCGTCGGTGAGGATATCGCCCTCGGGGGTCAGATAGCTGCCGTCGGGTTGCCAGCCTGGCTGGCCCGCGACCTTCTTGGCGCCCTTCCCGTCGGGAAATTTATAGCCGACGGTATACATGACGACCTCGCCGAGACCCGTCGTCACGGGACCGATCTGCGGCTGGGCCCCGTCGGGAAGATTTTCGCCCGCCTGCAGCAGCCGTTCGCCCACCTGCTGGCGCGCGAAATAGAGGTCGGTTTCATCGGTGAAGATCGCCGTCACCTGGCTGAAACCGTTGCGCGAGATCGAGCGTGTCGTCTCGAGCCCCGGAATGCCCGCCAGCGAGATTTCGATCGGATAAGTAACGAGTTTCTCGATTTCGACCGGCGAAAGACGCGGATCGATCGTGTTGATTTGCACCTGCTTATTGGTGATGTCGGGAACTGCGTCGATCGGCAGCTTGGTGAGCTGCCAGACGCCGAGTCCGGCTATTACGAGGAAAAGGAAGAGAACCGCCCAGCGTGCGCGGACGGATAACGCTATCAGTTTCGCGATCACGGTTTATTCCTCCTCGCCCGCGCCCTTGCCGAGTTCGGCCTTGAGCAGGAAAGCGTTCTTGGTCGCGACGATCTGGCCGGGCTTCAGCCCAGAGAGGATTTCGACGCGGCCTGCACTGCGCTGGCCGACGGTTACCGTCTGCGCACGGAATCCTTCCTTCGTGCGGACGAAGACCACGTCGCGGCCTTCGAGCGTCTGGAGGGCTTCGTCAGCGATCACGATCCGTACCGGCCCACCGGTTTCGGCGCCGCGGCTCGGGAGCAGACGCACCCGGACCGCAAGGCCCGGCTGCAGCGCACCGGTCACATCGAGTACGGCGGTTGCCGAGCGTGTGTCGCCCGACAGGCCGGGGGTCACAGCCCGCACACGGGCATCGATCGTCCGGCCGTCGGGAAGTTCGATGATCGCACGGTCTCCGGGCGAGAGCCGCTGTGCATCGGCCGGGCCGACTGCGGCCTCGATCTGCACCTTGCTCGGATCGGCAACGCGGAACAATTCGGTTTCGGGCTGGACGAAGGCGCCAAGGCTGGCGTTCTCGGCCGTAATCCGTCCCGAGATCGGGCTTGCCACGATGACGCTGCTGCCATCGCGCGTGACCTGCGCGGCGCTCGCTGCCGCACGCGCGCGTTGCGCTTCGGCCGCGGCGGCCGCGGCTTCGGCTTGCGCCTGCTCATAATCGACCCGCGCCGACACCTTCTGGTCGAACAGAGTCTTCTCGCGGTGGAGATTTTTCTGCGCGAGCGTCGAGCGCGCATCGGCGGCAATCCGTTCGGCCGCAATCTGGGCGGCGTCGCGGCTTTGCACGATCGCGATCGTCTCACCGGCGCTGACCGGATCGCCGAGCCGCTTGAAGAGACGGGTGACGGCGCCGCCCGCGCGGGCGGTGACGATGGCCTCGCCGCTCGGCGCGGCGGTGACGGTCGCTTGCGAGATGATTTCCGAACCGAGTCCGCCGGCGCCGATCGTCTCGACGCCGATCTTGGCGGCCTTGATCGCTTCGGGCGTGATGGCGAGGCTGCTCGGAAGGGCTTCGCTCGCCGCTTCCTTATCGCCTTCTGCAGTCGGCGCGGCGGCCGGGTCGGCGCTGCAGCGTGCGACGCCGAAGCCCGTGACGGCGGCGAGTATCATGGCGCCCGCGACAGTGCCGAGGAGACGCTTGTCCTTGGTGATCATATTCTATCTCCGCTGTTGATGCGGTTCGCGCGCCGACCGGCGGCGCACCCCTGTTGACTTGGAAGAACGGCGGCGAACGCGCCCCCGTCCACTGGAAGGCTCGGCGCGCTCATGGCTGATGATCCGCGTCGCCGTCGGCGGCTGCCTGGCGCGAGAGGATGGCGCGAGCTTCGGCCCGGGCCTGCCGCGCCGCGATCAGCTCGGCCTGCGTCGCCGCATAGGCCTGCTGCGCGTCGATATATTCGACGAGCGAGGACTTGCCGGCGCGGTAGCTGAGCTCGGCGAGCCGGACACCTTCGCGCGCCTGCTCGATGCCGCTGCCCTCAAGCGCCGCGAGGCGGGCCTCTGCGGCTTCGAGTTCGGCCTGCGCATTGGCGATCTCCGCCTGAGCATTGACCACTGCATTCTCGCGCCGCGCAATGGCGGCGGCGACATCGGACTTGGCCGCCGAGATGTTGCCGCGGTTGCGGTCGAAGACGGGGAGCGGCACGGAAACATTGGCGATCAATGCGCGATCGCCGGTGTCGCGAAGTTGACGCACCCCGAAGCCGACCGACGGATCGAGCCGGCCATCGGCGCGCTGCCCCTGGAGCCGCGCTTCGGCAATCAGCTTCTCGGTTTCTGCCAAGCGAACGTCGAGCGTCGCGAGCGAGTCCACCGTCTCCGGTGCCACCCACATATCGCCTTCCATCAACTCGGCAGGCGGGACCGAGCTTCCGAGGAGCGCCGCGAGCGAACGCCGGGCGGTTTTTTCTTCGGCCTCGGCTGTGCGTAGCTCGGCGGTGGCCTGAACGAGAGCCGCATTGGCGCGGAACGCGCGGAGCGGCGGCTCGTTGCCGGTATCGACCATGGCCTGTGCCACGCGGACGAGTTCGCGGGCACGCACTTCATTCTCGCGCGCGAGCGCCAGACTGTCGCGGGCCGCGAGCGCGGTCGCGAACTGGTTGCGAACCTCTAGCGCGAGATCCGCACGGGCAATTTCGAGCCGATATTGCGCGGCGAGAAACTCGGCGTCGGCGAGCGTCATGCGCGCACGGCGCCGGCCCCCGACATCGAGACGCTGATTGACCGACACCGTCGTTTCGAGACCGTTCAGGCCCGAATAGGGACCGGTTCCCGCGAAATTCTCGACATCGACATTGAGCGTCGGATTGTAGCGATAGCCCGCCTGACGCTGGCGACCGCGAGCGGCCTCCACTTCGGCTTCGGCGGCAACCACGCGCGGCGAGCGCGCGTCGGCTTCCTCCATCGCCTGCGCGAGGGACAATCGAGCGGGAAGCGGGCCGGTACGCACGGCCTCGCCTGCGGAAGAAGGCGGTCCCACTAGCTCCGACGCTGCCGACTGGGCAGCGGCGGGCGCGGAATTTGCGCCTGCAACGAGCGCCACGAGACTCGCGGCGACAACTATGGATTTCATGAAAAAGAGACTCCTGACGTTTCCAGGGAGAAGCGCACGCGAAGGGCGCGCGCAGACCTAGAGCGTCAGGCGATTGGAGGGCGGAACGTCCCGATATAGGCGACGGGCGGCAAGGCGGCCGTCAGGATGCGCGTATGCGCTTCAGGGGCAGGCGTTTCGGTCGCTGCCGACAGCGTTTCCGCCGGGACGCCCGAATGGTGGCCGTGGCAACCATGAGCGGCGGCGGGCACCTGCTGCTTTTCGCCGGGAGAGGATTTTTTCTTGTCGACTTCGGCGCTTTCGATCGCCGGTGCGGAAACGCAGCCGGCTTCGATCGCCGCGACAAAAAGGCTCGCCTCGGCTCGATCCTCGGTCGCATGTGCGAGCGACCCCGCAACCGTTCCGGATGCAAGGAGAAGGGTCAGGAGGAAGAGGATCACCCGTCGCATTGAAACCGGCCCCTAGCATCGAAACGGCGCGGTGAAAAGTAGAAGATTTTCAATCAACTTCGGCGGCACTCTTCGAGCCCCCGAACCGGCTCCGTAATATTATCTCATGGCGGTAAGGGAGCAGTGCATCTTGCCCCTCTATATTTGCGGAAGCGTCTAAAGAAACAGGATATCCGCCGAACAATCGCGCGTTAAGCACAATAATTCTATGATCGTCTTTTGCTCTTATTTCTATCGCTTCGCTATTGGCTTCCGCCCCCTTTGTTCGGGACGACATTCGAGCGATATGCTTGCCGTGAGACGAGAGGGTAAATCGGAAGCCGAGCGGCACAGCGTCCTGCCGGAACATCAGGGCTTGACCCTGTATCTACTACAGGGTGCAAAAGCCTTCGGTGGACAAAAAAGGGGAAGAGGATGGTGCCGCCGACAGCAAAACCCGTGAGCAAGGCCGTCATCGAGCCGCTGCTGCGCGATCAATATCGCCTGTTTTGCGAATCACGCCGAATCGGAGATGAAGCGGCGGCGTGGCAGGCGCTCGAATGGGAACATATTTTGAGCCAGCCCTATATGGGCGCGCATCTCGCCTCCCACTGGCACATGCTTCGCTATGCGATCGAGCTCGGAGATGCCCGTGAGGCTGCCGGTCAGGCGATGCGGTTCCTGCTCGTCCCGCTTGGTTCGCTGACCGGCCGCCTCCCCGCAGGGAATAATGGCCGCGCGCGGGTGAGCGCCTTCGAGCCGATGCCGATGCCGAACGCCCTGGAAGCGCTGATCGAAACGGCCCGATCGACGGAGAGCGGCGCTGCGCGAACTGATTGATCCGGTTTTGGACTTCCGGAACAGGTCATTCGCTGTTAGGGGCGCGGCCATGTCCGGCGCCCCCCTTCGCCTGTTGCTTGTGTTCATCCTGCTGCTCAGCGGGCTCCACAATGCTGCGCCGGCGATGGCGGGCATGACGCACCACGCGACCGATTCGCATCTGTCCCACCATGTGGAACCTGGCCATGCGTCGGACAGGGACACGCAAGAAGGTCAGCAGGACGCCGATCTTCACGGCAGCCACCATAATTGCCCGGTCGCATCCGATCAGGCCCTTTCGGGTCATGACGATCTGTCCTGTTTTTCCGGCGGCCTGCACTTTGCGCTGCCCGCGACGCGCCTCGCTTCGCGCGCGCTCGCACCTCCCCTGAACCCTCCCCTCGCCTGAACGACGCCTGCCGCGCGGCCCCTTTTCGGCCTGCGCTCAGTCGAACCGTTCAGGAGTGATCATTTATGCATATCCATATGCGCGCCGCCCTGTTGGCCGGGGCTGCGCTGGTGGCGGGGTCCGTTTGGGCCCAGCCGCTAACGCTCGACCAGGCGGTCGAGCGGGCCATCGCTGCATCGCCCGAGCTTAGAGCGGGCGAAGCGGGGGTCGACGCTGCGCGCGCCGACCAGCTGCAAGCTCGCGTCCGTCCCAATCCGACCATATCGGTCGACATGGACAATGGCGTCGGAACGGGCAGCTACGGCCTGTTCCGGCAATCGGAACTCACCGTCACCTATTCGCAGCCGCTTGAACGCGGGGGCAAGCGCGAGGCGCGGATGGCACTTGCCGAGCGCGGCGTCGTTCTCGCCGAGGCGCAGTGGCGGCTCGTCCGGCTCGACATCGCCCAGGAAGTGCAGCGCGCCTATATTGACGTCCAGATCGCCGAGCAGATGGTCTGGATCGCAGAGGATCGCGTAAAACTCGAAAAGGAGATGCGCACCGAGGCCATACGCCGCGTGCGCGGCTACAAGGATCCTCTGTTCGTCGAGACGCGCGCCGATGCCCGCATTCTCGAAGCCGAACTGGCACTGAAGGAAGCCCAGGCGAAGCGGCAGTCCGCACGCGCATTGCTCACCTCCTTCTGGGGCGGCACGCCTGACAGCCTCGTTATCGCCGAGGGGATCGAGAAACCCGATCCGCGCGATCCGCCGCTCGCCGAAGCCGACGCGGCGGTCTTCGACGCCGCCGTCGACCGGGCCCGCGCGCAGGTCGTCGTCGAGCAGAGCCGTGCGCACCAGGACTATACGGTCTCGGGCGGCACGCGCTTTCTTCGCGAGACCAACGATGTCGCCGTTCTCGGCGGCATCTCGATCCCGCTCGGACGGTTCGACCGCAACCAGGGCAATATCGCCCGGGCCCAGGCCGAACGGCGCCAACTCGAGTATCAGTCGGAAGCAAGCCGGCTCGAGCGGCTGCGGCGCCTCGCCACGCTTCGCGCCGACGCCGACGCCGCTAGGGTTCGGGCCGAGGGCATCATGAACGACGTCTATCCCAAAGCGGTCAAGACGCTCGGTCAGGTGCGCGAAGGCTATGCCCGCGGCGGGTTCCTGTTCGCCGATGTGCAGGATGCCGCCGACGTCATCATCCAGATCCAGGGTCAGTGGGCCGAGGCCATGACGCGCTACCGCGATTTGCTCGCGGAGATCGATCGCCTGACCGGCCGCTTCGATGCGGCTCCCCTTGCGGAGAATATTCCATGAAGAAGTTTCCATTTCCCGCCGCTGCAGCGGCGCTGTTCCTTGCCGTCCCGCTCGCTGCCTGCGGCGGCGGAGCCGAAGGCGAAGACAAACATGCAGAAGGTGAGAGCCACGCCGAGGGCGAAGGCGAAGAAGACGCCGAGGGCCCGAATGGCGGCAAATTGCTCAAAAATGGCGATTTCGCTGTCGAAATCACGATTTTCGAGAATGGCACCGAGCCGCAGTTCCGAGTTTTTGCGACCCGGGACGGGAAGCCGGTCGATCCCAAGGAAGTCCAGCTCGCGATCACGCTCACGCGGCTTGGCGGCGACGTCGATCGCTTCACCTTCCGCCCGCAGGGCAAGTTCCTGGCAGGGCAAGGCGTCGTTACCGAACCGCACAGCTTCGATGTCGAAGTCGTCGCGGTGACTGGCGGCAAACGCCACGTCTGGAAATATGCCAACCCTGAGGGCCGCACGCGGATCGCGGCCGACGCCGCCAAGGCCGGCGGCATCGAGACCGCCGTCGTCGGACCGGCGACGGTCGGCGAGAGGCGCGAACTCTATGGCACTGTCCAATTGTCGCCAACGGCCCGTTCCGAAATTCGCGGTCAATTCCCCGGCCGCGTCGTCTCGGTCACAAAGGCGGTGGGCGACACGGTTCGCCGCGGCGAACTTCTCGCACGCATTGAATCGAGCGAAAGCCTCCAGGTCTATCCGGTGCATGCGACGGTCGGCGGGGTCGTTGCCGAGCGCAACGCCAACCCCGGCGATGTCACCGACGGGCGGGCGCTCTACGTCATCACCGATCCCGCGCAGACGACGGTCGTCTTCAACATCTTCCCCCGTGACCTCGCGATTATCCGTCCGGGCATGCGGGTGACGGTCGAGACGCAGGACGGCGCCGAGATCGCGACCGCGCCACTCGAGCAGTTCCTGCCCGACGGCAATGTCGAGGCGGGCACTGCGCTCATCCGCGCGACCATCCCCAACCGCTCGGGAACGCTGCGCCCCGGCATGGCCTTGCGCGGCCGCGTGATGGTCAACCCCGTCACCGTGCCGCTGGCCGTGCGTACCGAGGCGATCCAGCCCTTCCGCGACTTCAAGGTGGTCTATGCCAATTTCGGGCAGGACTATGAGGTCCGCATGCTGAAACTCGGCCGTTCGTCGCCCGAATGGACCGAGGTCCTGTCGGGCATCAAGCCCGGCACCGCCTATGTCACCAAGGGCAGTTTCCTCGTTCGCGCCGACATCGAAAAGTCCGGCGCGGGCCACGACCATTGATCGGGGAGCAGGATAATATGCTAGCCAGAACCATAGGCTTTTCGATCCGGCAACGATGGCTCGTCCTCGCGGTCGTCGCGCTCCTGTGCGCGATCGGCGCGTGGAGCGCGACCAAATTGCCCATCGACGCCGTTCCCGACATCACCAACGTCCAGGTCCAGATCAATACCAAGGCTGAAGGCTATTCGCCGCTCGAAGCCGAGCAGCGGATCACCTACCCGATTGAGACCGCGATCGCGGGCATCCCCAACCTCAACTATACCAGGTCGATCTCGCGCTACGGCCTGAGTCAGGTCACGGTCGTTTTCGAGGACGGGACCGACATCTATTTCGCGCGCCAGCAGGTCAACGAGCGGCTCCAGGCCGCAAAGGGGCAGCTGCCGCCCGGTATGGCGCCCGAAATGGGGCCGATTTCCACCGGCCTCGGCGAGATCTTCATGTTCTCGATCGAAGCCGAACCGGGCGCACGAAAGCCGGATGGCACGCCCTACACGGCGGAAGACCTCCGAACGATGTCCGACTGGGTCATCCGGCCGCAGATGCGCACGATCCCGGGGGTCGCCGAGATCAACACGATCGGCGGCTATGCCCGCCAATATCATGTGACCCCCTATCCGGCCTCGCTCGCTTCGCTCAATCTCTCGCTCAACGATGTCGTCACCGCGCTGGAGGCCAATAATGCAAATCGCGGCGCCGGCTATGTCGAGCGCAGCGGCGAACAGATATTGATCCGGGTGCCGGGGCAGGCGAACAATGAGCGCGACCTGTCGCAGATCATCGTCGCCACCCGCGGCGGCGTTCCGATCCGGATCGCCGACGTCGCCGATGTCGCGATCGGTTCGGGCCTTCGCACGGGCGCGGCGACTGAGAATGGCAAGGAGGTCGTCCTCGCAACGGTCTCGATGCTGATCGGACAAAATCCGCGCGTGGTGGCGCAGGCCTCGGCCGAACGCCTCGTCGAAGCGTCGCGTGCTTTGCCGAAGGGTGTTGTCGCGAAGCCGCTCTATGATCGCACCGCGCTCGTCGAACGGACGATTTCGACGGTGCAGAAGAATCTCGCCGAGGGCGCGCTGCTCGTCATCGTGATCCTCTTCCTGCTGCTCGGCAATTTCCGGGCGGCGCTGATCACGGCGGCGGTTATTCCCGTTGCCATGCTGATGACGCTGACGGGCATGCTCCAGACGCGGACATCGGCGAACCTCATGAGCCTCGGCGCGCTCGACTTCGGCCTCATCGTCGACGGGGCCGTCATCATCGTCGAAAATTGTCTTCGCAGGCTTGGCGAGGCACAGCACAGGCTCGGACGGCTGCTCGATCGCGACGAACGCTTCGGCCTCGTTGCCTCGGCGAGCGCCGAAGTGATCAAGCCGAGCATCTTCGGCATCATCATCATCACCGCGGTCTATCTGCCGATCTTCGCGCTCGAAGGCGTCGAAGGAAAGACCTTCCACCCGATGGCGATCACGGTCGTCCTCGCGCTGACCGCTGCTCTTCTCCTGTCGCTCACCCTGGTTCCGGCCGCGGTGGCGCTCTTCGTTACCGGCAAGGTCGAGGAGAAGGAGAATTGGCTGATGCGCGGTCTCGGCAAGGGCTATCGTCCGATGCTCGACCGCGTCCTGAATTGGCCGAAGGCGGCGCTTTCGGGTGCGCTGCTGCTCGTCGCGCTCAGCGGCGTGGCGGCGACGAGTCTCGGGTCCGAGTTCATCCCGGACCTCGACGAAGGCGATATCGCGATGCACGCGATGCGCATTCCGGGAACGAGCCTGACCCAGTCGATCGCGATGCAGGAGGCGCTGGAGAAGAGGATCAGGCAGTTCCCCGAAGTCGAGCGGGTGTTCGCGAAGATCGGCACGCCCGAGGTCGCGACCGATCCGATGCCACCGTCGGTCGCCGACAATTTCATCATGCTCAAGGATCGGAAGGAGTGGCCCGAGCCCAGAAAGCCGCGCGACCAGCTCGTCGCCGAGCTCAACAAGGCGGTAAACGAAGTGCCGGGGAACAATTACGAGTTCACCCAGCCGGTGAAGATGCGGATGAATGAACTGATCGCCGGCGTTCGCGCCGACGTCGCGATCAAGCTGTTCGGCGACGATCTCGATCAACTGCTCGAATCGGGGCGGGCGATCGAGGAGGTGGCCGGCGGGATCGCGGGCGCGCAGGACGTGAAGCTCGAACAGGTCACCGGCCTGCCGATGCTTTCGGTCACGCCCGATCGCGACAAGCTTGCGCGCTATGGCGTGAGCATGGAGACGGTCCAGGATGCGGTTTCGACCGCGACTGGCGGGCGGCAGGCGGGCGAGCTCTTCGAGGGCGACCGGCGTTTCGACGTCGTCGTCCGGCTTCCCGAGGCCATTCGCACCGACCTCGCGTCGCTCGGCAATCTCCCCGTTGCGCTTCCGGCCGGCGGCTTCGTGCCGCTTTCGGAGCTTGCGGAGATATCGCTCGCGGCGGGGCCGAACCAGATCAGCCGCGAGAATGGCAAACGCCGCGCGGTGATCACGGCGAATGTCCGTGGTCGCGATCTCGGCTCGTTCATCGACGAACTGACCCAGAAGGTCGAAGCCGATGTCGTGCTGCCCGACGGTTATTATATAGAATATGGCGGGACGTTCGAGCAGCTCCAGTCGGCGACCGAGCGCCTCCAGATCGTGGTGCCGCTCGTTCTGCTGCTGATCTTCGGCCTCTTGTTCATGCTGTTCGGGTCGGTTCGCGATGCGGCCATCGTCTTCTCGGGCGTGCCGCTGGCGCTGACGGGAGGGGTCGCGGCGCTGGCGCTTCGCGACATTCCGCTCTCCATCTCGGCGGGCGTCGGGTTCATCGCACTCTCCGGGGTCGCGGTGCTCAACGGCGTGGTGATGCTATCCTTCATCAAGGATCTTCGCGAACGCGGAAAGGCGCTCGTCGATGCAATCCGCGAGGGCGCGCTGACCCGCCTCAGGCCGGTGATGATGACCGCGCTGGTTGCGTCGCTCGGCTTCGTACCGATGGCGCTCAATGTCGGGGCAGGATCCGAGGTGCAACGGCCGCTGGCGACCGTGGTCATCGGCGGGATCATCTCATCGACGATCCTGACGCTGCTCGTCCTGCCCGCGCTGTACCTCATGGTCCACAGTCGCAGCGCGAAGATCGAAGAAGAGGAAGTCGCCGGGCCGCGGCGTGAGCCCGGCCTTGCGACCTGAAGCCAGGCCCTCACGGTTTGCTGCAGCGCTTGGGCGCAAGCGGCCGGCCGCGAACAGGGGCGGAACCCTGAGGGGTTCCGCCTCCTTTTAGGGATGCTTGGTATGAGGAGCGTGAAATGATAGACAAGACAGGCAGCACCGACCGCGAAAAGCAGACCCTCCAGATCGTTCTTTTCCTGAACGCGGCGATCGCCATCGCCTTTCTCATAACCGGCGCGCTGGGAGATTCGAGCGCCCTCATCGCGAATGGCCTCGACAATTTATCGGACGCGGCGGTCTATGCCCTGAGCCTTGTCGCACTAAGCCATGGCATCAAATGGAAGACCCGCGCGGCTACAGCGTCGGGCGTTATGCTATTGATCTTCGCGGCCGGCGTCCTGTTCGATGTCGGGCGGCGCTACTTTCAGGGTAGCGAACCGATCGGCGCTACGATGATGATCATGTCGGCGGTCGCGGCGGTGGTGAACTATGCCTGCCTGAAGCTGCTTCAGCGCATTCAGAATCCCGACGTCAACCTTCGTGCGGCAACGACCTTCAGCTTCAACGACTTCGTTTCGAACGGCGGCATCCTGATCGCCGGCGTCCTCGTCTGGTGGCTCGGCACGAACTGGCCCGACTTGCTCGTCGGGTTCGCCACTGCGCTGATTGCCATCAAGGGCGGCATCGAAATTCTGCGCGATGCCCGAAAGGAGACTCGCGGCGCCGCAAGCGACGACCCCTGAATTTGAGAAATAACAAGGTGAAGACCGAATGATGAGTGCGAGGAAACCACCGCTAGACCGCGGACGGCAGCGTCGCCTCGATCGCCTCAATCACCCGGCAATCGGCTATGCGGCCGCCCTCACAGAGCTGGACGATCCGGGCGAGTTCTGCGCGAAGGCGCACCATGCGTTCCAGACGCTCGTCGACGTCGAGCAAATGTCGCGCCGCCAGAGCGCGAACCTCGGCGCAGTCCTGCTCGGGTCCTGCCGCGAGGGCTTTCAGTGAACGAATTTCGTCGATCGAAAATCCCAGCCCCCTCGCACTCCGGATAAACGCCAGGCGCCTGACATCCTCGGGACCATAGCTGCGACGTCCGGAGGCGGTGCGCGCCGCCGGTGGTAGAAGCCCGATGTCCTCGTAGAAGCGGATTGTATTGACCTTCGTACCCGTCCGGCTCGCCAGCGCTCCGATGGGAAGTCCTACCTCACGGCCCATATGCACCTCAGAAATGCCTTGCTTCTACAGCTACTGGAGAATGTAGGACAATGCGATGAGCGAAAGCAACGACAGTAACTGTGGCTGTACGGGCGATACCGTGCGTGCCGAGCGTGATCCCGCCTATCGACGGGCGCTCTGGATCGTGGTGATACTCAACCTCGGTTTCGGTGTGTGCGAAATCATCGGCGGCTTCATCGCCAACAGTCAGGCCCTCAAAGCGGATTCGCTCGACTTCATCGGCGACGGTTCGATCACTTTGGTGGGATTACTGGCGCTGGGATGGTCTGCTGCAAGCCGTGCACGGATCGCGCTAACCCAGGGACTGTTCCTCGGTGCGCTCGGGCTGGGAGTGATTGCCTTTGCCGTGGCGCGGGCCTTAAATGCCGAGCCACCCGAAGCCGAACTCATGGGCGTCATCGGCATAGTCGCCTTGGCCGTGAACGTGACCGCGGCGCTGGTTCTCTCGCGATTTCGGGACGGCGATGCCAATGTGCGGGCCATCTGGCTGTTCAGCCGAAACGATGCGATCGCGAATATCGCCGTCATCGTCGCGGCCATATTGGTCGGCTGGACGGGCAGCGCCTGGCCCGATCTTCTGGTGGCGGGCGTCATCGCCCTTCTCTTCCTGCATTCGGCCACGGAGATCGTGCGCAATGCACGCGCCGAGCTGCGCCCTTCGCAGGCATAGCAAAATGAGGGCATATTCCACGCTTCGGCGCGCTGCGGCAATCTTGCTTGCCATGCTGGTGCTGCTTCCGGCCGTGGCACGCGCCGACACGACGTCGGTGCAGACTACCTGGCGCCTGCTCGATTATGTCGCGGTGGACTATGGCGGTGCGGTACATGACGGCCGGGTCATCAGCCAGGCAGAATATGCCGAAATGCTCGAGTTCACCGATTCGGCCGCCGCGAATATTGCAGCGCTGCCACCCAAAGGCGCACGTGCGCAATTGGTGGCTGACGCGAAGCGGCTGAAGGCAGCCGTTGTCGCCAAGGAAAGCCCACGAGAAGTCGCACGGCAGGCCCGTTCGGTCGCAGCGGCGTTGCTCAACGCCTATCCGGTGCCACTTGCGCCGGCGCGCAGCCCAGATCTTGCGAGGGGCGCTACTCTCTATGGGCAGAATTGCGCATCGTGCCACGGCATGTCGGGCGATGGCCGCGGCCCCGATGCAGCCAGGCTCGATCCACCGCCGATCGCCTTTTCCGATGCTGCGCGCGCTCGCGAACGCAGCGTCTTCGGGCTTTACCAAGTGATCGAGCAAGGCCTCGACGGCACGGCAATGCAAAGTTTCGCCGACCTTCCTGCCGCCGATCGCTGGGCCCTCGCCTTCTACAGCGGCCGCTTCGCTTTCCGTGATACGACGCAGGGCGAGCGGATCTGGCAATCCGACGCTGGTGTGCGCCGCCTGGTGCCTGACATGCCTACGCTGACGGCAATGACGCCGGCGGCGCTCGGTGCGAAGATCGGACAACCGGAGGCCGACGCCGTGATGGCCTATCTCAGGGCTAATCCGCAGGCCGTCACGGGGTCGGGGGCTGGGTCGCTGGCGCTGGCGCGGGAACGGCTCGAGCAGAGCTTCGCTGCATATGCTGCGGGGAAGAGGCAGCAAGCCGGAGAACTTGCGTTGTCCGCTTATCTCGACGGGTTCGAACCCCTGGAACCGCTCCTCGCGTCGCGTGATGGCGCCCTGATGGCGCGGATCGAGACGGCGATGGGGGCAGTGCGCGCGGCCATCCAGAAGGGCGCGCCCGTCGCCGAGGTACGCCACGAGATTTCGGCGCTCGACACGCTCTTCACCGATGCCGAGCAGGTGCTCGCCCCCGAACAGGCGAGCAGCACGTCGGCCTTTGTCGGCGCCCTGACGATCTTGCTGCGTGAGGGCCTGGAGGCACTCCTCGTCGTCATCGCGATCGTCGCCTTCCTGCGAAAGGCCGAGCGCCCGGAGGCGCTGCGTTATGTGCATGCCGGCTGGGTTGCGGCCCTTGCCGCAGGGGGCCTGACTTGGGCGCTCGCGACCTATGCCATCGGAGTCAGCGGGGCGAGCCGCGAATTGACCGAGGGCTTCGGATCCTTGCTCGCGGCTGTCATTCTCCTGTCGGTCGGCATCTGGATGCACGGAAAGTCTCAGGCCGACCAATGGCAGCGCTATATTCACGCAAAGCTGAGCGCGGCGCTCTCGAAACGCTCGTCCTGGTTCCTGTTCGGGCTCGCCTTCCTGGCCGTCTATCGCGAGGTGTTCGAGACCATCCTGTTTTATGCGGCGCTGGCATCGCAGGGCAGTGGCGGGGCTGTCTTCGGCGGCTTCGTGACCGGCCTTGTCCTGCTGGCCGTCATCGCCTGGGCGATGCTCCGCTACAGTCAGCGGCTGCCAATCGGCAAATTCTTTTCGTATAGCTCTGCCCTCATGGCGGTGCTCGCCGCCGTACTGGCGGGCAAGGGAACGGCGGCGCTGCAGGAGGCAGGCATGCTCTCGGTAACGCCCGTGAGCGGCTGGCCTCGAGTAACGCTCCTGGGTATCTATCCGACGCTGCAGGTCATCCTCATGCAAGCCGCCGCGCTGGTCATCATAATCCTTGGCTTCTGGTATAATCGCCGGGCCATCGAAGCCGGGCGGCCTGCCAAAGCCGGCAATCAGTCTGCGTAGAATTGCGACACCCGACCGGTTGCCAACCCGCCCACATCCGCGTCATAGGCCGATTGTGGGCCTCGCCGAACCGACCCATCGCATATTCCCGATACAAATTGACAGACATGAACATATCGGATAATCCCGATGCATGCAAATTGATGCCGCCTTGTCCGCCCTCGCCGCTCTGGCGCATCCCACCCGCCTCGATGCCTTTCGCTTGATCGTCCAGAATGAGCCCGAAGGGCTATCGACGGGACAGCTCGTCGAAGCGTCGGGGCTCAATCAGAGTAGTTTTTCGACGCACCTCGCGGTTCTGGTGAAGGCGGGCTTGGTGATACCGGAAAAGCGCGGCCGGCAGATCATCCAACGAGCGGATATCGACGCACTTCGCGGCCTGATGCTCTTCCTCGCAAAAGACTGCTGCCAAGGACGCGCTGAACTGTGTGAGCCGCTGCTCGCCGAACTTGCCTGCTGCTGATCGGCCCATTCAGCGCTTGAGGGAGAAGTCGATGACCGACAAGATTTATAATGTGCTGTTCCTTTGTACCGGCAACAGCGCCCGCTCGATTCTAGCCGAAGCTCTGCTGAACCGCATGGGCCAGGGGCGGTTCCGTGCCTATAGCGCCGGGAGCTTTCCCAAAGGCAAGGTCCATGCACAGGCGCTCGCGCTTCTCGATGAGCTCGGGTTCGAGACCGAGGGTCTGCGCTCGAAAAGCTGGGACGAATTCTCGGGCCCGGACGCGCCCAAACTCGATTTCATCTTCACCGTCTGCGACAATGCCGCCGGCGAGACCTGTCCGGTCTGGCCCGGCAAGCCGATGACCGCGCACTGGGGGATCGAAGATCCCGCCGCGGTCGAAGGCCCGGGCCAGCGCGAAGCTTTCGAACGTGCGCTGCACTATCTCTCGAACCGGATTTCGCTCTTCCTCGCGCTCCCGCACGAAAGCATCGACGAGATGGCAATGGCGCGCAGGTTGAAGGAAATCGGCGGCATCGAGGGCGCGACTGGCGAGCGGGAGACAGGCGCATGACCGCCGACATCATTATCTATCACAATCCCGAGTGCGGGACGTCGCGCAACACGCTCGCGCTCATTCGCAACGCCGGCATCGAACCGCATGTCGTCGAATATCTGAAGACACCGCCGTCGCGAGCCCTGCTCGAGCGGCTGATCGAGCGCGCCGGTATCACGCCGCGCGAGCTCCTCCGCGAAAAAGGCACGCCCTATGCGGAACTCGGCCTAGGCAACCCCGATCTCACCGATGGCGCACTCATTGATGCAATGATGGCGCATCCGGTCCTCATCAATCGCCCGCTCGTCGTCACATCGCTCGGGGTGAAGCTCTGCCGCCCGTCCGAAGCGGTGCTCGACATCATCCCTGCCCGCCAGCTTGGCGCCTTCGCCAAGGAAGACGGTGAACAGGTGGTCGATGCCGGCGGCAACCGCGTCCATGCCTGAGGGGATCATCATGATTGCCGCAAAGCGTGAACGCCTGTCCTTCCTCGATCGCTATCTGACACTCTGGATCTTCCTTGCAATGGCGCTCGGCGTCCTCTTGGGATCGCTTTTCAAGGACCTCCCCGCTGCGATCGACGCGATGTCGATCGGAACGACGAATATCCCGATCGCCATCGGGCTCATTTTGATGATGTATCCGCCGCTTGCACGCGTGCGCTATGACGAGCTGCCGCGCGTGTTCGAAGACAAGCGCGTCCTAGCCATCTCGCTGATCCAGAACTGGATCATCGGGCCGGTGCTGATGTTCGCGCTCGCGGTCGTCTTCCTCGCGGACAAGCCTGAATATATGACTGGCCTGATCCTGATCGGTCTCGCGCGCTGCATCGCAATGGTGATCGTGTGGAACCAGCTCGCAAAGGGCGACAATCAATATGTCGCTGCGCTCGTCGCGTTCAATTCGATCTTTCAGATCCTCTTCTTCAGCGTCTATGCCTGGTTTTTCCTCACGGTCCTGCCGCCGCTCTTCGGCCTCGAAGGCAGCGTCATCGACGTCAGCTTCTGGACGATCGCCGAGGCGGTGCTCATCTATCTCGGCATCCCGTTTATGGCAGGATATCTCACCCGCAAATGGCTCGCCAGCGCCAAGGGCAACGACTGGTACGAGACGCACTTCCTGCCGAGGATCGCGCCGATCACCCTCGTCGCACTGCTCTTCACCATCGTCGCGATGTTCAGCCTCAAGGGCGGCGAGATCGTCACCATCCCCGGCGACGTCATCCGGATCGCGATCCCGCTGACCATCTATTTCGTCGTGCAGTTCCTCATCAGCTTCTGGATGGGCAAGCTGATCGAGGCTGATTATCCACGCACGACCGCGGTCGCCTTCACCGCCGCGGGCAATAATTTCGAGCTCGCGATCGCGGTCGCGATCGCCGCCTTCGGCCTCGCCTCGCCGGTCGCCTTCGCGGCGGTCATCGGCCCGCTTGTCGAAGTGCCGGTCCTCATCCTCCTCGTCAGCGTCGCATTCCGCCTCGGACGTCGCTGGTTCCCGGCGAGCGTTCCTTCACAAGTCTGAGTATCATGACAGAACAGACCCACAGCCGCCTGCGCGCGCTCTCCGACGCAGACCATTTTCCCGCATTGAGCCCCGAATATCTCCACGCACAGCCGGCGTTTGGTCTGGGGCCGCTCGATCCCGCGCCGCGCATCCTTCTTCTGTACGGATCGCTGCGCGAGCGCTCCTACTCGCGCCTCGTTGTCGAGGAAACGGCGCGTCTGCTCCAGCTTTTCGGCTGCGAGACCCGCATCTTCGATCCTTCCGACCTGCCACTGCCCGACCTCATCGCCGATGACGATCATCCCGCGGTCGAGGAACTACGCCAGCATTCGCTCTGGTCAGATGGCCAGGTCTGGTGCAGCCCCGAGCGCCACGGCCAGATCACCGGCATAATGAAAGCGCAGATCGATCACCTGCCGCTCGCCTATAGAGGTCTGCGTCCCACGCAGGGCCGCACTCTCGCCGTGATGCAGGTCTCGGCGGGATCGCAGTCGTTCAACAGCGTCAACACGCTGCGCATCCTCGGCCGCTGGATGCGGATGATCACCATCCCCAACCAGTCGAGCGTTGCCAAAGCTTATGCGGAGTTCGACGAGGCAGGCCGCATGCTGGCGTCGAGCTATTATGACCGGATTGTCGATGTTGCCGAGGAGCTGGTGCGGTTCACCGTGCTGACGCGCGGCCACGCCGACCAGCTTGTCGATCGCTATTCGGAGCGCAGGGATCGCAACGCCCCTATCCTGACACCCGCACAGCTGGCCAAATTGCCGGGGGCGTGATGTCTTGTGGCCGCGAACTGGTGCCGATCAGGATCGACGCCGCAGCTTGCCGAATTCGCGGTCACCGCTCATGAAGCGCTCGATCATCGGGGCAATCAGCCGCTCCGCCGGCAAAGGCTCGGGGAGCCCATTGGCCCTGGCATGGATGCGGGCATAGTCTGCAAGATCGCGCATAATGCCTCCCGACAGTTCAACCGTGACCTTGACCGGCCGATCCTCGGCGATGGGTCCGAGCCGCAGCTTGCTCATCGGGATTCGCCGCTGAAAAGCGGCTCCAGCACCAGGTCACGGGTTACGATGACCCGAAACGCGAAACCGGGACTGATGGTGATAGTGGGCGGTATGGCGAGTTGCCGGTCGACGATCTGCCGGCCGGTCTGACCGATCGAATCCTGCGATCCCGACCGGATCGCACGAACGAGCCGATCGTCGTCGTCCGCTCCGAGCTCGGCGCCGACACCGAGCAGCGTCGATATGAGCGCGGCCTTGAACATATGGCCCCAATGATAGTCGGTGCGATCCGCCAGCCCCGCCATTCCGCCGGCATCCGCTCCGGGGAGCCGGCCAAGTGCGATCGAGCGACCGCCGGGAAAGGTCAACCGATCCCAAGTCAGTAACACGCGATTCTGTCCCGCCACGATCTCGCTGTCATACTCCCCGATCAGGCGCGAGCCTTGGGGGATCAGGAGAATGCGTCCCGTCGGACTGTCATAAATATTCTGCGTCACCTGCGCTGTGATCTGGCCCGGAAGATCGGAACGGATGCCGGTGATCAGCGCCGCCGGAATGATATTCCCGGCCTGCACGACATAGGGCGAAGCGAGCGGGACGATGCGTTCGCCGCTGTCTGTCCGGCGCGGACCATCTCCCCTCAGAAAGGGACGAGCCGGGGCTTCTGCGCCCGATGGATTGATCGCCTGCGCCGCGGGCGGCGCAGGTTGTTCCGCGGTACTGGCCGAGGCGCTGCCTCCCCCGCTTGCCAGGAAAAGATTGCTGGAACGCGCCGCGTCGCTTTCCTGGATCCGGCGCTCACGCGCCTGATCCACCGCCCGCTGTCGTTGATCGGCCGGCGGTGGAACAGCCACCATGGGCGGCGGCGTTATCATCCCGCCCTCCTTCTGCGCTGAGACGATCGGTCGCCCGAGGTCACCGGGAAGCGGCGGCCCGAGTTTCGGAACCGCGCCATAATCCGCGGGCGCGCCCGTAATGACCTCCGAGCGGTTGGGGCGATCGGTCTCATAGAGATTCTTGTCGGCTTGGGGAGCAGGCGACCGCAGCGCCCAGAGCAGAGCACCGGCGATAGCAAAGCCTGCCGCGCCGCCGATAATCGCGAGCGTCCGGCGCGAGAGGCGCATGACAGGCGGCATCTCGCCCTCAAGCCGGAACCCGTCGGGGCTGGACGGCGCGACGGGGCGTTCCGCCGCCAGGGCTTCAGGAGGCGGTTCTGCCTTCCCTTCCCGTTCCGGCCCGCTCATGACCGCCCCCGACGGCGCTTGTCGTCGCGCTCGATTCGCACCTTCTTCGCGCCGCGCCCGTTGCCAAGCCGCAGTTCGGCGCGTTCGAACAGGCGGTCGACGATGAGGAACCGGCCTTGCACGCGGTAATTGACGAGCTCCGCACCCTCCTTGTCACCGAGCACGAAGAGCGGGGGCATATCGCCCTCGGCAATGCCGTCGCCAAACTCGACGAACAATTGGCGACCGTCGTCGAAGATGCGCAGCGGGCGCCAGGGCACCTTGTCGCCGCTGATCCGATAACCAAAATTGAGCGCCGCAAAGTCGATGCCGCCCGCAACGGGTGCAGCGCGCTCCCGCTCGGTTTCGGCCGCTCGCAATGCGATCAGCTCATCGGCCGGGTAGGACCAGCTGACTGCGGCCATATAGGTCGAAGGCGTCGCGCGCAGTTCGAGATGATAGGTGCGGCGGTTGGTGTTGATGACGAGGTTCGTCATGATGTCGGGGCGGGTCGGCTTGACGAGAATATGAACGCGCCGCGACGTACCGGCGCCGCTCAGCGTGTCGCCGATGACCCAGCGGACCGTATCGCCGGCGGCGACCGGTCCGGGTCCGACGAGCTCTTCACCTTCCTGGAGCGCGATGTCGGTGACCTGCCCCGGCGCCGTATAGATCTGGAACAGCGCGCCATCGGCCCAGGCATATTTCTGGATCGCGCCCTGGAAGCTCGCGCGATCGGGCTGAACGCGCGCCGCGTCATTGGCCCGGCCGACCTGTGTCTTGACATCGGAGGGGGCGGCGACCGCAGGAAATGCCAGCGCGGCTGCGGTCACAAAAACGAGAAAACGTGTCACTGGCTGAGCTCCTTCGACCAATTTACGGCGGTGACAAAAATTCCGAGCGGATTGCGCCGCAGGGCATCGGGAGTGCGGGGCGGCTGAACCGTCACGGTGACGATCGCCGACCAGCGCGACGTTTCGAGAAGGCTGCCGTCCTGATAGCGGCGCTCGGTCCAGGCGATACGAAAGCTGTCCTTGGAGGCCCGGATCACGCTCGACACGTCGACCGCGACCTGTCGCTTGCCGATCTCCGCGAAGGGATCGTTGAGCCGGGCATATTCATTGAGTATCTGCGCGCCGCTTGCCGTGGTGAAGTCATAAGCGCTGAGCCAGTCCTTGCGCAGCACGATCGGGTCGGCCGGGATCGACCGGACATGCTCGATGAAGCGCGCGAGATGGAAGGCGATCTGCGGATCGGTTGGCGACCAGTCGGCGTCTGCGGGCGCAATGGCCCTTGCCTCGCCGAGCTTGTCGACCTCGACCACCCAGGGCGTGATCGTGCCGCGCAGCGACTGCCAGACCAGAGCCGAGGCGAGGCCGCCTGACAGAAGCAGGGTGCCGAAAAAGGCGAGCCGCCAGTTCTTCGCCTGCACACGCGCCGCGCCGATGCGATCGTCCCAGACCTGCGCCGCGCGCTGATGCGGCGTTACCGGGACGGGCGAGATCCCATAATGATTGGAGGGCCTGCGGAAAATCATATCAATCCCTTTCGCTGATGTCGGGTGCGGAGCCAGCGCCGTGGCTATCGCCGCCCTTCAGGGTCTGCGCGCCGACCATCGCGCCCTGC
This sequence comes from Sphingomonadaceae bacterium 3R27C6, assembly GCA_005503215.1. Lineage (GTDB taxonomy): Bacteria > Pseudomonadota > Alphaproteobacteria > Sphingomonadales > Sphingomonadaceae > Sphingopyxis. The sequence goes on along the minus strand of SCNS01000007.1, from coordinate 12,875 downwards.
GTGACCGCCTGCCGCTGCCGCATCGCGGTCGCCCAGGCCGGCGGCGTACCGGCAGCAGGTGCCGGCCCCGCCTTCGCCGCCTGACCCTCACGGCCGGCCGCAAACTGCTCGCGAGACCGCTCGGCGGCACGCCGAAGCGGTGACGCCGCTGCGCTCGCCGCCGAGCGCGCGACATTGGCGAGACCCGCGCCGACCGCTTGCGCCCCGCTCTTCCCGGCCGCGCCTGCGGCGTATGAGGCCGACGCGCTGCCCGCAGTGCGGGTAGCGCCAGCCGCAGCGCCGCGCGCAAAGGTGGCGGCAGCACTGGTGGCCAGCGTCGCACCGGCGGCGCCCGCGGCGAGCGTGGCGCCGGCGGCGACGGCCGTGCCGGCCGCGGCGCCCGCGCCGAGCTGGGGCCCGCCGGCGACGATGCCATTGGCGATCGAAGGACCGAAGATACCGAGACCCAGCAATGTGAGCGCGCCAAGCGCGATCGCCATCACTTGCTCGATGTCCGGCTCGGCGCCAATCTGGGCACCCATGAAGCGATCGAAGAGGGTCGTGCCGATCCCGGTGATGACGGCGAGCACCAGCACCTTGATGCCGGAAGAGACGATGTGGCCAAGGACGCGCTCGGCCATGAAGGCGGTGCGGCCGAAAAAGGCGAAGGGGATCAGAACGAAGCCCGCGAGCGTGACAAGCTTGAACTCGAGGATGGTCACGAAGACCTGCACCGCGAGGATGAAGAAGGCGAGGACGACGATCACCCAGGCGATCAGCAGGATCAAGATCTGCACGAAGTTGGTGAAGAGCCCGATAGGCCCCAATAGGTCCTTGCTCGCATCAAGAAGCGGCTCCGCGGCATCGAGGCCCGTCGCCGCGACGACGGCCGGGCGCATGAAGTCGCCGATCGCCATGGTGCCGCCGCTCGCCTTCAGCCCAAGACCGGCAAAGCTTTCGAGCATGATCGTCGCCAGGCTCTGAAAGTTGCCGATGATGAAGGCGAAGACGCCAATATAGAGCGTCTTCTTGACGAGGCGCTGAAGGACATCCTCGTCGGCTCCCCACGCCCAGAACAGCGCCGCGATCGTCACGTCGATGACGATGAGCGTCGTCGACAGGAACCCGACTTCGCCGCCGAGCAGCCCGAAGCCGCTGTCTATATAGGTCGAAAAGACCGACAGAAATTGGTCGATCACGCCCGTGTCGTTCATCGCTCGTTCCTCCGCTCACCGAAAAACCGGCGACGCTTCGCTTCCCATGCCGTTTCGCAATCGGGGTCGGCCGTCGTGACGGTCCGGCAGCGGCGAAGCCCATCGTCCGGTGCCGGGTGTGCGTCCGCCCCGGAGACCTGGGGGACGGACGCACGAGGCGTGGGCGGCAGGGTCGCGGCGACGAGCGCGAGCGTCATGGCGATTCCGCCCAGCACTGCCGCGCCGGCGATCCTGGCCGCCCGGCCCATCTCAATTGCCTTTGCGGAAGCGGCGGAAGCGCTCGCGTCCCTCGGCCTCGGCAGCCGCCGCGCGGGCGGCATCGAGCATCTGCGCCCGCCCCTGCGCGGCGATCGCAGCGGCAAGATCGCCGAGTTGCTGCGACTGGAGCGCGAGCAGCTGGTTGCCCGCCTGTGCCGCCTGGAGGGCGCCGGTCGCGGACTGGCTCGCTGTCACCAGCGTCGTAATCGAGCGGCGCGCATCGCCCATATTGCCGACGACGCCCGCCTGGACCTTCATCGCATCCTGGAAAGCACCGACGCTGTCGTTCCAGCGCGCTTCGGCATTGGCGACCATTTCCGCCTGCGTGCCCGTCAGTGCGCCGCCCTTGTAGCGCGCGTCGAACGCCTTCTGGATGTCTCCGACATCAAAAGCGACCCGCTGCGCTTCGCCGAGCAGGGTGCGGGTCCGGTCGACCTGCCCTTGCAGCTCCTCGAGCGTGGAGACCGGCAGGCTCGACAGGTTGCGTGCCTCGTTCGCGAGCGACGTCGCCTGATTCTGTAGCTGCTTGATCTGATTGTTGATCTGCTCGAGCGTGCGTGCGGCGGTCAGGATGTTCTGGGCGTAATTGCGGGGATCATGGACGATCCCGCCCACCTGGGCCGCGGCCGGGGCGGACACGGCCGCAGCCGCGATGCCGCACCCGGTGACGAGCAGCGCGGCGGCGCAATGGAAAATCGGGGTCTTCATGGTCATTCACTCCTTCAGGGTGGAAGATTGGAGATTGGCGAGAAGATCGGCCGCCCAGTCGAGGCGGCGCTCACGCAGCCAGGCGGCGGCAAAGCCATCACCGCCATGTTCGGCGACGAGTTCGCCGATGCGGATCTGGTCGGTCTTGGAAGACGCGGCGGTGAAGGCGAGCGCGACCTCGCCGAGTCCGAGCTCGAACAGCCGGTTCCCGTGCCGCGACTGGCAATAATAGTCGCGCTTCGGGGTCGCACGGCTCAATATCTCGATCTGCCGGTCGTTGAGGCCGAAGCGCTCATAGACCCGCGCGATCTGCGGCTCGGCGGCGCGCTCGTTGGGAAGGAAGATGCGCGTCGGGCAGCTCTCGATGATCGCGGGCGCGATGCTCGAGCTCTCGATATCGGCGAGGCTCTGCGTCGCGAAGATGACGCTCGCATTCTTCTTGCGCAGCGTTTTCAGCCATTCGCGCAGCTGCGCGGCGAAGGCCGGACTGTCGAGGATAAGCCAGCCCTCGTCGATGATGATCAGGGTCGGCGAGCCATCGAGCCGCTGCCCGATGCGGTGAAAGAGATAGGCGAGCACGGCGGGAGCGGAAGCGGCGCCGACGAGCCCCTCGGTCTCGAGCGCCTGCACACGCGCGTCGCCGAGGCGTTCGACCTCCGCGTCGAGGAGCCGTCCCCAAGGTCCGCCGACCAGATAGGGCGCCAGCGCCTGTTTGAGTTCCTGCGACTGCAGTAGGACCGCGAGCCCGGTCAGCGTCCGTTCCGCGACCGGCGCGGTGGCCAGCGACGTCAGCGCCGACCAGATATGCTCCTTCGCGGCCGGATCGAGCGCCACGCCTTCGCCCGCGAGGAGCGCGGCCAGCCATTCGGCGGCCCACGCCCGTTCGCCCGCCTCGTCGATGCGCGCAAGCGGCTGCAGCGCGACGCCGCCGCCGTCATCCTGCAGAGCGCCGCCCAGATCCTGCCAGTCGCCGCCCATCGCGAGCGTCGCGGCGCGGATCGAGCCTCCGAAGTCGAAGGCGAAGATCTGGCCATGCTCATAGCGCCGGAACTGCAGCGCCATCAGTGCGAGGAGCACCGACTTGCCGGCGCCCGTCGGACCGACGACAAGGCTATGGCCGACGTCGCCGACATGAAGAGTTAGGCGGAACGGAGTCGAGCCTTCGGTCTTGCCGTAGAGCAAGGGGGCATCACCGAAATGCTCGTCCCGTTCCGCCCCCGCCCACACCGCTGACAAGGGTATGAGGTGGGCGAGATTGAGCGTCGAAATGGGGGGCTGGCGGACATTGGCATAGACATGACCGGGGAGACTCCCCAGCCAGGCATCGACCCCGTTCATGCCCTCGACCGTGCAGGTAAAATCGCGGCCCTGGATGACCTTTTCGGCGAGCCGCAGCTTTTCGGCCGCGATGGCGGGATCCTTGTCCCACACCGTCAGCGTCGCGGTCACATAGGCGATGCCCGCATGGTCGGCGCCGAGTTCCTGCAATGCCATGTCCGCGTCGGCGGCCTTGTTCGATGCGTCGGAATCCATGAGCACCGACGCCTCGTTGGTCATCACCTCCTTGAGGATCGCGGCGACCGACTTGCGCTTCGCGAACCATTGCCGCCGGATTTTGGTCAGCAGCTTCGTCGCGTCGGTCTTGTCGAGCATGATTGCCCGCGTCGACCAGCGATAGGCGAAAGCGAGCCGGTTGAGCTCGTCGAGCAGGCCCGGCCAGGTCGCGGTCGGAAAGCCGGTGATCGTCAGCGTGCGGAGATGATGCGCGCCGAGCCGCGGCGCGAGCCCGCCGACGAGCGGCTGGTCGGTCAGCAACGCGTCGAGATAGACAGGTGTCTCGGGAACGCGGACGCGTTGCCGATTGGTCGAGACGCAGCTGTGGAGATAGGTGAGTGTCTCGCCGTCGCCCAGCCATTCGGCTTCGGGAACGAAGCCTTCGATCAGATGGAGTAGCCGCCCGCTACGATCGACGAAGCCCTTCAGATATTCTTTCGGATCGACTCCCGCCTCCGAGCGCCCCTCATAAAGCCAGGCTTCCGCACGCGCGGCCTCTTCCGCGGGCGGCATCCAGAGCAGGGTCAGATAATAGAAGCTTTCGAAATGCGCGCCTTCCTCGCGGAACTGCTCGCGGCGCTCGACATCGACCAGCGCCGAGACGGCGTCGGGAAAATCGGAAACCGGATAGGATCTCGCGGGAACACGCTGCGCCTCGACGAAGACCGCCCAGCCCGAGCCGAGCCGCCGCAGCGCATTGTTGAGCCGCGCGGTCACCGAGACGAGTTCGGCCGGGGTCGCGCTGTCGAGGTCGGGACCGCGAAAGCGCGCGGTACGTTGGAAGGAGCCGTCCTTGTTAAGGACCACGCCCTCGGCGACCAGCGCCACCCAGGGAAGATAGTCGGCGAGGGAAGCCGATTTGGTGCGATATTCGGCGAGGTTCATCATGGGCGCATCCAGACAGGAAATTTGAGGTGGCGGCGGGCGACGTCGACGAACTGCGGGTCGTGCCGCGCCGCCCAGACCGAAAGGGCATGGCCGATCGCCCAGAGGGCGAGGCCGGCGATCCAGAGGCGAAGGCCAAGCCCGATCGCGCCGGCGAGGGTTCCGTTGACGATCGCCAGGCTGCGCGGCGCGCCGCCGAGCAGGATCGGCTCGGCGAGCGCGCGGTGGACCGGCGCGAAGAAACCCGGAATGTCGGCCTCCTGTCCCATCAGACGAGCGCCCCGCCGCCGAAGGAGAAGAAGGAGAGGAAGAAGCTCGATGCCGCGAAGGCGATCGACAAGCCGAAGACGATCTGGACCAGCCGGCGGAAACCGCCCGAGGTGTCGCCGAAGGCAAGGCTCAGGCCGGTGACGATGATGATGATCACCGCGACGATCTTGGCGACCGGACCCTCGATGCTCTCGAGGATCGACTGGAGCGGCGCTTCCCAGGGCATTGACGAGCCGCCGGCATGGGCCGGGACGGCGACGATCATCGCGACGACGATCGCGGTCGAAGTGAGCATGGCGCGGCGGGCACCATGCCGGGCGGCACGGATCATGAGCTTTCTCCTTCTTGTGTGTGCGGGACCAGGCGATATTCGCCGGTGGCGGGATCGAGCCCGTCTACCCGCGCAAGTTCGCACAGGCGCCGGCCAGTCCCATCGCGGACGAGGACGGCAACAAGGTCGATGGTTTCGGCAAGCAGCGCGCGCGGCACGGTGACGACCGCCTCCTGGATGAGCTGCTCCATGCGGCGGAGCGCCCCGAGCGCGCTTCCGGCGTGGATCGTACCGATCCCGCCCGGATGCCCCGTCCCCCAGGCCTTCAGCAGATCGAGCGCTTCGGGGCCGCGGACCTCGCCGATCGGAATGCGATCGGGCCGGAGGCGGAGCGACGAGCGCACGAGGTCGGTGAGCGATGCGACCCCGTCCTTGGTGCGCATGGCGACGACATTGCGCGCGGCGCACTGCAACTCGCGTATATCCTCGATGAGGATGACCCGGTCATCGGTGCCGGCGATCTCGGCGAGCAGCGCGTTGGCGAGCGTCGTCTTGCCGGTTCCGGTGCCGCCGGCGACGAGAATGTTCATCCGCCCGGCGACCGCATGCCGCAGCGCGGCGGCGGCAGCCGGCGCCATGATGCGCGCGCCCACATAGTCGTCGAGTGTGAAAACGGCGGCCGCCGGCTTGCGGATCGCGAAGGCCGGAGCGATCACCACGGGCGGCAGCAGTCCCTCGAACCGTTCGCCGCCGCCGGGCAGTTCGGCCGATACGCGCGGACTCCCGGCATGAACTTCGGCGCCGACATGATGTGCGACGAGGCGGATGATGCGTTCGCCATCGGCCGCGCTCAGCCATGTGCCGCTATCCGAAAGGCCAGCACCCAAGCGGTCGACCCAGAGGCGGCCGTCCGGATTGAGCATGATCTCGACGACTTGCGGGTCGGCAAGCCAGCCGGCGATCGCCGCTCCGAATGCGGTCTGCAACATGCGCGCGCTGCGATTTCGCGCTTCGAGCCGGATCGGTTCTGCAGCCATGAGAGGACCCCGTTTCGCGGCGCCGGACCGGAGTGTCCGTGCGACGGGGCCGAGTAAGAGACGCAGGGATTGCCCCAATTCAACAAGCTTTTGAGCGCGTCGCACCGTGGCGTCGAAAGACAGGCTGTGGCGTAGGCGCCGTCATCGCGGGAGAGCGGCCGCGCCCCCGCGAATCACCCCCGGGGCTTGTGCCGGAGGCAATTTTGACAAGAGTGTGAACATGAGTGATTCGAGGTCGCAGACATTTGAGGACGCCGAACGCTGGGCGCGCCTCACCGACAAGCAGCGGGCCTGCCTCGATCTCCTGATCGAGCGACAGACCTCGAAGCAGATCGCGCGGCAGCTCGGAATCGCCAAGCCCACCGTCGATCTCCGGCTGACCAAGGCGCGCGACATATTGGGGACGGCGAACCGCGACGAGACCGCGATCGTCTATGCCCGTCTCAAACAGACCTATGACCGGATCACATGCGATCCGATCGACCTTCCGCCGCCGCCTGCGCTCGTGCCATCCCACTTCCCGGACGGAGGCCCGGCCGACGCGATGGCGCTGAACGACAGTGTCCTGGCGGCGGACGGGCCGATGGAGGCCAGCCCGCCGTTCAGGGATTTCTGGAGGCATGACCATGCCCGGACGAGGCGAGCGCTGATCATGGCGGCCATGCTGGTCGCACTGGTCCTGCTCATCTTATCGGGGCTCGCCATCGCCCAGGCGCTGACGCGGCTGATCTCCGGCTGATCCCTTTCCCTTGTGCCCAAGCAATCGCCGGATCGCCCCCGCGATCCGGAAAAGGAGAAGTCATGTCCAAAGAAATCAGTTTTGCAGCAGCTCGTCTCGAGCGCGACGTCGCGGCTGCGGAAGGCAGGGTCGACGATGCGCTCATCGCGGTGTCCTCGCTGACGACAAGCGTCGTTACCGCGCGACGCGATACCGTCGGTGTGCCGGCCACCAGCGGTCATGCGACGATCCGGCGGCTCGCGAAGGCGCAGATGGCGCTGGTCGATGTGAGCAGCGACATTCTTCGCGTCCATGGCGATCTCGTGCAAATCGGACGCGAGACGGCGGGCTATGACCTCCATGAATGCCCGTCGATTGCCGGCGCGGTTTCCGAGCCTCTTCCGGCGGCCGCCTGACTCCGATTGACCGGGAGCAGCCAGCATGAAAGGTTCGGACGGTGCGCATGGCATTTTTCCTCGCTTTCTTGCTGGTTGCTCTTGGCTATGCGGCCTGGCGCGGGGGCGGACCCGAACGCGCAATGGCCGCGATCGCGCTGACCATGGTGGGAGCGGACAAGATGCTCCACGCTTTCGTACCGGTCGAATTCGCATCGCTGGACATGGGGCATCTCGCGATCGACCTGTTCGGTGCGAGCGCGACCACCCTGCTCGCGCTTTTTGCGCATCGCTTCTGGCCCATGTGCGTCGCGGTCCTCCATATTCTACCGCTCCTCGCGCACACGAGCCGGATCCTCGATGTGGAGATTCATCCGGCGGCTTATCTGACGATGCAGGTCGCGACCTCGTGGCTGGTTCCGCCGATCCTCATCCTCGCAACCTGGCGGCACCAGCGACGCCTGGCGCGCGGCGACAGCGAGCCGTCCTGGTACATCTCGTCGCGTCGATCGATCCCGAGAACAGCCAATCGGTAGCCGAAACGCTACTTGCCGAGTTCCATAGTCTCGATCGCATCTGGTCGCGGTCACCCGAGGCGCTCGCGCGGGTCCTCGGGGAAAAGAGTCCGGTCATAGGCCTTCTGCTTGCCGCGCGCGAGGCCGGCCTCGAAGCCATGCGCGCCGAATTGCTCGGTCGCGTGATCGAACCCTCCAGCCCGAAATTGATCGAATATCTCAAGGCCTCGATGGGGGCGCTGCCCGAGGAAATTCTTCGCGTGCTGTTTCTGGACGCGTCGCGCCGACTCATCGCCGACGAGCAAATGCAGCATGGCTCGGTTCGGCAGCTGACACTTTATCCCCGCACGATTTTCCGGCGCGCGCTCGAACTGGACGCGGCGGCTATCCTGCTGGTCCATAATCATCCAAGCGGTGACCCGGCCCCGAGCGACAGCGATATTCGCGTCACCGACCTCCTGCGGGGCATCGGCCGGGCGCTCGACGTCGAACTCATCGACCATATTATCGTCACCCAGCGCGAGCACCATAGGCTGGCCGCCGGCAAAGCTCCGCCGAGGGGAAGACCGGGACCGCCGTTGACCCTCGGGGACGGGCATCGCGACGAGACGCAGAAAGAGATTGCCGACCTCGCACTCGCCAATGCGCGGCGGACCTTGCGGCGGCGGTTGCTGCGCAAACAGCTTCTGGGCAACGATGAATTATTCGGCGAGCCGGCGTGGGACATGCTCATCGACCTCTTCATTCATGAAGGCGAGGCGAAGCCGGTGTCGACGAGCAGCCTCGGCATCGCCTCGGGGCTGGGGATGAGCAGCGCGCTGAGGCTGGTCCAGCGGCTCTGCGACGCCGAGCTCCTGGTCCGCACGTCGGATCCCGCCGACGGACGGCGAAACTTCATCCAGCTGGCGCCCGAAGTCGCCCACCGGCTTACCGCCTATTTCGCGGCCGGCGAGGAATGAGTGCCGGGCTGTGTGCCCAGCGATACTTCCTCCTGGAACTTCGGCCCAAGTTCCATCCGGCGCGCGAGCGTATCGACGAACGCCTCCCACCGTTTCTTGCCGGTGGCCTGCGCCGCCTGCAGCGCCGCATCGGGGAGCGGCGGATTGTTCGTCAGCCAGGATCGGATGAACAGCGCGGCGGTCTCGTTCGACAGCTCGATATGCCATTCGAGCCGATCGATCTGCCGCGACAGGCGGTCGAGGCGCCGGGCGAGCACCGCCTCGAGCCGCTCCTCCTGATCGGGTGTGAGCAAGGATGCAAGGGCGGCTTCGACAATATCGGTTCGCGTCATGCGCCGGCTGCGCGCCCGTTCGTCGAGCTCGCGGCAAAGCGCGGCATCGAGGCGGAAGGTCCGTTTGACCGCGGGCTTTTTCACAGGTCGATTCCATCGCCCGGATCGAGCGATGCGTTGCGCGCATTGCGCCGCATCGCCCGGTCCATGGCGCGCCGGTCGCGCGCCGCGTTACCTCCCTCGCCGCCGCGGTCGAAATCGAACTCGTTGACCTCGGGCACAGGTTCGGGTGCCACATTCTCATGATCGGCGAGGCCCGGCTCCCGCCGGATCCCCGAATTGGCCCCCTCCTCCGCCGCAGCGCCCCTGGCCGGCGCCGCCGCCTTCGGGTCGCCGTCCTCCGCTGGCGATGCCCGGCGTCCGGCAGGCCCGGGTCCGGGAAGCAGAAGGACGGGCGCCGGCGCCTGCGGCCGCGGCGTCCAGTCGTCGTCCGCCCGTTTCGACGTCCGGGCAGGTGTCGGCGGTGCGAGAATGCGGCTCGTGAACCGGGGGTCGACATAATAGCGTGCCTTCGCAGCCCGGATCGGCGGCACCCCGGCGGCCATCACGATCTGCTCGCCTGGCGGCAGTTGCATCACCTCGCCCGGCGTGAGCAAGGCGCGGGCGGTTTCGGTGCGCGAGACCATGAGATGACCGAGCCAGGGCGAGAGGCGGTGGCCGGCATAATTTTTCATCGCACGCATTTCGGTCGCAGTCCCGAGCGCATCCGAAATACGCTTGGCGGTCCGCTCGTCGTTGGTCGCGAAACTCACCCGGACATGGCAATTGTCGAGGATCGCATTATTCTGCCCATAGGCCTTTTCGATCTGGTTGAGCGACTGGGCGATCAGGAAGGCCTTGATCCCGTATCCCGCCATGAAGGCGAGCGCGCTTTCGAAGAAATCGAGGCGGCCCAGCGCCGGAAACTCGTCGAGCATCAGGAGCAGGCGCCGCGGCCGCGCGCCGGGATTGAGATCCTCGGTGAGCCGCCGTCCGATCTGGTTGAGGATCAGGCGAATGAGCGGCTTCGTCCGGCTGATGTCGCCGGGCGGCACGACGAGATAGAGCGAGGTCGGACGGTCCCCCGCCATCAGATCGGCAATCCGCCATTCGGAGCGGCCCGTCACCGCCGCGATGACGGGGTCGCGATAGAGGCCGAGGAAGGACATGGCGGTCGAGAGCACCCCCGAGCGTTCATTGTCCGACTTGTTCAGCAATTCCTGCGCGGCCGCGGCGACGACGGGATGCACGCCCTTGTCCCCCAGATGCCGGGTCGTCTGCATGCGGCGCAGCGTCGAGACGATCGGTCGCCGCGGATTGGAGAGAAAGGCGGCGACACCGGCGAGCGACTTGTCTTCCTCGGCGTATAGCACGTGCAGGATCGCGCCGACGAGCAGCGCATGGCTCGTCTTCTCCCAATGGTTGCGCTTCTCGAGACTGCCTTCGGGGTCGACGAGCACGTCGGCGACATTCTGGACATCGCGCACTTCCCATTCACCGCGGCGCACTTCGAGCAGGGGATTATAGGCTGAGGATTTGGCATTGGTCGGATCGAAGAGCAGCACGCGGCCGTGCAGCGCGCGAAAGCCCGCGGTCAGCTGCCAATTCTCGCCCTTGATGTCATGGACGATGCAGCTTCCCGGCCAGGTGAGCAAAGTGGGCACGACGAGCCCCACGCCCTTGCCCGACCGTGTCGGCGCGAAGCAGAGAATATGCTCGGCGCCGTCATGCCTAAGATAGTCGCTACCGAACCGGCCGAGCACGACCCCTTCGCCCCCGAGCATCCCGGCAGCGCGTATCTCGCGCCGGCCCGCCCATCGCGCCGAACCATAGGTCTCGGCCTTCCGCCGTTCGCGGGCGCGCCATACCGACATGGCGATCGCCACGATGATGGCAGCGAACCCGCCCGACGCGGCGATCAGCGCGCCCTTATAGAAGATCGGCGGCGCATAGGCGTCGAAGGCGAACCACCACCAGAAGAAGGCCGGCGGCGGATAGACGGGATAATCGCCAAGGCGGAACCAGGGCTCGCCGAGCTCGGGCTGGAAGGCGAGCGCCGCCGCCGTCCATTGCGTCGCGCCCCAGACCGCAAGGAGGACGATCAGAAACACGGCCGTTATCTGGCCCCAGAGAATCCTGTCGTTCACGCTCGCCTCCCATGATGGATGCCCGGCCTCACAGCCCGATGCCCCTGCCGCGCCCGAGCGCCCAGTCGACGGTGCCGCCGGGCGTCATCGTCCCGGTGACATGCTGGCCAAGATGTTTGTCGAGCGCCGGGCGCCAGGGAACGAGCTGGAAACCGAGCCCGTCGTCGATCATCGCGAAACGGCCCGAAGACAAAGTGACGCGTTCGCGGTAGATGCCGCTTACATGGTCATCGGCTCCCGAGGGCCTGTGCGCGAGGCCGGTGCGCTCGGCGATCGAGCGGAACGCCGCGTCGAGGTCGCGCGCGTTCAAGGTCTCGATGAGACCCTGCGCGAGAATGACGCGCTGACCCTGGCGGCTCGCCAGTCCCTGCTCGGCGAGGTGGCGCGACCGCGCATCCATCGCATCGCGAATTTCGCGTCCGAAGCCTTGATGGCTCGCCGCCGGCTCGCGGGCGACGAGTTGACGGTCGAGCCAGGTCGCGCCGGGTGCGGTCACTTGCGCATCGAGCGGCAGGTCCGATCGCGTCACGAGCGACTGCCGCATCTGCCCCTTCGCGTCGGCCCAGGACCGAAGCTCGACGATGGCACCGGGCCGCGCGTCGCCGGTCATCTCCATGTCGCCGAACCGCAGATGATGCGTGCGCCCATCGGCGCCGTCGACAATCGCATAGGCGCTGCCGGCGAGTTCGTCGTGAAGCCCGCGATCGATGAGGCGGCCGATGACCGGATCGGTCGGCACATCGTCGTGGAGAGCAAGCACCGACGGGTCGAAGCGGCCGCCGTCGCGGGTCAATGCCCGGTGCATGGTCTTGATGATGTCGCCGCGAACCGAGAGGTCGCGCAGCACGGCCTCGGCATCGCCGCGCATGACCCAGATGCCGGACTCGATCTGCTCGGCAAGACCGAGCGCCTCGAGCTTCGCCGCCCGGCCAAGCAGCTGCCGATGAAGATGCCCATCGGCCTGACCGTCCGGCCGGAGATCGATCTCGCCTGCCCCCTCGGCGGCTATCCGCTCGAGCGTCCGGTCGAGGCCCGTCCAGCGCTCGGCGTCGACCTCGCGCGCGAGCGCATCGGCGATGTCGCGCGCGCTGCGCGGCCCGAGCTCGAGCGTGGCGATGTCCTCGGCGCGCCAGCGCAGCCCTTCGCTCATATAGCCGCGGTCGACGACGAGATCTTTGCCGTCGTCCGCGACGCCGCGGACGAGGATATGGATGTGCGGATTGTCGGTGTTCCAATGATCGACCGCGATCCAGTCGAGCCGCGTCTCGAGATCCTTTGCCATGTCGGCCATGAGGTCGCGGGTGAAGCGCCTGAGGTCGTCGATCTCCCCGGCATCTTCCGGACTGACGATGAAACGGAAATGATGACGATCGTCCTCGCAGCGCGATGCGAAGCCGGCGCGGTCGGCTGCGTCCCCCTCCGCGTCGAACATCGATGCGTCGCGGCCGTCGCGGGTGACGCCGTCGCGTTCGAGATATTGGATATGACGCGCGAGCGGCGCCGAGCGGAAGCGCTGCCCCTTGTGGCGCACGATCCGCGCCTTGACGACGACCCGGCGGCCGTCGGCACGGAAGCGCACCCGCGCGAGCGCGCGGCGGCCGCGGCCATGATGCCCGGTGCCGCCGCCCGACCCCGGCGGACGGCGCGCGAAACC
>SCNS01000006.1 GCA_005503215.1 Sphingomonadaceae bacterium 3R27C6 | reverse complement strand
CACCCAAAGCTGGTTAGAGCCGACTCGAAATGTCTGCCCAATCTCCCCTCGACGATTTCAAGGCCGCGCTGTCGAGCGTCGCGCGCGCGGTGACGCGCGATGCCGAGGTCGAGGTCGGCTTTACCGCCGACGCGCCGGCGCAGATCGGCAAGGCGATCAAGGTCCCGACCCCGTCGCGCACGCTGCCCGCCGATCAGGTCGCCGAGGCGCGGGGTTTTGCCGATTCCTATGCTTTGCGGATGAAGCATCACAGCGAGAAGCTGCACGCCGCGGCGCGCCCCGCCGATCCGATCGCCGCCGCCGCGTTCGACGCGATGGAGCGCGCGCGGATCGAAGCGCTCGGCGCGCGCCATATGAACGGGATGCGCAGCAACCTGTCGGCCAGCCTCGCGATGCGGATGCGCAGCGACCCGATCAGCCGCGCGCAGGGCCGCGAGGATGTGCCGATGTCGAGCGCGCTCGAGCTGATGCTGCGCGAGGCGCTGACCGGCGAGCAGGCGCCGCAGGGAACCGAGACCGGGCTGTCGCTGGTGCGCGAGTGGATCACCAACGAGGCGGGCGGCGACCTCACCGCCTTGTCGATGCTGCTCGACGATCAGGCCGCCTTTGCCGAAACCGCGAAGCTCGCGCTCCGCCACCTCGACCTGATCCAGAGCGACGAGCCGCTCGAGGAAGGCAGCGAGGACGGCGGCGAGCAGGACGAGACCGAGGCCGAGGAAAGCCAGGAAGAGCAGGAAAGCGAAGACGGCGGCGCCGGTGAGAGCCAGGTCGACGCGCGCGCCGAAATGGCGGGCGATCAGGCCGACGACGGCGACAGCGACCCCGACGCGCAGGAAATGGAAGCCGACGGCGAGCCCGAAATGGGCGGCGAAGGCGACGAGGGCATGCTGCCCGTGCGGCCGAACCGCCTGCCGAGCGACATTCCCGATTTCAACTATCTGCGCTTCACCGAAAAGCATGACGAGATCATCCTCGCGACCGAGCTGTGCGATGCCGACGAGCTGACGCGGCTGCGCGCCTATCTCGACCAGCAGATGACGCATCTGCAGGGCGCGGTGACCAAGCTCGCCAACCGGCTGCAGCGCCGCCTGATGGCGCAGCAGAACCGCGCGTGGGATTTCGATCAGGAGGAAGGCCAGCTCGACGCCGCGCGCCTCGCACGCGTCATCGTCTCGCCCGGCCAGTCGCTGTCGTATAAGATCGAGCGCGATACCGACTTCCGCGACACCGTCGTCACCTTGCTGATCGACAATTCGGGGTCGATGCGCGGGCGCCCGATCAGCATTGCCGCGATCAGCGCCGACATCCTCGCGCGCACGCTCGAACGCTGCGGCGTGAAGACCGAAATCCTCGGCTTCACGACGCGGACGTGGAAGGGCGGGCAGAGCCGCGAGGACTGGCTCGCCGCCGGCCGCCCCGCGCACCCCGGCCGCCTCAACGATCTGCGCCACATCATCTACAAGCCCGCTGACGAACCCTATCGCCGCGCGCGCAAGTCGCTCGGGCTGATGATGCGCGAAGGGCTGCTCAAGGAAAATATCGACGGCGAAGCGTTGACGTGGGCGCACAGCCGCATCATCGGCCGCCCCGAAGAACGCAAGATCCTGATGGTGATCTCGGACGGCGCGCCGGTCGACGACAGCACCTTGTCGGTCAACCACGGCGCCTATCTCGACCAGCATCTGCGCCAGGTGATCGACTGGATCGAGAACCGCTCGCCGGTCGAGCTGTGCGCGATCGGCATCGGGCACGACGTGACGCGCTATTACAGCCGCGCGGTGACGATCATGGACGCCGAGCAGCTGGGCGGGACGATGGTCGAGCAGCTCGCTGGATTGTTCGACATCGACTAGCTCGCCGCCCCGCCGGGGCCGGCGATATGACGCGCCAAGGCATCGGCCAGATAGGCGAAGACATGGTCGAAGCGGCTTAACGAGCGCAGGTCGGGGTGCATGAGCAGCCACATCTCGACCTCGGGCGCGAAATCGGCGGGAAGCAGGCGCACCAACCCGCCCGACAGCGGCGCATGGCACACCCCGATCCCGCACCCCGCCCGGATCGCCGCGAGTTGCGCCATGTCGCTGTCGGACCGCAGCGCGAAGTCGTCGCGCGCGATGCGCTTCCCCGCAACGCGAAAAAGATCGGTGTAGGCGAACGGGCGGTCGAACCCGATCAGCCGGTGCCCTCGCAGGTCTTCGGCCCGCTCGACCGGCGGCCGGCCGCGCAAATAGGCGGGGTGGGCATAGAGGCCGAGCTCGAAGCCGCCGATCCGCGCCGCGACCAGCGCGTCCTGCCGCGGCGGCGCCATGCGCACCGCAATATCGGCCGCCCGGCGCATCACATCTTCGTCGCTGTTCGACACCGCGAGCTCGATCACGAGTCCCGGCCACCGGTCCATCATGCCGCGCACGATCGGCGGCAATATCTCGGCCGCGGTCACTTCGCTGGCGGCGATCCGGATGTTTCCCTCCATGGCGTCGCGGCCGCCCGACGCCGCACGGGTCAGCGCCCCGGCGGCATCGGCCAGCGCTTCTGCGTGCGGCATCAGCGCGAGCGCCGCGTCGGTCGGGGACAGCCCATCGGGCGTGCGGAGGAAAAGGCTCTGGCCCAGCGCGGCTTCCAGCGTCCTGATATGACGGCCCATCGTCGGCTGGCTGATCCGCAACCGCCGGCCAGCGGCGGACAGCGACCCCGCCTCCATCACCGCGAGAAAGCTTCGGTAAAGCGACCAATCCACATCTCTGATCATTCATATATGAATGGCATATATGGCGATTTATGCAATATCGTTGGCGCCTGTGGCCGCCTAGGGCGAGCCGTCAGGAGAAAATCATGCCCCCACGATCGATCAATATCTTCACCCAGGCGTGCGCCCCGCTTCCCGAACCGATCCGCGCGACCGGCCCCGCAGCCGAACGCTATGCCGTCGACGTCGCCATGGCGGGGGCGCTGTTGGGAATGGAGCGGCTCGGTTGCAACATCTTCGTCCTACCGCCTGGGAAGCGCGCCTTCCCCTTTCACAACCATCATGCGGCCGAAGAGCTTTTCGTGATCCTCGAAGGCACAGGGTCCTTCCGGCAGGGGAGCGCGTCCGCTCCGGTCGGGCCGGGGGACATGCTGGCCTGCCCCGCGGGCGGCCCCGACAGCGCGCACCAGATCGTCAACGACGGAACGCAGCCGCTGCGCTATCTGGCGATCAGCACCCGCCCCGAGCTCGACGTCATCGAATATCCCGACAGCGGCAAGACCAGGGTCATTGCGGGCACAGGCTTCGACCTGCTGGTCGGCCGCGATGCCGCGACGCCGGGCTATTGGGAGGGCGAATAGTCGCGAGGTTATCCGGCCGTCGATCGAACGAAAAAAGGGGAACGGCAACACCGCTCCCCTTCCCTGCTTCGTGAGGCCATCCGGCCTGCGCCGGAAGCCCCTATTTCTTCTTGCCGGTCCACGCCTCGGGATCGAACCCTTCGAGCGTGTCGCCCTTTGCTCCCGCGGCAATCTCTTCCGCGGTCAGGAACTTGATCGCGACGCCGCCGGCCTTGGTGCTGCCCCAGCTCATCGCGGTGATCCGGCTGTCGCCATATTTGGCGCCGATCACGGCATCGGCGCCCAGCTTTTCGCCGCGTTCCCAAATCTCGTTGTAGATTTTCTGCTGCGATGCTTCCTTGCTGAAAATCGTCGCCTTGCGGACCCCCGCG
This sequence comes from Sphingomonadaceae bacterium 3R27C6, assembly GCA_005503215.1. Classification (GTDB taxonomy): domain Bacteria; phylum Pseudomonadota; class Alphaproteobacteria; order Sphingomonadales; family Sphingomonadaceae; genus Sphingopyxis. Next base: position 206,432 of record SCNS01000006.1, on the reverse strand, counting down.
GTCACCACGCCGATGATCTTGTACGGCTTGTCGGTGATGTCATATGGGAAAACGGGCACACCCATTTCCTCGTTGACCATCACATAGGCGACATCCTTTTTCTTCGCGATTGCGGGTGTCGAAACCGCCATTGCGGCGATGCTCACCACCGCCAGAATCTTTGCATATTTCATCGTCTGCTCCCCCCTGGTTAGCCCGCAACAATTCTCTCTCCTTTTCAACCGGGTCAACAAAATTCTGGCTTGGCAACTTCGCCTATTCATGGCCTATCTGACGCGGGGTTGCAGGGGGCAGACAATGGCATTGATATTTGGCGCGGCAGTGGCCGTTTTACTTGCGGCATCGGCGCAGTCCGCCGCCGCCGTCGAAACAAGCAACGCAGCAGAACCGGCCCCGGCGATCGCCGCCGAGCCCGCCATCGTGCCGCTGGTCCTGAAACGCGATACGCCGATTCACTTCATGGTGGTGTCGGAGGTGACGACGAAGACCCACACGCAAGGACATCGGTTCAGGTTGCGCGTCGACAAGCCGGTGCTCGTCGACGGCGCCCTCGCGCTGCCCGTCGGCACGATCGCGTGGGGCGAAGTACTGGCCGCGAAGAAGAGCGGCAGTGCGGGTAAATCGGGGTCGCTGGAGGCGCGGCTGCTTTATGTCGACGTCGAGGGATACCGGGTGCCGATCAGCGGCAACAATACCGCCAAGGGTGCGGGCGGCGGCGCCGAGACCGCGCTGGGCGTCATCGCGCTGGGGCCGCTCGGCCTGCTCGCCCGAGGCAATAATGCCAAGATCAAGGCCGGCGAGCTGATGACCGGCTTCGTCGAACAGGACACCGAAATTCCGCGCCCGAAGCCGACCCCACGGTGAAACAACATCGCGCCTTTCTTGCCGCGATCGGGCTGGTCCTCGCATATCCCGCCGTCGGTGAAGAGCCCGGCCCGGCACCTGCCGCATCGGCTTCGCGCCTCCACGTGCCGTCGGGCACGCTGATCGAGCTTGTCACCCGCGATGCCGTTTCGACCAAGAAGAATGACAAGGGCGACCTTCTCTACCTGAAAGTCGCGGTGCCCGTGATCGTCGACGGGGCGACCGCGATACCCGCCGATACCATTGTCGTCGCCCAGCTGACGCGCGCCGAAAAGCGCGGTGCGTTCGGCCGGTCGGGCAAGCTCGACGTGCAGCTGCTCTATGCCGAATTGCCCGGTGGCCCGCTCCGCGTCAGCGGTACGCTGGAGGCGCGCGGCGAAAAGGATGGCGGCGACGACGCAGCGACCGCCGCCGCCTTTCTGCTCCTGCCCTTTCTTTCGACCGGCCGCAGCGCCGAAATCCCCGCCGGTTCGGCGGCTTCGGCGCGCCTCGACCGCGACATATGGGTCGACCGGCGCTGATCGGACGCCGCCCGAACGCGCTGGCCGCGCGCAGGGTGACAACGGCTTTTGCCCTCGTTACAAACGCTTCCCGGTGCAGCAGGGACTCGCGGCCTGACGACGAGAGCCGCTGTATCAACATATATGCTGAGGGGTCGCCGGCATGACGTGGGGCCGCACCGATGGGGTGCGTGGCTGAGGGGGCGACTGTAGCATGAAAAAAGCATCCGACCTGTTCATCGAATGCCTGGAGGAAGAAGGCGTCGAATATATCTTCGGCGTTCCGGGCGAAGAGAATCTCGACTTCCTCGACAGCCTGTCGCGATCGAAGAAGATCAAGCTGATCCTGACGCGGCACGAACAGGGCGCGGGCTTCATGGCCGCGACATACGGACGTCATACCGGCAAGACCGGCGTCTGCCTCGCGACATTGGGGCCCGGCGCGACGAACTTCGTCACCGCGGCGGCCTATGCGCAACTCGGCGGCATGCCGATGATGATGATCACGGGCCAGAAACCGATCAAGAAATCGAAACAGGGCCGCTTCCAGATCCTCGACGTCGTCGCGATGATGGGGCCGATCACCAAATATACGCACCAGATGGCATCTTCGGACAATATCCCGAGCCGCGTGCGCGAAGCCTTCCGCCTTGCCGAGGAAGAAAAGCCCGGCGCGGTGCATATCGAACTGCCCGAGGATATCGCCGACGAACATACCGACAGCCTGCCGCTGAAGCGCAGCCACTCGCGGCGCCCGAACGCCGATGTGAAATCGATCCGCGAGGCGGTGAAGGCGCTCGAAAAGGCGACTTCGCCCGTGCTCGTCATCGGGGCCGGCGCCAACCGCACGATGACCGGGCGCATGCTGCTGCAATTCATCGAAAAGACCGGCATCCCCTTCCTGACGACGCAGCTCGGCAAGGGCGTGATCGACGAGCGGCATCCGAAATTTTTGGGCTGCGCCGCGCTGTCATCGGGCGATTTCGTCCACCGCGCGGTCGAAGCGTCGGATTGCATCGTCAACCTCGGCCACGACGTGATCGAAAAGCCGCCCTTCTTCATGCAACGCGGCGGCCCGACGGTGATCCATGTGTCGAGCAAGACCGCCGAGGTCGATCCGGTCTATTTCCCGAACATCGAGGTCATCGGCGATATCGCCAACGCGATCTGGCAGATGAAGGAGGACATCGTCCCCAACGGCGGGTGGAAGTTCGATCATCTCCTCGCCTATCGCCAAGCCGAGGTCGCGCACACCGCGCCGCTGGCGAAGGACGAGCGCTTCCCGATCTTCCCGCCGCATCTGGTGCAATCGGTGCGCGACGCGATGCCCGACGACGGGATCATCTGCCTCGACAATGGCGTGTACAAGATCTGGTTCGCGCGCGGTTATACCGCGTGCAAGCCGAACACCGTGCTGCTCGACAATGCACTCGCGACGATGGGTGCCGGCCTGCCGTCGGCGATGATGTCGGCGATGGTCTATCCGGAACGCAAGGTTATGGCGATCTGCGGCGACGGCGGCTTTATGATGAACAGCCAGGAGATGGAGACCGCGGTGCGCCTCGGGCTCAACATCACCGTGCTGATCCTCAACGACAACAGCTATGGCATGATCCGCTGGAAGCAGGCGAACATGGGCTTCAAGGATTGGGGGCTGACCTATGGCAACCCCGATTTCGTCAAATATGCCGAGGCTTATGGTGCGCACGGTCACCGCGTCGAGAGCGCGGCGCATCTGAAGGAATTGCTGGCGCATACGCTGAGCACGCCGGGGGTGCATCTGATCGACTGCCCGGTCGATTATTCGGAGAACGACCAGATTTTGAACAACGACATCAAAAGGTTGTCGAAGGAATTGTAAATTCATCTCCCCTCCCGCTTGCGGGAGGGGCAGCGAGACTTGCGAACTCGTTCGCTAGTCGCAGCGGGGTGGGCTACTTCACCGCCGCTGGCCCACCCCCGACCCCTCCCGCAAGCGGGAGGGGGGAGTAAGCGCATGAAACTCAAAGACGTCTATCCGCTCTATCTCAACAACAAGGCGGTGCAGCCGAACACCGACCTTGAGGTGATCGACAAGTTCACCGGCGAGGTCGCGTTCCGCACCGCGCTGGCAACCCCCGATGTGATCGACGAGGCGATCGCGGGTGCCGTCCGCGCTGCCGAGCCGATGGCGCGGCTCGCGAGCTTCGAGAAGCGCGATGTGCTCACCCATTGCGTCGGGCGGTTCCAGGAGCGGTTCGACGAACTCGCCTATGCGCTGTGCGTCGAGGCGGGGAAGCCGATCGCCGACAGCGAGGGCGAGGTCACGCGCCTGATCGATACTTTCCGCATCGCCGCCGAGGAAGCGACGCGCAATTATGGCGAGGTCCAGCCGCTCGACATTTCGGCGCGCGCCAAGGGCTATATGGGGATGTGGAAGCGCGTGCCGATCGGGCCGTGCAGCTTTATTTCACCGTTTAACTTTCCACTGAACCTCGCGGCGCACAAGATCGCGCCGGCGATAGCGATCGGCTGTCCGTTCGTGATGAAACCCGCGTCGCTCACGCCGCTCGGCGCGATCATCATGGGCGAAGTACTCGCCGAGTGCGACATCTTGCCCGAGGGCGCGTTCAGCATCCTGCCCGCGACGCGCGCCGGCGCCGACCTGTTCACCACCGACGAGCGGCTGAAATTGCTCAGTTTCACCGGATCGCCCGGCGTCGGCTGGGACCTGAAGGCGAAGGCGGGCAAGAAGAAGGTCGTGCTCGAACTCGGGGGCAACGCCGCGGTCGTCGTCGACAAGGACGCCGACCTCGACCATGCGCTCGCCCGCATCATCTTCGGCGGCTATTACCAGTCGGGGCAGAGCTGTATCCATGTGCAGCGCGTGATCATCCATGAAGAGATCTACGACAGATTCCGCGACATGCTGACCGCGAAGGTCAAGACGCTGAAATCGGGCGATCCGAAACTGCGCGATACCTTCATCGGCCCGATGATCTCGGTGAAGGAAGCGCAGCGGTTGAAAGGCTGGATCGACGATGCGGTCGCCGCGGGCGCGACGCTGCTCGCGGGCGGCGGGTGCGAGGGCAATATGCTGGAGGCCGCGCTGCTCGAAAATGTGCCGACCGATACCGACGTCGTGCGCGAGGAAGCCTTTGGTCCCGTCGTCATCCTGTCGAAATTCACCGACTGGGAAGCCGCGCTCGCCGAGGTGAACGACAGCAAGTTCGGGCTGCAGGCCGGGCTGTTCACGCGCGACATCCACAAAGTGCTCGATGCGTGGGATCATCTCGACGTCGGCGGCATCGTCGTCAACGATGTGTCCTCGTACCGCGTCGACAATATGCCCTATGGCGGGGTAAAGGACAGCGGACTCGGCCGCGAAGGCGTGCGCTTTGCCATGGAGGATATGAGCGAAATCAGGAACCTGGTGATCCGGCGAACCTGATTGGATCATGGTTAACCGCATATGTGTCAAATAGGCAACGTCATGGAAGTGACGCCGAACCGTCCCTGAATTGTCGCGACTTTGAATCGCAGGGTGTAACAAATCTCCTGTCTAGGCCGTGGGCAGCCCGAGGCTGCTTACGGAGTGTGACATGGCCACGATTTCGACCCTGCCCATCCCCGCGCGTTTTCCCGACCCGTTCACCAGCGACCCGCATATTCCCGAACGCGTGATCGGCGAGCGGCGGAGCTATCGCACCGTCTGGGTCAGCGACATCCACCTCGGCACGCGCGGCTGCAACGCCGCGATGCTGATCGATTTCTTCGACCATGTCGATTGCGAGACGCTCTACCTCGTCGGCGATATCATCGACGGCTGGCGGCTCAAGAAGCGGCATTTCTGGCCGCCCGAGCATAATGACGTCGTGTGGCGCGTGCTGAAGCGCGCGAAGCGCGGCACCCGCGTCGTCTATGTCCCCGGCAACCATGACGAGATGGTGAAGCCTTTTGACGGCTTCGATTTCGGCGGGGTCGAGATTCGCCGCGAGGCGATCCACGAAACCGCCGACGGCCGCAAACTGCTCGTCGTGCATGGCGACGAATTCGACGCGGTGATGCTCGCGCACCGCTGGCTCGCCTTCGTCGGCGACGCCGCCTACACCGCGCTGATGAAGTGCAATGTGGTCGTCAACCGCATCCGCAGCGCGTTCGGCCTGCCCTATTGGTCGCTGTCGATGGTCGCCAAGCACAAGGTCAAGAACGCGGTCCAGTTCATCGGCCGCTATGAGGAAGTCGTCGCCCACGCCGCGCGCTCGCGCGGGGTCGACGGCGTCGTGTGCGGCCATATCCACAGCGCCGAGATGCGCGCGATCGAGGGCACCGAATATTATAACGACGGCGACTGGGTCGAAGGCTGCACCGCGCTGGTCGAACATCATGACGGCACGATGGAAATCCTGCACTGGGCCGAAGAGGTCGCGAGCCGCACCGCGCCGACGCCGCTGAAACTGCCCGCTCCGGCGCGTGCGGCATAAGGATATGGCCGCATGAGGATCCTGATCGTCACCGACGCATGGGAGCCGCAGGTCAACGGCGTCGTCCGCACATTGCAGGCGACGGTCGGCGAACTGCGCGCCGCGGGGCATGAGGTCGGGGTCATTTCGCCCGACCTGTTCCGTTCGCTCCCCTGCCCCTCCTATCCCGAAATCCGGCTCGCGCTGGCGGGCCGACGCAAGATCGGGCGGCATATTCGCGCTTTCGCGCCGCAGGCGATCCATATCTCGACCGAAGGGCCGCTCGGCATGGCGGCGCGGCGCTGGTGCCTGACGAACAATTTTCCGTTCACCACCGCCTATCACACGCGCTTTCCCGAATATGTCGCGGCGCGGTTGCCCGTCTCGCCCGCCTTCATATGGCGCTTCATCCGCTGGTTTCACCGTCCCGCGCGGCACATCATGGTCGCGACGCGCAGCCTCGCGCGCGAGCTGGCCGAGCAGGGCCTAACGCAGACGATGATGTGGGAGCGTGGGGTGGACCACGACCTGTTCCGCCCCGATCGCGCGCCGCACCCGGCCTATGCGGGGCTGGCGCGGCCGATCCAGCTTTATGTCGGGCGCGTCGCGGTCGAGAAGAATATCGGCGCTTTCCTCGAATGCGACCGGCCGGGCACGAAGGTGATTGTCGGCGAAGGCCCCGCGCTCGCCGAACTGAAGGCGCGGTATCCCGAAGCCCTGTTCCTCGGCAAGCTCGGCGGCGAAGCGCTGGCCTCGGCCTATGCGGGCGCCGACGTCTTCGTCTTTCCCAGCCGCACCGACACCTTCGGCCTCGTGATCATCGAGGCCATGAGCTGCGGAACGCCGGTGGCCGCCTATCCGGTCCCGGGCCCGGGCGACATCGTGACGGGTGGCGCGGGCGCGCTCGACGACGATCTGGGCCGCGCGATCGACTTGGCGCTCGCGTGCAAGCGCGCCGATGCCGAAGCGCTCGGCGCGCGGTACAGCTGGGCGAGCTGCACCACACAATTCGCGAAGGCGCTGACCTTTGTTCCGTCGGAGCCGCCGCGCGAGGCGATCGCCGGTGCGCGGGTCGCGGCCTAGAAAGTCTTGCGCCACTCCAGCTCGATATAGCGGCCCAAGGGGTCGATATAGCCCGGCTGGTAGTTGAGCGGCACGCGGCCGTTCGCGTCGGTGATCTTGCGCTGCGCATCGAAGATATTGTCGACCGCAAGACGCAGGCGCGATCCTTTCAGGAACGGCAGCTTCTCGGTCAGCTTTGGCTTCTGACCCAGATCGACGAAGAAGCGCAGGTTGAAGGTTGCGAGGTCGCCGAACTTCAGGTCGCCCGCGGTACCGCCCGTCACCGTGCTGCCGCTGTCATATTTGGCGCTGAGCCGCACGCCCATGCCCTTGTTGAACAGCCCGCCGTCGAGTTCGAACAGGTGACGGTTGCTGCCGCCGCTGCTGCCCGTCGCCGAGCCGTTGAGCAGGTCGAGTTCGGGCACGCCCGGACGGATCAGCACTTTGTCGGTCAGCTTGATCGTGTGGTAGAGCGAGACCTGCCAGCGCCCGCCCTGCGGCCCGCCGAACATGCCGCCCGGACCGCCGCGGCCGCCGCGACCACCCATCCGCGGGCCGCCACCGCCGCCACGCCGACGCCCCTCACCGGCGCCCGGTCCGCCGCCTTCGCGCGCGCCCGCGCCTTCGGGACGTGCGCCACCGGGACCACCCGCGCCGCGGCCGCGCTGCTCCTGCTGGCCGAAACTCTTGCCGAAATTGAGTCCCCAGCGGATCTGCGAATTTTCGGACCGGTCGAAATTGACCGGCCGCTGGTCGAGCGCGAGCAGCACGCCGTTCGCGTCGCGCGTCACGCGATCGGGGAAAGCCGCTTCGATCTCGGGGGTCAGCAACGGGAAGCTGTTCGCGGTGTCATAGCTTTTGTTGCTGTTGTAATTGACCGAGACATTCAGCCCCTCGAGCATCGGCGGCGACCAGTTGAGCCCGAGCTTCAAATCGCGGCGCTGTTCGGCGAGCAGGAACGGGTTGCCGCCCGTCGTCGTCGTGATCTGCACCGTCTGGCCGGTCGCAAAGTCATAATAGGTGACCGCGGGGGTCACCAGCGGCGCGGCGCCGAGTTGCTGGATGCCGGGCGCGGCCTCGTCCTGATTGAAGCTGGCGATCAGCGAGAGATTGTCGGTCACGCCCCAGTTGACGTTCGCGCCCCAGCTCTTGAGCGCCTCGAAATCGCTCGGATTCTGGACCTGTCCGCTCAAGGTCAGCGAGACGCGGCCGATATTGCCGACCTCATATTCAGGGTCGAGCAGCGGCACCGTCAGCGAACCGAACACGCCCGGCAGGTCGCGCGCAAGGTCGGTCGTCGTGATGCCACCCGCATTGTCCGACCGGCTGTCGAACCGCAGCCCCGAATAGCTGCCCGTCATCGACAGGCGGATCGGCCCCGCCCAGCCGTCGGTCACCGTGCCCGACAGGTTGGCGTTGCCGCCGAACGTCTGCTGGCTGCTTTCGAACCGGTCGCGGGTCCCGCTGATGCGGTCGGTGAAGGTCAGTTGATCGGCGTCGGCATAATTGCTCGACAGCGACCAGCGCCAGTCGCCGAGCATGCCGTTGACGCTGGCGGTGGTAGTGAGGTTACGCGCGCGGCTATCGCGTTCGAGAGGGTCGTCGACTCCGCCGACGCCCGGACCGAGCAGCGACAGGCTGTCGGTCTGGTCGAAACGCACGTTGATCGACGCGTCGGTCGTCTTGTTCAGGCTGCGCTGGATTGTCGCGTCGATCGAATATTCGTCCGAGGCACCGAGCAGGCTGCGCGCCGGGGCCTCGGCAGCCTGCGCCGGGTCGTCATAATCGAGATCCCGCTCGCTTTCGAGCAGCATCGATTTATGTTCCCAGCCGGCGTTGACGTTGAGGCGTCCGTTTTCGCCGATCGCGAGGAAGCTCGGCTGGAGTTCGCTCTGGAAACGCCCGCCCTGCGTCGGAATGCCGCCCTCGCCCTCGATCGCGATCTGGCGGAAATTGGGCTTGAGCACCATGTTGACGACGCGCTCGTCGGCCGAATAGCCATATTGCAGCGCGACTTCCTCGGGGAACACCTCGACCTTCGCGATCGCTTCGGGGGGCAGGTTGCGCACTTCGCCGAAGCCGCCGATACGGCGGCCGTTGACGAGGATGATCGGCCGCCCGCCGCCGCGTCCGCGCCCCGAGCGCGTCTGCGGCGCGAGCGCGTCGAGCAGTTCGGAAACGTTCGACACGCCATAGCTCGCGATCGCCGCCTCATCGAGTTCGGCCTCGGCCTTGATGTCGGTGTCGAGCTGGCCGGCGAGACGCGGCGCGGTGACGACGATCTCGTCCTCGCTGTAATCGTCATAGGCATCCTCGACCGTTTCGGGCGCGGCGGGCGCGGCCTCGGCCGGCTGCTCGGCGACCGCAGCGGCGGCCGGCGGGCCGATCGGCGCCTCGGCCATCGCGGGCAGCGCGAACGAGGCGCCTGCGGCGAGCAGGGCGGCGCGTGCGGAAATGGACAGGCGGATGTTATTCATTGGGGGAGAACCTTTGTTTTTTCTGTCTTCGTTTTTCTTGGGCTGACAGCGCTTAACGCCCGCTGACGCCCTTCTTTGTTCGGCGTTCATTTATGTCGCAATTGTCGCAACAATGTGTCGGGGCCATGCCGGTTCGACGGGCGGCCCATATCGACCGCTGGACAGCATGGGCCTTCGCCCTTATCGGCCACCCATGCCGACTCCAGACTCCTCCGCACCGCCCGAATCCATCCTGATCGTCGATTTCGGCAGCCAGGTGACCCAGCTCATCGCCCGCCGCGTCCGCGAAGCGGGCGTGTATAGCGAGATCGTCCCGTTCAGCGCCGCCGAAGCCGCGCTCGAACGGATGAAGCCAAAGGGCGTGATCCTGTCGGGCTCGCCCGCGTCGGTTCCTGCGAAGGGCAGCCCGCGCGCGCCGCAATCGATCTTCGATAGCGGCCTCCCCATCCTCGGCATCTGTTATGGTCAGCAGGTGATGAGCCAGCAGCTCGGCGGCCAGGTCGAACCCGGCGGCGCCGACGGCGAACGCGACGGCGAATTCGGCCGCGCCTTCCTGACCGTCACCGAACCCTGCGTGCTCTTCGACGGCCTGTGGGAAGTCGGCGAACGCCATCAGGTGTGGATGAGCCACGGCGACCGCGTCACCAAATTCGCCCCCGGCTTTCGTATCGTCGCGATCAGCGACGGCGCCCCCTTCGCGCTCATCGCCGACGACGAGCGCCGCTATTATGGCACGCAGTTCCACCCCGAGGTCGTCCACACCCCCGACGGCGCGAAACTGATCGCGAACTTCGTCCGTCACGTCTGCGGCTGCAGCGGCGAATGGACGATGGCCGAATTCCGCGCGACCAAGATCGCCGAAATCCGCGCGCAGGTCGGCGACCAGCGCGTGCTGTGCGGCCTGTCGGGCGGGGTCGACAGCGCGGTCGCCGCGGTGCTGATCCACGAGGCGATCGGCGAGCAGCTCACCTGCGTCTTCGTCGACCACGGCCTGCTTCGCATGAACGAGCGCGAGCAGGTCGAGCGGTTGTTCCGCGACCATTACAACATCCCGCTTGTCGTCGTCGACGCCGAGGAGCGCTTCATGGCGGGCCTCAAAGGCGTCACCGATCCCGAAAAGAAGCGCAAGTTCATCGGCGGCGAGTTCATCAATGTGTTCGAGGAAGAAGCGAAGAAGATCGGCGGCGCCGACTTCCTCGCGCAGGGCACGCTTTATCCCGACGTCATCGAATCGGTTTCGTTCACAGGCGGGCCGAGCGTCACGATCAAGAGCCACCACAATGTCGGCGGCCTTCCCGAGCGCATGAACATGAAGCTCGTCGAACCGCTGCGTGAGTTGTTCAAGGACGAGGTGCGGCTGCTTGGCAAGGAACTTGGCCTTCCCGACATTTTCGTCGGCCGCCACCCCTTCCCCGGCCCCGGCCTCGCGATCCGCATCCCTGGCGAAGTGTCGAAGGAACGCTGCGACATTTTGCGCAAGGCCGACGCCGTCTATCTCGAGGAAATCCGCAACGCGGGGCTCTATGATGCGATCTGGCAGGCGTTCGCGGTGCTGCTGCCCGTCAAGACCGTCGGCGTGATGGGCGACGGCCGCACCTACGACCATGTCTGCGCGTTGCGCGCGGTGACCTCGACCGACGGCATGACCGCCGACATCTACCCCTTCGACGCGAGCTTCCTCAGCCGCTGCGCGACGCGCATCATCAACGAGGTCCAGGGCATCAACCGCGTGGTGTACGATTATACGTCGAAACCGCCGGGCACGATCGAGTGGGAATGATTCTGGCCTCCCAGAGGGGCTAAAATTCGTTGCCAGAACGTCCCATAAAACGCTGATAAAAGATAATTTCCTGTCGATAACATTCAGCGACAATCGGTAGGCAGCATTCGCCATTGACGTGCCGCCTGACGGGATCGGCTGACCTTGTCTATTTCGAAAATGCTCGATACCGTCAGGGACACAACAGTCCTGACGGTATTTTTTTCGCTCTAACAATCGGAAAAGCGACGCTTTTTCGGGCGGGAGAGGTGCGTTTTGGGGCTGACGGTACTCTGGATGGAGCCCGCGAAAATGCTTACCGACGCTGTCCTTAAATCTTTGAAACCCAAAGACAAACCGTACAAGGTCTCTGACCGTGACGGTATGTATGTTCGCGTAAGCTGCGGCGGTGCCATTTCTTTTCGCTACGACTATCGATTGAACGGGCGACGAGAGACGGTTGTCTTTGGCCGCTACTCCCCTTCCGAACTGTCCCTCGCCCGGGCGCGCGAGAAGTGCATCGATGCGCGGCGGCTTGTCGCCGAGGGTCAGTCACCCGCTATCGTGAAGCAGCGCGAGAAGCGTCGCATCAAGGAAGCGAAGAGCTTTGGGGAGTTCGGCAAGAAGTGGCTCACGTCCGCCCCGATGGCGGACAGCACTCGTGCGATGCGACGGTCGATTTTCGAACGCGATTTGCTGCCCGTATGGAAGAACCGCCTGCTCACAGAGATTTTGCCTGGCGACCTTCGTGAACTCTGTCTCAAGATCGTCGATCGCGGCGCACCAGCGACCGCGGTCCACGTCCGCGAGATCGTGAAGTTAATCTACGCTTTCGCCAAGCTTCACGGCGAGAAGGTTGCCAATCCTTGTGACGAGGTTGGCCCGGCATCGATCGCCACATTCGTGCCGCGCGATCGCTCTCTCTCGCCCTCCGAGATTCGTGTCGCGTTCAAGGTTGTCGAAAGGGTCGCCACACTTCCGACAATCCGCTTGGGGCTAAAGTTTTTTCTCCTCTCGATGGTCCGGAAGAGCGAACTGCTTGATGCCATTTGGGACGAGGTCGATTTTGAGAACGCCGTGTGGTCGATTCCCAAGGAGAGAATGAAGCGGGGGCGGCCCCATAACGTCTACCTGTCAACACAGATGCTCGATATTCTCATTGCGCTGCGAATCTGCGCAGGCGGATCGAGATACTTGCTTCCCTCGCGCTATGATGCGGATGCCCCTATGTCGCGCGCGACATTCAATCGAGTAACTTACGCGATCGTTGAACTGGCGCACAAAGACGGCCTTCCCCTGGCCCCCTTCACCATCCACGATCTTCGCAGGACGGGATCTACTTTGCTCAACGAGATGGGGTTCAACAGCGACTGGGTTGAGAAGTGCCTTGCTCATGAAGACGGCCGCTCATCGCGCGGCATCTACAACAAAGCCGAATATGAGCAGCAGCGTCGACACATGATGCAGGAATGGTCGAACACCGTCGATGCTTGGATCGCAGGCAACCGCTACGCGCCGGTCGTGTTACCGCCGGACGCACCGATGCTCGATCTCGATCCTAGCCTTTGACCGGTCGTGTTCGTCGATCGCGGACATCCGCAACCTGAGCGCGAAAAATTGGGCGTGTTTTCCGTGCTTCAAGCCACGCTTCGACTTCCTCCAGATTCCAGACAACCGTACGGGGGGTTAGAGCATAGCGCCGCGGAAACTCACCTCGCTGCTCCATCTCAAAAATCGTGCTGTCGGCGAGAGGTACCATTTCCCTCAGTTGCTTGCGCCTGATTGTTCGAGTGTAAGGTGTCGATGTCGGGTCGTCTTTTGACATTTAACGGTCTACGGAGTCTGCGCGCGGCGCGGCGTGCATTTTAGTCTGGGCGCTGGGGGTCGACCGGCTCGGTGATGCAGGACTCTCGTATTCGAACCCCTCTATATCTGGAGATGCCCAATTGCGCCCTCGTCGGCCACTTGACCGATTTCCCGCAGCATCTTGAGTCTCGGTAAGGCCGGGATGCCCAGCCGATCCGAATTCGCCATGGCAATGGCCGGCTCGCCTAGCGAGCCGGGATATGTACGAACAGATCAAATGTTCGATATCGGCCAATTCGTTAGGCGAAGGGCGAAGTGACGAAGGACGATTGCAATCGGGGTCGAAGAGTGGACGAAGGATGGCGGCCGGTGCGAGGTTGAGTGCGGCGGCGCAGCGTAGATGGTCGTCAAGCTTAACCGCTGGATTGCCGCTCTCGACCTCGCGCAGCCAACGAACGCTCAACCCGACCCTGCGTGCAAAATGCTTCTGGCTTAGGCGAAAACGAAGACGCTCGCTTTCGATGCGCCGCCCGGAGAACTCCTTGAGGTGATCGAGCGACGCCTCGCTGAGATGTTTACTTGCCTTGGAGTCAGACATGAGTTCCTGTCCGAGGAATATGTGGTGCGCTGGTGCTTCGCGCGAAGCTGGGCGTCACGGATCGAGCGAGCAAGTCGAGATGCTTTCAATCTCTTAGCATTGTTCATCTTCTCCGGTTTCAACTGCGCTGTTCCTCTGCGGCCTCCCGCCAAGCGATTGAATCCAGTGTAAAATCGAAATCCAGGCTTCGGGAGACGGCACAATCGTGCCCCTCATGGGAACGGGCCTGCCCCGCCGATTGTCGCCTGCCTGCAGCGCGCTCATCTCTCCCTCCGTTCCAACGTGCTCGCTCCTGCTAGCGAGCCCGTTCGAAATTCACGCAACCAGCAACAAGGGGCGCTGTGACGCCAGGGAGGACTTATGTCGTGGAATTCTGCAGAGGTTCGCGTTTCATCTGGAATCCGGCGATCGCAGCAATCGGAGATCAGGCGCATCACGAGCGCTGCCTTCTTGCTGGTGGCGTCGGCTTTTCTCGCCCCCCCAGCCGTCAATGCACAAGCAAACACGGAGAACGCGTTGTTGGCAAAGGCTGCGGCCGAAGCTGAACAGCAATTGAAACAGACCTTCACCAATCTCCAGTTCGACGATTTCGAACCGGCGCCGGTGAAGGGCGCGATCTACCAAGCAAGCGCGGGCGGACGGATCGTCTATTATGCGCCCGAAAGCGAACATCTTCTTTTCGCGTCGGTCTTCGACAAGAACGGCGTCAACCTGACGGCTCTCGCCCAGGAAGCGGGACTATCCAAGCGGCTGCGAGCGATCGACCCATCCCAGGCGCTCGTTATCGGCCCGGCAGACGCACCCACCGTGATCGAGTTCACCGACCCCGACTGCCCCTATTGCCGCGCGCTCGACCGCTATTGGGCCTCCAAGGCCGCGGAAGGCAAGCCGGTTCGCCGTCTCATCTACTTCGTGAGCGGCATTCATCCGGAAGCCGCTGCGAAGGCCGAGCATATCCTTTGTTCCAAAGACAAGGAGGCAGCCTTCAAGGCCATCTACGCCGGCGCGGCGCCGGCGACGCTCCAGACCTGCCCGACGGGCCGGTCGACGGTCGAGGCGCATGCGAAGCTGGTCGGATCGGCGGGCATCACCGGCACACCGACCTTGATCGCGAATGGAAAGCTGATCTCCGGCTTTCAGCAGGCCGAGATCGAGGCGTTCCTCATGTCCGCGAAGCCGGCCCATGCGCTGCGCTGACCCCCTTACCTTCATGGCGGACGCCGCGGCGTCGATGGCCCCCGGCCTGTCGATGATCGCAGCGAACCGGAATGCCGGCGGCGGCGCCCCTAACGGGCTGTCCAGCACTGCCGTCGGCCGACAGCGATCCTCATCGATGCCGGCAGGCAGATCAGCGGACGGCCCGACTTTCATGAAAGCAGGCAATATGGTCAAATATTTCGGCAAACGCGCCCTCACCGTCGCAGACATCGGCATCCCGGTGCTGCTCCTATCGCTCGTCGCGGCAACGGCACACGCCTTCACTGCGCCGGTGGCGGGCGATCTCGGATACGACATCTACGACATCGTGGTGAACCAGGGCGTCAAGGGACCGCTGGGTTTCGTCGGCGGTGTCGCGGCCTTCCTGTTCGGCGTGTCGCGGCTGTTCAGCAACATCATGATCGGCATCCCGACGATCGTCGCTGCAGTCTGCCTGATCAAGGCGGACAGCATCCTCCAGACCTTCGGGATGGTGATCTGACGGCATCGGATCGTGGGCGATCGTTTCGGTTCCACCGTTCGCCCGCGATCCGGTTACCGGGAGCATGTCGCTCCCGGCCCCAATCCCCGGATGGTTTTGGCCTCGGGGATGTAAAGCAGGAGGAGAAGGGTCATGGACGAGCGTCTGCCCCAGTATCTGCACAAGCCGGTTCAAATCCTCTGGTTCGGATCGGACGAGTTCGTGCTGGTGGTCACGACCATCTTCGTCGCCGTTATCGTCGGCGGGCTGGTCGGGTGGGCGTTCATCGCGGCCCTTCTCCTTTTCCTGCCGTGGAAGCGCGCGCAGCCGCGCGGATTCCTCGCCCATCTCGCGTGGCGCTGGGGAATGCTGCGCTTTCGTCACTATCCGGGTCCGACCCAGACCCGCTTCTACGAGTGAGGGCAGTCCATGTTTTCGCGCACCGAAAAGACCCGCCGCGAGCCGGTCGATCCGCTCATCGGCAAGCCCGCGAGTTTCGGGATTCATCGCTATCTTCAGGGTTCGTCGAACCTGTTCGAGGAGAACCGGCTGCTGAAGTTCGCGATCGTCGGGTTGTTCGGCATCACCGCGGTTTTGGGCGCGGTCATCTACACCTCAGACCAGAACGAACGCACGGTCGTCGTGCCTTTCGGATCGGGCGGCGATCTCTATGTCACCGGCTCCAAGCCTTCGGCGGCCTATCTGCGGACAATTACCCGCAACATCGTGTCATTGGCCGGAACCTATTCGGCCTATTCCGCCGACAAGCAGTTCGCGGAGCTTCTCTCGATCGTTCATCCGTCCGCCTACAACAGCATGCGCGACAATCTGAACGTGATCCTCGACGAACTCGCGAACAATCCGACGCTATCGATCGCGACCTACATCCGTCCTGACCAGCCCGTGCAATGGACCGACCGCGACATCCTTGTCCCGGTCGAGAAAGTGAGGGTCATCGGCGGGGTCATCCGCAAGTTCCGCGGCAATCTGCGCATTCGCTACGCGGTCGAGAACGGCCGCTTCTGGCTCGTCGCGCTCAACGAGGAGAGCTTCAATGCCGAAACTCGCTAGAGGCGCCGCCGCTTTGGCGGGCGTTGCCTTCATGCTTCCCGTTTCCGCCTGGGCACAGGCGATCACCGCGCTGCCCGAGCAGGTCAGTACGATCCGGCTCTCGAACCGCGACGTCAACCATATCGTCTGCGTCGGCGGTGAGATCGACGACGTGAAGTTCAGTGCCGAAAAAGCGATCGCGGTCGAGCGCGCAGGCTCCGATGCCTGGATCAAGTTCCTCGTCAAGGAAGTCGACGACATGGGAATGGTCACGCGCAGCTATGTGACGACGCCGTCGGAATTCTTCATCTCGTGCAACGGCGCCATCTATCCGCTATATGCCGAACCCGCCGATATCCCGGCGCAGACAGTGACCCTCGCTCCCGGCCGCCCCCAGCGCGCACAGACCAATGACGAGTTGCTCGGACCGCTCGTCGAGGAGGAGCGGGCTATCTCGATCACGCTCGCGATGCTTCGCGACCGCGTGCCCGCGAGTTTTTCCGACGTTGCTCCGCGCGCTGGCGCCATCACGATCGCGGCCCTTCCCTCCATCCGATTGGTCGAGCGGCGGCGGCTTGCCATCGAGGGCGCGGGCCTTTCGGCTTCGGAATACCGCCTCGAGAGTGACAGCGAAACGGCGCTTGAGGAACGGCAGTTCCTCGATCGCGCTCTCGGCGCAGACATCTTCGCGGTGACGATCGACCGGCTTCAGGTGAAGCCCGGCGAAGGTGCGCGAGTGATCGTGATCCGCCGGGGAGACGGCGAATGACCGACAACCTCGAACAGGACGAACTCGACCTCGGCGAAGTCGGAAAGCCGCTGCCGCCAGAGATAGGCGCCCGCGGCCCCGCTCTGCTCGCTTTCAAGGGACGCTGGGAGAGGCTGAGTTCGAAGCAAAAGCTTCGTGCCAAGCAGCTCGGCGTTGCTGGCGTCGTCGCGATGCTCGGCACGGGCCTCTATACGGCGAGCACCGGGGGCAACGACGGACCTGTCGAAGCGCCGCCCGCGACCAAGCTCGACATGGGAGCCGGTCTCCGCGGCGACAGCCTCGAAACCAAGCTCCGCGGGGATTTGCAGAAGATCCTCGAAGGTCAATCGCTGCTCGGCGAGCGCGTCACCGCGATCGAGGAAGGCAAGGTCGTGCCGGGCAGCGGCGGCATCGCGCTGCCCGATGGCGATCCCGGCCTGCCTCCTGCCCTGCCTGGTGCGATACCGGATTACCCGCCGGCTCCCGGCGAAACCACGGGCGCGGCCGGCGAAATCCCGGCCCCGCCCTCGCCGCCGATGGCGCCGCCCGCCCCTCCCGCACCGCCAGTCGAAAAGACCGTGGGCGCGATCGGTGCGGCGACGTCCGCGCCCATCGCAACCGCCCCCGACGGCAAGGGCGCACCGACCGGCGCTAAAAAAAAGACCCGGACGATCTATTTGCCGCCTGGTTTCATGAAAGCGAGGTTGCTGACTGGCATCGACGCTCTCGCGAGCCGCGACGCGACCTCGAACCCTGAACCGCTGATCGCGCGAGTCCAAGCGCCCGCCGTCCTGCCGAATGACGTAAAGGCCAATCTTTCTGGCTGCTTCGTAATCGGAAATGCGACAGGCAGCCTCGCCAAGGAACGGGTCGAAGTCCAGCTTGTATCGCTCTCCTGCGTCGATTTCGACGAGCGCTCGGTGGTCGATCAGCCGATCAAAGGCTTTTTCGTCGACACTGACGGGAAGAAGGGGCTGAGCGGCAAAGTCGTGACGCGCGCTGGCGCGAGCCTCGCACGGGCTTTCATCGCCGGCACGATCAGCGGCATCAGCCAGACGGTCGAGAATACAATCGGCGACGTCTCGACATCAGCGCTCGGCTCGGTGCGGACGCTCGATGCCGGCGACGCGGCCAAGGCGGGAATCGCCGGGGGTCTGTCGAAGTCGTCCGACAAGCTCACGGACTTCTATCTCGATCTCGCGCGCCAGGCAGGCCCCATCGTCGAGGTGGGCGCGGCGAAGGATGTCGTCGTCGTGATCCAGGAGGGCGTGACGCTCGAAATCAAGCCGACGGCCGGTAGCAAGTTCTGACTTGCCGTCCCACCTCGCCGTCCATCGCGGGGATTGCCGTGAGATCATGGCGGCACATGGTCCGTTTGACTTGACCATCGCCGATCCGCCCTACGGCGTCACGAGCCTCTGGTGGGACAAGCGCGTCGACGATTGGCAAGCAGTCGCTGCTGCGTGCCTCAAGCCTTCAGGATCGCTCTGGGTCTTTGGATCGCTACGTTACCTGCTTGCCGACGCCGACCGTTTTGAGGCCGCAGGCCTGCGTTATGCTCAGGACATCGTGTGGCGCAAGGCGAACGGGACCGGGTTTGCGGCCGATCGCTTCAAGCGCATGCACGAGATCGTGGTGCAATTTTATCGCCGCGATGCGCTGTGGAGGGAGGTCCACAACGATGTCCAGCGCGTTCCGGCGGTGACGCGAAACAAGTCCGTCCAAATGAGCCGAGCGGTGAATCACACAGGAGCTATCGGCGCGGCCGGCTATCACGACGACGGCACCAGAATCATGAAATCGGTCATCGAGATGAACGGCGTACGCGGCGGCCTCCACGGAACCGAGAAGCCTGTCGCGCTGCTCGCAATCCTTATTCGCACCTCTTGTCCACCGGGCGGCCTCGTTGGGGACTTTTTCGCAGGGTCTGGTGCCGTTGGAGAGGCCGCAGCGTTGACCGGACGGAACTACGTCGGCTGCGAAATAGACCCGCATATGGCGGAGCATGCACGCGGACGACTTGCCGCGCGGGCATAGCGTTCCCGGGCCAATCCATACTTCTGGAAAATCGCTGAACGCTGTCCGAAGCCCAAGCAGGACAATCGACTGACTACGTCGCTAAAGCGTTGGCTCCTTCGAATATCTTCTGCCGGATGCGATGCGAGCGTTCTTGGGTCCGACAACCCCGGCTATGCGCAGCACCTGATACTCCATAAAAGAAGGGCCAGCTTGCGCTGGCCCTCTGAAGTTTTGGGAGAGGATGCCTGAAAGGCACCGGTGATATGGGCATCGTCGGTTCATGCTGCAAGTGCGAACAGACGATATTTCATTGAGCTGATCGTCGACTGATCGACGGCCCAAATTTGCATGCAAGCGCGTGCCTCCAAGCGGCAAGTTCGTGCCCCACGCCTTGTCCGGGCACCGGCATCAGCGCCATCCCCATATCGCAGCTCTCGGGATCGAAAGCGGCACCAACGCCATTTCCCTGCGCCTCGCGCAGGCATTTTCGGCCTTGCATGGCTGGCGCGGAGGAAAACAATGATTCTTGGCTTTCGACGTATTCCCACCTTTCGCAAGGGAGGTGCCGCAGCGGTATGCGTCAGCTCCTTGCTGCTCTCGGGCTGTGCGTCACTTGGCTCAGCCATGTCGCCCTACAGTGAGAAGTTCAGCTGCAAGAATGACGATCACGGCCAGTGCGTCCATCCCGAGAAAGCCTATGAGGATGCGGCCCAGGGCGTGATTTCGCGTTCCGATCCCGCAGTGACGAATGACAAGAAGCTGCTCCGGCAGCGCGATCAGAAGCCCCCGTCCGCGGCAAAGCGCGGGAGAAATGTTTCCGCTGATGCCTTCGGCACCTATCGCGACAGCGTCTATCGCGAGCTTCAGGGACTGATCGAAGCACCAGAGACTCCGATTCTGCGGCCCGCGCAAGCCGTCCGCACGCTGATCCTGCCCTATGCCGACCGCAACCGGCCCGATCGGCTCTATATGCCGCGGTTCGTCTATTCGGTGCTCGATACGCCCTCTTGGGTGGTCGGCGGCTATCTGATACCGCCGGTGTCGCCCGCATCGCGTGTGCCGGTGCTGGAACAGGTCCGGGAGATTCCGGGAATCGAGCCGGGCCCCTCCGCGGAGCCGCATCCGTGAAGGCGCCCGGAACACGAACCGGCGGCGGACTCACCCATTCCGATCTCCATCGCAGCGTCGCACGCGACCGTTATTCGGATTTCCTGCCGCTGGTTACCTGGGTCGAGGAGGAGGAAGCTTTTCTCTGCATCGACGATGGCTGGGGCTATGCGTGGGAGCTGACGCCCGCGGCCTATATGTTCGCCCATGTCCACCAAGCGCTTCTCGGCCTGTTCAACATCCAGTTCCCGGAGAACAGCGTTCTCCAGCTTATCAGCTTCGCCGATCCCCTCATCGCTCCGGCGCTCGACCAATATCTCGACCTCAAGACCCGTCCCGATCCGTTGATCCAGGCGTCGGCGCGGCGGACGCACGCCTATCTCAACGAAGGACGCAATGGCTTGGCCGCGCTACACGGCATTCCGATCCGCGACTTCCGGACCTTCCTCGCCGTGAAGACCCGCCAGCCGATGCACAGCGACCTTCGCCGCCAGATCGAGGAGCAGCTTGCCAAGCTCGGCATCCGGCGCGTCGAGCCGCACGAGATGGTGTCCTTCTATCGGCGCATCTTCAACGGCGTCTTCGACGATGCGCCCGGCGTGTTCGCAAGCAGCGCCGCCGGTCGGTCGGCGCCGCCGCTTCGCCGGCAGATCATCAACGCTGGTCCCGACCTCGCTTTCGATGGTCCCGAGGTCTTCCTTGGTAACCAGGTGGCGCGCTGCCTGACACCGAAGGCGCCGGCGCGCCGTGTCACGGCCGAGCGCGCCAACCGCCTGATGGGCGGCATGCGCGGCAGCGCCGAGGACAGCGACCAGATCGGCGGACCCTTCCTCTATTGCCTGAATGTCCTCTTCGATCATTCGCAGTTCGAGATCCACAAGCGCGCACAGATATTGTCGGCGCAGAAGGCCGCGGGAAGCTTCGCGGTCGAGGTCGGCAAGCAGATCGAGGAGATCGGCTGGGTGCTCGATGAGGCCGGCAACAGCCGCTTCGTGACGGTCTTGCCGACCGTCTGGGTGTTCGGCCGCGACAGCCACCAGGCGCGCAAAATGGCGGCGCGTGCCAAGCGGCTCTGGGAGAGCGAACCGCTGCCATGGATGGTCCAGGAGGAATCCTACCTCAACCCGATCCTGCTCACCGCGAGCCTGCCGTTCGGCCTCTATCCCGAGCGCCGCACGATCAAGATGCTCGAGCGCGATTTCAAGATGCCCGTGAAGGCGACCGCACTCATGGCGCCGATCCAGACCGATTTCCGGGGCGGCGGCCGCCCTGCCCTTCTCTACGCCGGACGCAAGGGCCAGCTCATCACGCTCGACCTCTTCGATCCGCGCATCAACAATTATAATTTCGTGGTCGCCGCCGAGAGCGGCGCTGGCAAGAGCTTCCTGCTCAACGACCTCTGCCGACAATATTATGCGCAGAACGCGCTGATCCGCATCATCGATATCGGCGGGTCGTACCGCAAGCTCTGCACGCTCTGCTCGGGGCGCTACATCGATATCGGCGAAGAGAAGTTGGTTTTGAATCCGTTCGATCTCGGTCTGGCGGTGGACGGCGAGGACAAGCAGTCGGCGATCGCGATGGCGGTCGCGATCGTCGCCGAGATGGCCAATGCGGCGACACGCAAGGGTGTCTCAACATCGGAATGGAACCTTCTGAAATCGGCTGTTCAATGGACCATCGACGAAGGCCATGCCGACGAGGGCATCGACTCCGTCCGCGCCTGGCTCGGCGCCTACCCGCATTATGCGGCGCGTGACCTCGACCGCGTCGAGCACCTACAGCCCATCGCGCGCGAACTCGCGTTCAACCTGCGCGATTTCGGGTCGGACGGGGCATACGGGCATTTCTTCAACGGACCGTCGACCTTCGACATCTCGGCCGACGAATTTGTCGTGCTCGAACTCGAGCGGCTGAAGGCGATGCCCGACCTTTTCAATGTGATTGTGATGGTCGTCGTCAACGCGGTCACGCAGGAACTCTATCTGTCCGCCCGCGACCGGCCCCGTTTCGTCCTATGCGACGAGGCGGCGCAGTTCATGACCAAGAGCGACGGGCAGGACCTCTCGCGGCTCGCCGAGGCTTTCGCCCAGGGCTATCGGCGCGCGCGCAAATATCAGGGCAGCTTCGGCATCGTGCTCCAGAGCATGAACGACCTCTCCCTGTTCGGCGGCACCGGACAGGTCATCCTCGAGAATGCCGCGACGCGCTTCCTGCTCCAGGGATCGACCTATGACCGGGCGGTCGAGAACAAGATTCTCGACTATTCGGGGTTCGTTCTCGAGCTTCTGAAATCTGTCCGCAACAACAAGCCCAACTACAGCGAGGTGTTCATCGATTCCCCGCTCGGGCTGGGCGTGGCGCGGCTTGTCGTCGATCCCTTCAGCTACTGGATCAACACCAGCGCACCGGGCGAGGTCGCGGCCTTCGAATCCCTGATCCGCGCCGGGAGCTCACCGCTCGAAGCCGTCTGCGAGCTGGCGGGCGTCGATCCCCGGGAAATTCTCGGCGAACGCTGGTCGCCTGCCCCTATCGGCGAGGCCGTGTCGTGACGCGCCGCATCTCGACCCGCGAGCAGCTCAAGCTCGATCTCGACACCATGCTGCCCGGCGACCGAGCGCGGTTCGAAGCGGCCGTTGCGGCGGAAGCCGAGCGGCGGGCCTATTATTGGCGTTTCCGGCTGGTGGCGATCGAGACGGTGATGATGGCGGGCCTGGTCCTGATCGCCGGCCTTCTGGTCAGCCTGCCGACCAAGATGGTTGTCCGGGCAGCGCTCACCGTCGGCGTGGCCTGCTTCGCGAGCGGGCTGCTGCTCATCTGGCTGTCGAGCGTGACGAGCCAGCTGATGATCCGTTGGCGCGGTCGGCGGCAGGCACGATGAGGGGCCTGTTCTCCGCTGCGCCATCGCCGGGCGCCCTCCGGCTTGCCGTTGCGGGAATGCTGTTCGGGCAGTTGCTGGCCGTGATCCTGCTCCTGTCGCCCGATGGCGCGGCTTCGCCGCGGCCGATTGCCATCCTGCTGGGACTCCTGTCGTTCGGTTCGTTCGTTGCAGCGCTCGTAGGCGAAAGCGGAGCGGACCCCCGGGACAGGTTGAGGCGTCGTCGCCGTGGCGCATGATCCGAGCCGCGTCCGCATTGCCGCCTGGCAGTTCGGAACCTCGATTCTGCTCGTCCTCGGATCGATTGTCCTCGCCGCGGCCGCCCACGGACAGACGGCGACGATCGGGCGGACTTGGCCGATCGCGGAGCCGGATGCCCTCTCCGAGATCGAAGCGCGCGTGGCACAACAGCCCCCGAATATCGCGGACCGGTTCGGACCGCGCGAGGGGTGGAGTTCGATGCAATCAGCCGTGCTCGCGGCCGCGCGTACCGACCGGAAGCGAACGGTCGTTCCGTTCCACACGCTCGATTTCGAAATCCGCCTCCCCGACGGAAAACTTCTCTATCCCAAAGGCTACACCTTCAACCCCCTAGCCTATGTGTCGCTGCCGCAGCGTTTGGTGGTGGTCCATCCGCGCGATCTTGGGTGGGCACTGGCTAAAGCTCGGCAGGTCGACTGGATATTGCTGGCCGGCGGAGAGAAGGCGCGCGCTGACCCGATTGCGCTCGGGGAGAAAGTCGGGCGGCCGCTGTTCATTCTCGAGGAGCGGGTGAAGGACCGGCTGGGCCTTACCGTCGCACCGGTCATCGTCGAACAGGTCGGTCAGAAGCTCGAATTGAGCGAGTTCGCGGTCAACGCGCGGCGACCTGCGAAGTGAATTGATGGCAAAGTTCGGACTGTTCCGTATGTTCTGTTAACGAACGATCTGGGCGCAAATCTGCTTTTTGGCGTTTCCATACAATTGCGAATCAAACCACGCGCCTAATGCAGCGACGCGACCCAGAGGAACTCTCCCTCAATAACGAGGGCGGGGATTCTCATCTCGGCACCCGTCCGGTCTCTACCGGGCGGGTGTCTTTTTCCGTCAGCTGCTCACTCAACGATGTTGGCGAGACTTTTGAGGGTCGCATCCATGCCCTCGCGGAGATCCGTCTCGTTAATTTCGAATGGAACATCCTGTGCCCTCAAGGTCACCTTCGTGCCGTCTTTCACCGGCTCCAGCGTTGTCGTGACAGTCACCACGCCTTGAAACCGGGAATCTTCGGTTTCGAAGCGCACGGCTTCGATGATCCGTTCGTCAGGAAGAATCTCGACGAATTTGCCATCGACGATGTAGGTATTGGAACCGGACTTACCCTTTCCGGGGTTATCCAAAGAGTATTCGAGAACAAGGCGATAGGCTCCTCCAGGACGCGGGTTGAAGTGCTCGACCCGCGTAATCATTCCCCTTTGCGCTCGCCACGCTGGAACCGTCTCCGGGTCGAGCAACGCACGAAAAATCGCACGCGGAGTGGCCAATATGATGCGGCTTGCCTTATGAGTCGCAGGTAAAGTCATAGCCGCCCTGCTATGGCGATGCGCGGCTGCTTAACAAGTGTCTCTGGCAAAAAACAAGCTGCCCGAGTTTCATTCTTTATCCGACATTAGGGAGCAGTTTGGCGGCTTCAGTGGAAGTTGTCCTTCTAGTTGGCATCGAACGTCCTCTGAAGAGCCAATTCTGCCGAGAACGGAGACGCCCGGAAGCACAAGATTAGTTTCCCCTTGAGACGGCTATTTCGTGCATCAGAGCGGTACTGCCGGGCGACACGCCCTCGACCTTAGAAACCTCGACGACAAGAGAGGCAGCTACGGGATCACGGGAAGATCTATCCTGCTAGGATATTGTGGTGAAGTGTAAATCCGCTGGACTGCCTTGCGATAGTCTGCCTTCTTCGCAAGAAAGATGTTGGGCACGAAAGCCTGCGGGTTCCGGTCATACAGCGGGAACCAACTCGATTGGATTTGGACCATCACCCGATGACCCTTCAGAAACTTGTGGCTCACCGGAGGCAATTTGATCTCATATGGCAGAACCTCATTTGCGGCGAGCGGCGTCGCCTTGGAAAGACTCTTGCGATAGCGCCCGCGGAAGATATCCATTGATACTGGCAGCTCATACCCCGCCATCGCCGGGTCTGCCGGATAGACGTCGGGATAGACGTCGATGAGTTTGACGACCCAGTCGCTGTCCGTACCGCTGGTCGAAGCGAAGAAACGCGCGACCGGATCGCCTGCGAGCCGCAAGTCCTCGCTCAGCACATCGCTGACGAAGGTCACCACGTCGGGCCGGGCTTCGGCGAAACGCTGATCATCGACCAACCACTGCCCCCAGGTTGACAACCGGTCATAGGTCGTGAGAAGCGGGCGCTGGCGATAGGTCACCGGCCGTGCGGGGTCGGATATATATTCTGCAAAGCCTCCCGCGCCGACAGGGGGCTCCCAGCCCATTTCACCTTTCGCCGAGAGATAGATCGGTCTGGGGTTGGTGGCACAATCGCCCGGGCACGACATCGGCCAACGCTCATATTTCTGCCACGCATTTGCTCCCGTCTCGAAGGCCGTGACCGGCGCGATGGCTGCGGGCTGGCCGTCGTCCTTGAGATGCTGATCCAAGAACGGAATCAAAATCTTCCTGCGGAACCACGCCGAGCTATTGCCGTCGAAATCCAAGGCACCGAGTTTCGATCCGTCCGCCGCGACGCTCTGTCCATGGCGCCAAGGTCCGATAACGAGATAATTGCCGTTGTTCTCCCGGTCCCGCGCCTCCATTGCCTGGTAGGCGGCCGGAGCGCCGTAAATATCTTCCTGGTCCCAAAGGCTGTGGACGTGGAGCGTAGACACCTTGAGCGGCTGCTTGGCCAGGATGCGGTCGAGCGCCTGCTGCTGCCAATAATCGTCATAGGCCTGGTGCGCGACGAGTTTCTGGAACATGGGAAACCTGTCCATTCCCCAGCGTGATGCCATTTCGCCTGTCGATCCGGCTTCAAGCCAGCTTTCATAGGTGTCGTGACGACTGAGCTCGAGTGTGTAGCGCGACGATTTGTCGGCGCTCATCGCGTAGATCCAGTCAAGATAGCCTTGTCGGAACGCGCCATTGTGAAACCAGTCGTCGCCCATCCAGCCGTCAACGAGCGGATTGATGGGAACGGCCGCCTTCAGGGCGGGATGCGGATCGACGAGGCTCATGAGCGTCGTGAAGCCGCCATAGCTGACGCCGATCGTACCGACCCGACCATTCGTCTCGGCGACATTCTTTACAAGCCAGTCGATACTGTCCCACGCATCCGTCGAATGGTCGACACCGGTCGGGTTGAGCGCCCCGGCCAATGGCCGCGCAACCACATAGTCGCCCTCCGAACCATATCGCCCGCGAACATCCTGCACGACGATGATGTAGCCCGCCTCGGCCAGGGCGGCAAAGGACGCCGGAAGGCTCGAGCGATAGTCGTTCGAGGAATCTCCGCCCAGCGCCTTCGCGGCTCCGTAGGGCGTCCGCGAGAAGATGATCGGCGCGTGCTGCGTGCCGCGCGGGACGACGACGAGCGTGTTGAGCCTGACCCCGTCGCGCATCGGAATCTTGACCGTGCGCATCTCATAATTCTTGCGCGCCTCATCGGGCTTGAACCCGGAGGGAATATCGCTTGCCGCGGTCGGCGCCGTTTGCGGCAACGCCGGCGTTGCAGTGCCGCTCAACAGGAGGGCGGCCATCATGAAGCGGGTAGCAAGCAAGATCATTCCCCTATTATTTTGCCGGCCCGTTTGGCCGCCCTTATATCCGGAGTGTCGCGGCGACACGTCATCGCGGCGTGCGGGTGAGGCCCGTGTGCAGTCCGATGAACGCCCATTGGTCGGCGAACTCCTCGATCTGCTTGCCGGTAGGTTTACCGGCCCCGTGGCCCGCTCGCGTCTCGATGCGGATAAGATGCGGCTTCGGGCCGATATTCGCCGCCTGGAGTGCCGCCGCATATTTAAAACTGTGCCCCGGGACGACACGGTCGTCGGTATCGGCGGTCGTCACCAGAATAGCGGGATAGGTTCGGCCGCCACGGATATTGTGATAGGGCGAATAACCGAAGAGATTGCGGAAGGCGCCTTCGTCGGCGGGGTCACCGAATTCGTCAACCCAGTATCGGCCCGCCGTGAACTTGTCGTAGCGCAGCATGTCGAGGACGCCAACATCGACAAGCGCCGCTGCGAACAGGTCGGGCCGCTGATTGATCACCGTCGCGGTCAAGAGGCCGCCATTGGACGTTCCCATGACGGCAAGCTGTTTCGGGGAGGTGACGCCGGATTTGATGAGGATCTCCGCGGCGCCAATAAAGTCGTCGAAGACATTTTGCCGCTTCGACAGGATCCCGGCCTCGTGCCAAGCCGCGCCATATTCGCCGCCACCACGAATGTTCGCCGCGACGAACACCCCTCCCTGTTCCAGCCAAGCAAGGCGGGCAACGGAAAACTCGGGGGTCAGCGACGCATTGAATCCGCCATAGCCGTAGAGCAGCGTCGGCGCCGGCCCCTCGGCCAGCACGCCCTTCTTGCTGACGACGAACATCGGAATGTGGGTACCGTCCTTCGAGGCGAAGAAGCGCTGCTCGACCAAATAGTCAGCGGGATCGAAGCCGACCGCGGGCGCCTTGAAAATCGTCGAATTTCCCGAGGTCGCGTCATAGCGGTAAATGACCGTCGGCGTATTGAAGGAACTGAACGAATAGAAAGTCTCGGGCGATGAGGCGTCACCGGCAAATCCATGGGCCGCGCCGATGCCCGGCAACACCAGGTCCTCCTTGCGCATGCCGTCGAGCATGTACTGCCGCACCACGCTCTTCGCATCTTCCAGATAGGAAACGATCAGGCTGTTCCCGACGATCGAGGCCTCGGTGATCGTGCCTTCGGCCTCGGGGAGGATCTCGCTGACGACAGGCGTGCCGGGCTCGCCGAGATCGACGCTCACGAGGCGGTAGCGCGGCGCGCCCCTGTCGGTCACGAAAAACAGCCGCGATCCTTGCGAATCGACGAGCGACCAACTGTCTATCAGGCCTGGAAACAAAGTTTGCATCCGCGCCGCCGGATCGGCAAGATCGAGGATATTGACTTCGGTCTTCCGATCGGTGCCCAGCCGGGTACTGATGACGAGCCACCGCCCGTCCCGGGTGACTTCGGCACCGTGACTCTGCTTGGGCGCCTCGGGAGTAGCGTAGATCAGGACATCTTCGGTCTGCGGCGTTCCGACCTTGTGAAAATAGACGGCCTGATTGAAAGCCTGCGACTGAAACTCCGCACCTCTCTGGGGCGGCGGGAAGCGCGAGTAGTAGAAACCGGTCCCCTCGCTGTTCCATGCGGGGGGCGCGAACTTGATCCATTCCACCCGGTCCTCCAGCACCTTGCCGGTCTCGACGTCCAGCACGCGCAGCGTGATCCAGTCGGAACCTCCCTCCTGCACCGCATAGACCAGGCGCTTGCCGTCCTCGCTCGGCATCCAATAGGCGAGCGCCGTGGCGCCGTCGCCCGACCAGCCGTTCGGATCGACGAGCAGCCTTGCCGGAGCATCGAGGCCGTCCTGCACATAGAGGCCCGCCTGGTCCTGCAAGCCGGTGTTGCGCGTGAAGAAATAGCGCGACCCCTTGCGCACAGGAAGATCGTACCGTTCGTAGTTCCAGAGCTCCTCGAGGCGCTTCTCAATCGCAGCGCGCTGCGGAAGAGCGGCCAGAATTTTCATGGTCACTTCATTCTGGGCCTTAATCCAGTCGCGCACTGCCGGATCTTTCCGGATATCATTCTCTAGCCAACGATAGGGGTCGGCGACACGGGCACCGAACATCGTATCGACCTGATCGCCTTTTGCGGTCGCGGGGTATTCGAGGGGCTGGGCGAGCGCAGCGGGGGTTGCGAGGACCAGCCCTCCCGCAAATAGGGCTTGTTTCAGTGACATATCAATCCTCACCAATTCCGCGGCGATCCGCCGTCCTCGCAGGTTTGCCGTTCAACGATTGAGCGCCCTTCGCATGATCTTGCCCGTACTATTCTTGGGAAGATCATCGACAAAGCTGACCGCCCGGGGAATTTTGTAGGGCGCGAGAAAGGCGCGGCAATGCTCAATGATCGCGTCCGCATGATCAACCTTGCCCGCGTCTGGCTTCAACACCACATAGGCATGCGGAACTTCTCCCTTGGTCGGGTGCGGGGAGCGTGCGACGGCAACCATATCGACCGACGGATGAGCCGCGATCACGCGTTCCAGCTCTGCGGGGTAGACATTGTTCCCCGATGTCAGAATGACGTCCGTTCGACGATCGAGGATGAATATCTGACCCTTGTCGTCGAGCTTTGCGATGTCGCCGGTCGACAGCCAGCCGTCGCCATCGATGGCAAGTCGCGTTGCGTCGTCGTTGTTTAGATAACCGTCCATCACCAAGGGTCCGCGAACCTGGAGTTCGCCCGCCTCCCCGCACGCAGTCACCTGGCCGGTATCGAGGTCAAGCGTCCTTACCTCCATGACCGGCATGGGAAACCCGACCGACCCGATCGTCTTCGGTCCCGTCCACGGAAATGTGGTTCCAAGGCCGCCGAGTTCGCTCATTCCCCAAAGCTCGATAAGCGGGCATCCGAACACGCCTTCGACTTCGCCCATCTTCTCGGCCGGCATCGTCTGTCCGCCGACTGCACACATTCTAAGCGAGGACAGGTCGGTCGATGCCAGCCGCGGAGTTGCAAGGATCCGATAATACATCGTCGGAACGCCGTCGAAGCAGGTCGCATGGTGACGCTCGATCGCGGCGAGCACATCATCCTCGTCGAAGGACCGGAGAAGGCAGAGGGTTGCCCCGACCATGATGGCGCTGTTCATGACGACATTGCCGTAGACATGGGCAAGCGGGAGAGCGGAGACAATGACATCGACGCCGCCCCGGCCATGCATCACCGCCGTCATGGCAGCGTTCATCACCACGGATCGATGGTTGAGCATGGCTCCTTTGGGGCGTCCCGACGTACCGGACGTGTAGCAGATCGTCGAAAGCTCGGTTTGGTCGCGCGGCAGGGGCTCAAGGCTTTCACCGCTCGCCGACAGGCGTTCGACCTCGTCGAGGGAGAGCGTCTGTAACCCGTACTTCGAGATGCAGTCTTCGAGCGCCCGGAGACGCGAGCCGTCGGCTATCACGAGTCCCGCGTTGCAGTCCCCGACAATGAAATCGACCTCATCGGCCGTAAGAAGCGCATTGACGGGATTTATAATGGCACCGCAACGCAGGACCGCATGATAGGCGACGACCCATTCCCATCCCGTCTCCCCCGTCAGCGTGGCGATGGTTTTCGTACCGAACCCCCGGTCATGAAGCACCTTCGCGAGCCGGCCCACACGGTCGTCGAGCTCGGCGAAACTCAGGCGCCGCTGATCGCAGATGATTGCCGTCTTGTCCGCAAACCGGCGCGCATTGGCGGTGATAACTCCAAGATGTTGGTTGGTGAGCATTAGCTTGAGCCTCGACTGGAGGGGCGAAATTGGTCCGCGAAATTCCCTTTTCCGCTTGGGAGCCGCCGAGTGACTGCATTGCCGGCAGGCGAGCCGCCGCGGCCAAGGCTCAGCAATTCCTCGAATTCCTTTTCGGGCATGCGCGCCCCCCCAGTGCACCAGAAAACAGGAACTGCATCGACGGGTAGCGGCCGGCCGAGTGTGGCCGCAGCCTCGATCAAGCGACCGTGAGCGGCAAATGCCGCGGCCGCGGAAGGCTCGAGCTTGATGCCTGCGCAGTCCCAAACCCGGCCGACCCACTCGATCATTTCGGCGTCGGTCACGGTGACCGCGGCATCGATCGCATTGCCTACGGCAGCCATCACCAGTTCCGACGCTCGCGGCACCGCAAGGCCATCTGCGATCGACACATTGTCGCCTCCGCACGCATAGACCGATGGCGTGCCGCCGGCGGCGAGCGCAGCGGTCACACAGGCCGATCCGACGGGCTCGACGAAGACGCAGACGGCACCCGCACCGAACAATGCCTTCAGACCGCGGGTGATACCGCCGGGCGCGCCCCCGACGCCGCAAGGAATATAGACGAGGATCGGCCGCTCGCGTCCGACGGCCACTCCCAACTCCATCAGCTGGTCGCGCAATTCGGCAGCCGCGCATGCATAGCCCGCAAGCAGCAGCCGGCTTCGCTCGTCATCGACAAAATGGCTGCCTGCCGCTCGGGCGGCCGCCCGAGCTGCGGCGACCGTTTCGCTATAATCGCCGTCGTGCACGATCACATCGGCGCCAAGCGCGAGAAGCTGCTCCTTCTTCCACGCCTTAGCTTCGCGCGACATATGGATTTCGGCCGTCATGCCGAATGCGCGCGCAATGCGTCCGATACTGAAACCCAGATTACCCGTGCTCGCGACCACCACCCGCTGCCGCGAGAAAAGCGTGGTCGCGTCGTCGCCGAGAAGCACGCGATAGTCACTCGCCGGGGTGATTAACCCCTGTTCCAGGCCGGTACGTTCGACCAGCCAAAGCAGTTCGTGCATGCCGCCCCGCGCCTTGACCGAGCCCGTCGGTGCAAGGTCGTTGTCGGCCTTGACCAAGGCGAGCGCGCCGTTCTCCGCCGGAAAGGAGATGAGCGGTGAACGGACCAGACCATCCCACCCGGCGCCCTGCTCCCCGGCAAAAAGCGTCGCCAAGAGCGGCGCGAAGCGGGTGAAGCGCGATTCCGCGTCGACGATTTCCCGCGCCGAAATTACGTTCGGCAGGTCCTCGCTGCCCGCAATACAGTGCCTCAGCCATGTACCCGGCCTCCCCTGAGCCATGTTCAGCATCGCGTCACCGCACGAAGGGATGCTTTGGACCCGGAAAGAATTCCGCCTTAAACTCTGAGTGTGATAAAGCTTCGCCATGAGACTATTTCGCACCTGCCGCGGACTGTGAGAGGCGCATGAGGTTCTGGTCAAGATAGCGGTTCATCATCGTGAACAGGTGCCGCCTCGCCGCAGTATCGGAGATGAGGTGCGCTCGGTCGGGATAGGCCATCATCGAGAACTGCTTGTCGGCTGCAATCAGGCGATCGATCAGCAATTCGAGATGCTGATAATGGACATTGTCGTCGGCAGTGCCATGGACGAGCAGCAGATTGCCTTGCAGCTTGTCGGCGTGAGTGATCGGGGACCCTTCGCGATAGGCTGCCAGACTGTCCTCGCGGAGCCCCATATACCGCTCCTGATATATGGTGTCGTAAAGGAGCATGTCGGTCGGCCCGGCAACGGCGATGCCGGTCTTGAACAGGTCGGGGTAGCGGAAAAGAGCGTTCATCGTCATTGCGCCGCCGCCGCTCCAGCCCCAGATTCCGACGCGAGCGGGATCGATGTAAGAGCGGTCGGCGAGAAGGCGGCGCATGCCCGCAGCCAAATCCGCAGACGACAAAATTCCGACTTGCCCGTATTGGGCCTTGCGCCAGCCGCGGCCTCTAGGCTGCGGCGTCCCGCGCGGGTCGATGCTGACGACGATATAGCCCTGTTGGGCAAGCATCCGGTGCCACCAGCCGAAGTTTCCGTCCCATAGATCGTTGGCCCGGGTACCGAATGGCTCGGCATAGCCATAGAGAAGAACCGGATATTTTCGAGCCGGGTCGAAGCCTGCAGGCTTCATCATCCACGCATCGAGCGCAACCCCCTGCCCGATATCGAGGCGCAGAAACTCGGTCGGCGGCAAGGGGTTCGCGGCCTGAAGCTGTTCAATACCTTGGTTATCCTCGAGCAGGCGCGGAGCCGAGCGTGCGGAGAGATCGACGAGACGGGCCGATGGTGGCGTGTCGATCGCCGAATAATGTTCGATTGCCCAGCGCGCGCGCGGCGCGATGTCGTAATAGAACCAGCCGCGCTTCTTCGCGGGCGACACCCGCTCGACCCGCGCCTTTCCGGCCAGGGCGGCCCGGAAGAGGTGCCGCTGCGTGGCGTTGTCCGGAGACGCCACAAAATAGATCCATCCACCCGCCTCGTCGACGCGCACGACGTTGACGACGTCGAACGAACCCGGCGTGCGAAGGTCGAAACGCTTGCCGTCGCGCGAGACGGCATAGACATGCCTCCAGCCTTCGCGATCACTGATCCACAAAAAGGACTTGCCGCCGTCGATCCAGGTCGGAGCCGGGTTGGCATCGACCCAGGCCGCATCGCGTTCAACGAAAAGCTGCCTCGCTTCGCCCGTCCCGGTCTTTGCCAGCAGCACCCCATATTCATTCTGGCGCCGGTTGGAGAGTTGGAGGAGCAGTTCATCCGACGACGCCGCCCAGCTCATCTGCGGCACATAATATTGGTCGGGCTCGCCCGGCAGGCGCAGCCAGGTCGATTGTCCGTTCGAAACATCGACCGTTCCGACCTGCACCAGCGAGTTCGCAGTGCCGACCTTGGGATAACGGATCGAACTGACCTCGGGATAAGGCGTCGCCGTATTCCTTATCATTGAGAAAGTACCGACGGCCGACATGTCGAACCGCCAATAAGCGATGCGCCGGGAATCCGGACTCCACGCGAACGCCTTGGCCAGGCCGAATTCCTCCTCATAGGCCCAGTCACCAAGACCATTGGAGATGGTTTCCGACCCGTCTTCGGTCAGTCGCCGGGGCGGCGATGCGCCGTCGACAGGTTCCACGAGAATATTTCCGGCCCGAAGATAGGCCACGGCACGCCCGTCAGGCGACAGCTCGGCATGCATCAGGCCCGACGCCGGCGCATCACCGCCGATCTTCCGCAGCGTGCGTTTTGCGAGGTCGAACAGCCAATAGTCGCCGTACGGAAAGCCATGCCGGAACGCCTGTGAGTTGGTCTTGAGCAGCAGCAGCGAGCCATCATCGGACCATTGGAAGTCATCGAGCTGCAGCGGTTCGCTCCCCCCTTCCGGTACCAGCTCGTGCGCGGAAACCAGGATCGTCCGGGAACCCGATTGCGCAGCATAGCGGGCAATGTCGGAACCGGCGCCCGACGACGTCGGCTCGATCATCGTGTAGCTCGTGCCGTCGCGGTCCCAGCGCACGGCTCCTATGCCTTTTCCTCGTGCCTGCGCTCCGAGGATTGTCTCGACCGTGAGGCCGGGCGACGATGGCGTCGCTTCTTGCGCGGGAAGCGGAGCCGCGGCGAGAAGGCAGGCTGCCGTAAGGATCAGTCGCATAGTGGACACACTCCGGGTTGAAGTTCGCCGGTTTGGCCCGTTCATTGAACAGCCTCCGAACGCTTGGCGTTACCTCCGACACTTCCGGCGCCGTCTGCCGCAGCGGTCTGTGGGGACGTGCCTGACGCCGGCCAGAGTTCGTCCAGCGTATCGCCATCGAACAGTTGCCCCCCGCGCATCACGAAGCGGATCGATTTGGTATTCCGGATATCAGCCAGCGGATCGGCGTCGAGAACCACGAGGTCGGCAAATTTTCCCGGCTCCAGCGTTCCCATGTCGTCGAGCCGGCCGATCGTTTCCGCCGACCCGGCGGTTGCCGCGTGCAGGATCGCCATGGGCGCCATGCCGCCGAGGGTGTGGGCTTCCATCTCATAGTGGAAGCCTACGCCCGGCCAATTGCCATGCGACCCCATGCCGACCAGCGCGCCGCTGGCGGCGAGCTTAGCCGTATCCGCCGCCAGCGCGGGCATGCGCGAGGCTTCGAGCGACGCGAAAGGCCCCCGAATAAGCTGCTGTTCGATCGCAAACTTCGGCCAGAAGCGTTGCACCTTGGGGTCGTGCGCCGGATCATATTTGCCGTGATAATAGGACCAGCCGGTCGGACCGCTAGCGCTGATCAAAAGTGTCGCGGTGTAACTCGTTCGCGCCAGACCGTAGAGCTTGATCACATCCTCCTGGAGCGGCGCCGTCGGCAACGCATGTTCGTTGCCGGCGTAGCCATCGAGAAGCTGCGTCAGCATCAGCGTCGGGCTGTGATTACCCTCGGTCGTCGGCAAGAGTCCCTGCTCCCGTGCGGCTATCGCGATCCATTGCCGGATCGTGCGGTTCTCGCCGCGATATTGTTTGATGTTTCGAAGGCCCCACGCCTGCCTGTAGCGGCGAAGAACAGCGCGCGCATCGTCCAGCGAGCCAAAACGTTCCCGGGAAAAAAGGGCCGGTCCGGTCGAACGAAGTCGCGGACCAACCATCAGCCCGGCGTCGATGGCATCTTGGTACGCAAGCTGGTCGATGCCCAGCGTGGAGGGGTCGAAGGAGGTGGTGATGCCGAAGGCCAGGCGCGCGCGCAGACCCCAATCTTCATGTCCGATGACCGAGCGGCGGATCGAACCCATGTGATCATGAGCGTCGATGAAACCGGGCACCACCGTTGCGCCGCCGATTTCGCGTATGGCGGCGCCCGCCGGCACCGATATCGTGCCGCGCGGACCGATCGCGGCGATCCGGTCGCCCGTGATGAGAATGTCGGCATCGTCGATCACCCGATCGCCGGTCGCCATGGTGAGGGCGCGGGCACCGCGCAGCAACAGACTCCCCGCCGGTATCGCGCGTGGCAATTCGGCAACGAGATTGACATAGTGCTTGGGAGCCGCCGCAGAAGCGTTCCGCATTTTGAACAACCAGTTCCCCGTCGACCAGATCAGGCTGCCATCGGCGGACCATTCGAAGAAGTCGGCTCCGATGTCGGTGATGCGACGCGCGAGGCTTTCTTTCCGGCTAAGGTCGATCGCCTCCTTGGGGTCGCCAGGGACCGGCATGACGTAAAGTTGCTCGACAGTCTGCGCGGCGATCCATTTTCCGTCGGGACTGATCCGCAGATCTTCAGCGGGACGGAGGGCTTCGCTGAAATAGAAACCTTCGGCATTGATCGACGCGACCGGTCGTTGCGCTCCGCTGGCGATATCGACGGCGACGAGCCCTGAGGGGTTCATCAGATAGACCGTGCTCGGCTGTCCGTTCACAAAGTGCGGGCGCTGACCGAATTGCCCCGAAGCCACGACGCGCGCCGGTCCGCCGGCTGCGGGAAGCGCCACCAGTTCGCCCTGCCGGATCGTGCCGAACTGAAAGACGGTCTGCTGGCGTACCGCAGCCGGCGAGCGAACGGCAAGGATCGTTCGCCCATCCGGCGTAAAGACGGGATATGTGAAAAAGGCATGAACATCACTCACCTTTTCAGGCGGCGCCGAACCGTCGGCTGCGATCGTCCAGACCGCGCCGGCGGCGCCCTCACTCCAGGTCACATAGGTGATACGCGTGCCATCCGGACTCCAGCCGGGCATCGAAGCCGCGTCGCCGCTGATCGGCAGGCGGAGCGATCGGCCTCCAGCGCTCGGTTGGACATAGATGCTGCCAAGCGCCGCAAAGGCGATACGCTTCCCCTCGGGTGACGGCTGCATAGCCATGGGCAACCTTGCCCGGACCGGACCTGTCTCCTCGCGAATGCGGACGCGCGTGGAAGGTCCTGCGGCAAGATCGAGCTTGACGCTGAACGGGATGTTGGTCGCCGACGTTCCATCGACGGGGCGCCGTTCGATCTTGCCTTGATAGGCTATGAGAATTGCGCGGCTATCGGGCGTGAAGCTGTAGCGTGGAATGAGGTCGAGCCAGGCGAGGCCGTTAGTCAAATCGTAGGACGCCTGCCCGAGTTCGCGGTCGCTGCCGGACGCAAGGTCGCGTATTCGCAGCGTCGTTCGCGCCAGTTCGCGCTTCGCATAGGCGAGAAGGCGGCCATCGGGTGAAATAACCGGGCGGAAATAGGCGTCGATCCCGTTTGGATCCTCAATGAGGCTTTCTTCGGCTCCTGTCGCGATGTCGCGCCGCACGATGCTGAAGGGAACCGGATCGTCGTAGGACAGGTCGCCAACGCGGCGCGCGAAGTAGAGATATTTGCCGTCGGGCGATGCTATGGCGCCAAGCGTGCTCTGCCACTCACTGCGCGGTGCATCCTCCGCTTTTCGCATCGGTACGACCAGTTCGCCGGGCGAGCCGTCGATCGGGTGCCGCCAGAGTTCATAGCGATCGAGCGGAGGACGATAACGGCTGACGTAAATCGATTTGCCATCGGCACTCCATTCGGGAGAGCTGCGCATCGCGGCCTGATATTCGTCCGTGATGCGGCGCGCGCCGCTACCGTCCGGCCTTGAAATCCAGAGGTTTCCGCCACGCTCGCGGTCGCTGATATAAGCGATCAATTTGCCGTCGGGGGAAAAGCTCGGCTGCGCCTCGAACGCGATGCCGGTCGCGACCGGGACAGCATCGCCGCCGCTCGCCGGGATGGAATAAAGCTCTCCGAGCATATCGAACAGGATCGTCTTGCCGTCCGGCGATATGGTGAGCGACATCCATGTCCCGCTCGACACTTCAAATTTAAAATGCCGTCCGGGCGTAAGCGGCAACGGCCCATCCTGAGCCGCCGTGGGCACCACCGCTAACGTCATCGCGGCGAGACTCACGGCCGCTGCCAATATTAGTCGCTTCATTCTCTTCCTCGCGGCCTTGGAGGCGCCCGACTTCCAACGGCTGCACGGGGTACCCGTGCGGAAGCCGTCGCCGAAGGGGCCCTCCGATCCGGTTTCTAGAAATCGACGGTCGCGGACATTTTGATCGTCCGCGGCAGCCCTTGGATAAGGTAGGTACCAAAGGCGGGCGACGTGGATGCCCAGTAGCTACGGTTCGCGACATTATCGATGTTGAAGCGGAGGGTGACGGGTACATTGCTCGCCGCCAGAACATAGCGTGCGCCTAGATCGAGACGCGTCCAATTGGGCAACCGCATGGTGTTCGCCTGGTCGAAATATTGCTTGCCGGTCTGGACTACGCGTCCCGTAAGCGTCAGGCCGGGAAGGAAGCTCGGGTCCCATTCGATGTTGGCATTGGCGGTATAGTCAGGAACGCCGAACGCCTTGTTGCCGTCGAACAGGCCGCCTTGCGTGCTCAGTTGCTTGGCATCGGTAATCGAGAGACCGGTGATGACCCGCAGGCCCTTCGCGATTTCTCCGTCGATGCTGATTTCCAGACCCTTGTTGCGCTGCTTTCCGTCCAGCGTGAAGGTGTTGCCGACGATGATGCCCTGCGGTCGCGACGTTTGGAAAACCGCCACAGAGGCATTGACAGCGCCGATTTCAACCTTGACCCCCAGTTCATATTGGACCGACCGGAAGGGCGGGAACACTTCGCCGCTGTTGGTGGTACCCGCCGGCGCCGTCGGGCCCTGCGTCAAACCCTCGATGCGGTTGGCGTAAAAGGACAGATTCTCGGACGGCTTGACGACAACGCCCACGACCGGGGTGGTGGCATTCTTCTTGTAGGCTGTCGTGAGATCAGGCTCGCCCGTCGTATTGAAATAGGGCTGGATGTCGAGCTTCTGATGCCGCGCGCCCACCGTCAGGAGCAGCCGGTCATCGAGGAAACCGAGCGTATCGGAAACGAAGAAGCTCGTCATACGCGTCCCGAACGCCTTGAGCGGGTCATCGGGATCGCCGGCGGCGAAGAAGTCCAGGGCCGGCACGGCGACCACGACCGGTTCGTAGAGATTATTCGCATTGGAGCCGAGCGGATCCCGGTCCTGCCGGCTGTACTCGAAAGCATTGCGGTTCATCTGGCGCAGGTGCGAGGCGCCGATGTTGAACTGGTGGTTGACCGGGCCCGTGCTGAATTTCCCGCGGATTCCGATCTGGCCTGCTTCGTTGTTGTCGTTGCGCGGTACATTAACTGCCGTGACGAAGGCATCGCCGGTACTCACCGCGTTGTCTATCGTCAGCCCCTGGTAAAGACCGCGCTCGGCGACGTCCGCGGCACCAATGGCGGCATAGGCCATGATGTCGTCGGTCAGGTCATACTCGGCCTTGAAGACGCCGAAGATGCTGCGCATCGTCGTATAGTGCCAGGGCTGGCCATAGTTGCGCGAAACGTCGGGGACGTCGGGAATTTCGGTGACGTTGAACGCCAGTTGGACGTTCGGGCGCATGTACGACACCTTCACGCGCTGGTAGGCGAGATCGAGCGACACACGGAGGCGATCGCTCCGCCAGTCCAGGCCCGTGCCGAGCACGACCGAGCTGCGATATTCATCGTCGACCGCGATATCGCCCCAGCGCCCTGCTCCATTAATCCGCACACCGAACTGATCGTTATCGCCAAAGCGCCGACCGAAATCGAACGAGCCGCCGAAATGCTTGCTCGACTGGAAATTGGCGGTGAGGCGGTTGATCGGCTTCGATTGCGCGCGCTTCGGTCGCACACTGACCGTCCCCCCAAGCCCGCTGGTGCCGGGCGAAGCGCCGAAGAGGAAGGCGCTCGATCCGTTGAGGATCTGCACCTGATCATATAGCTCAGGCGAGATGAGCTGACGCGGCGTGATGCCATATAATCCGTCGATCGCGATATCTTCGCCGAACAAGGTGAACCCGCGGATCACGAAGGATTCCGCCGCCACGCCGAAGCCGCGCGACATACGAACCGACGGGTCGTTTTCCAGAACCTCGCCAAGCGACGTCGCCTGTTGATTGAGGATCAGCGCCTCGTTGTAGGATTTGACGGCAAACGGCGTGCTCATCGCGTCCTGATCGCCAAGGGCGCCGAGCGAACCGGTCCGCGAGACCTGGGTCTGGTTGTTCCGCTGCGCCGTGACGACGATATCATCAGCATCCTCTCGGTCCGACGCCAATGCGGCGTCCTGCGCGAAAACCGGCGTCGCGAGCGCGGCCAGCGCGGATGTCGATGCGATGAGAATATGTCTCGTGAATATGGTCTTCTTCATGATTTCCTTATCCCCCTCATAAATTCTGACTTTATTCTTTTAGCTTCGATTCCTGCCCCCTCGAGTCTGGCTCAAACCGCATAGCGCTCCACTCCGTCGACGATGGTTCGCAGGATTTTCGTGTCCTTGATCTGCTCCGCGTCGACACGGGTTATGTCCTGATCGAGGACGATGATGTCGGCGAGATATCCGGGCGCGATCCGGCCCACGACGCGTTCCTGGAAACCGGCGTAGGCATTCTCCAGCGTATAGGCGCGCATGGCCTGCTCGACCGTGGCCTTCTGCTCCGGAAGCCAGCCCCCCGGATTTGCGCCGTCGATGGTTTCGCGGGTGACGGCCGCGTGAATCCCCAGGATCGGATCGAGCGGAGCGACGGGCCAATCGGAACCAAATGTCACATGCGCGCCGCTCCGGATGAAGGATTCGAAAGCATAGGTACCATCAAGCCGATCTTCGCCGATCCGCTTCACAGCCCAACGGCCGTCGTCGATGGCATGGTAGGGCTGCATCGACGCAATGACGCCCTGTCGCGAAAATCTGGGTATCGTCGCGGGCCGGACATGCTGGGCATGTTCGATGCGGA
Source organism: Sphingomonadaceae bacterium 3R27C6 (assembly GCA_005503215.1). GTDB lineage: Bacteria > Pseudomonadota > Alphaproteobacteria > Sphingomonadales > Sphingomonadaceae > Sphingopyxis. The sequence continues at coordinate 166,150 of SCNS01000006.1, read as the reverse complement.
AGCGCCGGTCACGCCCGCCGTTCTTTTTCGCAACCGCTTCGAAGACATCGAGGACGTCGTCGTTGGCCCGGTCCCCGATCGCGTGAACGGCGATCTGCAGTCCGGCCCGATCGGCTCCGTCGACAAGGTCGCGAAGCTCGTCGAGGGGCAATATGCGAACGCCCGACCAGTTGGGCGCATCGCTGTACGGCGCATAAAAGAGAGCCGTTCTCGACCCGAGCGATCCGTCGGCCAGCCCCTTGACACCGCCCCAGCGGACCCAGGCATCGCCCCGCCCTTCTTCAGCTATCGTCGCTGCAATCTTGCGCCAGTCCTGGATTGGCACCATCGAATTGAAACGCATGCCCTGCTCGCGAGCGATCGGCGCTCGACGCAGTGCCTCATGTGCTGCCCAGTCGATTTCGGGAATATGGCACTGCGCAATGCCATGCGCGTGGCCCAGAGCGATCGCTGCGCGAAGGGCGGCCGCCTCCTGTGCGGGCGACGGCGCGGGAATCACCCGCTCGACCAACTGCTTCGCATTATCCTTGAGAATGCCGGTCGGCTCGCCCGACGGATCGCGGATGATCACGCCGCCCTCGGGATCCGGCGTGTTGCGGTCGATCCCGGCCAGTTTGAGCGCCGCGCCATTGAGAAGCAGCATGTGTAGGTCCGACCGCGGAACTGCCACCGGCGTGTCCGGAGTCACTGCGTCGATCCACTCGCGAGTGGGCAATGCCCCCCCCATCCGTTCCTCGTCCCAGCTCTGGCCGGTGATCCACTGCCCTGGATTCATGCGCGCGGCCCGGCCGATACGCTTCGCAAAATCGCCGCGTGAGCGAGCACCAAGCAATTCCGGCTGCGCCAGCGCCAGCGCGCCCTTGAGGAAATGCGTGTGATTCTCGATGAAGGCCGGCATGACGAGCGCGCCCTGCAAATCGACGACTCGCGTCGTTTTACCTGAGGCTCTGCGAACCGCTGCGGCTCCGACAACTGCAATCCGGTTGCCCGAAATCCCCACCGCGTCGCTCATCGTGCCGGGCGTCCCGGTCCAGACGCGGGCATTCACGAGGGCAATATCGAGCGACGGAGATTTTGCGAACGCCCGGCCCCAGAGCAAAGCCGATGCGCCCGCCGCCATGACGCATCGGCGAGTGATATCGCGCGCCATCAAAGGATCATCGCCTCAGCGGGCGCCAGCCCGGCATCGCCCGCCCCCGCGCTGCCATGCACGGTCAAATGCCCCGCCTGATGCGCGGGCAGCTTTTGCGGAAACAGCGCGAACTCCATTTGCATTGAGTTGCCGACAGCCTCCGTAAGCGATACCCCTTCTTTCCTATTAGGGTCATTAGCTGGATCGTGCCGGGAACTCCGGCGCAGGTCTGGGAAGACGAATTGGCACCGGCTTCTGCGGACAATTCCGTCCGCAGCGGAAAGCATATGACGAGCGGCGTCATAAATGGTGCCCGAACACATCTGGTCGCTCCCGTTACTTGGGCGAGGCTTGCGCAGCCCTTTCCACGGCAACAGCCTCCCCCTTCACGATAGGGCACGGCCCGCGTTTAAAGGAGGATACCGGCAGCTGGTGCTCGTTCTCCGGCAACCGGCTTGCCGATAGGAGCGACGCCAAACCACCACTGCCATGGGTGACTGCCTTCACAGCGGTGTATATATCATGGGCGCTCCGCCTCGCAGCCCGTTCCACCCTTGACCGAGATACCTTGCGTCAGCGATTGGCCCTGCGTTCTGGATATGGGTACTGACCATCTGGCGCCCTGGGCGCGGTGGGCAGCGGGACACGCGGCAGAAGATCGGGAGCGTTGGCGGCCTCGACCAGAATCGATGCCAGAACGATTGCCGATTGCCGCAAATCTTCGGATTTCAGATGGTCGTAGGTGTCGGCATCGGTGTGATGAACCGTCGAAGCATAATCCAGCGGATCCTGGATGAACTGGAAGGCGGGAATTCCAACGGCATCGAAGAAGAAATGATCCGTGGCAGGCGACCGCCGCGCTGAAACGGTCGAAGCGCCCATTGCCTCGAACGGTGCCAGCCATTTCCGGAACAGGGGCACGACGCCGAGATTTCCCTGCGTGTTTATGCCCCGGATGCGGCCGGATCCGTTATCCATATTGAAATAGACCGATAGCGTTCGATAATCGCGCCCGGGAATGACGGGATAGGATTTTGCCCAAGCGTATCTCCTGAGGCCAGCAGGCACGGCCGGATCGACGGTGCGTGTCGCGACATACGTTTCGACATAGTGCAACGAGCCGAACAGCCCCTGCTCCTCTCCAGCCCAAAGTGCAAACCTTATGGTGCGCCTGGGCCGGATATTCAGCGCCTTGATGATACGCGCCGCTTCCATGACCACGGCGACCCCCGCTGCATTGTCGGCAGCTCCATCCCCCACGGCCCAGCTGTCGAGATGCGCCCCGGCCAGGATATAGCCGTCGCGGGGATTTGCGCCGGGGATATCCGCCAGGATGCTATATGTCTTGCCGTCCTCGTCATGATAGGCATTCTTGCTCTCGAGTTCGAGCGTCGGCGAAGCTCCCATGTTCGCGAGCCGGACGAGGCGGCGATAGTCTTCCGCAGCGAGCTCGAACCCCGGCACCGCAGGCGTTTTTCCGATCTCGAAGCCGCTATATTGTCCATGGACAAGCTTGTTGTCGCGTCCGGACATGGAGACGAAGGCAAGCGCGCCCTCCTCCTTCAGAAAGGCGTCGCGCGCCGAAGCGAAGACGATCCGGCGAACCAATGAAGCACTCCCATCGTCTTCACCGCCGTTGGGCAGATCGTATTCGCCGCGCTTCGCGAGCTCCTCGTCAGTCCAGCGCCTGAAGGCCGGTGCAATCGCATCCTCAATCTGCCGCGGTCCGGAAACGAGGACTATGCGCCCCTTGAGTTTTCCGCGGTAGGAGGCAAAGGACTGTTCATCGAGCAGCGGCGCCACTACGACAGGCGCGGTCACGGGTCCGCCGGTGCCCGGCGTCCACGCAAGCGGCGCAGCGGTCAGTTGAAGCCGACGCGGCGTTACCATCCGGGCGCCGACGCTGCTATTCGACCATCCTCGCCCGAATTCGACTCCCTCCTTGCGCACATTTTCCATCCCCCACTGCCGGAACTTGCCTGCCGTCCAGTCTTCGGCCGCGCGCATCCCCGGGGAATTGGTCAGCCTCGCGCCGATGACATCGGTGAGATATTGCGCGATGCGCATGACTTCAGAACGGTTACTCGCTTCGTCGACGATCGCGTCCAACGGGGCATGGTTCGCCGCTCCGTCCGCTTCCGATGCCGCTGCGGGTAAAACCGGGTGCGCTAGGGCAACTGCGGTAGCCAAGAATACGAATCTCATCATGCAGTATGCCCCTCAAATCGCACGCCAGAACTGCCGCATCAAACGCTGACCGCCGAGTGGACCATTCAGGTCGATCGCTTGGCGTACACACGACAGTCCGTTCGGAAGTGTTGCGCCCGCCGGTCGTCATCCCGGGCGGGCGCCACGACTTATCCCTGCTTGTGATCAGCGTCCGCAGCGCGGGAAACCCTGTCAAATCTATTGGTGCCATTAGCTGAGAGCCGATGGAGCGGGGCACGGCCACCGCGCTCCCATTCCACGCGCCGACCCGGACTTGACAAATAACAAACACTTGTTAGGCTAACAAAATCAAACAAATAAACGCTGTTTTATAATCTCTTATGCTGCGGTGATGGCAATCAGCATGACCAATGTCGCCCCGATTCAGGATGAAATGGTCCGCGTTGACCCACAAACCCTATCGGATTTGTGGATCTTTCGTTCGGCCGCTCGCCTGGGTTCGATAACGGCCGCGGCAAAACGCCTTGGCGTGACTCAAGGCGCCGTCAGTCAGCGCGTCCAGCGTCTGGAAGGACGCCTTGGTACCCCCTTGTTCCGGCGCCAATATGGCGGAGTTGCTTTGACCATGGCCGGCGAGTCCCTGCTTGAGGCCATGAACAGCATCGCCGTAACGATGATCGACGCCCTGAGTCGGTTCGACAGGGCCCAGCGCCGAACGCTCGTTGTCAGCTGCCTGCCCTCGCTCGCCACCGAATGGCTGATGCCCCATCTTGATGCCTTCTACGAGGAGTATCCCGACATCGAGCTCAGCGTCCGCGCAGAACTCGTGCCGACGTCCCTCGAACGGATGGAAGATGAGGAAATCGATATCATCATCGATTACCAGCAGGAGCCTATCAAAGGGCTCAGCGAGCTCGGCAAGGTCCAGGAAATGATCATGCCCGTATGTTCGCCCGCCTATCGCGAAGACATATTGGAAAGTGGCCCACGCGCAGTCATCACCCGCCTGCATGACGATGTGCCGTGGGTCGGTGGGCCGCGCGATTTCGAATGGGATGCGTGGACCAGTGTCAATCCGGACTGGAACGGCCGTGCGACGAGCAATCGTCACTTCAATCTTGCCGTCCTCGCCTATCACGCAGCCATGAGTGGCCATGGGATTGCCATCGGACGGGCCGTGCTGGTGAACCGGATGCTCGAGCGCGGGGAATTGATCGCAGCTACCGACTTCGCTCCCATCACCGGGGCCAGCTATCGCATTCTCGCGAACCGGCCTGGCAATGCCTGCTCGCCGGCGCGCCGTTTCGCTGCGTGGCTGACCACCGAAATGACTTTGAGCCAGCAGCGGGCCCTCGAAATTATTCGCCCGACCTCTTTCGGACATTCCGTCCGTGCGGCGATGAGCGTACGCTAATCTCGGGGAAACAAGGAATAGCCGAAGATGACAGCCCGTGCGGCCCGTCATCGGCAGGCTTAGAGGTTAAACAATGACGTCACACACGCCGGAATCCTTGGCCTCGCTCAGCAGCTACGCCGCAACGAAGTTCGGGACGAAGACAGCCGTTGTATCGGAAGATGTCGAACTGACGTTCGAGCAGGTGAACGACCAGGTCAATGCCCTTGCTTTTGGACTCGACAAACTGGGCTTCGGTCGCGGCGATCATATTCTTCTACACCTCCCGAACGGATGGCGGTGGATCGTCTGCTATTATGCGATCGCCCGCATCGGCGCGGTCATCGTTCCGTCCGATTATCTCCTTGTTCCCGAAGAGATACGTTTCATCGCCGACAATTGCCAGGCAGCCGGCGCGATCGTGAGTGCTGATCGTTACGGTCAGATCGCCAGCCTCCTCGCTGGTTCGAGCACTAAAATCCTGTCGTTCGGTGACGGATCTTCGGGCGATTCATCGCTCGATGTCTTTCTTGGACGACCGGTGGGTGCCTTCATCTCCCCGAACGGCGACCGGCAACCCGACGATATTTCGACGATCATGTACACGTCAGGTACAACGGGCCAGCCGAAAGGCGCCGTCCTCACCGACCGGGCGGTACTGTTGAACGCACAGGTGACGGCGACGATGCATGTACGCACGGCACAGGACATCACAGTCATGGCTGTCCCGTGCGCCCATGTGTACGGCAGCATCATCATGAATGGCTGCTTCCTGACCGGAGCGAAGCTCGTCCTGATGGATCGGTTCGACGTCCGACGTACGCTTGCTGCGATAGAAGAGCATAAGGCAACGCTCTTCGAGGGCGTGCCGACCATGTATCATTATCTGATGGACAGCGAGCTGCCGGAACAGTTCGAACTCTCGAGCCTTTCAAGGTGCACGGTCGGGGGACAGACCATGGCCGTTGGCAAGATGGAAGAGGTCGAGCGCCGCCTTGGCTGCAGGCTTATCGAAATTTGGGGGATGACGGAAATCGGAGGCCTTGGAACCACGCACCCCGCTTATGGCCCGCCCAAGCTCGGGTCGATCGGCGTTCCCATGCCTTTCATGGAGTGTCGGATCGCTTCGCTCGAGAATCCCTCCCAGTCCGTTCCGGACGGTGAACTTGGAGAATTGATGTTTCGCGGTCCGATCGTGATGGAGTCCTATTGGGCGCTTCCCGAAGCAACGAACGAGATACTCGGACCAGACGGATGGCTCCGGACCGGCGATGTCGGGTACAAGGATGAGGATGGCTATTACTATATCGTCGACCGGAAGAAGGAGATGATCATCACGGCTGGATATAACGTCTACCCTTCGGAGGTGGAGCGTGCCGTTGCTGAACATCCCGGGGTTGCGATGGTAGCGGTAGGCAGCGTCTTCGATCCCCAGAAAGGTGAATTGGCCAAGGCTTATATCGTCAGAAAACAGGGCGCGAGGTGTGACGAAGGCGAGATCATGCTCCACTGCCGTGAGCGTCTCGCCCAGTATAAGCTCCCTAGGCTGATCGAATTCGTGGAAGACCTCCCCCGCACGAGCACGGGAAAAATGAAAAGAGGCTCTTTCAATGACTAGCCACCTGCAAATCAGCTTTTTCAGAGCAACCTGAATGCACGAATCCGACAATAACGAACGCCGTGAAGAAATCCTTCACGTGGCTGCCGATCTGTTTTCATCGAGGGGTTATAAGGCAACCTCGATCAGGGATGTCGCAGACAAGGTCGGCATCCTCGCCGGCTCGCTTTATCATCACATTCGATCGAAGGAGACGCTCTTTCTCGAGGTCCACGGCCTCGTCCTCGCGCGCGACGGCCGGCGGCTACGTGACGCAGTTGCGAAGTTCGATCGCCCCTGGGACCGGCTGGAGGCGCTTTGCATCGCTCTGGCGACCGCCTCGCTGGATTCGAGCACGACGGCCTTCAATATCATGATCGACTATGAGGACATGCCGGACGGCATGAAGAATGAGCTGCACGCGCAGCGGGAGGCCTTTTACTCCCTGATATCCGACACGATCAAAGAGGTCGATCTCGATGCGAGTGTCGATCGCGACATGCTCGTCATATTCGTCAAGTCGGTCTACCACAATCTGGCGAAAGACGGCGAATTCGGCGGCGGACAGGCCGACGAGGCTGGCCGCAAGATCTTCTCCATCATCAACCGGTGCAGGGCGTCCTGAACCGCAACGATCCGTTCGCACCGGTTCTGACGAAACGAGTTGATGACGCCGCTTCCTCGCGTTGGCCGCGATCGCGTGACCGCCCGGATTAAGGTAGACTGAGACGATCGGTAAACTCGCAGAACAGACCGACCGGGCACGGCGGTTACAGACGATGCCCGGCGTAGGGCCATTAACCGCTATGGCGATCAAGGCCTTCGCTCCCGCGATGGAGGGGCGTGCTGGAGGGATCGTGGTTGGCGCGTATGCGGGTTGCAAACCCAGGATCCTGGTGGCGATAGCGCTGGCGAACAAGATGGCGCGAGCGATCTGGGCGATGCTTATGAAGGGCGTAGATTTCAGGGATCCTCTCACGCAGGTGGCATGACGCCCAACCTCGCGACGGTCCGGTAAGACGGGAGTGTAAGAAGGCGATGACCTGAATGGGCGAAATGATCGACAAGATCTGGATCAGGAAAACCAGTAGCAAGCTCTGAGCAAGAAGCTCGACATAAAGATTTGGACCTGATCCGGTGATCACCATACTGGCCCGCGGCTCCTGAAGAGGTCGCATCATCAGGCCTTACAGAAGACCGCACTCGATCACGGCGCATTCAATCGGAAACTTCTTGCATTATGGGCGGCAACCACAGAAGCTTGCTGATGAGGTGGAACGGCAACTGCCCTCCCGAGCGTGCGAACGGCAGATATCCAAGCTCGTCGAGCACCACCCGGTCGAGCCGCGATAGCTGCGCCGCCAGGGTCCCGCCCTTGCCGATCCGAGTCTCCTCTTCGAGGCGTGTCACCAGACCCGACTGTCGGCACAGCCACGATGGCATCATACAAGCATGGGCGACCCGTGGCTTCTGTGCTGACGGCGATGCCAACACGCGTGATCGATTGGCAGGACGCACCAGAAGCGTGGACCGGAGACGACCTCTAAGTAGTTACCACCCGAAACGCAGGAGCCTAGGATCTATTAATTCCACGTTCGAAGTTTGCAGCGTTTTTACGCAGTGCGAGGAGTAAAGGCGAAGGAAGATGTCGATCTTTCAAGACTTTTCGATGCTGCTCCGAGAAAACCGGTCCAAGCTCACAGCAACGATCAAGTGGCTTCGTCTCAGGCCTGCGCGGCCTTACGGGTAGCGATGCTACCGCTGCATCCGCGCAGCCCCGATATCATGGCTATCTCGAAGTCTCGAACGTGGAATTAATAGGTCCTGACCCTAGCCATTCCATTGATAGGGTTATACTCGTCTGTGGCAGCACGGCCGATGTCCTGTGCGCTATCGGAAGGAAAAGGGGATGGTCTCAACAGCAAATGAAGAAAAATGGTCTCCTGTTCGTCGCCTCAATCTCAATCTACTTTACCCTCTCGATGCGATCCTAAACGCACCATCCCTAACAGAAGCAGGCCGGCGCGTATGCCTGAGCCAGTCGGCAATGAGTCATGCTCTCAGACGCTTACGTGCACATTTCAACGACGAGCTTGTAGAGCACGCCAGCGGTGTCCAGGTTCTTACCACGCTGGGATCAGCGCTTAGACCAGAGATCCGGAGACTGATGGGAGAACTTGAAGGGGCGTTCAATTTCAGCCTAGATTTCGACCCATCGAACAGCACCCGATCGATCACTATCGCGGCCTCGGAAGCGATCGAATTCTTGCTTCTCACAAGGTTCCAACGCAGGGTATCGCTGGAAGCACCCGGCTTATCGTTGAGCATTCTACCGCTGGATATCTTGGCCCCCGAACGGTCACTGGAGATGGGCGCGGATGTGTTACTGCTCCCAGCGTTTGCCGCAAAGGCATCGCTTGAGACGAAACCGCTACTCGTTGAGACGCTAGCCTGCATGGTTCGTGCAGACCATCCTGCTCTGGACAAAAATGGCTCGATATCTCCAGCGACTTATGCTGCTGCGGACCACATCGTTGCCCTATCGGATCAAACAGCCGCAGTCCCGTCCGATCCCGGAGGCGAAAATATGCTCGCGGCGCGTAATATCGGAATGCGGGTTACGAGCCAAGCGGCGATCCCTTGGTTTATCTTGGAGAGCGATCTGATCGCGACAGGAAGTTCGTGGCTGTTTCAAGCCTATGCGTCGATGATGCCGCTTGCGGTGTCGGCTGCGCCCTTTGCGGCACAGCGTGTCCCCATAGTTCTGCAATGGTCGGCCTCTCGTCGACATGATCCGATGCTTGCTTGGCTTACGGAGCTGTTGGAAGAAGCTGCAGCCCCATACGCACCCGTCATACCCCTATGAACACTTTCGATTTGCCTGTAGCCAAATTGTAACCCATCCTTCGCACCAGCTAATAACGTGATTATTCGTCAAACACCGTGTTATTTTCACATTACTAGCCGTTCGCAGGATGCACTGGCAAGTCCAATCTCGAAAACGGGAAGGTCAAATGCCTCGATCGGGAGTTTTTACTCCCACCTATACTAGGGATACGTAAATCTTCTGGCTATTCTAAGAATAGTCTGATCGAATACGTATGGGAATATTCGGGGATAGTATTATGATCTCTACGCACTCTACTCAGATTCTTCGTATCGCAATTCTCGGCGCCGTTTCAGTGTCCGCCCTAACGGCACCGACACCTACTCTGGCGCAGGCCCGCCAAAGTATCACGGTTCCTTCAATGGACCTGGAGGCCGCGCTTCGTCAAATTGGGGAGCAAAGCGGCAGCAGGGTACTTTTCGATCCAGACGCGGTCCGCGGCAAAGTCTCTGAGCCAGTTATCAACGCCAAGAATGCTCGGGCCGCTATCGCTCAGGCGATCGAGCATGCTGGCCTGACGATGATCATCGATCCATCCGGTGCCATTATGATTTCAAACGACATCCTAGTCGTTGCGCGCCGTGACGAGGCCGAAACCCGCGTGCTGGTGGATCAGGCCTCGACGTCGGATCGGAACGGCGCGTCGCTGCGCGAGCAGGCGCGTAACAATCAGGTCATCTCGGCCAAGTTGATAGCCGATCAACAGGCTTTGACGATCAACGAGGCGTTGCGCAATGCGGGCGGTATCGTATCGTCTGGACCTTCCACATCCAGCGGCTCCTCATATTTTGTGCGCGGGTTCAGCGCCGCTGGCCTGGTCAATGGACTATCAGGAGCGTCCAGCTACGGCGTCGCCGCCGGTTCGTCCCAACCTATTGCTAACGTCGAACGGGTGGAGGTCCTCAAGGGGCCTGACGCGATCCTTTCGGGCTTTGAAAATCTCGGCGGCAACGTGAACGTCGTCACCAAGCGGCCAAGCGCCGACCCATTCCTGATCGGCACCTTCGATACTGGGTCTTACGGCCTCGTGCGCGGATCGCTCGACGCCAATACCGCGCTAACCGAAAATGGGAAACTGTCGGCGCGCATCGTAGCATCGGGTGAACGGGCGGACCGCAACTATGGCGGCTATGCTGGCAACAAGGGCGCCTTGTTTGCCCCCACGATCCGCTACAAGGATGGACGTACCGATATTCTGTTCGGTCTTTCGGCGGTCAATTCTATATCCGGAATTACGCCGTTCCGAGCGTATAATCGTCTGACCGGCGAGCTGTTCAACACCGATCCATATTCTCCCATCTATTCGTCCGACCAGCAGGTGCGCGTCGTTAATACGCGTTATTATTTCGATGCATCGCATAAGTTTTCCGATGGGTTCTCGATCGTAGCGCGAGGAATGAAAGAAAAGACGAGACTCGATCTTGATCTCTATCCAATCACGGTCAGCTCCCGAACCAATCTGGCGCAAGTGTCGGTTCGCGGATCGGCACAGACCGGAAAATCAAACGCCTTGGACGTGTTCGCAAGAATGCAAGGCCATGTCGGTGGCGTGCATGTGAAGGTGAATGCCGGATTCAACTACAGTGATGGAAACTTTGCTCCCTTGTCGAGCAGCACATCGGTAACCGAGAGATATGACTTTGAAGCCATCCCAATGCTCTCTACACCGCGGCCTGAAGCGAGCGTGTCGTCGTTCACTCTTGGCACGCGGCAATACGGGGCCTACGGACAGATGCTGGTCGAGGTTTGGAAGCTGAAATTGCTCGGCTCGTTTAGACAAAATTGGTATAAACAGGATTACTCAAGCGATTTCTTTTCATCGACGATCAATAATAAGGCGGGCGTGCCAAGTTTCGGCGCGATATTGGATTTAACGCCGAATTTCTCTGTTTTTGCTAATTATGTTGAAGGCAACTCACCGATCACTTCGACCGCTTTCGACGGGTCGCCACTGCCTAATATTGAGTCGCGGAACAAGGAAGCGGGCGTCAAAATCGATTTGTTTCAGCGCCGAGCGGTTCTGACCGCATCCTATTTCGACCTCACGCAAGCAAACGTCCTGTTTACAGATCCGGATCATCCGGGGTTTCAGATCGCAGGGCCTGGTCAGCGTAGCCGTGGGATCGATCTCAACCTGACTGGGACCATCCTGCCCGGCTGGACGATGGTAGCCTCGCTGACCCGCGCAAAGTCGGAATATACGGAGAAGGCCCCTGGCGCTCTTGTCGTCGCGCGCGCGCCGAGAGACATCTACAGCATCTACTCAAGCTATAGCGCAAAGCTGACCCCAACGCTTTCTGGCGGCATCAGTGCCGGCCTGTACGGCCGATCCAGTTCTTCAGCAGACTTTCTTGGCACCTACTACGTCCCTTCCGCGCGGCAGGTCGACGTGAACGGCTTCCTCACGTTCGATGGCTTCTCGGTAAACGTCGGGGTCCGCAACCTCTTCAATCGGCTCAATTACAACATCACCAGCGCCCTCTCCTATATACCGGTGGACGAGCCGCGGAATGTGCGGGTGACGCTCAGCAAGCGCTTCTTCTGACCAGAGTAACATCATGATCCCCGAGCCATTGAACGTCGAGGAGACCCGCCGCGAGGCGGGTCTCGAGCCGCCTCAGCCCGCGCGCGAGCGAATTGCGCACGCCTGGAAGCTATCGATCAGCTATTTCGTCTCGTCCGACTGGAAAGTCGGCTGCTTTCTGCTGCTATGCGTGGCCGGCTTTGAGGTGTTCGGCATCTATATCAACGTGTGGCTGAACAACTGGCAGCAACACTTTTATGACAGTGTGCAGAACAAGGCGGCAGCCACATTCGCGGCGCTTGTTCTGACCTATGTCGGCCTTATGGCGGTCCAGGTTGGATACGTGCTGGCGAAAGCGCTGGTGGACTGGGTGCTCAGCATGCGCTGGCGCCGATGGCTGACGACCGAATATCTCCACCGCTGGTTCGATCGCGACCGCTATTATGAAATCGAGCGGCTGCGCCTGCTCGACAATCCGGATCAGCGTATTGCCGAAGATCTCCGGGACTTCACCTATCAGGTCTCCAGCGCTGCGATCTCTCCGGTTATTCTGGTAATCCACGTGCTGACCAGCATCGCCTCGGCAGTAACCTTCGCGGCGATCATGATGGAAACGGCGCGCCCGATCCGCTTCTCTCTCTTCGGCAATGCTGTATCGCTGCCAGGCGACACGATCTGGTACGCGACTCTGTACGTATTTGTTACCACCATAGTCGTCACCTGGGTCGGCAAACCCGTTACTCGTAGGCAGATGCGCCAGCAACACTACGAAGCCAATTTTCGTGCGGGGCTCCTCCACGTTCGGCGCAACGGCGAACAGATCGCCTTTGCGGGTACGGGCGGATTCGAACGAGAAAACCTGTTCGAGGCGTTCCGAAAGATCGCTGCCAACTGGTATCGACTGATGTGGGCGACGCTTGGCCTCAGCGCTTTCACCAACACACAGCAGCGCGTGATGGCGGTCATTCCTCTTTTCATCACCATCCCGCGTTTCTTCACCGGCGAAATCAGTTTCGGGCAGGTCATGGCGGCGCAGGGAGCTTTTGTGACCTATGCGACCACCCTGTCCTACATCGTCATGGTCTATCCTATGATCGCCCGCCAAGTCGCGAACATCAATCGTATCAAGGCGCTGGATGATGCAATCGACAGCCCGCGACCGCGTGGGATTGCGTTTGGAGCGCAACCCGCCTCGGCGGATGCGGCAATTGTCAGCCGTGACCTGTCACTGCGACGTCCGAACGGCGAGCATCTGATGACGGTGGGCGACTGGACGGTGCATCCGGGCGAACGCTGGATGATCGAAGGGCCCTCGGGCGCCGGCAAGACGACGCTGCTTCGCGCTGTTGCCGGCTTGTGGCCTGACGGTAGCGGAGAAATCATGATGGCCGGTGCCGATCGAGCGATGATGGTGCCACAGCGACTCTACATGCCGCTCGGTAATCTCAAGGATGCGGTGTGCTTTCCCGATCGCGCGGCGGACTTCTCCGACACGCAGGTGGCCGAAATCCTCGATCTCGTCCGTCTTGGTGTTCATGTCTCCGCGATGCACGAACCGCGTGTCCTGCAGGAGGAATTATCGCCCGGAGAGCAGCAACGCGTCGCCTTGGCCCGCATCCTCCTCCATCGCCCTTCTCTGCTGGTGCTCGATGAGGCAACCAGTGCGCTCGACCTCAACAACGCGCGCCACTTCCACCAAGCCATTCTCGAACATTTGCCTGACGTGACGCTGGTCAGCGTGATCCACAACGACCGTCTGGCGGAGTTCTACACCAACCGCCTGACGCTCGCCGACGGCAAGGCCAGCGCGCACCGGGTAGGCGCTCCGACATGACCGGTCACCTTACCCATAGCGAGGAGGAATTGCGCGCTTGGGCGGCCTTCGCTGTCGAGCGCGCCGGTTTGCTCGGCGCCGAGGCTAGCGTCACCACGCGCACCACCTATTCAGGCCGGGTCTTCGTCGCCAACGGCGCAGTCGAGACGGCAGAGCGCGACCTGCAGCAATCGCTCGGCATCTCGGTCTATTGCGAGGGACGCTCGGCGGGTGCCTCCACCGCCGCGCTGAACCGCGAGTCGGTCGTTCGCGTCGTCGAGGAAGCGTTGCTGATCGCCCGGCAGGTGCAGCCCGACGCCGACAGCGAACTACCGCCGGCCGACTGGCTGGCCCTCTCCGGTCCGGCGCCGGCACGCTATGCCGAGGGCGGCGCGGACACGGACGAGCTGCTCGCGGCCGCGCTCGCAATCGACTGTGCGGCGCGCGAGCGGGCAGCGGCGGACCCGGCATTGCGCATCAGCGAATCCGCGGCGATCGGCAGTGAAGGTATCTGGGCACTCGCGACGAGCCGGGGCTTCTGCCGCAGCAGCCATTTTTCCAGCCATCATCGCTGGTGCAAGATGATGGCCAGCACAGAAAACGGGTCGGTATCGGATTTCGAGCAGACTCAAGACCGCCGCTTCAGCGCGCTGGCGGGCCCGGATATCCTGGCGGCGCGCGCGGCGGAGCGCACGCTGGCGGCACGCGGGGCGCGCGGCGTCGCCAGCCGCCGTTGTCCGGTCCTGTTCGATCCGTCGGTGGCCAGCCAGTTGGTCGGCGAACTCGTCGTCGCGCTGAACGGCATGGCGCAATACCGGCGCAGCACGTTCCTGCCCGATCCGCTGGATCGCGCGATCGCGGCAGACCATATCGATCTCTACGAAGATCCGTTCGAGCCGTTCGGGCTCGCAAGTGGCGGTTTCGACAGCGACGGGATCGCGGGCAGCGCGCGTCTCCTGATCGAGGGCGGCATCGGCCGCGGCCTCTTGCTCTCCGCCATGGCGGCCCGCAAGCTGGGGCTGCGCTCGACCGGCAATGCCGAGGGCCCCTACAATCTGCGCCTGTCGAGCCGAACGGCCGGCGGCGATCGGGCAGCGATGCTGACCCGGCTTGGCACCGGCGTGCTGGTCACCAGCCTTCAGGGCGGTGGCACCGATCCCGTTACCGGCAACTGGACGCGGGCCATCTCCGGCTTCTGGGTCGAAGACGGTGAAGTAGCGCATGCCCTGCGCGACGTCACTCTCGCAGGATCGCTGGGGGAAATGATGATGGGCATGGTCGCGGTGGGCGATGATGTCGAGCGTCACGGCGCGGTGCGGACCGGCTCGATCCTTGTCGGCGAGATGCAGCTTGGAGGCAAGGCATGAACGGCGGAGCGATCGCCCTGGAGCATGCGCGAGCACGGCTGCTGGGCCCTGTCGGCCTCGACGATGCAGCCGTCGGCCGAGCGATCGGGCGGCTCGCCGGTGGCGGGGCCGAGCTTGCCGACCTGTATTTCGAGACGACGAGCCAGCGTAGCTGGCGGCTGGACGAAGGGCGCGTGGTCGGCGGCGGCTTCTCGATGCGCCAGGGTGTCGGCGCGCGCGCCGCGCACGGCCCATCGGTCAGCTTCGCCCATTCGGCGGACCTGCGGGAAGCGGCGCTCGGCGAAACAGTCGCCGCGGTGCGAACGCTCGCCCGGCATGGCGACGCGGCGCGTTTGCCGGGGGGCATCGATCTTTCGCCTGACACGACCCGACACGAACTCTATCCGGCGATCGACGCGGCCTCGGCGGAGGACGCCGCGGCGTGGATCGGCCTGCTCGACATGATCGACCGCGAGGCACGGGCGGCCGACCCGCGCATCGTGCGGGTTAACGCGAACGCGCGGGCAAACGACACGACGATGCTCGTCGCCGACGCGGATGGGCACATGGCGGCTGATGTCCGGCCGGCGGCGCTGCTGACGGTCAGCGTGGTTGCCGAGCAGAACGGGCGACGGTCGAGCGGCCAGGCTGGGTTCGGCGGTCGCTGGGGGCTGGACGGGTTCACTAAGGAAGCGGTCAAGGCGATGGTCGCGACGGCCGTCCGCACCGCGCTCACCAATCTCGAGGCGATTCCGGCGCCGGTCGGCGAGATGCCGGTGGTGCTCGCACCCGGTTATCCCGGTGTGCTGTTTCACGAGGCGGTCGGCCACGGCCTGGAGGGTGACCACCACCGGAAAAGTCTGTCGGCATTCACCGGGCGGATCGGAGAGCGCATCGCCGCGCCTGGCGTCACCGTGATCGACGATGGCGGCATCGCCGGTCGGCTCGGCTCGCTGGGCATCGATGACGAGGGGACCGCGCCGGACCGGACGGTGCTGGTCGAAAACGGCGTGCTGACCGGCCTGATGCAGGATCGACTGAACGCAGGCCTGATGAACGCGCGCTCGACCGGCAACGGCCGGCGCCAGTCCTACGCGCATCTGCCGATGCCGCGGATGACCAACACTTTTCTCGCGAGTGGCCGCGACGATCCTGCCGATATCCTGGCCTCGCTCGATCGCGGTATCTACGCGACGGCTTTCGGCGGCGGGCAAGTCGACATCGTCACCGGCCGGTTCAACTTCACGACCATGGAGGCATGGCTGGTGGAGAAGGGCAAGCTGGTGGCGCCCGTACTCGGTGCGACGCTGATCGGCGTCGGGCACGAAGCGCTTCAGCATGTGTCCATGATCGGAAATGACCTCGAACTCGACGCCGGGATGGCGACCTGCGGAAAGCAGGGGCAGACCCTGCCGGTCAGCGTCGGCCAGCCGACGCTGCGAATAGACAGGATAATGGTCGGTGGCCGGGGCTGATAGAGATATTTGATCATCTGAATAACGTGAAGGAAAAATGATGCTTCGTAGCGTGTCCGAACAGGATTTCGACGATGTTGTCCTCAACAGCGACAAGCCCGTGCTCGTCGACTTCTGGGCGCCCTGGTGTGGGCCATGCAAGGCGCTTGCGCCGACGCTTGAGGAAATCGCGCAAGAATATGAAGGAGAGATCGACGTCGTGAAGATCGATATCGACGCCAATCCGGATCTCGCCAAGCGGATGACGGTGCGCGGTATTCCGCTTCTGGTGATGTTCAAGGACGGTACGGAACAGGCCCGTGCGACGGGCGGCATGTCGCGCAGCCGTCTGGATGCGTTCGTCAGCCAGAGCGCGGGGGTCTGAGCGATGGCGGTCACGGCATTTCACGGCGACCTCGCCGTCAAGGAGCAGGCTCTCGCCCGGGTGCGCAAACATATCGCGGCCGGGACCTTTCGATTCAGCCCTGCCTGGGGTGACATGGGGGCCACTGCCATGGGTAGCGTGATCGAGGGAGACGACCCGCAGCTCTATGCAGACATGCTGGGCTATCCCCTGCCTCTGGTGATGGATCTGGATTCATTGTCGAACAATCTGGCGCACGCCGCCGGCGACCCGTCGCCGACCGCGTTCGCGGAGGCGTGGCTGGAGAAAACCCCGGTTGGCGCGGACTTGTCGCGCATCGTTCCCGAAATGCTGATCTTCACCCTGTCCGATCCCGCTCTGGTCGCCCAGACTGTCCAGGATCCCACGGTAGAAGCCGGAAGGAAGGATATTCTCGCGCTGCATCGCAGGAGCCTGGAAGGCGAAACGATTTCGCGTAAGACTTGGCAAGAAGCCCGTGCCGCCGCCGTCGCTGCCAGCGACAAGGCATCCGACCGGATGATCCGCAAGGCCGCTCTGGTGGTGGAGGCGGCTGCGTGGCCGGCGACGATGCGCACCGTGTTGCGGGATACGGTGAGCGCACGCGGATCGATGCAGATGTCTCACGCGCTCAACGCGATCGGCTGGACCGATGACGACGAGAAGCGTGTATTCCAGTTGATGGAGGCCGCAGCGGAGCAAGGCGAACATGCCGATATCGAGGGCGTGGGCCGCGTGCATGCCGTCCTGGGTCCGAAAGACCCCGTCCTCGCCGCCCGCTTTCGCGAGCGCATTGCTGCCCACAAGGAGTTCGCGGCATTTTCCCTGATCTTCGCCAAGTTCCTGCTGGACCGGCTTGCGGCAGCGCCGGTTCTGGCTGGTGCTGACGTCTGACGAAGTCGATCGCGCGGGCGGTGGTGCCGGATCATCCCCACGGACTTCGGTCGCCTCCCGCGCGTCGAACGACCTCCTTTCGCAGTCAAGGTTGATCCATGAATCCCCTTCTCGATCCGCAGCGGCTTCCGGACTTTCCGGCGCTGACACCCGATGCCATCGCCGCGGCGCTGGATGAGGCACTCGCGGAGCATCGCTCGGTGGTAAGCGACCTCGTCGCGCATCGTCCCACGACATTTGCCGAGGCATGGTTGCCTTACGAACGCGCCGATGAGGCGGTCGGTGCATTGTGGTCGGCGGTCTCGCACCTGCACGCGGTCGCTGACGCGCCAAAACTGCGCGCTGCCTACGCCGCGGGGCAACAGCGCCTCGTCGAGAACCACCTCTCGACGATGCAGAATCGCGGCCTGTATGAGGTATTCGCGGGCATCGCCGCCTCGCCGGCCTTCACCAGGCTGGCCGACGAAGACCGTTTGAGCCTGCAACACGCGATCCGCGATTTCACGCTGAACGGCGTGGCGCTGGAGCCGGCAGCCCGCGAGCGGTTCGGTGCGATCCTCGTCGAACTCTCTTCGCTCGCCACCGAATTTTCCAACGTCGTGCTCGACGCGACGCAGGCGTGGGTCGAGCACATCACTGATCCTGCCCGGCTCTCCGGGATTTCGGAAACGGACATGGCGATGTTCGCCGCCGCCGCCGCCGCACGGTCGATGGAAGGCTGGGCGGTCACGTTGCAGCAGCCGAGCGTCGCAGCCGTGCTGGGCTTCGCGGACGACCAGGCGTTGCGCGAGCGGGTCTATGCCGCGAACGGGACGCGGGCATCGGATCAGGGCCCGAACGCTGGCCAGTTCGACAATTCGGAACGCATCGCCCGCATCCTGGCATTGCGGCGTGAAGCGGCAGAGCTGCTCGGCTTTTCCGACCCGGTCGCCTGGTCGCTGGAGACCAAGATGGCGGCCAGCGCCGATGAGGTGCTCGCCTTCCTGCGCGACCTCGCCAGGCGTGCACGCCCGGCGGCGGAAGCGGAGATGGCGGAGATGCAGACGTTCGCAGCGGAAACGCTGGGCATCGCCGACTTGCGGCCGTGGGACGTGAGCTATGTCGCCAACAAGCTGCGCGAGGCGCGCTTTACCGTCGACGAGGAACAGGTACGCGCCTATTTCCCGGTCGAGCGTGTGATGCAGGGGTGGAAGGCGCTGCTCCATCGCCTGTTCGGGATCACGCTTGCCGAGCGCGACGATGTTCCGCTCTATCATCCCGATGCCTGCTACTTCGATGTGATCGATGCGTCGGGCCAGGTGGTGGCCGGCCTGTATACGGACCTGTTCGCCCGCCAGGGGAAACGCGGCGGCGCATGGGTCGCCAGCGCGCGGCCACGCCTGCACGACGGCAACGTGATCCGCGTGCCGGTGTCATACCTCACCTGCAATTTCGCGCCCGGCCAGGCGGCGATGCCCTCGCTGTTGCGCCACACGGAAATCGTTACGCTGCTTCACGAGACGGGGCATGCGCTGCACAACATGCTCACTCAGGTGAACCGTCCCTCGGTGGGCGGGACGAGCGGGTTCGAGTGGGATGCGATCGAACTGCCGAGCCAGCTTCTGGAAGATTTCGCCTGGGACAAAGACGTGCTCACCGGCATGTCCGGCCACTATCTCAGCGGCGAAACCCTGCCGGGCGACCTTTTCGACCGAATGCTGTCGGCCCGGCGGTTCCAGTCCGGCTTGTTCCTCCTGCGGCAGGTCGAATTCGGTCTGTTCGATCTGCTGATTCATCTGGGCGTCCTGGGATCGGACCCTGTCGAAGTGATCGAGGCGGTTCGTGACGAGGTCGCGGTGATCCGCCCGCCGGCTTGGCACCGCTTTCCCCACGCCTTCATGCACATCTTCGCCGGCAGCTATGCGTCGGGCTATTACAGCTATCTTTGGGCGGAGGTGCTGGCGGCCGACGGATTCGATCGCTTCGCCGAGGCGGGTCTGGTAGACCGCGCCACCGGCGATCTGTTTCGCCAAGAGATATTGGCGCGGGGTGCCACGCGGCCCGCGGCGGAAAGCTTTCGGGCATTTCGCGGACGCGACGCGGACCCGCAGGCGATGCTGCGGCGGAACGGGCTGACGACGGAGCCGGCGCAATGAAAAATCGTGGCTGGCGCGCTGACGCCGTGCGGCGGATCGAGGCGGACTTCAATCGCTCCGCCGACACGCACCTGATCCGGCTTGATCTACCACGCTTTCCCGGGATCACCCTGTACCTGAAGGACGAAAGCAGCCATCCGACCGGCAGCCTGAAGCATCGTCTCGCGCGGTCGCTATTCCTTTACGCCCTGTGCAATGCCTGGATCGGGCCTGAAACCTGCGTGATCGAGGCGTCGTCGGGTTCGACCGCGGTCAGCGAGGCGTATTTCGCGCGCATGTTGGGCCTGCGCTTCATCGCCGTCGTTCCCGCCGCCACCGCCGCACCGAAACTCGAGGCGATCCGCTTCTATGGCGGCGAGATTCACGCGGTGGATGACCCGCGCACGGTGTATGACGTGGCGGTCCGGCTGGCGGCGGAAACCGGCGGCTATTACCTCGACCAATTCACCTATGCGGAGCGCGCGACGGACTGGCGCGGAAACAACAACATCGCCGAGTCCATCTTCGCCCAGATGGCGGAGGAGGAACACCCGGTTCCCTCTTGGGTGGTGTGCGGAGCAGGCACGGGCGGCACCTCGGCGACGATCGGTCGCTTCATCCGCTACCAGCGCCGCGCGACGCGCCTTTGCGTAGCCGACCCGGTCAATTCGGTCTTCCATCGCCATTTCGAGGATCGCGGTGTGACGGCGCTGCCCGAGGGCTGCGCCAGTTGTATCGAGGGGATCGGCCGACCGCGCGTCGAGCCAAGCTTCGTGCCTTCGGTGATCGACCGGATGATGGCTGTCGAGGATGCGGACAGCCTGGGTGCGATGCGCGCGTTGTCCGACCGACTCGGCCGCCGGGTGGGAGGGTCGACCGGAACTAATCTGATCGCATGCGCGGCGCTGATCGAGGAAATGGCGGTAGCCGGTGAGACCGGCAGTGTGGTAACGCTGCTATGCGACGGCGGCGAGCGGTACGAGTGCACCTATTATGACGACGCGTGGCTGGACCAGCAGCGGATCGACTGGCGTCCGGCCCATGCGCGGATAGCGGCGCTGTTCGCATAACGGGCGCTTTTCCCGGCGATCCGCGATTCTACCAGCAGTTCACTTTCGTTGGTCATACCACCCAGCCTTGCGCCCCATCCGCATCGATGCTCGCAGATGATGTCTCCCCCTCGCGGCTTTGACATGGCCCGAAGGCCCGGCTACGTTGTCCCGGCAACTTCACACCGGGCCGTTACCAGTCCCGCATGTGCCGGTAGGCTAATGAGGAAACATCAGGTTCGCCTCATGAGGAACATCCTCCTTTTCGAAAAATTACTTAGGCGACTTCACGGTCGCACCCGGAGAAAAAATTCGATCGGGACGACAAGCTCAATCATGTCTTGTCCCGGCCGTATCTCCTCTGGCGGCTTCGGAAGCGGCTGTGCGCGCCGCGGCAGCGCGAGAGCTTCTTCATCAAGGGCGTGAAAGCCCGAACTGTGTTCGAGAGTGACGGAGAGAACCTTGCCCTCCCGATTCATCGTAAAGTGAATTTGGGGTACGCCCTGTTGGCGCGCGCGTTGCGCGTCGCGGGGATAGCGTTTCGCCTTATGCAAGGCCGCCAGAACCGCGCCCTGCCAGATCGGCTGCTCGCTACTCTTCTATAGCGTGTTGGAGGCGGATCAGGTCCGTAAGCTCAAGCAGGTGGTTGATGAGAATGCGCAGCTGAAGCGGCTGGTCGCCGAGTTGAGCCTCGACAAAGCGGTTTTGCAGGACGTCCTGTCAAAAAAGAGTTCCCCGGCCAGCGCTCATGAGGGATGTTGTAGCCTATGTCGTATCATCGCACGGCTACAGCGAGCGCCGGGCCTGCCAGGTGACGCGGCAGCATACGGATGCACGAGATCGTCGCGACGCGGATCCGATATGGCTATCGCCGCGTCCATGTGATGCTTCAGCGTGAAGGCTGAGGCGTGGGTCGCAACGTTGTTTACCGGCTATATCGCGAGGAAGGCTTGGTTTTACGAACCAAACTGCCGCGCCGGCGCAAGATGCTCGCGCACCGGGAAGCGCGTTGCAAGCCTGTTCGGCCGAACGAGGCGTGGAGGCTGGACTTTGTACATGACCAGCTCAGCAATGGACAGAAGTTTCGGATGCTGACCGTGGTCGATGTGTTCAGCCGCGAAGCGCTGTCGATTGAGGTTGGGCAGCGCCTTCGCGGTGAGTATGTCGTCGATGTCCTCAACCGCCTGGTGCGTCGGCGCGGAGCACCGCGCTATCTGTTCGCCGATAATGCCAGCGAATTTACCGGGCGACTGGTAGATTTATGGGCTTATCACCATGGCGTTCGGATCGACTTCAGCCGCAGGGAAACCGACGGATAACGCATATATCGAGACATTTAACGGGCCGCTGCGCGACGAGTGCCTGAACCTTCACTGGTTCGCCTCGATCTCCGAGGCGCGGTGGCTGATCGAAACCTGGAGGGTCGACTACAATGTTAACCATCCTCACATGGCTCTTGGCAATCTAGCCCCGGCAGAATATCTGGCCGGACCAGAAACTTGGCCTGCCCCGATCGGGGCAGGCCAAGCCGGAAACTAACGCTAGGTCCGGACCACCCTCCCAAGCGCTTCAGGGGCTTAATCCACTAACAATCCAATCGGTCCACTCGACCGGGGCAGATCACTTGCGCCAGACACAATATCGGTTGCGAATTGAGGATTCGCACCGGAATCGGCAGTCGATAGAATCGCAAGCATGAACAACGATACGCGCGCGGGCCCGATACGCCACCATGAAGGATTTATGCTCCAATATTCGGACGGCCTCGACGTGGTGACGCTCGACCGGCCTGGGCGGCTCAACGCCATCGACCCGCCGATGGCCGACGAGTTGACTCGCTATTTTCGGCTGAAGCGCAAAGATAACGAGTGCCGCGTAATCGTCCTGCGCGGGGCGGGACGCGCCTTCTGCGCCGGCGTGGATCTGAAATCGACGCACGAGGCACCCCCCGACCTGCAATTCGGCAATGCCGGCGTCCGAGCGGAGCTCGCAATCCAGCGGGTCAATCGCGAATTCATACTCGAAATGCGCCGCTGCCCGCAGCCGATAGTCGCCCTGCTCCACGGCGCCGTATGCGGCGCGGGCTTCGCGCTCGCGCTCGCTGCCGACATCCGGATCGCCGCCCGCGATGCACGGATGAACTGCGCCTTCGTGAATGTGGGCCTTGGAGGCTGCGACATTGGCGTCAGCTACCTGCTCCCGCGCCTTGCCGGCGCTTCGATTGCGTCCGAGCTGATCCTGACCGGCGACTTCATCGGTGCGGAGCGGGCCCATGCGCTCGGCCTCGTGTCGCGCCTGGTCGACGATGCCAGCGAACTCGAGGAGGCAGGCCGCGCGATGGCGGACCGGCTGCTCAAGGTCGCACCGACCGCGCTGCGGCTGTCGAAGGAGGCGCTGCATCATGCAATCGACGCCCCTTCAATCGAATCGGCCATCGCGATGGAGGACCGGAACCAGGTGCTCTGCGCCCGGACCGAGGATTTTCACGAAGCGATGGCGGCCTTCTTCGAGCGGCGCCCAGCCGAATGGCGCGACGCATGATCCGCGTCCACCGCGCGACCGATCCGCGTGTCGCGCTCGGCCTTCTTCTCGCGGTCTATTGCTTCAACTTCATCGACCGCACGATCATCTCCATCCTGCAGGAACCGCTGAAACGCGACCTGGGGCTTAGCGACACCCAGCTCGGACTTGTCTCGGGCACGGCCTTCGCACTCTTTTATTCCGTACTCGGCGTGCCGATCGCACGCCTCGCCGAACGTGTCGACCGGCCGCGCATCATCGCGGCGGCGCTGGCGATCTGGTCGCTGATGACGATGATGTGCGGCCTTGCGACCGGCTTCATCCAGCTGTTCCTGTACCGCGTCGGGGTCGGCGTCGGCGAAGCCGGGGGAACGCCGCCCGCCCATGCGCTGATCTCCGATCTTTTCCCGCCCGAGCGGCGGGCGACCGCCATCTCCATCTATTCGCTCGGCGTTCCGCTCGGCATATTGTTCGGCGCCGTCGCCGGCGGTGCGCTAGGCGAAGCGCTGGGCTGGCGCGCGACGTTCATGCTCGTGGGTGCACCCGGCCTGCTCCTCGCGCTCGTCGTGCTGCTCGTCATCAGGGACCCACGCAGCGCGGGAAAGACGGGGATCACGCCCGCCGCGCCACCCTCACTCGCGCGGACTCTCGCCCATCTGGCCGCGCGCCGCGCTTTCGTCCATCTGACGATCGGCATCACCGTCGCCTCGACTGCCGGGTACGGCATTCTCGCCTTCACCGCCCCCTTCTTCATGCGGCAGTTCGAGATGGGGCTCGCCGCCGCCGGCTATGCGACAGGCCTGATCTCGGGCCTCGCGGCCGGCGCGGGGACGCTCCTTGGCGGGCTGGCGGTCGACAGGGCGATGCGGCGCGACGCGCGCTTCGGCGCCTGGATTCCGGCGACCGGGCTCGCGCTGGCGGCGCCGCTCTCGATCGCCGCCTATCTGCAGGACGAACGCGCCATGGCGATCGCGTTGCTGCTGGTTTCCGGAATCGCACAGTTCCTCTATCTCGGCCCGACCTACGCCCTCGTTCAGTCGCTCGCGAAACCGGCGATGCGCGCCACGGCCAGCGCGCTCGTTTTGCTAACCGTCAATCTCGTCGGGCTCGGCATCGGACCGCCGCTTACCGGCTGGCTCAGCGATCATTTCGCATCGACGAGCGATGCCACGAACGCCGCTGCCCACGGCCTGCGCATCGCACTGGTTCTGACCGCGTCGCTCTTTTTCTGGGGAGCGCTCCACTATCGGCTCGCCGCGCGCTATCTGGCGGCCGACCTGGGGCGGGCGGACTGACCGTTGCCGGTTACGCAACGCGCGTTGGGAAGTTCGCGATACCTTGTCTTCCCGCAATCCGCCTACCGATATGGCGATGAGCCAAAGAACGGAAAAGAAGCCGGATTCCTTGCAGCAACCGCTGGGCGGGGCGATGACCGCGCTGCTCGAAAGCGGCGTCCCGGGATTATACGGGCCGGTGTCGATCAGCCCGCTGCCGGGTGGACGGTCGAACCCCACCTTCCTGCTCGACGCCGCGACCGGCCGCTATGTGCTGCGCAGCCGTCCGGCGGGAAATCCTTCGCCCTGGGCGCACCGGATCGACCGCGAAGTACGGGTCCTGACCGCCCTCGAAGGGTCGGATATTCCGGTGCCGCCAGTCCTGCTGCACGTCGCCGATCCATCGCATTTCGGCGAACCCTTCTACCTGATGCCGCTGATCGACGGCGCCGCGGAGGAGGACCCCGCCCTGCCCGCGCTTTCGCCCCGGCAGCGCATATCCGCCTATGAACAGGCTATCGACATCCTGGCGCGCCTGCACCGGCTCTCGCCCGGCGCGATCGGCCTCACCGGCTTCGGATCGCCGGGAGACTATAATCGCCGCCAGCTAAGCCGGTGGTCGGAGCAGGTGGCGGCCGACGGAAACGCTCCGCCGGCGCTGCTCGAACTCGGCAGCCTGCTGTCCCGGGTCCTGCCGCCGCAGTCCCGGACAAGCATCGTCCACGGCGACTATCGCTTCGGCAACATGCTGTTCGCCGATGGCCGGGTAACCGCCGTGCTGGACTGGGAGCTTTCGACACTCGGCGACCCCTTCGCCGACCTCGCCTATTTCCTGCTCGCTTTCGATTTGCCGCACGATAGCCCGATCCTGCCGGGCCTCGCGGGGCGTTCGCGATCCGGGTCGGGCATTCCCGCGCCGGCCGCGCTCATCGAACGCTATTGCCGGACGACGGGAGCCGTCCTGCCGGTCGCGTGGCGCGCCTATCGCGCCTTCGCGCTCTATCGCACGGCGGCGATCGCGCACGGTGTTCTGCATCGCAATGCGGCCGGCGCGATCGCGCCCGACCTGTTTCATCATCTCGACACGATCGCCGAAGCCGGTCTCCGGCATCTCGGCGGCGGCCCCACCCCATGAAAGGATAATGCCTGTGGATTTCGAGTTTTCCGACCGCTGCAAGACGCTTCTCGATCACCTCCGGTCCTTCATGGAGCGGCACGTCTACCCGAACGAGCGCACTATCTATGATCAGGTCTTCGCACAGCCGGACGATTTTCGCCAATGGCAGCCGCTGGCGATCCTCGAAGAGCTGAAGGAAAAAGCCCGTGCCGCCGGGCTCTGGAACCTCTTCCTTCCGGAAAGCGAATTCGGCGCGAACCTCGGCAATCTCGACTATGCGCCGCTCGCGGAGATCATGGGCCGCTCATACTGGGCGCCCGAGATATTCAATTGCGACGCGCCGAACACGGGCAATATGGAAGTGCTCGTCCGCTACGGCACGCCCGAACAGCAGCGGCAATGGCTGCGGCCGCTGCTCGACGGGACGATCCGGTCGGCCTTCGCGATGACCGAACCCGCCGTCGCCTCGTCGGACGCCACCAATATCGGGACGCGCATTCGCCGCGACGGTGACGACTATGTGATCACGGGACGCAAATGGTGGACCTCGGGCGCCGGCGACCCGCGCTGCAGGATATTGATCGTCATGGGACAGAATGACCCGGACAATCCGAACCGCCACGCCCGCCAGTCGATGATCCTCGTGCCGACCGACACGCCGGGCGTCCATATCCGGCGTTACCTGCCGATCTTCGGCATCAGCGACGCGCCGCACGGCCATATGGAGACGATCTTCGACAATGTCCGCGTCCCCGCCGAGAACATGCTGCTCGGCGAAGGCCGGGGGTTCGAGATCGCGCAGGGCCGGCTGGGCCCGGGCCGCATTCATCACTGCATGCGGCTGATCGGCGTCGCCGACCGCGCGCTGGAGCGCGCGTGCCGCCGCCTGTCGGAGCGCAAGACCTTCGGCGAATTGATCGCCGACCAGTCGCTCTGGCGCTTCCGCATCGCCGAGGCGCGCTGTCGAATCGAACAAGCGCGGCTGATGACGCTGAAGGCGGCGTGGATGATGGACGTCGCGGGCAACAAGGCAGCGAAGGCGGAAATCGCGATGATCAAGATCATCGTCCCGCGCATGGCGGCGGAGATCGTCGACATGGCGATCCAGGCGTTCGGCGGCGGCGGCTTCGCCGACATCCCGCTGACGATGGCTTATGTCTATGCGCGCACGACGCAGGTCGCGGACGGCCCCGACGAGGTCCATTCGAACCAGCTCGCGCGGTTCGAACTCGCTCGCCACGCCGCCACCGATCCCGCGGCGACCGCCGGCGAAGGCGAGGTAATGGTCGCGCAGGGCCGCGACTATGAACGGCTCGAAAATTGGGCGTTCGGCTGGTGACGCACCGGCTTCACGGCACAAGCCAGCTGATGTAGACGAACGGGAGGGAGGCTTGAGCAGAACCATCCGACGTCAGGCACCTCCACTCGAGGCCATCGAGGCCTTCATCCTTGCCACCCGCTCGTCGAGCTTTCGCGACGCGGCCGACCGGCTCGCGCTCAGCCCATCGGCCTTTTCACGGCGGATTCAGGCGCTCGAAGCCTTTGTCGGGGTGGCGCTGTTCGTGCGCGACAAGGGCTCGGTCACGCTGTCGAAGACCGGCGAGCGCTATCTGCGGACGGTCGAGCCCGCGATCGATTCGATCCGCCGCGCGACCGTCGACCTGCAGGCGGAGCGTGGCGGCATGGCGCTGCGCATCGTCGTGCCGCAATCCTTCGCGATCGGATGGCTCCTTCCCAATCTGCCCGACTTCCAGCGGGCGCACCCGGAGGTCAATGTCGAGCTGCGCATCGGCCGCGATATCGACGATCTCAGGCGGGGCCACGCCGATGCCGCCATCTATGTCGGGCCGGGCGACATCGGAGCGATGCCCGCCATCCGGGTCGCGCCGATCAGCGGCATATTGGTATCCGCCCCGGCGCTCGCTTCGGGGCGATCGCCGCCGACCCGCCTCGCCGAACTGGCCGACTTCGACCGCCTCGCCGTCTATCGCCCCGAGGGCCTTTGGGAACGATGGCTGCGCAACATGAAATATGACGGCCCGCCGCTGTCGCCGCCGACCTATTTCGAAGCGCAATTCCTGATGTTCGAGGCGGCCGCCGCCGGACTGGGCGTCGCGATCGTCGCGCCGATCCTCGCGCAACGGCTGCTCGACCAGGGCCGCCTCGTCCGCATCGGCGCCTATCAGGCGTCGCTGGGCATCGACTATTATCTGGTCTTCGCCGACGAAGCGGTGCAGCGCCGCCCCGACGCGATCAAGTTCCGGAACTGGATCAGGAGCGGGCTGGACCGCTTCGCCTGAACGCCGTCAGCAATGAGACAATCGCAGCCCGGGCCGTGGCCAGCGCGTCGAAACGACCCGGCCCGTCCCCGACAGGGTGATATAGGCCGTCCGCATATCCGGGCCGCCGAAACAGATATTGGTCGTGAAGATGTCGGGCGTCGGCACGAAATCGACGAGGTCCCCGACGGGCGAGACGACCGAAATGCCCGGCTCGCCGATCGTCGCGACGCAGATATTGCCATCTGCCTCGACCGCCAGGCTGTCGAAATAGCGAAAGCCCCCAGGACGATAGAGAAAGCGCCCGCCATGACCGAAGAGATTGGGGTGCGGCGCGATCTCGCCCGGCCCCTTTATGTCGAAGGCCCAGAGCTGACAAGTATAGGTTTCGGCGACGTAGAGCGTGCGGCCGTCGGGAGAGAGGCCGATACCGTTGGGGTTTTCGAGCGGGAAGATCACCTCGCGGATGAAGCTGCCGTCCGCGGCGGCGTAAAACACCCCGACGCGGTCGCGTTCGCGATGCCCCGACTTGCCATGATCGGTGAACCAGAAGCCGGCATGCCGATCGAAGACGAGGTCGTTCGGCCCGCGCAGCGGCACGCCCCCGGCTTCGGTGTAGAGCGTCCGGACCTCGCCTGTCGCCGGATCGACCCGCTGGATCGATCCGCCCGCATAATCAGGCGCCGGTCCTACCGGGATGTTGATCGCGTAAAGCGCGACGTCGCCGAACGCGAATCCTCCATTGTTGCAGACATAGATAGCGCCGTCGGGCCCGATCGCGGCGCCATTGGGACCGCCCGCCATCGAGGCGATGATCCGCCGGCTGCCATCGGCGGCGATGCGCGTCAGGCATTGGCTGCTGATTTCGACGACGAGCAGGCTTCCGTCGCAAAGTGTTACGGGCCCTTCGGGAAAGCCGAGGTCATCGGCGACGAGTTCGAAGCCGTCCATGTCAGTTTCCCCCTTTTGCCGCCGCGTCGCGAAGGTCCTTGCGCGACAACTTGCCCGCCGCGGTGCGCGGCAAGGTTTCGTGAATCTCGAGCCGCGCTGGCAGCTCGTGCCGGCCGAGCTTGTCGGCGAGAAAGTCACGCAGTTCCCCGATCTCCAGCGTACAGCCGGCACGCAGCGTGACCGCGGCGACGGCGACCTCGCCGCGGTAGGCATCGCTCGCCCCATAGACCAGCGCCTCCGCCACCGCCGGATGCTCGTAGATCGCCTCCTCAACGACGCGCGGGTAGACGTTGAAGCCCGAGGCGATGATCAGATCCTTGCGGCGGTCGACGAGATGGACCTGCCCTGCCGCGTCGATGAACCCCATGTCGCCGGTCAGCAGGCGCCCCGCCGCAAAGGCTTCCGCGCTTTCCTCGGGGCGGTTCCAATATCCCCCGATCACATTGGGGCCGCGGATCGCGATCTCGCCGATTTCCCCGATACCCGCCGGCTTCCGGTCGGCGTCAAACGCCAATATCTCGATCGACGCGCCCGGCAGCGGATAGCCGATCGCGCCGGGTGTGCCCGTCTCGCCGTGACGGCCGAGCGTGCCCGCGCCGCAGGTTTCGGTCATCCCCCAGCCGACGACCGGCGGTTGCCCGACGAGCTCGCCCATGCGCGCGGCAATCTCACCCGGCAGCGGCGCCCCTCCCGAAACGCAATAGACGAGCGACGCGAGGTCGCCGGCGGCGATGCCGGGTAGTTCGAGCAGCGCGACGAACATCGTCGGCACGCCGAAAAAGAAGGTCGCGCCGCCGTAACGAATGTCGGTGAGCGTCTGCGCCGGGTCGAAGCGGTCGCGCAAAAGGATCGTCTCGCCATTCGCCACTGCGCGCAGCAAGACGCCGGCAAGGGCATAGATATGAAAGAGCGGCAGCACCCCGACGTGGCGCTCCTCGCCCGGACGCCAGGCCGATGTCGCGGCGACCGCCGCGTCGAACATCGCGACCGCGCTGGCGAGATTGGCATGGGTGATCATCGCCCCCTTTGGCGTTCCCGTCGTCCCGCCCGTATATTGGATGAGCGCGAGATCGCCGGGCGCAACCGATGCCGCCGGACAGGCGGCCGCCTCCGCGACCATCGCGTCAATCGACAGGATGGCATCGCCTTCGGCCGCGACCGGATCGCCGCTTTCCCAGAAGGCGTTGCCGCCGAGCAGCAGGAGGTCGATCAGACCTTCATCGAGCAATGCCGCCGCACGGCTGCGAAACGGTTCCTCGTCGAGCGTGGCGACGATCCGAGCGCCGGTATCGGCGAGCTTGAAGCGCAGTTCGCGCGCCGCATCGAGCGGCGTCAGGTTGACGACCACCGCGCCCAGACGCATCGCGGCGAAGAAGGCGACCGGATAGTGCGGCGTGTTGGGGAAATAGAGCGCGACGACATCGCCTTTTCCCACTCCGCGCGCCGCCAGCGCCGCCGCGATACCGGCAGCGGCCGATGCCGTCTCCCCGAAACCGATGACGCGGTCGCCAAACTCGATCAGCGTCCGGTCGGCAAAGCGATCGCATGCCTCGGAAAACATCGCCCCGATCGTCGCGGCGATTTCGCGGGCATCGGTCCTATCGGCCACAAGCTTCATCGGGGGTTCCTCCTGACTCCGGCAAACCGGCAGCGAGCCCATCCTAATATCGCCCTTCCGCGTCGCTGCCGTTGCTGAGGCTGCAACGGGATTTGCGCGTTGCGCGCCGCTGCCCGTTGTGATCGGCGCAACGCGGGTCGCAGACCCGTCAATGGCCGCGCACGCCATTCTCCATCATCCTTGGAACCGGGCGGACCCGACGAGTTCGCCGCCATGGGAGAGGGAAATGGAAAACAGGTTTCTCGCCGGCGTCAGCCTGCTCCTGATGACTGCGCCGGTGCCGGTGCTGGCGCAGACCGCGCCCGCAACCACCGGACCTGCCGCACCGGCCGACGATCAACTGAGCGAGATCGTCGTCACGGCGCAAAAGCGCGACCAGAATCTGCAGGATGTCGGCGTGTCCATCGCCGCCTTCACCGGCGATCAGCTCAAGAATCTGGGGGTGACGTCGGCACAGCAGATTTCGGAATCGGTCTCGGGCGTCCAAGTCTACTCCTATCTCGGCCGCCAGCCGACCTTCGTCATCCGCGGTGTCGGTGTTCAGGATTTCGCGCCCAATGTCGCGCCCGCCGCCGCGGTCTACCTCGACGAGGTCTATCTCGGCTCCAATATCCTCACCGGTTTCCAGATTTTCGACACCGACCGCGTCGAGATATTGAAGGGGCCGCAGGGCACCTTGTTCGGCCGCAACACGACCGGCGGCGCGGTCAGCTATTCGACCCGGCGGCCGACCAACGCGGCAGAGGGTTACGCCGAACTCTCCTATGGCAACTACCGGACGGTCACGCTCGACGCGGCGGTCGGCGGCCCCCTGTCGCCGGCGCTCAAGGCCCGGATCGCCGGCCGCTACGCGAACCAGGCGCGCGGCTATTATATCAACGACTGGACGCCCGCCGACACGGCGCTGCCGCTCAGCCCGCTATTCTTCGACCCGAAGCGCCGCCCCGGTGAGCAGGAAAGCTGGGCGCTGCGCGGGCTGCTCGAATATGACGACGGGAGCGGCGTCGATCTGCTCCTCAACATCCATGGCGGCGAGACGAGCGGCGACGTTCTGCCGCTGACCTCGATCGGCTTCACCTCGATCCCCGGCGCGGCCCAGCCCTGCGCGGCGACCCCGCTGGCGGGCGTCCGCGATCCGCGCTTCTGCGGCGACGCCTTCGGCTACACCGACCTCGACAGCGATCCCTATCATGTCCGGGTCGATTTCGTCGGGCGCAACCGCGAGCATAATTATGGCGCCTCGCTGCGCGGCGAATTCGATCTGGGCGGCGCGACCCTGACCTCGATCACCTCCTGGGACGAGGCGGGCAAGCGCGCGTTCACCGACACCGACGGCGCGCCGCATCACGAACTCAACCAGCTGCGCGACACGCGGCTCGAGCAATATTCGCAGGAGCTGCGACTGGCCTCCGACGGCGGCGGGCGGCTCTACTGGATCGCCGGCCTTTATGGCGCGCGGGAGAAGATCGACCTGCGCTTCTTCGGCACGCTGTCGCCGCTGCTCGGCCTTACCAATTTTACCGACCCGGCGCTCGCCGGGCGCGTCGCCGATCAGCTCGAACTCAACTTCGCGCAGGATACGTGGAGCGCCGCCGCTTACGCCCACGCCGAATGGAAGGCGACCGACCGGCTCACCCTCGTCGGCGGCGCGCGCTATTCCTATGAAAACAAGGATTTCCTGAGCCGGTCCGAGTGGATCTACAACGACGGGCTGACGCCGGTGCGCGCACCCGTCAATTTCGGCTCGACCGCCGCCGACGCAGCGGTGGTCGACGACGGGGCGGTTTACAAGAGCTTTTCGGGCAAGATCGGAGTGAACTACAAGCCGTCGGACGCGGTGCTGATCTATGGCAGCGTCAGCCGCGGGTTCAAGAGCGGCGGTTTCGACGGCGACTTCGCCTTCACGCGCCAGCAGCTCCAGCCGTTCGAGGATGAGACGCTGACCGCCTATGAGGCCGGGATCAAGTCGACCTTGTTCGACCGCCGCCTGTTCCTGAACGGATCCTTCTATCATTATGATTTCCGCAAGCCCCAGGTCCGCGTCGCGCAGGTCGACACTATTACCGGGCTGCCGTTCAACCAGCTCCGCAACCTCGCGAAGGCGCGCGTCAACGGACTGGAGGTCGACGCCACGCTCCGCCCCTTCCGTGGTTTCGACCTGCGCGGCGGGCTTGCGTGGATCGACACCCGGATCGACGACCCGGCGCAGCCGGTCTTCGACGGCAACGACCTGCCGCTCGCCGCCAAATTCTCGGCGAACCTCCTCGCCCGCTATCAGTTCGGCGTCGGTGACGGGTGGGACATGGCGATCCAGGTCGACGGCAAATATAATGGCGCCTTCTTCCTCAATGCCGAGAATACGCCCTATCTGAAGGAAGGGTCCTATACGCTGGTCAACGCGCGCGTCAGCCTGACCAGCGAAGACGGGTGGGACATCGCGCTCTGGGCGCGCAACATCACGAAGGAAAGCTTCGCCGTGCAAAGTTTCGCGCTCTTCGGCGCCTATTCGGTCGCCTATAATGCGCCGCGCACCTATGGCGCGACGCTGCGGTTCGACTGGTGAGCGCGCCCGCCGATCCGCCCACGGGGTTCGAACGGCATTTCCGCCGCAGCCCCGTGACCGACGCGTGGGAACCGCTCTGGTCGAAGCGCGACGAGGGCCGTTTCGTGATCGCCCTGCGCGTCGCCGAAGCGCATTGCAACGCGCGGGCGATGCTGCACGGCGGCGTGCTGTCGGCGCTTTGCGACAACGCCATGGGTATCGCCTGCGCGCTCGCGATCGGCGATGGCACCAGCCTGGTCACCATCCATCTGTCGGTCGATTTCCTCGGCGCAGTGCGCGCCGGACAATGGGTCGAGATAGCGGCCGAGCCGACACAGCCGGGCCGGACGATCGCCTTCGCATCGGCCGAAGTAGCCGCCGACGGCGCACCCGTCGGCCGCGCGACCGCGCTGTTCCGGGTGATCGCTGACGTCGCGAAATCCTCCGGCTGACAACAAACGGGCCCGCCACGGCGGACCCGCTATTTCCACGCAGTGCCGGAGCCGGCCTCTCATATGAAAGGCCGGCTCCTTTCCGTTCGGCTATCGCAGCCGGGTCCGCACCGTCAGGCCATAGGTGCGCGGCTCACCCTGCGCACCGACCAGCGTCGCGCCCTGGAAGGTCGCGGGAATCATCGACCCGATATAACGCTGGTTGGCGAGGTTGCGCGCCCATAGCTCGAACGTCCAGCGCTCGTCAGGCGCGCCCAGACCGACGCGGGCGTTGAACAGCGCATAGCCTTTCTGACCCGAGGTCGGACGGAGCAGGCGCTCGGTCAGCACCTCCGACTGATAGCGTCCGTCGACTTGCGCGAACGCCCGCAACTTGCCCGCCGCGACGAGATCGTCCCAGCCGACCGAGCCGGTGACGACCCATTTCGGTGCATTGGCGAGTTGCTGCCCGGCGATCGCGACGACATTGGCGGGCGGGCCCGGCGGGATCGCGCCATAGCGCGCGCTGGCGTAGGTCACGCCCGCCGCCAGTTGCCAGGCCGGTGCCGGGCGCACGCCGGCTTCGAGTTCGAATCCCTTGGCGGTGACGCGCGGGATGTTGGTGGTGATGAGCGCCGCGCCGGTGTTGTAGCTGAGCTGATAGTCGGTGAAACGCGTATAGAAGAGCGCGCCGTTCACCGTCGCTACGCCGCCCGGCGAGCGGAATTTCAGCCCCGCCTCGTAATTGGTCGCGAGTTCGGGGTCGAAGGCGAGATCGCCGGCGTCGGGCGCCTTGACGGTGATCGGGCGGAAGCCCGCGCGATCGAGCACGAAGCCGCCCGCCTTGTAGCCCCGGCTGTAGGTCGCATAGCCGTGGAGCGCGTCGCTGAAATCATAGCTGATCGTCGCGATCCCCGACCATTCCTTCTCGACCTTTCGCGCCGAATAGGATCCGTCGTAACGCGCATCGAAGAGCTGAAGGCACTGGATGCCCGAAATCGGCGTCGCGCCGGGCGCCGACAGGCCGGCGGCGATCAGCGCCTGGCAGCCAGGGTTCAGCGTGTCGACGATGTCGACGTCGACCCGCTTGGCCTCGCGCGTGAAACGCAGGCCGCCGATCAGGTCGAGCCGGTCGGTGATGTGCCAGACATTGTGTGTGAACACCGAAATGCTCCGCGACGTCTGGCGGAAGTCGTCGCGCCCGACGCCCGCCCCTTCCGGATAGCTCTGGCCGACGGGAAGGCCGGTGTAAAAGGAGATCGGGTGGGCCAGCCCTGTCGCCGGCCCGAAGAGCCGATCGAGAAAGGGTTCGAGGTCGCGCCCGGTGCGATAGCCGTAGCGGCCGAACGCCTTTTCGTGGCTGTAGAAGCCGCCGACCATCCAGTCGACCGGCCCCGACGTTCCGTCGAGGCGGAGTTCCTGCGTGAAGGTATCGAAGGCCTGCGCCGCGGCCTTGAAGGGAATGTAGACCAGATCGGCCTCGGCATAGTCGACCTCGCGCGCCTGGTCGTTGTGCCAGTGCCGGTATCCGGTAATCGCGGTCAGCGTCGCGCCGCCCAGCTTCCAGTTGAGTTCGCCCGACAGGCCCCATTGGTCGGTTTCCTCGACCGACGCGCGATCTTCCGTCGTCGTGATCGTCAGATCCTTGCGGCCGATATGGCTGCCGAAACCCATCGCCTGGAAGATGCCGACATAGAGCGGATCGTTGACGGTCGGCGAATAGGTGTCGGGGCCCGTCTCGCGGCGATGCCCGTAATCGGCGATGAGCCGGATATCAAGGTCGTCGGCCGGCGTGAGCAGAAGCTGGCCGCGCAGCGTCAGGCGGTTGCGGTTGCGGTAGCGCCGGCCACTGTCGAAATCGCGGACGAAGCCGTCGCGGCGTTGCCAGGCCGCGTCGAACCGCACCGCCGCGACATCCTTCACCAGCGTCCCGCCGCCGCCCGCGTTCAGGCGGACCATGTCGTAATTCCCATAGGACGCCGCCGCATCGAAGCTCGGCTTGAACTGCGGCGCGAATGTGATGACGTTGATGAGGCCCGCCGAGGTGTTCTTGCCGAACAGCGTCCCCTGCGGCCCGCGCAGCACCTCGATCCGCTCGATCCCCGGAATATCGGTGAGGCTGAGGTTCGAACGGCTGCGATAGACGCCGTCGACGAAGGTCGCGACCGAGGATTCGAGACCGGGATTGATCGCCTCGCTGCCGACGCCGCGCAGGCGGATGACGACGCCAGCCGAATCCGAGGTGGTGCTCGTCAGGTTGAGGCTGGGGGCGAGCGTCATCAGCTCGCGCGTGTCGTTGATCCCCGACTTCTGGAGTTGTTCGGACGAAAAGGCCGAAACCGCGATCGGCACGTCCTGCAGATTCTGCGCCCGCTTGGTGGCGGTGACGACGATGTCGCCGGATCCGTCGGCCGCCCCGTCTTCCTGCGCCCATGCGGGCGAAGCGATCACGAGCGTGACGAGCGACAGCCCGCGGCGGAAATTCCTTTTCATAAACCCTCCCGATTTTCTTTGTGGTCAAAAGGATGCGACGATCGCTCTGGTGGGGTCGCCAGCGCCGAAGCGGATGCGTGCCCAGGCGTCGCGAATGGCTTCCGCGCCGCGCACCGCCTCGACCGCGAGCCAGTCGCGCGATGTGTCGATGAAATCGCGCGTGGCGCCGGCAAGCGCGGTGTCGAAGCCGGCCGGCCCCAGTTCGGCCGCGACGGCGATGATCGCGTCCGGCGCGAAGAAAAATTGCTCGTCGGGGCGCGGCACGGCCGGTTCGTCGCGCCCGTGCGTCAGGCCGACGCGGCAGAGATGGACCGGCGGCGACCGCTCGCGCAGGCTGGCGAGCAGGGGCTCATTCCCCGAAAAATCGACGATCGCGGCCCCGGCGATCGCGGGCAACGCGTCATAGGTCGCCACTTCGCCGAAGAAACCCAGACCGGCGACGGCGGCGCGATGGCGTTCGGACGTGACGCCGATGACGCGCAGCCCGGGCCTGCCCCGGCGCAGCAGCCAGCCGAGCCCCAGCGCCGTCTTGCTCGATGCGCTGGTGACGATCACCGTGTCGCCGCCCCATGCCTGCGTCCGCCCGATCAGCCGGTCGAGCAGGAAGGAGGTGATGAACAGCGGACGGATGACCGCCTGCCGTTCCTCGGTCCCCGGCGCGTGGATCGGGTCGGCCGCAACGCGGAAATAGCTGTTATAGGCGGGCGGCAGCGCGCGCCGCAACGGCGCGTTCTCGACGATCAGCCGGGCGTTGGCCCGCCCCGGTTCGAGCACCGCCGACGACGCCATCGGCCAAAGGCCATAGAGGCGCTCGCCGGCCCCGACCGCGACATGGCGGCTCTCGACGACGGTCGAAAAGCCCCAGGCCGGCACCATCCCCCACGGGTCCGGCCTGGGGAAGAGCGACCAATAGCCCAATCGGTCGCCGAGGAGCGCATAGGTCAGATTGTTCGCGCTGAGGCTGAAACAATCGACCGCGAGCCGCACCGCGCCGTCTCGCAGCGGCGCCGCGGGAGCATCGCGAACCATCGCAAGGTCGCCGGGAAGCGGTCCGCTGCGGTCGACGACGAGGCTGACGGTTCCGGCACGCTGCAATGTCTTTCCCCTGCCCGCTGCCCGTCGGCGCGCGACAGGGCTTGGCGGGCAGGTTCGCCGCGGAAGGGGCTTCGATCAAACGGCCAGAATCGAACGATAATTGCGCCGAATGCAATGACCGGCTCGCCGTTTGCCGCGCGGCGTCAGGCGAAACCCGGTCGCCCCGCCTCGATCGATCGCCGTTCGAGCGAGACGCATCGCGCCGCGGGATCGGTCAGCGACGACACGGCGCGCAGATCGACGTCGAGCCGCTGCGGGACAAGGTCGAGCAAGGCATATCCGGCGTGCGCATTGTCATGGTATCGGACGTGCGGATTGCGCGCCGCCGCACCGTCGAACAACGCGGCGGGACCGCTCCGCGACGCGAGGCAACTCGTCACCACCTCGCTCGCCACGACCTTCGATCGCGGATCGCCGAAATCGGCGAGGATGTCGTTCAGCCAGAAGGAATGGACGTCGCCGCCGAGCACGACGGCGTTGCGCACCGTCGGCCGGGTCAGGCTGGCGATCGCGCGCCGCCGGGCTGCCTCATAGCCGTCCCACATGTCGGACCAGCGGGCGTCGGGTCCCTGCGGCAGCGCAAGGCGCGCGAACAGCGTCTGCTGCGCGATCAGGCTCCACCCGGCCTCCTCGCGTGCCAGCCCGGCGTCGAGCCACGCTTCCTGCCCCGCGCCCAGCACCGTCGCATCGGGATCGTCGACGGCAGCGCAGCCCCGCACCACCTGCCCGCCGCGTTTGGTGTCCGAACAGGGCTGGACGCTGCGGTACTGGCGCGTGTCGAGCACATGCACCGTCGCGAGCCGGCCCCAATGGAAACGGCGATAAAGCTGCAGTCGACCCCCGCTGCGAAGCGCCGACGGGCGTAGCGGCATATGCTCGAAATAGGCCTGCCACGCCGCAGTGCGGCGACGCAGGAAAGCGGTGCGATCGGCGGTGACCCCGCCATGGTCGCCGACATAGTCGTTCTCGACCTCATGATCGTCGAAAGCGACGACGAAGGGCATGGCGGCGTGTGCGGCGGCGAGATCGGAGTCGGTGCGATAGAGCGCGTGGCGCGCGCGATAATCGTCCAGCGTCAGCGGATCGGGCGCGCCGAACGCACGGACGTCGGGGCCACTGCCGAAGGATTTCTCATAGATATAGTCGCCGACCTGCAGCACCGCCTCGACGCCCTCCGCGATCATGTCGCGATAGGCGCTGAACCAGCCATGTTCCCAATGCTGGCACGAGGTAAGCGCGAGGCGCAGCCGCCGCGGGTCGGTCGCCATCGTCGCCGTCCGGCCGGTGCGGCTGACCGCATCGCCGAGATGGAAGCGATAGAAGAAGGGCCGCCCCGGCGGCAGCCCGCGCACCTCCAGATGCGCCGCCCCGCCGCGCGCCGCGGGCGCGTCGACCCGGCCCGAACGGACGATCGAACGAAAGCCCTCGTCGGCGGCGATTTCATAGCCGAGACGGGCGTCCCCATCCAGCCCCACCGCCCGCGTCCACAGGACGAAACCGTCGGGCGCCGGTTCTCCCGAGGCGACGCCGAGCGCAAAGGGGTCGGCAGCCAGACGCGGCGCGCGATCCGCCGCCGTCACGCGGGCCGCCATCAAGAACCGGCTCGCGGCGAGCGCCGCCGCCCCGGCGATGAGCTGGCGCCGACCGAACATCAGAAGCGCGCCGTCAGCCGGGCGTACCAGGTGCGCCCGTTGAGCCCGATCGGCGTTTCCTCGCCGGTCGGAAAGCTGCCGCCCGTCGCCGCGATCGCCAGCACCTGATCGTCGATGGTGTCGGGCCGCGCATCGAACAGATTCTGCACCCCGAAGCCCAGGCGGACGCCGTCCAGTATCTTGTAACCCGCCGACAGATCGACCGTCTCCTTGCCGCCGAAGGTCTGCACCGCGGTCAGCGGCTGCGAGCGATAGGTGCCGAAAGCGGCAACGTTGACCCCGAGGTCGAAACTGCCATGCGTCAGACTACCCTGAAAGGTGAATTTCGACTTCGGCTGCGCCTCGGTCACGAACAGGATCGACTTCATGTTGAGCAGCGGCAGCGCCGGCAGCACCGGATTGGGCCGCAGCGTGTCGAGCCGGCTCTTGAACCAGCCATAGCCCGCGGTCAGCGACAGATGCGTGTCCGGCCCCAATTCGCCCTGCCAACGCGCCGTCAGCTCGACGCCGCGCGTCGTCGTGTCGATCGCGTTGGTGAAGAAGCGGACCTGCTGGAAATTGGTGATGCCCGCCGCGGTCAGGATATTCACCACCGCCGCGCCGCCCAGCTGCTCGCTGAGCGCGATCCGGTCCCTGATCCGGATGTGGAAATAATCGGCGGTGAAGGAAAATCCCTCGATCGGACCGGCGACGAGGCCCGCCGTGAAATTGCGCGAGCGTTCGGGTTTCAGGTCGCTCGCGCCGAGCGCGCGCGCGACTGGATCGCCGACCGGTAGCGTCCCGACGGTGACGAGTCGACCGGCGCTGAGCGCGCCCTGCACCGCGCTGAAATATTGCTGCTGCAGCGACGGCGCCTTGAAGCCGGTCCCATAGGTCGCGCGGATCGCCGCACCTTGCATCAGCTCGAGGCGCGAGGTTGCACGCCATGTGGTCTTGCCGCCGAAATCGCCATAATGGTCGTAGCGGACGGCGCCGCCGAGGAGCAGCGGCTCCACCGGCCGCAGCTCGAGGTCGAGAAAGGCCGCCCAGGCGTTGCGGCTCTCGTTCGTCGGGTTGCGGGGGTTGAAGCCCGCGAAGCCATCGGCGCCGGTGCCGAAATAGGCGTCGGGTTCGCCGCTGCGGATCTTGTAGGATTCGTGCCGATACTGGCCCCCCGCCGCGATATTGCCGCCCGCAAGCACGCCGTCGAGCGGCAGCGACAAGGTAAAGTCGGTGACATATTGGCGATAGGTCACCCCGCCCGAATCGAAGCGGGTCGGGCTGGCGAGCCCCAGCGAGACATTGGCGGTGTCGAAGACGCTGAAATCGGCCTTGTTCGACCCGAAGCTCTGGCTGAGATCGGCCTTCAGCGCGCCCAGCTCACCGCGCACGCCTATCGTGCCGCCGGCGTCCCAGATCCGCGGTTCGATAATGGGGAGGAAGCCGTCCGGATAGAGCGGCGAAAAGCCGGGCACTCGAAAGCCCGCACCATTGTTGGATATCTTGCGCGTCAGCGTCCCGAAGCCATAGATTTCGGCATCTCCGCCGAGCGGTAGCGCGGTATCGAGCGCGAGGCTGGCGACCGACGCCTTGGGATCGCCGATGCGATAGGTCACGCGATCGAACCGCTGGTCGACGAAGGCGCGATTGGTGGGACGCTGCGCGCGTGCCGAAACGCTCACCGTGAAATGGCCGCCGTCGCCGAGGCCGAAACCTGCGCTCGCGCTCGCGAGGCCCGTTTCCCCGTCGCCTTCCTCGGTAATACTGCCGAACAGCTCGGCGTTCGCGCCGCTGGCGTTCGACTTGAGGATGATGTTGACGACGCCCGCGATCGCATCCGACCCATATTGCGCCGCGGCACCGTCGCGCAGGATTTCGATGCGTTCGATCGCACTCTCGGGAATGGTGTCGAGGTCGACCGCCGCCGACCCGCGGCCGATGCTGTTGTTCACGTTCAGCACCGCGTTGGCATGGCGCCGCTTGCCGTTGATCAGCACCAGCGTCTGGTCGGGAGCCAGGCCGCGCAGCGTGACCGGTTTCGTGTTGGCGGCAGTAGCGGTAGTCGCAGCGCGCGCGAAATTGATCGATGGTTGCAGAAAATTCAATGCACGGCCGAGATCGGGGAACCCCGTGTCGGCGATCGTGTCACCGCTAACGACGTCGACCGGCGCCGACGATTCGAGCGCCGCCCTGCCCGATGCGCGGGTTCCGGTTACGATGATTTCACTGTCAGGGTCCGATCGCGTCTCGGTCTGCGCTTGCGCCGTACCACTCGTCAGCATCGCCAACCCCACCACTGACACTGCATATTTCATCAAAACTGCCCTCCTGAAACTCAGGCTCAATCTATCGGCGAGTAGCGGTGCGGCGTTATTGCTCAAGCGAAGAGAGGCGTTGCGACAAGCGCAACGCCTCTAACCCTAAACTGTCATGATTGAAGCTTAGATTGACGGGTTTCATGAGATTCAAAAATAAGGATATTGAGCGGCGTATTGATGGCGTTCGTTGATGGACTGCCGTGGGCAAACAGCTTTTAGATGCAATGCAATCCTCTAGTTAGCGCGGCTATGTGTCTGCCATCTGGTATGGCCTTGTTGTGCGCCGCGGGCCACGATGGCAAAGAGGCGCTCAAGCCATGCGTCCGACTAGAGCAGCGGACCGTTCGAGCAGTTGCTGAGCCATCTCACCTCTTCGCCATTGTGTCGCCAATACCCGTCAATGTTGTTGCCAACCGGCGCGAAAGTCTTACTTTTTTGATTGCGAAGTTGAGGTCAGGGCGAACAAGATCAAAGGCAATACGACCTAGGCCGCGAGCTTGGTCCAAAGGTGGTCGATCACAAGCCCGCGGATCAATCCTCCTCCCGCCACCGCTAGGTCGAAGATGGTGATCGGAATAGATTGAGCGACATCGGCGTGCTCACCGGATGTGTCGGCAAGGGCCGTTTGCAGCAAGGTCGGAGCGCCGCCGAAGGCTATGCCCCAGACCGCCACGACGATCAGCAACAACACCATGGATTGATGCGATGTTGCGAGAAGAAGAGCGGCGGCAGCAAATACGGCCAGACTTATGAGCTTCACGCCGCGCAAGCAGCGATCCACCAGAATGTCTGAGCCCCCATATGCCGACAACCGAAGCCTTGCCAAAAACGAGCGGGACGACGTCCACCCGCAGTTCCCTTCCCGCGCGATCGCCCCGCTAAGTGCGACGAACGACGCCTCGCTGTCGAGCAGACGAAGGTCTTGAACATCATCGGCTTCATACCGATGGGGCGCACCGTTTGGGTGGCGCCCGACGCCGTGAGGATTTCGTTCATTCCCTTGACGGGCCTTGGACCAGCACGGATCGTCGGCCATTCCAAAGCAGGACTGTCGAGAGGCCGTAGACGACGAGCCAGCCGAGATTGAATACGGCGCCGTCGAGCGCTGTTTGCGCCGGCTCGGGCAGGACCCGCGCGATCAACATGCCGACCGCGATGAGGGAGATGGGATTGGCGATGAGCGCAAACCAGCGTGGCCATGACGTGCGGCCCAGTGCGATGACGATCCCGAGCAATAGAAGCGCCAAGCCCAGTGTCACGATCGGCATCAACCAGGCGATGACCAGCACGTTGTGGAAATGCTGGCCGAGGTCGAGTAGCGCGTCATGAGCCGCCGTCGGCGTTTCCAGGATCGTCTTGTAGACCATGCCTACATAGTAAAAGCCGGCATGGCCGAGTGGCGACCAGGCGTTGCCCGCGACCAGCAGGGCGAAGGCGGGCCAACGCCACCCGCCCTGCGCCGGGCGCAATCCCTCCAGCAGATGCCAACAACCGGCGAGATAGAAGACGATGCCGACGTCGGCGACCAGCGCGCCGGCGGCAAGCCGCGCCTCCGACGATGGAAGCATCAGCGCGACGCCGTCGAATTGGATCCTGTCCGAATAGGTCTTCAGGATCAACGGATAGTCATCCTGGCTGGCCTTCGCGCCAATGATAAGCGCGTCACCGATGATCCACAGGATAGCGCCGATAACGCCCGCGATGCCGCAAAGGCGAAGCAGCCAGAGGCGCTGGAGATCGGTCATGAACAGATTTTATCCTCCCCCCGGCAGGACGGCCCGACCAACCGCATGATCTCGGCGACAATCAGCTCGGGCTCACTGAACGGGACCATATGGCCCGAATGCTCGGCGATGACGTGTCGTCCCGAGGTCGACAGCGCCGCACGGCGGGCATGGGATTCGATGGCATCAGTTCGGAGCCGGGACGACATGCCCATGTCCGCAAGCGCCCCCGAGATCACCGTCACCGGTACATCCATAGGCTTTCCCGGTTGCCTACGCAGCATGTTCATCTCGGCGATCATGCCCTTGAGTTCCGCGCCGCGCGTGCGCATGGCCCTCATTGTGAAGCCCTCGTTGCGGAAATCGGCCTGGCTGTCGGGCGGCAAGCTTAGCAGAAAGCTGTTGTAGAGACGCTCGAGGAGCCCGATCCGAGCGAGCGCGAGGCTGATATGGTGAGCGAAGCGCTCCAATCGCCGGAACGACTGCGCGAACACCGCCTCGCAGCCCTCGTCGGTCGGATCGACCAGCACGAGCCCAGCGATCCGCTCCGGCCGGCGGTCCGTAACCGCCCGCACGATCAGCGCGCCGCCGCTGGTCGCGACCAGAACGAACGACCTCTCACCAAACGCGTCGAGCAGGTCGTCGAGGTCGTCCGCCATGCGTGCGACCGTTCTCGGTCGCGAATCGGGGGCGCTGCGGCCCAGGCCCGCGCGATCGTAGGCGATGCTATGAACTACAGCAGGCAGCGCGGGTTGAAC
The DNA here is from genome assembly GCA_005503215.1 of Sphingomonadaceae bacterium 3R27C6. Lineage (GTDB taxonomy): Bacteria > Pseudomonadota > Alphaproteobacteria > Sphingomonadales > Sphingomonadaceae > Sphingopyxis. The sequence continues at coordinate 122,645 of SCNS01000006.1, read as the reverse complement.
GAGGCCCCATGAGGAACGCGGCGCCGCCATACCCGCCTCGAAAACGATCGTCGGCGCGCCCGCCCGGATGGTTCCTTTCTCCATCAGAAAAAGGGCGCGGCCATCACGCGTTTGGACGGCGCGACTGACGCCTTGACTATGAACCGCATCCACGGCCGCTGATCCGCGGCTGGGGTGAAGATTGCGCATCATCGGGCGGACCATCCGCGCCAGGCCGCGACGATTACAACCAAGGTAAGAGCGAGCGTCGCCCAAGAGATGAGGTCGTACAAGCCGTCGCCCACGAGCGCAGTCACCAGCCCGACGGTGTTGGCCAAAGCCATTAGGAGCGGCCAGCGGAAGATCTGCCACCCGCTCTGGCTGAGGGTCTTTCGTTTGGTAGTTCCATTGATGCTCATTCCGCGGGCTCCGGCACGCCACCGCCGCGCAGTTCCTCGACTCGCTTCTCGATCGGCACACGCCGGCGCCCGAACCACAGCCGCAACCCGGTCCAAAGCACGACGATCGCGGCGATGTCGAGCAGCGCCCAGATGATCTTGAGCGGCATGCCGCCATAGTCGCCGAAATGCAGCGGCACCGAGAGGAACAGCCCCTTCACATACCAAGGCATGTCGCGAATTTCGGTGAGGCGGCCGGTCTCGGCATCGACGAAGGCCGGATGGATCAGCCGTTCGGTGAGCGGAGTCTCTCCGCTGAAAGCGATCATATAGTGGTGTTTGGACGAAAACATCGTGCCGGGCCAGGCGACCGAGGACAGCTTCTGGCCGCCGGGCGCCGCCGCACGTGCCGCCGCCACGGCGGTATCCAGCGAAGCGAGCCGAGTGGGCGGCGGCTTGCCCTCATAGGGCGCGGAGATCTCGGACAACTCGTCGATCTGCCAGATGAGCGCGATGGGAGTCGCCATGGTCAGGATGAGACCGGTCAGGCCCACCACCATGACCCAGCCCAAGGTCACGATTCCCACCATGTTGTGCGTGTCAAGAGACCGCACGCGCGGGCTGCGATCCTTGCGCACCGTACCGAAGGCGAGCTTGCGCATGAAGGGCGCGTAGACGACGACGCCCGAAACCACCGCGACGGCGAAGATCAGTCCGATCAAGCCAAGGAAGAGCGTGCCGGGGAGGCCCATTAGCAGGCTCTTGTGCAAGTCTAGCAGGAACGCCATGACGCCTTCGTCGTGCGGCGGCGCGGGGACGTGGGCACCGCTACGCGCATCATAGTAATGGATGACGATATTCTGCTGGTCCGTCAGCGATGACGCGGTGACCACCGCAACCAGCGGCTTTTCGGAGTCCCAGAACAGGAAGCCCGGCACCTGGGCCGGCGCGCGGCGCTTCGCGTCCTCGACCATCGTGTCGAGCGAAGCGGTGCCGCCGCCCGCCACCTGCTCGATCGAGCTATGCGCGCCAGTCAGCTCCTCGATCTCGTGGTGGAATATAAGCGGAAGACCCGTGACGCACAGGAGCAGCAGAAACGCCGTGCAGATAAGGCTGGTCCACTTGTGGACCAGATACCATCGCCGGATGCCGGTTTGCGAGAGCGCCATCGCTATTCCCTCTCAGAACTGCAATTCGACGCCAGCGCTCAGCTTGCGCGGCTCGACGATCACGCCGTAGGTCGGGAACACGTCCGATGTGAAGACCTGAACCGGGTGACCGCTGTTCAGTAGATTGCGGGCGGAGAAGAGCAGGCGCGCGGGACCCATCTGATAGGCCACGCGCGCGTTGACTACCGCGTAACCGCCGACCTTCCCCCGGGGATCGTTGAGAAAGTCTGAGAAATAGTTGCCCGTGTACCGCACGTCCGCACCAATCTCAAAGCGATCGTCCGGCGAAACACTGAATCCGGTTGCCAGACTGAAGGCGGGCGCGCGTGGAAGCGCGTTCCCGACGACGGTCACGTCGTCATAGCGGTTCACCTTGGTATCGAGCAGGCCGATATTGGCATAGAGCTCGTTCTTCGGGGAAGGACGCCAGGACAGCCCGGCTTCCGCGCCATAGGTGGTAGCCCGCTCGGCATTGCGAATTACAGTAGATTCGGGCGAGAAATAATAGGGAAGCTGGATGTCCTTGTAGCGGTTGTAGAACAGGTTCGCGGTGAGGAAGAGCGTCGGCGTGAGCTTCGCTCGCGTGAACCCTTCGACGTTCCAGACATATTCGGGCGCATAGGCGTAGCTCTGAAAGGGCGGCGCCAGCGTTATGCCGGCGCCGCCGGCATTGTACCCCCGGCTGGTAACGATACCGACGGTGACGGCGTCGGTGATATCGAGGCTGACTGTCGCTCGAGGCAGGAACTCTTTGTATGTTTTGCGCAAATCGGTGACGAGCTCGAACCCCATGAGCGCCGCATCGCCCGTCGTGCCCACGCGGTAGCGCTTTTCTTCCTCGTAGCGCGCACCCAGCGTAACCGCGAGCGCGGGCGTCGGACGCACGGTCACCTCGCCGTAGACCGCCGCGGTGTCGGTCTCGTCGCGGTAGGCCCCGCCGCCCAGGAAATCGATCGTCTCGTCCTGGTGGGTGCGGAACACGTAGGCGCCGAGCATCGCCGAGAAGGAACCGCCGCCGTTGCGATAGCGCAGGATCGGCTGCGCGACATATTCTCGGCCTTCGACAAGCGCGATGCCCGTCCCTGCAACGGCATAGCGATCGACCTGGAAGTCCGTCGCCGACAGATAGAGCTGAAACGTCAGACCGGCGGCGAGGTCGAAGGTCGTATCGGCGATGCCCGTAGTCGTGCGTAGCCGGAATACCGGCTGCGTCGAGGTTGACGGGATATGGGCTTCGAACGGCGCGAAGAGCCAGTTCGATTGCGGCTCGCGCGCATCCTGATAGCTCACGCTCAGCAGCGACCGAATGCCCGGCGTTGGCGTCACCAACAGCTTGCCCCGCAAGGTCAGATTGTCAAAGATATCGGGATCCTTGACGCCCGGATAGGGTGTGAAGTCGACGAAGCTCTTCTCTCGCTGCCAGTCGGCCGTAACGCGGAATGCGGCGACATCCTGGCCGATAGGGCCACCGACCGCCCCCGAAAGCTGGACCTCGTCGCGATTGCCGACGATGGCTCGCGCCGCGCCCGACCAATCGAAATCGGGTTCCACGGTCTTCACGGCAATGACGCCTGCTATGGCGTTGCGGCCCTGCAAGGTGCTCTGCGGGCCGCGAAACACCTCGACCTGCTGCACGTCCCACAGGCTGGTGTCGGCGAATGTCGCCTCGTTGAAACTCAGCGTGCGGCCGTCGATCGCGTAGCTCAGCCGCGGCCGGCTGCCGGCGAAGAAGGCGGTCGCGCCGCCGCCCGGCCCGGTCCCGTCGAGGCCGCGCACGGCGGGCAGGTCGTTACCTGGTTCGATCGATACGATGTTAGGAATGCGATCGAGCAGGTCGTTGGTCGAATAAACGCCGGCGCGCCGCCGGGTGTCATCCGCCGTCGTCACATCGACGCTGGCCGCAGTCTCGCGCAATGTGCGGTTGGCCCGCTCCGCCGTGACGATAATCTCGTCGACCTCGTCCCGTGCTTCTTCCGCGCGCGCCACGCCAGCCTGCGCGAGCGCGACACAAGCGACGGCACCGCCGAACAACAAATCTTTCTTCATATGATTTCGGCCCCTATTCCGGCAGACGCCGCCGATTGGATCAGGCTTCGCCACCAGCGTCCGCTGCGAATTCCGATCGCCCCCACCCCGAGGCGCCCCGCGGCTATTAATTGCGAATAACTCCCATTAGCGTTCGCAGCGGGACTACGCTATGAAAGAGACTTTCGCGCAAACACAAAAAGCATTGTGAAAATACAATCTTCGTTCACTCCGACGACGAGAAATCGCAGTGTGGTGCACGTGATGGCCTCAAGGGTTCAGATAGGAAAAAGAGATGAGGAGCCTCCCACCCTCCATAACCGGGAATTTTTCAGTCTCCGACTTGGTGCGCGAGGCGGCAGAGCGAGCGATCGGAATCAGTCAGATTGATCTTTCCACGCCGCTCCCGCACATTCCTTCTATGTCTGGCACGATCCTGGCCGAAGAGGTTCAGCCTGGTCTGTTGCTTTCCGGCTTCGATATTACCTACACTGCCGATGGGAGGCTGGAGGCCGATGTGGAGAGATCTGTCGCTTGTGTTGCTTTCCTGAAGGGCGAGAATGAAGCCCTTCACGTGAAGGGTCACAAGCCGATCACGATGCGAGCGGGTCATATAGGAATCGTGGGCTATGGCGAGCGCTGCCATTGCAGCCGGGACTGGTGGAAGGGGCAGACGAACCGAGCCTTCGGCGTCACCCTTCAGCCGCATTTTTTCGGGCGCTTCGGCACGTTCTTCGATGGTGATGGCCTCGAACTACTGGAACAATTTATCACGCCTGGAGTTCACAGCGCGGCGCTTCCGGTTACGCACAAGTTGATCGAGATCGCCGATCGAACGCTGGCTGAACCTTATGGTGGCGCACTGCGAGCGCTGCACCGGGAATCTCAGGCATTGCGCTTCACGATCGAAATCGCCGCCATGCTTCAGGACGACGAGCGGCTCGTGCGGCAACTCGGCAGGGGACACTACGACCGCGTCGTTCAGGCCCGCCAGATACTCGACGGCAACCTCGTGGATCCCCCGAAAATTTTGGACTTGGCCCGAAGGCTGGGCGTCAGCGTGATGACGCTTCAGACGAACTTCAAGGCCGCGTTCGGAACGACCGTGTTTGGCTACGTTCGGGAACGCCGTCTAGAGATGGGCCGCCATCTGATCACTCAGTGCGGCCTCGGCATCGCCGAGGCGGGCTACAGAGTTGGATTTACCAATGCCGCCGCATTCTCGGCCTCTTATCGCCGTTATTTTGGACGACCGCCAACCGCTGACCGATCCGCGCCCGTTTAGTGGCACTGTGGAACAGCCACAGTGTGCGCTATCAGCCGATAGTCGTCCGCGCCAACCTCGACCAGACCGCGTCGAAGGATAACGGTCGAGGATCGCTGGCCGCTCGCCGAATCGGATTCTTATCCGCTAAGTTCCAGCAGTCGAGGGCTGTTGCCACTGCCTCGAAGCCGCACCGAAAAATACGCCGCTATTCGTTCGAACCACCACCACGCCCGCGCGCGCTGACAAATTCGGTTTACTTCTTTTGCGCGGCATTCTTGCCGGGTTGCTCGTGGCCGCCGTCACTGCAGCGGCGGGCCAGCTCGGAGCGACCGTCTCGGGCCTGCTGCTGGCGTTTCCGATTGGATACACGGTGCTGTCCATCACGATCCATGAGCAGTTCGGAGCTGAAACGGCGGCCGCGACCCTGCATTCGGCTATCTTTGGCACGATGAGCCTCGCCGGCTTTTGTGTCACACTCGCGCTCGCAATACCGGCCATCGCGCCGATCTGGGCTTTCGTCATCGCACTGGCCGTCTCGTCGGCCATCACCGTCGCTCTCATTCTCCGCCCCCGGCCCGGTCGAGCCTGATCCGAGACGCTTGACATCGAATGCCGGGGAGTTATGGTATGTTTGTTCAAGAATGGAATTAGGTTCACCATGGCCCGCCCCAGAGAGTTCGACGAGGACCGCGTTCTCGACGCCGTGATGGAGATTTTCTGGCGGAAGGGCTACGAGGGCACATCGGCGCAAGACCTCGTCGACGCCACCGGCCTTGGGCGCGGCAGCCTCTACGCCGCCTATACCAATAAAGACGGTCTCTTCGAGCAAGCCTTGCTACGTTACCACAGGCGAGCGCAGGGCCATGTTGAACAGCTCAGGAAGCCTGGACCCGCTATTGAGCGGCTTCGGGAATTGATGCTGGATGTGGTCAACGCCGATCTGCGGGCGGTGGAAAAGCGGGGATGCCTCGCGACCAACACAGCCATCGAAGTGGCGGCGCGCGATCAGCGTGTCGCCGACCTCGTTCGTCAGAATTTCGCTATCTTGACGCGCGGCATCGCAGAGACGATCCGGCGCGGGCAGGATGACGAAGAGTTTTCAGCGGATGTCGACGCCGAGACGCTGGCGCTCTTTGTCTTCAACGCGGTGCAAGGGCTGCGCGTGCTAACACGCACGGCTACGGTTAAGGATCGCCACCGGCTTTCTGCCGTCATTGAACAGACCTTGGCCGCACTGCGCCAAGTTTAATTTTTTTGCTCATTTATGGAACGGTCGTACCATAACCAACAATAGCCTCACCAAAGGAGCCTCCTATGACAGAGAATAAATCCACGCATTCGGTCGCCGTTCTCGGCACCGGCCTCATCGGCGCGGCTGTCGCCCGCAATCTTGCCCGGAAAGGTTTCGGTGTTCGCGCCTGGAACCGCACGCCTGAAAAGACGCAGCCGCTTGCGGCCGAGGGAATCGAGATTTCGACCAATCCCGCCGATGCCGTTCGCGACGCCGACGTCATCATCACCGTGCTGAAGGACGGCCCGGCTGTGAACGAGGCGGTGGCGGCCGCGCTGCCGGGGGTGCGCAAGGGCGCTATTTGGCTCCAACTCAGCACGGTCGGCAACGATGCCATCGACACCCTCGCAGCCTTCGCGGCGGAAAGTGGGTTTGTCTTCTATGACGCGCCGATCCAGGGAACCCGGCAGCCCGCCGAGCAAGGAAAGCTGGTGATCCTCGCCTCGGGTCCAGAGGACCAGCGCGAGATTGTCCAACAGGTGTTCGTAGCCATCGGGCAGCGCACCCTCTGGATATCGGACAAGCCGGGCGCGAGCAGCCGGCTCAAGCTGGCGCTGAACGCTTATGTCTTCGCACTGACCCACGGCACGGCAGAAACCCTCGCTATCGCCAAGGCACTCGGCGTCGATCCGGCGCTGGTGATCGAGGCTATCACGGGCGGTCCTCTCGACAGCGGATATTTCCAGGGGAAGGCGGCCGCAATCCTCAAGGGGGACTTCAGCACCAGTTTCTCCGTCAACAACGGGCTCAAGGATGCGCGTCTCGTCGTGAACGCTCTGGCGGGCACAGGCGTCCACGTAGACTTGGCGGCGGCGGGTCTCGTCCGCTTCCAGCGCGCAGCCGACAGCGGCCATGGCGAGAAAGATATCGCCGCCTCGTTCCTCGCCTGAAGAGCGCCGACATGACAGTTTGCGAAAAGATAGCGGTTGGTGTTCAGGACTCCGACAGCACGCCAGGTCGTCTTCCGGTTGGCCAGTTGCTGGCCTTCTCGGTGGCGGGTTTCCTCGCCATCATGACCGAGAACATGCCGGCCGGTCTGCTGCCGCAGATCGGAGGGGGCCTCGGCGTTTCGGAGGCCTTGGCTGGCCAGACCGTCACGCTCTATGCCTTCGGATCGGTGGTTGCAGCCATTCCAGTCATTGCGGTCACGCGGAGTTGGAATCGCCGACCGCTTTTCCTGCTGGCGATCGCTGGACTCCTGATCTTCAATACGCTGACGGCGATCTCCGTTCATTACGGCCTGACGCTCGCCGCGCGGTTCGTCGCCGGCATGTCCGCTGGCGTCGTGTGGGGCTTGGTTGCCGGTTATGCCCGGCGGCTTGCTCCGCCACATCTGCAAGGCCGAGCGCTGGCGATCGTTGGCGTCGGACAACCCATAGCACTTTCGCTCGGCGTGCCGCTTGGTTCATGGCTGGGCGGTCTGTTCGACTGGCGGGTGGTGTTCTGGATCATGTCGGCGCTTGCCTTTCTACTTTTGGCATGGGTCCGGGTCGGCATCCCTGATTTTCCCGGTCAGGAGCGGCACCAACGTCTCCCGGTGCGCCAGGTATTCCTGATCCCCGGTGTTCGGCCGATCCTTTTGGTGCTGTTCGCATGGATCTTGGCCCACAACATTCTCTACACTTACGTCGCGCCATTCCTTGGTGCGACCAAGACCGATTTACGCGTTGACCTCATCTTGCTCGTCTTCGGCGTATCGTCAGTCGTAGGAATATGGGGCACGGGTATTCTGGTAGATCGCCGCCTACGTGTTGCGACGCTCATCAGCCTTGTCATTTTCGCCGCCGCCGCCATTGTTCTCGCAATACCGCACCACTCCGCAGCACTGGTGCTGGCTGGCGTTACCGCCTGGGGGCTGACCTTCGGGGGCGCACCGACCTTGCTGCAAACAGCGCTTGCCGACACAGCCGGTGAACATGCCGATGTCGCTCAATCCATACTTGTCACGATCTTCAACCTTGCCGTGGCGGCGGGAGGACTGATGGGCGCACTCGTCATCGAGAATGGCGCACCAAACTGGCTGCCTCTGGTCATATTGCCGCTGATCCTTATCTCCCTGATCTTGACGTGGCGATCTAAAGCGCACGGCTTCCGGATCGGGCGTCGATACCAATGACGGGTTTGAGCACGTTCAGCGTGCAAATGTCGGCGGAAATGGATCGGCAGAGTATCTGTCAAGCCGTGAGTGGCAGGGGAAGCATCAGGCCGAATTCCTGCTCGCTTCTTAGGTAGGAGACTGCCGTATGAGGCAAATTCTCCGGCAGTTCAGATTCCTCACCGCTGCAGTTCAACTCGGCAGCCTTCGACGTGCAGCAGATCGGTCAGCGCATAGCCGATCGTGCGCGGCGATGTTTCGGGAAGAGCGCAGGGATGGCCAAGTCGACACGCCGCTTCCCGTCAGTCACAGCTAGCGTGGCGCACCATAACGAGGGATCCGCCTCGCGAGGCGACAGTGATGAACCCCGAACGTTCATAGAGGCGAACTGCTGGATTCTGCGGGGCGACACTGAGCGAAATGGCGTTGAGGCATGCAACCGCAGAGATCGTGGCGGTCAGAAGTCGAGTGCCGATGCCCAGGCCCCGCGCCTCGGGCGAGACGGCCATTGAGAGTTCAGGCGTCTCATCGTCCCAGTAGCCATACCCACCGGGCGCTTGGAGCTTTCTAAGCCAAACGGCACCCAGGGAGCGCCCATCCGTCGAGCGATAGGCCAAGAACCCCACGTCACCTTCGCGGGAAGCCCAGGCGTCAATATAGCGGCGCAGCGTAGGCTCCAAAACGATGGTCCGGGGCGGTCGAGCATCGCCATGCGCAACCCAAACGGCCTCATAGAGCATTTCTTCGAGAAACGGGGCGTCCTCGACGTCAAGGGGACGGATCGAAACCGAACCCCCGAGCAGACTGCCCGGAAATGCGGCGGTCATCGGGTTCGCCAATGCAGGACACGACCAAGTGGCGAAAATCTTAGCAGCATGCACCCTCTGACTGGCCGGCTTGAAGAGGTCGCTCCCGCGGCGGCCGGCATCGAACGAGACGTCATGTACGTGACTGGGTAGGATGGCCGGACCTCAGCGGGACATAGTTCGTCGGGCTCGTCATAAGCGCGAAACCGCCACGGACATGGCGACGCGGCCGATCAGCCCGCGAGCGTCGTGAATCGCAGCCCAACCGGCGCCGACTCCGCCCGCTGACCAAGCGGTGGCATGATCCACACCAATCCACTCGCCACGAGGCTGCAGGAAGAGATGTAGCGATAGGTCCACGTTTGGTATCGCGACGGAGGGACGAACGGGCGCGCCCAACGGCGCGCCGAGGCCGTGAGCCCAGTCGGCGGCGGGCAGAACGTGGGCGGCCGGCGCATGGCCGTCCAGCAGCGCATTGCGAAGGCGAAACCAGACGATGTCGTCTGGTCCTTGTCGCGCCTCCATCGCGTCCATCATTCGAGGCCCGCCTTGGGTGACCGGCCAGAGGCGTGGTTCATAGCTCTCCGGATCGATCCGGTGTTCCGGCGGCGTGGGGAGGTCTGACCCGAGGTCGGTGATGAGCGTGACGCGTTGCACCGCCACCACCAGATTTTCGGCAATGATCTGCGCGTCCACGATGGAGATTCTCCGCCCTCGGCGAAGTACCGACGTCGTGACACTAAGGTCTGCCAGGGGAACGGGACGGAGGAAGTGGGTTGTAACAGATGCCACCGCGCCCAGTTTCTCGACCGCGGCGAGGGCTTCGACTTGAGCGCACATCAAGGCCGCGCTGGCCCCGCCCTGGATGCCGCCAAAAGGGCCGCGCGTCAGCGGGGCGGGCCGCCATGTCGCCGGACCAATGGGCTCGAACAGAAAGCTCATCGCGCAAGCCCTTGCTTGGCCGTAAGCGCGGTCTGGACAATGCCAGGCGCGGCTCTGGCGCTCGAATCGATTTCGGGGCCGCGGCCGTCGCTTATACGGCGCATCGAGCGTTCGCCCCTGGCGATAGCTATCGGGGATATGGCGGAGCAATCACTGTGCTTGGCACTAGAAGGTCGGGCGCGGTGTGGCGCGTGACGGCTAGCGCAAGGCGTTTCGCGAAGTCCCTTATTCGCCCCGTCTGGTCTCATCGTCATGGGCCCGCACTGGTGTCCGAAGGATGTGCGGTCTGACGTAAGAACGCGATCATCAGGAAACTGAATATGAGGTCGGCGCCTGCAAGAGCGAGAAGCGATGGCGGTATCCGCACAAAGCTCGCAATGGTCAGAATCGCCGCGCTCGCGATAAGCTTCCCGGCCAATCCGAGAACGATGTAAGGGCGATATCGAGCCGGATTGAATGCTGCTCTGACGTAGGCGTAGCCAAACAGCGTGACGAAGGCTGCGGTCAGATAGTAGGTGACCAAGTTTGTTCCGTTGATGGTGTCCAGACCGACCAGTGGCGTCAAAGCGCGACGGGCGAGCAACAGACTTGATCCGATCGCGAGATTGAACGCGGCCGCTGCGCCGAAGAGCCACTGGGGGCGGATCGCCAGCATACTGTTGCACACGCTAGTGGTTGGGGGGAGCGGGCGACCGCACCAAGCCGGGCGTGGCGGGTGCGGAGCCCAACGCGCGGTCTGGATGGTCGCGCTCCCGGAACCGCCGTACACCCTCCCGGGTTGCCGGGTCGCGGATTGAGCGGTTGAAGCATTGCGCTTCGATCGTCAGGCCGGTCTTGAGGTCGACGCCATAGCCTCGCACCGCCGCCTCCTTATCTCCGCGCAGCGCGGGTTGCGGCAAGGCAGCGATCAAGTGGGCCAACTCAAGAGCCCGGCTCAGTCCTTCGCCGGCCGGCGTCACTTCGTTGACGAGTCCAATGCGCAAGGCCTCTTCCGCATCGATCACGCGGCCAGTCAGGATCAGTTCCATTGCTCGGCCCATACCGATGATCCGGGGCAGGCGCTGGCTTCCGCCATCGGCGAGGCCGATATTCCAGCGACGGCAGGTGATCCCGAAAGAGGCATGGGATTCAGCAATGCGGATGTCGGCGAAACACGCCCATTCCAGTCCCCCCGCATAGGCGACGCCGTTAACGGCCGCGATGACGGGCTTGTAGATATCCGTCCACCGGCTAGGTCCGAGGACGCCGTCCGCTTCGCCGCGGTCATGGCGAGCGACCTCGTCGGGATCCTCCGGGACCAGACCTGTGTCAGCGGTCAGATCTCCACCGGCGCAGAAGGCATCGGCGCCGGCGCCGGTGATCACGGCTACGAGCGCGCTCTCGTCGTCCCGAAACCGCGTCCAGGCATCGACGAGCTCGCGATGGGTGACGGGCCCGATGCAATTGCGAAGCCGCGGTCGGTTGAACCGGATGATCCGCACAGGACCATCGATGACATACTCGATCTCGCTATAAGTCATTCGGATTTTCCGCGGTTCGGGTCGCGACCACGTAGAGGTCGTCTCCGGTCCAGGCGTCCGGAGCGTCCTGCCAATCGACAACGCGCGTCGGCACGCGGTCGGCGCAGAAGCCGCAGGTCGCCCATGCGTTCATGATGCCATCATGGCCGTGGCGGCAGTCAGGTCGACCGATCGTCCAGGTGACGCCGCGGTGATAGAGCTCCGCCGTCGCCACCTCGAGCGGCCCGTCGATCGCCGGGGTCACGCTGACGATCGTGGCGCCGGGCGCGGCCAGAGCGAAAGCGCCTGCCAACGCCGCGCGCGTGGGGAGCGCGATGACGATCAGGTCATACGATCCGCTCGGCGTCGCCGGGTGAGCGGTCGCTCCGTAGCTCTCGGCGACCGCTCGCCTCGTCTCGTCGGCGTCGACATAGTGGATGACCGATGCGCCCAGTGCCACGGCCAGCGCGGCGCTGTAGAGGCCAATCACGGGCGGCATGCCGCCAAGCACCAGGACACGTGCCTCGGGGTGGTGCGCGAGATAGGGTCCAACCGCGCGCCAAGCGTCGGCGCCCATGTCGGCCGCCCCGATCAGCGCGACCGGATCGCCGCCGCCCGGCAACGGTGTGAGCATGGCGCGCGCGAACGGGACGCGCACGAGATCAGCCAGACCGCCGCCATAATCGCCCTCGCGCCCCATGCCGTAGGACGCGGCGAACGGCACAGACTCGCAGCGACCTGTCAGACCGCGCCGACAGTTTCTGCATGCGCCGCAGGATATCTGTGCCGGCACGAACACGCGGTCGCCCGGCTTCACGCCCGCGTCCTCGCCGACCTCGATGACCTCGCCAATGATCTCGTGCCCGATGGGCGCTCCTGAAGGCATCGGGAGCAGACCGCGCGCATACGCGACATCCAGATCGCAGCGACCGACCACGAGCGGGCGAACGAGGGCCTCCCTGGGACCTTGCAGCTGTGGCGCGGGGGTTTCGCGCCACTCAATAAGGCCGGGCTTTACGAACACGGCGTGTTTCATTGGACGAGCTCCGCGCGACCTTGTTCGACACTCGATCGGCACGCCAGCCACAGGGCCATAATCACGGGCGGTAGGATGAGCTCGCCGGCCATCAGGAAGAGGAAGAAGGGATGCGGCGCGCCGAGCGCGATCCAGGAGAGGGCGCGGCCGACGCCGCCCAGGAAGAACACGCCCGCAAGCCATGGGATCTGTGACAAGCGGGCCTCGATCCGAGCGCCAGCCCGCCAGAGCAGGATGCCATAGGCCAAGAAGAGGGCCGCATAGAAGCGGAGTTCGTTGTCCATCGTGGGGAGCCAAGGCGGGCTGTCGCCGTTGCCGAGGCCTGTCAGGCTTGTAAACGCCCGCGCACCTCCCCCTGCCGTGAACGCGGCGCCGAACAGGAGGATCGACGTCGCGATGGATATGCAGATCACGCCTAATGCGAAGAGGATAGCCCGCAATGTGATCCGACTTATCCCGGATAGACCCTTTGATGGTTTGCTCACGCCTGCGCCTCATGGATTGCCATAAACAGAGCAATACTCTAGAGTGAATATCTATTCAAGGAAATTGAAACGATAGATGCAAAGAAGAGGCACGGGGCTTCAATAGGCACTCTGCAAAGCTTGTTGCTGCGGGAAGTGATCGTGGTAATGGGCAGACAAGTTGGTGCCGGGTTCCTAAGGTATATCAGGTGTCGCGCCCGCTTAGCCCGGGTTTGACGAGTGGCGCATGATTGAAGAGGGGATCTAAATCTTCGCCAGAGGCGAGCAATGAGCCTTGAGAAAAGCACGACGAGGAGACATCTTGAGTTCGATGGCAGCTAGCAAGACATCGACGGCCAAGCCCGCGATACTCAAGGCCGGATTGGCGGCGTTTACCTCGCTCGGCTACGAGACGGCGACTGTGGAAGAAATCCGCCGGAAGGCCGGGGTGTCGAACGGCAGCTTCTTTCATTTCTTTCCGAACAAGCAGGCGCTGGCTGTGACGCTGTTCGTTGAGGCGCTGCGCCAATACCATACCGCTATGATGGCGGCGCTCGCTTCCGATGTCTCAGCAGAAGCGGGCATCGCGCGGTTGGTGTCAACCCATGTGGAATGGGTTGTTGCACATCGCGATGAGGCGCTCTTCCTGTTCGAGCAATCGCGGTCGGGTTGGATCGCCCAAGCCCGGGATGAGCAATCGGTCGCGAACCGCGAATTGCGCGGCGCCATCGAGGCTTGGCGCGAACCACTGGCAGCGGCCGGCGATCTCGCACCAATGTCCGCGGACATGTTCGTCAGCCAGATCATAGGACCGGCCCAAATCTTTTGCCGTGCTTGGCTGTCGGGACGCGAGTCGGAAGATCCCCGTATCCAGCTCGACGCACTGATCGCTTGCGCGGTCAGGGCTGTGAGGGCCCGGTAACACCTCGCTCAAGCGCCGGATCAACGCAGTGACGCACGGTGATCATGGCACGAGCGTGCGGCGCGCGCGCCGGGTCGAGATTGCATCCGCCGAAGCATTTTCCGTGAAGCTTCAAGCTCAGTGGCGAGCATACGAAAGCGTGTCAAACGCCTGAGAATTTTGGTTTTCTTTTCTCAGCAAACGCGGCCAGAGCTTCTTGGTGATCATCGCTCGCCAAACACAGCGGCTGAACAGCCTCTCCAATCATGAGATGCTCCCCCAACTCACGATAGGCCGCCTGTCGCAAAATTTGCTTCGTGAACGCCAAGGCGCGTGGCGGGCCATCGGCCAGCCGGCGCGCGATGATGGTCGCCTCCTGGGACAGCTCTTCGTCTGCGACCACGCGATTTACCAGGCCAAGCCCCTTCATGTCCTCAGGAGAAAGAACGGAGCCTAAGGCGCAGAACTCAAAAGCACGGGCATAGCCGAGAGAGCGGGCTAGGATAAAGCTGACGCCAAGGGGCGTGAGGGCGAGTTTGATATAGGCCGTGCCAAAGCGCGCGGAGCGGGCAGCGACGATCATGTCGCAGGAGAGAGCGGCAAAGAGGCCCACGCCCATCGCATGACCGTTGACCGCCGCGATTATCGGTTTGTCGCAATTGCCAATCGCCTCGATGACGCCGCCAAATTCATGGCGGATGAACTCATACCTCTCGGCGGGCGTCGCCTCGGTCTCGTTCATCTGCCGCAGATCTCCGCCAGCGGAGAACGCGCCACCTGACCCGGTCAGGATGATCGCCGCAACGTCAGGGTCCGCCGCGAGCGCGCCGAGTGCGTGCCGCAACTCGCTTGTCATCTTGATGCTGAAGGCGTTGAGCGTCTCGGGATCGTTCAACGTGATCGTCGCGATGCGATCAGCGACGGACACCTCCAATCGGCGGTAAGGAAAAGCTGGCCCTGCGGCCTTGATCTGTTCGCGGTAAGTTCTGATCATTCTTAGGGACCCCAACTTGATTTGGAGTAAATATCTAGAGTATAACTCCAATTGTCAAGTTGATAGTTAGCGAGGTCACATCGAGCCTCATAAGTAGACGTAGAACGCTAACCGGGACGGCTGGGATATACCCACTGCGGTCGTCGCCGCTATCATGTCATTCTCTCTTATGCTTCACGGTCCGACAAACCGGCCGCCGTCAACTGTTCGAGACGGTGAAGAGAGGCGGGATCAACCTGCGAGCGAACGTGGTCAAGCCACGAGGGGTTTAGCGCTGCGTCCCGCCCCGTCACCGATCTTGGCCGGGATCGGTGACGGGGTATCTATAGCGAGCGCGAGACACATAAGGTCTTCAGTCCCAATTTTGATACAGCTTGATCGGTCTTGGTCGCGCGAGATTTGGCCGAATTAGGCCAAGCTCATGGACAAAGTATGCGAGCGGCCTGCTGAGTAATGAGCGCTTCGTCAGGAAAGACTTATCTGATCGTCACCAAGTGGCAGGAGGATAGGCGCTTCCTAGCCTTGACTGGAGACGAAATCTAGAGTTATACTCCATTCATCAACGTTGATATTGACCCTGGGTGTGACCATGGCCTTGTATGATCGAATTGGGCGAAGCTACGACGCCACGCGGACGGCGGACTGGCGCATCGTAGAGCGCTTGCTGGCCTTGCTTGATCTTCCGACTAACGCGCGGATTTGCGACATTGGGGCCGGGTCAGCCAACTATTCCAATGCCATTGCGGAAAAGGGTTACGACGTATCGGCGGTGGAGCCCTCCCCTATCATGCGCGAACAGGCTCGTCCTCATCGCCGTGTCACGATGAGCGCAGGTGTTGCCGAGCACCTGCCACTCGATAGCGGCGAAGTGGACGGTGTCATCTCTACGCTCGCCTCGCATCACTTCAGTGATCTAGCGCGAGCGTTTCACGAAATCGCGCGCGTCTGTCCAAGCGGGCCAGTTGTCTTTTTCACGCTGGATCCGCGCCGGCGTCCCATCACTTGGATCGAAACCTATTTTCCCCAATTACGCGAGATCGACCTGAGAGCATTCCAACCCGCTGAAGCACTTGTGGAACTTGGCGGTGCAGCGCTGGGTCGCACGGGCGCGATTGCCCCCTTCCATCTTCCGCCAGATCTCACCGACAATTTCCTGTTCGCGCCATGGAACAGACCCGAGGTGTTCTTCGATGGCACGTTCCGAGCTAACACGTCAGGGTTCGCGAGATCGGACCCGGCGCGCATCGCCGAGGGGTTGGCTCGGCTTAAGAAAGATCTGCAGGCGGGAGTGTGGGATGCTCAGTATGGGCAGCTCCGGACAGCGAGCAGCTTTGACGCAGGCTTTTGCTTTGTTCATTTCTAAGCGACAATTCGATGAGGCATTCGCCACGGAGATGCCGCAGAATCCGTGAGAGGTCAGCGTTGGGGCTGGCTACTACGCAACGAAGCCAATCTTCCCCTGCGATGAATGTCGTTGAAGCGAGGTTCGGCGGCAGACGAAGAGAAAGTCTGTCGATGTCCTCTTCCAAGGGCCCGACGATGACCCCCTTGTATTCGCCCAAAAAAGAATGAAGTCTCGATCTTCCTCCGGTGCGTCAGAAATTCCTTGCGCCAGCGGCGAAGCCAGGTCGTCCCCACGGGAGCAAAAGACCAACTAGCGGGATTGCGGTTGCGTCGTTTAACCCGAACACGCCTAGATTTGGATCGGCAAGATAATCACCGTCGAAATGAAGCGCCGCCTCGGTGTGCGCGGTATCACGAAATCAAACGAGTGCCGGTTCTTTTGCCTGAAAGAGCCACTTGCGCTCAGAGATGACGGTCGAGTCAGCGCGTCTATCCTTGTAGATCGCCCACGATGTTGATCCAAAAGGCTTGGCGATCCAGCTAAAGCGGCGTCGACATGCGTCAGGTATTGGAGGGGCTTGTAAATTACCTGCCTGTCACGCTCATCAGCTAGCGTGCTTTGTCCCAATCCGTCACGAAGGCTGCCGGAGAGCAATATTATGAACACTGTATCGACTGTACAACCAACGACAAATTCGCCCACATTCGGAGAAGTTGTTGCAAACCACGCGCGAGAGCGGCCGCATTCTGTCGCGATGCGTTTCGGTAACCGTATGACGAGTTTCGCGGAGCTCGACCGACTTTCCACCCGCATCGCCAACGCGCTGTTACGGCGTCTCGAACCCGGCGACCGGGTGGCCTATCTTGGAAAGAACAGCGATGTCGCCGTAGCATTGACAATCGGTGTTGCGAAAGCAGGGATGGTGCTGGTTCCTATTATCTGGCGGCTCGCAACGGACGAAATCGCTTATATCGTCGCCGACAGCGGGGCTAAGCTTCTGTTCGTAGACGAAGCCATGGCGCCGCATGCGCTCGCGCTTCCCACGTTGCCGGTCGGAATTGTTCAAGCAGACGGACCGATAGCAAACCGCGAATGGCTGGGCTTTCAGGAGTGGCTCTCAAACGCCAACGATGATCTCCCCGCTTTCGCAGTCGTTCCAGACGATATCTTGTTGCAAATCTACACCTCGGGGACAACCGGCCGGCCGAAAGGCGCTATGCTTAGTCACGCCAACGCCACCCGCTATCGACAATATATAGACGAATCCGACTTGGACTGGCTCAAAGGCGCGCCAGGCGACCGCGCGCTTCTCGCTATGCCGTTTGGTCACATTGCGGGTGTGGGCCAAGCTTTGCTGATCCTCCTGTCCGCCGAAGAGATGATTATTCATTCGGAATTCGATCCGGGAGCGGTGCTTGATGCGATCGAAACCCATGGGCTGAAACGTCTCTTTCTGGTACCGGCCGCATTGCAAATGCTGCTTTCGCATCCCAAGGCAGCGACGACCGATTTCTCGAGCTTGACCTATTTCTCCTACGGAGCGAGTCCCATTCCCGTTCCTCTTCTCGAGGCCGGCATGGCCCGGCTCGGCTGCGGCTTCTTTCAAGTCTATGGCATGACGGAAACCTGGGGGGGAGTCGTCGCCTTGCCGCCCGAAGATCATGACCCAGCACGGCGCCATCTACTCGCGGCCGCCGGCAAGCCGATGCCGGGCGTCAAGATTCGTATCCGCGACGGTGATGGGAACATCCTAGAGGCGGGAGAAACCGGCGAGGTCGAAATTCGCTCCCCCTCGAACATGAAAGGCTATTGGCGTCAGGAGGAAGCGACCCGTTCGACCCTGTCCGAAGACGGCTGGCTCCGTACCGGCGACGCAGGGAAAATCGATGAAGACGGCTACCTCTATATCCAGGATCGTATCAAGGACATGATCATAACGGGCGCAGAGAATGTCTATCCCGCCGAGGTGGAAAGCGCGATCTTCGGACATCCCGACGTCGCGGACGTTGCCGTGATCGGCGTTCCCGATGCGAAGTGGGGCGAGGCGGTAAAAGCGATCATCGTTCCTGCACCGGGTACGCAGCCCAACCCTGCGGACATTATCTCGTTCGCCCGCGGGAAGATTGCCGGCTATAAATGTCCAAAGTCGATTGACTTCGTCGATGCGCTTCCGCGCAATCCCTCAGGCAAAATTCTGCGGCGCGAATTGCGTGAGCCGTTCTGGGCCGGCTTCGAGCGCAAGGTAAACTGATGACGCTCGATTTGCCCCTTACGCCCGACCAGATGCTGCTGCGCGACAGCATTCAGCGTTTTGTAGCCAAAAGTCCTTATCCGGGGTGGCGGGATCTATCCGACACGCTTTGGCTTGGCGGCGTTACCGTAAATGAAGCCTCGGGTGGATTTGGTGGAGGAATGACCGACATAGCAGTCGTTGCAGCGGAATTAGGGCCAGCACTCGCGGGCGCGGACTGGGTTTCGCACGCGATGGCCAGCTGGCTGCTCGGCATGGTCGCCCCGGGTCATCCCGCCCTACCGGATCTTGCAAGCGGCCAGCGGCGAGCTGCAATCATTTGTCCGGCATCGGCGGCTGCGATGCCGATCATCCGAGACGGAATCGTTTGCGGAACGGCAGAACTCGTCGCCGGAGCAGCCGAAGCCGACCTGTTTCTGCTTGCGGAAGATGGCGTGATCCTGGCCGTCGATGCAGACAGCAAGGCGGTCGAGCAACGTCATCGCATCATGCTTGATGGCAGTGTGACAGCCGATCTGAGTTTTACGACGAAAGGGGCTGATTTCGAACTGCTCGGGCAGGACGAAGAGTCCGCGCTTCTTGTGGAACGTGCCAATGACATGGTGCTTTCCGCACGTTGCGCCGAGGCTGTTGGCCTTATGCGACGGATGATGGCGGACAGCATCACCTATCTGGGCCAGCGCCGTCAGTTCGGGCGGCAGATCGCTTCATTCCAGGCCTTGCGGCATCGCGCTGCCGACATGCAGCTTGCCTTGATGAAAGCGGGAGCACTTACCGAAGCGGCTATCCTGGAATTCGAAAGCGATAAGGACACGAACCGTGGAGCGCTCGTCAGCGCGGCTTGCATTGAGGTCAGCGATGCGGCGCGGATCGTCGGAGAAGGCGCAGTACAGTTTCATGGCGCGATGGGTCTGACCGAGGAATTGGATCTCGGACGCTTTTTCAAGCGCGTCCTTGCGATCGCAGCGGCTTTAGGACCCAAGGCCGGCCACCTTTCTCGCTATGCCGAATCTGCCCGATAATTAGCCCAGCAACTCACGTGCGACCAGATCACGCTGGATTTCGTTCGACCCAGCGTAGATGCTCGCCGCGCGCGCATTAAGATAGCGCGGCACCGTAACCGCCAGGTCAGCAGGAGTCTGTCCGTCAGCGTCGACCCATGCGATGTAGCCATCGATTTCGCAGGCGAGAATATCGATGCGCTGCGCAGCTTCGGTCCCGAGAATCTTCAATGCCGAAGCATAGATTGTCGTGCTGCCTCCTTCGCCCCGCATCGCCTTGAGTTCGAGCGCCTGCAGCGCTGTCAGCGTCACGGCCTCGCGGTCGACGCGCGCACGCAGAACCGGATCGACTGCATTACGCATGCGCAACCGTTCCAGCCGATCAATCAGACCCGGCGCATATTTCCCCCCGCGTTCGAAAGTCAGCAGATGCTTCGCGACCGACCAGCCGTCATTCTCCGCGCCTAACCGGTTCGCCTGCGGAACGCGTACGTCGTCGAAAAAGACCTGATTGAGTTCGTGATCGCCGGCCAGGGTGTGGATCGGTTCCACCGTGATTCCAGCCCCCCCCATGTCGAGCAGCAGAAAGCTGATCCCCGCCTGCGGCTTGCCCTCGGTCGAGGTGCGAACGAGTGCGAACATGCGGTTCGCGAAATGGGCGTGGGTCGTCCATATCTTCGATCCGTTGAGAATATAGTCGTCCCCGTCGCGCACTGCACGGAGTTGCAGCGCGGCAAGATCGGACCCCGCGCCAGGCTCGGAAAATCCCTGGCACCAATAGTCCTCGCCCGACAGGATACGGGGCAGATAATAAGCACGCTGCTCAGGCGTGCCATAATGCATGATGACGGGCGCCACCATCTTCAACCCCATCGGCGCAAGATTCGGAGCGCCCGCACGCGCGCACTCGGCGGCAAAAACATAGCGCTGCATTTCGTTCCAGCCGGGACCACCGAACTCCGCGGGCCAATCGGGCGCCGCCCAGCCGCGCTGGTTGAGGACGCGCTGCCACGGCAGCGAGACATCGGGATCGATGAATACGCTCGTCGCGTTTGCTGCGGCTCCGCGCAGTTCGCTTGTCAGGTTCGCTTCAAGGAAAGCTCTCACTTCGTTGCGAAACGAGATCAATTCGGTTGGAAGAGGCAGGTCCATCGGCGCGATTGTACACGCGTGGTCCGATGGATAAAGCTGGCGGATTCGTCAGGCTGATCGAGCCCCGACAAATCCGAGCCCAGCAGCGAGTTGGATTGATTGAGCACGCCCCGTAGCCCCCAGCTTCGCAGCCGCGTTTCGGAGATGAAATCGGACCGTTGATACCGACAGGGACAATATAATTCCAATCTCGCTATCGGTCTTGCCGGCGGCGGCCCAACGCAAGCATTGCACTTCTCGCCGTGTCAGATGCTGGGAGATGGAATGATCATCGGTTTTGCCACGGGCTTCGTTGTGGGTAGCAACAAATCTGAGCGCAAGATTGTACAAGCGACCCGCTTGAACTGCAAACATCTCTTCCACCCCGACGGGCCCCCGGGAGCACCAAACGACCGCCCCTACAAGGCCGCGCGGCAGGTGGACAGGCGCAATTAACGCTTCGCCGAGATAAGAACTTTCCTTTGCCTGACTGCAGTCGATTGTATCGAGGACTGCGGTAGGCCGCCAGCTTTGGAGGCGTCCGTTCTTATAGTAAAAGGGTTCAGCGAACAAACGCGCCGCGGTTAGAAACGGGACGTGCAATGCCAGCTTGCGGTCACGCCAATAAACGTGGCTCGGATCCACCCATCGGAAATAGGTCTCTGCATAGGGCCGGCCCCTTTCATCACCCATTGGCTCCGGATCTCCAAGATCGGCCTGCGCGGCAATATATGGCATGCCGATCTCTTCTCCAGCGGCCTGCACTGCCTCAACAAGACTGGGGAGGTCCGACCAGCATTGCGCTCTTGTATCCATCCATGCTTCTCCCCCGCCCATCCTGCCACAGATGCCAGCTTGTCGGCGACCACACAATTCTGTCCTCTGTCGCTGTCCGGCTTCGCGCGACGCTCGCACAAAGACGAGCCCTGCGACAAGCCGTTTGAGGGAGGATGGACGATGAAGGCAATGCGCATTTTGCTGCTTGCGGGAACCGCTGCGTGCCTGGTCGGGACGATGCCGGCATTTGCGGCGGAAGCCGAAGCCGATCCGGCGGCCGAGGCGGGCGACATCATCGTCACCGCGCAGCGCCGCGCCGAATCGATCAACGACGTCGGCATGGCGATTCAGGCGGTCGACGGCGAAATGCTCGAAAATCTGCGCGTCACCGACGTGCGCGACCTCACCGCCGTGGCGCCCAGCTTCACCGTGTCGCAAAGCTATCAGGGGGTTCCGACCTACACATTGCGCGGGATCGGCTTCAACACGATCAACCTGTCATCGACTTCGACCGTCGGCACCTATGTCGACGAGGTCGCTTACGCCTATCCGATCATGAATACGGGGCCGATCATGGACCTCGAGCGCGTCGAGGTGCTCAAGGGGCCGCAGGGCACGCTGTATGGCCGCAACACCACCGCAGGCCTGATCAACTTCATCACCGCCAGGCCGACCGATACGTTCGAGGGTGGCGTCAGCGTCGATCTGGGCAATTATCAGACCTATAATTTCGCGGGGCATATCTCGGGTCCGCTGGGCGAAGGCATCGCCGCGCGTATCGCCTTCCGCAGCGAGAACAGCGACAAGGGCTGGCAGGTCAGCAATACGCGCGGCGAACGGCAAGGCGAGGTCGACAAGCTGGGTATCCGCGGCTCGCTGGCGATCGATCCCGGCCCCGGCACCCATTTCGACCTGTCGGTGACCTGGTGGCAGAACAAGTCCGATACCGTCGTCGGGCAGGGGATCGGCTTCACCCCCGCGACCGATCCGGTGACGGGCACCAGCAATTCGCGCTTCTTCAACGCGCCGGGGCTCGCGACCTATCTGGCGAACAATTTCCCGACGAAGGCGACGCAGGCCGACTGGGCGCCGCTCGCGCAGCGTTCGGCCGACATCGGCACCGGCCTCGGGCTCGACGGCCCGCTCGCCGAGGACAACCGCTTCTGGGGTCTGAAGCTGCGCTGGGATCAGGATCTGACCGACGATATCAAGCTCGTCTCGCTGACCAGCTACAACGACTTCAAGCGCAACGCGCTGTCCGACTGGAGCGGCGCGCCGTTCGAGGTGCTGCTCCAGAACACCGTCGGCCGGATCAAGAGCTTTGCGCAGGATCTGCATGTCGAGGGCGAAAGCGGGCCGGTGAACTGGCTGGTCGGTGCCTATTACGCGAACGACCGGATCATAGATTCGAACCGGACGATGCTCGGCCAGAACGCCAATGTCGGACTGATCCGCGCCGCGGGCGCGCCGCTGCTCGCGACGCCGTTCAACTCGGGCGGCTATACGCTGGCAGAGCTCAGCCAAGCCTTCCGCACCTATGAGGATTTCGGTGCCATCCGCACCAAGACGTGGAGCATCTTCGCGAACGCCGACTGGGAAATGACCGAGCAACTCAAGCTGACCACCGGCATCCGCTACACCGAGGACAAGCAGCGCTACAACGGCTGTTCGCGCGACTTCAACGGCAACATGCTGCCGAACGTCAACGTCGTGAACCGCGCGCTCTATTTCCAGACCTATGGCGTGCTCGCGCCCGAAATCGCGCAGGGCCAGTGCAACACCTTCGATCCCGTTACCGGCACTTTCGGCGAGGTGCAGTCGCTGCTCGACGAAAACAACGTCGCATGGCGCGTCGCGCTCGACTGGTCGCCCGATACCGACACGCTTGTCTATGCATCGGTGTCGCGCGGCTACAAGTCGGGGACGACACCGATCAACGCCGCGAACCTCGCACGGCAGAACGCGCCGGTCACGCAGGAAAAGCTGACCGCCTATGAGGTCGGGCTGAAGGCGACGCTCGCCGATCGTGCGGTGCAGGCCAATCTGTCGGCCTTCTACTATGATTATGCCGACAAGCAGATCAGCACCTATTTTGCCGATCCGATCTACACCGCGCTGTCGCGGCTCGACAATGTGCCGAAGTCGAAGGCCTATGGCGTCGAGGGCGAGCTGACCGTGCGGCCGGCGACCGGGCTGACCCTGTCGGCAAATGCGCTGTGGCTGAAGACGCGGATCGACAATTACAACGGCACCAATGCAGCGGGTCAGCCGCAGAATTTCGATGGCGCCGAATTCATCTACAGCCCCGAATTCCAGGGCAGCCTGACGCTCGCTTATGACACGCCGGTCAGCGACGGGCTGAACCTGACGGGTGCCCTCAGCGCACGCTATCAGAGCAAGTCGAACACCATCTTTGAGGATCTCGATCTCTACAAGATGAAGGCCTATGGCACGGTCAATGCCAGCCTTGGGCTCAAGAGCGAGAGCGGCTGGTCGGTATCGCTCTGGGCGAAGAATCTCTTCGACAAATATTACTGGTCGGCGGTCGCGAGCAACGCGAACGTCGTCGTCCGCTTCCCCAACCCGCCGCGGACCTATGGTCTGACGCTGGGTTTCGATTTCTAACATCTTTCTCGGCACCGTCTATTGGGGAATGGGCAGTGTCGCTTCCACCTGGGTGGAAAAATGGGAGTGCAAGCAAGGCATGCAGGACAATTATCTGGGCACGATAATCGACTTTTCCTCTCCAGTCGGCGAAGCGGCCTTGCTTGCCCCTGACAGCGTCCAATGGCGCGTCTACAAGAATCCGGTCGCGCTCGGCATCGGTGGCATTGCGGCGGTGCTGCTGGAATTCGCCGAGCCGCGCATCCGTTCGGGCGTCTGGGATCATTCGACCTACAAGGCCGATCCGATCGGCCGCTCGCGCCGCACCGGGCTCGTCGCGATGCTAGCATGCTACGGTCCGGCGAGCGTGGCGAAGGAGGTTATCGGTAAGGTCAACCGGATGCACGGACACGTAAAGGGCGCCACGCCGGCGGGCGAGAAATATCGCGCGATGGACCCGGTGCTGCTCGACTGGGTCGCGGCGACCGCCTCATACGGCTTCCTGATGGCCTATGACCGTTTCGTCCATCCGCTGAGCGATGCCGACAAGGACCGGTTCATGCGGGACAGCGATGCCATCGGGCGCGAATTCGGCGCACGTCACACTCCGTCGAGTATCGAAGATTTCATGGATATGATGACGGCACTCCAACCACGCTTCGAATCGCATCCTATCATCTTCGAATTTCTGGATATTATCCAGTCAGGCCGTGCCGCGCCGGGCGTCCCGCGCCTCTTACATCGCGCGATCGCGCGAGCGTCAGTATCGCTACTTCCTGATTCGGTGCGCCGTCGCCTCGATCTTGGCGCGCGCTTTGATCTCACTAGTCTCGACCGAATAATGCTTCGATTTGCAGGGCGCTTGGCGGACCGGCGCATGGATCGCAACGCCGCACCCAGTTGCGCCAGTGTGCGCATGGGACTGCCCCCCGATTTCCTCTATCGCTCCCAATTGGAACAAAGAGACATGTTGAGGCGAGGAATGGCTGGTCCTTCGAGCGTGGAAAAAGCCAAACTATCGACGGACGCCGCTTAAACGGCAAGCGGGAGTTGATCTGAAAGCTGCCTGCGACTTGTTGAACCCCATGATTTCTTTTGCGTAGAACATCGAGAGAGGAGCTTCTCAGACGAATTAGAGCAGTTGGTAGCAAACGGCTCGCCCAATACGATAAAAGCAACGATGTCAATTGGCATATCTGTCAGGTGTGGCAAAAAAGCTGCGATTGACCAACCGATCACGCAAGACCGCGACTAGGAATTGGTTGGGCGCAATATTCCCATTATAGTGCTGATCAACAAAAAAAATATGTGGAGAGGGAGAAAAAGATGCGAAACCAGAACGCTCGTTCGGTCCGCTCGCTGCGCACTAGCGCAGCCGGGTTGGGATTGACCATCGCAATCCTGGCGACACCCGCAGCGGCGCAAACCGCCGACGAGGGCGCCGAAACCGACGACGGCACGATCATCGTCACCGCGACGCGGCGTAGCGAGGCGCTGTCCGACGTGCCAATCGCGGTGTCGGCGGTGTCCGGCGACACGCTGGAGAAGACCGGCGCGACCGACGTGCGCGCGCTGGGGCAGGTCGCCCCCTCGCTGCTCGTGTCGGGCGCGACGAGCGAGGTCAACTTCACAGCGCGCATTCGCGGCATCGGTACCGTCGGCGAAAACCCCGGCCTCGAATCCTCGGTCGGCCTGTTCATCGACGGCGTCTATCGCAGCCGCACCGGGGTCGGCCTGTCCGAACTCGGCGACATCGAACGCGTCGAAGTGCTCCGCGGGCCGCAGGGCACCCTGTTCGGTCGGAACTCGACCGCGGGCCTGATCAACATCGTTACCAAGGGACCCGACCTCGGCGCCTTCGCGGGCAAGGGGTCGGTCAGCTATGGCAACTATGATTATTGGCGTGTCGACGGGATGATCAACGCGCCGCTGGGCGACAAGGCCGCGGTGCGCCTCGACGGCGTCTGGCAAAAGCGCGACGGCTTCATCAAGAGCGTCACGCCGGGCGAGCCCGACATCAACGACCGCGACCGCTGGCTGGTCAAGGGCCAGCTGCTGCTCGAACCGAGCGACAACGTGAAGCTGCGCCTGATCGCCGACTACAGCCAACGCAACGAGAATTGCTGCGGCGGCGTGCTGCTCAACCCCGTGCGCAACCTGACGCGCGGCGCTGACGGCTTCCCCGTCGCCTCGGCGAACGCGCTGTTGCCCCTGCTCCAGCTGCTCGGCGCGAACCACCAAGTGGCGCCCGCGGGACAGAGCTTCGTCCGCCAGCAGGCGAGCACCCCCGGCGTTCCCTATCGGTCGGACACCAAAGACTGGGGCGTATCGGGCGAGCTGACCTGGGATTTCGGCGGCGCGACACTGAGCTCGATCAGCGCGTACCGCGACTACAAGAATGCACAAGGGCAGGATGCCGACTACAGCGCGCTCGACATCTTGCGCCGCACAGACCTCGACCGCCGTTTCCGGCTTTTCACGCAGGAATTGCGGCTGCAGGGCGACGCGTTCGACGGCCGCCTCGACTGGCTCGTCGGCGGCTATTATGCGAACGAGAAACTCGATGTCGATGACGACATCAAATATGGCAATGATTACGAGCGCTTCGCCAACTGCCTTGCCGCTGCGAGCCTCGCTCCGACGCTGGTGAACCCGGCCTCCGCGACCTGCTCGAATCTGCCTCCGGCGAGCTTCCCGGGCTTTCAGGGGATCGCGTCGGCGCTTGGCGCAGCGCGGCTCAACGGGACGGGCAACAATGGCTCGACCTTTGCCCAGCGCAGCACCAACTATGCGCTGTTTA
This sequence comes from Sphingomonadaceae bacterium 3R27C6, assembly GCA_005503215.1. GTDB lineage: Bacteria > Pseudomonadota > Alphaproteobacteria > Sphingomonadales > Sphingomonadaceae > Sphingopyxis. The sequence continues at coordinate 95,870 of SCNS01000006.1, read as the reverse complement.
CCCACAACAGCTTCGACATTGTCGAAGACACGCTGAAGCTGACGATCGGTGCGCGTTACACGCATGAACGCAAGACGCTGGCGGGCGACGCCAATTTCACCAACACGCTGTGTCCGGCGATCGTCAACTCGTCGCTGCAGGCGCTGGCGAGCCTCGCCTGTGTGATCAACGGCACTGCGCCCGATATCGTCGCGGGCAGCCCCGGCACGAAATTCAGCGAGAGCCAGTGGACCGGCACTGCGGTGCTGAGCTGGAAACCCGATCCGGCGTGGCTCGTCTACGCCTCGGCGTCGAAGGGATACAAGGCCGGCGGCTTCAACCTCGACTATTCGGCGCTCGACCGGCCGTGCAGCACCACCGCGGGCTCGGCGGCGCAGAATGCCGCCTGCACCGCGGCGCTGGCGCGTCCGGTCAATACGCCGGGCAACGGCCGCCCCGAGGCGAGCGACCTGCAGTTCGCGAGCGAGAAGGTCGACGCCTATGAACTCGGCGTCAAATGGGACGGGCCGGGCGTCGATGTGAACGTCGCAGCCTTCTACCAGGAGTATAGCAACTACCAGCTCAACACCTTCAACGGCATCAACTTCGAGGTGACGAACATCCAGGCGTGCAAGGACGATCTCGGCACCGGCCCGATCGACAACAGCGCGACGACCGGCGCCTGCGCCGCCGACCGGCTGACCCCCGGCGTGGTCGCGAAGGGGATCGAGATCGAGACCTTCCTGCGCCCCGCGCGATACGTCTCGGTCAACATGGGGCTGACCTATGTCGATACGCTCTATCGCCGTAACCTCGTCGGCACCGGCGGGCGCCCGCTGTCGCCGGTGCTGTTCCAGCTGCCCGGCCGCGGGGTGTCGAACGCCGCCAAATATGTCGCCACCGCGGGGATCAGCTGGACGCCGCCAATCGGCAGCTCGGGCATGAGCGCGCTCGTCTATTTCGACACGCGCCTGCAGAGCGACACCAACACCGGATCGAACCTCGACATCGAGAAGGAACAGGACGGCTTTGCGGTGTTCAACGGCCGCATCGGCCTGTTCGGCGCCGACCGCCGCTGGGGCATCGAACTGTGGGGGCAGAATCTGTTCAACAAGAAATATTACCAGATTGGCGCCGATATGCCGCTGCAGGGATCGAACAGCTTCCGCTCGGTCGCAGCGCCCGCAGCGCTCGGCTTCCCGGCGACCGCGAACAAGCTGTTCGTCGGCTTCCCCGGCGAACCGCGCACCTATGGGGTGACGATCCGCGGCCAGTTCTAGGTAAATCGAAACTCGGCCTCGCGCCTTCATGAAGGCGCGAGGCCGAGGCGAATGTTCCGGTCTGAATTCAGTCTTTGTTTACCTTCTTCAGCCACGGCAGAAGCAAGGTTTCAACCTCATCAGCTCTTTCCGCCTGCGTCCAATGCCCACAACCTTCAAGCATATGAAACTCCAGGTCAGGCACATGAGCCTGCATGGCCGCGAGCGGATCCCCGGAAGCCAATTGATAGGCCGGATCTTTGAGGCCGCCAATGAACAGTGTCGGTCGGCGAATTACGGGGTCGAATTGACCGGCCCATTCAAAGTCGGCGCCGTAATTCCGATAGCGGTTTAGCGCACCGGCAAAGCCCGTTCTTGCGAAAGTCCGAGCGGCAAACTCGAAATAACCCGGCTCCAACCACGGCGGAACCCGATCGGGAAAACTGATTCCTTCGAGCAAAAGAGCGTCGGCAGCTTTTCGAAGGGGCCAGTCGCCCGTCGCCGCATCGCCCGATATACTGTGGTAGAATGCCTTGAGGAAGCGCGCCGGATCCCGTTCGAGTTCGCTTTCAGCCTTCCCCGGCATCTGGAAATAGGCTTGATAGAAAAAGCGATTCTTGCGGGTAAAACGCTGCGTGAACATTTCGTCATACGGAGCCGCCTCCCTCCCGAGCCAAGGAACCGAGAGCGCCGCTATGCTGTGAAACCGATCACGCCGCGCCATGATCGCGTTCCAGGTGATCGCTGCGCCCCAATCATGGCCGACGAGCGATACGGGCCGGCCTGGCGAGAGGGCATCCGCGACAGCAATGAGATCGTCAACAATGCACGGCAGTCGATAGTCGGCCACCGACGAAGGCTTCCCGCTATCGCCATAGCCTCGCACATCGATCGCACAAGCAGTAAAGCCCTGCCGGGACACTGCATCCGCGAGGCGGTTCCACGACTGGCGAAGCTCGGGAAAGCCATGAACGAAAAGCACCAGCGGCCCCTCGCCTCTCACATCGGCAGCGATCATCACGCCTTGGTCACCAGCAATCTGGAGCGATTTCAAGCTTTGTGCCCTTCGCCGCGGTCCGCATGATCATGATAATCGTCGCGGCTTTCGATCTACAACAAATGCCCCGCCATAGAGGCGGGGCAGTTAATTGATATCCGCCAATCGGAGTAATGAGAGGAGCGGCGGACATCTTAAGAAAAGCAGAGAAATATCGCAGGCTCAAGCTGGCGCAAGTGGCAGGATGAGGCGACGCATTGCGCCGACAGAGCCAGACATGGTTTTCGGTAAAAGTCTAAAAACCAGCGATATTCGCCGTTCCATTCTGCACTTAGAATTTCAGGTATCCAGAATCGCGATGCATTTGCCGACGCTGCTCCAGAGCAGCCAGGATTTGATCATGTTGCTTCCGATCCAATGGATATCGCCACATAATGATCATGGCCACCAAGGCAAGCGCGAGCATCGCCGGTCCGTACAGCAAGGCAAGCTTCACCGCCATCGCATGGTCCACATCAATCGCTGAGACGCCGCGCGGGAAACGGATGATGTCCAGGACAATGCCTGCTATTACACCTCCAAATCCCAGCGCAGCCTTGCGGGTGAATGCGCTTGCACCATAAATAAGCCCCTCGACCCGTTCTCCAAAACGCCCTTCATAAGCATCGGCGAGATCAGCGAGAATTGCGCCCGGAAGCACCAATGCCGCGCCTCCACAAAGCCCGGCAAGGAACAGAAATCCGAAAAGACTGGCCGTCAGACGGGCCTTGTCCTCGGTCGCAATCCATCCTGTCTCGGCGAGGCAGATCGGCAGAGTAGCGACGGCAACCGACGCAATCACGCTCGCAACGAGCAGCGGCTTTTTGTCCCACTTGCGCGACAAGGGTTGCACGACCATGCTTCCAACCAGAACTCCGATCGTCATGGCAGATAACACCCATTGGATGCCTTGGGGCGGCAAGCACCAATAATATGTCATGAGATGGATGGCGAGCGCAGCCTGTACGCCGCTCAAGACGTAAGATAGCAAATTGGCGACGAAAAAGATCGCGAACGCAGGAATATGGAAGGCATTTGCAATACTTGCAATAAAAGGATGTTGATTTCCGTTGAGAAGTGACCCGGGGAGCCTCCAAATTTCCATTGTGGATTGACCCATGTTGAACTCACCCCTGGCGTTGAAGAGCGAGGGGTCATGGAGTGCTAGACATGGCTTTATTGAGCGTTATCCGGCGGTGGCATTTTCGCGATCAATTATCGATCCGCGAGATTGCCCGGCGGTCCGGACTATCCCGTAATACGATCCGTAAATATCTGCGCTCAGGCGCGGTCGAACCGAGCTTCCATGTGCCCGATCGGCCCAGCAAGCTCGATCCCTTCGCCGAGCGGCTGTCGGCCTGGCTCCGGCGCGAGATGACCCGTACCCGCAAGCAGAAGCGGACGATGAAACAGCTGCACGCCGATCTGGTGAGCCTTGGCTATGAAGGCTCCTACAATCGCGTTGCGGCCTTCGCCCGCGCCTGGCGCGACGATTATCGGCGCCAGCAGCAGATGAGCGGCCGCGGCACCTTCGTGCCGCTGTCGTTCGCCCCCGGCGAGGCCTTCCAGTTCGACTGGAGCGAGGACTGGGCGATCATCGCCGGTGTGCGCACCAAGCTGCAGGTCGCGCACTTCAAGCTCAGCCACAGCCGCGCCTTCTATGTGCGCGCCTATCTGTTGCAGACCCATGAAATGCTGTTCGACGCCCATAATCACGCGTTCCGCGTGCTGGGCGGGGTGCCGCGCCGCGGGATCTACGACAATATGCGCACCGCGGTCGACAAGGTCGGGCGCGGCAAGGAGCGCAACGTCAACACGCGCTTCCAGACGATGGTCAGCCATTATCTGTTCGAAGCCGAGTTCTGTAACCCGGCTGCCTCCGCCAGCGTTTTCAATGTTTATGCGGAGAACAAGTGCTTTGGAAATCCAGCCGGCCTGTAAGGTTCCTGCAGATGCATCTGCAGCAGCAAGGATCAGCTCCGCGCTCATTAAGCGGAGGCAAAATAGCGCTGAGTGAGATCCGGCCTTTCTGTGGGCGCATTTTGGCGTGTCGAGGCGGCATTTCAATGGGATACAGTTGCTTGTGCGGTGCCTTGTCATATACACAGGGAACGCTCATGCCTTATACTTTGTCCAAGACCGCGTCGGAGAACACGCCCGGTGTGAGGTCAAGTCTTCTAAAGGAGCGCATATGGCGGATTCCATTGGCCACGCCTCACGGGGATATGATGTCGCACAAGCGCGCTCGCTATTCGAAGTGCTTCCCATCGTATCGCCCTCCCAAACAATGATCCTGGCCTCGTCCGAGTTCGAGCGGGCCGACGCACCCGATCCGCGCGACTGGCTCGCAGCGATCATAGACGGCTCCGAAGACGCAATCATCAGCAAGGATCTGCATGGCATCATCCAAAGCTGGAACCAAGGGGCAACCCGGCTCTTCGGCTATGCGCCCGAAGAAGTCGTCGGCAAATCCATCACGATCCTGATTCCGCCAGACCGATTGAACGAAGAACCGCGCATAATCGCGGAGATTCAGCGCGGCCGGCGCATCCTGCCTTTCGAGACCCAGCGATTGCGCAAAAACGGCGAACTCGTCGACATTTCGCTGACGATTTCGCCAGTGCACAACGCCCAGGGAATCATCGTCGGCGCCTCGAAGATCGCACGCGACATTACCGAGCGACGAATGGCGCAAGAGCGACAACAGCTGCTGATGGGAGAGATGCGGCACCGGGTGAAGAACCTGTTCGCGCTCGCCAATGCGATTGTAACGATCAGTTCGCGATCCGCCGAAAGCCTGGACCATGCCGTAGGAATGATCCAGGATCGGTTGCAAGCCCTGTCCCGTGCGCACGAATTGACGATGGTGGGCGCCGGGGAAGCGACTGCCGCGTCGCCGCAAACCGATTTTCTGGCGCTGATCGACGCAATACTCGCCCCCTATTCGGCCGACAATCGGATCGTCATAGAGGGGCCCGAACTCGTTCTCGGTGGGCGAGCCGTCACGCACATCGCACTGATGCTGCACGAACTTGCGACGAATGCCGCAAAATACGGCTCGCTATCCGTCCCCGAAGGCCGGCTTGCGGTTCGTTTCGAGAGCGACGGTATCGATGTCAGTCTTCGCTGGGAGGAAAGCGGCGGTCCCCAGCCGAGGGGCGTCGGACGTGAAGACACGCGCAACAGCGAAGGGTTCGGCACACGCCTCGAAAAGGGAATCGCGGCAACGCTGAAAGCCACGATTGAACGCGACTGGGGTCCGGGTGGCCTGATTGTATCGATTACCGTTCCGCGCGCAGCACTAGAATTCTGAGGCGGATTTGGATTGTATGCCGCACTTGGAGGCGCGGCCGCCGATCTACTAATTAGGGCCCGGTAGCCCCGCGGATTCGTGTTGGACAAGGCGCGGTCAAGGGCTGCAACACCGTGCCCTACCTGTTGTCCGAGCGTTCTCCCGGAGGCACGCATGCCGATGGAACGGCGACGATACTGCTCGAAAGAGTAACATGATAACCAGGGGAATGCGCGGAGCCGAAGCCTGGTTCAGCGCCAAGCCTCTCATTGCGATTTGGATAGTTCGTCTACGCGCAGGATGGTCATGTCGACTGAAAGCCCCGGCCGCTGCCTGAGGCTTCGCGCAGTGCTCGATTGCACAGGTTTAAAGCGCTCGACGCTCTATCGCAAAATGGAGGAAGGTAGTTCTTCCTCGCAAGGTCCGGACCACCATCCCCAAGCACTTCACCTCCGCAGAGGCAGAGCCACCGGAATGGTCATGCCCCTGATCGGCAAAATGGTGCCTCCCCCGTTGCCAACACGCTCGCTCACAATGCATCCCTTCGCTCGGAAGGGGCAGGTTCCTACTAACTGAAAAGTCGCTCCCCTTCCCCTATCGCTTATTTGAGCGCCCATATGCGGCGCAGCGGAGATACTATGTTCGCTCGCCTGCTACATTCTGTCTTGGCAATCCTCTCCATTCAACTCGGGCCGATCACAAAGCGTCGGTCAACCCGTCAGTTCAGATTTGCAGCACTTATAGGCGTACTACTTACCGGGATCGCCTTGCCTGCGGTACCCGCCCACGCCTCCAAATGCCCGACCGACGCGATTTTCAACCCGATCACGAAAGTTCGCTGGAACTGCATCTTCCCGATCACCATTGGCGGCGTGCGGGTCGGAAGCTACGACAAGCTCGACAAGGCCCTGGACGCGCAATCCGCCTCGAAGCCGCTCTGCGCCTGCCGCAAGGGCGCAAGTTTCTGGTTCGGCGTCAAGGTCAGCTTCTGGACACCGAACCGGATGGTCGACGTCGTGACCGAGCCGGGCTGCATGATGGCGCTCGGGGTCGACATCATGCCAACCGGCGGGCGGCTGCAGGGCAGCCAATCGTCGATCTCGGACGGAACTAACACCACCAAGCTCTTCGCGCAGATGCATTATTACAAGGCCCCGGTCTGGCAGATGCTCGACATGTTCACCGATCTGCCGTGCATCGAGGATGATGGGTTCGACGTCGCGATGATGACCGAGCTTCTGCCTACCTGGCAGTCGGGAACTCTTGGCGCGATCATCCAGCCGGAGGGCATCCTGTTTGGCAATCCCGCCGCGGGGCTCGCCTGCATGGCGGACAGTGCCGCAGCAGCCGCCGGCAAGGTCGTCGATCCACTGTTCTGGTGCATGGGAAGCTGGGGATCGACCTATCCGATCGCGGGCGACATCCACATGGGCGACCGCGTCGAGGCCTGGGCGGGGCTCGCGGCGCGCGGCACCTTCATGATGGGTCGGCTTGGGGCGCTGACCATCCACTCGGCGGACGGCTGCTCGTTCAAGCCGCAGCCGATCTGGACCAAGAGCCGGTACAAGCTCCAGCTGATGGAGCCGGTAAAGGGCGGCAAGTGCGTCAACATCGGCCGTCCGGGCGCGCTCTGGAACTCGGGCAAGCATGCCCCCGGCAATGACAACGCCCAATTCATGCTCTTCGAGAAAGCGATTTGCTGTGCCGGACTCTCGACGCCCTGACCCGGCGCCGGTCCCGGCGCTCACCGATCGCCCCACGCGCAGCCGGGAATCGGCCCGGTCTGCCCGCCACAGCCCCGGTGGCTGCCGGCAGGCGCGTGAGGCGGGAGCGGCGCCCTGCCCCCTCTCGGGCGCCGCTCCAACTCCAGTCGAGGCGGCCGTCGCTCAATCGACGGCAGGCCAGCACGATCAGACCCCGCGGCATCCGCGCGTGAAGGCCGTGCTGACCGTCTTCGAAGGCCAGGCCGCCTTTCGGCTATTCCCGCCCGGAACTGAAGCACTTCGGGCGCGAGATCTGTTTCGCGTGCCCCTGGGTTCGCGCACCGTGGAGAAGGACCGCCCATGAGCTGGTGGTGCCTTCTCCTGCTGCCCGCGTCTGCGATGCTTCCCGGCCTCGCATCGGCGCAGACCGTCGAGGATCGCGCGCGCACCGCGGCAGAAGCCGCGCGCGCAAAGAGTGGCGACAGCGAAGCGCTCCTCGAAAATTACATCAACCCCGGTCTCGGCGGACGACCGGTCGCGACCGTCGACAAGAGCCGGAGCTTCACCCCGAACCTCGCCTGCCAGAAGACGGCGAACTTCCTCGAAATCCTGATTCAGCCCGGCGCGGGCGGCGACATCTCCACGGTTCGCATCGCACGCGACAAGGATATCGACGGCAGCTTCGACAGCGTCTCGACGCTGCCGGTCCCCGTGTCAGGTCTCTGCGCCAACGGTGTGATTTCCTGCCGGCCCGGAAGCTGGAACGATTGCCGCACTTTCCAGTGGGATGTCGATACCGACGGCGACCTCAAGCTGACCGAAGTCGAGATGCCCGAACTCGCCGGCTGCTACTGCGTCAACAATAGCTGCGGGGCGAACCTCGTGATGGGCAACCTGCCGTGGGTGCTGAAGGATATCGGCGGCGGCGCAATCGGTGCGCTCTCGACACACGATCCGCGCATCGGGGTCGCTGACGCGCGCGTCAACGGTCCGCTGATCCAATATGTCGGCGCGCAGTCGACGGCGTGCAGTCCCGATCCTTCCCTTCCCCAGACAGTTTATCGCGCCAACCCCACAGCGATCCAAGGTGACGCCTTCTCCGCATCGCAGTCGAACAGCCTGTTTCAGTCGCTCGCGGGTTCGCCTGCGGGAACTGGCCGGGCCGAACAGGTCCGCGCGTGCACGATCGAGCGCGAGATTTCATTCCTGCCCCTGACTTACGACGACATCGTCGCGGCGTCGGGTTCCATCTACTCGGTGCGCGACTGCGGCGAGAACTGCCGCCGCTATCGCATCATCGGCGATGGCGATTGCAGCAGCGCGCCGCCGATCTTCACTGCGCGCTTCGAAATCAGCGATCCCGCGAAGCTTGTTTCGGCCCGGATCGTCGAGATGGGCGCCGACGACTGGGTCCAGGGCCGCGTCAACGGCCGGATCGTGGGCTCGGCCGGGCCGCGTCCATGGCTCTCGACTGGCCTGCCCTCGGGCGACTGCCGGACCGACGGAGACGCCTCGCGCAATTATACCCCCTATGATTTTACGGCCGACCTCAGGGCTGGCCCCACGACCGTGTCGGCGCGCGTTCGCGGCGGTGGCGGCGGCGCGCCTCTGACGACCCAATGGGGTCTCGTCGACGTCGAGATCCGCGTCTCGCCCGGTTGCGAACCGCGCGAGCGACTGGTCGATCTCTGCTCGGGCTATGGCGCCGATCCAAAATGCCGGCTCGACAGCGAAAGCGTCGATACCGTGCAGACTTTTCGCAATGGCGTCGGCACCGGGCTCAGGCCGCTGCCGAAAACGCGCCTCTTCGGCACCGGCTCCTGCACTATTCAGCTTACCCGCGATTTCTTCCGCCGCGAGCGGACCTATAAATGCGTCGTCGACAACGGAACGCTTCCCGAGCCGGACCTGTCGCGCGGCGCCTATATCATCGACCATTCGACCGAGACGATGCTCGCTGACCGCGTGCGGACGGGCGACGGCGGCGCAGCCGCCTCGACCCGTCCCTTCGCCCTCCCCGACCGCGGCTCGGTCCCGCGCTGCGAAGCCATCTGCAAGACGCGCGCGCCCAAGGCCAACACCGACGCTGCTCCGGCAGGCGTCGTCGGCGCGCAGCAGACGAACCCGACCGGCTGGGACACTTTCTATCACGCGTGCAAGAGCGACAATGTCTGCCCGGCAGGTCCGGGCGAACAGATCGTCTCGGCGTGCGGCTGCATCGATGATTTCCCCGAAGCGGTGGTGATGATGCAGACGGTACGGCTCGCCGGTGCCGACCTTGCTTGCACGGCGACAGCGCGATGAGCTGGCGCGACCTTCTCTGGCCGCACCGCGTGGTGCTGATCGCCCTGGTGATCGCGGGCGTCCTGATCGGCAGCGCCGTCGCCGCGCCGCCGGCTCACGCCCAGCAACTGTGCGCAGTCGATCTCGACGGCAGCGGCGAAGCTGACGGCCCTGGCGAGACGGCGAGCTGTGTCGGAACGGCGAACGGCGGCTGGCAATGCCCTCTCGAACGCACCTGGTGCACGCCCGAACCCGGAGGCGCCTGGTCGTGTCCGCTTGGGCTCCAATATGCGTGCGAGACGCCCGCAAGCGGCGGTGTTCCCGCCTGCACCCCCAACGCCTGCATCGATACGGCGGCGAGCCCGATCGAGGACGAGCCGGTGTTCGATGATCCGGGCGCGCCCGCCGACGGTCCCGTTGACGCCGAAGGCAATTGCCTCGGCAATATCGAGATCTTCGGCGGACGCGCGCTGCGCTGTCGTCCGGCGGGCCTCAAAACGACGTTCTCCAACTGCTGCAAGGATAAGGGCAAGATCGTCAAGGATGGCATGGGCTCGTCGATCGCCTCGACCCAGACCAAGATCGCGATCGCCAAGGGCGTGTTCACCGGCGCCAAGGCCGCCTATGCCGCCTTCCAGGCTGGCGCGACGGCGAGCCAGGCGGCAAGCGCCGGCGCCAACGCGCTTATCGTAGGCATCGATCCGACGTCGATCGCGATCAGCCTCGCCATCAACGTGATGATGGAGTTCCTGCTCTCCTCCTGTGATCAACAGGACATGGAAGTCGGCATGCTGCGCAGCTCGGGCATGTGCGTCGAGGTCGGCAGCTATTGCAGCTCGAAGATCCTCGGCATCTGCGTCCAGAAGTCGAAAAGCCATTGCTGCTTCAACACCAAGCTCGGCCGCATCATCCAGGAACAGGGCCGACCGCAACTGAAGTCGTTTCCGGACGGCTGGGGTCCGGTGAAGACGCCGAACTGTCGCGGCTTCACGCCCGAGGAGTTTCAGGCGCTCGACTTCTCCAAAATGGACCTGTCCGAATATTATTCCGAGATCGAGGCCCGCGCGCAGGCCGACATCCAAATCGACATGAAGGAACGTATCGATGCCTATTACCAAGCCATCGGCCGCTGACGTGCGCTTCGCGCTCGCGCTGACGCTCGGCGGCGCGGTCGGCTTCGCAAGCCTTGCGGCCGCACAGATATCGCCGACGGTACCTGACCAAAAGACTCCTCCATCCGCGCGAGCCGGAATCGAAGCGGAAAGCGATGCCGCAATGGAGCGGCTGCGCGGCGCCATCGCGCGACGCCAGACCCAACCGCAGGATGCGCCGTCCGAACTGCCCCAGCCGACCGAAGCGGAGCGCCGCCGCGCCTTCGAGGCGCTGCGGAGCCGTGCGCCCTCCCCCGCCATAGAAGCCCGCGCCCGCGATGCGATGGAAGCGGGCAAGGATCGGTTCGCGGCCGAGCGCGCGGCGATGGCGAAGCGTCTCGAACAGGCGCTTGGCCTCGAAGCGCCCGACATAAAGGCCGTCGCTGAAGCCGCCCCTGCGCCGGCGGCGCAGAGCTGGGTGCCGGTGTTGTTCGCCTCTTCGTCGATGCCGACGGCGACGCTGCGCACTTATGCCGCGCAGCTTGAAAAGGCGCGCGGGGTGATTGCCTTTCGCGGCATGCCGGGCGGGATGACCAAGGTCGCGCCAATGGCGAAGCTGACCGCCGAAATCCTGCGGCTCGATCCCGGCTGCGAAGGCCCGGCCTGCGCGATGCGCGACGTCCAGCTCATCGTCGATCCGCTCGTGTTTCGGCAGCATGGCGTCACACGGGTTCCCGCGCTCGCGATGATCCCGAGCGATCCGGTGTTGCCCTATTGCGAGCGCGAGGACGAAAGCCCGCGCGCGGCGCACGTCGTTTACGGCGACGCCGCGCTCTCCGGCCTGCTCGAAGAAATCGCCCGTCTTGGTGGAAAGGAGGAAGTGCGCGATGCTCAGTCTCGCCTGGAAAGCCGGTAAGCATCTGGCCATTGGCCTCAAACGGCTGCCGCGGCGCACGGCCGTTGCACTCGGAGCCGAAGGGCTCGGCGAGCCGGCGCGGCCCGACCGGCTGTGGAAAGCCTGCGCGATCGTGATCCCGCTCGGCTTGCTTACCTGCTGGGCGGTCCAGCAAGTCACGCTTGTGATGTCGCCGTCGATCGACGCCTGGGCCGTGCGACCAAGTCCGGGACCGATTGCCAAGCGCGACCTCGTCATGTTCCGGCTGTCGCATCCGCTCGCCGGTCCGGAGCCGGTCAATGTGACCAAGCGTGCGCTCTGCATGCCGGGCGAGCGCATTTCCCTGATCGAGAAGCCCTCCATGATCGCGCCGGACGCAATGGACGGCTGGTATTATTGCGATGGCGTGCTGCTCGGCGTGACGAAACCCTATGGGCGGAATGGCCAGAAGCTCGAGTACTGGCGTCCCGATTATGGGCTGATCAAGCCCGGCACCATTTATGTCGGCTCTTCGCACCCGAGCGGGTTCGACAGCCGCTACTATGGCCCCGTTTCGATCGAGAGACTTTCGCGCATGGTGAAGGTGCTGTGATGCGCGCGCTCCTTCTTGCCGGCATCGCCCTCTCCGCCGCAACCGTCGCGGTCGGGCAGAGCCCTTCGTCCTCCCGCGCGCCCGAACTGAAGCAGGGCTATTGGTGGTACCAGGCTCCGCCCCCGGAGCCGAGCGAGCCCGACCCGGACGCGCTCGCGAAACCGGAGATCCCGCCGATGGCGGAACTCGCGACCTGGACGCCGCCGAAAATCCGCAAACTGATCGAGCAGCAGCGCGATTATGCGGCGACGGTGCTGACGGTCGATGCCGTCGCGGACTTCTGGCGGTTGCAGGATTTTGCCCGGCGAAAAGCACGGGCGTTCGCCGGCGTGACGCAGCTTGCGCTGCTTCAGAACCCCGAGCTCAATGCCAAGTCCGCGAACCCGATGGTCGGCGACGCGCGCTCGGCGATGGGCGCGGAGAAGGACGCGATCCGGCGTCACTATCTGCGCTCCCATGCCGGCCAGTTTGCGCTGGTGATGTTCTCGCGCGCCTCGTGCGGCTATTGCCGCGTCCAATGGCCGATCCTCGAGCGGTTCCGCGAGGAGACGGGCTGGCAGGTCACGCAGATGGACATCGATCAGCGCCCCGAGCTTGGGCAACGCTTCGGCGTCGAGATTACCCCGACGACGTTGGTGATCCGCCGCGGCAGCGCGCAACGGATGGTGATCGCGAGCGGCGTCGAGACCTACCCGAACCTCGCGCAGACCACCTATCAGGCAGTGCGGCTGTTGCTCGGCGACATTCGGCCCGAGCAGTTCCTGACCGGCGCGGGAGAGGAAGACGGCTTTTTCGACGCGTTGTCGAACGGGCCAGTGTCGGCGACCGACCCGCGCGTGCTCGGAGGCGATCTCGTCGGGCCAGGCCTGGGGCCGCAGCGATGACGGGGGCTATTGCAACGGCTTGCCGCGTAGTCGGCGCAGGCATGCGATCAATCGGGGATTATCGCGGCCTGTCCGTGCTTCTGCAGCAAACCGATGGCGCCTCGGTCAAAGCTGACGAAGGTTTCACCGCCGAGCCACTGGCCATCGTGGGCGATGATGCCATCAGCAAAGTCTCCACCCTGCTCCAACATAGAGAGTCCGGCTTCGACGGCTTGCATGTCCACCGTTACGTTATCGGCGGAAACAAGGACACAGATCGACTTGGAGAGTTCGCCCAGGCTCACCTTGTATCCGCGAAGGAATACCAAGCCGGGCTCACAAAGCGCCGTCAGCGTGAAGGCAACAAGTTCAGCGCCATCGAGCTGCGCCTAGACGATAGGGCGTTAAATTTTGTCGTCATCCGCGATTGCGCTAACGAGAATGTTGGTGTCGGCGATGATATTCACTGCTCGCCCGCCCATCCCTTTGCGATTATCTCGTTCATCTCTTCGATCGAGATCGGTCGTTGGCCTTCTCGCTTCAAAAGTCCGAAGAAACTTTCGACTTCTCCTGACGGTCTGATAGCCCGAATCATGACCTCACCGCCGGGGAGCTTGTCAAAGCTAACCTTGTCGCCGGGGCGGACTCCGAGATGTGTGAGCAACTCCTTCCTGAGCGTGATCTGCCCCTTTGGCGTGATCGTAACGGCGTTCATGCGGAACACCCTTTCCGTTGTCCAATCTAGGGTAAATCGTCCTTGCCTAGAAGATGGATTCAGGCGGGCCAATATCCTCGCGCTGACATGTATGACGGTCATATTCGGCCCGCCCGCGGGCGCCCAAATGGCCAGTCGCGAGGTTGCTGCACGGGCTGCGATCCACCCGGTCGCGACGATGGCCGAGATGAACAACTGGCTGGGCCGGGTGCCAGTCACGCGCGCCTTTCCCCCGGACCTTGCCGAGACACTGAAGGGCCAGCACGGCATCTTCGTCATCGAGATGAGTACGGCGCCCGGATGCGTCCCCTGCGCCGACCTCTGGACGAAACTCGGCCACCTTCGCTCCCGCTACGGCTGGGAGGTTCGCGCAATCGGCGAACAGGAAGCCATGCTGCGCTCTGGCCGGCTCGGGCTGCCGTGGATCGGCCACCCCGTCGCCTGGGTGCGTCCGGCGACCGACCAGAACCGGATCATCCCCATCGCGCTCGGCACCGACCATGCGCCGAACCTTGCGCGCAACCTTTACCTCGCCGCCAAGATGTTGACCGGGGTTCGCCCTGCCGTCGGCGTCCGTGCGCTCTCGAAATTTACCGGGATCGTGGGGGTTGTCCCGCCCAACCGCCCGAGACGCTGAACATGGCGGGTCAGTTCTCCGTTCATTTGCACCACTCCAAAGGACGTCGAACATGCCGACTGCCCGCTTTCGCCTGCCGCTGATCGCACTGGCCCTTTCTGCCGTCGGCACCGCGCCACCCGCGGCGGCGCAGAGCTGGGCCGAGCACTGGTTCGACAATGTCACCTATACGTCGCCCGGCAGCTTTGAGGACCAGGCGCGTGGCTATGTGACCGCGGGCGGCTTCTCGGGCCGCGTCGACGTCCACAACGATTATCTGATGAGCTTGACCCTCCCGAAGGTGAAGGCGGGCTGCGGCGGGATCGACATGTTCCTCGGCGGCATGTCCTTCCTCGATCCCGATTACCTCGTCCAGAAATTGGAGAGCATCCTGCAAGCTGCGCCCGCGGTGGCCTTCCAATATCTGCTCGAGACGCTCGACGAGAAGATGGGGAACATCATCTCGAAAATGGAGGCAGCGACCAACTTCCTGAACTCCATCCAGGTTAACGACTGCCGCCTCGCCAACCGCATGGTCCAGATCGCCAAGGGCGACGACAATATGAGCGGCATCATCGAGGAGATGACCGGATACAAGTCGATCAAGGAAGGCTATGCGAAAAGCTACCAGCAGAGCCGCGAGAAGATCCAGGCGAACCAGAACAATCCGACGGAGGATTTGCGCGACGCGCTCGCCAATTGCCCGCGCGAAGTCACCGATATCTTCCGGACCGGTTCGCTTCTCGCGCACGCTGCGGCGCGCGTCGGCGCCGGCGAGTGGACCGGTGTCATGCGCGCGCGGGTCGGCGACGTCTATATGCGCTGGGATACGATTGACCGCGTTCCGCTCTTCTCGGCCATCCCCGCCTGTCCGCGCCAAGAGACCGAAGGTGTCGAGGATTTCCTGACCGGACGCGTCCAGTCGCGCGCGCTCAACATGCCGCCGACCGGGGCCGACTGTCAGGTCGACGGCCCGGGCCGCGGCGCGCTGATCCTCGCACGCGAGCGCATGCAGGCGATCGCAACGAAGATCCGTGCGCGCTCCGCGCTGACGGCCGAGGAGCGCCAATTCGTCGCCAATGTGAAGACGCTGCCGATCTACCGGATGCTCGAATGGGGCGTGCGCGAAGGTGTCGAGGACAGCGTGATCGGCGACACCGACGAACTGGTCGCGCTTACCCTCGCCTACCAGATGCTCAACGACCTCACCCGCAGCATCGACTTCGCCCTGTCGAACGCCGAGCGCGGCACCGCGGCCGCGGGCGCGGCCGACGCGGGTAACGCGAATATCTGCCAGACGCGCATCCTTACCAAGGGGATCGAACAGTTGCAGGGCCTCCGCGACGAGGTGCTGCGGCAACGCGCGCAGATGCGCCAGTCCTATATGGCGGCGCTCGAACAGACCAACCTCTCCGCCAACTACGCGGGGTTGGTCCGCCAGCGCGACCGCGACGCGCGCGACGCCGCCGGCGCCGCCGCCAACCGCAATCGCTGACCGCCGTGCGCGCCCGCTCTCTCTCCGCGGTCCTCGCCGCCCTCGTTGCGTCCGTGCCGACGGCCGCATTTGCGCTCGAAACCAGCTTCCACACCTATGACGGGTTCAACGAGACGGTCGACGCGTTCAAGCTCGTTTCGATGATCTTTGCCGATCCGCGCTACGAGACGCTGGTCGTCATCATCGCGGTCGCCGGGATCGCGCTCGGTGCGCTGCTAGCGAGCGTGCGCGGCAATGGCATGGGGATCGTGGCGTTTGGTTTCCAGACGCTCGTCGGCGTCGGGCTCTTCGTTGGCCTCGTTGCGACGACGGGCACGGTCCATGTCTACGACCGCGTCCGCAACGCCTATCAGCCCGTTGGCGATGTACCAAACCTGATCGTGCTGGTCGCAGGTGTCACCAACATGATGGAGCGCGCGATCGCCGAGACGATCGACGACAATACGATTGATCCCAATGCCAAACTCGAGTTCGGCGCGGGCGGACACAGCTTCGACTTGTTCCTCAACGCCGTCTCGCCGCGCGGACCGATGACCGACACCTTCCTCGACGCGACGATCAAGGACTATGTCCGCCAATGCTATCCAGTCGCGCGCGTCTCGCCCGCCTATGGCATCGACGACGATCAGCTCTTTCGCACCGCGAACGATCTTCCCGCGGCTTTCGCCGCGATGGCGGGACCGGCGACCTTCAGCACCGTCTTCACCGCGACCGACAAGGGCGGCACCACGGTGAGTTGCACCGAAGCCTGGACTTATATCTCGGACCGATTGTCCGACCCCGCCCTATTCGAGGACTATAGCCGGCAGGTATGCGAGCGTACGGGCTATGACGTGAGCAACGCGGGCCAACTTCAGCGCTGCCGCTCGAACCTCGGCGCGCTCGGCGACAAGATGCTTGGCACACCGCTAACGCTCCAGCAGCTCATGACGAACATCAACCTCGGTAACGCCGTCGGCGACGTGCTGTTCGAGGACAGCCCCGCGACCGCGGCGCGAGTCATGGCGAACCGCGCTGTCGTGTCGAGCGGCCTCGCGACCATGTCGACCGCCAACGAGTGGATGCCGACGATCCGTGCCACGGTCTTCGGGATCATGCTGTTCATGATGCCAATCGCGCTTCTCTTCATCCTGACCCCGATCAACCTGCGCGTCGCATCCTTCGCGCTAGGACTGTTCGTGTTCGTCGCGATGTGGGGTGTGATCGATGCCGGTATCTACCAGCTCACGCTCGGCCGCGCGATGGACGTGCTCGCCGAGATGCGCTCGAACCATGTCGCCGCCAACGCCTGGATGCTGGCGCCATCCTCGGCGATGAAGGCGCTGGCGATCTTCGGCAGTTTTCGAACCGCGGCGGCGGGTCTCGCCGGCGCGTTCGTGTTCACCGTGTTCCGCTTCTCAGGCAACGTGTTCACCTCCTTCACCAGCGGCGCGCTCGGTGTGCAGGGTCAGGGCACCGCGGCGGCGACGCCGATCATGACGCACGAAGGCCGCGCGCAGGCGCTCGAAGCGCAGGCCTCGGCCACGGGAACGATGGCACGGCGCGGCGCGGTATCAAGTTTCGGGGATTTCGGGGAGCGGTCGACGCTCGGCAGCAACCGGGCATTTGGCGCGGCGGGCGGCTATCTGGCCGACCGCACGCCGGGCGCGGCGGGAACGACGGGCTTTGCGCTCGGGGCGACCGATGCCGCGCGCGAGCTCGGCGGCCTCGCCCCTGCCCTCGTCGGCCGCGACCTCTCGCACCCCGCGACCGCTGCGGCGGTGCGCGCCAACGCGACCACCTCCGCAATCCATAATTTCGCCGAGAAGGACGCGCTCCGCGGCCTCGGAACGAGTTACTTTGGGAAAGGACAATCGGGCGAGCGCGCCTTCGCGGCCTTCACGCAGAACATGGTGCAATGGAAGGCGTTCGGCGACACCCGCGCCTATGACATGATGTTCCAGGGGGCGCGGCGGCACTTCGAGCGCAATGGCTATGAAGGCAAGGACGCCGATCTCAAGGCCTCGACGGTGATCGCGCAGGCGTCGGCTGACCCGACTTTCGCCAAGCTCATCGCCAACAGCTTCGAGCAGGAACAGATGCTGCGAAACGACCTGACGGGCGCACAGGTCCAGGTCGGCGCGATGGAAGGCCGCCGCGATTATGCCGGCGACAACGTCGCGGGCATCGAGCGGCGCAATGTCGCCACCGAACAGGCCTGGCGCACCGGTAACAATGAAGGTCAGCGGAACGCGGCCGCCATGCTCGGCCTCTCCGTCGACGAAACCTCTCGCCGTATCGGGTTCATCAACGCGCTGTCGGGCGAAGCTCGCTCGACCGCCATCTCCTCGCTTTCGCGCTCCACGGGCCGCAACGAAGCGCAGGTCATGCGCGCCCTCGAGATGTATAATGCCTCGGTCCAGCTAGGCACCGCCGACGGCGCAACCGCCGAGGCTGGGCGCGAAGGCACGAGCGTCTATGGCCGGACGAAGGAAGCGGCGGGCTACGACTTTGCCGAGCGCTCGGGCAAGCTCGATGCCCAGCGCGAGGTTGGGCATGGCGGCGTCCGCGGGGCGGCCCGCATTGGCGAGCAGCGGCGGCAGAGCGACAATTTCGGGTTCGCGGAGGGCGCTGCGGCAGCCGGCGTATCGACGCGCGAGGCAGCGAAGCTCGACGCGTTCATCGGGGCGCTCAGCCGCACCGCGGGCAACCAGGTGGACATGGCAGAAGGCGGCGCAGCGGGCATCGCCGATCGCGCTCGCAACGAGCGGCTGACCCGCATCGTCGACAACGAACGTCTTACGCGTATGCAGGGATTGCTCCGCGCGGAGGGGATCACCATGACGAAACGCCAGCTCGCGATGGCGCAGAACGGCGATCTCAATCTCAACGTGTCGCCAGAGGTCGCGGGACAGCTTCACCGGGCCGGCCTCATCAACCACAGCCAGTATGGCGCGATCGCTGACGGCGGCCGCGCGCGGTTCAGCTTCGCCGACAACGACCTGCTGGTGTCGAGCAGCACCGGGTTCGCGCAATCGGCGCGGAGCGATACGAGCACCAAGTACGAGGCCGGCAAGCAGGCGGGGCCCGATACGATCGAGCATATGCTCAGCAGCGGGGACAAGGGCCAGGCGATGATGGCGAATTGGCTGAAGGGCGGATTCGAGATGGATCGCAATGGCGAATGGCGCCTCAATCCGCAGGTGGCCGATACGCTCCAGCGCGACGTGTCAGCGATCATGGCCCAGACGGGATGGCGGCGGGCGATATCACGACAGGCGGTGGATCAGATCACCATGGGGACCACCGTTGGCGGTGAGATCGGAGCCGCCTCTCAAAGTACCGATTATGCTTCTCGCGGCGGTAGAGCCAAAGGAGGCCCCAGCGCTGGGAAGCAGACATCTGGAACTGCTAGCGGGAGGCTTGGATTTTCGAGCAATGATGTCGGCATAAGCAGTGAGAATGCTCAGGCTACGCTCGACATCGTGAACTACGATGTCCGAGGAGCGATCGCGACAGCGGAACGTGCCGCCGCCCGTTCAGCAACTCCGGAGGCAACCTTCACGCGCGAGTTGAACCGCCAGGTG
The DNA here is from genome assembly GCA_005503215.1 of Sphingomonadaceae bacterium 3R27C6. Lineage (GTDB taxonomy): Bacteria > Pseudomonadota > Alphaproteobacteria > Sphingomonadales > Sphingomonadaceae > Sphingopyxis. Next base: position 76,485 of record SCNS01000006.1, on the reverse strand, counting down.
CTCGGGCCTGAAGGGCTACGAAACCGCTATCTTGGACAAGCCGATTCCGCGCGTGGAACCACGGACATCACGGCGCCGATGACCTCTTACGAGCAGTCATCTATCCTGAGCAAAGGCCGCTTCTCCACCGATCTCGCCAACGGCCCGTTCGACGGGGATAACAGCAACAAGAAACGCTAGAGGGGATTGCCGCTGTTAATACCATTTGGATTTCCGACATACAGGACACCCGATCGCGGATCATAGATATCGAATGCGGGATCCGGTTGCCCGGGCCGCCGCCCCGACCAGTCCTCGTGCAACATCCTCATCTCTTCCAGTTCATCGATCTCCGCATCGGTGGCCGGCGTCCACTCTTCACTTGCGGGCGTATCGAGCCAAGCTCGGGCAAACCCGAAACCAAGCACGAGCAGCGCCGTGAATGGGAAGAACAGGACGTTCAGATAGCCAGCAAACGCGCTCTCAAAAAACGCCCACATGGACGGGATATTGAGGGAGGCGGTCGCCGTGATCCAATAGACCGGGATCGCTGCCCACCAAAGTTTCGCATACCAAGGGTGCCACAGCCAATCGACCGCCTTCGGCTGCTGGATGGCGGCTCCGGGCGCCGGGGAAGATAGCGTGTCGACCATGATCTTGCTCTCAGCGGAACATATCATGGACAGCAGCGGAAAGGAATCGGGTTTTTCCGCTGAAATGAGCGAAGCTGCTTCTATTCGCGAAGGTGTCAGCGCTCGCCGCCATGCGCCCCGCCTTTCACGATCGATCCGCTCCCCGCTATGCCTCGCGCCGCCCGGACGCGACGCGCGCTGCTTCACAATCGTCGAGGATGCATCGCATCGTTGCATAGCCGCGTGGCGCCATTGCGATATGGGTCCGACGTGCATCGTGTGGATCCTTTTGTCGGGAAATGAGGCGCCGAGTTTCGAGATCGACTGCCAGCCTTCCCGCGGTTGCCGGAGACGTACCGCTCGCATATCCGAGGCTCGAGATCGACAGCGGCTTGGCAGCGGCGTATAGTTCGAGCAGCATGATGAAGCTGGCGTGGCTCCAGTTATTTTGCTTGAGGTAACGGGCAATGATGCGGCGTTCGGCGAGCATCAGGCGGCACAGGCGGTTTCGACATGCTTCGATGTCGAACCCCGTATCCTCTGCATTGCCGCCGCCGATCGCCATGCGCTCCGCCCGTGGCCTGTTTCAGCCTGGCGCGAACGGCCCGATTGGTCGATCACGTCGAGGGGATCGTGCAAACGAGGGGAGCGGTTGCAGAGGCTCGAAAAACGAGGGGTTGAAAATCGAGCCCCCCGAAATGTTCGTTCGGAATCACATGCAAAACGGCGGGGCACTTGAGCCAAGGGAACGTGCATTGCGGTGATGATGCGGTTATAGTGTTTTACCGATTCAGGAGAAGACGATGGCGAAGAAGCAGACCTCGCAGCGCGATCAGACGATGACACTTGGGCTTGCCCGGTTCGGGTTCATCAGCGCGGTCGAAGGCATCTACCTGTCGGATGATGCGAGGAGTGAATTTCGGGCTGATGATCGCCGTCGTGCGACCCCGGCGCAGCGTCGGCAGCGCATCATCGAGAAATATGCCGCGAAGGCCTGATATCAAAAGTGTATGATGCTTTCGATGATCCTTATTGTTATCCGGGTTCGGATGTTCTTCGCAATCGGCTCGGTTTAACTGACGCCGTCGATCTTGAGGCCTTCGAAACGGAAATTACCGCCGCGCGTGCTGCCGAACCCTTGCCGAATGGTCGGTTCGGCGTCGCTCATTATCAGGCGATCCATCGCCATCTTTTTCAGGACGTGTACGCTTGGGCGGGAAAATTCAGGACCGTGCGGCTCGCCAAAGGCGGGAACAGCTTCTGCTACCCTGAATACATCAAACCTGAGATGGACAAACTTTTCGCTCAGCTCCGGTCTGACGACTGGCTAAGAAATCGCGACAGCGAGCGCTTCATCGAAGGCGCAACGCTATTTTTGGCCGATCTGAATCAGATTCATCCTTTCCGGGAGGGCAATGGACGCACTCAACTCTCGTTTCTGGCGGTGTTGGCAGATCGAGCCGGCCACGAGCTGGCATTCAATCGTCTCGATCCGGCCGCTATGCTCAAAGCGATGATCGCCAGTTTTCGAGGTCAAGAGGGACCATTGCGCAGCCTATTACTCAAGATGACGTCAAGGGCTTGAAACGACTGCGTTCGGCGCCGAGGCATGTTACGGAGCCCAAAGGAAATGGATAAGAAATTGCGCGATGCTCTTCAGATCCTGATCGTGAAGGACGATGAAGGGCGGATATTTGACTGTGAAGCCGATGAAGGTGGCTATCGCTCCGAAGAGCTCGAAAGGGCCCTCGACACGATCCGGGCCTTTCTCGAAGCGGAGTAAGGCAGCTCTCGCTTTGTTGTTCTATTGCGCAGCTGGCTTCCGTCCCTTGCGGGCCGGCGCCGGAGCAGCCTTCTTCCGCCCTCCTCCCAAGCGACCCAGGCCGATTTCCTTTGCCAGCGCCCGTCGTTTCTCGGCGTAGTTGGGCGCAACCATGGGATAGTCTTTAGGAAGGCCCCATTTCGTGCGATAATCATCCGGAGTCATGCCGTAAGTTGTCATCAGATGGCGGCGAAGCATCTTCAATTTCTTCCCATCCTCGAGGCAGACGACATAGTCGGGCCTAACAGAGGATCGGATCGGCACAGCTGGTTCTTGCTTCGGCGCGTCCAGTTCGGCAGATTTATCCAGCCCAGCGAGCGCATTATGCACATTCGCAATCAAGAGCGACAGGTCTGAAATCGCCACATTATTATTGCTGACATGCGCCGCGACAATATCGGCAGTCAGCGTGACCAGCATTTCAGTCTTTTCCGACACGGGTCCGCCTCTTCTACGTGGATCACAATTATAGACTGGCGCGAAATAAACTTGAGCGCAACGTCAAACTTGCCTGGTCAATTAACCCGCTGACTTTACTATCGCTCGGCAGCCGCCTTTGTTTCCAATTCCGAAATTCGCTCGATGCAGACGGTGTGCACAGCCTGCCCGAGTTCCTCGATGCGCCCGCTGAGCCAAAGCAATTCCTCTTCGGTGATCCGATAGTGCTTCGAGTACCGGGCTTTCACATAGGCGTCCTTCAGTTTCTCGAATCGAGCGTTAAGGGCACGTGTCTCTCGCGGCCAGGCATGAACCAGCCGGATGTCGATTCGCTCGGCTTGCGTCCTAAGAAAGGCGATGTTGTGACTATGCGGCGTATAGAAGGTGCATACCAGTAGGACACAGTGATAGAGCCGCTCTGTAGCTTGATGGAATTCGAAGGCTGCCTTTTTGCTCCAGCCTCGTTCGCGGGCATCATTACCCTGAATCAGAAACTGCTCTGCCGACGGCATCCACTCCTCGAAATATTCCTTCGCCATCGCCAGCGCCTGTTTGGGCGTCTTCGGCTTCGGCTTGTGCAGTTCCTTGTCGTCGTAGCTGTAGAGCGCGATGCCGTCCTTCGCGACGTCCATGAAGAAATACCGGCCGTGCGCGAGCCCGTCGTTCACTTCCTGGAGCGTGTGAACAATGAAATTCACCGGCGTATGGAGCGTTCTGTCGATCGCGAGTTCACGGATCAGCCGGTCATCAAGCTTGAGCCAGTAATCGACGCGTTCCGTCAGCCGCTTGTCGTTGACGATGATCAGCAGATCGAAGTCGGACAGGTAGCCTTTCGCCGTATGCGGCTCGTCGACCCAGCCACCGCGCGCGTAGCTGCCATAGAGAATGATCTTCTCGATCCGACCTTTTTTCTTCCACTTCTGTTGGGCAAGCGCCAGCGCATCCTCGAACTCCTCGAAGATGATCTGGACGACGCGCTCCAATTCGCGCTGCTTGTTCGCGGGAAGATGATCGAGGTCGGTACGCATGGCGGTAGTCACCCTGTAGAGTAGTTTTCGGCTTGGCAAGCGTAACGCTCGTCAGCGGCGCCAGAACATCCACCACGGCCGCGGGGCAGCTTCCATGATGTCAGCGAAAATCGCGAGGCTCCTGCAAAGTGCCGCCTCTACTTCGGCGACGCTAATCGCATGCCGGGCCGCCAACTCTCGATAGCTTATGTCGTGGAGGCAGTGCTCGAGGAATATGGCACGGTCGCGCGGGGCCATCTGCCGCACCGCCCGCTCCGCTTTGCGAAGCTGGCGGCGCTCTTCATTTGTCAATTTCGTCATGTTGCGTGGTCCGGCAGTAGCGCGCCGAGGGCCCAATATGAGCGCAACCCTGGCCCAGGCTATCTGGTCAGGGACCTACGGACAGGATTAACGATGCGACCAGCCAACAACTCGTGGCTGGCTCGCATCCCTCTTCAGCAAGCACCAAACTGCAACCAATCCCCTCCCCCCTCCTCCCCTTTTTCGCCGGAAGGTTTGGCTCGGTCACCGCGGGGACCTTTGCATTCGGCTGCGACTTAAACGCAACCAATTTGGCCGCATTTGCCACAAAACTGCAATATCGACTCGACCTCGGCCCTCTGCATGAAATATCTCTGATTCCGAATGAAAATCGGGCCACAAGGGGTCAAGTGGCAGGCGCGCTATGGACGATACGGGATCGCGGAATTCGGAGGATGCCGAGCGCTGGGCGCGGCTGACCGACAAGCAGCGCGCTTGCCTCGATTTGCTCGTCGAGCGCAAGACATCGAAGCAAATCGCCCGTCAGCTCGACATAGCAAAGGTGACCGTTGATCAGCGTATCAGGGCGGCACGCAATATTCTCGGCGCGTCCAATCGGGACGAGGCGGCCATCATCTATGCCCGGCTGAAGCCGATATATGATCGGATGATATATCTTCCGGTAGACCTTCCCCGACCGTCGACGTTGCTGCCAACCATCAATCCGAACGGAGGCAAGCCCGAGGTCATCGCCCTCAGCGATCCTTTGGCCGCCATGGGTGAGCCGCCGAGACAGGTCTCGCCGTTCAAGGGTCTATGGAGGCACGATCATGTCACGAGGAACAGAATCCTGATCACCACGGCCGTCGTTGTCGGCGGGGCAATATTTGCCCTTACCGGTCTCGCAATTGCGGTCGCTCTGACACAGCTCATCTCCGGCTGAACCCTACCTTATCGAAACCAATGGGTCGGAGCGAACGCACTTCCGACAAAGGAGAAGCCATGCCTACCGAAGTCGAACTTATCGCAGCCCGTTTGCAACATGACGTGCCTGTCGCCGAAGCCCGGATCGACGACGCGCTCATCGCGCTCTTCTCTTTGGCGACCAGCGTTGTGACAGCTCGTCGCGACACCCCGGGAGTGCCGGCCGCCAAAGGCCACGCAATGATCAAACGTCTCGCTCATGCACAGATGTCGCTCGTCGAGGTGAGCGGCGAAGTACTTCGCGTTCATGGTGAGCTCGTCACTCTCGGGCGGGAAACGGCCGGATATGATCTTCACCAGGAATGTCCGCAGCGAAAATCGGCAGTGCTGCCGCTGCACGCCGTCGCCTGAACACGTTTGACCGGGGGCCAATCGTATGAATATGGGTCGGAATGCGCGTCGCAGCATTCTTCCTGCTTCTTTCGGTGGCTCTCGGTTATGCCGTGTGGCGAGGAGGTGGACCCGAGCGTGCGATGGCCGCGATTGCGACGGTGATGGTCGCGTCCGATCCCATCCTTCATCACTTCGTTCCGCTTGGCTACGCCTCACTCGATTTCGGTCATCTTGTTATCGATGGCTTTGGCGCTATCTCGACATTGATACTCATGCTGGTCGCGCACCGGTTCTGGCCGATGATTGCCGCAGCCCTTCACATCTTGCCAATGATGGCTCACGCAAGCCGAGCATCCGATTTGTCGATGCACCCAGCAGCTTATATGGTCATGCAGGTCGCTTGGTCGTGGCTAGTGCCGCCGCTTTTGATTTTTGCGACCTGGCGACACCAGCGGCGGCTCAGGCAGAACGGCAGCGATCCATCCTGGCGGCGTTCATTGCCGTTACCGACCCGGACCGGAGCGAGCAGCTAGCAACAGCGCTTCTGGCAGAGTTTCGCAGTCTGAATCTGATTTGCGCGCAATCGAAAGAAAGTTTGGCGCGCATATGTGGAGACGGCAGCGGCGTACCCAAGATGCTGCTTTGCGCGCATGAACTGCTTCAGGAAGCGGCGCGCGCAGAACTCGGCACAGACCCCATTGGCCCAGCGAACCCCAAGCTATTGCAATATCTGATGACCTCGATGGGGTCACTGCCCGACGAAGTCCTCCGTGTTCTGTTCCTCGATGGGGCGAGCCGGCTGATTGCCGATGAGCGGTTGCAGGACGGAACCATCGGCCAACTGGTGGTATATCCTCGTCCAATTTTTCGCCGCGCCCTGGAGCACAATGCAGCAGGCCTTATTCTTGTGCACAATCATCCCAGTGGTGATCCTACACCGAGCGAAAGCGACCTTATCGCGACCCGTGCGCTGGCCGAAATGGCCCGGACTCTCGACATCGATATTGTCGAGCATATCGTGGTAACGAACAGCGCGTACCGTTTCATCATAAGGTCGCCCGCCAACACCGGTGACGCTACGAGGGCGAACGGTCATCGGCTGAGGGATAGTGCATCCGAGGGAACCAGTTCCGGGCATCCCCGACGACAACAGGCGCTTGCGAATGCCAAGCGGGCTTTGCGACGGCGTCTTCTGAGGCAACAGCTTTTAGGTTCGCCCGAGATCTTCGCCGAACCAGCCTGGGATATGCTGATCGAACTCTTCATACACGAATGCGGAGACAGGCCGATCTCAACTGGTTCTCTGTGCGGCACGGTCGAGCGGCCTTTGACCAGCGCTATGCGCGTTCTGCAAAAGCTTTGCGATGCGGAATTGGTGTTCCGGACCGGCGATCCTGACGATGGCAGGAGGCAATATGTCCACCTAGCCCCGGATATCTCGCATCGACTGCTGGCCTATTTCTCAGAAGGTGAGGGCGAATGAGCCGATCCGCACAGTTAATGCGCTGCGCGAAGTTTGATTTGCAGCGATAGCAGATTGCCGACGTTGGCGGGTCGCCCCCTCCGCCTTTTCCAGGGGATGACGTAAGGAGAGCGCAGACAAGGAAAAGCGAACATCTGAGTCAAACCGCCCGGGTTCGGGCATCCCTGTTTTGCTATCGTCGATGAAGGAAAGGAACTGAATTCGATGACAATTGGAGCGACCCGCGGGGCTGACGGGTTGGGAACGCGCCCTCGGTCGATCGATGATCATGCGACTACAATTGATGGAAGATCTTGTTTCAAAGGTGAGTGCCGTCGACAATGAAGATGAACTTCACGCAGCGATGGTGAACGCGGCAGATCGGATGTCTTTCGATCATTATGCCTTGGCCTATGACCGGCGTTCGGGCGGTGATGGCGACGCCAGCCTGTTAGTTCACGACTATCCGGACGCGTGGGCGAGCGTATATGTCGATTTCGATCTCGGCGGGGCCGATCCGGTGCGACGGGCCGGCGAGCGGTCGCTCACCGGTTTTGAATGGCGACACTTGCCCGACATAGTTCCGATGTCCGCGGGTGACTACCAGATGTTGACCGTAGGCCGCGAGAACGGCGTGGGCGACGGGTTTACCGTCCCGCGCCATTTACCCGGCGAGGCGAGCGGATCGTGCACATTCGTGGTGCGCCCGGGCCGGGAAATTCCGCGAGGCATGCTTCATATTGCCGAGATGGTCGGAGCGTTCGCATTGGCAAGCGCGCGGCGGATCGTCGGCATTGCGCCTCCGAAGAGCCGCCCCGTTCTGAGCAAACGCCAAAGGGAATGCGTTCTCTGGTCTGCGCGGGGAAAGTCGCAGGCCGAGATTGCCGCCATTCTCGGCATCAGCGAAGAAACCGTCAATCAACATCTCAGGACGGCTCGCGAGCGATTTGCCGTGCACTGTCGGCAAGCGCTGATCCTCTGCGCGCTCTTCGACGGATTGATCGGTTTCGGTGACGTATTGCGGTGGGCACGCCCCACTATCGAATGACCGATCACCTGGATGGCTCGGTGGGAAGCCATCCCCCTTTCATGCTATAGGCATGCTGGAAAAATCGTGTTGAGACTCCGGTACACACAGCCCAGGAGTCAATATGCGAACCCCAACCGCGCGGACACCTTCGGTGTCCGAGGACGATGTGCTGCGCGCTATGTTCGTTGCGCGCAAAGAAGTCTTCGTCGATCTGCTAAAATGGGACTTGCCCGTTCTGGATGGTCAATTCGAGATCGACCAGTTCGATACACCCGAAGCCAATTATCTCATCTTGGCCGACGCATACGGCCGACATCGCGCCTCGACCCGGTTGCTTCCGACGGATCGGCCTCACCTCCTCGGCGATCTCTATCCATTTCTTTGCGACGGCCCAGTGCCGCAAGGACACTCCGTGCGGGAGATTACGCGCTTCTGTCTCGATCGGTACCAGAATGCCAACGAGCGGCGGGTCGCGCGCAATCAGCTTGTGACCGTTCTCGCCGAACATGCCCTTTCTATCAGTATCACAGATTATACAGGCGTGGCCGAAATCGGTTGGCTGCAACAAATCCTCCAGTTCGGTTGGCAGTGCCGACCGCTCGGGCGCCCTGTCCTTCAGGACGGAAAGCTTCTCGCGGCGCTGCATATTCGGATCGATGAGCGAACGATCGATGGCCTGAAGCGCGCCGGCGTATACGAGCCGCTCACCTACAACATCTTCGGCCAGAAGGAGGCGGCGGCATGAAGGGTTTGTCTGGCGCCGAAATGGCAGCGCAACTCGTCGAGAATGGCTTTTGCGTCGTACCGGATCTTCTCCCGAAAGAGACGATTGCAGCGCTCGCTTCGGACCTCGATCCTGTCTTCTCGGCGACACCATTCGGCCAAGGGCACTTCTACGGTTATCGCACGAAAAGGTTCGGCGGGCTGCTCAAGCGATCGGCTTATGCTGAGCGGCTCGTTCTCGAACCTACGGTCCTCGGCGCCGTCGAAGCGATCCTCGGAAGCGCATGTGATCGAATTCAGCTCAACGTGGCGCAGGCGATCGAAATTCATCCTGGGGAAGTTCGGCAGTTCCCGCATCGGGATCACGATATGTGGAACGGCGCGAAAGGGTGTCACGAGTATCTCGTCAACGTGATCTGGCCGCTGACGTCCTTCACGGCCGACAATGGCGCCACGCAAATATACCGCGGAAGCCATGGTCTATCGGGAATGGCGAATGACCATCTAGGGGAACCGATCGTCGCCGAGTGCGAGCCTGGCGCCGCTATCTGCTTTCTTGGTTCTACTGTGCATGGCGCCGGCGCCAATATTACACAAAGCGTCCGCCGCGGCGTCGTCATCGGATACAGTCTGGGATGGCTAAAACCTTATGAGAACCTCTGGCTTTCCTACCCACCGGACGTCGCGCGGGCATTTTCGCCTGAGCTCGCTGCGCTAGCAGGCTATGCGCAGCATCGCCCCAATCTCGGAAATTATGAAGGCCAATGTCCGTCAGTTTTATTGCGAGGCGACGCGCCTGAATACCTGGGTGCCATCGATGCTCTGCGCCCCGACCAGGAAGCGATGCTAGCTGATTTTGCCAGCGTTTCCTCGAGCTGATCCGATGAGTCCGTCGCAAGTTCTCGAACCGACCTACCATGCAATCAAGCAGCGCCTGATCGATGGTGCATGGCCGTGGGGGTATCAACTCGAGGCGACCAAGATTGCCACTTTGCTCAAAACCAGCGTTACGCCGGTCAGAGACAGCCTCCACCGGCTCGTTGGCGAGCACCTTGTCGCCTTTTTTCCGGGGCGAGGTTTTCAGGTGCCGCAGGTGAACGAAATCGAGTTGCGGGATCTCTTCCGCCTGAATCTCATTCTCCTTCGTGCCGCGATCGCTGATAGGCCGCAGCGTTCGCCGGGGGGAGTCACCGAGGGTACCTATCCGGATCAGATCTCGGACTTGTTCCTCCAGCTGGCCAGTCGGTCGCGGAACGGCGCGCTCGTCGCCGCCGTTACCTCGCTGAACGAACGTCTTCATCAGTTCCGCCGTTGCGAACCGGTTTTGTTTGCAGATCTCAATTCTGAACTCGGGGGTCTCAGGGCCGCAGCCGAAAAGCCGTCGAACAGCCTGCTTCGGTCGCAGATCATCCAGTATCACCACCGGCGCAGTGCTGAGGCGGCCGCCTATATTCGATTGATGACGCCCGATAGCGTGTGATGAAGTCACCGATGATCTTTGCGACGCTTTTGGCTCAGGCTCATCGGCGCGGCCGTATCCCACCCAAATTGGGTCGCCAACCGGTTTTGCTTGTCAATTCCAGCGTCGATTGGCATGACCAGATTGCGCAGCAAGCAAGTGGCAGCCGCTGCGTGGAAGTCCCGTCACGCATCAAGAGCGCCCGTCCCCTCAAGGCCAGGCGGCCGTACCCGGACCAGATTGCCGTAAGGCAATTGAACGGCGGCGAAGCGATGAACGACATGAAGGCCGGTGACGACCGGCCGGTTCGTATTGCCGTTCCAGATCGATCTCGTGCCCTTTTCATCATACAAGTCCGGTCCCGTCGAGCATCGCGCCGGCGCAGAATCGGATCACCCGGACGGTCTCAAGGACCGCAGGCGGGCATCTTCGGGCATGCGCGCCGCGGATGGAGACGTCGCAGCGTTGGATAGTGCATTTCGAAACGATGGCGGCACCCTGCTGCGTTATCTGGGGCGGCACGCCGGTCCCGACGATGCGCCCGACCTGTTGCAGGAAGTTTTTCTTCGTGCCGCGGGAAGCGATCAACGACGACGCCTCGTTAATCCAGCGGCGTTCCTTCAACGCATCGCGCGAAATTTGCTTATAAACCGTGCGATCAGCACCAAGCGAAACAAGATCGTCTTGCTGCCCTTCCGGGAGGAGCATGATATCGCGACACCGCCTGAGCAGGAACTGGAGATGGAAGCGGCAGATCTACTCCGGCTCTACGAGCGAGCCATCGAAGATCTGAGCGAAAAGACCAGGCGGGTTTTTCTGATGCATCGCGTCGATGAACTCAGCTATCGAGAAATTCATCAGCGCCTTGGGATTAGTATCGCGACCGTCGAATATCATATGATGAAAGCGCTCGCTCACATTGCAGAAGTGGTGGACCCGATCGATGAACGATAATGATGGCGCGAAACAGGCGACGGGCGCCCCACTCGAGCAAGCTGCCCTTTCCTGGTGCATCAAGATGCGCGGCGAGGTCACGGAAGAACTTCAGAAGGAATTTGACGAGTGGCGGAAAGAGCCCGCTCACCAGCGAGCGTATAACCGCTATTCGAAGGTAATGCACAAGGCGGAAATCCTGAAAACCTCTGCTGGACGTCGTCCGAAGCGCTGGCTGATGGCTGGCGCCGCCGCCGCGGCGGTCATCCTGTTCGCCATCGCGATCAGCGCAGGCGGGACTCCCTTCCCTGGGTCAGGCGACGGCCTCTCAGCCCGCGCCGCGGAACCTCTCGTAACGCAGCGCGGCGAGATACGCCGGTTCCTGTTGGACGACGGCTCGACTGCAACTCTCGATACGGACACGAAAGTCGAAGTCTCTATCTCCCCGGACAGTCGATTTCTGCGACTAGCGTACGGTCGGGCTCGGCTGGATGTCGCAAAGGATGCGCGCCCATTCCGGATTGCAGTGGGAGAAGGCGTGGTGACCACGCGGGAAGCAGTGGTCGATATCAGTATTCGAGCAAATCGCAGGGTAGTCGTGGAGTTGATCAGCGGAACTGCCGAGCTGAAACCAGCTGCGTCCGCCGAGCATCCCCGCTCCTTGAGCGCGGCTGAAGCAATCGAATATGGGGTCGACGACAGGAGCATCCGCGGGAGCGCGCGCGGCAGCGCGAGCTCGTCCCGCGAATGGCCTTCAGGATGGGCAGACCATCGCTCTATCCGACTGGATCAGCTCGTTTCCGAAGCCAACCGCTACGCTGAAATTCCAATCGTCGTGGACGATCCGAAGGTCGCAACTCGGATGGTGACCGGAAGGTTCAAGATCAGCGATACGGAAATGTTCGTGAGCCGTATCGCCGAACTTTTCGACCTCGCTGTCGACCGGCGTGCGGACGGCATTCACCTCCGCACCAGATAAAAATTTCGGGCGGCCTAAGGTGGCGGTCCAGCAAATTGTCGAAGCATTCCCGAAGAGCACTGCGCGACGCGTGGGCATTTCGGGGAGGCTTTATGACGATTCAGAGTTCACGTACGATCTTCGCCCTACTGGCTAGCACGACAGTTGCGATTATGCCGGTCGAGGCGGCCGCTCAGGAAGCGGAGCGCTACACATTCGACATCCCTGCGCAGGACCTCGGTGATGCCCTGCGCACGGTGGCCGCGAGAGCCAACTGGGAACTCTATGCGGCGGCCGATGACGTAAATCGGGTTTCGGCGCCTCGCCTACGCGGCACATTCACGGCGAAGGAAGCGATTGAAAGACTTCTTCGGGGAACGAACCTGGTCGCCCGGTTCGACGATAAGTCGGTGATAATTCGGGGGCGACCAAACATTGACGCGACGATTGCCCAAACGTCGGATGAAGCGATCGTCGTAACAGGGACACGCATCGAGGGCGCGCCCTCGGTCGCCCCTGTCGTCTCCATCACGAGTGAGGACATAAAGAACGGTGGCTTCGCCGATCTCGGCGAGGTCGCGAGGAGTCTCCCGCAGAATTTCGGGGGCGGGCAGAACCCCGGAATCGGCTCGGGCCAAGGCTTTCCGGGCGAGAATGCCAATGTGAACGGCGCTTCGACCTTCAACCTCCGCGGCATCGGCCCCAATGCGACGCTGACCCTGCTCAACGGCAACCGCTTCGCATATAGCGGAAATATCAGCGTGTTCGATGTAAGCGCCATCCCCATGGCGGCGGTCGAGCGCGTCGAAATCGTCACCGACGGGGCCTCGGCTATCTATGGCGCCGATGCTGTGGCCGGCGTCGTCAACATCTTGCTCCGCAAGGATTATGAGGGTGTGACGACGACCGTCCGCCTCGGCGGATCGACCGACGGCGGCAATTTTCAGCAGCAATATACGCTGCTCGGCGGAGCCAGATGGGCTACCGGCGGCTTCATCGCGGCCTATGATCATTTCGACAATAGCGCGATCCTCGCGCGCCAGCGCTCCTACACATCAAGCAGCAACCCGGCCTCGACGCTCTATCCCGAACTCGAACGGCATAACGTGCTGCTCAGCGGTCATCAGCAGTTGACGCCCGGTATCCGGGTCATGGCCGATCTCATCTACAAGCGCGGCAACATGCGCTCGGTGCGCGGTCTGTTCGCCGATCGCCCAGTCGAGACCCGCGGCAGTCGGGTAATCAATAAGTTCGAGACCTTCGGCGTGGCGCCGTCGCTCGAGGCAGACCTCGGCAGCGGCTGGACCGCAAGGCTCACCGGTTTCTATGGGACCGATGACACGCTCGGCCTCACCGACAATATCACCAACGGTGTCGTCGCGGGACTTGTCCGGATCTTCGACAATCGCAATGTCGCGGGGGAAGCCGGTGTCGAAGGGCCGCTCTTCGCCCTGCCCGCCGGTGATGTCCGCCTGGCCGCGGGAGCGGGCTGGCGCCGCAATGACGTCGACGTCGAGATCACGCGTCGACGGATCGTCGCAAATCGCGAGAACAAGTTCGCCTATGGCGAGTTGTTCGTACCGCTCGCGAGCCCGGCGCAACACGTCGCAGGCGCGCACCGTGCCTCGATTACGGCGGCGCTGCGCTGGGAGGATTATTCGGACTCGGGCAGCATCGTCACGCCCAAGCTAGGATTCGTTTATGCGCCAGCCCCCGAACTCAGCCTCGGCGTGTCTTGGGGTCGTTCGTTCAAGATGCCGACGCTTTATCAGCAATATGCCGGCTATCTGGCGATCCTCTATCCCGTCACTGGCTACGGAACACTGTTCCCGCCGGGCTCGACCTATGTCGCGCTGACGTCGTCGAAGCCCGATATCGGCCCCGAGCGATCGGAAAATCTGACGCTGAGCGCGACCTTCCGTCCGTCGCCCCGGCTGCAGATCGTGGCCAGCCTGTTCAACCTCGATTATCGCGATCGCGTCGCTCCGCCCTTCGCCTCGACGCTTGGCGCGCTCACCAACCCACTCTATGCCAATCTCGTCACCAGCAATCCGACGAGCGCCGCGCTCGACGCCGCGATTGGCGGCGCCTATGCGCCGCTCGCCAATGCGACGAGCGGCGCGTACAATCCCGCCAATGTCGTCGCCATCCTAGACGGGCGCGACCGCAATATCGCCGAGCAGCGGTTCCAGGGCGCCGACCTCTCGCTCCGTTTCCGCGCCCCGATGGGGGGCGAGCGCACACTGACGCTGACCGCGGGCGCCACATGGCTCGACAGCCGCCAGCGTCTCCTTCCCGGGCTGCCTTCGACCGACCTCGCCGGGACAATATTCAACCCGCCGCATTTCCGGGCGCGGGGCGGCGCGAGTTTCGAGAGCCAAGGCTTCACCCTTGCCTCCTTCGTGAACTTCACAGGCGGGGTCTCCGACAATCGCCGCGTGGTCCCATTGAAAATCTCGCCGATGGCGACGTTCGATATGACGGCGCGCGTCAAGATCGCCAATCTCGCCGAGGTGTCGCTGAACGCGCTCAATGTCTTCAATGCCAAGCCCGACCAGACCGTCGTCGCTGCCGCGAGCGACACGCCGTTCGATACCACCAATTATTCAGCCACGGGCCGCTTTCTCGGCGTCACGCTCAGTCGCGACTGGTGAGCGCGATGACCATCGATTGCAAAGTTCGCTTCCTTTCCGCCGCGACACTCCTTGCCGCAGCGGCGCTCTCCCTCGTCACCCGGGCGGGGGAGAGCACTGCCCGCCACTGGACTCTCGAGGATATTCTCTTGGTTCCCGATGTGAACGAGATCGCTCTGTCGGCCGACGGGCGCTTCGCGCTCTACTTCGCTGAAGTCGCCGATCTCGACGCGAAGCGAACGCGCGCGCGACTTCGCATCGTCGACGTCAGACGGTCTTCGCAGCGCGAGATCATGAGCGTCGACATCGCGCGATCGTTAAGGCGCATCCCCGGATCAGATGACTGGAGCGCGCTTCTCGACACCGGCGATGGGCTTCAACTCTACAGAATCGACATGGGCGGCAACGTCCAGCCTCTTCTGATCAATCGCGATAGCGTGCCGGTGGGTAAGGCCGACATGTCGCTCGCGATCGGCGGGGGCGCCAGTCCGCACCGGGTCGGCATTCTCGACTATAGCTGGTCGCCCGATGGAAGATGGCTTTGGTATGCGCAGCTTAAACAGCGCGCTGGGCCGTCACGCGTCCGCTTCGACGCGGAGGTCATACCGCTCCGAAATCGCCGCCGGTCGTCAATTGAGGCCGACGTCGAGATATATCTGCGCGGTCCCGACGGGTCGACCACGCCCGTCATCGTCCGTCCCTCGACCGACCGGATGGCGCTCCACGCCGCGGGCAAGGTCGTCTGGAAGGGCGATGATGTCATTTTTCGCGTCGAAGCTCCGGATGGCAGCCCGGGCAGCCTGTTCGAGACACGCGCCTGGGACCGTAAACGCGGACAGATGCGAACGCTATCGAGTGAGCGCGACCTGCAGAGCCTGACGATGGTCCGGGGTCCCGACGGCGGGACGCTGGGAACCAGCGGAATCGGTCCGCAACTCGAACTCGCCGAAACGCGCCCCGATGGGACACGCAAAAGTTTCGGCCGGTTCGGCTTTACCGTCGGGGACTCGCGTTCGGCGGGCTATGCGGCCAGTTCGGATGGCAGACATGTGGTCGTGGGTACACGGATGCTCGCCAATCCACGTTACGGTCTCGCTGTCATCGAAGCGAAAGGCGCCCGGGAGATCGCGACCGATGCGAGCCTGACGAAGTGCGATTTTGACGATAGCCTTGCCCAAGGCGTGTGCGTCGCGGAGGGCGTTTCTCAGCCACCGCGCATCGTCAGCGTTGCCCTGAAGTCCGGCAGGATCACGCCTGTTGTGCCGGTATCCGCGCGTCACGAAGAGATCGCGCCGCTGGATGCGCGGCCGCGCAGCTGGATCAATCGCAACGGTCATCGGCTCACCGGATTCACGATCATGCCCCGCGATTACCGTCCCGGCACTCGATATCCCGCCATCCTGATCACACACGGCAGCGATGCCGACGACCGTTTTGCCGATGCCAGCAATCAGTGGAACTATCCCGCACAGCTGTTCGCCGAGCGCGGTTATGTCGTGCTCCTCGTCAACGACCCTTCGCCCCATCAGGCAGACGAACTGCGCGCCGCCTACCAAGCTTGGGGGCGTGG
This sequence comes from Sphingomonadaceae bacterium 3R27C6, assembly GCA_005503215.1. Taxonomy (GTDB): domain Bacteria; phylum Pseudomonadota; class Alphaproteobacteria; order Sphingomonadales; family Sphingomonadaceae; genus Sphingopyxis. The sequence goes on along the minus strand of SCNS01000006.1, from coordinate 60,261 downwards.
AAGCGGCCCGCCCGACCCAGCTGACGTTCGCCGCCTGATCTGGCTGGACGGCGCGCAGGGCTTCGAAGATATCGTCAGGCAGCTCGCAGATGAAGGCTTGGTCGATCCCGCGCGCGTCGGGATCGCGGGCTACAGCCGCGGGTCGCAGATGGTCAATGTCGCGGTTAGCCAAACTGACGCCTTTCGTGCCGCATCAAGCGGCGACGGTGGCTATCTTGAACCTGCGGGCTATATGGCCGCGGCGGCCAGCTACAATCCAGTCTATGGCGGGGCACCACTCAGCGAAAACTTCGAGGCCTACCGCAGCTTCGCTCCGTCGCTGAACGCCGACAAGATCTGCGCCCCGCACCTCCAGCAGGTGGCGGCAGCATCGCCGACCCAGATCGAGCTTTTCGAAGCGCTGCAAAACGCTGGTGTGCCCTCGCAGATCAGCTTCTACCCCGGCGCGAACGCCGCGTCGGACGAGACCCATATCTTCTACATACCCGACAACCGCCTGCTCGCGATGCGTGAGAATATCGCCTGGTTCGACTATTGGCTGCTCGGAAAGCGTGACCCCGGCATGCCCTTTCCGGAGCGCCTTGCCGAATGGGACCGCATGGCGAAAGCCATGCCGAGGCGATGCAGAACGGAAAAGGAAGCGCCTTAGTCAGCGGCCATTCCACCAGCGCGCCCAGCTTTCAGCGGCGGCGAGTGCAAGAATGCGGTGGCGGCGCGGCGTACCGCGCCAGCTCGGATCCTCGGGCTCGTCGAGCAACGCCGGGTCGAGAATGCCGGCCTTGGCCAGAACGCCGCCGCGAAGCATGGCGTGCAGCCGGTCGCGATATTCGCGGTAGATCAGCAGGTGAAAGTCGCCCGGGCCACCCTTCCCGGTCCGATTGACAATAAGCGGAGGCAGCAGGTCCCGGAAGGCCGACCGCGCAAGCGCGCGGTTCCGCCCCTCTTCGATCCACATCCAGGTCGGAATCGAGAGACAGAGTTCAACGATCGGCTGCGCATGCAGCGGAGCCACATGCGGCGGCGCCGAGGCACGCGGGTAGAGCTCGATGCTCTTGTGCGTGCGCATCAGATACGTCGCATGCACGGTCTTTCCCGGCAGTGTCGATGGCGGTGGGAACAGCCAAGGGTGCGTGGCACCCTCGTCTTCGAGCTCGGCAGCAAGCCGATGCTCCAGCCCCGAGCGATCGAAGCGCGGCACATGACGTCCTCCGAAGCGGCGGTAGCGCGACCAAGCGTGGCGAAGCACCGAGACGGAGTCGGCCCCGGTAATCAAGGCGATGTCGCGCAGTGTCACACCCAGCGACGGCCGGGGACCATCTGTGAGAAAGCGGTCGAGGAATGGAATCGCGCTCCGGATACTGCAGAAGATTCCGTCGCCGCCATTGCCCGAGAAGTGCGCATCGATCGTCAGTTCCTCCTCATAGAGTCGATGGATGGCCTCGATCGATTGCTTGAAGATCGGTGCGACCGGCCAGGGCAGATGCGGCGCTACCGCACGCTCGACCTCGATCTGCGCAAGATCATAGGCCGCATCGCGAAGCTCGATGCCCAAGGCATGGGCGAGCACCCGCGAATATTGGCGTTCATCGCCATCGCTCCCCGGTCCCACCAGCGTAAGCCCCGTGAGCCGCGCGGTACGGGGGTTCGCGGTCGCCGCGACGATCGACGAATCGAGCCCTCCCGAAGCGCCGAGGAGGACCGACGAAAAGCAGCTCGCCCAGGTTCCGACACAATCGGCAACGGTCTCGCGAAGCATCGATGCAAGCTCGGCCGAGCCGGCATCGTTTTGCGCCACATGATCGAAGGGCGACCACCAACTTTCGGTCCGGCTGGCGCCGTCTTCGACGACGAGGCATTCGCCCGCGATCAGTTCATCAATACCAGCGAGGCAGGTTCTGCGGCCCCGCGCATCGCCCGAAGCCAATATGCGCGCGAGTTCGCGAAAGTCGACCGCCGCCGGTCCCGGAAGAGCAAGGTCGCCGACCGTGCCGGCACCTATCACCCGGTCGACCTCGCGGCGGACATAACAGGGCAACGCACCTGACGGGTCGCGAAGAATATGGACAGCGCCATCGCGCCCCACATGGACGAAGACATAGCCGCCCCAATATTCGCCAAGCAACGCGCTCGCCCGATCAGCGCAGAGCTGCTGCGCGGTGGCATCGTCGAAATGATGAACGCGCAAGCTCGGCTGGCCCTTCCTGAAAACATGGCCGATGAGAACGGCCGATGCGCCTGCCGCCACGAGCGGTTCGTCCGACCAGAGCGAGACGTGGCCCGTCTGAAAGTCAGGCGGACGCGCGAAGACACCGCCTCCGCTGGGCGGCAGATCCGGTCGCAAGGCGACTTCGATCCGAAAGCCGCCGGCCATCAGATGATGAAAATCGGTTGATAGTGGCGGATGATGTCGAGGGGATCGGTGAGAACCTGATCGCCGACCTGAACCCAGCAATGCGCCGCGAACGGCATCGTCACACCAAAGACCAGCGATCCCCTAATTCCGCGACGGCCCAGCGCGGCGGTCATGGCGATCCCGCGAACAAGACATTGCTCCTGAAGCGAAATGAACCGACCGGCTCGCTGAAATTCGGCGGCGACCCGGATCAACACTTCCCGGTCCGATGCTGTTGCAACTGGCCTCGCCCTGCCCAGCCGTTCCAGCACCGAGGCGAGCCGGCGGCGGCGGAGGTCAGCGCGGACCCGATGCATCAGCCACAACGCCGCTGCCGTCCCCGGCAATCCTCCGTCGGGCAACCCGTCATCGACAAGGCTCACCGCCGGAACAGTAAACGTCGCTCGGCCAGTCGCAGTATCCGCCCTTTGCGGCGCGATCAGGTCTTGCGCGAACAACGCGGCATGATCGGTGTCGGCAGCGCGACCCGAAATAAAACGTTCAAAACGCACCGCGGTCTCACCAGTCAGCAGGCTGTAGCGATCCGCGGTAAGGTCGAAGAGGATATGAGCGCCATCGACCTCCCGGTGATGGAGACCGCTGCGCAGCGCGAAGTCCATGTTGTCTGCCATTCTCTGACGGTAGGCCGGTCGCGTCGCGACCGGCCCCTGCCCTCAATCGCCGGCGCTGAACGCCATTGCGGCAACAAGATAGTAGCAGCCGGTTTCGACATCGGGGAAACCGATCGGATCGTGGCCGCGCGTCTCTGTGCTGATCGCGCCAAGGTCGACAATATCGTCGCTGTGAAGGGCCTGCATCGCTTTCACCTTTCCAAAGTCGGCGTGCCGCCCGCAAGCGGCACGCCGCACGCTTTCAATCGTCGGCGCTGATGGCGCCGCCGCCGAAGGGATAGTGGTCGCCCTGTTCGACGTCCGGCTTGCCGATCGGTTCGAGACCGCGGGTCTCGAGGCTGATGGCGCCGAGGTCGATCAGGTCCTCGTTGGCATTCAGATTTTTCATCTCATTGCTCCTTCTCAAATAAGCGACCGAAATGAGTCGCGAGAGAAGGCTATGCCCCGTCTACGCCCATTACTATTTTATAATCCAATTATAATCGGGCTAGAAACTGGAACAGAAAAATTGTGACCGAGCTATTGGAAACGCGCGTTGGGATCACGCACCGGAACCTTTAGCAAACGCCTGGACATACGTACCGGAACCCGGTCACACGCACTTGATAAAGCGCGAAAATTATATTCAATTAATTTACAATCGATGCAAGATGAACTGTATCCGGTTTCGGTTATATTTGTAGATTTGGTCGCGCTAGCGCGTCTGCAGCTCGATCACGTTTAGGGGGTGGATGCTGCGCAGAGGGGGGTGCTGCGCAGCGTTTGATGAAGCGGCCGTCGAAATCGCGACGGATCTAATGAGAATCTGCGGGCTTCAGAGTCGCGCCATCCGTTTCGATTCTCAAAGCTATAGCCTGACGCCCTGCATGGCTCAGAGGCTGACCTAACTGCCTGCATGTCCAGCCGAGATTAGCAATGAACGAGCGATGCTCCGGATATGCCACCGTCGTGTACGTTTGTACGCCGGCTTGGACCGCGAAGTTGACGAGGCCTGCAAGCAACAGATCTCGAACTTCCTGGTATCGGTCGCTGTCTTCACGGCAGGACAAAAATAGGCGGGTTATTTCGACAACATCGCGACCTTTCGGCGCGCCACCGTCGACCAGATCGGGGTAAAGCGTTTCGATCGAGGATACCCTAGTGGTCTGCAGAAGACGCGCTGACGCGAGGTGCCGGTCATCTCGGTCAGCGACTATCAGATATGTCGCGTGCCCATCATCAAACTGATCGACCTCATAGAGGCCGGCCAGTAGCGGCAAATCCCATCCGAGTTCGTCGACGAAAACCCGTTTTCGTTCTTCGAACATTGACCGGAGCACAACATGTTCACGCGTTCGATTGGACCGATCGACCAACTTGAGCATGGCCCGCCTCCCCCGACGAAGAAAGGCATTCCAATTGAACGACAATATCGCGGTCCGCTATAGCAGGAAGGGGGGTGTCGTGAGATGGGACGCGGCAAATGTGTCGCCGTCATAGAGACATCGACATTCTGTCCGCGCCGAACGAGCGCATTCGGCTGACAATGCGGTCTGGCGTGCTACTCCGGGTCGTATGGGGTCGCTAATATTACATCCTGAACCGTCAGAGTGAGCGAGCTGGGTGGCAATTCAGACCCGGCTTTTGCTGTGCCGGATTGGCTTACGGCCAACGACTATTCCGCACTTTTATTTGCTGATCGGCGCAGCTTCGCATGGGAATGGCTGAGGCGCAGTGCACAATACCGCGTCGCCTGGCGAGACCGGGAGACTGGTAAGCACTCGAAATCGTCAGCCTTCGGTTTGCTAAGGTTTGAAGATCCGAATCTCGCGACGCCACATGCTCGGCCAATCTGGACGCCGGCGCTAGATCGGAAGGTGCTTAGTAGTAAGGCGAGAGACGACAATGCCGCGTCAGATACCAACTTGTTCGATGTGCGAGATTTTGCCGAGTACGTGTCCGTCGCGATAGGTGAGACCAATGCCGAGCATTGGTTAATTTCGGATGGCCAGTGGGCGATCAGGCTCGACCTGCATGACGGTACATTGCTTGGCGGCCCCCTGCTTTTAGATTATCAGATTGGCGGCTTGGAAGACACCGGACCGAAGGTAGCCGCTCTGCAGCAACTCGTTGCACTAGCAAATCGCGGCGATATGCCTGCTTCGCTAAGGCCGAGTGAGGCTCGAGCTGCTCGGTGGATACTAGAACTGCGCACGGCCGACGCGCTCGCCGCGAGCGCCACGCACTACGAAATGGCACGGGCCTTCTTTGGTTCAGTCGTCTCGCAGGAACGATGGCGGAGGGAAAGTGGTTCCTATCGACTCCGAGTTCAGCGCCTCGTCAAAACCGCGAAAACTCGACTTGCCGATCCGCTTGGCGGTCCGTGGTTCGAATAGGCGAGTTCGGCGGTGAGCCTCAAACGAGCCGTCCCTGGCTTTAATCGCAGCTCAGTGGTAGCAGCCGCTACCAGATCTTGGCGCCGTATCGCTTCCGGAGATGTTCGGCGACACTCGTCGCATAGCGAGCCTGCCTCCAGTCGGTCGGACTGTGGTAGATGCCGATCGCCTTCCAATAATTGCCGGTGACAGCAAGCCCTGATAGAAAGATCCAGCGCGCCGCCTCGGCATTGAAACACGCATCGTTCTGCAACCAGTAGCGAACATGCGGCTCGGGTCGCCCGACCAGCGCTGCGATCTTCGGTACCCACCAGCTGTTCACCTGTAGCGGTCCGAGATCGTGGCTGCCGTTGGTGTTGCGGACGGCCGCGCCGACCCAGCCGCCCTCCTGATCGCGCAATCCCCATAGGGTGCGTTCGAGCCAGGGCTTGCCCTTGGAGGCCTTTCGGATGCAGGCTGCGACTTCGCCCTCCCCCGATGATTTGGGGCCCGCGGCCGCAGCGGTTTCGATGACCCCAGCCGCGAGCAGGACGATCAGCCCTGCCCCCACCATCAAGCGGCAACGGGTGTCCCGGTTCATATTTTCGCGCTCCCCGATCGCCGATGGCGCCGACCGCAAAGAATGGGTCCGCCCGTCAGAAGGTCGATCAGCCGATCGCCCGAGACGATCTCGATGTGTGGCGAGTCAGCGATCGCCGTCCTGCTGAGATCGCCCGTGCGGCCGGCATGGATAAAAAGACCCCGGGCGCGCCGCCGGGAGCAGACGTCCGCGAACGCACGGACATGGTCCGGACGGATGGCGTTGCGATAACGCTTCATCTGCAGCAGGATGCGCTCACCGTCGATGATGACCTCGCCGTCGACCCCGCCGTCGCCGCTGTAACGGGCACTGCGAACGACGCGGTGACCGCTCTGTTCGAACGCCTCGACTACCAGTTCCTCGAATGCCAGCGCATCCATGGCGCGAAGGCGCGCGTAGATGAGGCCCCGCGGCTGGTCGCGGTCGCGTCCGCGTAGTTCGGCGCACATCATGCGCGCCTGCCGCCTTCGCCAACGATGGGTTGCGGGCATACGGAGCCGCGGGACCAGCCGCAGCAGGATGATAAGGGCGACGGCCAAGGCCGCCAAAAGGAGGAGGGTATCGTTCATCGGTCGTGTCCTTGGCGGGAGGGTTCGGGGTCATGTTGCCGGGACGGCGCCTGCTCGGGATCGGTCTGGTCACCGCGTTCGAGAATGCCGCGCAGAAAGGTGTCGAGCCTGTCGGCGGCACGATGAGCGCGCCCAGCGATCAGTTCGGCAAGGCTCACCGGGCGGAAAACCTCGTCACGCTCGCGTATCGCCCTGCGCTCCGCGCGCTCGGCGCGGCTTCGCAACATGTCCTCGCGCGCCTGCTCGAGCCGGTCGGCATGCCGCACGGCGCGCGACTTCAGGCTGTCTTGCCGGAGCCGTCCCAGTCCTTCGATCGATGAGGTTTTTTCGCCGGAGCGATCGAGGAGTTGCTCGACCAGTTTCTTTTCGTCCTGGGTCCAGAGCTTCACGCCGAACCGCGCCCGCGTGATCGCGGTGTAATAATTCTGGCCGTTGACCAGCCCCGAGTTCAGCGGCGCCATCACATAGACGCGATCATAGGTCTTGGACTGCGCCGAATAGACGGTCTCGGCATAGCCATGGTCCCAGGTCCTATGGGCCGACAGGTCGACGGCCTGCGGCTCGGCCTTCCGATCCCAGCGAATGGTCGCGACGCTGCCATCGATCCGCTCAACCGTGCCGCGCTCGGCATTTTTGAGATCGATTTCCTTCGTCTTCAGCCGCCACTGGATGCGGTCGCCCGCGGCAAGTTCGCGATGATCTTCGACGAACACATTGACCTGCGCGGCGCGGCCAACGCGTGGATTCCAATGGATCGTCCGGCCATTCTCGTCGGTCAGCGTCACGACCTGCCGGCCGCGCGCGTCGCGCGCCACGCCGTTCACCCGGTATTCGGCGCCTTTCGCGATGCCGAGACCCGCGTCATCGCGCGCGAAGGTCACCACCTGGCCGCCGGAATAGAAGCGGGCAAATCGCTTTTCCTGATCGGTCATGCCGGCAGGCGTGAGAACCGCGAGCCGCGTTTCCTCGGCGGCCACGACGCCCTCCTTTTTGAGGACGTCGCGGATCATCGCGTTGACGAGCTGCCGATTCCGGTTTTCGAGAACAAGGATATTGGTCCTGGACCGGCTCTCCGGTTTCAGACGCGTCCATTCCGCGACGATGCTCTTGGCCAGTTGCTCGCTGTCTCCGCCGCTCACCACCTTGTCGAGGTGCATGAGCGAACGTCCATAATCGCCGGCGCGCGCCGCGGCGACCGCGTCTTTCACCCTTTGCGTTTCGTGACGAACCGCCACCTTGAGATGGCTGGTCGGGAGGCCGAGCTGCTGCATCAGCCAGAAGGCCTTGCCCTGCTCGATCGCGCCGGTCTGCTTATCATCGCCGAGCAGGATGATCCGGGCGCCGGTGTCGTGGCTGAGCTGCAGAAGGCGGAGCGCCTGTCGATTGCCGAGCTGCCCCGCCTCGTCGACGACAAGGACATGCCGATCCGTAATGTCGCGGCTGGTCGCGAGGAGCAGCGCTACCGTTCGGGATTCGATGCCGGCATCGTTGCCGAGCTTTCCGGTCGCCGACGACGTCGGGGCGATCGCGATGAAGGTCCACTCGCTCCCCGCGGCTTTCTTGAGATCCTTGACGAGCGTGGACTTGCCCGAACCTGCCACGCCGTGCACGCCAACCACACGATCGCTCGAGAGGGCGAGCTCCGAAAACACGCCGCGCTGATCCTTGTTGAGGATCGAGTCCTTCAGCGTCGACGCGACGCGATCCTTGTCCGCGAGCGGTACCGTGTCGCCGAGACTGAGGGACAAGTGGCTCGACAGCGCGACCTCCAGCCGCGCGGTCCGGAGCGACGTTCGGCCGCGGGTCAGTATCTGGTCGCCGGTCTGGCGATGGGTCTTCAGCAGCTTCAGCCGCTCCTCATGCTCCTCGTACAGCGGGAGCACGTCCCGGAGCCTGACCTCGCCGACGTGCGATGCGAGCCCCGTGCGAACGATCCTCCCGAGGTTGTTGACCGCTTCACGCGTCTCGGACTGCCGAAGGCCGAACAGCGCGGCACGGCGCGCCGTCGGCGGGTCAATCTCGAGGGTTCCAGGATTGCGCTCCTGGGCCTTATCGACGATGGCTCGCAGATCGTGGCACTCGGCGCGCTGCGCCCACTGGGCGTGCAGGGTTTCGAGGTCGATCTTCGCCTTAGCGCGGCGGGTCGCATAGAAGGAAGCCCGACGCGCCGCTTGCCCCTCGTTTCCATGTTCTTTCGCGTGGGCCTCGATCTGCTCGGCCCGCTGCGACATGTCCTTCATGAGGTCCTTGGGCACGCCCCGGATGTCGAACAGGCCCTTGCGCGGATCGAAATCGATCTCGTAGCCGAGTTCGCGCAGCCGATGCGCAAGGTCATTACGGTAGATCTGACCCGCGGTAACCTGTTCGGTGTACATCGCCAGCGTTTCGAGGCTGACCATCTTCGCGCCGCGTCCGCGGTTGGTCATGTTGAGCACGACGACATGGGTATGGAGATGGGGGTCGAGCTCGCGCGAGGAATGTTCGGTGAAGCGCGCGAAGAGCAGCCGGCCGGTGGTTTCGTGGATCTCCTTGCCGCTGACGCGGCGCCGCAGCAGCGCATAATCTTCGAGCCAGCCAACGGCCGCGTCAACGGCTTTCTCGTGCGCCTCGATGATCCGCTTGTCACCCGCGACCAGCGCCATGATCGAGACCGACTTGGGCGCGTTGACCGGGAAGTCCCACGCCGGATGATGCTGAAGTGTCCCGTCACCGCGATGGCGTCCGAGCTGCTGATCGCCCACCTTGCCGGCCAGCAGAGCCCGGAAGATCTTGGTGTCGACCGATCCTTCGAGCCCGAGGTCGGCGGCGATCTTGCCTCCCCATTCGGAATGCTCGTCGTCGCCCTTCGCGTAATAGTCGCCGACCCCGTAATAATAGGCGATATTCCCGGGCTTGCCGTAAAGGCGTTTTGGATGGATCATGCCGGCCTGGCCCGACGACGGCGACCGCCCGGGCGGCCATGCTGGCGCAGGTCAAGGGTCCACGGGGGCGCGAGAATCTCGAATGGACCAGCGGGCGAACGGGGTATTTCGGCTCTGCGGTCCGCGTCCCCGCCGCCATCCCGGTCGCGCAGCTGCTCGACCGCGGCAGGTGGAACCGGCGGATCGAAAGGCAATTCCGGCGTTGCACCTTCGGGCGCCGGCTTCCTCGTCCGCTTCCAGGCGGTTGCCGGCTTTGCCGAAGCGGACGCCGCACCGGATGGCAAGGTTTTCCCCGCATCGCCCGATGGCGAGGGCAGCGCAGGCGGCATGGAGAACCGACGCGGAGGCCGCCGCCGTTCGATGAAGGCGTCGCAGATCGACGGCACTTCGTTGAACTTGTCAGCGAACCGGATCACCGGCAGATCGCGGCCGAACCGCAAATAGCCAGAGAGGTTCGGCAGGTTCGTGACCTCGGTGTGCATGACCAGCGGCCGCGTCACCTGGATGCGCGAGAGGTTGACGCCATCGCGCATGTCGTTGACGCCGTAGCTCATCCCCTCATTGGCTTCGACCTGCTCGACCTGGCCGAGGTTCTCGCTGACATGCTTCGCGGTGGGGGTGTCGTTGGCGCGGAGCGCAACCCACGTCGAGCAGTATCCGGTGATCGCCGCGGCGTCCTGGATGCCGTACGTGGCCTCGAGCTGCGGATAGCTCTGGAACCCCAATATGCCGCAGCCGCCATATTTGCGGGCGCGGGCGAGGAAGTCAGAAAGCGAAGGAAGCTTTTGAAGCGAGGGAAGTTCGTCGATGACGCAATAAAGCCGTCGTTCGCGGTCAGGCGCGAGGCTCATGATGGCGCTGATCGCGATGTCGAGCCAGACCGTGATCAGGGGGCGGAGCGAGGGAAGCTGGTCGGCCTTGACGGTGATGAAAAGCCAGCTGTCGTCCCCTTCGGTTGTCACCCAGTCGCGGATCGACAGACCGTCCTCGGTATCGTCGAGATAGGCGAAGCTGCGCATGACCGAGGCGAGCTCCGCCTGGATGCCCGCCGAGGTGCGCTCGCCCTCCATCGAGATGAACGCCGCCGCATCGGTCCCCGCGGCGAACGCGGACAAGTCCTTCAGCGGGGACCGGAGAACGGTGTGGAGCAGGATCGATACATAGGTGCGCCCCTGCGCCGCGAGCTTCCGCATCACGGCGACCAGCGTGCCGCGCGCCGCCTTCGGCCAGAAGGGATCGCCATGCTTGTCGGGGATCGTCGATTCCGCGATCTGGTCGTAATGATAGTCGCGCGGCACATCGACCCACGGCGACCAGACGGCCGTGCGCTCATCGAGGGGATTGAGGAGAATGTCCTTCCCCTTCCGGTAGAACTTCTCGACGAAGGTGCCCGCGGTATCATAGACGATCGCCCGTTGGCCCGAGGCACGGATGCCTTCGAGCATCTTGACGATCATGTTCGTCTTGCCCGTTCCGGGAGCGCCGCAGATCAGCACATGCTCGGGCTCGAAGGCGTGCGGTACGGTGATCCCGCCGATCGCGAAGCTGCCCTTGCGCTCGCCTCGCAGCGCGCGCCGTACCTGCCTGACCGTTCCGAAGTGTGCGCCACGCAGATACTCGTTGGAGCCGAGGCCCTTCCCCGTCCGGGTGAAGTAGAACCAGGCAGATATAAGTGCTGCGAGCGCGAACAGTCCGGCGATCACCGCTCCGCTGATGAGGTCGCCTTCGAGCTTCTTCAGGGCATCCTTGGCGACGGCCGATTCGAGGAGCCAGTCGGCCGAGGTCCAATATTCCTTACCCCCCGGCGTGCGGAAGAGCACCGGGTCATTGGTTCCCGGCGCCGTGTCGGCCTTGAAGGTGGCTTCGACCAGCTTCGCGAGGACATAGCGCTGATATTCGTCGGACTTCTCGAACGCATACCAGATGGCGCCGATGAGCCAGATGCAGATCCCCGCCAGCACCGTCTGGAAGAAGACCTGCGTCGTCATCCGGACATTGTGGACGATTGCTTGGCCGCCCCGCGTCCAGCTTCCAAGCGTGTCGTTGCGGAAGATGCTCATGATGACGCCTCTCGCCCCGAAGCAGGAAGGTCGTCAGCGGTAACCAGCCCCCGCTCGAGGAGCAGGCGGCGGGCATCATCCATCCCCCTGGCGAGGCTCTCCGGGGCACGATCGCCGATGTCGCCGGCGACGATGGCGAGCATCTGGATGACGGTCGAATGAAGCTCGTCGAAGCGGGCGTGGAAGCCGAATGGATCGGCGCCGTCGAGCTGTGCGAGCCCCTCGCGGATATAGGCCGACAATGTCATGCCTGCATCTTCGGCCGCGGCAACCAGGCGGTCGTACAGGGGATCGTCGATGCGGATCGAGAACTTGGCCAAAGCGAAACTCCTGAGAAGGAGGCTTTGGCCCAGGGGATGTAAAGCGACGCCTTTATAGCCAGGAATCTATTATTTTACAATGGCCTAATGTGTCCGACACGTCCGACAAAAGATGACCAGATAATTCAGCGGCTTATGCGTGCGGTCGGACAATGTCCGCCGGATTTGTCGGACGCGTCGGACATTTTATGGCACTGCGGTCTCGTGCGATTATCGCCATATATCACTGATTATAAGGGATATTCCCTCCGCAGCACCCGTGCGTACGGTGCATTGACCGCCCGAAGGGGCGTGCGTCCGCCCAAGCGCAGCGACACCCGTCGCTGCCTCGCCGCGTCTCGCGCGGGCGCGGCCCTTTCTGCCGGTGATGTGGGGGGATTGCATCGCGCCCTAAGACGCGCGAAGAATGAGCGCTGGCGGGCAGACCTATCAGGAGTGAAAGGTCATGCCGAAAAAGTCCGAACGCGAGAAGCTCGCCGAACTGGTCGAGCGTCAGAAGCGGGTCAGCGACGAAATCGAGGTGGCGCGTGGTCGGGTGCGCGAACGCTATGCGCGTATCGTCGCCGACCTGCCGGTCGAGGAAATAGGCGAACGCGAATTTCGCGACCTCATCGGGCACGCGCTGCGGGTTGGCGCAGATGCCGCGCTGGGCGCGCTGAAAGCCGTCCCGCCCGCGCGCTGACCGGCGGGCCGCCTCCATGTCGCCGCTTCCATCCTTAGCGGAAAGGGGAGCGACGTTGACGGGCCGCCAGGCCCGGCAAAAGGAGCGGCGCGGGGGAAACCGTTCGGGTTTCCCCCGCCGTGCGCGAAGCGCACGGAAAGGGCCGCGCGCGGGGTTGCCGCGTCGGCCCTTCTTGGGAGAGACGGCCCGCCCGCAGGCGGGCCGCTATGTCAGGCGGCCCTGCGCCGTGGTGTCGCCAAGCGCCGCGCCTTCTTGATCGGAACATCGGGGCACTGGTCGCGTTTCAGGATGACATGGGTCGGGATACGCCGCCCGACCGGGGGATTGAACTTGTCGTAAAGGTCGTCCTGTATCCCCGTGCCTTCGCACAAGATCGCTTCAACGATTTCTTCGAGCTCGTTGATTTTCTCGTTGCGGCGAAAACCCCTGCCATTGCCACGGCCGAACCCTTCGAGGCTGTAAGCGACGTGGGGAACGCCATTCGCTGCGGCCCATGCGGCCGCGATGGCGTCGACGCCCTTGCGCTGCCCGGTCGTAATAAGCACCATGTTCGGGATGCGCTGGTGAATGAGGGTCAGCCGGTCCCAGATGATTTTCCAGTCATGCCAGACGGCAGGACCAGAGACGACAACGCAGGGGCCTTGCGGGTTGTGGGCGTCGCGCCGCTTTTCGGCGCGGGCGCGCAGGAAGTCCATGGCCGCAATCTGGCTGGCGGTGGAGACGTAAGCGGGTTTCGACCCCTTGGCGGGAATCCATGCGCTGTTTGTATAGCTGTTATACATCGCCGTCGCATAGTCGCACATTTCCCCGATACACTTGCGCTGTTCGGCGATCGACTGGCATTCAAGCTGCTTTTGTTCGAGTTCGGACGTGAACACCTCGCTTGCGTCCATGCGCCGCGACATGTCGAGAATGATCCGCTCCAGATCGCCCTCGCGGCGCGCCAGTTTGCCGGTGACAAAGTGGAAGCTGTTGACGAAACCCCATGCGATATCGGGGGCGAGCGGGTCCAGCCGCGTGTCGGCGAACAGGTCGAAGATGCTCGCGATGATGCCGCCGCATTCGGCCTGCGCTGCGAGCGGTTCGGGCATGTAATGTTCGCCTGCCTCCTCGCCTGCCTCGATGATCGTAAGGGGCAAGGGGTCGCCGAACGATGCTGCGAAAGCGTCGGTAACGGTCAATTCGCCGTAGACGTCCTGCACGTCGCCTTGCGTGATTTCGGACGCGCTGCCCTCGTCCCGCATATGCTCGATTTCGGGGCTGAAACGCGCATCGTCGTCATCGGGACGGCTGGCGACAAGCGCCGAAAGAAGTTTCGGCAATTCGGCAAAGCTGCTAACGAGCCGGGAGGCTGTTTTCTTGCTCATGGGTGCTACTCCGTGATGGGTTACGGCTTAGGGTCGGGAGAGCGTTGCTGCGCCCTCCCGGCCTGTCGGTTTTCAGGGCTTAGAACGGGACATCATCGTCCAGCGGGTCGCGCCCGCCGCCGAACCCGCCCGATCCGTTTGCGCCGACATATTCGCCGCCCGGTCCGGCGGTGCTGCCGCCGGAAAAGCCGCCGCCGGAGCGCTGGCCGCCGCCGCGATAACCGCCGCGCTGGCCGCCGTTGCCGTTGCCGTTTCCGTTGGTGTTGCCGCCGCCGTATTGGGACGGCCGTTTGAACGTGACGTCAAAGCCGTCCGCGTCATCCTTGGGCCAGAACCGGAAATTCTTTTCTTCCTTGGCGACATGATCGTCGATGGCGCCCGCATAGAATTTGCGGCCGTCGCGCATTTCGTTTTCCCACAGTTCCGCGACGGGGATCATTTCGCCCTCGAAGTCGGGTTCCATGAGTTTATAGACGGGTCCGTCCGTCCTGCGCTTCTCGGGGGGAATGAGATGCATTTCGAGATAGGGCATCTTGATGGTCCGCATCTTGATTTCCCCGGTGTAAAGGCCCGAATCGGGGTTGTGCTCGAAGTTTCCGACTTGCATTTTCTTGACTCCTTTTCCTCGCGGCCCGAACTCAAAACCGGCCGCACATTCCTTTTACCCCCTTCCCTCCAATGGACATAGATCATTGATTTCTTGACAGAATTTCATCGTGCATGGTGGACCTGAGCCTGAACCGGCCGCGAAGCGGCCCACGAAAAGATCATTGCCCGAAGGGCAATTCCTCATCGATCGCCGGACGACGCGGCCGGGCTCGTCGATCATCGCGCCCGGAGCCACCTTCGCCTGTAGCGCCAATGTCGGGGGTGGAGCGGGGGCACGAAGGACGTTTCGCTGCGCTATGCGGAGCTTGATGGAAATGGGCCCGTCGATCCTTCTGGGCATTGGGAACCGGTCGGCGGGCCCATTTCCGTCTAGCGAAGCTTGCGGAGGCAGCCTTCGTGCCCCCGCTCCAGCTCCGGCATGCCAGCGATACTGGCGAAGGTGGCTCCGGGTGCGATGATCGACCCTCGTCGGGAGGCGATGCGGGCCGCGGCGTCCGCGACGCGGCCCGCCTGACGAATGACGCGCGGTCCGCAAGGACCGCTGCCTTCGGGCAGGCCATGCCTGCCCGCGGAAGGGATCGTTACGGCGAAGCCGCCGAGACCCGCAGGGGCTCGGTCGGAGCGAAGCGGAGATAGAGCCCGGTGACCGCGCAGCGGGCATCCGCCCTATCCTTTTCGACTTCGCCTCCCCGCCTGCCTGCCTCGCCCCGCGCCATTCCCGCCATTATAGAGCATCGCTCCAACGAACAGCGGTCAGGCGTGTCCGACAAGCCCCGGGAAAGGGTCGACGCGGATCGCAGTGTGCGGACCGAGCGTGGCGAGGAGCCGGGCTTCGCTGCGCTCGAGGTCGGCGGGCACGCCGAACAGCTCGACGGTGTAGGCACCACGGGCGAACATGTCGCCGTCGGCGGGCACCATCGCCGTATAGACAGGCGGCCAGCGGCAGAGGAGCACCCATGGCCAGCCCACCGCGGGAGGCGCGTAGCGGGCGAACAGGATGTCGCCCGAATGAAGGGCCGAGGGGCGTCGGTCGAACAGGTCGGGGACGACCGGCTCCGGGCGGCCCGCGGCGAGGAAGGATTCCATCTCGGCGTGCTCGGCGGCGGTTTCGAGAATGACCGGATAGTAGCGGCCGAGCGGCAAGTTCGGGCGCGCATAGCGGGACGGGATGTCGATGACGAGGATATCGGGCAGGGTCGGGAGCGACCGGCGGTAGAGCTGCCGGCAGGCAGCCAGATCATCGTTTAGTGTCAGGGCGCTCTTGCGCCGGGGTAGAGGGGCCACGGGGTCGGATTACTCTTCCGGACGGTGCCGCGGCAAGCAGGAAACGGGCGTTCCGTCAGGAGGTGCTTCGATCATCGGCACCCGGGCGCGCATGCACCCGCCGGGTCACGGCGCGGCTTTCCCCGATCGACGTGCGCAGCCCTTCGGCGGGCACCAGCCATACGGCGGCAAGAGCATCGATTTCCGCGTCGGTCGGGTCGGCGCCGCGGTCCAGCTGAAACAGCCGCTCGGACGATATGCGGGTCTTTTTCGTCAATCGTGCCCATGGCGTCACCATCTGGCCGACCCATGCGGCGAGCCAAGGGTCGCCTTCAGCGATGCGGCGGGCAACCGGATGATCCGCTGTATAAGCCCTCTCGATCTTGGGGATCGGGCGCTCGCCCTTTCGCCTGCTTCCCATTTGCATGCCGCCTTTCGATTCGCATGAGCGCGAGGAGGCTTGCATAAATGTTGCCATAATGTTCTCATAGCGAGATGGAACGAATCGACGTGTCAGCGATCGCGGAAGCGATCTTGGAAGCGCCTGGCTGGGCGCGCGTGGGAATAACCCTGCCGTCGGACCATGTGCGCCGACAGTCGGCGCGCGAACTGGCGCAGACGATTGCCGAGCGGATCGGGGAAAGGCCGCCTGAACCCGATCCCGATCAACTGGTGCTGTTCTTATAATGCCCCGGCTTTGGCCCGATCCGCGAGACAATGAACCGCCGTCGGCGTTCAACGAGAAGATCGTCTATGTTGTGGCGGCGGTCATCGGCGCGAGCATGATCGCGAATCTTGTCAGGGGCCTGTTCCGCTGAGCACCAGCCTGCGCACAGCCGACTGGATAGTTCACCGACAGACCGCGCTTACGTTAACTCGAGCCAGTCCGCGGCATGGCGCCAGCCGAGGATATCGCCGCCGCTGTCGCCGACGGCCTCGTTCGAAATATCGCGCCATGGAGACAGGGGCCGATAGGCCGGCATATAGCGCGCGGTCAGGAGCTCGAACGTCGAGCAGACATATCCGCTGAGACGGATAGCGAGGACGGGCCGATCGTTCTTCGGGACGGCAGTGAGCACCGAAACGAAGTCCGACGGGAGCAGGAAGAGCGTGGTTTCGATCATCATCCGGGCAAGGCGCACCGCCGGTGTGTCGGCTTCGGTCAGCCGGTGACAGGCGTCGATGTCGAACAGGTCCGGCGACCGATCGGACGGAACGAGACGAAAATCGCCGAGCGAGTAGAGATCGGACGGATAGGGCGATCCGATCGCGCAACGATCGTCCGAGCCGAACCCGGCGGCCGTCAGCTTCTCGATCATGCCAGCCGTAAGATTGCCGGTCAGCCGGTGGATAGCCGTGGGATTGGCTCCATCCTTGGGAAATTCCACGAGCCACCACTGTGAGCGATGATTGAGGACAACGCCGGAACAGCGCCGCGACGCCGGAATGCGTGTTGAAAACCTGGCCATGACAATCTCCATTCGCAAAAAGAAAGGTGAAGCCCGGGTTCACTCCCGCTGCCCACCCCGCGAATCCCCCTTCCCTCCTCGGCGCGTTGGAGGCCGGCGTCGCAAGAGCGTCCTGTTGCATGGCAATGGCAGGCTCTGCCGATCGCTTCTCGATCAAGCAGCACGTCCGGGGGACAATTAAATCGCAGGGAGACGCGCTGATAGCCATGGGAGATAACCAGGCCAGCGCGGATCGCCCGGCAGGGCGATAGCAAACTCGGGCTGCGGCGCCGATCATGGACGCGATCCTGCCCTTGGTCCGTCGGCGCCTGGGCGGCCGCTGCTTACGACGGAAAGCAGTTTTCGCTTTCGAGCGTTCGGGCTTCACTCCAGGCCGGGTCGTCATAGGAGGGCAGAGCGACCTCGCCGATACCGACCAGCTCGGCGGCGTCATATGCCGACGAGGCTTCGACCTCGATCACCGTCTCGCGCTCGAGCCGGTAGACCTGAACGACCTTGATCACATGTGTCATGGAATTTGCTCCTCAAAAAGAAACGGCTTGCGACGATATCGCGGCATGGCATCGTCAAGCAGCGAGCCGCGTTACGCCCGCGTTGAACCGGTCGATCCATTCGCGAAGCGGCGGTCGCTCCTCGACCGGGAACTGCGCGGCGACTTCCTGGAATTCGACCAGCGCGACGGGTGCACCGTTCACGATCGCGGCAATTTCGAGCGGCGGCAGCAGGCCGCGCTCCCGGATGAATTCCGTCATCGTGCCGGGCCGCGCGCTGGTGCCACGGCGCCACAGGCCTTCGACGGTGACCAGGCGGGGCGCGGCACGCGTTTCCATCAGCACGATCAGGCGAAGGCACCAGGGCGGCAGCGTCTCGACCTCGTGGGGTTTCATCGCGGCGCAGAAGAAGCAGCTCGACTTGACGGGCACCGGTAGGCCTTCGGCCTTGATGCGCGCGGCGCAGCGGAAGCGATCCCAGTTCCAGTCGCGCAGCGGGTAGCAATAGTCATAGCGCGGATCGACATGCCCCTCGCGGTGTGCGTAGCGGCGGCTGTCGGCAGGCGATGCATCATAGCCGATCAGCTTGATGACTTTTCCGCCGCGCGCCCAGGTGCGCTGGGCGGGCTCCCAGGTCTCGACCCATTTGTCTTGCGGCTGGATCTTCCATTTTTGCGAACAGCTGTGGCGCCCGAAGCTGATCGACGGCAAGGTTGCGTTGGTCAGGCAATTTTCGAGCAGCGTGAAATAGGGCGGCCAATGCTTGAAGCGCTTCGGCGCGTAGCTGACGATCTCGTGCTCGATACCATGCGCGTCCATCCACCGCTGGAAGATCGGGAGATAATCATAGGTCTCGGGGCGTTCGCTGCCGGTATCGGCGGTCAGCACGAGATCGAGCGGCCATCCGCGCGACACCCATTCGATGATCATCGCCGTGCTGTCGAGACCCATGCCCCACGCCGCGATGACCGGGGGCAATGGCAGCGCGGGATCGTCGGGAAGATAGGGGCACGGCAAATCGACCGGCGGGAAACCGGTGATGAACCCGGTTGGGGCGGCCATGTCAGAGGCCCAGCGGGTGCGGAGCCGGATGGATCACCGGCCCGTGGTCGAAGCGGCTGCGCGACCGCGTCTCCGTGTGGTTGATCCACGCGTCGAGAAAGAGGCGCCAGCGGTAGCTATATTCCCAGGCGGCGGCGACGTCGACGCTGGACCCGCCTTGGATACGAACAGCCATGCGGATGACCGTGTCGCAGCCCGGAACGCGGGGTAAGGGACGCGAGCAATAGCCTCGGAAGCGTTCGAGCGCCTCAATTGCCTGCGCGCGAACGCCAGGATCGGCCCATGCGGCACGGGCAATCTGGTGCAGCGGCGGCGGCCGGAAGACGCACGGCATTTCGGTGGGTTCATCGGTCATCGGCGGATCTCCTGTCAGGATTGCGCCAATCCCCGCCCCCTTCCCTCCAGGGCCAAAGCAGCCGGATCAGGCGACCAGGGTCGTGATTTGCTCGCCGCGACCGGGGGGCCTCGCGGACACGCGAAACGGCCGGAATGCGTCGCCGGTGCGGACGATGAATTGAATGCGACCGCTCGCGGCGCGCTGCTGGATCGCGACGGCGTAGCAGCGCTCGAACGACGTCAGTTCCGCACGCAGCGGCGATAAGCGGGTCGAGGATGCTGAGTTTCCCATGACAAGATCCAATCGAAGATGATGAGCGACAGTCGCGCGTCGCGGCCGGGGCAATGACCAGCGATGCGAAACCGACTGGAACACAGTGGGAAGTGGCTTATTGCACTCCGTCGACTCGCTCGATCGCGAGACGGAATGCGTCGCCGTCTTCGAACACGATATAGACCCGGGCCTCGTCATCCGTGGAGCTGGTCGCGACGCTGGCGATATTGGCCTCGGTTCCAAAGGTTTCGCAGATGATATGCGCCGGTCGCTCGTCGGGGCCTTCGCCGGCACTTTCGCATTTTTCCATATGCGTTTCGATCAGCTCGGAAATAAATGCGCCGATCGTCGAAGGACGCATTTTCGAGGCCTCGTCGCTGTCATCGTCGGACGGGGACAGATCGCGGAGGATCGGCGCCAGCGCGTCGTTGATCCGGATCAGCAAGTCCGACCGGTCTTCGGCGTCCATCCCACCAAGGATGAAGGCAGGCACGCGATTGAAAACCGCGTGGGAAGCATCATCGACCAGATTGTCGAAATCGTCTTCGGTCATGGGTGCAACTCCTTATCGGCACGCGCACGCGACGGGCGATCATCGGACCGACCGGCTCGTGCGCTGCGGGGTGGTGTTATGCGGCGGCGGTGCCGGCGCCTGGATCATTGGCTGCCAGCAGGAGTTCCACCTTGCCGCTATCGGCCTGCAGGGTGAGCGCCCGCCCCTTGGGGATCAGCCATTGGACGTCTTCGCTGAACGCCGACCGGATTTGTTCGAGAAGGGCTTCCTCGCTGCCGAGCAGAAGCCTGTTCGCGAAGTGGCGCGCATCGCGCTCGAAATCGCGATGCTGCGTGTCCCAACTGTCGTTGTCGCCATCTTCGTCGTAAACCCAGCAGCAATCTTCCATCAGCTGGGCGAGCGCCGGCGGCTCGACGGCGGCACCTTCGCGAACGAAGACGTGAGACTCTTCGAGGCGGCTGCTCCCGTTCGCGCAAACGAGCATATCGACCGGCAGACCCAGCAATGCGATCGGCTCATCGAACTCGGCGCAGCGGACGATCGGTAGATAAAGCGTAATTGCGGTCACGTGCCCGGACTTGATATGATCGAAGATCGCCTCACCGTCGGCATAGTCGAAATGCCGCCCATCTTTTTCGATTCTGAAGGACAAGCCCGGAATGCGCGGCAGGCTGTCATACCATTCATAGCCCGAAAAATCGTCTTGGACGAAGACCGGACGGTAGCCGATCGCCTCCTCGGTCAGCACTTTCGCAGCGCATTGCTCGATATCCGCCTCATGATCTGGAATCAGGATCATGGGGACGGCCTCGACGCGCGGCCCGTCGTTGCGACCAGCGTTGTCCGCGGTGCGCGGGCGCCATTCACAAAGCCACGCACTGGCCTCCGGGAGATCGATTCCAAGCTCGGCGGCGCGCTGCCAGTCCCGGAACGACAGCCGGTGCTCGCCCTTGATCGCGATGGTTCGGTAGATCGCCGTCTGGACAGCGAGCCGCAAAGTATCGAGCGCGGCGTTCTGCACGATCTCCTTTCGCGCAGGCAGCACGAGCTGGAGTGACGGCGCGTCGACGATATCGATGCGCGCCGACCATTTATCTCCCGCATCGATCTCTGCGATGCACGGCATGCGGCAGGGCACCTTGACACCGTGGAAGTTGATGCGCGAGGCACTGGGTATATCATAGACGTTGCGGTAGATGCCGATCCTGCAGCCGTTCCATTTCTCGATACGATGAGCGCCTGCGAGAAAATCCTCGCGCGGCACGTTTTCACCCCGAAAGCCGACTGCGAGGGGAAAATGCTTCGCGGCGGCCTCGACCTGGGATTGGAGGGTGGGGAGCCATTCGCCGGGGATGGCGATGGCGATCTGCGTGCCCTTGCGCATCGAGCTCGACTCGACCACCAGCGGCACCTCGCCCTGCCAGCCGTCTTCCGGGATCGTCACCGACCAGCCCGCGTTCGCGGCCTGGGAGAAGGACCGCACTGTCACGCGTCTCCCGGCAAGGCTGAACACGCCCATTCCCGCGGGATCTTCGCGCCGCGCGATGTCTTCGCTCCAGCCAGAACGGCCCAGGGTCACGAAGGATGTCAAGTCGTCGATGCCGCGGCCGTCGTCGGTGATATAGAGGGTCGGCTGGCCATCGACGTCGCCAAGATCGACGTCGACGCTCGTGGCGCCGGCGCGCCGGGCATTCTGGAACAGTTCGTTGAGAATGTCGGCGATGGTGCCGTTGAACAGCCGCGATACCTTGGTGATCAGCTGCTCGCCCACGCGCGGGCGGATTTCGGTTGGAAGCGTCATGAGAAGATCTCCGGTTACGCGGCAACCACACTGCCACCGCATCAACCGCCCCTCCCTCCCCTTCTGGTCTCGGGCGCTTCGACGCGAACACTGAGGCGGGCGAGCGCAGTCTCAGCCCCGCCGAATTGCCTTCTCGGCTTCGGTTTCGACGTAAACCTGCCGGGCGCGCCCACGCCGACGTTTTCGAATGCGGCCGTCGACATAGGCTTGGGCCCATCGCTGTGCCTCCGCTGCCGACGTCCCGGCGGAACATTCGTCCGCTTGCTCGAAGATCGTATAGGCCAGTGCATATTGTTCGCGTTCCGGGAGCGAAAGCAGAGCCGAAGCGATCGGTAGAAGGCTCTCATAGAATTCGAGGACGTGACGACCACCGCCGTGGTGCATCAGGATAGCGAGGCGGCCTCGCCTTCCGATCCCGGTCGGCCGAGCGATCATCACGTCATGCGAAGCGTAGGTGACGCCGGCTCTGCTGCCGTCGGGTTCTGTCGGATAGAAGACACGATCGTCGCGTGCAGGTAGCGGATGGGCGAGGATTTCATATCCGTCGAAGGTATCGACTTTCCGAATGTGATTGTGTCCAATAACCATTGCGGGCCCTTTCTGCTTCGTGGTGGAATTATCATGCTCAAGCCGATCGCCCCGGAGCCCGCTGCCTGCGTGGCGCCGGACCCGTCGATCGCTCGGCAAGTCGCCGATCAGTTGCTGGGGTGCCCGGTCCAGCCGATGATCTCGATTCCCATGTCGAGCGGAGACATCGGATCGGGATTCGAACCGATCAGCGCTTCGAAGAGCAGATCGCCGAGCGGTTCCTCGAAGTGCGTCGCGGGGTCGGTGTCGAAGCCGCTTGTAGCCATGCGGGTCGTGGCGATCTCGCGGAGTTTGCCTTCGTCCAGAATCCGGAGCGCTATCCGCAATTCGATAGCCTCTCCTCCCGCATTCCCGGGGTCGGCGATTTTGCCGGCGCCGGGAATGCCGGTATCCGCAGCGACGGAGATATCGATCTTGGACGCTCCGGAGTGCCGCGCAAGGACGGCGCGGTGCGCCTTCCCGAGAGCTTCCGCCGTATGGTCTGCATCGACGGTCGTTGACCAGCGCGCCATATTGCCGCCCCGGGTGCAATAGGAGGCATCGACAAGAAATCTGGGCATGATCAATCTCCCGCTCCGAGCGCTTCGTCGAAGCGGGCGATCCGGTCCGGGTCGATGCGGATGCTATCGACGGTCCAGCCGTTCACGGTCGCGGGCACGGGATCGCCGTCTGCACCAGCGAACATCACGAGGTCATCGGGGTCGGCACTTTCAACATCATAATCGACGACCCACAATTTGATCGGCCGGTCGGCAACGATGTCCTGGACCATGCCTCCCTGGACCTCGACGATGACGTTGGTTTCCTGCGCGACCGACGGGTCGCTGTTGAGGCGCTCGCACAGATAGTCGATCTCGACCATCGTCATGGGCTCATGGCGATCGTCATTGGTGGCGATGGAGAGAATATAGGCGTCCGGGGTCGCCCGTTGATAGTTTCGGAGTGCCGCACGGACGGTGGAGAGCTCCCGATCGTCGACCATCAGCGGCGACAATCCCTGGACTTCTGCTCGGTCGACCCGCACGTCGAACCCGGCCTGGACGGCCAGCGTTTCGGGTTCGAGGTCGGCAAGCTCGATGCCGTGGGCCTCGAGCCGGCGACGCTGCGCCTCTACGAGACCGAGCTGCCAGCCGCTGACATCGACCGGCGGCAGGGTCTCGGGATCGATATCGACCCGCAGCAGGTTCACCAACTCGGCCGCGGCGACGTCTGCTTCATACGCGGCGGCATGATAGCTGGTGATTGTCGTTGGCACTGAGAAGTGCGTTCCGGTGACGACGAAAATGTTCATGTCTAATCCTCCGTGAAAAAGGGAAGAGGCGCCTGAGGACCTCAGGCGGCGCGCAGACCGTCGCCTTGGCGCAGGCCGAGATCGAAGGCGGTGAGAATGGCCAGGTCGGGCTCGAGCCGATCGAAGCTGGCCGTGATATCCTCGATATCGGCCCAGACGCACGCGTCGCCGGGGTCATGGTCGAGCGCGAAGACGATCGGCACCGAGTCCGCGGTCATCTCGGGGAAGATGGTGCGGATGATCAGCCACTCGATCCTGCGACCTAAAGCTCCGATGCGCGGCGCGAGCGCCGACCGCTCGACAGGGTTCATCGTCAAATAGCGCTCGGGTGCCGCGAGCGGCGCGATGCGGACGCAAGGGGCGCGGCCGGCGATCTTCGGTGCGGCGACGGTGCCGCCGATGGCGCGGCGCTCGGCGGCGACGCCTTCGGCGGGGACCAGCGCGCGATAAACATAGTGAGGAAGCGTCCCCGCAATGCGGGAACGGGAGACGATGATTTCCATGATAATTCTCCTCAGGCAACGAGCCGCAGCGGCGGCGTTCCGGGTTCGGTGAGATGCAGGTCGCGGCGAATGCGCGCGGCGAAACGGTCGGGCTCGAGCAGTTCGCCGATCGCGGCCCAGTGATTGCGGTCGCCGCAATAGTCCTTTCGTCCGGCAACGCGGCGGAACATCACCTCGCGGCCGGTGCCCATGCCGAGCCCGAGCTGGACGTAGAGTTCCTCGCCATGGAGGATGATCTCGCCGCTGACCGCGATGCCGCCCTTGTTCGAGCGCAGATCGTAGCTGCCGTCGGCAAGGCTGAGCGCCTCGGCGAGCCGCTTCAGGGCCTTGCGGCCATCGCTATGGAAAAGCTTCTTCGCCTGTTCGTCATAGCTGACGCCCTTATGCGCCAGCACTGCCAGTGCGGATTTGCCGCGCATATCTGCGATGCGGTCCATGCAGGCACGGCGAAGAACGGTGTCGCTCTCGCCCAAGCCGGCCGCGACGGCGCCGAGATGCCGGGCAAGCAGAATGACCGCGGGATCGGCCTCGTCGGGTTTGCCGGCGTTCCGGCAATCCTTGATCGCGGTGATCAGCGCGTGAAGACAGGCAGGCAGCGTCTCGAGGCCCGAGGGATCGAGCGCCTGCTGGAATCGGAAGGCAATATCGTAGGACATGGGAAGGCTCCTGCGTCCGGACGCCCCATCGCGCCCGCCGCCTTCCCTCCCCCTCTCCTCCCGATGCGAATGGCTTATCGCGCGTCGCGGACCGCGATCAGTTCGGCGAAGCGAGCGCGGATGCCGGGGCCATCGGGAAAGTGGTTGCCGAGCCCGTGCCGGAAGAGGATCGGCGCTCGCGCGAGTGCGATCTGATCGGCTTCCTCGACCGTGGGCATGCGGGGCGGCCAGCCTTTGACGAAGCGCAGGCCCGCGGGCATCGCGGCTTCGATGCTGCGGCGTTCGGCGGCGCCCAGCTTGGCGCGCGCAATATCGGCCAGCAGGCCTGCAGGCAGCAGGTGCGGCGCGACGTCGGCGAGCCAGCGCTGCGGCTGGAACGAGAAGGTCGACGTGGCCTCGATGCCGACAAGATGGCGGTAGAGATCGAGATTGCCCGCCGCGCGGGTCGCGGCCTGGAGATCGTGACCCGAGGCGAGAACGCAGAAGGCGCAGGAGAGCCGCGTCGAATGATAGCGGCAATAAGCTTCGTGCAGCGGCAACTCATATTGTGCATGAGCGGCGAACACCGCATCCTCTGTCCAATCGACCAGCGGATGCCATGTCGTGATGCGGGTGCCGGCGCGATTGCCGGGCTTGGCGAAACGGGTATCGGGCCGCGACACGGGCGTGTTCCGCCGCGCCGTGCTTTCCTCGCGGCGCAGGCCGATCACCGAGATGATGGTTTCGCCGCGCCAGCGGCGGACCAGCTCGGAGCCGATGACCTGGACCTTCTGCTCGGAGGTGCAGAAACGGAGTGCGGACGAAGACCAGGGGCCGATGAGGTTATAGGTTTCGAGCGCCTCGTAGCGGCGCTTGCCGCTCGCGAAGCGCTGTTCCCAGCGGGCGACCATGTCCCCCGCGGTTCGCCGAACGACGATCAGCGGCACGCCGAGCCGGTCGGCGACCGCCCGAACGGTGGCCGGCGTCGAACGCCATTCGGCGCGGCCGAGGTCGGCATGGATGGCGATACGGCGTTCACGCGGATGGCCGAGCCGGTCGAGTTCCAGCGACGCGCAATGCGCCGCGCAAGTCGAGTCCTTGCCGCCCGAAATATTGAAGGCGACCCAGGCGCCGGCAGACACGGAATCCAATATGGAGCGATCGATGGCGAGCGGCGGCAGGCAGACGGCCGCCGCTGCCGGAAGGGTAGCGAGCATGGGAGGCTCCCGGTTTGATTTTGGGGCGGAGCGCCGCGCTAGAGCAGTTGCGGCTGGATCGCGTGGGCAGCGATCATGCGCCGCGCGAACGCCTCGACGCCGCGCTGGTCGGGACATGGGAAAAGTTCGTGCGTCGTGAAGAGCTGGAAACTTTCATCCCGTTCCATGGCGCACAGCCAGCGATCGACGCCGTCGAGTTCGACCATGGTCATCAGCAAGCAGCGGCTGCCGCCATAAGGCCTGGGTTCCAGCGGATCGCCGGGAAAACCTGCGAGCGTCCAGAACCGCCAACCGAGCGGCGGCTCCGGATTGACGTCGGTCTCGATCATCCAGCGCCCGACGGTCAAGCGGAGGCGAACGGTCGTGCTGGCCGGACGTCGCCGCGACGCTCCATCGGACGTGTCAGATGGCAGATAGGACATCGGATTTTCCTGCTGCGGTCGGTGGCGGGAGAGCCGCTAGATGTCGTCGGCAATAGTCGCGATCTCGCGAGCGCGATCGAGCATCCCGGCGCGCAGTATGCGCGTGCCGTCATCGTTGATCGGCAGGTTGTCGATCCGGTCGCAGATCCCGGCAAGTTCTTTCAGCAGCGCGCGAGGCGTCTCGGCATACTGCGCCAGCGCGAGCTTCGTGCTATTGTAGACATTGATACGGGCAGCGCCGTTCGTGTAGCTCGCAATCTGCCTCGCCATGTCGGTAATGGCTTCCTCGCCGCATTCGCCGGCGGCAATCGGCTCGCTGTCGCTGGCTTCGGGTTTCGCCCTCAGCGTCTGCAGAGCCTCCGTCATGAGCCAGTGGGTCGAGCCGCCGATGATTTCGGTGTCGGTGATGACGAGATAGCCGCCGCCCAATTCTCCCGGCCGGAGCTTGGAAGACACAGCAGCCCATTCGAA
The DNA here is from genome assembly GCA_005503215.1 of Sphingomonadaceae bacterium 3R27C6. Taxonomy (GTDB): domain Bacteria; phylum Pseudomonadota; class Alphaproteobacteria; order Sphingomonadales; family Sphingomonadaceae; genus Sphingopyxis. Next base: position 33,417 of record SCNS01000006.1, on the reverse strand, counting down.
ACCGAACGGTAGCGCCGATTTGCAGACTTTCTGGATCAGCGAGGCTAGCGCCGAAACGTCGGCCTCCTGACCGCGAATGAATGCGACGGGACCTTTGCCATCGGAGGGTGAGTCGATGGAGAGATCGGCGCCGAAGCATGGGAAATCGGGATCAGTCCATAGCTCGAGGAAGTTGGCGAACAGATCTTCCTCGTCATCCCTTTCGGGAAATGTCGCCTTGAAGCCATCGCTACACGCTGCATAGCAGGCTTTGGCCGCGTCCATCTCTTCGAGCGGGAGGAAGGGGAAGCGGCCTGATATGTCGGCTGCGGCTTCAAAACATTCCTCCAGCAAGGACGCTTCGCCCAGGGTCACCGGAACAATGAAGGCGGTCTCGATATAATTGTTGGACATGGGGGGCTCCTCATTTCGTTCTGATGAAGTCGGGATCAGCACTTGGCGCGCAGGATATCCAAAGCCTGGGCGAGCACGTCGTCGCCGGCATCGTTGACGACGATCGCATCGGGGTTGGTCGCGCGAACGGCCCGGATGACAGTCTCGATCGGTCGCTTGCGAAGGGGATATTGGAAGAGCTGTCCTCGCTCGACGATGAGGAGGTGGGTCCGCATCAGCCGCTTGAGGCGGCGGCCTTCCAGCGCCCGGAAAAGCAGGTTGCCGACCTCGATTTCGAGATCATGATCGACGCTGATCCGCCCGAGATCGACCGGAGGGCGGTTGGCTTTCAGCCAGTCGTTGACCTCGGCCTCGGTCCAGCGTCCGACCTGGCGATAGTGGTCCGCGCCGCCGGTGCCCTGGTTGCGAGCGTGGAAGGCCAGTTCGCCATCGATATAAATGTCGGCGGTATATGCGCTGGTTTCCTCGGAGAGCACGGCGTTATAGGTGACGCGGCGAAGTTCGATTTTCATGGTGGTGTCTCCCAAAGCGGAACACCCCCAAAATCCCCCTCCTCTTCAGCCGAATCTGGAAGGCTTGGTCAGCGCGCGGGCAATGTGGCCAGCATAAACCGCGACCGCTGCCCAGTAGGCAGCGAGCGGCGGCTTGCGCGTGCGCCAGCATTTGTCGGCGCGGCTACGGGCGTCGGCGCGCAGATCGAGGAGAAGCGCGCGAAGGGCGGCACGGGATTCGGGGTCGAGCGATTGCAGACGCCGCATAGACGGCAGCGCGAGCAGAGGGTTTCGCACCTCGGCGCGGTTCGATCGGGCCGTCATGCTGCGAGCCCCCGGTCGAGTGCAAAGGCGGGTTGATCGGGGTTGACAGCCAATGCAAGCGCAAGCGGCTTAACCCAGATTTCGCGCGAAGACAGGGTGAAGGTCTCGCCCATGCTTGCGAGCAGCAGTGCTTCGCCGATAACCTCGGCCATCGCTTTCGCCGAGGCGCTCGGCACCGCGTTGCCGATCCATTCGCGCTTGGTCGAATCCGACGTGCTGTCGAGATCGAATCCCTGCTCGGACCAGCCTTCCTCCCAGCGACGGACGTAAGCATCGATCTTGGGATCGTGGACGAATATCTCCTCCGGATCGAACAGTGACTGCAACGCTGCCAGCTCGAGCGTGGTGAAGGGCCGGTGCCATGTGTCGTCGAGCGCGATGATCCGGGCCACCAGACGCTCATTCGGAGCCGGCAGGCTCCAGTCATTGGCCGGTTCGGGCAGATCCTCGGACCGGATGACGCGCGGGTCCGCCAACGACCAGCGACCATTGTTATTTTTCGCGAAAGCGGGGATCGCGCCCGAAGCGCCGTTCCAGGAGACGACGCCATAATGGCCCTGTGTCAGATAGGTATCGCGTCCGGCGCGGGACAGACAGGCGGGCCGCGGATCGGCCACCGATGCCGCACCGCTGCAGACCCGGTCCGAGCCCGTTACGGTTGGTGCCTGCCCTGTCATCGCCACGACGCGAAGCTTGTTGCGATGGCTGTCCGGTCCCCAGGTGCAGCGAGGATCGGCGACCACGAACGCGGGCGCATCGGCCGGGTTTGCGCCGTTGGCACCGCTCACGGATATTCGGCAGCTGGCGAGCCTGCATCCCTCGTTCCCATGATCCACCTCGGGCGTTCCGCGAGCGGAGACGCCAGGGCCAAACGTCGGATCTGCGGGGTTGGCAACCGCATGTGCATCGGCGTTCAAGGGAATGATCCGATAGACATTGTGCAAACCGGGGCTTCCTTCGATCCGGGGGTCCGCGACCGAATGCGGTCCGCCGCCCGGCATCGACTGGGCAGTGACGGCCGTGACCGAGCCCTTCCAGGGGCGGACGCCATATTGCTGATAGGTGAGATTGCCGGAGTGCTGGCGCGGATCGGCGACGCTCGCCGCCCCGCCAGCGACATGGACGGCACCGCCGATCGTCCCGGCAGTGCCGCCGAAGGAAGCGACGGCGAGGAGATTGCGATGCGCGCCGGGCTTGTAGCCAGGGCGTGGGTCCGCGACGCAGTGGGCGCCGGTGGTCGGCTTCGGCGAACAGGAGACCACGCCCGCAGACTGGTTCCAGTCCTTGACGCCGAGGACATAGCGGTGAGTGGCCTCGCCATAGGAGGGCCGAGGATCGGCGATACTGTACGCGCCGTTCGTCGGCATGGCGCGGGTCGAGATGACGCCGGTTGAACTGCCCCAGAGGTTGACGCCGAGGAAGCCGCTGCCCTCGCGCGTTGATGCGGCGCGAGGATCGGCAACCGAAAAGCGTCCCTGTCCCGGCGCACGGGCAGACGTGATGACGCCCGCGGTGTCCGACCAACGGGCAACGCCATAGGCATTGGGGCGAAGCTCGGTTTCGGGGACGATGCCATAGTCGCGCAGGACGCCGTTCTTGACCGCCAGGTCGTTGAGGCTGCGCCAGTCGTGCCCCGCCTTCACGAAGGCGAGCCGGACCCAGGTGCGCCATTGCAGCGCGGGCACGCGGTGCATCGGCCCGCCGGCGGGGTCGCCGGGTAGCGGTAGCTTACCGATCACCTCGCCGACGCCGCGAAGCGGGTGCTGCGCCGGCTGATAGATGAAGGGCGGCACCTTGTCCGGGTGGCGCGCGATCATCAGGAAGCGGCGGCGCGACTGGGCGAGCCAGCCGAGCTTGCCGCAATCGTGCGTGTCCTCGGCGACATGATAGCCATAGCCGCGCAGCAGCGCCGCGATCTGGTCGAGGAGCCAGCGACCGCGCGTCATGATGCGCGGGACATTCTCGAAAAGGAGGATCGGGATCGGGTCGTCGCGATAGGCCTCCAGCGTGAGCCACATGCCGCGAAGCGTCAGTTCGTTGAGCGCCTGGTATTTGGCCGTCTTCGAGACGGCGTTAGAAAGGAGGCCGCTAAAGCCCTTGCAATTGTGAGTCGCGATCAGTGGCGAACAATAGGTATCGTCCTCGTCGACCTCGATGTTGTGGACTGGCTCGCAGGCCTCGCGCCGCGTGACCGATCGCACGCGGATCCAGACCGCGCCGTCCTCGAATTCGAAGGTGGTGCGTTTGATGGGATCGATGCGGACGCTGTATTCCCAGCGCGGAGCCGTATTTACCGTTCGGCCCATGATAGTCTGCGGTCCGCCGGGCCAAGCGACATGAATGCCGCCGAAGACGCCGAAGCGAAGCATTAACCGCTGAACATCCCGGAGCAACTGGAGCGAGATCGAAACGATCTTCCATTGCGCCTGAAGGACGTTCCCTCGCGCACCTGGGCGCCGACCACGGTCGCTGCCATCGGCGCAGCGATAACCGTCGATCAGCGCGCGGGCGTATTGATCCTCGATCCCGAAGACGGATTCGGGAAGCCGTTTGCAGGCGGCCCCTTCCCCGAACGCGCCGCAAAGATCGCCGAGCGCTTTCGAATGGGTGTGGATCTTGATATTGCCATCACCGCCGGCGCGATCCTCGCTGAACGAGATACCGAGAGCCGCAAGGGCTGCACGTACACGGTCAGCGAGTTCGCCATCGGCAGCGCCAACGCAATATTTCACCTTCCAGATCCGGCCACCGCCGCGTGCGCGGTATCCGTCGCCGAGATAGGCGCCGACGAGGAACCAGAGCTCCGGACGTTCGGCATATAGTTGCCAGGCCGGGTCGAGCCCAGGGATCGATGCGATAAAATCTCGCGCTGCTCCGGGCCTTGAGGCTTGGACCGGGAAACCGATCCGATCGCCCACGCGAACGTCTTTGGCGGGCATCCATTGCGCTTGGCCTAGGCATCGCCGTTTCGATGGTGCGGGCCTGCGGACGCGGCGCACCCACAACGGATGTTCCGCGGTATACTCCTGGACATCGACAGTGCCGTTCAGCCGAAAGCCGAACATCGCGCCGTCATATGGGCGTACGTTGACCTTGGCGACATTGCGGAAACGCCCCTTGTGGGTAAGCACCTTGTCGCCGGGCCGGATCTCGGAAATGGGCCGAACGCCTTGCTCGGTAATGACCGGTCCGGTCGCGGGGAGGCAAGGGTAGCTTGCAAAGCACATGTCGAGGCGTCCGAACACTCTGCGGACGTCGGCGGGCAAAGCCTCCGTCCATCCCGGCGGAGGTTCACGTCCATGGAAGGCAATGTACTGTTCGCGCGTGAACAGGTCCATGACCGTGCCCCTGACGCCGGTCATCCGCTCGAAATTGCGGATGGCGCCTTCGTCGACATCGATGCCGCCGGCGCATTCGAAACGCGCGACCACATTGCCGATGCGGGGATTGGCCTGGTTGAAGCCGCGGGCGCCGGCACCGATGCCGCACGCCATATGGCCGTGGCGGAAAACGCGCACGGTGTCGCTGGACGGGAGCATGAGAAACTCCTTTCCTGATGATGTCAGGTCTGTGGGTGGGTCCGGCGAGCAACGCACCGGATGGCATAGTCGCTAGGCGGCGAGCTGAAGCAGCGGAAGCGCGGTAACGTCGCCGTCCGTCGCACTGCGATCAAGGATCGGATAGGGCCGCTCGGGCACCTTGCGAGCCGCGATCCGGGCCGCTTTGGTCAGCGGAAAAAGATAGGCATGACAGCCCGGGTGACGCCGACGGGTCAGAAATCCCGACCGTTCGAGATCGGCCAACCAGTCACCGCGATCCTCGCCGAACCGCGGTGCGCGCGCGCCGGCCTGGATCAGGTCGTCCATCGCGTATCGCTGCCCGCATTCGGCGTTGCGGATTTTCGAGATCGCCCGTGATGAAATCGGACGCCCGTCGGGAAGAATCAGGTCGGTGCGCGGACTCGCTCGCCCGACATAGCGGCTGCCCATCATCGCATAGAGGCCGCCGACATGGCCTGGCATGAAGACGTTGCCGTCAGCATCAACGCGCCGGACCGGGTCCGCATAGGAAATGACCGACAGGATTTCGGGCTTTTCCCGGCGCAAGAGCCGAAAAGCGCGCGCAACGAGAAAGGACTCCGCATTTGCGCCCTGGCTGTCGAGGATCACGAGGCGCCCGAGGTCGCAGGCGGCCCGAGGATTGTCGAGTCCCGCTGTCTTCGAAGCGCTCGCATTGTTGACCGGGTGAGCGAAGACGCAGACCCCGACCAGTTCCGATCTTCCGCCGGGACCGTTCGCGAAGAGCCCGACCGATAGCCGCGTGACCGGCATCGATGCGGCATAGTGATGCTGTTTCACAAACGGCGCGGCGGCGGCACGCGTGTCGATGACATCGACCGACAAGGCCTTGGGGTCGATTTCGCTCGTTCCCGGGAGCCAGTGGCAGCGCCGTTCACGCCACCGCTGGCTTCGATCGGTGATCATGTCGGCTCACCGGGCTGGTCGGTGGACCGGGCAGCCGCGTTTCGCGAAAGGTCGGGAACGCGTGGGTCGTTATAAACGCTGTCCAGCGACAGCGCGAGCGCGCGGTGCTTGGCGCCCTCAGCCGTCGACGCGTCGATCGTATAGATCTGGGTCGCGAAGCGATCATCGCCGCTGAAGAAATCGACATCGACCAAAAAGGTCGAAAGACCCGGGGAAGCCGTTCTCGGGGAATTGCTCTCGACCATGTCAGTGACCGTGGACCGCAGACCGTCGATGTCGGGATCGAAATCTTCCCACGTCACATTGTCAGGGCATTCATCGAGAAGATAGTTGGACATAAGGTCCTGCATCGTCGCGAGCAGGGTGTAGCGCGCATCGGCCATGGGGTTTCTCCTAAGAAAATGCCGCCGGATTCATCGGCCCGGCGGCGATGGATGTCAGCGGACGGACTGGAGCAGCTTGCGAGCCTTGCCCTCGATATCGAGGCGATTGTCCTGGTTGGCCTTGGTCCGCGCAAAGGCAGTGATGCCCTGGACGAAGTCGTAGATGCTCTCGGGCGGGCGGCCTTCCTCGTTGAGCACCGTCGCGACGATCTTCGCCGCCTCGGCCTTGGAGAAGTCGCGTTTGCGCAGGAAGCTTTCGCGATCCTCGTCATTGCGGGCAACGACGCGCTCACGCGCGGCCTTGATGCCGCTGATGAAATGCTGCGGCGAGGATTCCGCGAAGTGCTCGAGGGCGGGCGCGGCTTCGTGGGCGAAGCGATTGGCCGCGAACTTCGAGTGGCGGATCTTCACCTCCTCGAAATTCTCGACGCCCCAGAGGTTGCGGTTCATGCAGACGGCGCGGAGATAGAAGGTCGCCATGCCGAGCGTCTTGGCGCCGACCTCGGAATTCCAGCAGTAGAAGCCGCGGAAATAGAGATCGGGCTCGCCGTTCGGAAGCTTGCCCGCCTCGATCGGGTGGGTGTCGTCGACGAGGAACAGGAAGACGTCGCGGTCGGACGCATAGAGCGTCGTCGTGTCCCGGCTGACGTCGACATAGGGATTATAATACATGCTCGACCAGTCGAGCACGCCCGGGACTTTCCATCGGGTCTCGCCGACACCGTCGCCGGCGATCTTCATGACCGCCGAAACGAGCTCATGGTCGAAAATCCGGCCATAATCGGGACCGGTCGCAGCCCGCAGCTCGGTTCGGCCATCATGGGCCTGGTAGAGTTTGACCTGTTCGGCCCGGTGCGCGATCAGCCCGTGCTGGAGGTTGATGCCGGCCAGGGCAGCGGGCAATTCGCGCAGATAGGCGGCAGGCGTCCGGACCAGGCTGCAAAGCTGGCCGAACGACCAGTTGGTCGGTGCGACGAAGTCTTCTTCCCCCGGAACGATCAGCGAGAGGCGTTCGGGACTGTCGCTGCGCGCTTCGACGCGGATTTCCTTGCTGTCGACGACGCGCGTGGTCGCACGGCTGGCGCGAGCGTGAACGGCGGCATAAAGATCGGTCAGCGAGAGATAGCGCTCGTCGTCGGGGCGCGAGAACCATTCGGAAGACACGCGCCCAACATTGTGGCCGCGGGAGATGTCGACGCGATAAGCGCCGTTGACGGATTGATCGGACGTGGTTGCAAGCGTCGCCATGGCGGCTCTCCTTGATGGGTGAAAGACTGCGCCGGCCGCCATTCGGCTTCCCGGCGCAGCCATCCCCACCCCCTTCCCTCCTCAATCGAGCATTCCGTCGATAAGGTGTCGGCGATGGGTCGTCGGATCCCGGATTTCAGGGGTTTTCTCATGCGTCGTTGCTGTCGACGGTAGGATGCTTGGAGCAGGGAAAGCTTGCGCGTTCGGGGCGTAGGGGGTTATCTGGCGTCTCAGACCTGCGAGACGTGCCGGTCTATTGATCGCTTTCAGGAATGAGGGATCGAAGCGCCCTGATTGGAAGGCCCGGGATGAACCTGCCTGTCGTATATGAGCCAAGCGTTGCATCGGACGATGACAGCGGGAAGCGCTTGATGCTCCTGGCGATCAAAGTCTGGAGCACGACGAGGAGCCCCACGGTCTCGGAATTGGACGAATATTGGGATTTATCCGGCTCGGCTGATAGGCTCTCAGCGCCAGATTCATCGAGATGACGGTCCGATCCGCCAGCGGTTTGTGAACGCCTACGATTGGGACCAGGCGCTTCGCAATGTTCGTCAGCCTGCGGAATTATAGATGTCCGCGGCCCACTGCTCGATCCAACCAGCTGTCATGGCATCATGATCGATCTCGCCCTCCCCGATCAGCGCCCTGATTTCTTCGCGAGCCGTAGCGATCGCTACTTCCCAGGGATCGACATTAGCGCGCGGCGGAAGGTTCGGCAGGTCGAACTCGGACTGAACAAATCGCCGAGCCTCCGAAAGGCGCGCGCTTTGCCGTTCGATCCAGCGCGTCATATGGTCGGCGACCAAGAGGTCGGTCTTCGGCCGACCGTTGTGGAGCGCTTCCTGTCTCGCTGAAACCCCGTAAGCTGAACTATCGATGCTCGCTATTCGATCGCCGAAGGCAGCGAGGTAGGATAGCGCCCTCCCCTTGTTTCCGAAGCCATGGAGCCTGACCCATGACGGCAGATTTCGATCGAGGCAGTCATAGACCGCGATCAGGCCCTCGCGCCCGTGGATCGGCCGGCGGCAGGTCGATCCGACGCCGATCACCATGCCGGGTCGAAGAAGATGGGCAATGCCGTCGAGCGTTCGAAGATAATCCTCAGGAAGGCGGCCCTGGATCACCGGCATGAACGCCGAGATGATTCCATGGTCAACGGCGCGGGTATGGCATTCGATGTTGAGGCGGACGGTGCGGGCGATACGATCGAGGACCTCTTCGCGGTCCGCGGCGATCGCCGCTTCCGTGCAATAGTCGAGGCTGGCGAAGCGCCGGAACGGAAAGCTCGCCGCGAGCGCCATATAGTCGTCGACGCTCCAAGGTATGCAGTTGTACCGAACCATCGCCGAGAAGCCCCCGGAATCGAGGTCGAGGCTGCGAAGACCCCGGGCATTGGCGAGCGTCCCGAGGCGCCATCCAGCCCATTCGCGCCAGCCATCTCGCGGTTTCCAGCGCGAAAGGCTGTTGGCCGAAATGAGCACCGGCACGCCCATCGCGCGGGCGCGTTTGAGGAGTGGTCCTTCCGAGAGATGCGGAAGGCCGACGATGATCTCGATCGACATGGCGGGGACCAATGATCACTTGTGACCGTGCGCCACGAGGTCGATGAACCAGAACTTGTCCACCTTGCGGATATCGACCGTCGCAGCATTGTCGATAATGAAGGACCGGACGTCACGAAGGTGAATCCGGTGCTGGTCGCCGCCTTGGGCGCTACAGCGACCCGTGCCGCGGCGCTTTGCCTTAAGGAGTCCGCGGCTGATCCATCCGGCGACAGTCGTGGGATCGACGCCCATCAAATCAGCGAGGCCGCGCGCGGTCAAATGAAGCGGATCCTCGCGCGTCGCGCCGAGGCGCTTGCCCATCACCATGATCGCCGTTTCGGTGCGTTCATAACCGGCGCGTTTCAGCATCCGCTGGATGGACTTCGGCGATCGGTGGAAATTGTCGCGCACGATGTCGCGTTCGACGTCGGTCCAGGCGGGCTCCTTGAAGCGCGGCGTTACGAGGCCAAGCCTGGTGGCGCGCTTCGTCACCCACCAGCGGGGGCGGCCGACAGCGAAAGCAAGATCCTTTATGTCGCCCTTGCCCGGCGTTCGCTGATAGATCCGCCGGATGACGGCGTCGATCTGCTCGGAACTTTTCCAGCGCTGCCGGCGCAAGTCCTGTTTCTGCGTCGCCGGTGCCTGGAGATCGAGCACGGCTGCGTGATTGTAGATCGCCGCAGCGCTGCGCCCTGGCAAATGGACCAGGCTGGCGCCGACGCCGCCCTGCGGATAATATTCGCGAAGCAGCTTTTCTTCGCGGGTCGTCCAGAAACGGCGCGCGCCGCGCTTGGGGACTCCTGCGGTCGGATTGCGGTCGAGAAGGGACCGAAGACTCTCGGAGGGCTGGATATGGATTTGCATCGGGCGTCTCCAGGGTGGGCGCCAATGCTCCGCTGCGACCGGCCTTCGGTGGCCGGACGAGGCGCATCGGCTTGTGGTGAGTTCGTGGCGCCAGAGGCGTTTGCCGCTAGAACAAACTCAATTGGCGGGGCTCGCTACTCGCTGGCGCAGGAGCGGGCTTGGGCGGTCTGATCGGATCACGCGGCGGCATTTCCTCGAGAAGGGCCGAGGCTGCCTGCTCCGCTTCGCGGCGGGCGAGCTTCGCGGACCAGCCGCCGATAATATGGGCCGGCGTGAACCAGCTGTCGTGCATTTCCATCGACAGGGAATTTCCGTGTATGACGACGGCCGGTATGTGCAGCAGCGAGAACTGAATATAGGCCATATGCACGGCGCGGGGATCGATATCGACCGCGGTGACATGGAGATGGCGCTGATAGTTTATGCCTTCGGATCGCATCGCCTCGGCGAGCGCGATGACCATCGCCCCCGAACCGCAGGCAGGCTCCATCGCGCGGGCGAACCCGTTGCGCGCGATAATCTCTTCGGTGCTCTCGCGGCTGATGAGCGTGACCCCGGCCATGAACTGGCACACCGTGTAAGGTGTGAAATACTGCCCTTTGTCCTTGCTGCGGAGTTCGAGTTCGGCATAGACCGCGCCAAGCACGTCCCCGGGCTCGGTTTCAAACGCCATGACGATTTCGCCGAGCACCTTGGGAAAGGCGTCGATAATTTCGCGGCCGTAACGACCGACGATTTCGAGATAACGAGCCTCGCGCCTTTCGCGATTCGCGAGATCGACGCTATTCGAAATCGCGATCGCGGTCGCTTCCATGCAGTCCGAGAAGAGACGGTGAAGATCCTCGCGATAGGCAAAGCCGCGCAGCAGCTTGCATATCGCCTTTATGTGGGCGCCATGCGTCGTCATGCCGATTATCCTTGGTGAACCGCGGACAGCCGGCATCGAGCCGATCGCTGCGGGAGCGATCGGAACGGCGGCTATCGGTCGGTGAGATCGGAGAATATGGGAGCGGTCAGTGGAACCGCTTGCCGTTCTCCAGGAAGGTGTAGCCGTTTGCGGTCAATGCCTCGTCGACGGCCGGCTCGGACGTCAGATATTCGAATTCCTTCTCGAGCTGGCGATAAAGCCAGCGGGCGAGGTCGCGCAGAGCATCGATAATGGTTTCCTCGGCGCTCTCGGAAAAGTCGCTATAGTCCAGCCGGTCGCGCTCGACCGAAATCTCCATGCTGTATTCGTGACAATAGCGCCCGCGGTGGCAAATGCAGGCGCGGAGCTGATAGAAGTGCTGGCGCTGCACATCGCGGAGTGCGTCCGCAATGCGGTGAAGTTCGCCGTCTTGCGGCGCATGGGCGCGGATCGCTCTGGATGCCCCAACTCGATAGGCGTAGCTTCCCGTAAAACAGGCACCATCGCCCTGACTGCAAAAGCCGGTGAAAAAGATCTGGGGTGCACTGCGACGCCCGCCTCCGACCAAGGAACCCTGGTTGGTCCAAAGGTCGATCCCGAGGATATCACAGATCGTCTCGAAATCGTTGAAGGCGGAATCGTACCAATCATAGTCGAATGCCTTTTCACGATACCACGAACGGGCGATTTCCCGGGCGTCATCGCCCAGTTCATCGAATTGATAGACAGTGACCGGGATGATCGTCGGCATGATACTGACTCCCCGAATATAGGGCGCTGTCCGTTCAATCGAACAGCGGCAGGCCCAGTTGAGGTGAAGAGCGATCGAGACCGCAGAGCCCCAGCGGGCAGGCTCCATATCTGCCTTCGCGGTCCGCCAATATGTCGCGCGCGACGTGGAGTTCGACGAAGGGTCCGCTGTGCCCGCTCGGGCGGCGACAGCCGACACCGACGCGCGCGCGGCAGTCGGGGCATGCGACCTCCAACACCGGATCGCGCGGCCAGGATCTGTGGCAGCCGGGCTTCTGGCAGAAGGCTTCGCCCTTGACGATATGCGCCATCACGCGGGCTCCGCCGTCTTGGCATACCGCTCCTGCAGTTCGCCGGGCGTGGCAGCGAACACCGTCCAGTCGCCGTAGTAGATGCCGTCATGTTCGACATAGTCATTGAAGATGGTCAGGCGCCAATCGCACAGAGGGCCAGCCACGTTCGACAGCCCCCGTGCCCGCCAATCGGCCATGACGGCCGGGAAGAAGCGGTCCATGACCTCGGGAGCGGCGGCGAATTTGACGTCGCACATATAGGTGGTGTGGACATAAGCGAGCGGCCCGATCACGGGTCCCTCGCTGCCCCAGTCTTCGAGGTTTTCGTCGGGATCCTTGCGGCCGTGATAGAGGTGCAGATAGAGTTGCGGGATGTCCGGGACAGCAGCTTCCGCCCGGGGCATCGTAGCACCCGCCTCGCCCGCTTCCCGCGCCGCAATCCAGTCCAGATAGCCGAGGCGCGTGTCGTCGTTCGTGACTTCATATTTCCAGTCGCCGAGCGGATGGCCGGCACGGTCGATCCAAGGCTCCTGAGCGTCCGGCGGAGAAACGATCGAAAACGGCGGCGGAACGAACGCCGCCGCTTCGAACCAGGCGTTGGCCGCGGCGATCGACCCGAGCCCGGTCAACTCGGCCCGGCTCATGAGAACATGGTCTGACCCATTGGTATCGAAACAAAGCGGTTCGCCATCGCCAGTATGGACTGCACGCTGGGCGCTGAATGCGCCGGCACACCCATCCGAATTGCGAACATAGGGAATGCCGTGGTGGTTGCAGAAATCCTCGAGATGATCGAACTGTCCGCCGATCAGGCCATGCGCGCAGATTTAGAGGGTTGCGCCGTCGACGATGTGCGACGCGTCGACGGCGGTTCCAACCCAGTCAAGCATGCCATGATCGCCCGCTATGGCGTCTATCAACGGCTCGATCAGCTCGCTCCTGATCGCGCCGCCGATCTGGATTGTCGCGGATGCACGGTCTGTCATGGGAAACTCCATCGGTTCGGGGGCGACGCGGACCATTCCAACGCCACGCCCGCACCTCCCCCCTTCCCTCCCTTGGCCTGCGAAATCGGTCCGGTGCGCGAACTACGGCGGTGACCGGGGGCCGCATTCGGCAGCCCCGATCAGGCTGCGCAGCTTGGACCATGCGAGCGCTTCGCCGGCTCGCCGCCCGCGCTGGACGCCCATTTCGTACAGGCGATAGGTCAGACTGACGATTTCGGGCGAAGCGTTCGACGGGACGAGGATCAGGAAATCGCTCTCGTCGTCCCGGAGTTCGAATACCGTGCCGTCGGTCGGCAACGTCGTGACGGCAATGTTGGCCGCGCTCCCGAGCGCAGTGAGAGCCGTATTGAAGCTGTCGACAAAGTCCTGGTCGACCAGGGGATAGGAGGCAGACATGACATTCTCCTTCGATTTTGGACTTACCGCGGCCGCTCGGCGATGATCGCCGCGAGGATGTCGCCCGCCTTTTCGACCGGCAGGAAGAGCCGCGTCCTGTACTGGATCACCTCACTGAACGCGCCGTGCACCTTGAGCCATGCACGATCCTGCGGCTGGAAATCCCGGACTTCGAGGCGCCGGCTGCTGTTCACGAACGTGGATACGAGGCGTGCGCCATAGAGCCCCGGGATAAGTGCGCCGTCGCCGCTCCGCGCCGCCTTGATCAGTTCATCGGGCGTAAGCTTGATCGACGACTCAAGACCAAAGGCGGATTCCAGTTTCTCGAGCGCCGCGGGCATCACGATGCGCCCGAGTATCGAGGTTCCCGCGGCGTCATCGATCCGCCAGACGCGAACGTCGTCTTGCGGAAGCTTGTTCCAGACAGGCAGAAGGAGGCCGGTCGCAACGCTGATCGCTTGAACGTCGACCTTGTCGAGCGCTTCGGACACTTCCGCTTCCCACAAGGTCTTGAAGCTTTCGCGATCGATTTCCTTCCAGAATGTGTGCCAAAGCTCCGCGAGTTGGATGCGATTGGAACCGGTCGGCCGGACAAGCTCCAGCATCTTGACGGGGCGTCCCTCGTCGTCGGTGATCGACCAGGACGGAACGCAAAGGGCGACGCGTCCCGAACGGCTGTTGCGGAGATATTGGACGTCGCCGGTGCTGCCCCAGATCTTGTCAAGGCGCGCCCATCCGGTGACGTGCGGCTTCAGATGAAGCTCGAGACGGAGCAGCCGCGTTTCTGCGCCGGATACCGGGTCTTTCCTGAGCTCCCGCTCCGAGATCTGGATGATACGCTCAGCCCGGATCGCTTCGACGCCGAGGTCGAGCGTTCCGGCTTCGCGGGCGGCGTCGACGCGGGCCTGTATGAGACCCATATACTCCTCGAAGATCGCGTTCTGGGTCGCGATCCGCAGCGCGAGGATGCGGTTGAGCCAACGCTGGATAGGCGGCAGCTTGTCGAGCAATGTGCCATGCTCATCGACGAGCTTCAGGCCCGTGATGATCTGGAACTTCTCCAGGGTGGCGCTCGCGAGCTTGCCCGCGTGGAGAAGATGATACCACTGGGTCAGGGCTTCGCGCGCATAGCTGCTTTCGAGATTATCGGCCGGATCGAACAGATTCTGGCCGCCCGTCTGGCGTTGGCCGCGCGTAAGCGCGCCGAGCGTGTCGAGGCGGCGAGCGATCGTGCTGATGAACCGGCGCTCGCCCTTGCAGTTCGTCGTGACGGGGCGGAACACCGGCGGCATCGACTGGTAGGTGCGGTGGGTGCGGCCGAGGCCCTGAATCGCGATGTCGGCGCGCCAGCCCGGCTCGAGCAGGAAGTGGATGCGCCGCTTGTGCGCGGTCGGGCACCCGCGATCGGCGTGATAGGACCGACCGGTGCCGCCGGCCTCCGAAAAGACGAGGATCGGCTTTCGTCCCGACATGAAGGCGTCGGTCTCAGCGATGTTGGAACTCGACGTGCGGCGCTCGACTTTTTGCCGGCCCTGCCCGTCGACGACGATGCGCCGCGAGCGCCCCGTGACCTCGGCCACCATGTCGGTCCCGAAATGCGCGAGGAGAAAGTCAAGGGCGGCCGGGACCGGCGGCATCGAGCAGAGCCGCTCGATCAGCTCATCGCGCGCGGCAACCGCTTCCTGGCACACAACCGCGTTGCCATCGTCATCGAGCATCGGCTCGGACCGCATCGATCCGTCGGTTGCGCGAAAGGCGCGCATCTGGCGGGTCGGGAAAGCGGTTTTCAGATAATCGATCAGCGTGTCGAGCGGAGAGACATCGATTGAGAGATTCGCGCGTTCATCGGGCGACAGGTCCGCAAGGCGGCGGCCGAGAATTGCCTCGGCGGTGCTGGTGAGCTGGACCACGGCGACATGGCCCGCGGCGAGCTCATCCTCGATTGCGCGAACGACCGTCGGCATCTTCATCGCGATCAGGACCTGCGAGAAGAAGCGCTGCTTCGCGCTCTCGAACCGGCTGAGCGCCGATCCCTTGGCCTGGGCGTTCATCGTCTGGCCCGACACGCGGTCGACGATGTTCGACGCCATCAGGACCTCGTCGAGGTGCTGGTGGACGATCGCCCACGCATCGGCATAGGCATCGTAGATGTCGACCTGGTCCGGGGTAAGCCGATGCTCGAGCGGGTCATATTCGACGCCGGCGAAACTGAGCGCGCGGGCGGTATAGAGGCCCATGGACTTGAGATCGCGGGCGACGATTTCCATCGCGGCAATGCCGCCGTCGGTCATAGCGGCGAGAAAGCCGTCGCGATTGGAAAATGCCGTGCCCGGACCCCAGAGGCCGAGCCGCGAGGCGTAACTCAAATTCCCGGGCTTGGTGGCGCCAGTCGCCGATTCATAGACGACGCGGGCGCGCGGCAGCGCATTTTGCAGGCGAACGCCGGCAAGGCCCTGTTCGGACCCTTTGGCTTGCCGATATTCGTCCTTCGTGCCGGCAGCGTTCCCCATCGAATGCGATTCATCGAACAGGATCACGCCCTCGAATTCCGAGCCCGTCCATTCGAGAATCTGCTGCAGACGCGAACATTGATCGTGGCGCTGGGACCGCAGCGTCGCATAGGTGAGGAACAGGATGCCGCTCGACATGCCGATCGGCTGGCCGAGCGGAAAGGCGTCGAGCGGCTGAACATCGATCGGAAGCCCGCCAAGTGCGCTCCAGTCGCGGCGGGCATCTTCGAGCAGGGTGGCGCCTTTCGATATCCAGATGGCGCGCTGGTTGCCGCCGTTCCATTGGTCCCGAATGATCGCGGCGCCTTCGCGGCCCTTGCCGACGCCGGTCCCGTCGCCAATGAAGAAGCCCATGCGATAGGCCCGGCCTTTGGGATCCTCGATGAGCAGGTCGCCTGCAGCGTTGGTCACGAACCGGCCCGGCAGATCGCGCGAAAAGGCGTCGCCTGCGTAAATGATCGCTTCGAGCTGGGCATCGGACAGCGCCTCGCTTGCCCGCTTCTGGAAGAGCGGACGATATTGCGGGATCGGCGGCAGGACCGACGCCATGGCGAGCGATTCCACGAGATTGTCGGGATGCGGTTTCGCACCGGGTATATCGATCCGGGCGAGCCGCCAGGGTGCGTAAATGCCGACCGGATCGCCGACCGGCAGCGGCGCATCGCGGACCGAATAGGCGAGCGGCCGCGCCGGATCATCGGTCGCGGCGATCCGCGACGGCGCGATGATCCTGGGGCCGGCGAGGTTGGAAAAGAGCGAGGACGACGAAGGCTTGAGCGCGGGCCGCATCGGGATGACCGCCGGGGACGCCGGAGGCGGTTCGTCGGACGGGTCGAGCCGCGCCGGGACCGCGAGCACGATCGGCAGCGCCGCCTCGATCGTGTCGACCGTGTGGCGCTCGGTTTGGCCGATCCAGCCCTTGTCGAAGACGATCAGGCGAACGGCGATGCCGGTGCCATGCTTGACATAAGGGCGGCCGAGGATCGTGATTTCGACGCGCGGGCGAGCGATTTCGGCGACGGAGACATAGCCGCTCGCGCCGCTCGCATCGTGCGCGAAGGCCGGCGACATGATCGCGACGCAGCGTCCGCCATCAGCCAGCCGCAGCAGCGCCGAGCGAAGATGCCGCGCGCCGGCATGGCGATCCTGGCCGCGCCCTTCGCTGCGGCTGAAGGGCGGGTTGATGAGGACAACGGTCGGCCGAACATCGCTCGGCAGGCGGTCGTTGATGAACTCGGCATCATGGGTCGTGACCTCGCATTCCGTCACGAGGGAAAGCAGCGCCGCCCGGCAGGGATCGCGCTCGTTGAGCGAGACGCTCGCGCCGGCAGCAATCGCGTGCGCCGCGAGCATGCCCGTTCCCGCCGACGGTTCGAGCACATGGTCGTCGGCCGTGATCGCCGCCGCCCGGGCCGCGAGCCAGGACAGCGCCGCCGGCGTGCTGAACTGCTGCATGTCGACCTGGTGCTCGCTGCGGTAGGTCTGGGTGGGCAGCGCCTTCTCGAACGCGAGGATATCCGCAAAGTCCTCCTCGGGCGCGCCGCCCGGGTTCGGGTCATCGTCGGATACGAGCGTGTCCGAAGCCTGCGCCGCTTCGAGCGCGTCATAGGCATCGCGCATCGACCAGCGCCCGTCGGCATCGGAGCCGCCGAACGCCTCGGTCATCAGCCGTTTGAGCAGCGAGCGGGTCACGGACTGCGGCACGGCGAGCCGATCGCGCAGTGCTCGCGCGACGCCATGCAAGCGTTCGGCCTTTTCCCGGGACTGGGCATCCGGGGTCTCGGCGATCTGTAGAAGCGGAAGGTTCATGGGGATTCTCCTGAACTGGTCTCGGGACCACTCGCCCCGACCGCCCATTCCCTTCCCCCTCCCCTCCCGGCTGGAATGGCGGCTTAAAAAAAGGGGCCGCGGCGCATGGCCACGGCCCCCAGGTGGTCGGAAAAATTAGGTCAGGCTGCGTCGGGAAGCGGTTCGACCTCGTCGACATCGCCCGTCGGTTCGGCCTCCGTCGGCGCATCGATAGAGCCCGCGGTTTCGCCATCGGCATCGTCATTCGCCGGCTCGGCGACGGGATGCTCGAAGCACATCGCTTCGGGAAGCCAGGCCAGCGCCTTTTCCTTGACGTCGGCCTCGACGATGATGTTGCCGGCGAAGAGCTGTTCGGCCGAGGAGGCGAGCAGGTCCTTCTTCGAGGCGCCGTAGCGCTGGCTAAGTTCACTGCCGCCGATCTCCTGGAACAGATCGATGATCGAACCGCGCGTAACCCGCTTGAAGTAGTTGTTCGCGGTCGGGCGCCACCACGCGGCGACGTCGATGCCGAGCTTGCGGCCGAGATGGTCGACGAAATCGCTCCCGGTCTGCCGCGCGGGCACGGCATGAATGGTGCGCGCGATCGCCCAGCCGAGCCATGCCGCGCGCGCCTCTTCGCTGAGCGCGCAGAAGGCATCGTACCGCCCCGTGACGCCGGCGTCGGGATCGAGCCAGCTGCGGTCAAGTCCGGCTTCGAGCTTGGCCCATTCCTCGGCAGCGAGTGCTTCGCTTTTGAAACCGATGACGCGCGAAGGCGCCGCATCGGCCCGAAGCTCGCTGGCGAGATCGCTCGAGCTGTAACGCCGCTGCGCGGCATCGACCATCACGAAGGTGCCGAGATCGAGCGCGAAGCGCGGGTCGCTGGCGACGTGAACGCGGAGCAGTTCCGCCTTCATGGTGGCCAGTTCGTCGGCGAGCCGTTGGCTGATCGCCGGTTTTGCCGATACCGTGCCGTCGGTCTCGCCGTCGCCATCGTCATCGGCATCATCGTCGATCGCCTCGGGCGACACATAGACCTGCTGATGGACACGCGGCTGGCCGTCCTCGCCGATGACGACGAAGGCGAGCGCCGACGCCTTCTGGTCATCGGTCAGGATAGGCGGCCGATTCTGGATGTCCCTAAGCTCGCATTCGAGTTCCCGATAGCGCACCTCGTCGTCCTCGGTGATGCCGTCGTCGCTCTCGTTCGCCGCTTCGGCAATCGTGTTCATCTCGGCCTCGATCTTCGCACTGCGCGCCTCATCCTCGGGAGTCGGCTGAGGAATCTCGCCGCGGACGGGACGAAGACCGTCGAGGTCGATGTAACTGACGCGCGTCGTCGGCACCGCGCGGACCTCACCGAAGCCTTCGCGTTCGCGAATGGCTTCCGCTTCGGCCGCGAGTTTCTCGTCCGCCAGGCGGTCGAGGATATCGCCGTCGATCCAGTTTTCGGACGCGCTGTCGGAGAACAGATCGGAATCGATCCGCCCACCAGCCGCGACATAGGCCTCGCGGCCGACCAGCAGCGCCTTGGGATCGCCGCCCCGATAACTGCCGGAGGCGAGCTCGCGCCGGATGGTGAACGCATCATCGCGGTAATAGCTGTCGCGATACTGCTCGAAGACGCGGGCCTGGCGAGCCGTATCCGACGTGCTGCCATAGGCTTTTGCGACCTCGAGAGTGATGTCACCCGTGCGCAGCGCCTCGAAGACGGTCTCGTGAAGATCGGCGAGCCGGACGCGCCCGAGCACAAAGCGCTCGGTCTTGCCGAAGCGCGCGGCGACTTGCGCAGCCGTCTTGCCTTCCTTCTCGATAATGTTCTTGTAGGCGGTGCATTCATCGGCGGCGGTCATCTGCAGCTTCTGGTTTTCAGCGAGGCTGAACTCGATGGCACGCTTCGCGTCCGGCATCACCATGACCGGGATCTTGAAGTCGTCCGGGAGCTGCCCCTTTTCGATCAGGGCATGAACGCGCCCGAGGCGTCGGCCGCCGCCAAAGATGCTGTAGTGGTCTTTCTTGCGCTTGACCGAGGTGCCGATCAGATTCTGGAGCACGAAGCCGGCCTCGCCGATCATCGCTTCCAGTTCGGCGTCGGCGTCGGGATCGCTTTCGGTCCGGACATTGAGCGGCGAAACGACGCAGTTGCGCGCAAGAGCGTATACGATGGGATAAGTCATAGTCAGTCTCCTGGCGGCGGTTGCCCGAACCATTCAGGCCACCCGGCGCCACCAGTCCCCCACCCCCTTCCCTCCTGCTCGGAGCACGTCGTTCCAGTCGTTGCGGCCGCCCCAGGGCCAGATCGTATCGATGTGCCGTCCGGGCGCGGCGTGGGCTTCCGTGGCGCGAGGCACAGCCAGGCGTCCGGCATGGTCGTTGTCGGGGAGCAGGATCAGGCGGGACACGGCTTGCGGAATGAAAAGGTGCGGAAAGCGCTCATTGCCGAGCGCCGCCCAGACCGGGATGCCAAGCAGGATCATCGCGGACATCGCGGTTTCCACGCCTTCGGCGATGCCGAGCGTATCGGTGGCTGACGCGAGCCGGACGGCACCCCGGCAGGGGTGCCCTAACAGTCGGCGAGGGAAGCGGAGGTCGCGGGCCCGCCGGCCACGAGAATCCAGAAAGGTTCGCTGGACGGCCAGCAAGCCGGAATCGTCGGTGATGGCGGCAAGCATTGCCGGACGAAATACCGCCATGGCGCCCTTGCCGAGCGGAGTTCGATGACTGAAGCGCAGGCAGTCGAGAACGGTGTTGATGGAACGGTTGCGGAGGTAGGTTTCGGCGATCGTCGACCTGATGGGGCGGCCGACGCGCCATAATTCGCGAGCTCTCCGCTGCAGCCAATGGTTAAGCGGCGCGTTCGCGGTGGCATTTCCGTTGCCTTTGGCGTCGAGGGCGTTCGGATCGAGCCGCCGGATAGCGCGCAGCACATCGCGCGTATCGCAACCGGCGAAGCATTTGAACAAGAGCCGAGCATCGCCGACGCGAACGGACAAACTCGGTGTTCGATCATCATGGGCCGGGCAACGGCACATTCCGCCATTGCCGCTCCAAGTGCCGCCAAGACGGCGAACTAATTCGGCGCCAGCGGCTTCCAGATGGGGCGAATCTGGTGAGAGTGAAGTGTTGAGCATGCGGCCAATCCCTTATGGAGTTCGCCGCCTCCGCCCCCCTCCCCTTCCTTTTGTGGCAATGGTGTGTCGCAAGTTGCGTAGGGAATTGGCAGTTCTACGCTAGCGTTCTCGCAGGGCGGAACCAGACACACGGGGGACCGATACAGTTCGCGCCAAGTCGGGCTCGGGTTTCACCCATGCGGCCAGACGTGCTCGCCGCAACGCGAAGGCTCCGCTAAGATCCGATCTGCCCGGTAGGACTTGGCAATTTGGCCCCTGTGACGCACCGCTCCGGCTCGCGGTCGTGCCTTGGGAGAGGCGTGTCATCGAGCTCAAGGAACTGGTCGACGAACGCGAGTGGAAACGCGTGATCCGCCGCTATCGCAGTTGATTTGGTCAGGGCCGGCGCGTCGCGACTTCGAAGGTTTTCACGGCTGCGCGGATTATGATCAGCATCATGCGTTAGAGCTTGAGCGGATTGGTCTCCTCGATAACGCGGTGCGCCCCGCCGCGGATCGCATAGGAAATCGCGAGGTCGCCGGCCGTCTGCTCGGACAGGCCGAGCAGGTTTCGGGCATCGAACCAGTCGAGATCGATTGTCTTGCCGTTTCCGACCTTCATGACGCGATTGTCCTTCAGTAGCCTGGACACCGCGGCATCGGAGGCCCAGAGTTCCTTGAACTTGTCACGAAGCTGCTCCTTTCGGGCGCCGAGGGCCGTGGCGATATGTTCGAGGACCAAGGCCATGCCTTGCACGTCGGCCTTCAGCCCCTCGAGCGAGTGATCATTCCCCTCGAAGGCATGGCGATGGAATGATTCCATTCGCCAATAGAAGCTGTGCAACTGCTCACGCTCGACGAAGGCGAGGAAGCGGTCGGCGAGTTCGTCGGAGAAATCGGCCTTCAGTCGGGCATCCTGACGCCGAAAGCTCGCAATGAGACGCTTGGCATCATGGCGGCGCTCTTCCGCCCAGTCCGGCCAGATCACATTCATGATCGGCTTCGTGTAGCCGCCGACATGGCCGAGCGTGCTCCGATAGTCAGCCGGATCGGCACCGGTCGCGAGGCACGCCAGGCGAACGCCCTGCGCGGCGACCGATTTGTAGGCGCCGGCGATCAGCGGTCGCCCCGCACGGTCCCATTCCGACCATTGCCGGCACAGGAACCGGTTGGCGGCGAGTAGCTCGTCGGGCCCGACGCCGTGCCGAGCCTGTGCTATATCGGCTGCGCGAAGCCGGGTGCGCATGATGTCCTCACGCTCGGCTTCGGTCAGCAGCCGCCGGCCGGTCGCGGCGCGGGTCGCATAAAGATGGCCGAGCGACGCTTCCTCGGCGAACCAGACGATCGCGTCCAGCGCCGCCCGATGGTCGGCAAGCCCGCGCATTGCGTGGATCGGCATGAGCGAAATTGAGCGCGGCGCCTTGCCGATGTCCTCGGCGGACGGCCGGCCGGGCTTCTCGATAAGGTTCAGAAAACACATGACGCCCATGTTGGCGACCTCGGCGAACTGCAGGAGCTGCCAGGAGGAATAATAGGTCGTCACCCTGTTGGTTCCGTCTAGGATTTCGCCCGCCGCATTCTTGAAGGACAGGCGAAAGCGGCTCCACTGCCGGAAAGGCTCGTTCTTCGGATTCTGCAGAAACTGGCGGAAGCGCGGTTCGGGATCGTCGAGCGGATGCAATATTTCAGTCGGATCTGCGATGAGGCCGCGGTTTCTCCGGAGCCGCCTTTCCAGTTCGCAGGCCGCGTCCCACCGGGGTCCGTCGGGTTCCATCCGGCCGACGATATCGCCTTCCACTCGATCTTCGGCGGACCGGCGTCGCTCGACGGCCTCAGGATAGCGCACCCTTATGAGGGGAAGGAGCGAGCGCTGTTCTTCGAGCCGTTCGAGCGTCGACTGACCGGGAAGGAAATCAACGGCCTTGAGCTTTCGGGCCTCGTCGAGAAACTCGCGCGCGGTGAGATATCGCGAGAATTTCATGCCATGGCCCGGCGCGCGACCGGCATCGGCAAGACGCGCATGTCCGCTTTGCTACCCGAGATACCGTCAGGAAACCGGTCGGTCATCGCGATGTCGCTTTCGGACCTCCAGCCGTGAAATCGCGGACCTGCTTGGTCGACCACATGGGCTCATCGGCGTCCTGCGTGGCGCGCTCATGCGCGCGCAAGGCCATCCATTTGCGATATTCGGGTTCGGGATGCTCCAGTTCGAGCGCCTTCATCGCGGCATAGGCCTCGGGGCCGGGAACTTCGACGAGCATGTTGAACAACCGGCTCCGGCCGTCCTGCGCGTCATCGCGCAAGGTCGGCGAATAAGCCCCCTTGCCGGCGCGCTCGATATCGTCGGCGATCCGGACATGGCGGTGCATGAGGACATACAGCGCCTTCAGGTCCTGCGCATTCCTGTAGGCGCCGGTCCGCGTTCCCGTACCGTGCCGGTCGCCGAGCAAGGCGACGATGAACTGCTGGGCAAACGCCGGCCCCTCTTCCGGAGCCAGGCTCGCAAGATACGATTCAAGGGCAGGAATGGCGGCACCGGGGTCGGTATCCACCCAGAGCGCGAACCAGCGCGGCCGCTGGTCTGCAAGTGCTGCGCCGCTGGCCTTGGCCGCCGCAAGGGCGGCCAGATCCCCGGGCGCCGTGCCGCTCCCGGCAAGGATATTCAGGCAGTAGCGCAAGGCGTCCGCATTCAGGATGTCGTGCGTTCGCAGCCAGTCGAGGATCAGCGGCGCGACCTCGCGATGGAGCCATGGCGCGTGATAGAGAATATCGTGCAGGATATGGTGGAGAGGCTGGTCGCCGATGCTATGCTCGAGTTCCCACGCAAGCTCGGTCAGCACGGCCTCGCGGCCGATCTCGGGGAAGGCCCGATACAGCGTCTCGAACCAGCTCGGAAAGCCGTTGAGCTCCCAAGTGACATAGCGAAAGGCGAACCGGGCCTCGTCCTCGGTCCAGCGCTGGGCAAAGCCACTGTCTTCATTGGCTTCGATCGCCAACCCCGTCATCGCGAAGATCAGCGAATAAGGCGTCGATCCGGTATCGCCGCCTTCCGACCGGAGCGCGGGGCGGTAGGCGCGCCAATGCGCGACCGCGGCGTCGCGAAAGGCGCGCGCAACAGGCTCGCCGAACTCGGGGATCAGCGCGCGCCAATTCGCCCCATCCTCGCGGCTGGTCGTTGTCCCGCCACTCATGACGCTGCCGAGCAGATGATATTGATCGCGGCTGAACTCGCCCGGCTTCAGACCCGAGGGATGCAAGATGCGATCGGGATCGGCCTTGAGCGCGCGCACCCAGTCGGCGCGGTCCTTCTTCTGCTTGCGTTCGCGCGCGTCGTTCTCGCGCTTCCAGCGCCGGTGTTCGGCGTCCATCCGCTGCATCGCCTGCGACGGCTTGGGATCGAGCCGCTCTTCCAGAAACGCCGACAATTCATCGTCGCCGACCGTGGCCGCGCGGAGCGGTTCCAGCCACGCCGGCGGCCGGTCGGCTTCGGCATAGATACGCAGGCACCGCGACAGCGCAACGAAGCGATCATCGCCCTGCTTGCTCGTCACCCACTCAAGGCACCGCTCGAAATCTTCGGCGCCGAAACCCCAAAAATGGCCGATGAACGCCATCTGCCAATCATCGCGCAGGCTTTCGCCCTTGGCTTCGAAGCGGGCGCGGCATTCGGCGACGCTGGTCCAGTAGAGAAGATCGTTCAACTCGCGCCAGCGCGGCACATTCTGCGACAGGGACGACTTATAATCATCATAGTCGCCCGTGCGCCAGAAGCGGAGTGCCGGCATATTGCGCAGGACAGATATCGCTGGCGGCGTCAAAGCCTCGGCCGAGCGCGCCGCGACAAGGCGGTCTACCGCATGCAGGGCGGCCGGCATCAGCCACGCGAATTCTTCCGAGATATGGCATTCGCCCCGCTCGATGAAGGGCTCGCGTGCCAGGAAACGATTGAGCCCCTCCACAAGGCGTCCAAGCGGGTGGGCATCGGCCTTGTCGACCATCACCGGCAGTTTGCCGATATATTCGTGAAGGGCATAGCCGAGCCCCGTCGCATTGTAGCGTTCATGCGGTGCGGCATGGTCGAGCGCGCGCAGCGCCAGCTCGACGCCCTCGACCGTTACGGGAATCCAGTCGAAAAGTTCGGCGAGAATGGCGCGGTCGAGCGGGCCGGGGTCGTCAGCGATTGCCGTCAGCAGCCGGTCCTTGACCTCGGCATCACCGACCGACATCACGCCCCGGATGGCCGCGATCCGCGCATATTTTCCGCGCGCCGGATCGATCGCAACATCGAGCAGCGCGGGGGCACAGGCCGTCATATCGCCCTGCCAAACGAGCCGACCGAGAAAGAAAATCACATCGTCGTTGGCGCGATAGGTCTCAAGTAACGCGAGCGCATCGTCGGTCAGGTCGGGCGCGGCGATACGTTCGATCGCGCTATTATCCATCAGGCTCATCAGCTTTTTCCAATCGCAATTCGCGCGGCGATGTCGCGTAGCATCGTCCGGCGCACGGCGAGCGGCAGTCGCGACGGGTCGCCGCCCTCGCTCGCAATTTCGGGCGCCAGCGCCAGCGCCCGGTCGCGCACCGCATCGTCTAAGAGGATCAGCCAGGTCAGCGTCGGGCGCGTGCGCGGAACGATGACGGCCTCACCATGGCTGTCGCGGAAGAAGAGATGCTCGACCCGATCGCGCCCGCCCGGCTGGCCGAGCAGATCGTTCGCCCACTCGGCGCTCAGCAGTTCGCGTATCTCGCGGTGGCGAAACCTCACGCTCTGATAGACGATGTCGTCGAACAGGCCGGTCCGAAGCAGCGCGTTGATTTCAGCCTCGCTCCAGTCTTCGAGCAGGACGCGGGGGTCGATCCGGTCGGGGCTCTTGACGCCGTCGGGCAGGCAGATGATGGTTTTGCCGGTCATCGTGACCGCGCCGGCGAGCAGGCGCGCGCCAGCGCGCATCTTTTCGGCATCGAAGCGAACGAAGGAGGTGGCCGCCGAGAGCGGAGCAAGCTGCAGGGCGATCATCCGCTGCAGCACCTCGAAGCGGCTACCAAGCCGGCGGTCGGCCTGCCAGACGCGGATCAGCGCCTTGAGATCGAACGGGCGCTCGGCGAGCGTCAGGAGATTGGCGCGATTGACCGCATCGACGAACGCGGTGACGTCGCCGACGCCATAATGGCCGGCGAAAAGCGCGATCTCATCCTGCGACAATCCGTCGAGCCGGAAGAGCTTGAGGGTCGGGTCGCTGTCATCGTCCCCATTTGCGTCGGCCTCCTCGGGGTCGGGCTCCCCGTGCGGGAGATGCTGTTCGATCAGCGTCTGGTCAGGCAAGGCGCGCCAAGCATCTTCGCGGCTGGTGATGAAGATGCGCGCGCGATCCAGCGCCGCATGGCATCTGCTGCCAAAGATACGGACCGCGTCTTCGAGGGCTCGGGGCGTGTCGAGCTGCGCTTCGTCGACCGAATCGAGGAAGAACCAGGCCTCGTCGGTAGAGGCGAGCCAGTCGGCGAACTCCGCCGCGGTTCCGACCTCGAACGCCTGCTCGAAATTGGCGTCGATCTGCTCGATACGGATGAAGAAAGCGCGGCGACCGCGTCCCTTCAGGCGCTGGGCGCGTGTCTGCGCCTCGAACGTCTTGCCCGCGCCGGGGTCAGCGATGATCAGGACGCGATATTCGTCCTCGATCTCGTGCCAGCGTCGCGATTTGCCGCTTCCCGTCATCAGGAAGTCCCAGTCGCGCGAGCGCGAGGACATCGGCACGAAGCGCCGGATCAGCTCGACTATCCTGTCGGTCATAGCCGCATCCCCGCATTGGCCGGGTAGAGATTGGGAAACCAGCGCTCGGCGACATCGGCCGGAAAGGCGAGCCGCAGCGGCGCGCGATGCGTCGGAGCCGTCAGCATGCCGCGTTCGACCAGCGCCGCGGTCACATTGCGGGCGCCGCGCTCTTCATAGCCGGTAAGCGCCGGAATCTTCGCTCGCTCGACCTCGCCGCTCATCACGGCCTCGCGAAGCACGGCAAAGCTGCCGCGCAGCAAGCGCTTGGCGCGGATTTCCTCTTCAACATGGATTTCGATCCGCGTGAGCAACGTCGCGGGTTCGAGCAGGCTGCTCATGAAGCGGATCTGGTCGACCGATCGATCAAGGAAGAATTTGCAGAATTCGATGAGGCCGCGCTGGGTAAGATTGCCGCGCCCGTCGCGGTCACCCTCGCGCGGACCATCGGCCTGAGCCAGCAAGCTCTTGTAGCGTGGCTCGTCGCGGGCGAGGCCGCGGGCGACCGACCACAGGCTGGTGCCGATATCGAGCCGTTTGAACAGGGCGTGCGACATGAGGCGGGCGACGCGGCCATTGCCGTCGAGAAAGGGGTGGATCCAGAGCAGACGGTGATGGACGGCCCCAACCGTCTGGATCTGTCGCATCTTGCTGAGCGGCGGCGAGCTATAGGCCGTATCGAACCGCGCCATGAAGCGCGGCAGGTCTTCGTGCGGCGGCGGGATATGCCGACCTACCTCGACGTCGCGCCTGCGCCAAGCGCCGGGGACGATTTCGAGTTTCTCGCCGGTCCTGTCGTCGGTTACGAAGAGCATTTCGGGCGGCAGGTGCGAGCAAAATTCCTCGTGCAGCCAGGAGGCGTAGGCCGCGGACGCCGGCCACGCATCAGGATCGCGCCCGGTGTCGATCAGTTTCTGGACGTGGATATGGGCGACGGCTTCTTGCTGGAGATCGCGTTTGTTCGGCTCGGCCGAGAAGTCGTTGGCTAGCGCGCGATCGATGTCGTGCGGATGTGTATAATGGCCCTCAATGACGTTCGAATAATAGCAGTTCATCGAGCGCACGAGATCGCCGATCGACTCGCGCAGGATCGGGTGGACGCGGCCCGCGAGCTGATTGGCCTCGGCGATCAGCGGGATGATGTCATCATCGAGGAGGCGCGAGGCCTCCTCGGGAACCATCGGCTCCATGGTTGTTGTATCCATGGCGGCCATTATACCGGATTTCATACCGGATAGATAGGCCTTCTAAATATCTGAATCATGTTGATTAGATCAAGATATGAGAATTTTTGTGCCGGTTTCTATGCCGGTTCAAGGGCCGGATTGTGTTCGATTCGACTGACCCGGCATCGTCAGCATATCGCGTATTCGAGCGACGGGCTGATCGTCTAATCATAGAATGCACAATATAGCTTAGCGCGGCGGAGCGCCAAGCGCCTCTCCGCCCAGGTCCGCTTCGGCATAGGCGACCGGCGAACCGTCGGAACGGCGGATAACGAGAAACTGTCGGATGAGGTCGGCCGGGAGGCGATCTTGCGCCGCATTTTCCGCGACCGACCAAAGACGCTGCGTCCGCAGTTGAACTTGCATGCCATCGATCGGTGGCAAGCTAACCGCCGCCTGCCCGCCGGCGACGGCGCGATGCTCGCTGGGCGTTGCGGGCAGTTCGTCCCAGATGCGCAGCTTAAGCTGCGACGAATCTTCGCAGGTCAGCCGGATTTCCTGGAAGCGGAGGGGCTTCCTGCGAAAGAGACTGGCAACTGCCGGCGTTGCCATCCCAGGCTCGATGCTTTCTTCGCGCACTAAGGCCCCCATCAGAGGACGCACGCCGCGCGGACCGCAGGGAGGCGTGACAACGCGCCACGCGGGTGTACGCTCTAGCTCGTTCTCGATCCGGTCCAGCTTTTGATCCGCGACGAGCGCCGTCCGGGCCGACGCCAGCCACGGGGCGGGTGGCAAGGCGTTCGGTTTGAGTTGCAGGAATGGCTGTGGCGCTTGCCTGAGTGCGGGTGATGGTGATGGACTGCGATGGACAAGCGGCCCGACCATCTAGGCCGATCACCTCGACGGTAAACGTGCTTTCCTCCAAAGCGTCTAACGGCAGCGAGATATCCGCTTTTCCGTCGAATGACTGAAAACCAGAATCGAAGCCCTTGGGGCCAAGAATACGATAGCGATATGCGCTCGCTCAGCGCGGGCGGACCGGAGCTTCCATCCGCCAGCCAGTTTGCCGGGCTCGGATCACTTTTCCCGTCTTCCGGTCACAGACAACAGGTGTGATGCGTTCCCCAGAGCTTCTGCGCAGCAGTTTCAGGGGGGGGGAGTCGAAATCGCAAAGCCAGCGCTCGCTCCAACCGTGGAGTGCCATGACAAGATCGTGCAAGGCGACTCCTGCCCGCGTCAGGCGATACTCGAATCGTGGCGACCCCGATCGATATTGAGACTTTTTCAGCAGTCCATCGTCCACGAGCCGCGCCAGGCGATCTGAAAGCATGTTCGGCGCCATCCCCGTAGCCTCGAGCATGGCATCGAACCGGCGAATGCGGAGGAAGGCGCAGCCCACCAACGACCAGGTCCAATAATCGCCCATGATCGTCACCGAGCGTTCGATCATTGGACGCTCGAGCTGCACGCGTGCCATCGCGGTCCGTCGCAGCGCCGGCGGTTCGTGCTCCACCAGCCCGGGCCCAAGAAGAATGGCGACATCTTGTGGCGCGATGGTGGCGCCATGCTCGCGATCTAGAACAACGGGTTCGATCACTTCGTTGCTGCGGACATCGACAAAGGTCAGCGAATAGCGCTCCTGCATCGGCGATGGCGCGAATTCCCGCTCCCAGAGTCCTTGGATGAGTGCGACCCCGAAAAGATCAATTCCCATTCCCGTCAGAACATACTCGGCCCGCTTACGTCCCTCGGGCACTCGCGATTTCAAGACACCGGTTTCGCAAAGGCGGGCCAGTCTTTGGGAGAGGACGCTGCGCGGAATCCCGAGACTGTCGCTCCAGTCGCTAAACCGGCGCACCCCGTAAAAGGCCTCGCGCAGGATGAGCTGGCTCCAAGCATCACCGATGATCGCATGGGCGAGCGCAACGGGATTGCCCGTTACCAAAGCCCTGCTCGACACCGATACGGTCACCACGCCTCCCCTCGACCGACTGTCATGGACAGGACGTCCAACCCTTCCGGCAAGCTGCTAATGTAGGGGTGTCGTCCGCATTGCAACCCGCCATTCCTGCCCGGCGTGCAGAAGAATGCGGCCATGGTCTCGCGAAAAAGGGTTACTCCGTTCGAATCGCGTCCACTACACTCCGGAAGGCATCAAGGCCACCTTTGAAGGCCTGTGCCCCGTTCATGTCGGCGAGCGCTTCTGTCCGTTCGGGCAGCATGTCCATCTCGTTCCGGGCAAGTGACACGCCGACCGTCTCGACCACCATCGCGCGCCGGAAATGACCGCCCCCCGCAATCCACATCTCTCCGGTTGCGGCGCAATCGGGGCTTGCGAGCCACAGGGCCGCGGGCGCGACCATGTCGGCCGTGAACAGGCCGATAATTTGCTTGTCCACGTCAGCCGTCATGGCGGTTTCCGCATAGGGCATGAGTAGATTGACGCCGATGCCCCGCTGTCGCTGCTCGGCGGCGAGCGTGAGAGCATAAGCGGTGAGCGCGCCCTTGGATGCGGCATAATGGGCGCGACCGTACAGGCCGTGGAGTCCCGCCGTCGACGAGACAAACAATATTCGTCCCGCAGAACTTCGTTCGAGCAGCGGAAGAGCGGCCTGAACGAGCGAGGCGTTGGCAAAGAAATTGACCGCCATCACGGCAGCAAGGTCAGCGGGGTCCATCGCGGAAATACGCCCGGGAGAACCGTTCACCCCGGCATTCAGGACCAGAGTGTCGAGCCGTCCGTGCCGTCCCTCGATCGACTCAACAATGGCCTGCGCCGCCCCTGGATCGTCAATGGCATGGGTGTCTGACCATGCCCGCAAGCCGCTGTCGCGCAGGGTGCGGGCGACTTTCTCGGCGGACGGTTCGCCCTCTCGCCGGTGGCGGTTGTTCACGACCACCTCTCCGCGGGCCCGCGCAAAACTTTCCGCCAGCTCGGCGCCCAGACCTGCACCCGCGCCGGTGATCAGCGTGACCCGTCCATGATGGGACAGCGAATGATCTGTCGCCACTGGTTTCTCCTTCACAGCAATGCGATCCGTCAGCCGACCGACGCCGGCCGACGGATCGATATCCCAACATTTCCCGCCACTACAGTTTCCTCACCGACGCGGATCGTCACCGAGGCCACCATCTTGCGGTCATCGCGGTAGATGGTCGTCCCCTCGGCGATCATTTCACCCCGGTCAGGAAAGGCGGGCTTTAGAAAGCGGACATTGAGATCTGTCGTCAGCAACGTCTCGCCAGGTTTCAAGCAGGACATGGCTGCGGCCCCTCCCACGATGTCTACGAGGCCCGCCGCAACGCCGCCATGGACGAGCCCCACGAAGTTCATGTGCCGCCCGTCTGGCTGGCAGGTGAAAGCCACTTTACCAAATTCGGCTTCTATCGGTCGCGAGCATAGAGTTCCGTTGAGACCCGCGACAT
Organism: Sphingomonadaceae bacterium 3R27C6; assembly: GCA_005503215.1. Taxonomy (GTDB): domain Bacteria; phylum Pseudomonadota; class Alphaproteobacteria; order Sphingomonadales; family Sphingomonadaceae; genus Sphingopyxis. Next base: position 2,564 of record SCNS01000006.1, on the reverse strand, counting down.
ATCCGAGCTCGATCCAGCAGTGCAGGAGCTCAAGCCCCGAAAGCGTCCGGTCGAGCGGGAAGGCCGGCAACGGGTTCGCATGTTCCATGACGGGCCCGCCCTACAGCTGTTCGAAGCGATGGCGGGCAGCGCGATACTGAACGGCGAGCTCGTCAACGACATCGGCTACGGGCTCGACTGAGCGGATGGCCTGCAATCCTTGGCCAGCTGCCCAGACATCTTTCCATCGCTTCTGGCTGCTTTCGCCCGACGTATAATTGCGCTCGGGCGGCGCTTTCTCGAGCCGGTCGGGATCGAGGCCGCAAGCGACGAGGCTTGGCCTCAACCAGGACGCGGGGGTTCCCGTGATCGCATCGCTCACGATCAGATCATCGGGCCCGTGATCGACGATCATCTGCCGGTAGGCGTCGGAAGCCATGCTCTCGTGCGTGGCGAGAAAGCGCGTTCCGAGATAGGCCAGATCGGCGCCCGCCGCGATGGCGCCCGCGATGCCCGCTCCGTCGCTGATTCCGCCGCCCACCACCACGATACCATCGAACATCTCGCGTACCGCCGACACGAAGGCGAAGGGCGAAAGATAGCCCGTGTGCCCGCCCGCTCCCGCCGAAACGCATATGAGGCCGTCCACGCCCGCTTCGACAGCCTTGCGCGCCAGGTGAAGATTGATCACGTCGGCGAAGACGAGCCCGCCATAGCCCTTCACCACGTCGATCACCGGCCGCGGCGAACCGAGCGCAGTGATCACGATCGGTGGCTGGAACTGCGCGAGAAGTTCAAGCTCCTCTGCGAGCCGGGCGTTCGAGCGGTGCGTCACCATATTGGCGGCCCATGGCCCCACCATCTGCCCCGGATTGTCGTCTGACACCTTCGCGAGCCGTGCTGAGATATCGCTCATCCAAAGTTCGACGTCGGCGATAGTCCGGCAATTGGGAACGGGGAAGCTCCCCACGATTCCTGCCGCGCAGGCCGACACAACCAGATCGGGACCCGACACTAGGAACATCGGTGCCGCGATCGCGGGGATTCGCAGCTTCGCGATAAAATCGTCAATCATGCCTCAACGGTTCCGGAATAAAGTGCGCGCAGTTCGCGCTTGAGAAGCTTACCGAGGGGGTTGCGCGGCAGATTCTCAACAAGTTCCAGACGCTCGATCTGCTTGAAGAGTGCCACATTCCGCTCCTCGATTAGAAAGCGGTTGAGTTCGTCCATAGTCGGCGCCTCGTCGGCAGGGACGATACATGCGAGCAGGCGCTCGCCAAGCGTCGCATCCGCAAATCCTACCACCGCAACATCGCGTACTGCCGGATGCTCGATCAGGTAACGTTCGATCTCCTCGGCTGAGATATTCATCCCACCGCGGATGATGATGTCCTTGAGACGACCCACGAAGCGGTAGAACTGGTTGCTGTCACCGGCGATCGCGAAAAGGTCTCCGGTCCGAAACCAGCCCTCTTCATCGAAGGCGCGCGCGGTCATCTCGGGGGCGCGCCAGTAGCCCGCGAAGATACCGGGCCCCTTCACCCGAAGCTCGCCCGGCGTTCCGGGCGTCACTATTTCCCCCTCGGTCTCGGGATCGACCAGACGCGTCAGGGTGCGGTCCCCAAGAGCATAGCTCCAGGTGAAGCCATGATCGCCGAAGCGTGGAAAATGAACTGCGCGATCCCTAGGATCGGGAACATCCTCAAGGCAAGCGGCAAAGGATGCCCCTTCGTTCGACCCGAAAATGTTGATGATCTCCACGCCATGCCGCTCGTAGAAGGTCCTTACCATCCAGTCGGAAAGCGGCGCAGATCCCGAGCCCATTCGCTGCAACAGGCTGAAATCGATATCCTTCAGCATAGCCTCGTTGGAGAGCAGCGAGGTCAGCAAGGCGGGCGGCGCCACCGTATAGTTGATTCGCTCATCCCTGATCTGGGCCAGGAATATCGGCAGATCGAAAGGATGGTGCTGAACCAGCGTGCCGCCATATTCCAGCCAGGTACAAAGTCCGGTCGAAATGCCGGCCATGTTGACCATCGGGAAGGGATTGAGAATACGCTCGCCCGGTTCGAGCTTCGCACAGGCCATGCAACCTTGCCCCATGACGATCCACTCATTGTGACTGCGCGGCACCCCCTTGGGTTCGGCTTCGGTTCCCGACGTCCAGCAGATTGTCGCGATGTCGTCGGCCGTAGGGGCATTGCGATGGATCTCCTCACGCATGGCATCGATATCGGCAGGCGTGATCGCGGCAAGCTCGGCCGCGAAATCGGGGAATCCGGGAACCGCCGGCCCGACGAGGAAGGAACTACGCAGCGTCGGCGACTGACCTGCCACCTCACGCAGCAACGCCGCATGGTCGTGGCGCCCGATGCGCGCGCTCATGATCGCACCGCTGGCGTCGGTGCGGCGCACGATTCCAGCGAGTTCGTTGACCCGATATTGCGCGGGCGCGGGCGATGCAATCACGCCGAGCCGGAAACAAGCCAACAGCACAAGTGTGAGGTCAACCCCGTTTGGGAGCTGGATGACGATGACATCATCCTTTGCGAAGCCATATTTGTGAAGCAGCGCCGCGCGGCGCT
>SCNS01000005.1 GCA_005503215.1 Sphingomonadaceae bacterium 3R27C6 | reverse complement strand
GCCCATTTCCTCATGCTTCTGCCGCGCCCGCCCCCTTCTTCACCGCCGGGCTGTTCCTGACCCCGCACGGCAGCGGTACACGCTACAAGGCGATCGCGCTCCACGGCGATTCGGCGGCGCGGCAGAAGCATGAGGAAATGGGCTTCCACGACGGCTGGGGGACGGTGGTCAGCCAGATGGTCGATTATATCAAGGCCATGTGACGCGGCGGCGAAAGCGCCCGCGCGGGATGGCGCTTTCCTAATTTGCGGGCCGCCCTATATCCTGCTCGCCCCCATGACCCGCGCCCGCGTCCTCCTCCTCACCGCCGCCCTCGGCCCGCTCGACTATCGCGTCCCGCGCGAGAGCGAAGCGCCCTTGGGCAGCGTCGTCATCGCGCCGCTCGGCCCGCGGCGATTGGGCGGCGTGGTGTGGGAGGATGCGAGTTTCGGGGCGCCCGAGGCGGTCGGCGACAATCGCCTCCGCAATCTCTACGAAGTCGTGCCCGTCCCGCCGGTGCCCGCTCCCTTGCGCCGCCTCGTCGAATGGACGAGCGACTATTATCTGGCGCCGCCCGGCGCGGTGCTGCGCATGGTGCTGCCCGGGGTCGCCTTCGCCGACGCGCGCCGCCCGATCGTCGAATATCGCGCCACCGGCGAACTGCCCGCGCGGATGACCCCGCAGCGCATCGTCGCGCTCGAGGCGATCGGCGAGCGGCAGGGCATGGTTCGCGAACTCGCCGCGCTCGCCGAGGTCAGCGACGCGGTGATCCGCGGGCTGGTGAACACCGGCGCGCTCGAAGCGGTGACCGTCTCGGCCGACCAGCCCTATCCCGAACCCGACAGCGGCTTTGCCCCGCCCGACCTCTCCGGCGAACAGACCGCCGCCGCGGCCCAGCTGAGGGACGCGGTGCATGCCGAGAAATTCGACACCTTGCTGCTCGACGGCGTCACCGGATCGGGCAAGACCGAAGTCTATATGGAGGCGATCGCCGCCGCGATCGACGCGGGCAAGCAGGCGCTGGTGCTGCTCCCCGAAATCGCGCTCACCGAACCGATGCTGACGCGCTTTACCGCGCGCTTCGGCTGCGAGCCGGTGGCGTGGCATTCGGGACTGCGTTCGGCCGAGCGCCGCCGCGCCTGGCACGCGATCGCGTCGGGCGACGCCCGCATCGTCATCGGCGCGCGCTCGGCGCTCTTCCTCCCCTACGCCCGGCTCGGCGTCATTGTCGTCGACGAGGCGCATGAGACGAGCTTCAAGCAGGAGGACGGCGTCCATTATCACGCGCGCGACGTCGCGGTGATGCGCGGGCATTTCGAGGGGCTGCCGGTGGTGCTCGCGAGCGCGACCCCCGCGCTCGAAAGCCTCGCGATGGTCGAGGCCGGACGCTATCGCCATATCCAGCTCCCCGCGCGCTTCGGCGGTGCGACCTTGCCCGATCTCGCGGCGATCGACATGCGGCAGGATCCGCCCGACCGCGGCCGCTGGCTCGCCCCGCCGCTCGTCGACGCGCTCGCCGACCGGCTCCAGAAGGGCGAGCAGAGTCTGTTGTTCCTCAACCGCCGCGGCTTCGCGCCGCTGACCTTGTGCCGGACGTGCGGTCACCGCATCCAGTGCCCGAACTGCACCGCGTGGATGGTCGAGCACCGCCTCGTCCACCGCCTCGCGTGCCACCATTGCGGCCATGTCATGCCGCCGCCGCGCCTCTGCCCCGAATGCGAGGATGAGGACAGCCTCGTCGCCTGCGGCCCCGGGGTCGAGCGCGTTGCCGACGAGGTCGCGCTTCGTTTCCCCGAAGCAAGAACCGCAATCGTCACGTCGGACACGCTCTGGTCGCCCGCCAAGGCCGCCGAATTCGTCGACAATGTCGAGGGCGGGCTGGTCGACATCATCATCGGCACCCAGCTCGTCACCAAGGGTTATCATTTCCCGAACCTCACATTGGTGGGCGTCGTCGATGCCGACCTCGGGCTCGACGGCGGCGACCTCCGCGCGTCCGAACGCACCTTCCAGCAGATCGCGCAGGTCGCGGGGCGCGCGGGGCGCGGGGTCAAACCCGGCGAGGTGCTGATCCAGACGCGCGTTCCCGAGGCGCCGGTGATGGCCGCGCTCGTCGCGAACGACCGCGACGGCTTTTATTCGGCCGAGGCCGCGGCGCGCAAATTCGCGGGCGCGCCGCCCTACGGCCGCTTCGCCGCGCTCGTCATCTCGTCGGAGGACATCGAGGTCGCGCGCGGCGTCGCGCAGCGGCTGGGCCAGAAAGCACCGGTCGCCGAAGGCCTCGCCGTCTATGGCCCCGCCCCGGCCCCGCTCGCGATGCTCCGCGGCCGCCACCGCTTCCGCCTGCTGCTCCACGCGCCGCGCAGCTTCGACCTGCAGGGGACGATCCGCGACTGGGTGAACAGCGTCGACTGGCCGGCAAAAGCGCGCCTCGCGATCGATATCGACCCCTATAGCTTTGTCTAGCCGCAACAGGGCTTTACTGTAGCCGGGCGCACTGGCAGCATCCCCTAAGGGTTATGATGCGGGGGCGCAGAATGAAGAGAATCGGCTTGGGCCTGCTGGCCGGGATCGCGATGGTCGGGATGGCGGGCGCGGCCGAGGCCAAATGGCTGCGCGCCGACACCGACAGTTTCATCATCTACAGCGAGAGCAGCGAGAAATCGCTGCGCGAATTCGCGCAGAATTTGCAGCGTTTCGACACCACGCTGCGCCTGCTCTTCAAGGTCGAGACGCCCGGCGAGGAAAGCAAGCTGCCGATCTATCTGGTCGCCGCGGCGCCCGACGTCGCCGAACTGGCGACCGGATCGCGCAGCGCGTCGATCGCGGGCTTTTACCGGCAGGATCGCGACGGCAGCTTCGCGATGTCCTTTCGCCAGAATAGCGGCAGCAACGTCACCGGCACATCGGCCTCGCAGCAGGTGCTGTTCCACGAATATAGCCACCATTTCATGAAGCGCCACCTCCGTGCCGCCTTTCCATCGTGGCTGATCGAAGGGTTCGCGGAATATTATTCGACGGTCGACTTCGACAAGCAGGGCCGCGCGATGATCGGCCATCCGGTCTACCGCCGCGCCTATGGCCTGCTGCAGATGCCGAAAATTCCGGCCGAGAGGCTGTTGTTCGAACAACCGGGCGCGATGCGGAACAGCGGGCAGAAGGATGTCTATTACGGCCGCGCCTGGGTGCTCACCCACATGCTCCTCCACAGCGCCGCGCGGGGGGACCAGATCAACGTCTATACCAATGCGATCAATGCCGGCACCGAACCCAAACAGGCGGCGACCGACGCCTTTGGCGACCTTGCGCTGCTCGACAAGGACCTGAACCGCTATATCGAGGGCAGGCTCAGCTACCGCACCACGCGCGATGCCGTTCCCGTCTCGACCAACATCCAGATCGTGCCACTGTCGGCGGACGAAGATGCCGTGATCCTGCCGCGGCTCGAACGGCTGAATGCGCGCGGCGACGCGGCGCGGCTGACGAAAGCGCGCGACACGCTGCGCGAACTCGCCGCCGCGCAGCCCGCCAATGCCGACGTCCAGTTCGAACTCGCGGCCGCCGAATGGGACATCAACCGCGACAAGCGCGACCTTGCGGCGATGCAGGCCGCGCTGGACAAGGTGCTCGCGGCCAAGCCCGACCATGTCCGCGCCAATGTCCTGCTCGGACGGCTGAAGCTGTATCAACTGCGCGAAAAGGGAGAGGATGACGCCGCCGCATGGCGCGAGGCGCGGAGGCCGATCCAGCTCGCCAACCGCACCGATCCCGACGACGCCGTTCCGCTCTACGCCTATTTCGACAGCTTTCTGGCCGAAGGCAAACGGCCGAGCGAGATGGCGATCAAGGCGCTCGAGCGCGCCTTTGTCCTCACGCCGGAAAATATCGAGATGCGGGTCGCCTATGCCTTTGCGCTCGCGAATCAGGGTGAGTTCGACCCGGCGTTGCGGCTGGCGCGGACGGTGGCCTTCGATCCGCACGACAATGGCCGGGGCGAAGCGATGCTCGCGCGGCTGGAGGCGATGAAGGTCCGCCGCGCGGGTGCGGCAGGCACCGGCAAGGAAGCCGTCGCCGACGACGACTAGCCCTTCTTCAATAGTCGGGTTCGGCGCCGCCCAGCACTTGGGCAGCCTGCGCCGCCAGCCACGCCATCGCCGCGGCCCAGGGCTGGTGCCCGTGGCTGATCCGCGCGACGCCGAGCGCGGCAAGCTCCTTGTGCGTCGGGCCGCCCTTGCCGCGCAGGATGTTCACCGGCAGCGGCGAGGCGTCACAGATCGCGCCGATGCATTGGGGGTCGAGCAGGAAGGGCACGAACAGCGACGCCGCGCCCGCATCGGCATAGGCGCGCGCGCGTTCGAGCGTCGCGGCGACGAGCGCGTCGCCGTCCTTCGCCGCATCCTGCCCCAGGAACAGGTCGCAGCGCGCGTTGACGAAGATGCCGGTGTCGGCGGCAGCGCGATAGCGTGCGGCCGCGTCTGCAATCGTGAGCAGTTCCTTCTGCCCGGGCAGCCGGTCTTCCATGTTGATGCCGGCCGCACCGACGTCGCGCGCCTGTGCCACCGATTCGCCCACCGCCGCGGGATCGTCGCCATAGCCCGCTTCCATATCGATCGTGACGGGCCGATCGGTGACCGCCAGGATCTGTGCGAGGTTGGCGAGCGCCGCTTCGAGCGGAAAATTCTCGCCGTCGGACGATCCGTGCGCCGACGCGACGCCCCAGCTGCCGGTCGCGATCGCCTTGGCGCCCGTCGCCGCGACCGCCTTCGCGCTTCCCGCGTCCCAGATGTTGATCAGGATCAGCGGATCGCCGGGAATGTGGAGAGCCTTGAACGCTTCAACCTTGTCGGACATCAAAAACTCTCCCTCTTGAGCAATTCTTCCTTGATCGGCAGGCCATAGGCATAGCCGCCGAGCGTTCCGTCGCTGCGTACCACACGGTGGCACGGGATCAGCACCGCCACGTTATTTGCGCCATTGGCGCTTCCCGCCGCGCGCACCGCCTTGGGTTTGCCGACCGCCGCGGCGATATCGGCATAGCTGCGCGTCTCGCCCGCGGGGATTTTCCGGAGCTCGCGCCACACCGCTTCCTGGAACGCGGTGCCCTTCACGTCGATGGGGATATGATCGAAGCCATTCACCGGCGCCTCGACCGCGTCGACAACCTGTTTGAGCAAGGCTTCGAACTCTTCGCCGCCTTCGATCAGTTCGGCGGCCGGGAAACGCTCCTCGAGCGCCTCGCGCCCCTCGTCGAACGACAGCCGGCACACGCCCTTCCCGGTCGCCGCGACGAGCATGTCGCCGAGGCTGGTCGGCACGACCGCCCAGTGGATCTCGGTATCCTTGCCGCCGTTCACCCACGCCGACGCCGTCATGCCCATGCGTCCTTCCATATTCTGGTAGAAACGCGACGGTCCCGAAAAGCCCGCGTCGTAGATCGCGTCGGTCACCCGGCTGCCATCGCTCAGCGCCTTCCGCGCGCGCTCTTCGCGCAGCGCACGGGCATAGGCGGCGGGCGACAGCCCGGTGTGGCGGGTGAAGACGCGCTGGAAATGCGTCGGCGAATAGCCGGTGCGCGCGGCAAGGTCGCCGAGCGCGAGCGGCTCCTCGCTGCCCTTGATCGCCGCGATCGCCTTGATCACCGCATTTTCGTCGCGCGCGACATCGTCGGGCAGGCAGCGTTTGCAAGGGCGGAGGCCCGTGGCGCGCGCCGCGTCGCCATCGGCGAAGAAGCGGACATTCTGGCGCAAGGGATGGCGCGCCGCGCAGCTTGGCCGGCAATAGATGCCGGTGGTCAGCACCCCGGTGACGAAACGGCCGTCCTGCGCCTTGTCGCGCGCCTGTACCGCCTCCCAACGCTCGTCGTCGGTCATGGCCTTGAAGTCCATGGTCAATTCCTCTCGATTCGCGCGGCAAAACAGCCATAGGCGGCGTTGTGCGCATCGATATAGGCAATCGCATCGTCCGCGAACAGGTCGCGGATCGCGCCATCGGCCTCGCCCGGCCCCGCGAGCCGCGCGGTTTGCAGCATGCCGTCAGTATCGAAGGCACGCAGCGCGAGCGGGCGGCCCTCGAACACCGGAGGCAGTTCGTCGCGATAGGTCGCCGCTTCGACGCCCGGCCGCACATAGATCGCATAGGCGCTGCGATACGGCGTTTCGACATCGTGGCTGATGTGGTGGAGCAGGATCAGCGCCTCCCCCGCCTTCGCATCCTCCAGGCTGACCCGGCACGGGAAGCCGCGATCGGCGGTCGCGGTGACGCGGCGCGCGTTGATCGCGGCGAGTCCGGCGTCGTCGAGCGCGAAGAGCGGGGCGAAGGGTTCGGGGCTGAGTCCCTGGATCGAATAGGTCATCGGAACATCCTTTCTCTGGCGTTGGACGTTCAATGCCACGGTCCGATTCGCGCCGCGTCCCGATGCTTGCGCTCAAACATTTCGGCCTTACTGTGTTACTGTATTATATCATTGACTCACTAATGCGAAAGGCGCACGCTCCCGCCAGAAATCGGGGAGCTGAGCATGGCAACCATCGACGCATCGATCGTACCGGCACGGCCGGCGCGCCGCACCGACTGGCTCGGGCGCAGCGCGACCTTCTGCTATCTCGCTATCGCCGCGGGGCAGCTGCTCTTCGTCGCCTTCATCCTGCTCTTCTATTATCCCTCGTCGCTCTCGGGCAATTTTGCGGCGTGGAACGACAAGCCGCTGATCAAGGGATTCGTTGCGGGCGACGGCGCGGGCAACCTGTTCTTCGCGGTGCATGTGCTGATGGCGGCGGTCATCACCTTCGGCGGGCTCGTCCAGCTCGTCCCCGCGATCCGCGGCCGCTGGCCCGCGGTGCATCGCTGGAACGGACGGCTCTACCTCGTCAGCGCGGTCGCCCTCGCGCTCGGCGGGCTGTGGCTCACCTGGGTGCGCGAAACCTGGCTCGTGCTCGCGGGCGCGATCGGGATCACGCTCGACGCGCTGCTCATCCTCGCCTTCGCCGCGCTCGCGTGGCGCGCCGCCCGCGCGCGCCGCTTTGTCGAGCATCGCCGCTGGGCGCTGCGCCTCTTCGCGGTCGCCTCGGCGGTGTGGTTCATGCGCGTCGCCTATATGGCGTGGGGCATGGCGACCGGCGGCGCGGGGATCGGCAAGGCGCTCGATGGCCCCTTCGACCTTTTCCTCGCTTTCGCCAGCTCGCTGATCCCGCTCGGGCTGGCCGAGCTTTATCTGCGCGCGGGCGCGCACGGCACCCCGGCGGCGAAACAGGGAGTAGCCCTGTTATTGACGTTCAGCGGCCTCGTCATCCTTGCCGGCAGCGCCGGCGCGTGGATGATGATGTGGAGCCCGTACCTCTAGCCGCGCTTGCCTTCGCGCCGCGAGCGACTAGGTTCCGCGCCATGACCCGCCTCCTCGCGCTGCTGCTCGCCCTTCTGACCCTCTCCCTTCCGGCCCACGCCGCCGACGATATCAGCGCCGCGTCGCGCAGCGTCGTGCGTGTCGTCACCGTCGCGATGGTCGACGGCGAGGTCGTCGGCTTCGGCCATGGCAGCGGCATCGCGATCTCACCAACGCGCATCGTCACCAACGCGCATGTCGTCGAATCGGCCGCCAAATATCCGGACAATGTCGCGCTCGGCGTCGTCCCGTCCGAAGGGCAGAAGAGTTTCGCGGGCAAGCTGATCGCGATCGACACCGCGCGCGACCTTGCGCTGATCGAGATTACCGAGGGCCGCCTGCCCGCCGCCGCGATCTACACCGGTCCGCTCGATTCGGGCGCCGATGTCGTCGCACTCGGCTATCCGGGCAATGTCGACCTTGCGACCGCACGCAGCGCCAATGATTATATCACCCCGCGCACCCCGACGCGCAGCGAGGGCAATATGTCGAACACGCAAAGCGTCGACGGGGTCGCGATGCTGATCCACACCGCGAAGATTTCGCGCGGCAATTCGGGCGGCCCGCTCGTCGACCAGTGCGGCCGCATCACCGGGATCAACACCGCGATCACGCGCGCCGACGACGGCGATTCGCCGTTCGCCTTTGCCATTTCGGGGCGCGAGCTCATGCGCTTCCTCGCCGATGCGAACCAGCAATATAGCAGCGTCGGCACGCCGTGCCTGTCGCTCGCCGAAGCCGACGCCCGCGATCGCGCCGCGATCGACGCCGAAGCGCGCGCGAGCGCCGAGGCGAATGCCGCGAAGAACGCCGCCGCCCGGCTCGACCGCGAATTGAAACAGGCGCGCGCCGAGGAAGACGCGCTCGCATCGCGCGAAAACCGGATCGCGCTCGCGGGGGTGTTCTTCGTGATCGGCGCGCTCGCCGCGGGCGCCGGCCTGCTTTTCTACGGCCAGAAGAATCTGCGCAACGCCAAGATCGCGGGCGGCACGGGCGCGGTGCTGATGCTCGGTGCCGCGATATTGTTCGTGACGCGCCCCGACGCGCACGCCGAAATCGCCGATGAAGCGGCGACCGCCGCCGCCACCGAAACCCCGAAGCTCGCAGAGGGCAATTTCCTCTGCACGATCCGCCCCGACCGCAGCCGCATCACCGTGTCGTCGACAACCGACGTCCCGATCGCCATCGGCAAGGGCGGCTGCGTCAACGGGCGCACCCAATATACGCAGGGCGCCGATGATCGCTGGCAGCGCATCCTCGTGCCGAACGACGAGGCGACCGTCACCGTCGCGTCGATCGATTCGAGCGGGCGCGATTACCGCGTCGACCGTTACCTGCTCGACGCCGAAACGATGACCAGGGCGCGCGAGACGCGCGCGGCGAACACGCTGAAGAGCTGCACCGCCAACCCCGACGAGCTCGCAGGGCTCGCCGCGCAGCAGGACGCGATCCGCAGCGCGCTGCCCGCCAGCCCGAACGAGCGGCTCGTCTATCGCTGCCAGCCCGCTTCGGGGGCGGGGGTCAAACCGGCACCCGGCGGCTGACCGTCAGCGAAGTCCGCCGACCCATTCGGTAAGAATCGCCTGCGCGGGCGCGGTATAGGCGAGCTCGTGCCCTGCCCCCGCGACGCGCGCCACGGTCGCGTCGGGCCGTGCGCGCGCCAGCCGCTCGAGATTGGCGGGCGGCACGAGCGTGTCGCCGTCGCCGTGCATCAGATAGACGGGCGCCTTCACACGGGCCAGCTTTGCCGCATTGTCGAACCGGTCGCGCACCAGCCAGCGCGGGACGAGCGGGAAATGGCTCTTCACAACCGAGGGCAAATCCGAAAACCCCGACACGAGCATCAGCGCCGCGACATCGTACCGCACTGCCATTTCGGTCGCGGGGCCCGAACCGACCGAATTGCCGACGACGACGATATCGCGCGAATCGACCCCGGTCCCGGCGAGCCAGCGCATCGCCGCTTCGCCATCGCGATAGAAGCCCGCCTCGCCCGGCGAACCGGGATTGCCTCCATAGCCGCGATATTCGACGAGCATCAGCCCGTGCCCCGCCGCCGCCGGCCCGCGCGTCGCCTCGATCGCGCCGAGCATATTGTCGCCATTGCCGTGGAAGAAGAGGAGCGTCTTCTTGCCCGGCAGCGCGGGGCGATAAAAGGCGGAAAGCCGCAATTCATCGTCGGTGCGGGTGTGGACGAGGCGGAAGCCCGGCGGCGGCGCCTGCGGATAGTGTGATGGCGCCGGAAAGATCAGCCGGCGCTGCTGCGTATAGAGCAGCGTCGCCGCGACGAGCGCGAAGACGGCCAGCGCCAGTAACAGGTTCAGGGCCAGCTTCACACGTTGGCGCTATCCGAGGCCGAGCGCGGCGCGAATCCGCTCCGCCGCTTCGGCGGGATGCATGGTTCCCGAATCGACCGCGACCCGCGCCGCGGGAAGCGCGGGATAGGCAAAGGCGCCCTTCGCCGCGAGTTCGCGCGCGACGGTCAGCTTGCCCGATGCCGCTGGACCATGGATGAAGACCAGCCTCACCCCCCGCACGCCCGGAACAGCATCAGCGTGCGTTCGCGCGCGAGATCGGCGCTCGCTTCGTGATAATCCTTGCGCCGGTCGCTGTTGAAACCGTGCCCCGCTTCATAGACGAAGATCTGCGCGGTCGGGTGATCTTTGGCGATCAGCGCCTCGACGCCTTCCATCGGGATGCCGTCGTCATAGCGGCCGAAATGGGCGATCGCCGCGCAGGCGGGCGCCTCGTCCTTGAACATCGTCGGCACCAGGCTACCGTAATAGGCCGAGGACGCCGCGAGGTCGGGGCTGATCTGCGCCATCCGCCAGGCGACCGAACCGCCGTAACAATAGCCGATGATGAAGACCGGGCCTTTGCCCTTCAGCGCGTCGATGCACGTCTGCGCATCCTTCAGGCTCTGCTCGAAGGGATGCAGCTCGCGCGCGAGCTGGACCGCGCGCTGGAACTGCGGCCCCGAATAGTCGCTCTCGAACCCCGGATGCTCGCGGTCGAAGAGCGCGGGCGACAGCACCTCATAGCCTTCGGCGGCAAATTCGTCGCACATCTCGCGGATATGGTCGGTGACTCCAAAGATTTCCTGGATCAGCACCAGACCGCCGCGACGCGCGCCGTCGGGCTGGGCGTGATAGACGGCGATTTCGGCGCCATCGTCCATCGTCATCCGGATCATCTCGCCCATCGTGCACCTTCCCTTCGACGTCATATTTTTTGGTTCGCCCGTCCCTATCGCACGAAGGGGCAAAAGCAATCGTCCCCCCGCCTTGCATTGCAGCAAAATCGTTGCTAGGCGCGCCGCGACTTCGCGTGGGGGGCATTCGTCGAATATCCCCGAAAAGAGCGCGACCCATCCCCCACGGGATCGTAGAAAAGGACTTTCACGCGTGGAGAATTCCGGCGGCATTCAAGGCAACATCACGGCGGGCCTCGCGGGCCGTTACGCGGTCGCTTTGTTCGATCTGGCCCGCGAATCGAACGCGATCGACGCGGTGGCCAAGAGCCTCGTGACGCTCAAGGCCGGCCTCGCCGATTCGGCGGACCTGTCGGCGCTGATCGCCAGCCCGGTCGTCGGCCGCACCGACGCCGCGAACGCCATCGCCGCGGTAGCCAAGTCGCTGAAGCTCGATTCGCTGACCGCCAAGTTCCTCGGCGTGCTCGCCGAGAACCGCCGCCTCGCCGATCTGCCGAAGATGATCGACGCCTTCGACGCGATCGTCGCCGATCACCGCGGCGAAGTGACCGCGAAGGTCACCAGCGCGCACCCGCTTTCGGCCGCGCAGCTCAAGGAGCTGACCGCGAACCTCAAATCCCGTGTCGGGCGCGACGTCACCGTCGCGACGACCGTCGATCCCGCCATCCTCGGCGGCCTCGTCGTCCAGCTGGGCAGCCAGCTGATCGACGGCAGCATCCGTACCCGTCTCAATAGCTTCGCACAGGCGATGAAAGGCTAAACCATGGAAATCCGCGCCGCTGAAATCAGCAAGGTCATCAAGGACCAGATCGCCAATTTCGGCACCGAAGCAACGGTCAGCGAGATCGGCTCGGTTCTGTCGGTCGGCGACGGCATCGCCCGCGTCCACGGCCTCGACAATGTCCAGGCCGGTGAAATGGTCGAATTCGCCAATGGCGTGAAGGGCATGGCGCTCAACCTCGAAGCCGACAACGTCGGTATCGTGATCTTCGGCTCGGACAGCGAGATCAAGGAAGGCGACACCGTCAAGCGCACCGGCACGATCGTTGACGTCCCCGTCGGCAAGGGCCTGCTCGGCCGCGTCGTCGATGGCCTCGGCAATCCGATCGACGGCAAGGGCCCGATCAAGGCCGACAAGCGTATGCGCGTCGAAGTCAAGGCGCCGGGCATCATCCCGCGCACCTCGGTTCACGAACCCGTCCAGACCGGCCTCAAGGCGCTCGACGCCCTCGTCCCCGTCGGCCGCGGCCAGCGCGAACTGATCATCGGCGACCGTCAGACCGGCAAGACCGCCGTCGCGATCGACACCTTCATCAACCAGAAGCAGGCGAACGCCGGCGACGACGAATCGAAGAAGCTGTACTGCATCTACGTCGCCGTCGGTCAGAAGCGTTCGACCGTCGCGCAGATCGTGCGTCAGCTCGAAGAAAATGGCGCGATGGAATATTCGATCGTCGTCGCCGCGACCGCTTCGGAACCCGCGCCGCTGCAGTATCTCGCACCCTATGCCGGCGTGACGATGGGCGAATATTTCCGCGACAACGGCATGCACGCCGTGATCGTCTATGACGATCTTTCGAAGCAGGCCGTCGCTTACCGCCAGATGTCGCTGCTGCTGCGCCGTCCGCCGGGCCGCGAAGCTTACCCCGGCGACGTCTTCTATCTCCACAGCCGCCTGCTCGAGCGCGCCGCAAAGATGAACAGTGACAATGGTTCGGGCTCGCTCACCGCGCTGCCAATCATCGAAACGCAGGCGGGCGACGTTTCGGCGTACATCCCGACCAACGTGATTTCGATCACCGACGGCCAGATCTTCCTCGAAACCAACCTGTTCAACGCCGGTATCCGCCCCGCGATCAACGTCGGTCTGTCGGTGTCGCGCGTCGGCTCGGCCGCGCAGACCAAGGCGATGAAGAAGGTGTCGGGCTCGATCAAGCTCGAACTCGCGCAGTATCGCGAAATGGAAGCCTTCGCGCAGTTCGGTTCGGACCTCGACGCGTCGACGCAAAAGCTGCTCAACCGTGGCGCGCGCCTGACGCAGCTCCTGAAGCAGCCGCAGTTCCAGCCGATGCCGTTCGAAGAGCAGACCGCGTCGATCTTTGCCGGCACCAACGGCTATCTCGACAATGTCGCGACGACCGACGTGTCGCGCTACGAACAGGCGATGCTCGCCTATCTGCGCAGCGACCATGGCGATGTGCTGAAGACGATCCGCGACACCAAGGACCTGGGCGACGACGCCAAAAAGGGTCTGGTCGCGGCGCTCGACGCCTTCGCCAAGATCTTCGCTTAATCGCTTTCCGCATCCCGGCCCGGCCGGGACGCAAAGAGGGGCTTAAATGGCTTCGTTGAAGGAACTCAAAGGGCGCATCGTCTCGGTCAAGTCGACCCAGAAGATCACCAAGGCCAAGAAAATGGTCGCGGCCGCCAAGCTTCGCAAGGCGCAGGCCGCGGCAGAGGCCGCGCGCCCCTATGCCGAGCGTCTCGAAGGCGTCGTCGCGAGCCTCGCGTCGAAGGTCGGCGGGTCCGATTCGGCACCGCAGCTGCTCGCCGGCACCGGCAAGAGCGACACGCACCTGCTCGTCGTGCTCAACAGCGACCGCGGCCTCGCCGGCGCATTCAACTCGAACATCGTCAAGGCGGCGCGCGACAAGGCGCTCGAACTGCAGGCACAGGGCAAGAAGGTCTTCTTCTACCTGATCGGCCGCAAGGGCCGCCCGGTGATCGCGCGCCTGTTCGCGGGCCAGATCGTCGAGCAATATGAGACGACGGGCATCCGCGACATCGGCTTCGAACAGGCGCACGACGTCTCGGCGAAGGTGATGGAGCTTTACGAAGCCGGCGCGTTCGACGTCGCGCATCTCTTCTATTCGAAGTTCCGTTCGGCGCTCCTCCAGGAAGCGACCGGCCAGCAGCTGATCCCCGTTCCCGCCCCCGTCGACGTTCCGGCACCCAGCGGCGCCGCGGTCGAATATGAGCCCGACGAGGAAGCGATCCTCGCCGACCTGCTCCCGCGCAACATCACGATCCAGATCTTCAAGGGCCTCCTTGAAAACGCCGCGTCCGAACAGGGTGCGTCGATGACCGCGATGGACAATGCGACGCGCAACGCGGGCGACCTGATCAACAAGCTGACCATCGTTTACAACCGCACGCGTCAGGCGGCGATCACGACCGAACTCATCGAAATTATCGCGGGCGCCGAAGCGCTCTAATCGATCAACCCAAGGAAGAAGACCATGGCTACCGCTCCCGCTGAAAAGAAGGCTCCTGCCAAGAAGGCCGCCGCGCCCAAGGCTGCTGCGCCGAAGAAGGCTGCCGCTCCCAAGGCTGCAAGCACCGGCACCGCCACGGGCCGCATCGCACAGGTCATCGGCGCCGTCGTCGACGTCCAGTTCACCGGCCAGCTGCCCGCGATTCTGAACGCGCTCGAAACCGACAACAACGGCAACCGCCTTGTCCTCGAAGTCGCGCAGCACCTCGGCGAGAACACCGTCCGCACGATCGCGATGGACGCGACCGACGGCCTGACGCGCGGCCAGCCCGTCATCGACACCGGCGCGCAGATCTCGGTCCCCGTCGGCCCGCAGACGCTCGGCCGCATCCTCAACGTCATCGGTGACCCGATCGACGAACGCGGCCCGGTGAACGCCACCGCGACCGCGCCGATCCACGCCAAGGCTCCCGAATTCGTCGACCAGTCGACCGAAACGAGCATTCTCGTCACCGGCATCAAGGTCATCGACCTGATCGCACCTTACGCAAAGGGCGGCAAGATCGGCCTGTTCGGCGGCGCGGGCGTCGGCAAGACCGTGCTCATCCAGGAACTGATCAACAACATCGCCAAGGGCCATGGTGGTACGTCGGTGTTCGCGGGCGTCGGCGAACGCACCCGCGAAGGCAACGATCTGTATCACGAATTCCTCGACGCCGGCGTTATCGCCAAGGACAAGGACGGCAACCCGACCCCCGAAGGTTCGAAGGTTGCGCTCGTGTTCGGCCAGATGAACGAACCCCCGGGCGCCCGTGCCCGCGTCGCGCTCTCGGGTCTGACGATCGCCGAATATTTCCGCGATCAGGAAGGCCAGGACGTGCTCTTCTTCGTCGACAACATCTTCCGCTTCACGCAGGCGGGTTCGGAAGTGTCGGCGCTGCTCGGCCGTATTCCCTCGGCCGTGGGTTACCAGCCGACGCTGTCGACCGACATGGGCGCGCTGCAGGAACGCATCACCTCGACGAACAAGGGCTCGATCACTTCGGTGCAGGCCATTTACGTTCCCGCGGATGACCTTACCGACCCTGCTCCGGCGACCTCATTCGCCCATCTCGACGCGACCACCACGCTGAACCGCGCGATTTCGGAACTCGGCATCTATCCGGCGGTCGATCCGCTCGATTCGACCTCGCGCGTGCTGACCGCCGCGATCGTCGGCCAGGAGCATTACGAGACCGCCCGCCGCGTTCAGGAAACGCTGCAGAAGTACAAGTCGCTTCAGGACATCATCGCGATTCTCGGCATGGACGAGCTTTCGGAAGAAGATAAGCTGGTCGTCGCCCGCGCGCGCAAGATCCAGCGCTTCCTGTCGCAGCCGTTCCACGTCGCCGAAGTCTTCACCAACATCCCCGGCAAGTTCGTGGCGATCGAAGACACGGTGAAGTCGTTCAAGGCGGTGGTCGACGGCGAATATGACCATCTGCCCGAAGCGGCCTTCTACATGGTCGGCGGCATCGACGAAGCGGTCGCCAAGGCCGCGAAGCTCGCCGAAGACGCGTAACACACCTACACCCCTCCCCATGCGGGAGGGGTTTAAGGACATATCATGGCTCTGAAGTTCGAACTCGTCACCCCCGCCCGCCTCGAGCGGACCGCCGACGTCCATATGGTCACCGTGCCGGGGACCGAAGGCGATTTCTCGGTGCTCGAAGGGCACGCCCCGTTCATGGCGACGCTGCGCAACGGACCGCTGACCATCTATGCGACCGCCGGCGCCGCGCCCGAGGTGATCGAGGTCGAAGGCGGCTTTGCCGAGGTTAACGAGGCGGGCCTCACCGTTCTGGCCGAGCATATCGCCAGCTGATTGCTTCCGCCGTCCACGGCGATCAAAAGCCCGCATCCTTCTGGATGCGGGCTTTTTTTGTGCGCGTGCGCAATCGCCCGTCGCATTAGGACAATGTCAAAGTTTCCGGTTTATTCACCGTGTCGGATGGGGGTTCGTCTGCACTGGCAGCGATGCTCCTGAAAGATATGGAAGCAGGATAAACCGATGAGTGCATTCGGACGCCGACCCGGAACCGCTGGCCGCCCCGCCTTTGGCGTGGCCAAGCCGATGCAGACTGGTCCCGGCGTGCCGGGCGGCAATCAGTTTCCCGCGATCGACACCCCGGTCGACATTCCGCAGATGCCGTCGAACCTGACCCCCGAAGAAGAGGCGATGGAGCGGCTGAACCAGCGCTCGACCGCCGAGGCGATGGAGCCCGAAAAGGCGCAAGGTTTCGAGGCGAGCGTCCACAAGATCAAGGAACAGGTGCTGCCGCGCCTGCTCGAACGCGTCGATCCCGAGGCGGCGGCGACGCTCAACAAGGACGAGCTGACCGAGGAATTCCGTCCGATCATCCTCGAAGTGCTCGCTGAGCTCCGCATCACCTTGAACCGCCGCGAACAGTTCGCGCTCGAAAAGGTGCTCGTCGACGAGCTGCTCGGTTTCGGCCCGCTCGAAGAGCTGCTCGCCGACCCCGACATTTCGGACATCATGGTCAACGGGCCGTACCAGACCTATATCGAACGCAAGGGCCAGCTGGTCATCGCGCCGATCCAGTTCCGCGACGAACAGCATCTCTTCCAGATCGCGCAGCGCATCTGCAATCTCGTCGGCCGCCGCGTCGACCAGACCACCCCGCTCGCCGACGCCCGCCTGAAAGACGGCAGCCGCGTCAACGTCATCGTGCCGCCGCTCTCGCTTCGCGGCACCGCGATCTCGATTCGTAAATTCTCCGCGAAACCGATCACGCTCGACATGCTCTGCCAGTGGGGCGCGATGAGTCAGAAGATGTGCACCGCGCTGAAGATCGCGGGCGCCAGCCGTTTCAACATCGTGATCTCGGGCGGCACGGGTTCCGGCAAGACGACGATGCTCAACGCCTTGTCAAAGATGATCGACCCCGGCGAACGCGTGCTGACCATCGAAGACGCCGCCGAACTTCGCCTGCAGCAGCCGCACTGGCTGCCGCTCGAAACGCGCCCCGCGAACCTCGAGGGCAATGGCGCGATCCATATGGGCGACCTCGTCAAGAACGCGCTGCGTATGCGTCCCGACCGCATCATCATGGGCGAAGTCCGCGGCGCGGAGTGTTTCGACCTCCTCGCCGCGATGAACACGGGTCACGACGGGTCGATGTGTACGCTCCACAGCAACAGCCCGCGCGAATGCCTCGGCCGTATGGAAAACATGGTCCTCATGGGCGACATCAAGATTCCGAAGGAAGCGATCTCGAAGCAGATCGCCGATTCGGTCGACCTGATCGTCCAGATCAAGCGCCTGCGCGACGGTTCGCGCCGCGTCACCAACGTCACCGAGGTGATCGGCATGGAAGGCGACGTCATCGTCACGCAGGAACTCTTCAAGTTCGAATATCTCGACGAGGACAAGGACGGCAAGATCGTCGGCGAATATCGCGCGATGGGCCTGCGCCCCTATACGCTGGAAAAGGCACGCCAGTACGGGTTCGACCAGCCTTATCTCGAGGCGTGCCTGTAAACTCTAACCCTCTCCCCTTGGGGAGAGTGATGCAAAGACTTTGCAGCTTGCTGCCTAGTCGAAGCTGTGTGAGGGTATGAACGAAGCGGGCGAACGCCGCGGCAGAAACCCTCATCCAACTCCGCCTAGTCGCTACGCGACAAGGCTCCATATCCTTCTCCCCCAAGGGGAGAAGGTTTATTTCCCCGCGAGCCAGAACGCCGTCGCGAACAGAGCGACCGCCGCCGACGCGAGCGCGATCCCGCGCCACGGCATGAAACCGACCTGTTCGACGTCGCGGCGGTTGTTGCGGCGCCAGCTCGCGATCTCGGCCACGCCGAACAGAATCGCGGCGCCGATCCCGATCGACAGCATGGACACTTGCATTGCCGCGCATCCCTTCGCAAACAGGGCCATCCCCTGGAGAGAGGTGCCCCATATGCGTTCCCTATTATTGCTTGCAAGTGCCGCCGCCCTGATCGCCGTTCCCGCGACCGCGATGCAGCATGACGCCCACGCTACCCACAAGGCGCAGGATGCGATCGCCGCCGCCGTCGCCGCGCCTACCCGCACCGCGACGAACACGCCGCGCGACAAATATCGCCACCCCGCCGAAACGCTCGCCTTTTTTGGTGTGAAGCCCGGCGACACGGTGGTCGAGCTGTGGCCCGGCGGCGGCTGGTACACCGAGATCCTCGCCCCGTTGACCAAATCGGGCGGCGGGACGCTCTATGCCGCGGCGCCGTGGGAGCGCGGGCTGAACAGGATCAAGGAATGGCAGGGCGCCAAGCCCGACGTTTACGGCGCGGTCAAGCTCGCCGAATTTCCGAACGCGGGGACCAATCCCAAGGTCCCCGACGGCAGCGCCGATGTCGTGCTGACCTTTCGCAACGTCCACAACTGGCGGTCGGGTGGTGCGGAAAACACCGCGAACGCGTTCAGGCAGATCTTCGCGATGCTGAAACCCGGCGGCACGCTTGGCGTCGCCGAACACCGGCTGGACGAGAAAGACGATAGCGCGAAGGAAGAGAAATCGGGCTATCTGAAGGAAAGCACAGTCATCGCGCTCGCCGAGGCCGCTGGCTTCAAGCTCGCCGGACGCAGCGAGATCAACGCCAATCCCAAGGACACGAAGGATTATGAAAAGGGCGTCTGGACGCTGCCGCCGTCGCTGACCGAAGGCGAAAAGGATCGCGCAAAATATGTCGCGATCGGCGAATCGGATCGCATGACGCTGAAATTCGTGAAGCCCGCGTCCTGAAGCATTTCGAGTCCATAGACCCGGCGCTGCTACTCAGCGCCTATGCGCAGGGCATTTTTCCGATGGCCGACGGGGCGCACGACCCGTCGGTCCATTGGGTCGAACCGCGGCTGCGCGCGATCCTGCCGCTCGGCGGCTTTCACCTGTCGCACAGCCTGAAAAAAACCATCGTGTCGGACCGTTTTCGCGTCACGACCGACACCGCTTTTGCCGAGATGGTCGCGCTCTGCGCCGCGCCCGCCGACGACCGGCCGACGACATGGATCAACCCGGTGATCCGCGCGAGCTACGACCGCCTATTCCAGCTCGGCCATGCGCACAGCGTCGAATGCTGGCTGGACGGCGAACTCGCAGGCGGGCTCTACGGCGTGACGCTCGGCCGCGCCTTTTTCGGCGAATCGATGGTCAGCCGCGCGCGCGACGCGTCGAAGGTCGCGCTGGCGCACCTCGTCGCGCGGCTACGCGCGGGCGGCTGGAAATTGCTCGATTGCCAGTTCATCACCCCGCACCTCGCCAGCCTCGGCGCGATCGAGATCCGCCAGGCCGACTATCTGGCGCGGCTCTATTCGGTGTTGGCGGGGGGCGACGGTGCCGCGACCTTGGGCGCCGGGGCCGGAACGACCGGTGGCGCGACGGCCGCTGCCGTGCCCTCGCCGCCGTTCGTCGCGGGTGACTGGGGCGCCCTCGATGCCTTGGGCGCCGCGGCGGCGCCCGATTTCGGTGCCGAACGCGCGACGGGTTCGCCGCCCGGATATGTCATTGCGCAGCTTTTGACGAAGACGTCATAGATCGGGTGCTGGATGACGTTGCGGTCGGGCCGCTCGCGGAAAATCCAGCCCGAAAAGACGCGATACCATTTGTCGTCGCGCTGATCCTGCACCGTCAACTGCACGAACGCGCCAGTTTCAGGCGGATCCTCCCACGGCGCCGTCTGTTCGCACGCGCGGAGCCGCACGATCGCGCGGCCGACGCGCGCCGTTTCGCCGGGCTTCATCTCGAGATCGCGGACGAGGCCGTTACGCTTGTTGAGCAGGCCGACGACGGCGACGCGCTCCGTCATCGGGGTCGCGCCTTCGATGCCGCCGACTTCCTGCGGCACGCGTTCGGATTTGGCGATCTGCGGCGCCTTGTCGCTGCCGCCCGCCTTGGTCGCCGGGTTCCGGTCGCAGGCGGCGAGCGACAGCGCGGCGAGCATGGCCAGCCCGGCGGTCGCGGTCAGCCTGGGCACCGCAACGCTCACTCGGCGCCGGGCCGCCAGGCCTCATAATCGCCGGTCGCGGCGGCGCGCTGGCCGCCGCGTTCGAGCGCACCGGCGGGGCGATAGGCGCCCGTGCTGCCGGTCAGGTTCGGGGTCGCTTCCTTCTCCCACGCGCGCGGCGCGGGAAGGGCATCGGTCGGCAGCTCGTCGAAGGTGCCGTGTAGCCAGCCATGCCATTCGGGCGGCACGCGGCTCGCGTCGTTCGATCCATTGTACAGCACCCAGCGGCGGCCGCCCTTTTTCGCTCGGAAATAGCGGTTGCCGAGGCTGTCCTCGCCCACCTTCGTGCCGGTGCTCCAGCTGTTCAGCAACGTGCCGACGGTCGCACCGTCCCACCAGGTGAAAATCTTGCCCAAGATGCTCATGGCGTGGCGTTTACAGGCAAGGGTGCAAAGTCTGCAAGCCGCAAACCACGCGGACGGGCGCTATTTTCCATCTTTCCACGTGATCTTGGCGGTCTCGTCGATGCCGAGCTTCGCCGCCGTACCGCCCGCGAGTTCGAGCACCGCCGAAACCTCGCCGCCGCTGACCACGGGTTCGAGCGATTCGGGGATCGTGTTTTCGGCGATGCGGTCGATGCTGCCGTCGGCACGGATAAAGAACATATCGAGCGGGATCAGCGTATTCTTCATCCAGAAACTGCCGATTCGCGGTTTCTTGAACGGAAAGATCATGCCGCCGCCCTCGGGCAGGCTGGTGCGGAACATCAGCCCGCGGTCCTGCTCCTCATCGGTGCGCGCAACCTCGACGTTGAAGACATACGCCTTGCCCGCCGCGGCGATCGTCACCGGAATCGTCGCGGCGCTCGCTTCCTCGCTTGCATCGCTGCTGCACGCCGCCATCGGCAGCGCGAGCGACAGGGCAAGGGCGGTAAAAATGGCGCGCATCGGCAAATCCTTATCCCGTGATGTCGCCGGACCTAATCGAGCATCGCTTCATCGTCCAGCACCGCCAGCGCCGCCTCGTCCCCCGGGAGGACGGCGAGGATACGGCGCGCGATCGCCATGCTGTGCCCCGCGCGCAAAAAGGCGGCGATTTGCCGCTCGCGCTGCTTCGGATCGTCGGTCGATCGCACCGCGAACGGCCCGAACCGCCGCCGCCGCGCAAAACCGATGGCCGCCGTCACCGCAGCGCCCTCCGCCGTCTCGATCGCTTCGCCGCTGTCTTCCTCCGCGATTCCATCGACGTACAGCTGCGCCTTGACCCGCCGTATGCCGAGCCCGCGCCGCGTCATCGCGCCCGCGCGCATCGCGGCATATTGCCGGTCGTCGAGATAGCGCAACTGCTCCATCCGGTCGGCCACCGCCTCGCACGCCGTCATGGCGTCAACATCGTCTATCCATTCGGATTCGCGGACTTTTCGCGACAAATAACGCGTCAGTTTCGCCCGGCTCGTCGCGAATCGCGCGACATAGGCGAGCGCCAGCTCGTCAAGCTTCGCGGCGCCAAGCGGCCTTTTCGATCGGTCGGAGTGAGCGCGATGCTTGGGCATATGCCATGTTTGTGCCACAGTCGGGCCTGATTGAGAACGATCAACACCGCCATATCGGGCTATAACGCCCGGAAATGGGCGATTGTTCTAACAACACAGGGCTCGCGCACGGTACTATGGCTTCAAAAGATGACATGCTTGTTGCCGCGCGGCCCGTTTCACGGGATGTCGCACCCCCTATGACCCAGATCATCGAAACGCAGGCCGACGCGTTGACGTCGACCCCGACGCTCTGTGCGCAGCCGCGCCGCTTTTCGGACTTCGCCACCATCGGCGAGGCGCTCGATTATGCCGCGAACGGTACGCGCGGGCTCAATTTCCACGATCCGCGCGGCAAGCTCGTGCGCCCTTATCCGTACAGCGAGCTCAAGGCCGACGCGCTCCGGGCCGCCTATCGACTGATCGCCGCGGGGGTGAAACCCGGCGACCGAATCGCGCTGATCGCCGAAACCGGTCCCGAATTCGCCGCGCTGTTCTTCGGCACGATCTACGCCGGCGCCTGGCCGGTGCCGCTGCCGCTGCCGACCAGCTTCGGCGGGCGCGATAGCTATGTCGGCCAGCTTGTCGTGCAGCTTTCGAGCTGCGACCCGACGATGCTCTTCTTCCCGCCCGAAATCGCCGCGATGGCGGTCGAAGCGGCCGAGAAGGAAGGTGTGAAGCCCGTCGACTGGAGCGCGTTCGAACAGAGTCCGGCGCCGGTCGCCGCGCTTCCCGAGCAGAAGTCGGACGAGACCTGCTATCTGCAATACAGCAGCGGTTCGACGCGCTTCCCGCACGGCGTCGCCGTCACCCATGCCGCGCTACTCAACAATCTGGCCGCGCACAGCCACGGCATGGAAGTGCGCGACAGCGACCGCTGCATCTCGTGGCTGCCCTGGTATCACGATATGGGCCTCGTCGGCTGCCTGCTCTCGCCGGTCGCGAACCAGGTGTCGGTCGATTATCTCAAGACCGAGGATTTCGCCCGCCGTCCGCTCGCCTGGCTCGACCTGATCAGCCGCAACGAGGGCACGACGCTGAGCTACTCGCCGACCTTCGGCTACGACATCTGCGCGCGCCGCGTGTCGAGCCAGACGCATGTCGCCGACCGTTTCGACCTGTCGCGCTGGCGCGTCGCGGGCAATGGCGCCGACATGATCCGCCCCGACGTGATGCAGAGCTTCGTCGACGCCTTTGCCGACGCGGGGTTCAAGGCGAGCGCCTTCCTGCCGAGCTATGGCCTGGCCGAAGCGACGCTCGCGGTCAGCATCATGCCGCCGGGCGAAGGCATCGTCGTCGAACTGGTCGAGGAAACCGAATTGTCGGGCGCCGCGAATGATTCGGGCCGGCCGACGCGCTACCGCGCGATCGTCAATTGCGGCCGCGCCGCGCGCGACATGGTGATCGAGGTCCGCGACGAAGCGGGGGGCGTGCTGCCCGACCAGACCGTCGGCAAGGTTTGGTGCACCGGCCCGTCGCTGATGACCGGCTATTTCCGCGATCCCGAATCGACCGCCGCCTGCATGAAGGACGGCTGGCTCGACACGGGCGATATGGGTTATTTGTCAGACGGTTACATCTATATCGTCGGCCGCGCCAAGGACATGATCATCATCAACGGCAAGAATCACTGGCCGCAGGATATCGAGTGGGCGGTCGAACAATTGCCGGGCTTCAAATCGGGCGACATCGCGGCCTTCGCGATCACCGCGCCCGGCGGCGAGGAAACCCCGGCGGTGCTCGTCCAGTGCCGCACCAGCGACGAGGCCGAGCGCCTCGCGCTGCGCGAGACGATTCGCGACCGCGTCCGCGCGATTACGGGCATGAACTGCCTGATCGAACTGATCCCGCCGCGTACACTGCCGCGCACCAGTTCGGGCAAGCTCAGCCGGTCGAAGGCGCGCGCGCAATATCTGGCCGGGGAAATCCAGCCTTTCGCGATGGCAGCCTGATCAACACGCTGAACGGCCACGTTTTTCCTGTCCCGACAAGGGACAGAAAACCGTGCTTTGGCGCGCGCTTGGTTACCTTCGGGTAATACCCGCGCGCTAAACCTGCGGGCGTGAAAAGCCTGCTGACCGATCCCATCGCTGCCGAAGTCATTCCTGCGCGGACCCTTTTGGGGCTGGGGCCGCGCGATCAGGACATCGGCAACCTCCGCCAGCTCCAGCTTGCGCCGCTTCGCGGCCGCGGATCGCTGCGCCTCGTGATGGGCATGGGCATGGCGCTTGTTGCCGCTTTCACCATGATCCTCAGCGTGCCCTTGCCGGTCGCGGCCGGCTGGCTGGGCGGCGCGCTGGTTTTTGGCCTGTGGTCGTACAGCAAATTCCGCAACCTCCCGCTCGGCGACCCCAAGCTGTCGGGGGTGGCCGAATATCGGCTGTGCGTGCGGCACGCGCTCTATTCGGCGGTTCTTTGGGGGTCGCCGTTCTGGTTGCAGGGGCTGACGCCGGCGCTCGACCATGTCCTTTCGATGTGGACGATCGCGGTGCTGATGATGGTCACGCTCTCGATCGTCGCGCACAGCGTCCCGCTGGCCTGCGTGCTGTTTATCGGGCCCGTCACCCTGTCGGCCGCCGCCGCGCTCGTGCGCGCCGGCGCGCCCCAGCTGGCCGGCGTGGCGATCGCCGCCGGGCTGCTCCTTTGCGCCTTCTGCGTCCGTTTCGCGCAAAGCCATATCCGCTTTCGCCGCGCCGAAGAGACGCTGCACGAAAAGACCGAAACGGTGAGCCTGTTGCTGCGCGAATTCGAGGAAACCTCGGCCGACTGGCTGTGGCAGACCGACAACAGCCGCCGCCTCATCCATGTCTCGCCGCGCCTCGCCTATGCGCTTGGCGGCACCGCCGAGACGCTCGAGGGCGTCCCGCTCCTACAGGCGCTGTCGGGCGATGCCTGGGAAACCGGCCTGTTCCCCAAAAGCCTTCACGACATGGCCGAACGGATGAAACGGCGCGAGAGCTTTTCGAACCTGATCGTGCCGGTGACGATCGGGGGCATGCCGCGCTGGTGGGAATTGTCCGCGTCGCCGCGCCTCGACGAAGCAGGCAAGTTCCTCGGGTTCCGCGGCGTCGGATCGGACGTCACCGAAAAGCGCGCGACCGCCGAACAGATCGCCAAAATGGCGCGCTTCGACAATCTGACCGGGCTGCCCAATCGTCTGAGCCTCAACGAAGACCTGGCGCGCGCGCTGGCGCATGCGCTCGAAGCCAAATCGCGCTGCGCGCTGCTGATGATCGACCTCGACCGCTTCAAGGCGGTCAACGATACGCTGGGGCACCCCGTCGGCGACAAATTGCTCGCGCAGGTCGCGGCACGGCTGAAGGGCCTGATGGAGCGCGGGATGACGTGCGGGCGGCTCGGCGGCGACGAATTCGCCGTCGTACTCCACAATGTCGCCTCGGCCGACACCGCCGAGGACCTCGCGCAGCGGATCATCACGACGATCAGCCGCCCTTATGTGGTCGACAATCACCAGTTGTTCGTCGGCGCCAGCGTTGGTTTCGCGATCGGACCCACCGATGGCGCGACGGTCGAAACACTGACCCGCAACGCCGACCTCGCGCTCTACAAGTCGAAGGACAAGGGCGGCAATGTCGTCGCCGCCTATGTCGCCTCGTTGCACGCCCAGGCCGAGGAACGGCGCGTGATGGAGCAGGAATTGCGCGGAGCGCTCGAGCGCGGCGAATTCGAACTTTATTACCAGCCGGTGGTGACCGCCGCCGACGGCACATTGAACGGGTTCGAGGCGCTGATTCGCTGGAACAACCAGAAGCTCGGCAACGTCTCGCCCGGCCGTTTCATCCCGCTCGCCGAGGATGCGCGGCTGATCTCGCCGATCGGCGAATGGGTGCTGCGCACCGCGTGCCGCGAAGCGATGAAATGGCCTTCGAACCTGAAGGTCGCGGTGAACGTCTCGGCCGACCAGCTCACCGACCCGAGCTTTGCCTCGGTCGTTGTCTCGGCGCTCGCGCAGAGCGGGCTTTCGCCGCAACGGCTTGAGATCGAAGTCACCGAAAGCGTCTTCCTGCGCGACGGCGGCGGCGCGGCGCAGCTGCTCGACCAGCTCATCGGGCTCGGCATCCGCCTTTCGCTCGACGATTTCGGCACCGGCTATTCGTCACTCGGCTACCTGCGCAAGACGCAATTCTCGACGATCAAGGTCGACCGCAGCTTCGTCGTGGGCGCGGCGAAGGGCAGCATCGAATCGATCGCGATCATCCGCGCCGTCGTCGCGCTCGCCGACAGCCTCGGCATGTCGACCACTGCCGAGGGCGCCGAGACCGAGCTCGAGGTCGAAACGCTCCGCGGCTTCGGCTGCAGCAACATCCAGGGCTATTATTACGGGCGGCCGATGCCCGCGAGCGACGTGCTGACGCTGTTCCGTGCCTCGGACGATATCACGACCGCCGCCGCCTGACGGCGACAAACGGAAATGCTCGCCGCCTGACGGCGACAGGCCGCAACGCCCGCACGGCGAATTGATCAGCTTAACAAAAGGTTCCCCCATCCACCGCAGCGATGGCGCGACTCGTCGCTAGACGGGTGGTGGACCGCGCGAGACATGGCAAAGACGCTCCAACGCTTGAAGACAAGCCATCGGGGGGTCGCTTTCCATGTTCATTCGTCGTTATCTGGCAGCCGCCATGGCGTCTGTGATGATGATCACCGGCCTGCTCGTCAGCGCGCCCGCCGCTGCCCGCGACTATCTGCAGTGCGTCCCCTTTGCGCGCGCCGAATCGGGCGTCGAAATCCGCGGCAATGCCAAGACCTGGTGGGCTCAAGCCGCCGGCACCTATCAGCGCGGCGACGAGCCCCGCCAAGGCGCGGTTATGGCGTTCGCCGGCACCG
Organism: Sphingomonadaceae bacterium 3R27C6; assembly: GCA_005503215.1. Classification (GTDB taxonomy): domain Bacteria; phylum Pseudomonadota; class Alphaproteobacteria; order Sphingomonadales; family Sphingomonadaceae; genus Sphingopyxis. The sequence goes on along the minus strand of SCNS01000005.1, from coordinate 256,304 downwards.
GCGGCATGCCGCTCGGCCATGTTGCCGTCGTCAAGAAGATCGTCAGCGACCGTGAAATCCTGATCGACCACGCCAACTGGTCGCCGATCAACGGCCGCCGCGGCCAGATCGAACGCAACGTCCGCGTCGTCGACGTCAGCTCGGATGGCGACTGGAGCATGGTTCGCGTCTGGTACGCCCCGATCGGCGACCTCGGCCTTCGCGCCAATCCGGTGCAGGGCTTCATCTACGCCGACGGCGAAGTCGGCGCACCGAACAAGGCCCCCAGCTTCAAGGCGCCCGTCTGGGCCCAGAACGACTGGAAACCCGGCAACGGCCTCGAATTCGTCGCCGCCTCGCTCGGCCAGTAAGCCCGAACGACATTCGGCAAGCGCATCGCGCGCACAAAGAAAGCCCCGGATCGCTCCGGGGCTTTCTTTGTGCGCTGTGACGCTGCGTGTTTAGGCTTCGTCGCCTTCGCCGGCGGCGGTGTCTTCGAACCAGGCTTCGACCTCGCCCGACAGCTTGATCGTCATCGCCTGGCCAAAGCGGTCCTTCGACTTGCCCGCGGCGACGCGGATCCAGCCTTCGGAAATCGAATATTCCTCGACGTCGGTGCGCTCCTTGCCCTTGAAGCGGATTCCGATGCCGCGCTGCAGCACCTCCATATCGAAATGGGGCGAGCGCGGATTGGTCGACATGCGGTCGGGGGGCGTATCGGTCATGACTATATTTCCCAAAAAATGATGGCGCGGCCCTAGCTGGACCGCGCCATCATCGTCAATCGTTGAGAAGCGACGTCGGGTCTAGAATCCGGCCTTCAACGTCACGAAGAACTGCTGCGGCGCGCCCGTCAGCAAGGTCTGGCTATCGCCGCGGTTGGCGAAGCCGTTGGTGCCGATTGTCGACACATATTCCTTGTCGAACAGGTTCGTCGCATTGGCCTGGATCGAGATGCGGTCGTTCAGACGGTATCCGATGCTGGCATCGACGATCACGAACCCGCCGACTTCGGCGTCATTCTCGTACGAATAATAGCGCTTCGACGTGTAGTTGGCGCCGACGCGCGCGAAGAAACTGCCATTGTCCCAGGTGATTTCGCCCTTGGCGAGATGCCGCGGCGAATTGACCACCGTCTTGCCAGCGGTCGCCGCGACGACCGCGCCCGCCGCATTGACGACATCGTCCTGATATTCGGAGTCGTTATACGCATAGGAGGCGAAGAGCGCGAGTTCGGGGGTGACGCGGAAGGTGCCCGCCGCCTCGACGCCCCACGAACGGACATCGCCGACGTTGCTGAGGATCGCCGGGTTGCCCTGAATGCCCGACCCGTTGGCGAAGGCGATGATGCGATCCTTGAAGTCGACATAATAGCCCGCGATCACGCCCTGGAAGCGCGACGACTTGGTACGGAAGCCAAGTTCGTAGGTGGTCGACGTCTCGGGTTTCAGGTCGAGCGCATCGAAGCCCGCCTGCGTCGTCGCGAAGGGACCGCCCGTCGCCGAGCTTTCGAACGCGCGCATATTCTGGGTGTAGCTCGCGAAAAGCTCGTTATCGTCGTTCAGGCGATAGAGCAGCCCCGCCTGCGGCAGGAACCAGTCCTTCGCCTCGGTCTTCCCCGACGCCAGCCCGCCGCGCACGATCGGCGTCGCACGGTTGGTGACGCGCAGCCCCTTCCAGCCCGCATTGATCTGGAAGCTGCCGAGGTCGAGCGTATCCTGGACATGATATTGCAGCGTCTGGGTGTTGAAATCGAACTCCCACTGCGTCGCGAGCGGGTCCTTCGGGAATTTCAGGCTGCCGCGGCTCGGCGCGCCCGCGGTGTCGGCAAGGCCATAGAAACGCCGCGCCTGATTGAAGGCGTTATCCTCGTACCACATGCCGATTTCGAACTTGTTGGCGCCGACCTCGAACAGGCTGGAGGCGACGATGCCATAGCGTTCGATGTCATATTCGGTGGTGCGGATCGTCATCGGCGCGCCGCCGGGGGTGGTCACATAGGGGGTGAACCACAGGCCGCGGCCCTTGTTGCCATGGTAATAGCCCATCGCCTTCAGCGTCCAATATTCGCCCAGCGGCGCCTCGACGCCGACCCCGGCCAGCCAGTCCTTGCGCAGCCCCGACGCGTCATAATAGGCGTCGTCGACCGTCGCGACCGGTGCCGGAAATGCCTCGCCGGCCCCGGCATAGGGCGCGACATAGGGCGTTCCGAGCGGCAGGCTGCCATTGGCGACACCGGCGTTATACGCCGCGCGCGCGACCTGATTCTGATAGACTTTGGCGACCTGAACCGCCGTGTCCCAATCCTTCGCGAAATTGTCCCACTGGTAACCGAGGCGGCCGATCATGTCGGCACTGAGGTCCTGATAGTCATTCTCGCGGCGGTTCGAATAGTTGACGAAGCCGAAGAACTGCCCGTCGCCGACGGGCTGGACGATGCGCGCATTGACCTGGTCCTGACGCTGGACGCCATTGCCCTTCCACTTGTCGGCATCAGCCCAAGCATAGCTCAGCGACAGGCGCGGTCCGCCGGGCGCGATCTCGCCGCTGTCGATGCGCGCGAAGAGACGCTTGGTCTCGTCGCTGCCATAAGTGGCCGACGCCTCGATCCCAAGCTCTTCGGCCGGCTCGCGTGAGAAGAATTCGATCGTGCCGCCAAGGTTGCTTGTCGATGCCGCGCCCAGCGAGCCCGCGCCCTGCGCGACTTCGACCCGGCCGACATTTTCGCTGATGATAGCGCGGCTGATGTGGAGGCCGTTGTGGTTGCCATAGTTCATATCGCCGAGCGGGACGCCGTCGAGCGTGAAGCCGAGCTGGTTCTGCGAAAAGCCGCGGATCGAGATGCGCGCCGACCATTCATAGGCGCCGAACGGGTCGGCCGCCTGGAAATTGACCCCGGGCAGCTTGTCGATCGCTTTCAGCGGGCTGATCCCCGACACTTCGAGCGCGATATCGGCGGCGCCCAATTCCTGCACCTGCCGCGCCTGCCCCTGGCCGAGCACGACGATCTCTTCGACATCGGCGCTATCGGCCGCATCGGCCGCGGCTTCTTCGGCAAAGGCCGGCGTCGCGGCCAGCATGGCGAGCGCAGCGATCGAGGCGGCCCCGGCCCGCAGGCGGTTCCTGAACTGAGTGGTCATCGATGGATCCCCTTTTCCCGGTCGCGAAATGGCGCCGGGGTCGCGGGGGCATAGGCGGGCGATATTGCTGCGCTGCGGCGAAGGCGTGACAGCGCGATGACGGAAAGAAGAAGGATCGGCGGCAATCGCGCCGCCATCCGGGCGGGAACCTTTTTACTTAAATCAATTTATGAAAATCACGTCCCTTGATGGAGCACATGCTGATGGCGCAAAGTTATCAGGAAGAACGAACTACAGAAAAATTTTAGTTAATCGCCTTGATCGCGTTGCAAGGAAATCCGTAGTGTTCGCATGAGCGACTAGTTTATACATTCAGTTAATAACAATTAATTTCAACGGCAAAGGAACTTTGGAGTTTGTTCGGGAATCTGGGCTTAGGGACCAGATCATGTACGAAGGGGATATCTCATGCCTTTCTTCCGTCTTGAACTCCGCCCAGCCCACCTCATTTTCATCCCGGCGTGCTTCGCGCTCGCCGCCTGCGAATCGTCGGGCAGTTACCGCGTCGGCAGCGTCGGCAGCGGCGGTGCCACCGGCGCCGTCGGCCCGGCGGGCGCACCCGGTCCGGCCGGGGCAACCGGGGCGACCGGCCCAGCCGGCCCCGCAGGCCCGGCCGGTAGCGGTCTCGGCCTTGGCAGCGCGGGCGCGCTCGCGGTGGGCGGCCTCGTCGGGCCCGGCGGCGTCGCCGGCACCGGACTGCTCGCGAACACCGGCGATCCCGCCAGCACCAATCCGGTGATCGGCGGCGTGCTCGTCAAGACGGGCGGGCTCGTCGACGTCATCGCCGACAAGGGACTGCTGCTCGCCAGCGCGGTCGACGGCAAGGTACCCGGCAACACCAACCTCGTCGGCACCGTCGTCGGCGTCGTCAAAAGCACCGGCGTAGCGCTCGTCCAGACCGGCAATGGTCAGCAATATCTGGTCGACGGCCTCGCCGCCGCCCCCGGCCAGCTGATTACCGCGTCGATCGGCAAGGCCACCGCGATCGGCAGCCCGACCGCCTCGCCGCTGATCGGTGCGAGCATATTGTCGCCCGGACAGCAGAACGGCAGCCTGCTGACCGTCGGGGTCGGATCGGGCGGCCAGCTCGTGACGCTCCAGCCCGGAACCGGCGGGAATCTGCTCGGCGGCGCCACCGGCGGCCTGACCGGCGGAACGCCCGGCGGCAGCGCCGTCGGATCGCCCGTCACGCTGGTCAGCAATGTCGTCACCACGGCGACCGGCGCGCTCGGGCAAGTGGGCGGCGGCGCGACGGACGGCGGCACGGGGGTCGATCCGGTCACCGGCCTCGTCACCGGGGTTACCGGAACCGTCGGGGGCGTTCTCGGCGGTCTGAAACCGAAGCGCGGCAACTGAAGCCGCACCCTATGCGCAAACTGCGCTACGCCTGCGCCGCGGCGGTGACGGGAGCCCTGCTCCTCCTCCCCGCCGCGGCGCTCGCAGCCCAGCCCGCGGCGACGCCGCTCGACGGTCGCCCGCCCCTCGCTCCCGACCGCAGCCGCGACCCGCTTCCCGATCCCGAGATCAAGCCGCTCTCGCTCGGCAAGGTCGAACTCGGCGCGCGGCCCGACGTGACGATCCGCGAAATCCGCTTCGTCGGCGCGGGGGTGCCCGCCAATGTGGGCCGCGCGGCACAGCGCTTCGTCGGCAAGCCCGCATCGGCGGACAATCTGGCGAAACTCGCCGCGGCGATGACGCGCGCGTACAACCGTTCGAGCGTCGCGCTCTTCACCCTCGTCATTCCCGAACAAGATCTGTCGGGCGGCATCGTCACCGTCGCCTCGGCCGAAGGCTATATCGGGTCGGTGACGCTGAGCGGCGAGCGCGAAAGCGGCCCCGCGCCGCTCGTCGGCAAGATGGCCGGGAGCCTCGTCGGCCAGCGTCCGCTACCGCGCGCGCGCTTCGAACGCGCGCTTGGCAATATCGCTGATATTCCGGGCCTTACCGTCACCCCGTCGCTCGCGCTCGGCGGCGCGCAGGGCGCGGTCGCGCTCGACCTCGCAATCGACGCGAAGAAACCGACGATTGGCCTCGGCTTCACGACGCGCACCAGCCAGTTCGTGAACGACGGCATCGTCGAGGCGAACGCGCGCGGCACCAGCCTCATCCGCAGCGGCGACGAAACGCGGCTCACCGGCGCCGCGGCGGTCAACCTCAAATCCTTGCTCTATATGGCAGCGAGCCATTCGACCCCGATCGGCGCGGGCGGCACGCGCGCCGAAATCTCGGGCGCGGCGCTGCGCACCCGGCCAAAGGGCCTCGCCATCGACGGCGAGGCATGGAGCACGGGGCTGGGCGTTACCCATCCGCTGATCCGCGCGACGCGCCGCAATTTGGTCGCCGCGGCGCGGATCGACTATCTCGATTCGAAAAATGCGCTGTTCGGCTCGACGATCGCCGCCGAAAAGACCTGGACCGCGAGCGGCAGCCTCGTCTTTCGCCTCAGCGAAGAGCGCACCGTCGTCGGCGCGCGGATCGGCGGCGCCAAGGGTCTCGATTTCGGCGGCGCACGCGTCGATCCGGGCGTCGGCGAGGCCGGCTTCCTCTATGCCGACGCGAGCCTCGAGGCGAATCAGGCGATCGGCAAAGCGCTCGTCGTCCGCGCCGCCGCGACGGGGCGCTGGACGCGCGACCGCCTGCCCGCGGCGCAGCGCTTCAGCGTCGGCGGCGCGACTTTCGGCCGCGCGTTCGACGACGGCTTGGTCAATGGCGACCGCGGCTATGCCACCTTCGGCGAACTCGCGCTGCGCCCGCTACGCGGCGGCAAGCTGGCGAAGAGCGAAATCTACAGCTTCGTCGACTATGCAGACGTTACCTTGCTCGCGCGCACGGCGATCCCGAAAACCAGTTTCCGGCTCGGCAGCTGGGGGGGCGGGGTGCGCCTCTCTTACTCCGAAAATGCGACGATCGGCCTCGAACTTGCCGACGCGTGGAACCAGCCGGTGCCCGGCTATGATCAGGACTGGCGCGTCGCGCTCAGCTGGAAATTGTCGCTTCGTCCATGACAGCGGGACCGAGCGCCGCGGCCGCGACATAAAGCTTGTCGGCGAGCGGATAGAGCTCGCGTTCCTCGCGTTCGACCCGCATCGCCAGCACGTCGAAGATCGCTGCCGTCTCTCGGCCGAATTCCGGCCATTTGGCCTCGACCCTTTTGGGTCCCCATTTGTCGTCATAGGCGACATATTCCGCCGCCAGATCGCCCATTTCCAATTCGAATTCGTTCGTGATGCGCATCAGGTCGGGGTCGCCGGTCGCCCGCAGCCGCGGATAGAGGATCCAGTCCTCGCATTTCAGGTGGCGCACCAGCATCTCGCGAAGCTGCCCGCGCGCCGACGCCAGCTTGGTCAGCTGCGGCGGGCCGGGGGCGTTGGTGAGTTCGGTCACGATCCGCGCCAGCGCGATCAGCGCCGCATGTTCGGCGCGCAGTCGCTCTATTTCGCGGCTCAAGGGCATGGCAGCTCCCGGCGATACGAACGGTCCCTGGGCGTCATTCTGAGGGCACCGCAAACGGAAAGCAAATTGATATTTGATAAGGTTTGAAACGCGCCAAGGGTCCGCACCGTAATGCGGCCTCTTCGTACATCTCCCGGCCCCGGAGCGACCAACGGCCGTCATCGACTGGCCCGATCTATGGTATAGCTGGCCCGAACGATGGAGTTCCAGCCGCAAAGGCGGTTGTCAATTGCGGGGTCAGGCCATAGGGCGCTATTGATTTTCCTTCGCAATAGCAGCAGTCCTTGTCATGCACCGATCGACCATCCGGACATGGTTCCTGATCCACAAATGGACGAGCATCGTCTGCACCGCCTTTTTGCTGATGCTGTGCGTCACCGGGCTGCCGCTGATCTTTCACCATGAAATCGACGAGCTGACCGAGGAGGCGCCGAACTATGGCATGCCCGGCGTCGGGTCGTCGGGCGAAGCCCCCGGGCTCAAACCGCTCGACCAAATGCTCGCGAAAGCGCTCGCCGCGCGGCCGGGCGAGGTGCCCGTGTTCATGGCGTTCGATAACGAGCAGCCGTCGATGACGATCACGACCGCACCGCGCGCCGATTCCCCGGCGGAGGACATGACGATCCAGATCCTCGACCGCTCGACCGGCGCGGCCACCGCGACCGTCGACGAAAGCGGCGTGATGCATTTCCTGCTCCAGCTCCACACCGACATGTTCCTCGGCCTGCCCGGCATGCTCTTCCTCGGGCTGATGGGGCTGTTCTTCGTGATCGCGATCGTCTCGGGGGTGGTCCTCTACGCGCCCTTCATGAAAAAGCTCGACTTCGGCACCTTGCGCACCTCGCGCAGCCGCCGCGTCAAATGGCTCGACTATCACAACCTGCTCGGCATCGTCGCGCTCGCGTGGATGACCGTCGTCGGCGCGACCGGAGTGATCAACGCGCTCGCCACCCCGATCTTCGAATATTGGCAGCGGACCGAGCTGGCCGAGATGACGAAAACCTATGCCGGCAAGGGCGCGGTGCCGCCCGAACTTTATGGCTCGATCGACAAGGCGATGGCGGCGGCGCGCCAGGAAATTCCCGGCAACAATCCGCAGTTCATCGCCTTCCCCGGCGGCGCGTTCAGCAGCAAGCATCATTATGCGGTCTTTTTCCAGGGCGACACGCCGCTCACCGAACGGCTGCTCACCGCGGCGCTGATCGATGCCGAAACGGGCGACTTTACCGACGCGCGCCCGATGCCCTGGTACGCCAAGGCGCTCGCGCTGTCGCAGCCGCTGCATTTCGGCGACTATGGCGCGCTGCCGCTCAAGATTCTCTGGGCGGTCCTCACCATCTTCACGATGATCATCCTCGGCTCGGGCCTCTATCTCTGGCTCGGCAAGCGCCGCTTCGGCACCGACGCGCTCGTCCGCGAGGTCGAAAGCGGCGGCACATTGCAGCCCGCCGAATGAAGAAGGCGGGCGGCCTCCGCGCGATCTTCGCCGTCCCGCTGCTGCTCGCGACCGTCAGCATTGCCGGGCTCGTCGTCGCGCTGACCGGCGACGGATGGCGCGATGCCGCATCGTGGGCCGCGCTCGCCATACCCGTATTTGCCGTCGGCTGGGCCATGCGCACCCGCCGAACCTGACCAATTTCCGCGCGGGGTAGGGCCGCGCACGTAGGGGAACAGACATGACCAGATCGACCTTTCGCACGGCACTCGGCGCGCCCGCCGCGATCGCCGCGATCGCCGCGATCGCCGCCGCGACGCCCGCGATGGCGCAGGAGGATGCCGGCGCCGACGAGATCCTCGTCACCGCGCAGCGCAACAATCAGACCAAGGTCACCAGCGGCGGCAATGTCGGCGTCTTCGGCACCAAGGCGGCCGAGGACATCCCGTTCAACATCCGCAGCTATAACGAAGCGCTGATCCTCAACCAGCAGCCCGATTCGCTCGGCGAAGTGCTGGAGAATGATCCCACCGTCCGCACCGCGCTCGGCTTCGGGATCGCCGGCGAAGTCTTCGTCATTCGCGGCTTCGACCTGTCGTCGGACGACGTCGGCTTCGACGGCCTTTACGGCATCACGCCGCGCCAGATCGTCGCGCCCGAACTCGTCTCCTCGGTCCAGGTCATCAACGGCGCCAGCGCCTTCCTCAACGGCGCCGCGCCGGGCGGCAGCGGCATCGGCGGCAGCGTCAACCTGCTCCCCAAAAAGGCCGAACGCGATGTGATCCGCGCGACGCTCGGCTATACTTCCGCCTCGCACATCTCGGGCGCCGTCGACGTCGCGCGCCGCTTCGGCGCGAACGGCGAATGGGGCCTGCGCATCAACGGATCGGCCCGCCGCGGCGACATCGCGATCGATGACGAGTTCCATTCGAGCTATGTCCTCGGCGCCACGCTCGATTACAACAATGGCCCGCTTCGCGCCGCATTGAACCTCAACTACCAGCGGCTAAACCAGAAATACTGGCGCGGCCAGGTCGGCATCGGCGGGGTCATTCCGCGCGTGCCGGAGGCCGACACCAATTATTCGCAGCCGTGGAGCCAGATCCTCACTAAGGATTATTTCGGCACTTTCAGCCTCGAATATGACGTTTCCGACGCGGCGATGCTCTACGCCAAGGTCGGCGCGCGCGACGGCCGCGAGGACCAGACCACCGCGGGCATCACGGTCAACGATCCGGTCACCGGCGCCGCGACGGGCAGCGGTTCGTACGTGCCGCGCGAAGACAATAATGAATCGGCCACCGCAGGCATCCGCATCAAGCTCGAAGGCGGCGGCATGAGCCACGAGATCAACGCCGGCGGCGCCGTGAGCTGGCAGGTCAACCGTAACGCCTTCGACTTCGGGGCCGCCTATCCCGCCAACCTTTATGATCCGGTCGTCGTGCCCGCGCCGACGCCCGGCGGCTTCGTCGGCGGCGACCTCGACAATGTGTTCCCGATCGGCCGCAACCGCGTGTCGAGCGTCTTCTTCTCGGACACGCTCGGGCTGTGGGGCGACCGCATCCTGATCACCGGCGGCCTGCGCCTGCAGGAGATCAAGACGACCTCCTATTCCTATGTCGATGGTGCCCGCACCGGCGGCTACAAGGAATCGGCGGCGACCCCGGTTCTCGGCCTCGTCATCAAGCCGGTCGAAGGATTGTCGCTCTATGGCAACCGCATCGAGGGTCTGGTGGCGGGCTCCGCCGCGCCGCTGACGATCGATGACGGCAACGGCAACGCCATCCCCGTCGTCAACCGCGGCGCGGTGTTGCCGCCGGTCAAGTCGACGCAATATGAAGTCGGCGGCAAGCTCAACTTCGGCCGCTTCAACGCGGGGCTCGCGCTGTTCCAGATCGACAAGCCCAACAGCTTCGTCGATCCCGACACGCTGGTCTATGGCAATTACGGCACCCAGCGGAACCGCGGCGTCGAGATCACGCTCGACGGCGAGCCGGTCGACGGCCTCCGCATCATCTCGGGCCTGACCTTCAACGATGCCAAGCTGCGCCGCACCGAGGGCGGCGTGAACGAAGGCAATGACGCGATCGGTGTCCCCGACGTGCTTGCCAACGCCAATGTCGAATGGGACCTTCCCTTCCTGCCCGCGCTGACGCTCGTCGGCCGCGTCGTCTACACCGGCAAGCAGGCGGTCGATGCCGCCAACACGCTCGAACTCGACAGCTGGACGCGCTTCGACCTCGGCGCGCGCTACGTCGCGCTGGTCGGCGACACCCCGCTGACGCTGCGTTTCAACGTCGATAACGTCGCGGACAAGCGCTATTGGGCCACGGCCTATAACGCGTTCAGCGCCTTCGGCTCGCGGCTGCTCCAGGGCGGCCCGCGCACCTTCAAGGCGTCGGCATCGATCGAATTCTGATCGGCGGCCGTCGTAAGGAACCCCTCGCCGTCCCGATCATTTGGACTCGGGATAGCGAAAGGGAACGTCGATGGCCGCACGCGCTTACTGGAAGGGGCAGATCCGGCTCGCGCTGGTGTCGATCCCGGTCGAAATCTATTCGGCGACCAAATCGGGCGCCGCCGTCACCTTCCGCCAGATCCACGAGCCAAGCGGCAAGCCGGTCAAATATGAAAAGATCGTGCCGGGCATCGGGGCGATCGACCATGACGATATCGTCAAGGGCTTCGAGCTGTCGAAGGGCAATTATGTCCTGCTCGACGAGGAGGAGATCGAGGCGGTCAAGCTCGAGAGCAAGCGCACGCTCGAGCTGGTCCAGTTCGTCGACACCGACGCGATCGACGTCCTCTATTATACCAAGCCCTATTATGTCGTGCCCGCCGACGAGCTTGCCGAAGAAGCCTATATCGTGCTCCGCGAAGCGCTCAAACGCACGAAGAAGGTCGGGCTCGGCCAGCTCGCGCTGCGCGGGCAGGAGCAGCTTGTCGCGCTGCGCCCGTGCGGACGCGGCCTCGTGCTCGAAGTGCTGCGCTACGCCGACGAGGTAAACAAGGCCGCCAACTATTTTCGTGACGTCGGCAATGCCAAACCCGACGCCGACCTGCTCGACCTCGCCGAAACGCTGATCGGCAAGAAGAGCGGCAAGTTCGACGCAAGCGACTATCACAACCATTATGTCGACGCGCTCAAGCGCGTGATCGCCAAAAAGGCGAAGGCGAAGGGCAAGCGCGTGCTCGAGGATGTCGAGGAACCCGCCGAGGTTTCGCGCGGCTCGAACGTCATCGACCTGATGGCGGCGCTGAAAGCCTCGGTCGACGGCAAGAAGAAAGCGCCCGCCGCCGAGGAGAACAAGACGCCCGCGAAGAAGGCCCCGGCGAAGAAGGCACCGGCGCGCAAGCGCGCCTGACATGGCGAAGCGCGCCGATCCGCTCGCGCAATATAACGCCAAGCGCGATTTCGCGCTGACCCCCGAGCCCGCGGGCAAGGTCGCCCCCGGTAAGGGCAACCGCTTCATCGTCCAGAAGCACGACGCGACGCGCCTCCACTACGACTTCCGCCTCGAAGCGGGGGGCGTGCTCAAAAGCTGGGCGGTAACCAAGGGCCCAAGCGCCGACCCCGCCGACAAGCGTCTCGCGGTACGCACCGAAGATCATCCGATGAGCTATGCCGAGTTCGAGGGGGCGATCCCCAAGGGCGAATATGGCGGCGGCAGCGTGATGCTGTGGGACCGCGGCACCTGGGCGCCGATCGAAGGCAAGAGCGCGAAGGATATCGACAAGGGCCATCTCCATTTCACCCTCGACGGTGAACGGATGAAGGGCGAATGGCTGCTCGTCCGCATGAAACCGCGTCCCGGCGAGAAGCGCGAGAATTGGCTGCTGCGCAAGGTAAACGATGCTTATGCCGGCGGCACCGACGATCTTGTCGGCCGCGAACTCACGAGCATCCTCACCGGCCGTACGATGGCCGAAATCGCTGGCGACGAAGGCGGCGAGCAATCTCTGAAGGGCGCCAAGGGCGCGGCCTTCACGAAAAAGATGCAGGCGGCGGCCGCGCACAACAAAAAGGTCGCCAAGCCCGCAGCGAAGGGGAAGCCACCCAAATTCCGCCCGCTCCAGCTCGCCACGCTCGTCGACGCCGTCCCCGGCGGCAACGGCTGGTTCCACGAGATCAAATATGACGGCTACCGCGCCGAAATCGCCGCCGCGGGATCGGACGTGCGCGTCTACACCCGCACCGGCCTCGACTGGACCGACAAATTCGCACCGCTCGTCCGCCACATCGCCGCGCTCGACCTGCCGCCGTGCCTGATCGACGGCGAGATCGTCGCTTATGACCGCGACGGCAACCCCGACTTCTCGTCGCTGCAGGCGGTGCTCAAGCGCGGCCACGGTACGCAGGACGAAAAAACGGAGCTGCTCTTTTTCGCCTTCGACCTGCTCGAAGAAGGCGGCAGATCGCTCGCCAAGCTCGGCAACCTCGAACGCAAGGAGCGCCTCGAAGCGCTGTTACGCAACGCGACGCCGCCGATCGCCGTCGCCGACCATGTCATCGGCGCGGGGGAAAAGCTCTATGGCGCGATGTGCGGCGCCGGGCAGGAAGGCATCATCTCGAAGCGCGCGGATGCCGCTTACTCGGGCCGCCGGTCGAAGAATTGGGTGAAGGTCAAATGCACGCGGCGACAGGAATTCATCCTCGTCGGCTGGAACCCGTCGTCGACCAAGGCGCGGCCCTTCGCTTCGCTCCTTCTTGCGCAGCGCGACGGGGACAGGCTCGTCTATAAGGGCAATGTCGGCACCGGCTTCGACACCGCCACCATGGCCGACCTCGCCAGGAAGTTCGCGAGCCGCGAACGCAAGACCGCGCCGCTGGAAGTCGACGCCGCATCGGCGCGCAAGGTCCACTGGCTCAAACCCGAACTCGTCGCCGAAATCGCCTTCGCCGAATTCACCGCGAGCGGATCGGTGCGCCACGCAAGCTTCCTCGGCCTGCGCAGCGACAAGGAGGCAAAGGACGTGACACCCGAAAAGAAGCAGCCCGCACCCGCTCCGCAAAGCGACGTGAAGATCAGCAGCCGCGACCGCGTGATCTTTCCCGAGGCGAAGGCGACCAAGGGTGACCTTGCCGATTATTATGCCGCGATCGCGCCCGTCATGCTTCCACACACCGCCCGCCGCCCGATCAGCCTCGTCCGCTGCCCGCAGGGACGCGGCAAGAAATGCTTTTTCCAGAAACATGATTCGGGTTCGTTCGGCGATCATGTGCTGCACGTCCCGATCCGCGAGAAGGACGGCGGGCACGAGGATTATCTTTATGTCGAGGACGCCGACGGCCTGCTCGCCTGCGTCCAGATGGGGACCATCGAGTTCCACGGCTGGGACAGCCATGTCGACGCGCTCGAAAAGCCCGACCGCATGGTGTTCGACCTCGACCCCGACGAGGGGCTCGATTTCGCCGACGTCAAGAAAGCCGCCGCCGACATCCGCCGCCAGCTCGCCAACATCGGGCTCGTCAGCTTCGCGATGCTCTCGGGCGGCAAGGGCGTGCATGTCGTCGTTCCGCTCGACCCGGGGCACAGCTGGGACGCGCACAAGGATTTCTCGAAACGCTTCGCCGAGGCGCTGAGCCTCGCCGAACCCGACCGCTTCGTCGCGACGATGAGCAAGGCGAAGCGCAAGGGTAAGATTTTCATCGATTACCTGCGCAACCAGCGCGGCAGCACCGCGATCATGCCCTATTCGGCGCGCGCGCGCGAACAGGCCCCCGTCGCGGTGCCGATCGGCTGGGATGCGCTCGCCGATGTCGACAAGGCCGGGCATTGGACGATCAAGGACGCCGATGCGCTGCTCGAACGAGCCGCGAGCGCCGAACTCAAGGGATGGGGTTTCGCCAGCCAGTCGCTTCCCGACTTTTGATCAAGCGGACAGCCGCGCAGCTTTCGAGGCTGCCCCCGGATCGGGCGCCCTTCTGCTCCACTTCATATGATACCAATCAAATACCAAAATATCCCTGCATTCCCAATATCCGATCTTTTCTTGCGCAAAATCGCGCTTGACGTTTAAATTGGTATGTCTAAGGTCCCGTCAAAATCAGAGCGATAATTGATTTTTGATCTTTTGGAGGGAGACTTAACATGACCAATGCAAGATATCTGCTCGCTTCGGCCAGCATTGGTACGCTGCTTTTCGCCGCCAGCGCGGCCCACGCCCAGACCGCCCCCGCCGCCGACGCCGCGGCCGAAAGCGAAATCGTCGTCACCGGGATCCGCGGCTCGCTCCGCGAAGCGATCGACGCCAAGCGCGACCTGTCGGTGATCGCCGACGTCGTGACCGCCGAGGATGTCGGCAAATTCCCTGACAAGAATGTCGCCGAGGCGCTCCAGCGTGTTCCCGGCATCGTCGTCAACCGCGAGTTCGGCGAAGGCGAGCGCGTCTCGCTGCGCGGCACCGCACCGAACCTCACCAAGACCCTGCTCAACGGCCACAGCGTCGCGACCGCCGACTGGTTCATTCTCGACCAGGTCGCCTCGACGCGCAGCTTCAACTACCTCACCCTGCCCGCCGCGATCATCGGCCGCCTCGAAGTCTATAAGAGCCCGCAGGCCGACGTCGAGGAAGGCGGGGTCGGCGGTACGATCAACGTCATCACGCGCAACCCGCTCGACCTCGAACCGCTCACCCTCTCCGCGTCGGTGCAGGGCGTGTATTCGGACCTGTCGGGCAAGTTCGACCCGCAGCTTTCGGGCCTCGTCAGCTGGAAAAATGAAGCCGAGACCTTCGGCGTCCTCGTCGGCGCCATCTATCAGAAGCGCCGCACGCGCCGCGACGGGCTCGAAATCTTCGGCTATCGCTCCTTCCCCGTCGGCGGCGGGCAGAGCGCGCTCGTCCCGACGCTGATCGGTTCGACGATGTTCGAACAGGACCGCGAACGCTACGGCGCCAATATCGGCATCCAGTTCCGCCCGTCGGACGAACTCGAGGTCAACATCACCGGCCTCTATTCGCGCTTCAACGCCGATAACTTCAACCAGAACTATATCGCGTGGGGCGAACAGGCACTCGGCGGCGGCGGCACGATCACGGGTGCCGTGGTCGAGGATGGCGTCGCGGTCGCGGGCAATATCGCGTCGCGCGCCGGCGGCACGCAGGGCTTCGGCGTCGTTTATGACGCGATCGACCGGGCGGCGGTCGCCAAGACCGTCTCGGCCGATTTCGACCTGACGTACCGCCCGACCGACAGCCTCTCGGTGCATTTCAAGGCCGGCTGGACCAAGGCGAATGGCGACACGAGCAACGAGAATTTCATCGAATTCGCGGGCCCCGGCGCTTTCGCCTACGACCTGCGCAGCGGCCGTCCCGAAGTCAGCTTCTCCAACCCCAATCCGCTCAACCCGGCGGGCATCCGCCCCGACTTCGCGCGCATGCAGTCGGTGACGAACGACGATGAGGAGAAATATTTCTATCTCGACGTCGAAAAGCAGGTCGAATGGGGCCCGATGACCGCGCTCAAATTCGGGGTCAAATATACCGACCACGACCGCGTCGCCGAACGCTTCGCGACCAATGGCGGCGTCTTCACCCCCGGCCTGCGCTGCGGCGCTGCCGCCTGCACCTCGGCCGATTTCGCGACCGGCAGCGGGATGCCCGGCGACTTCCTCGACAATATCGCGGCGCCCGGCACGCTGAACGATTATTGGCGCGTCGATCCGGCGAAGCTGCGTGCGATCTATGGCGCCCAGACCGCGCCCGGAACCGACCGCTTCCTCGTCCCCGGCAACACTTACTCGATCAACGAAAAGGCGTGGGGCGGCTATGGCCTCGCGAAATTCGGCGGCGACGGCTGGCGCGGTAATGTCGGCGTGCGCGTGATCGAGACGAAGCAGACCTCGGACGGCTTCATCATCGGCGGCGCAAACCCGCAGTTCACCAACCCGTTCGGCGGCTTTACCCCGTCGACGGCGAAGCGGTCGTACACCGACATCCTGCCGAGTGCGAACCTGTCGGTCGACCTGTCGCCTCAGGTTGTGCTGCGCTTCGCCGCGGGCAAGACGGTGACGCGCCCCGACTTCGTCGACATCACGCCGGGCGTCGATCTCAACGGCACCCTGCTCACCGGGCGCGGGGGCGATCCGAACCTCGATCCGTATCGCGCCAACCAGTATGACCTGTCGATCGAATGGTATCCCGACCGCGAGACGATCGTCGCACTCGCCGCCTTCTACAAGGATATCCAGTCGTACATCGTCAACACGACCTCGACCGAAATCCTGCCGAGCGTCTTCGTGCCGGGATCGCAGCCCGCGGGCTGCGTCGCGGCGGGCGGCGGCAATCCGAACCTGTTCAACTGCCCCTATCAGATCAACCGCCGCAGCAACGGCGACGGCGGCCGCAACCAGGGCTTCGAATTCCAGGTGTCGCGCCCGATCTGGGGCGGCTTCGGCGCGGTGGTGAACTACACCTACTCCGACGCGAAGGCGAACAATGGCGACCCGATTCCGGGCAATTCGAAGCACTCGCTCAACCTGACGGGCTATTTCGAGAATGACCTCGTCAGCGCACGACTCTCGTACAACTACCGGTCGAAATTCTTCATCGATATCGACCGCGCGGCGCCGCTCAACCAGGCGGCCCTGTCGTCGCTCGACGCGTCGGTCAGCGTCAACATCACCGACAATATCGCGCTCACCGCCGATGCGATCAACCTGACCAACGAGAAGATCGAGCAATATTCGGGCACCCGCGACCGCCCGCGCGCGATCTATGACAATGGCCGCCAATTCTATGTCGGCGCACGCCTGAAGTTCTGATCCCCCCGCAACCGGCACCCGGCGCACGCAGCGCCGGGTGCCGGTTCGGACCGCTATTGCGCAGCCGCGCGATAGCGCGTCGGCGGCACCCCGAACCGCCGCGCAAAGGCCGTCGCGAAATGGCTGGGTGACGCAAAGCCCGTCGCCAACGCGACCTCGGTCACCGGCTCCTCGCCATACCACAGCCGGCGCGCCGCCTCGTCGAGCCGCGCACGCATCACATATTGCCAGGGCGAGAGGCCGAAAGCCTGCTGGAACGTTTCGGTGAAGCGGCGAACGTCGAGGCCGACCAGCGACGCCAGTCCGGCAAGGCTATGCTCTGCATCGAGTTGCCCGCGGATCGCATCGACGAGGCGGTTGCGATCCGACGCCGACAGGGCGCGATGCCCCGGCACCCGCTCGCGATAGCCATAGAACCGACGCAGATGTTGCTCGAGCGTATCGCCAACCTCATGTGCCGCCATTCGTGCCAGATCGTCGTCGGCGTTGCGCATCAATTCGAACAGCCGCGCCGCGCCAGCAAAGAGGACATCGTCGCGATGGCGGACCCGCGCGGCGAGCGGCGCATCGGCGAGCAATGCGGTCGGTATGCGCAGTTCGACGAACTCCGCCCGGTCGCCTCGCGCAAGCGCAGCATAGCGGCACGCCGCCGGAATCACCCACAGATCGCAGCGCGACGGCAGCACCGGACCCGAGGGCCCGACCGAAAACTCGCACTCCATCTGGTCGAGCCGGCCGCCCAGATGGACGACAACGATATGATGATCTTCCTCGAACGCCCAGTCGGTGGGCTGCTCCAGATTTTCGGTTGCGGTAAGAACGGCGAGCTGACCGATCTGCGCCTGATACCGCGCGACCACATCGCGCCCCGATCGCGGCCTGATACCATCCCAGACGGTTGCGGCTTCGGTCAATCACCCACCTTGCGAGCCCCCACGACTCGCCGAAGATAATATTCGAATATTGTGCCGGAATTTGAAAGCGGACAAGGCGAAAGCGCCTTAGCCTTGGATAATCAACGACCAAGGAGACCAAAATGGCCGATCACAGCATCCAGGGTAAAACCGTCCTCATCGCCGGCGGCGGCAAGAATCTCGGCGGCCTCATCGCACGCGACCTCGCCGCGCAGGGCGCGAGGGCGATCGCGGTGCATTACAACAGCGGCGCCTCGGCCGCCGAGACCGAAGCGACGCTCGCCGCGATCCGCGCCGCCGGGGCCGAGGCGGTCGCATTTCAGGCCGACCTCACGTCCGCCGCTGCGATGGAAAAGCTTTTCGCCGACGCGATCGCCGCGATCGGCCGACCCGACATCGCGATCAACACTGTCGGCAAGGTGCTGAAAAAGCCCTTCACCGAGATCAGCGAAGGCGAATATGACGAGATGACGGCGGTCAATTCGAAGACCGCCTTCTTCTTCCTGAAGGAGGCGGGCAAATATGTGAACGACAATGGCAAGATCTGCACGCTCGTTACATCTTTGCTCGGCGCCTACACGCCCTTCTACGCCGCCTATGCGGGGACCAAGGCGCCGGTCGAACATTTCACCCGCGCCGCATCGAAAGAGTTCGGGACACGCGGCATTTCGGTGACCGCGATCGGCCCCGGCCCGATGGACACCCCCTTCTTCTATCCCGCCGAGGGCGAGGATGCGCAGGCCTATCACAAGTCCGCCGCGGCGCTTTCAGCCTTCACGAAGACCGGGCTCACCGACATTCAGGATATCGTGCCGTGGATCCGCATGCTGGTATCGGACGGCTGGTGGATGACCGGACAGACGATCCTCGTCAACGGCGGCTACACGACCAAGTGACCCCTCCCCCGGCCGCTATCCCGGCGGCCGGGACAGCCGGGCGGATGGCGCACCTCCGCGCTATCCGCCCGATTTGTCGGAAAAGCCGAATCGATCGGCGTCCCGGCTGACCGGAGCCGTCACAGTTCGGCGGCCGCCGCTATTCGCAGCAGCGGTCGGGGTCGTCCGACGCATCGAGGGCGACGAGCAGCCCGACCCCCGCGAGGAGGGCGAGACCGCCGACGACGACCGCCACTGTCCCCGCGTCGGACATGTTGCTGCGCCCCTTCGCCGGCGTCGACCGGCCGGGCGCATAGTGCGCCGGTGTCAGCCGCTGCCCGGCGAGCGAGAGATGCGGCGATCGCTCATCGCTCGAAAAGCCGAATTCGAGCCCCTCGCCAATGCGCCACGCGGGGCCCTTCAGCCCCGCCCCGTCGCTCCGCTGCATCGGCGCCATGGTCAGGCCGACGCGAAGCTTCCGTGCCTCGTCGCTTTTCGTTCCGCCGAGCGGGATACGCAGGCGCGCGCCGACAAAGCCCCCCGTCGCGACCGGACCGGCGCCGTTCAGAGGAACGCTGCCCTCGATCGTCTGGGCGTGGAGCGGCGACGCGCAGCAGGACAGCAGCGCAAGCGATGCGGCGATGGATTTCATGCTCATTGGATGCCCCTCCCTGAAACCCGATCCTCGCCCTGAAATACGGCCGAAGAATGGCCACGGATTGCCGCCCGCGCCGCCATTGACAGCTTCCCGCCCCTAACGCCGCCTGACCCCGTAATCGATCCGGATCCGGACCCAGGCGCCCACCAGCGGCCGTCCGCCAAGGCGCGGGGGCCGCACCTGGAACGCCCACGCCGCGGCGAGCACCGCGCGATTGATCTGCGATCCGTTCGGATATTCGTCGAGCCCGACGCAATCCTCGACGCGATAATCGGGCGCGGTGCGGCAAGCGATCAGCCCCCATCCGGGCCCGCTGGCGGTCGACAAATAGCCGCGAAGCTCATCGTCTCTCGGCTCGCGATACCAGGCGGCCGCATAGAGCGGCTCGCCATTGGGAGCCGTCCCCACCCGCTCGGTGTCGCGCGAGGCGGAGGAGCCGCCGCCGGTGTTGGGCGGCCCGTAAACCTTCCCGCTCGGCGGCCGAACGGGCGTCGGCGGAAGCGCCGGCGCGGGCGGCTGTTCGGCCGGCTTCGTTATGATCGGCGGAACCTTCGGCTCCACGGGTCGCGGGGGCCGCACGTCTTCGGTTACCGGCTGCGGCGGCACGGGCGGCTCTTCGGCCTGCTCGCGCTTCGCGCTGCTCGGTTCGGGCGCTTCCGCTGAAATCTGGCTGGCCTCGAGGCTCACCACGCTGACGCGCGCCTCGCGATAGTCGGGCTCCCCTTCAAAGCCAAAGGAGAGCAGTAGGAGCAGCAGGAGCGCGGGGATCAGAACCGCCAGGCTGATCGCAAGCGTGCGGCGCCCCGCCCCGATGCTGAGCTGTTCGACATAGGGAGTGGCTGGAACAGGGCTCAGCTGAAGCAATCTTTGGTGGCGGCGTCGGCTGGTCGAGGCGCCTGGGGCCAGGTTCGCGACGGATAGTGGGGCACCAGGCCTTTGACAAGGGCGGCGCCGTTCGACGACGAAATTGCGCGCGGACCTTTCACCCGGCCTCGCGCCATTCCCCCGGCGCCAGCGCGCCAAGCTCCCACCCCCCGATCCGCCAGCGCACCAGCCGCAGCGTCGGATAGCCGACCGCGGCGGTCATGCGGCGGACCTGGCGGTTGCGGCCTTCGGTGATCGTCAGTTCGATCCAGCTGTCGGGAACGCTCTTGCGGTAGCGCACCGGCGGGTCGCGGTCCCACAGCATTGGCGGATCGATGCGGCGGACGGTCGCGGGGCGCGTCGGGCCGTCGTTGAGGGTGACGCCGGCGCGCAGCCGGTCGAGGCTCGCCGCATCGGGCTCGCCCTCGACCTGCGCCAGATAGGTTTTGGGCGTCTTGTGCTTCGGCGACGAAATTCGCGCCTGCAGCGCGCCGTCGTCGGTCAGGATCAGCAGGCCTTCGCTATCGCGGTCGAGCCGCCCCGCGGGATAGACGCCGGGCACGTCGATATAATCGGACAGCGTCGCGCGCGCCTCGGGCGTGCCGCGATCGGTGAACTGGCTGAGCACGCCGTACGGCTTGTTGAACAGGATCAACCGTCCCAACGCTTGGACTCCCACAGGATGGAAATGCGCCACCCGATGCGGAGGACTGACGTGCATCGAACCGGAGCGGCGGACGACTCCCCGCCGCTGGCGCCCCGCCCTCATGCGCTTCGCCGGACGTCAATTCAAGCCGTTGTTGCCCGTCCTAAGGTGGTCAGAAGGCGAACGGTTGTGCCGTCGCGCCCGTATCGGGGCTACCGCCGGGGCGCCCGCCTTGGGCGTTGACCGCCTCAACGGTCAGCGCCAGCGGATACAGCCCCGCGTCCTCGCGCTCTATGCGCGCGGCAAGCGCTTCGAGAATCCCCTTGGTCGCGGCGCAATAGCCCGCCCAGTCCGCCGCGATCGCGTCGGGCAGCCATTGGCGGCTGTAATTGGCGAACGCCTCCGAAATATGCCCCATTTCGTCGACGTAATTCTGCGCGGTGTCGGTCAGCTGGCGGTCGCCGCTGGCGAGAAGCGAGGGATAGAGCACCCAGTCTTCGCGCTTCAGATGCGCGATCAGCTCGGTGCGGAACCGGGTACGGACCGCGTTGAAATCGTCGCGCGCTTTCGCATCGTGCGGGAATGCCCCCGCGACATGGCGTCCCAAATGACCGGCGAGCGAGAGCAGTCGGCGATGCTCGTTCCTGAGCCGTTCGATTTCCACGCGCATCGTCATCGCCATCTCTCCTCTGTGCAGGAGAGTCGGATGCTATGCTTGCCGCGTGAAAAAAGAATTGAACCGCCGGTAACGCCGCGTTCACAAAAAAAAAGCAGCGCTACCGCCGATACTGTAATTACGCCGCTTCTTTCTTGCGCGATGCTTTCTTGCGCTCATGCGGGTCGAGCAGCGTCTTGCGGATGCGGATATTCTTCGGGGTCACTTCGACCATTTCATCGTCGTCGATATAGGCGATCGCCTGTTCGAGCGTCATGCGCTTCGGCGGGGTCAGGCGGATCGCGTCGTCCTTGCCCGTCGAACGGAAGTTCGTGAGCTGCTTCGACTTCATCGGGTTGACCTCGAGGTCGTCCGGCTTCGCATTCTCGCCGATGATCATGCCCTCATACAGCGCCTCGCCGGGCGAGACGAAGAGGATGCCGCGCTCTTCGAGCGGGCCAAGCGCGTAAGCAACGGCTTCGCCATTGCCGTTCGAGATGAGGACGCCATTCTTGCGGCCCTCGATCACGCCCTTGTACGGGCCATATTTCTCGAACAGGCGGTTCATGATCCCGGTGCCGCGCGTGTCGGACAGGAATTCGCCATGATAGCCGATCAGGCCGCGCGAGGGGCCCGAGAAGGTGATGCGCGTCTTGCCGCCGCCCGACGGGCGCATGTCGGTGAGGTCGGCCTTGCGGACCTGCATCTTCTCGACAACCGTGCCCGAATGTTCGTCGTCGACGTCGATGACGACGGTTTCATAAGGTTCGGTGCGCTTGCCGGCCTCGTCCTCGCCATAGAGGACCTTCGGGCGGCTGATGCCGAGTTCGAAGCCTTCGCGGCGCATCGTTTCGATGAGCACGCCGAGCTGAAGCTCGCCGCGGCCCGCGACTTCGAAGCTGTCCTTGTCGGCGCTTTCGGTGATGCGGATCGCGACATTGGTTTCGGCTTCGCGGAACAGGCGGTCGCGGATCATGCGGCTCGTGACCTTGCTGCCCTCGCGGCCCGCCATCGGCGAATCGTTCACGGCAAAGCGCATCGACAGCGTCGGCGGATCGATCGGCTGCGCGGCGATCGGGGTGCTGACGCTGGTGTCGGCGATGGTGTTCGCGACGGTCGCCTGCGCGAGGCCCGCGATCGCGACGATGTCGCCCGCGCGCGCTTCCTCGACCGGAACGCGGTCGAGACCGCGGAACGCGAGCAGCTTCGACGCGCGGCCGGTTTCGATGACCTTGCCGTCCATGTCGATCGCGTGGATCGGCTGGTTGACCTTGACCGTGCCCGACTGGACGCGGCCGGTCAGGATGCGGCCGATGAAATTGTCGCGGTCGAGCAAAGTCGCGAGAAAGGTGAAAGGCGCGTCTTCGGGCAGGCCCGGGGTCGGGACGTGCGACACGATCGTTTTGAACAGCGGCTCGAGCGTGCCTTCGCGCGCGTCGGGGCTGTCCGAGGCGAAACCGCCGCGGCCCGAGGCGTAAAGGATCGGGAAGTCGAGCTGCTCGTCATTGGCTTCGAGCGTCAGGAACAGTTCGAACACTTCGTCGAGCACTTCCGCGGCGCGCGCGTCGCTGCGGTCGATCTTGTTGACGACGACGATCGGCTTCAGGCCCAGCGCGAGCGCCTTGCCGGTCACGAACTTGGTCTGCGGCATCGGGCCTTCGGCGGCATCGACGAGCAGGATGACGCCGTCGACCATGCTGAGGATGCGCTCGACCTCACCGCCGAAGTCGGCGTGGCCCGGGGTGTCGACGATATTGATGCGCGTCAGGTCGGCGCCTTCGCCCCACTCGACCGAGGTGCACTTCGCAAGGATCGTGATCCCGCGTTCCTTTTCCAGGTCGTTCGAATCCATCGCGCGCTCTTCGACGCGCTGGTTGTCGCGGAACGTGCCCGACTGGCGGAAAAGCTGGTCGACGAGGGTGGTCTTGCCATGATCGACGTGCGCGATGATGGCGATGTTGCGCAAAGACATGCGGAAGGGCCTTATTGGAAGGGGGCAGCGCCCGGAGCGCCGCGAAACGCCGCGCCCCTAACAGAATGGGTGCTGCGGCGCAACATGATTGCCGATGGCGCGAACTGGCGCAGCGATTTCGCCAGACGGTTCGCGTCGTACAGCGAGCGCCCCTCGGCGCGGCGCAGCCGTTTTGCGAGTCCCGTGTCGAATTCGCCTTTCCAGCGCGCGAGCATCGGCCCGATCCGCGCGGCGTCGTCCTCGCCGATCGCCCGCAACTCCCGCGATGCGGCGAGCAGCCCTTCGCGCTCGCGCGCCAATCCCGGCCCGGAATAGCGTTCGGCGATCAGTCCGAGCTGATGGCGCATCGACGCAATCGCCAGCCGCGCGCCTTGCGGGTCGGCGCGATCGAGCATCAGCTCTGCGCCCACGGCGCCGTCTTCGATAGCCGCCAGCTGATCGCCGAGACGCCGCCCAACGCTCTGCTCGCCCGGGCAGGCGCGCACCGCACGAACATAGGTGGCCAGCGCGTCGAGCATCGCGGGGGTCGGCTCCTGCCCGCCGAATTCCTCGACGATCAGGGTACGGATAAAGGCTTCGAGCGCACGCGTATCGGGATCGCGCGCGACCTTTCCCGGCATCGCGAGATCGGGAATCGCAACGGGGTCGAACCGCGCATTGCCGCGCGCAGCGCTGAAAAAGCTGTTCGTGACGTCGGCCGTCCCCGGCGCCGCCGACACGCCCGCGAGCAGGAAATGCGGATTGTCGCGGCCGTTGATATGGCAACTCGCGCAGCTCAGGCCGGCCTTCGCCGCCTGCCCGCCGAGCAACGTCGGTGTCCCGAACAAGGCGCGTCCACTACGGACAAGCTGCGTGTCGCTAGCAAGGCAGGTCGCGGGCTGTTCCGACAAGAGCGCCTGTTCGGCCCCCGGCGCGGTCCAGCGCAATTGCTCGAACGCCGGCGGTGTGCCGCCCGGCGTCGCCGCGACGCCGACGAGCAGCGCCGCGAACGCGATCAGCTTGCGGATGAACGCCCCGCCGCGATCCAGCGCTTGAGCTCGTCGACTTCGTGACAGCCGAAGCCGCAGATCGCCTCGAGCTTCGCAAGATGCGCCTTCGCTCCCGCGACGTCGCCGCGCTCGAGCTTCAATTCGCCATAATATTCGAGCGCGCCGCGATGCGCCGGCGCGATGGCGAGCGCCTCGCGATAATAGGTCTCGGCCGCATCATAGCGTTTCAGCTTGCGGTTCGCGAAACCCAGATAGGTGAGCACATCGGGGTGCGGCCCCGCCGCCCACAGCGCCGCGTCGAGCTTGGCGATCGCGGCTTCGTAGCGATGTTCGTTGATCAGGCCCACCGCCGCGACATAGGTCGCATCGAGGGTTTCGGCCGCGGCCAGCCGCATCTCGGGCTCGACCGCATTTTGCGCCTGCGGACCCGCGGCCACCGCCGCATCGAGTTTAGCAACCGCATCGGCGAGCTTCGCGGCATCGGCGCAGGTGCCGCTGCAGCCTTCCTGCATCGCCTTCAGCGCCGCGGCCTGCTCGGCCGCCTTTTCCGTCTTGCCGAGCTTCGCCTGCGTGATGCCGAGGTCGCGGCGCGCCTCGACCATCTTCTCGTTATAGCGCACCGCGGCTTCGAGTGGCTTCACCGCGCGCGAGAAATCGCCCTGCGCCATATAGCTCGCACCGAGCAGATAATTGGCCTGCGGGTTCTTCGGAACCGCCGACACGACCTTTTTGAAGGCCTTCGCCGCCTCGTCATATTTGCCCGAGGCGAAGGCGTCGGCGCCTTTCTTGTAATCGACCGTCGGGTCGTAGCTGCTCTGGCTCGGCGGCGCGCTGCCGCCGCCTCCGCCGCCGCCCGCCGCGAAGGCGAGCGGCGCGACGAAGATCGCGCATGCCGCAGCGATGGATAGTGAGGATCGATAGCGCATGACGAGTCTCTCCCTCGGTCGATACGGGCGCCAGCCTATCACAAATGCGGCCCGCGCGGAACGATGAAGCGACGGTCAGATCATCGCGATCAGCCGCTCGACCTCCTGCCCGGCGACACGCGCGGCGCGCACGAGATTGGCGTGAAAATCGCCCGCGCTGTCGCCGTTCGCTTCGTCGGTGACCGCCTTGATCGCCGCCCACGGCTTGCCCAGCCGCGCCGCGGCCTGCGCCACCGCGCCGACCTCCATATCGACGAGTGTCGCGCCGAGTGCCGCTAGGTCGGCGGCGGCATCGGGGCAAGCGACGAAGCTGTCGCCGCTCGCGATCCGCGCGTGCGGCAGGCGGAGGCCGGGGTCGGGCATCGCCGAAAAATGCGCTTCGCCCGCCTCGCCGATCGGCCATTCGCCCGCGCGATAACGGCGAAAGAAGCCGGGCTGATTGGCGCCATAATCATGCTGGAGCGCATCGGCGATCCAGTAAGCGCCGGGCGCCGCGCCCAGCGAACCGCAGGTGCCCGTCATCAACAGCATATCGGCATCGCCCGCCAGTGCGCCCGCACAAAGCGCCGTGTTCACCTTACCGAGTCCGCAGGTCGCGATGGTGAGGCGGTGCCCGTCGACCGCCAGTCGCCGTTCGGCGAACAATCCGCCGACGCATTCGCCGGTGCCGGGAAACAGCGCATCGGCCTCTTCGGGCAATGCGGCGAGGATCAGGATATGAGCCATGGCGCGTGTTTAGCCCGAGTATCGCCAATGACTAGCCGATTATGCCCCGTCGCCCCGCGAAGGCGGGGGCCGCTATCGGCCTCGCACCATATTGCCAGCGGCCCCCGCCTTCGCGGGGGCGACGACGAGCCGCTTGCCATTCCCTTCCCATCCCGCCATCGCTCACACCAATGCTGGCCCGCATCTTTCCCGACCGCTTCGTCCCCGTGCTGTTCGCGACGATCCTGCTCGCGAGCCTGCTGCCGGTGCGCGGTGCTGCAGTGCCGATCGCAGGAGGCGTGTCGACCGCGGCGATCATCTTCCTTTTCTTCCTCAACGGCGTGCGCCTGCCGCGTGACGAAGTGCTCCACGGTATCCGTAACTGGAAGCTGCAAGGAAGCGCGCTCGCTTTCTGTTTCGGCTTCATGGCGCTGCTCGGCCTCGCGGCGCAGGCGGCGACCGCGCCGCTGCTCCCTGCAACGCTCGCGCTCGGCTTTCTCTTCCTCGGCATCCTGCCTTCGACCGTCCAGTCGGCGACCGCGGCGAGCAGCCTTGCCGGCGGCAATGTTGCGGCGAGCGTCGTCGCGGCGGCGCTGCTCAACCTCAGCGGGGTCGCGCTCTCGCCTTTGCTGTTCGCGCTGCTCGCTGGCAGCGCGGGCGAAATTCATGGCGAAGCGGTGCTCCGCATCGTCTCGATCCTGCTCGTACCCTTCATCGCCGGCCAGCTCGTCCAGCGCTGGCTGCGGCCGTGGGTGCTCGCGCACCGCGGGCTTGCAACCTTCATGGACCGCACCGCGATAGCGATCGCGGTCTATGTCGCCTTCTCGGCCGCCGTGGTCGCGGGGATCTGGAGCCTGCTCGACGGGCGCGAGATCGCCATCGTGTTTACAGCGGTCGCGGCGCTGCTCGCGCTCTCGTTCGGCGGCGCGTGGGCGCTCGGCGGGCTGCTGAAGCTCGCGCGGCCCGACCGCATCACCCTGCTGTTTTCGGGGGCGCAAAAGAGCATCGCGGTCGGCGCGCCGCTCGCCGCGACGCTTTTCCCGCCCGCCATCGCCGGCATGGTGCTCGTTCCGATCCTCGTCTATCATATGGCGCAACTGATCCTGTCCGCATGGATCGCGCCGGTTCTGCGGTCGGGACAGGGTGTGGTGCTTGAATAACACAGATGCGCATGCCATATAGGCATACGGCCCAAATTCTCTCTGTGGGTGGCTGGAAGGAAGACGAATGAGCGAACTGACCGCGACGGCAACCGCGACCGACGAGCTGAAGCTGACCCCGCCCGATCCCGTGCCCGCGGTTTCCCCCGAAAAGGCGGCCGGCCTGGTGCCGCTGTCGACCGAGCAGAAATCGAAGCTCGAGGAACGCGTCGACGGCTTCATCGACGACCTCGTCGCGCAGGACGTCAATTCGCCCGCCTTCGGCCAGAAGGTCGACCAGATCACCAATATGGGCCGCAAGGAAATGCTGGAGGCGGCGAACCAGTCGAACCGCTTCCTCGACCGGCCGATCAAGGCGATGGACCGCGACACCGATATCGGGATGAACCTGATCGAACTGCGCAACACCGTCGAACGGCTTGACCCGTCGGCGAACGGCAAGCTTCTGAGCAAGCGCGGCTTTTTCGACAAGATTCTCGGCAACAAGGTGGGCAATTATTTCGCGCAGTACCGCAGCGCGCAGACGCATATCGGCGGCATCCTGACCGCCTTGTCGAACGGCAAGGATGAGCTGTTGATGGACAACGCCGCCATCGACGTCGAACGCCGCAAGCTGTGGGAAGCGATGGGCAAGCTGGAACAGATGGTCCATATCGCGGGCACGCTCGACGCCAAGCTCGAAGCCAAGGCGACCGAACTCGACGGCGTCGACCCCGCGAAAGCCAAGGTGATCCGCGAGAATGCGCTCTTCTATGCGCGCCAGCGCACGCAGGACCTGCTCACCCAAATGGCGGTGACGGTGCAGGGCTATCTCGCGCTCGATCTCGTCAAAAAGAATAATGTCGAGCTGGTGAAGGGCGTCGACCGCGCAAGCACGACCACCGTCGGCGCCTTGAAGACCGCGATCACCGTCGCGCAGGCGATGACGAACCAGAAGCTGGTGCTCGAACAGATCACCGCGCTCAACACGACGACCGCGAACATCATCGACGGCACGTCGAAGATGTTGAAGGACAACACCGCGCGCATCCACGAACAGGCGGCGTCGAGCACGATCCCGATGGAAACGCTCCAGCGCGCCTTCCAGAACATCTATGACACGATGGATGCGATCGACACCTTCAAGCTGAAGGCGCTCGACAGTATGAAGACGACGGTGACGACGCTCGAGGGCGAGGTCGCCAAGTCGAAGGGCTATATCGCGCGCGCCGAGGGCGCGAGCCAGGCGCAGGCCAGCGTCGGCGGCGCCGACAGCCCGCTCGCGTCGCTCGAAGGCTAAAAGATGAGCATGAGCGAAGTCGACAAGATCCGGATTACGGCCGCTTCGGCGATCGAACGGTCGCGCGAACGCCGCCGCCCGATCGGCACGAAGAGCGTCGCGCTGCGCCGCCAGCATCTGTACAAAAAACTCGGCCGCGTGCTGATCGCGGGCGGGATTGTGCTGATCGGCGCCGCGGTCTTCGGCGCGTTGATCCAGCCGCTCGGCTTCACCGGACTGCTCGCGCTGTTCATCCTGCTCATCGGGGTCGCGGTGCTTTTCGGCCGCTCGCCCTTCCCCGAACCGCGCCAGGCCGACCTGCCCAAGACCGATCTCAAGCAGCTCGCCGGGCGCACCGAAATCTGGCTCGAGGCGCAGCGCCCCGCGCTCCCCGCCCCGGCACGCCAGCTCGTCGACGGTATCGGCGTCCAGCTCGACCTGCTCGCGCCGCAGCTCCAGACGCTCGATGCGGCGAGCCCCGCAGCGGCGAACATCCGCAAGCTTGTCGGCGAAGACCTGCCCGAGCTCGTCGCGGGCTATCAGCGCATTCCCGCTGGGCTGCGCACCGAAGCCCACGCCGGCCGCACCCCCGACGAAACGCTCGTCGGCGGGCTGAAGATGCTCGAAAGCGAGATCGGCAACGCCGCGCGCAGCCTCGCCGCGGGCGAACTCGACAAGCTCGCGACGCGCGAACGTTACCTCCAGCTCAAATATCAGGGCATCGACGGCGAGGATGTGCCTCCCGTCTAGGGTCAGGACCTAGGCTTGCCGCCAGCGCTGTGTCCCGAACCAGAGCAGCAGGATCAGCAGCAGCGGCGGTGCGAGTCCCCAATGCCCCGCTCCGGCGAGCGGCGCGAGCAAGGGCGCCGACGACAGCAGCCACAGCGCCGCGAGCAGCGCGCCGATCGCCAGCGCCTCGAACGCGAAACTGCGCCAGAAGCGCGACCGTGCGCGGGCATAGGCCGCCTGCGCATCGATCGCGCGTTCGACCCCGGCCGCAAAGCCGCGATCGCCAGGCCGCGCGGGCGGTGCCAGCATCGCGGCCAGCATCGCGTCGATGTCATGATCGTCCGGCGCCGTCATGCGTCCGCTCCTTCGCCGATCATCTTCTGCGCCTTTGCCCGCCCGCGCAAGACGAGCGATTTGAGCGTGCCGAGTGGCAAGCCCATGATCGCGGCCGCCTCGCCATGCGACCAGCCATGGCCGAAGCATAAGGTGAGAGCGGCGCGCTCCTGCGGCGACAGCGCGGCGAGTAGCCGGTCGGCGTCGATCGCGGCGTCGCTTGAGGGGCGCGGGTCGGCCGAGCTGGCAACATCCTCTCCCCCCAGGAGCCCCTCGCGCCGCCGCGCGGTGCGCCGCTGGTCGAGGAACAGCCGCCAGCCGATCCCCATGATCCACGCCGCATAACTCCCCTGCCCCCGATATTCGCCCGCGCGCTGCCACGCACGTACGAAAGCTTCCTGCGCCAGATCGTCGGCGTCGCATCCGGCGGCGCGGGACAGGAAGGCGCGCAATCGTCCCTCGTGCCGCAGCACGAGGAGCTGGAAAGCGGCACGATCTCCCCCGGCGACGCGCTGGTTGAGGGCCCAATCTTCATCGGCGCTTGCCTCATCACGCAGCGGCGCGCTCCTCGGCAGCCGCGGCGCGCGCGAGGCGGCGGCGGACGAGGAGCGCGATGCCGACAAAGGCGGGGAAGAGCGCCGCGCCCGCCGAAATGCGGATCAGCTGTTCATTCCCCTGGATCAGTCCGAAACCCGCCATCGCGAGCCCGATCGCGAGCAGCACCAGCGCGTTGCGATCGTCGCCCGGTCTATCGGGGCTTTGGCCTCCGATATGCTCATACGGCTTGTTCAGCTTGTCGATCAGCGGGCTAACGGCGTCGGACTTCGCCTCGAGCGCGCGGCGGATCGAGCGATGCAACATCCATGCATGGAGCAGGCGCGCGAGCAGGAAAAAGCCGACGACGAACAGCGCGACCATCGTGATATTTTCGAGCAAGCTGAAGAAACCGTCGCTGACCGCGACCAGCTCGGTGGTCGGCGCGGGCGCCGGCACATAGGAGGCCACTTCGCGCGGGCTGATATAGGCGGCGACATCTTCGGCGCTGAGCGATTCCCCGGCCGGCACCGTGATCGTCGTAACGGCGGGGGGCACCGCCGCGGGGGCGGACGCAGTGGCGGCGGCGGCGGCGGCGGCGGCAATCAGAATATCCATCGACATATTTCTCCGTCATGCCGCTTTGGCATGGTGAAACCACAGGCGGCGGCCTCCGGCAAGGCGGAGATGATCTGCGCCGGGGAGCACATATCGACCACCGCGCGACGCCGCCGCCCGGACCGGCGCGGGGGCCGATCATGGACTGGACGGCACGACACGCGCCGGTGGATGCAAGGGAGGAGATTTTTTGGGGTGAGGAGCCTAAAGCCCCTCGCCGCCCGTCCAGTGCGCGTTGACGAGGCGGCGCGCCAGCGCGCTCACCTGGTTGCGGATATCGGGCACCGCGACGACTTCCCACAGGTCGCCGCGCGTCATCGGACCGATCGCGAGGATATGCTCCGACGAGCGCCCCGAGGCATCCACGATATGCCCGTCGCGGTCGATATCGAGTCCGAGGCGGAGCGCATCGGGGCGGATCCGCCGCGCACCGAGCAGGCGTTTCACCAGCGGGTCCGACGAGCGCAGCAGATCGCCTTGCGGGCCGGTGCAATTGATCATCCGCGCCGCGCGCGTCGTCGTGAGTTCCGCTCCGCCGCGCGGCAGCCACGCAATCGCGAGCGCGTCGGGCTCGACCGCGACATGCGCGATCTTGCCCGCACGGAAATGGAGCTGTCCCGACGCGATCAGCGCATCGATCCGGTCGGCAACCTCGGGCGCGAGCCGGTGGCGATGGACATCCCAGAAGGGGCGCAAGTGACGCAGGAAACGCGCGCGCTTGTCGGCGTCGGCGGCCGACCACATCATCTGCGTGATCGGGCGGATCGAATCGACGACGAGCCGCCAGTCGCGGTCCTTGGCCTCGTCGCGGGCCCAGCGTACGAGTTCGAAGAGGTCGGGCGCGGGCTTGGCGAGCACCGGCTTCGGACGCGGCAGGCCGTCGATATGGCGATGCGGGCGCAACCCGCGGCGCGAGAGCGCGGTGATCGGCCCTTCATGGCCGTGCGAAACGAGGCGCAGGATCACGTCGACCGCGGTCAGCCCGGTGCCGACGACGAGTAGCGGCGCCTGCTTGTCGAGCCCGTCCTCGAACGCGCTCGCCCATGGATCGCCGATATAGCGGTGCGACGGCAGATGCGCGCCCTCGATCGCGGGCGGATCGTGCGGCGGCAGGTTGCCGATCGCGAGCACCGCGCGGTCGGCCTCGATCAGCCCGCCGTTGACGAGCCCGAGCGTGACCTGCCCGCGCTTTTCCTCGATATCGAGCACCTCGTCATCGACGAGCTTCAGCCGCCGGCCATATTTCTCCATCGCCGCGCGCAGCGTCTCGCGCAGATAGCGGCCATAGGTCGCGCGCGTGACGAACGCCGCTTCGCAGCCGAGCCCGCGCGCGCTTAGCCAGTCGCAGAAATGGTCGGGCCGATCGGCAAAGGCGCTCATATTGCCCGCGCGGACGTTAAGCAGGTGCGTGGTTTCGGTGCTGCTATATGCGACCCCGGCGCCCATCCGGTGCCGGTCGCGCTCGATCAGCAACACCTCGACATCGGGCTGTTCGAGCAGGTTGATCGCGAGCAAGGTCCCCGAGAAACCGGCGCCGACGATCGCGACGCGCGTCGCCGTGCGAAAGCGCGGTCGCGGCGAATGAAGCTGCGCCTCGATCATCCTCATCGCGTTACCACGTCGCCCGACACCGTCACGCGTTCGAGCGCGCGATATTCGGGCCAGTAATCGCCGACGGCATAATGCTGGGTCGAGCGGTTGTCCCAGATGCCGATCGCGTTCGGGGTCCAGCGGAAACGCACCTGATATTCGGGGACCTTGATCCGGTCGAACAGCAGGCGGAGGAGGCTGTCGCTGTCCTCTTCGCTCACGCCGATAATGCGGCTGGTGAAGGTGTAGTTGACGTAGAGGATCTTCTCGCCCGTTTCGGGGTGCGAGCGCACGACCGGGTGGCGCACCGGCGGGAAATCGCGCGCGAGCTGCGCGCGCTTTTCCTCGGTCACGCGGCCGCCGAAGCTGCGCACGATATCATGCTCGGCCTCGAGACCCGCGATGCGGTCCTTCACCGGCTGCGGCAGCCCGGCATAGGCGGCGACGGTGTCGGCCCACATCGTGTCGCCGCCGAGCGGCGGCAGGTGGCGCGCGCGCAGGATCGACGCGATCGACGGCCGCTCGCGGAAGGTCACGTCGGTGTGCCATTTGTTATACGCCTGGAAAGCGCCAAGCGTTTCGGCGGTGAGCTGGACGCCCTCGACGCCTTCGATCTTGAGGATTTCGGGATAGCCCTCGACCGACGGGATCACCGGATGCCCTTCGAGTTCGCCGAAGAGGCGGCCGAGCCGGACATGGCTTTCGTGGCTGATGTCCTGATCGCGGAAGAAGACGACCTTGAAGCGCAGCCAGGCGGCGCGCAGCAAATCGGCTTCTTCGGACGACAGCGGGCGATCGAGATCGAGCCCGCCGATCTCCGCCCCGATCGTCGGAGTCGACGGCGAGATCGAAACGCCGAGCGATCGCGCGGTCTCGAACAGGTCGGGGGTGTTCAGCTGCGTGGCCATAAGCGGTCCTTTCGCTCGTTCGATTCGGAAATATTCCCGGAACAGCGAAATTAACTCAACTGATATGATTGACAAGACCTAACGCGCCGAAGTGCATGATATGCACGACCTATGGCCGATAAGGGATGGCGTCGGGCAGGATCACGCCCACGTCCTGCGCATAACGATCCCACGCCGCCGCCAGCTCGGCCTTGCGGTCGGGATGGGCGAGCGACAAGTCGCGCGTTTCACCGGGATCGCGCGCGATGTCGAACAGCCGCCAGACGCCGTCGCCGATATCGGTGATCTTCCAGTCGCCGCGACGATAGGCGCGCGATCCGAACAGTTCGGCGCCCACCCCGTCGTCGGCGCCATAGACGCGCGCATCGGCGTTCTTGAGCCAGGCGGCCCACGACCGGCCGGTGATCGGCGCGACCTTGCGCCCCGCGACCTGCGTCGCCTTCGCATCGGCGCCGGCAAGGTCGAGCAGGGTCGGCGCGATGTCGGCGACCGACAGATATTGCGTGTCCGCGCCTTTGCGCGCCGCGATCCCCGCGCCGCTGATGAACGCGACCGCGCGCGTCCCGCCCTCGCTCTGATAGCCCTTGGTCAGCCACGACGGCGCGGTCGCCGCCTGCGCCCAGCCCGCACCATAGGTCAGGTACGACGACGCCGCGCCGCGATTGGCGAGGCTATTGTCGGCGCCCTTGAGCGAGCCCGCGAGCATCTGCGCGCCCGTCGTCTCGACGTCGAGCGCCTCGGCGCCATTGTCGGCGAGAAAGACGATCACGGTGTTGTCGAGTTCGCCCGATGCGCGCAGCGCCGCGATCACGCGCCCGACATTCTGGTCGAGCCGGTCGACCATCGCGGCATAGATTTCCATGTTGCGCGCCGCGAGCCGCTGCTGATCGGTGGTCAGCGAATCCCAGCTGCCGTCGCGGTTGCGCGGCGTGTGCGCTACGACATCGGGGCCAAGGATGCCCAATTCGCGCTGCCGCGCCAGCCGCCGTTCGCGCAGCACGTCGAACCCTTCGTCATAGCGCCCCTTGTAGCGCGCAATATCCTCTGGGTGCGCTTGCAGCGGCCAGTGCGGCGCGGTGAAGGCGAGATAGCCGAAAAAGGGTCGCGCGGGCTTTCCGTTGGCCGGCTTTTCGCCGAGGAATTCGATCAGCCGCGTCGCGAAATAGTCGCTCGAATAGAAATCGGCGGGTAGCTGCGTCAGCCGCTTCCCCTGTTCGGTATAGGTTGCCCGCCCGCCCTTCTTGGGGTCGGCGTCGGTGCCATAATGATTATGCCCGCCCTGCAGCAACGCAAAGCTGCGCTCGAACCCGCGCGCATGCGGGTCCTGCTCGGGGGTCAGGCCGAGGTGCCATTTGCCCGACAGCAAGGTGCGATAACCATTGGCGCCGAGCCGCTCAGCGAGCGTCGCGACGTCGCGGCGCAAATAGCCCTCATAGCCCGGCTTGCCCTGCTGGTTCGGCCGGATCATTTCGGCCATCGTGCCGAGCCCGGCGCGATGATTGTCTGTCCCCGACAGCAGCATCGAGCGTGTCGGCGAACAGGTCGGCGCGGTGTGAAAGCCCGCGAGGCGGATGCCGTTCAGCGCGAGCTTGTCGAGGTTCGGCGTGCGGATCTCGCCTCCGAAGGCGCCGAGGTCCGAATAGCCGAGATCGTCGGCAACGATGACGAGCAGGTTTGGCCGCCGCTCCTTCGCCTGCGCAGACCCGACGGTCGCGGCAGCACCGATCAACGCGGCGAAGAGGAAGCGGGTAAAACGCGAACCATGGGTCATCGGGTGGTCTTTCGAAGGTAAAAGGTCGGCGCGCCCGGGCGAATGGAACCGGGGCGCGCCGCAGACAGGGCCGGCGCAGTCACAGGAAGGGAGAGGAGAACCACAAGCGCCGGCCGATTTCGTCAGGCGGGTTCGTATTGAACCGCCTTTTCCTTGCGGACGGTGCGGCTGAGGCGCCCGTCGATCGCGACCGGAACCTCGCCCGAAATCGTCGCACGGCGCAGCGTCCGGCGCTGGAGCCCAAAGTCGGCGGTCGCGCGATGCTGCGTCGACTGATTGTCCCAGATCGCGACGTCACCCTCGCGCCAGCGCCAGCGCACGACATTTTCGGGCTTGGTGATATGATCCTGCAGCGTCTGGAACAGCCGCGCGCTGTCGGCCGCGTTCAGCCCGACGAACTGCTTGACGAAATGACCGAGCAACAGGCTGCGCTGGCCGCTGACCGGGTGGACGCGGACGACCGGATGCTCGGTCTCGTACACCGTCGAAGCGAAGACATTGCGATGCTCCTTGATCCGCTTCGCCGCGCTTTCGCCGTCGGGCGCCGATTGCAGGATCGACGCATAATCATAGAGGTTGGTGTGCGTCGCCCACAGATTATTGACGAGCTGGCGCAGCACTTCGGGCAGGCCCTCATAGGCCGTTTCGCCGTTCGCCCATTGCGTGTCGCCCCCGGCTTCGGGGATCGTCAGCGCGCGCAGGATCGATGCCTTGGGATAGGCGTCGACGAAGGTCACATCGGTGTGCCAGCTCGACGCGGCATAGCCTTCCTTGCTGTCGAGTTCGAGCAGGTAGCGCGAGCCTTCGGCGACCGGCACCGTCGGGTGCGCTACCGGATCGCCGAGCAGCGCGGCGAAATCCTCATGCTCCTGATCGGTCAGATGCTGCTGATCACGGAAGAAGAGCACCTTGTGCCGCACGAGCGCTGCCTGGATCGCCTGCACCGTCGCCGCGGGCAGGTCGCCCGACAGCTGGACGCCGTTGACAATGGCGCCGATCGTGCCCGTCACGGGCGTGAC
Organism: Sphingomonadaceae bacterium 3R27C6; assembly: GCA_005503215.1. Taxonomy (GTDB): domain Bacteria; phylum Pseudomonadota; class Alphaproteobacteria; order Sphingomonadales; family Sphingomonadaceae; genus Sphingopyxis. The sequence goes on along the minus strand of SCNS01000005.1, from coordinate 220,408 downwards.
GTCGAGGTCGATAGTCTTGTCGCGCGCATTGGCATAGCTGTTGTGAAGGTCCGTCATGTCAGTCTCCTTTGGGGGTTGGACGGCGGGTATTCGGCGCAGGCGCGTCCGGCCGGTTCCGGCTGTCGTCGCGGCGAATTTCTGGGAAGGGCGGGCGCATCAGATTTTCGTCCGCAGCGTCGCGCCGATCGTGCGCGGTTCGCCGATCAGCGAGGTCACGATGCCGGTGTTCTGCGCCGACAAGGTCTGGAAATAATCCTTGTCGAACAGGTTGCGCGCCCAGAGCGAGAGGTCGAACAGGCCGTCGTCGGTCTTGAAGCCGATGCGCGCGTTCGCGATCCCATAGGCAGGAACATCGGCATAGATGCTGTCGCTCGACGAGGTGTTGAACGACGAGCGATGCGAATAATCGGCATGCGCATAGATCGACAGGTCGCGCCCGCCGAGATTGCCGAGCGGCGCCGACACGTCGCCGCCGAGCGTGTAAGTGAATTTCGGCACGCCGGGCAGCTGCTCGCCCGTCAGGTCCTGAATCCCGCTGACGTTCAGCCGCTCGGGCGCCTGCGGGGCATTCGGATAATCGCTGTACGTCGTGTCGGCATAAGCGACCGAAGCATAGAAGCTCGCGCGTTCGCTCGGCGCATAGCTCAGGTCGCCTTCGACGCCGCGCGAGCGCACGCCCGGAATATTCGCGATATATTGGCGGACGTTGACCGTGTTCGGCACCTGTTCGGTGATCGCGGTCTGATAGTCGCTGATCTCGGTCCAATAGCCCGCGACGTTGAGCGTCACCGCCTTGTCAAACCATTGCGACTTGATGCCCAGCTCGTAGCTGTCGACCTTTTCGGGCGCGACGTCGGGATCGATCCCGGCGGGCAGGTTGGTGAGGTTGAGCCCGCCCGACTTGTTGCCGCGCGAATAGGTCGCATAGGCGAGCGCATCGTCCGAGAATTGCCACGACAGCGTCGCGAGTCCCGATACGCTGTTATCCTTGAACCCCGTCGAGTAACTGGTGACGGGGTTGAACTGCCCGCGGAGCGCCGCCGCCTGCGCCGCCAACCCCGCGGGCAGGGTCGACAGGTCGGTTCCCGCGACATGAATCTGCGTGAACGAGCCGCTCTTCTTTTCGTGCGTGTAACGCAGCCCCGCGGTCAGCGTCAGCCGATCGGTGAATTTCCAATCGAGCTGGCCGAACAGCGCATAGCTTTTGGTGCGCGGGTCCGATGTCGAGTTCGCCTCGAACCCATTGAGCGCGGCCTCCCACGCGGCGAGCGGGATCGGCGAAGTCGCCGGGCGGTTCCATAGCGCGGCGGCGGGACCATAGGCGCTCGCGCCCTTGCCGCGGATGACTTGCCAGAAATAATAGGCGCCCACGACATAATCGATCGGCCCGTCGCTGTCCGAGGCGAGGCGAAGTTCCTGGCTGAACTGGCGCTGGCGGTTCGCCTGCTGCGCCTTGACGATGACGGGGAGCGAGGTCGAATCGCCGTCGTTCGCGGGATTCCAGTCCCACCAGCGATAGGCGGTGATCGAGGTCAGCTTCGCCGATCCGACGTTCCAGTCGACCTGGCCCGACACGCCATAGCCGTCCATGTTCGACTGATAATGGCTGTTCGCCTCGCCGCGCCGCGCGAAAGGATCGATCGCCGGGAAACTGTAACCCGGGAAGCGCGCCGCACGCTCGGCAAAGCTGTTCGGGATTGCCGCGCCATTTTCATAGGTGCCGAAATAATCGGCGAAGATGTTGAGGACGTGGTTCTGCTTCTGCCGCGCAAAGTCGCCGATGATGCGGACTTCGAGGTCGGCGGTGGGGGTGAACAGCAACTGCCCGCGCACGCTCCAGTTCGAATAATCCTGCGCGCGCTCCTTCTGCGTGTCGTTGTAAAGGAAGCCGCGCCGCTCGGTCACCGAGCCGCTGACGCGCACCGCGAGCAGATCGTCGATCAATGCCCCCGAGGCCGACCCGCGCAGCTGGTAATAGCCATAGTCGCCGACGCTCGCCTCGCCCGAAAATTCGGGGTCGAAGCTCGGCTTGCGCGAGCTGATGTTGATCGCGCCCGAGGTGGTGTTCTTGCCGAACAAGGTCCCCTGCGGCCCGCGCAGCACCTCGATCTGCTGCAGGTCGACCAGATCGAACTGCGACTGACCGACCCGCCCGAAATAGACATTGTCGACATAGAAGCCGACGCCATTTTCGAGCCCGTCGTTTGTCAGCGCGACATTGCTGCCGAGCCCCCGGATGTTGATGTTGGTGTTGCGCGGGTTGAAGCTGAACACCTGCAGGCTGGGCACGATCTGCTGAATCTGCGTCAGCGTATAATTGCCCGTCTGCTCGAGCTGCGAGGCACCGACCACCGACAATGCGATCGGAACATCCTGCGCGCTTTCGTCGCGGCGGCGCGCCGACACGATGATCTCGGCGCCGTCAAAAGAGGCTGAGGCTGCGGAGTCCGTCGCCACGGCAGCGCCGGCGGTTTCTTCGTCCACCGCGGCGCCATCGGCAGAGGCTGTTCCGGTTTCGGTGGCAGCGGCGGGCACGGCAGGAAGCAATAGCGCCGCACCGAGCAGAAACTTCAAACGATGATCGGGAGAGAAACGGTTCATTAGATATGGTCCCCGGGCGGTGATCCCGCCCCCTTTTTGATGTGATGGATGGTGGCGCGGTGCGCCGCGCCGGATCGGGCAGCCGCCAGCTCCGCCCCCCACAGCGCGCGAGCGGCGCTGCGCAGGGACGCAGGATAGCGAGCCAGATCCGACAGGTCGGATTGGGTCAACAAAGGCATGATTTTTCCCCGCGCCCGGCGCTCGGGTGCCGGACGTCAGGCCGCGGGCGTCTCGCGAGAGGAGGCACGGCCGGAGATGTTGGAAGGCCGCGCGGCGAAACGGGGCGCGGTCGGTCCGCTACCCCGCGTGTGTCACGCGGCGATGATCTAGTTAATGGTGCTACACATACGCATCGCAATACCCCTTCTGGGGGGAACGCAATGCCTGGCGCTGTCGCCCGAGCATCACGCGCTTTAGCCGTTGGTAACGCGGAGCAAGCTGCTTCCCGGTCAAAAGCCGCGGGTCGAGGGGAGAGCCCGTCATTCGTCTCGACCAGGCCCGAATGACAATGTCAACTTAATCGATTGATTTTAGATTCGTCAACGGCGGAGGCCGCTTTTTGCGACGAAGAAAATCTATCGGCGGACAAGCCGAGGCTTATCCGCCGATGATGAATTCCGCGAGTTGATCGCGCCCGCCGGTCAGAAGCGCTTGATCGAGAGCACCTCGAAGGTCTGGCGCAGCGTGTCGATCGAATGATCATAATCGCCGAGCGCGAGCGCCGCGATCAGCGCGTCGACGACGCAAAGCTGCGCGATCCGGCTCGTCATCGCCTCGGTGCGAAAGCGCGTTTCGCGCGCCATGGTGAAGAGCACGACATCGGCATAGGCCTGGATCGGCGAGCGCGCGAAATTGGTGATGACGATCGTGCGCGCGCCCGCCTCTTTCGCCAGCCGCGTCGCGGCAACGGTCTCATGCGTCGCGCCGCTGTGCGAAATCGTCAGCACCGCCACGTCGGGATCGCAGCGCGAGGCGCTGATCGCCTGGATATGGCTGTCGGTGACCACGCGCGCGTCGAGCCCGATGCGCAGCATCCGGTAATGCGTGTCCTCGGCGATCGGCGCCGACGAGCCGATGCCGTAAATCTCGACGCGCTTCGCCGTCCGGATCGCACCCACCGCACGCGAAAGCGCCTGCGGATCGAGCACCGAGAGCGAGTCGCGCAGCGCCTGGATTCCCGAATGAAAGACCTTGCGGCAGATCGTGTCCATATCGTCGTCGCGCCCGACATCCTCGTGGATGAACTGCACCGGCTGGACGACCTCGCGCGCGAGGCTGAGCTTCAGATGCTGGAAGCCCGACAGGCCGATGCCGCGGCAGAAATTGACGACGCTGCCCTCGCTCACCCCGACCGCTTCGGCAAGTTCGGTGATCGACATGCGGACGATCTCTTCGGGCTGCGCCAGGATATGGTCGGCGATGCGCCGCGCGCCGCGCGCCATAGTGCTATGAGCCATTCTCATTCGTTCGAGCGCATTTTCGATCGGCGCCCGATCGTCCCCCGCCGCTTTCGGCGCCCCGCCCGTGTCATTCATTTTACGCAATTCTCCGTCAGAATCCGAATGTCCGCCCCCGCTGGACAGAGAAGGTTAGCCGAGATCGCAGCGATCTGAAAGTGCAATTTGCTCATTTTTATATAAATATAAAATTGAGCCAATTTCATTCAACTGTCACACGCCGCCCCTAGCGGATGCCTCGCACATTGGTGCGGCGCAGCATCGAGTCGTGAACACGGCCACCCCTGCCCCACCGAATGTGATCGCGATTCTTCAAAAGGGGCATGATTGTGCACAAGGTTTCCAAATTTCGTGCGGCCATGGTTTTTGGCCTGATGCTGTCGGCGAGCGCGCTGCCGTCGGTCGCCTTCGCCGCCGTCGATGAGGCGACCGCCGACAGCGCCGATGCCGGTTCGGACGCGGGCGACGAGATCATCGTCAACGGCACCGCAACCGTCGAGGCGACACCGCTCGCCGCCGCGGCGGTCGAATATGGCAACGCCGTACAGATCGTGACCTCCGAAGAAATCGCCGCAACGGGCGCCACCAACTTCGCCGAAATCGCGCAGTTCCTGATCAAGGGCGCGAACATCGGCTATTCGCCTGACGAGGGCGAATATACGATCCGCCTCGACGGCGGCAGCGACCGCGACACGCTCGTCGTGCTCGACGGCGTACCGCTCTACGATCGCGGCCCCGCACTCGAGGATATCTGGGGATCGACGACGATCGACCCGCATATGATCGAGCGCGCCGAGGTGTTCCGCGGCGGCAACAGCCTCTTTTTCGGCAGCAACGGCGGCATCGGCGTGATCAGCCTCGTCACCAAGCGCCCCGACGGCACGAGCAAGTTCGAGCTCGGCGCGCAATATGGCGCGTTCAACACGCGCGAAATCTGGGGCAACGCCCGCTTCCCGATCGATCCCGAGGGACGTCACAGCCTGATGGTCTATGGCGGCAGCATCCAGACCGACGGCCCGCGCATCTTCGCCCCCGAATCCTATGTCGACAATGTCGCCAAGGCCGGCGGCATCCAGGATTATCCGCTCAACCGCAGCAATATCGGCGTCAAATATCTGTGGAAGGTCGACGACAAGAGCGAGCTCCGCATCAACGGCCAATATACGCAGATCGAGTTCCACGACCCCTTCCCCGACGCCGAAACCTTTTCGCCGAACCGCGTCCGCTATCCGATCGTCGATTTCTCGCTCGACCGCCGCTGGTCGGAGAATTTCTATACCGAGATCGCAGGCTACTGGAGCAACCCGCGGCTCAACAACACCGAGACCTTCGCCGAAATCTGCAAGACCCCCGCGGGCTGTACCGACCCGACGACGGGCAAGCTGATCCGCTTCGGCGATGCGACGGGCAAGTCGGTCCCCTTCCCCAACAAGGGCTTCGGCAAGGATTCAAAGGTTGGCGGTTTCCGCGAAATGGGGCTCAACCTCCGCAACACGCTGTCGCTCCAGGGCATCGTCGAAGTCGTCGCGGGCGTGCAGGTCGTGTCGTACAAGAATGACTCGGACCCGGTCTTCCCGATCTCGAACAAGGCGAACACGATCACCGGCGTCTATGCCGATTTCCGCCCGGTGATCCCGTTCAGCCCCGACACCAAGCTGTCGCTCGCGCTGCGCACCGATTTCGCCGACAGCTTCGGGTCGCGCACGATCTGGAAGTTCGGCTTCCGCCAGCAGATCGGTGCTTTCTATATCCGCGGCAACGGCGGCACATCGTACAGCCTGCCGCGCACCAATGAATTGTTCGCCCAAAGCCCGACGCTGGTCGGCAACCCCGACCTCAAGACCGAAGAAACCGAAACCTATAACGGCGGCATCGGCTTTTCGCAGAGCTTCGGCAATGTCGAGGTGAATGCCGAGGTCGGGGCGTTCCGCACCGACGTCACCAACCGCATCCAGACCACCTCGGGGCTCACCCCCAACACCTATTTCAACAACGACCGCATCACCGAAATCCGTGGGCTCACCGCCGAACTCGACGTCCGCGTCGGCAAGGGCTTTTCGTTCAACGTCAACTACACCAAGCAGAAGGCGCGCCTCGACGGCAGCAAGCTGCAGATCAACGAGACCCCCGAATATATGATCGGCGGCAACGTCCGCTGGACCAGCCCCGACGACCGCTTTTCGGTCACGCTCTTCCCGCGCTATCAGGGTCCCGAATATGCGACGGGCGGCGTCAACAGCTCGCTGCGCCACAATTTCGGCAATTATTTCCTGCTCAACGGATCGATCGGTTATCGTCTGGGGGATGAGCGCCAGCACCAGATCCAGCTGCGCGTCGTCAACATCTTCGACCAGAAATATGCCGAACGCTATGGCTACGGCAACATGCGTTACAGCTCGGCGTTCATTCGCGGTGAGATTGCGCTCAACAGCCCCGAATATTTCTATGGCTATGAATTCGAGGGCAAGCCGCGGGCGGTCTATGTCTCCTTCTCGACCCAGTTCTGATCGGGCCGGTTCGGAGAGTCCGGTTCATGCCGCTGTCACAGCCCCGTCGTAATCGCCGCTCGTTTTTCGGGTCGACGGAGATTGTGTATGCGGCGGTGGATGATTGCGGGCGTGCTGGCGGCGCTATGCGTCGCCGGCGCGGCCTGGCTGGCCCTGTCGCCGCGATCGGCGTCGTCGCGTTCAGCCCAGCCGCCGCTCCGCGTGCTGCTGATCCCCGCCGACGGCGGGACCGAGAGCGGCACGCTTGCCGATTATCGGCCGATCTTCGACGCGGTCGCGCGCAACACCGGCCTCAGCTTCGACCTCAAGGTCGCGCAATCCTATGGCGGGGTCGTTGAGGCGATGTGCAACAATGCCGCCGATATCGCCTTTGTCGGATCGGTCACCTATCTGCAGGCGCAAAAGCGCGGCTGCGCCGAACTGCTCGCGGTCGCGGTCAAGTCGGGCCGCTCGGTCTATTATTCGGGGCTCTTCGTCCGTGCCGACTCGCCGGTCCGGTCGATCGCCGACCTTCGCGGCCGGCGCGTCGCGTTTGGCGACGTCAATTCGACCTCGGCCTTCATCTTCCCCGTCGCGATGTTCCTCGACGCCGGGATCGATCCGGTCCGCGACCTGTCGGCGGTGCGCATGACAGGCACCCACGCCAACAGCCTCGCCGCGCTGATCAACGGCGAGGTCGACGCCGCCGCGCTCTCGTTCGACAGCTATGACAAGGCGGTCCGCGCCAATGTGCCCGGCGCGCGCGACCTTCGCGTGGTCGCGCGCAGCGAGCCGATTCCCTATCCGCCGCTGATCGCGAATAGGCGCCTCGATCCCGCGCTGCGCGCCCGGCTGCGCGGCGCGTTTGAGAGGGTCGATCGCACCGCGGGCATCACGCCCGAAATGATCCGCGGCTATGGCGGCGCGCGCGTCGACGGCTATGTCGGGCATGTTCCCGCCGGGCATTTCGACCCCGCCGCGCGCAAGATGGCAGAGGTCACTCCGGCGCTGAAGGACGAGATGCTGCGCAAGGCGGCCGAAAGGCGGGCGCGATGATCGACATCGGTATCGCCGACCTGCGCGTCCGCCACGCGGGCGCCGCCGACGCGCTCGCGGACGTCACGCTCTTCATTCCCGCGGGCCAAGTCTGCGCCGTGCTGGGCGCGTCGGGTGCGGGCAAATCGACGTTGCTCCGCGCGATCGCCGGGCTTGTGGCGCCAAACGCGGGACGCATCCTCTACGACGGCGCGCCCGCCAGCCGCGCGCAGCGCCGCCGCATCGGCCTGATCCCGCAGGATTTCGCGCTGAGCGGCCGCGCCAGCGTCGCCCGCAACGTCATGGCGGTCGCCGATATCGGCATCGCGCGGTCGCTCGCCGGCCTTTACCCACCCGCCGACCGCGAGCGCGCCGCGCATTTGCTCGCCGGCTTCGGACTCGACGAAACCCAGCTCACGCGCCGCGCCGACAGTCTTTCGGGCGGACAGCAACAGCGCGTCGCGGTTGCGCGCGCGCTGCTTCATCGTCCCGCGATCATTGTCGCCGACGAGCCGATTGCCAGCCTCGACCCGGCGACGGGCGAGGCAACATTGGCGCTGCTCCGCGACGAAGCCCGCAACCTCGACGCCACTTTGCTCTGCAGCCTGCATCAGCCCGCGCTCGCGCGCCGCTTCGCCGATCGCATCATCATGCTCGACGCCGGGCGCGTGATCTTCGACGGCACCCCCGCGATGCTCGACGGCAATCGGGCAGTTCCCCGTATCAGGGCTGTGGGACGATGAACGCCGCCCTGCCCTGGCGCTTCCCGTCGCTGCTCAACGCACGCGCGATCGCGCTGCTCGCCGCGGCGCTGCTCACCCTCTGGTACACCGGGCAGCGCGTCGAGATCGGCCGGATGCTCGCGCTCAGCGGCGAGGCGGTGCTGGCGCAGGCGGGGATGGCCGACCGGTCGCAGGTCGCCGACGGGCTCGGCTCGACGCTGGCGCAATTGGTGCCTATCCAATTGTCGTCGCGGCGCGAGGTCAGCCGCATCGAAGGGTTCGACCCCGATCGCCTGCCGCCCTTCGCGCGCGTCGAAACCATCGAAACGCGCATCACCGAACTCAATCCCGAAACGCTGCGCCGCGAAGAGCGTATGGTGCGCACCGCGTGGCTGGTCGAACCGTTCGGCTATGCCTTCCATGTCGCGGCCAAGATGCTCGAGACGCTCGAGATCGCATTGTGGGGCAGCGTGATCGCGGTGCTGATCGGGCTGCCGCTCGCGTTGTTCGGCGCGCGCAACGTCACGCCGCACCCCGCCTTGCGCGCGGGGTCGCGCGCCGCCTCGGCTTTCCTCCGCGCCATCCCCGAACTGATCGCCGCGCTCTTCCTCGTCATCGCCTTCGGCTTCGGCCCGATCGCCGGGGTCTTGGCCCTCGGCCTGCATTCGGCGGGTTTTCTCGGCAAATTCTATGCCGACGATATCGAGGATGCCGACGCGCGGCCGCAGCAGGCGCTCGCGGCGATGGGTGGCGGGCGCCTGACGATCTGGGGCAATGCGATCCTGCCGCAAGTGCTGCCGCAGCATATCGCCTGCACGCTCTACACTTTCGACCGCAACGTCCGCATGGGTTCGGTGATCGGCCTCGTCGGCGCGGGCGGCATCGGGCAGGAGCTCAAGGGCCGCTTCGACATGTACGAATATGGCCATGTCGGCACGATCCTGATCGCGATCTTCCTCGTCATCCTGACGCTCGACCTCGTCGCCTCGCGCGCGCGGCAGGCGTGGCGATGACACCCCCTTTCCCCTTGAACCCGGAGTAGTTTGGATGAGCAATTCGAGACGCGATTTCCTGAAGGCCGCAGGCGTTGCAGGCTCCGCCGCCGCTTTTCATGCCAGCATCGGCCGCGCGCTCGCCATCCCGGCGAAGCGCACGACGGGCACGATCAAGGATGTGCGCCATATCGTCATCCTGATGCAGGAAAACCGCTCGTTCGACCATTATTTCGGCACGATGAAGGGCGTGCGCGGGTTCGGCGACCGCCACCCGATCCCGCTCGCCGGCGACAAGAATGTCTGGTTCCAGAGCAACGGCGCGCGCGACCTGCCGCCCTTCCACCTCGACACCGCGCGCACCAACGGCCTGAAGGTACCCGGCACCCCGCACAGCTTTTCCGACGCGCAGGCGGCGTGGAACCAGGGCAAGTTCGGCCTGTGGCCCAAGTATAAGACCGATTATTCGATGGGCTATTACAAGCGCGAGGACATCCCCTTCCAGTTCGCGCTCGCCGAGGCCTTCACGATCTGCGACGCCTATCATTGCTCGATCACCACCGGCACCGACCCGAACCGCATCGTTTTCTGGTCGGGATCCAATTTCGACCCCGAGGTCGCCGCAACCGGCACCAATTGCCGCGACGACAAGTCCGAGCCCAACAATCTCCGTTGCTGGATCAAGGGCGCGCTGCCCGAACCCGGCTACACCTATGCTGGCAATGCCCTCGAATGGGCGACGATTCCCGAGGTGCTCGAGGCGGCCGGGGTCGACTGGCGCATCTATCAGGACCCCAACGACAACTGGACCGGCGCGATGCACGGTGGCCTCGCCTTCAAGGGTTTCCGCGACGCGAAGCCGGGCTCGCCGATCTACGAACGCGGCATGTCGCACCATTCGCTCGAAAAGCTTGCCGAAGATGCGAAGAACGGCACGCTGCCCGCGGTGTCGTGGGTGCTGCCGCCCAAGCAATGGTCCGAACATCCGTCGGCCTCGACCCCGATCGAGGGCGCCGAATTCACCGCATCGGTGCTCGATGCGCTGACCGCCAATCCCGACACCTGGGCGGGCACCGTCTTTTTCCAGACCTTCGACGAGAATGACGGGCTGTTCGACCATTTCCCGCCCGCCGCGCCGCCATCGTACAATGCCGACGGCACGCTCGCGGGCAAGGCGACGCTCGCGCTGCCCGGTCATTATTTCGACGACCATGAGGATAAATATCTCTCGCGCGACGACAATATCTCGGGGACGACGCGGCCGTTCGGCCTCGGCCCGCGCGTGCCGATGTATGTCGTCTCGCCGTGGAGCAAGGGCGGCTGGGTCAGCAGCGAGATATTCGACCACACGTCGGTCGGCCAGTTCCTCGAACAGCGCTTCGGCGTCACCATCCCCGCGATCAGCCCGTGGCACCGCTCGGTCTGCGGCGACCTCACCTCATGCTTCGATTTCGCGAAGGGCGCCGACGCGGCCTTTCCCGCGCTGCCCGATGTCAGCGGATCGGCGACGATTCTCGGTGCGCATCTGCAGCGCCCCAAGGCGCTGCCGCCGCGCGTGCCGCAGGACCTGTTCCAGGAAAAGGGCATCCGCCGCTCGCGCGCACTGCCCTATGTGCTTCACGTCGACGCGCGCATCGATGCCGGCGGCCAGGCGGTCGTGCTCGACTTCATCAACGAGGGTAAGGCGGGCGCGGTGTTCCACGTCTATGACAAGCGCGACCTCGACCGCATCCCGCGACGCTACACGGTCGAGGCGGGCAAGCGCATCGACGATCGCTGGACCGTCAGCGCCGACGGCGCGTTCGACCTCTGGGTCCTCGGCCCCAACGGCTTCCACCGCGCCTTTCGCGGCAGCCTCGCCGAGGCCGCACGCGCGCCGACGACGACCGCGCGCTACAACGTCAAACAGCGCGCCCTCGCCCTCGCCTTCACCAATGAAGGCAGCGATGCGCAGCAAGCGAAAATCCTCCGCGACGCCTATGCCCCCGCGGCCGGCAAGACGGTGACGATCGCGAGCCGCGGCAAGGCGGTCGAGGCATGGCCAACCCCGAAGGACCATGACTGGTACGACGTCACCGTCGCGCTGCCGGGCATGGAAGTTCGCCTCGCGGGCCGCATCGAACGCGGCGCGCACGGCATCAGCGATCCGCTAACATTGGCTTAGGAGGATTCGGGTGCCGGGCGCGCGATCGGGCCGCCCGGCGCTCTGCCGCTTGTATCCAGGATATGGGTAAGAACGGCCACTCCCACCTCCCCATCATCGCTTGAGCTGGAAGCCCGGACCCAAGTAGGTCTTGACCGGATTTCCCCGTTCGAGCCGCCTGTTGCGGTCCCACTCTTCCTTTCGCGCATTCCGCGCCCCATCGTCCCGGCGCTCGATCAACATCAGGGCAAGCTTTATGCGGGCGAGCTTACGGTTGGCGTGTTGCGACCGCTGATCTTGCGCCGTCGTGATCAAGCCCGTCGGAAGATGTGTCGCCCGAACCGCGCTGTCCGTTTTGTTCACGTGCTGCCCGCCGGGACCCGATGCGCGCATCGCCTGATAGACGATATCCTCCGGCCTGAGTTCGGCGATTTCATCGATCGGGGGAACCAACGCCGCACCGACAAACCAGTTACGCCGCTTGTGATTGGGCCGGAATGGGCTGGCGCCCACCCACAGGATGGTCCCCTCTCTCTGCCTGGCGAATTGCTCGGCCCCGGCGCCGGTGACGCGCAGGAGGAGCGATGCCGGATTGCCCGCCGCGGGTTCGAGCAATTCAGTGCCAAGCCCCGCAACAGCGGCTTCCTTGAAGAAGACGCGCGCCAGCTGGCCGACGACCCAGCGGCACTCCTCCGGCCCCTGACCGGAGGATAGATGTATGATGATTTCGGTCATGTCCGCCTCGTTTTGTAGCTCAGGAGCGGGCGCAGGCTTGCGATGCCCCGGATCAGCCCAGCCTCCTCAAGATCGCGAATGACAAGGCCGATATCCTTATAGGCTTGCGGCGCTTCCTCGAAGATCAGGCGGCGGTCTTCGCAAATCACGCGCCCGCCAAGCGCGGTTCTTTCCAGCTCGGCCGGTCGGAATCGCTTCGAGAGCCTGCCATGGGCATCGTTGCGGCTCCACTTGCGGCCGGCACCGTGGGCGAGCGAATATAACGCCTCGGCGCCCCGATCGACGATCGGCTCGACCAAATAGCTGAAATCGCCGCGCGATCCCGGAATTACCACCAGCCCCTTGTCGGCGGGCGCGGCCCCCTTGCGATGGAGCCAGCCGCCTTCGTGCGCCGTCACGCTGTTGTGGCAGATGTCGAGCTTGCGCTCGGCCGCCAGTCCGAGCTTTTCGCAGAAGCGTCGCGCAATGACGTCGCGGTTAAGCACGGCCCATGCGACCGCATGATCGTGCGCCGCGAGATAGGTTGTTCCTGCCTCGCTCGCCGCCTCGGCCGCAGCGCTGCCGTCGCGCCGCGTCCATGCATCGAGAATCGCCTGGCCGAGCCCGCGCGAGCCGCTGTGCACCATGAGCCAGAGGGCGTCGGCGCGAAATCCGAGCGCATCGAACCGGTCCCCGTCGATGACCTGTTCGATGCGCTGGAACTCGGCAAAATGATTGCCGCCGCCGATCGTGCCCAGCGCGGCATCACCAAGCCCGGGCGCGAGACCGGCTCCGGACAGCGCAGCATCCGCATCGCCGTCCCACGGCTCATCCAGCCCCCGGAGTTTCCGTTCGGCCGCATCGAGCTTGAACTTGCGGACGGGCAGATCGGTCTCCCACAGCCCCATCCCGCAGCCGATGTCGCTGCCGACCAGATGCGGGAAAACCATGTCGGGCGACCAGAAGGCCGCACCGACGGCGATCCCGCGCCCGGCATGCAGGTCCGGCAACCCGACGACCCGGTCGATGCCTTCCAGTCGCGCCGTCTGTGCAAGCTGATCGAGCGCGAGCGGATCCATCCGGCCGATGTCCGACGAAATGATCCTGATCGATGCCCCGGTCATGCAGCACCGCCCTTCCAGCCATCGCGAGGCACGATATCCTGTGGCAATTCCGACCAGTCCTTGAGGATGCCATCGCGTGGATCGACGAAGAACGCGCGGCGGCGGGACCAGCGGTGGGGCCGACCCAGCACTTCGCCCTCGAACATCCATTCGCCCTGCCGGCCTACGGAAATCCGGGCTGCGACGATGTCCTCCAGATGGAGCCTGACATGCATCTTCACCGTGCTGCCGGTGTCGAGCTGCGCGCAAATCTCGCTGAACACATCGTCCCAACGGCATCCGCGCTTGCCTCGCAGGAAGCGGACGAGCGGTTGCAGATTCTCGTTGAGCGACTTGGTATAGGCGGCTTCGCATTTTGCGTGCCGTTTCAGGCCGATAAATTTGCGATCCGGATCGCGGCTCCTTTTCAGTTTGACGGGCGGCGCATGGCGCGCGCCCCAGCGCGGCCGTTCGACGATGATTTTGAACATGTCAGACCGCATGAAGAGTCTCCCCGGAATAGAGGAAGGCCCGTCGGAAACGGGTGGTCTGGAAATGGAATATGAAGTGGTCAGCGGCACCCGGACCGCGCGACCGGGTCAGGCGAGCAGGCTCGCCCGAAAGGAAATTGCCCATGCAATTTGTTCCTGAATAGTCTGGAATTCGAAAATTGTTGCGTTGCGGACGGATGCTGCTCGCATGATTTTCTCCTTTCCAGTTTCAGAAACATGCCGGGATCGACGACGGGCCCGCTACGCTATTTCGCAGATGACTGCAAGATGGCGACGCGCTTGTGGCGCCGGAAACGGTATCTAGCGCGCGTTGACAACACCCCAATCGAGATCGAAGCGCCCAAGATATTTCCGCAATCGGTCGGCGTCGTTCGTCGATCGACGTTCCGTTCGCGAGGCCGAAAAGAGAGATCGTCCCGCCGCGGACAGGCTGCTGCTCTGCCGGCAGACGTCAACGACATAGGCGAGTTGCACCCGGTCGAAGGGATCGATGCCCTTGAGTTGGTCGGCCTGCAGCAGACCGTCGAGCAGGTCGCCTTCGGCGTCACCAGTCGACCATAGGGATCGCAGCCTGCCGGTCTCGAATGCGACCGCTTCGGAATCGATTCGTCCCGCCGGGCTGAGCGTGGCCATGCGGGTAATGCTGGCGGCTAGGTCACGGAAATTGCCCTTCCACAACGCGACCGGACTTTCGGCAAAGCCCAGATATTTTTCGCGCGCTTCCTTGTTGAAGGCGACGCGCGTCCCTTCGCGCTCGGCGAAACGCTCCAGCTCATAATCGAGGTTGGGGGCGATGTCCTCGCGGCGATCGGCGAGCCCGGGCAGGCTGAACGTCCACAGGTTGAGACGCGCGAACAGATCCTCGCGGAAGCGGCCAGCTGCGACCTCGCGAACAAGGTCGCGATTGGTGCCGGCGATCAGCTGGAACTCGCTCTTTGCCTCGCTGTCGGCGCCGACGGGAAGAAAACGCCCTTCCTCGATCGCGCGCAGGATCATCGCCTGCTCGTCGAGGCCGAGTTCGCCGATCTCGTCGAGGAAGAGCAGGCCCTTGTCGGCCGATTTGAGCAGGCCGGGGCGATCCTGCGCCGCGCCGGTGAAGGCGCCCTTGCGATGCCCAAACAGCGCCGACATCGCGCTGTCGCCCTTCAGCGTCGCGCAGTTCACCTCGACGAAGGGACCACCGATCTGGTGGCGCAGCTTCTTGAGCTCATAGATTTTGCGCGCGAGCTGGCTCTTGCCGGCGCCGGTCGGCCCCATCAGCAGGATCGGCGCGCGGCTGCGCACCGCGACCTGCTCGATCTCCTCGATCATCCGGTTGAAGGCGGCGTTGCGGGTGTCGATGCCGCTTTTCAAGAAGCTCGCGCTCTCGGCGCTCGCTTCGGCGAAGCGTGTCGCAATGCTGTCGTAGCGTGACAAGTCGAGGTCGATCGCGTTCCACGTCCCGATCGGCTGCGGCGCCCCGCGCTGCGGCTGCGTCTGCAGCAGCCGTCCCGGAAGATAACGCGCCTCGGTCAGCAGGAAGAGGCAGATTTGCGCGACGTGAGTGCCGGTCGTGATGTGGACCAGATAATCCTGATTGTCGGGATCGAAGGGAAAGCCGCGCGCGAAGTCGAGCAGCTTGCCATATACCTCTTCGAAATCCCAGGCGTCGTCGAAGTCGAGCAGCTGCGGCACGACCTGGGTTTCGGGCGACACGTCACGAATGTCGTCGGCGACATATTCAGCGAGCCGGCGGTGATAACTGCCGTGCAGCAGAATGAAGCGATCGACGCGCAAATCCTCCTGCATGCAGATGCTGACCGTTGGCCGCCACTTGTTCCAGCGCGACGGCCCGAACTTGGCGGCATCGAGCGTCGAGCCGAGGAATCCGATGACGGTAATGGGCTTCATGGACGATTTTATATGACAGGATAAATTACGATACAATAATATCGTTATTGATCGCTTCAGAGATTTGCGCGCCCGATAGCTTCAATATTTTTATATAATAATAATAATGCGTTATATGAAAATCCATTTGGCAGAGTTCATTTGGCACGCCTTCTGCTTTGATGTTTGCGTCGGGGCTCACGTCCCCCGGCACAGTGGAACGAAGGGGCGGCCGGAATAGGCTGGCCGCCCCCGAGGTCTCCGGAAAGATTTCGAAGGAGTTGGACGATGGCCAACAAGAACCTGTTTTCGACGGCGCTTTCGCGCTTCCTGCCGCGCACCGACGCGGTGAACGAAGCTGGCGGCGCGGCCTATGCCTATGGCGCCGAAGCGAAGCTCGCGCAGCTTGCTGCGACCGGGACGCTCTCGGACGGCTTCTATTCGGGCGCCCACGCCCAGCTTGCCGATGTCCTGTCGGCGGCGCAGGCGGTGTCGCCCGAATTCGTCGCCAAGGCGGCGATCTATGCGCGCCAGTCGGGGGCGATGAAGGATATGCCGGCACTGCTCACCGCCTGGCTGACCGTCGCCGATCCCGATCTGGCGGTGCCGGTATTCGGCCGCGTGATCGATAACGGCCGCATGCTGCGCAACTTCGTGCAGATCATGCGGTCGGGGCAGATCGGGCGCCGTTCGCTCGGCTCGCGGCCGAAGCGGCTGGTACGCGAGTGGCTGGAAACGGCGACGATGCGCCAGCTGATGGCTGCGGCGACGGGCAATGCCCCGAGCCTCGCCGACATCGTCCGCATGGTCCACCCGGCGCCGGCTTCGGCCGAGCGGCGCGCCTTCTATGGCTGGCTGATCGGCAAGCCCTATGATGTCGCGGCGCTGCCCGCCGAAATCGCGGCGTTCGAAGCCTGGAAGCGCGACCCCGCGGGGCCGCTGCCTCCGGTGCCGTTCGAATGGCTCACCGCTTTTCCGCTCTCGGCGGAACAGTGGGGCGAGTTGGCGATCCGCATGGGCTGGCAGGCGCTGCGCATGAACCTCAATACGCTGGCGCGGAGTGGCGCGTTCGACGTGGCGGGGGTGACCGAAACGGTCGCGGCGCGGCTGGCGGATGCGGAGGCGATCGCGAAGATCAAGCCCGCGCCCTATCAGCTGATGGTCGCGCTGGGTCAGGTCGGCGACGCGGTTCCGCTTGCGGTCCAGGCATCGCTCGAAACGGCGCTCGAACTGTCGCTTGCGACAGTGCCGGTGCTCGCGGGCAACGTCGTTGTCTGTCCGGACGTGTCGGGCTCGATGAGCGCGGCGGCGACCGGGCAGCGCAAGGGCGCGACCTCGAAGGTCCGCTGTATCGACATCGCGGCGCTCGTCGCGGCGGCGGTGCTGCGCACCAACTGGTCGGCGCGGGTGATGCCGTTCGAGGTCGATGTCGTCGACATGGCGCTCGATTCCAAGGCGCGGGTCGCGGTCAACGCGGCGCGGCTGGCGGCGATCTGCGGCGGCGGCACCAACGTCTCGGCTCCGCTCGCGCGGCTCAATCGCGAACGGGCGAAGGTCGACACGGTGGTGATCGTTTCGGACAATGAAAGCTGGGTCGATCCGACCCGGCGCGGTGCGACGGCGACGATGAACGAGTGGACGAGGCTGAAGGCCCGGAACCCGGGCGCAAAGCTGATCTGCATCGACATCCAGCCCTATGGCACCACGCAGGCCCCCGATAGCAAGGGGGACCGGAAGGACGTCATGAACGTCGGTGGGTTCACCGACGCGGTCTTTGGCGCAATGGCGCGCTTCGCCGCTGGCGAAACGCGCGACTGGATCCAGATCGTCAACGAAGTGGAGGTATAAACAAGGTCACGGCGAATGCCGGAAGGACTACATTTTTAATGTCGGTGTCGCGGGTTCGAATCCCGCCCGGTCGGAAACGACCGGTAGCTCAGCCCGGTAGAGCACGAATGTCTTTCCACCCCTCGTCGCCGTGACCCCTCAACGAAACCAAGCTGGCGAATGCCGGCGGGACTACATCGGGTAGGCCGAAAGGCTAGCGGTTCGAATCCGCGCCGGAGAAATCCGGAATGTCTCGCCAAAACTCGTCGCCGGCACCTATGAATGAAGAGAAGGAGGTCAGCGATGACCCAGACGAGTTATGAAGTTCAGCACGTCGACGGCGGCAAGCCGGTCAAGATGTGGACCCGCGGCGTTCCGGTGGAGGACATGGCGCGCGCGCAGCTGGCGCGCGCGGCGCAGATGCCGTTCGTGTTCAAGCATGTCGCGGCAATGCCCGACGTCCATGTCGGCATCGGCGCGACCGTCGGCTCGGTGATCCCGACCAAGGGCGCCGTGATCCCGGCGGCGGTCGGGGTCGACATCGGCTGCGGGATGATGGCGGCGCGCACGACGCTGATGGCGCACGACCTGCCCGACAACCTCGAAGCCATCCGCTGCGCGATCGAGGCGGCGGTGCCGCACGGCCGCTCGGTCGGGCGCGGCCGGCGCGACACGGGTTCGTGGGGCGATCCGCCGCGCGCGATCGTCGACGCGTGGGCGACGCTCGCCGAACGTTTCGGCCATCTCGTCGCCAAGCATCCGCGGCTGAAGAACACCAACAACCTCACGCATCTGGGGACGCTCGGCACGGGCAACCATTTCATCGAGCTGTGCCTCGATCAGGATGCGCGCGTGTGGGTGATGCTCCATTCGGGGTCGCGCGGCGTCGGCAATGCGATCGGCACCTACTTCATCGAACTCGCGAAGCAGGACATGCGCAAGTGGTTCATCAACCTGCCCGATGAAGATCTGGCGTACTTCGCGGAAGGGACCGATCATTTCGACGATTATGTCGAGGCGGTCGGGTGGGCGCAGGACTTTGCGGCGCTGAACCGGCGGATGATGATGTCGAACGTGATCGCAGCGCTCCGGCGTGAGATCGCCAAGCCCTTCGAGGCCGAAGCCGAAGCGGTGAACTGCCATCACAATTATGTGACGCGCGAGAATCACTTCGGCGAGAATGTGCTCGTCACCCGCAAGGGTGCGGTGCGCGCGGCGAAGGGCGTGATGGGGATCATCCCGGGTTCGATGGGCGCGAAGTCGTTCATCGTGCGCGGGCTGGGCAACCCGGAATCCTTCGACAGCTGCAGCCATGGCGCGGGCCGCGTCATGAGCCGCACCGCGGCGAAAAAGCTCGTCACGCTCGACGAGCATATCGCCGACACCGCGGGCGTCGAATGCCGCAAGGACGAAGGCGTCATCGACGAAACGCCGAAGGCGTACAAGCCGATCGAGGCGGTAATGGCGGCGCAGGCCGACCTCGTCGAGATCGTCCACACGCTGAAGCAGGTGGTGTGCGTGAAGGGGTGATCCCCTTCATGCCGCCGTCCGAAGGGGGACCTCATGCGCGATTGGGTCGCCGAATGGCGACAGGAGGGCCGGATTTTCGTCTGGCGCTACCCGAAACGCAGCAAGCATGCGGGCGAATGGCATTTCACCGGCGATCCGGCCGGGTGCCGTTCGCTTCGCAACCTCTTCGACCGGATGGCGGGCGGAAGCGCCGGTCATCGGACGTTGCAGCTCGGACAGGTGACGCCCGCGATATCAGCCGTTCCGAACTTCGGCGAACCCAAGACGGATCGCTTCGCTTCGATGCGGATCGTCTTCCGGCCCGACGCAAACGACCTGGTGGTCGAGGAGGACGGAGACCGGCTGATTTTGACATTCGGTAACAAGCGGATACGCCCTCTGCGGGCCGCCTTTGCCGAAGTGGAGATCGGGACGGGCGATTTCGGCATCGCGCCGTCCGACGATCGCAAGGCAGAAGCTTGGTGGTTCTGGTCGATGCCCTGGTCCGCCGGATTTTATAAACAGTAGATGGAAGATGATGAGCATCGGACCCGCCGTTCGGCACGAAATCGAAACCCGCCTGTCCGCCGTCGAGGCGGAGGATGGCGTGCGCCTGCTGCTCGCGATCGAATCGGGGTCGCGGGCGTGGGGCTTTCCCTCACCCGACAGCGATTATGACGTGCGCTTCCTCTATGTCCGGCCGCGCCGCGACTATCTGGCGCTCAGCCCGGTGCGCGACGTGATCGAGCGTCCGATCGTCGACGAGATCGACCTTAACGGCTGGGACATTCGCAAGGCGCTCGGGCTGATGCTGCGCAACAATTCGGTGCTGTCCGAATGGATCGGATCACCGATCGCGTATCGCGGCGCCCACCCTGTCATCGCGCACATGGCCGAGCTGAAGGATCGCCATTTCGATCCCAACGGCTTTGCGCTGCATTATGCCAAGCTCGGGCGGACCGCGATTGCGCGCTGGCTGCAGGATGAGAACGAGGTCGCGGTGAAGCGTTATTTCTATGCGCTGCGCCCAGCGCTGGCGATCCGCGTGCTGCGGCGCGATCCGTCGCGCCGGCCGCCGATGCAGTTGCAGCAGCTGATGTCGGGGGCCGACCTCTCGTCATCGGCCAGCGAAGAGGTCGAGCGGCTGGTGGCGATGAAAGCGGACACGCGCGAGGCGGGACCGATCGCGCGCGTGCCCGAAATCGACGCGCTCATCGCCGACGAACTGGCGCGTGCCGGCGAGGTGCCGGCGCGTCCGCCGAGCGAGGCTTTCGCGGTGCAAGCGAACGACCTGTTTCTGGAATTGGTAGAAGACACATGATCATCATCGACGGCGCCGAAGGCGAAGGCGGCGGACAGGTGCTGCGCTATGCATGCGCGCTGGCGCTGCTCACCGGCGAGGCATTCACCATCGAAAACATCCGCGGCGGGCGCGAGAAGCCGGGACTGATGCGCCAGCATGTGACCGCAATCGAGGCGGCGTGCGTTATCGGCGGCGCCGAATGCACCGGACTGGCCGTGGGGT
This sequence comes from Sphingomonadaceae bacterium 3R27C6, assembly GCA_005503215.1. GTDB lineage: Bacteria > Pseudomonadota > Alphaproteobacteria > Sphingomonadales > Sphingomonadaceae > Sphingopyxis. The sequence goes on along the minus strand of SCNS01000005.1, from coordinate 199,913 downwards.
CAGGCCGCATCGGCTTCCGTCCGGGCAAGGTGACGCCCGGCGATTATCATTTCGCGGTCGGCACCGCTGGCAGCACCGGGCTGGTCCTTCAGACGATTCTGGTGCCACTGATGCTCGCCGACGCGCCGTCGCGGCTTGTCGTCGAGGGTGGCACGCACGCAATGGCGGCGCCGCCGTTCGACTTCATCGAACGCACGCTGCTGCCGGTGATCAATCGCATGGGGCCGACCATTTCGGCGCGGCTCGTCCGCCATGGCTTTTTCCCGCGCGGCGGCGGCCGGATCGAGGTCGATATCGTGCCCGCGCCGCTGCGCCCGATCGAGTGTATCGATCGTGGTGCGCGGCGCAGCGTGTCGGCAACGGCGCTGATCGCTGGCATCCCGTTCGATATCGCCGACCGCGAACTCAAGGTCGCGCGCAAGGTGCTCGCCGACTGGCCGGCCGACGCCTTTGCCACGCGCCAGCTGCCCGCCGAACAGGGGCCGGGCAACGCGCTGCTGATCGAGGCGGAATTCGAAGAGGTGACCGAGGTCATGTCGGGCTTCGGCAAGCTCGGCGTTCCGGCCGAGCGCCTCGCGCAGACCGCGGCGAAGCGCATGGCGGGCTATCTTGCCTCGGGGGCGTTTGCCGGCCCCTATCTGCAGGATCAGCTGTTGCTGCCGATGGCGTTTGCGCATGGCGGGGCCTTCACCACGGTAAAGATCAGCGAGCACACGCGCACCGCGGCAAGCCTGATCGAACGATTCACCGGCACCTGTTTTCGGGTGTCCGAACGCGAAGACGGGCGCAACCTGATAGAAGTGATCCGCTAACCCTTGCGCGCTGGCGGATCCACGCGAGTTGTTCTCAGCCTCGATGAAAAAATGAGTTTTCCCCTATCAAGCCGCCGCGATCGCCAATCTATAAAGACGCTTTTCAACAGTATGAGGGCGATTGCGGCACGCTACGACAGCTTAAACCATCGCAATGGTGGAACATGATGCGCATGTGGCGCGGGCCCGGCCATTTCGGGTCAGGCGGGCTCGGGCGTGCGGCGGATCAGCGCGCTGGCGAGCTTCTCGCTGAGTTCTGCGAGATGGTCGAAGCGCGCCTCGTAATGCGCCATGCCCTGGCTCAGTGATCGCAGTTCAGGCTCCAGTCCGGGAAGTTCAGCCTCGGGCAGCAGCAACTCGATCACGTCCCAGCGCGACCAGCCTTCGAGCGGCGTTATTCCCAGCACCTGGCCGCGTCGGCTGGTCGCCGCCGAGGTGATCCGTGAAACGGCACTGCCCGGCGCCCGGATGGTCACGTGCGCGAGCGGCTCGAGCAGATAGGGCGTCGCCGCCGCCAGGGCTTCTGCCATGGCGATCCGACCGGCGGTGCGAAAGGCCAGTTCCGAGCTGTCGACGCTGTGAAAGGAACCATCGACCAGCGCAACCGCGACATCGACGACCGGAAAGCCGAATGGCCCGCGCGCCATCGCATCGCGCACGCCCTGCTCGACCGCCGGAATCCATTGCCGGGGGATCGCGCCCCCGGTGATCCGGTCCTCGAACTGAAAGCCGTCGCCACGCCCGCGCGGGCGGAGTTCGATGATGACGTCGCCGAACTGGCCGTGCCCACCCGATTGCTTCTTGTGGCGGCCATGCTTTGTCACAGTCTTGCGGATCGTTTCCTTGTAGGCGATCGCGGGCGGACGCACCGATATAGCAACGCCGTAACGCCGTTTCAGCCGTGCCTGGACGACGGCCAGATGCTCCTCATTGAGCCCGTGGAGCAGCGTCTCCTGCGTCGCCTCGTCGAGCCTCCAGCGCAGGCCGGGATCCTCTTCGACCAGTCGATTGAGCGCTGTCGACAACCGCACCTCGTCCTTATGGTCGGTGACCGCGATGGCCAGCGCATAATTGCTTGCCGGCCGCTGCACCGCGTCCACGGCGGCAGGCGGGCGACCGGCTGCGCCGAGCCGGTCGCCCGCCTGGACGGCATCCACCTTGGCGATGCCGACAATGTCGCCCGGTTCGGCGCGGGCGATCTTCGTGGTCGCCGCTCCCTGCAGGGCGAACAAGGACCCGATACGCATCGGGTTCCCATCGGTGCCGGATAGTTCGGCCCCCTCGGCAAGCGGCGCACCGAAGACCCGCGCGAGCGCCAGCCGGCCCACCGCGCTGCCATGCGTGACCTTGAAGACCTGCGCCGCGGCGCCGTCGATAGCAAGCCGATCCGCCGTCAACGCGGCGAGGGGTGTATCATGGCGCAGCATCTTGAGGAGGCGGCGGATGCCGAACCCGTTGAGCGCCGAGCCAAACAGGATCGGTACGATCTGCCCCGCTGCGGTCTCTCGCTCGAGATCGCCGAAGATTATGTCGGAGCTTGGCTTCTCGTCGTTCAGCAATTGCTCGAGCAGTATATCGTCATGATCTGCCAGCTGTTCGAGCATGTGGAAGCGCGCATCGGTCTCCTCGCTCTTTAGATGGGCGGCCAACGGCACCCGTTCCGAGCGGCGGCCCGGCTGATAATGATAGGCGCGCTCCAGCGCGAGATCGACAAAGCCGGCTACGCGCTCGCCGGCCCGGATCGGGATTTGCCGTGCCACAAGGGCCGTGGCGCTCAGCGGCTGGAGCGCAGCAAGCAGATCCTCGATGCTGCCGCGCGCCTGATCGATCTTGTTGACGAACAGCGCGTGCGGGAGGCGGAGCGCTTCCAGGCGTCGCAATGTCGGCTCGACCAACGGCGCACGCGCCGGATCGGGATCGATCACCACCAGCGCCAGATCGGCCACGGCCAGCGCCAACTCCGCGTCCGCCGCAAAGCCCACCGACCCGGGCGCGTCGATCAACGCATAGCCTTCCTTCATCCAGTCGAAGCGCATCAGGTTCAGTTCGGTCGAGCCACATCGCGCGCGCGCTTCCGGGCTGGCGTCGCCCACGCTGCTGCCGCCATCGACCGCGCCCAGCCGGGCGCTGGCCCCCGCCGCGAACAGCATGGCCTCGGCGAGGCTCGTCTTGCCTGTGCCGGCGGGTCCGACGATCGCGATGGCTCTGGTGCCGTGGATAATCTCATCCATGTCGCTCTCCTCCTGCCTGCCTATTTTCCTCGCCGGAAAATGGCTCGCTGGAATTGCGAGGATCGACCTCAACGCGCCCGAACACAAGATCATTTAGAGGTCCGAATGCCCCGGTCTTTGCGTTGCCCCCAAAAACGGGATCCACAATTCCTCTGCTATGGCAGCTTCAGCGCTAAATCGACGGACGGTCGTCAAAGGGTTGGCTGCCCCAGGTAGTGGACGCTCCGGCCTGCGCCGATGGCGCCGCAAATATGAAGGACCGCTTTTAGGGTCGCCGAACCAGCGTTCGAATGGCCAGGTACGTCGCCACTACGTAAAGAGGGTGAGGCACCGTCTGAGGATCTCGCGCCAAAGGAATTTCGCTTCACAATTCCCGAAGGCTCGAAATTCATACCCACAGCCGCCGCTTCCCCAACGTCACCGGCAAAATATTGGTGGAGGATATGGGGAAGAGTGCTACCCACCCAAAAATTCTCTAGCAAAAACAATGTGATAGCTAGAAAATCTGGATGCCCCGCGAGGATTCGAACCTCGATAGGCGGTATCAGAAACCGCAGTCTTACCATTAGACGACAGGGCAGCAGAGGCGGGCCAAATATGACTGCACGGGCCCGCTGTCAAGGCCGGTTCGCCCACTCGAACAAGTCCGCTTGCCCTAACGCATTTCGCCGCTAGCATCGCCCGCATAACAAGATAGGGGCCGCGCGCCCGCGCGGACACCCGAAGGAGTGGGTTGATGCGTCATGTCGCGATCGTCGGGTCGGGCCCCGCGGGTTATTATACAGCCGAAACATTGCAGAAAGCGGACGATATCGCGGTCGATGTCATCGACCGGCTGCCCGTCCCCTATGGCCTGATCCGCACCGGGGTCGCGCCCGACCACCAGTCGATCAAGGCGGTGTCGCGCCGCTATGAGGGCACCGCGCTCACCGACAATGTCCGTTTCGTCGGCCATGTGTCGGTCGGCATCGACGTGACGATCGACGAGCTTGTCGGCCTTTACGACGCCGTCATCCTCGCGACCGGCGCACCCAACGACCGTCCGCTCGACATCCCCGGCGCCGACCTGCCCGGCGTGATCGGCAGCGCCGCCTTTGTCGGATGGTACAACGGCCATCCCGACTTCGCCGATCTGAACCCGCCGCTCGACGCCCCCGGTGTCGTGGTGATCGGCAACGGTAATGTCGCACTCGACGTCGCGCGCATCCTCGCCAAGACGCCGGGCGAATTCGCGGGTAGCGACATCGTCGCGCACGCCCGCGACGCGCTGGCCGGGAGCGCGGTGCGCCATATCCAGATCCTCGGCCGCCGCGGCCCGCACCAGATCGCGATGACGCCGAAGGAGCTCGGCGAACTCGGCCATCTCGAACGCGCCAGCCCGCGCGTCGACCCCGCCGACCTGCCACCCGAAGGCGACGACGCCATGCTCGAACCCGGCATGCGCAAGTCCGTGACGCATTTGCGCAGCTTTTCAGCCAATCCTGTCGCGAAGCCGGTGACGATCGATTTCGATTTCTTCGCCATGCCCGTCGCAATCGAGGGCGCCAAAGAAGATGGGGGCCGCGTCCAGCGCGTGATCGTCGAGCGCACGACGCTCGACGCCGACCTCACCAGCCACGGCACGGGCGAGACCTACGCGCTCGATGCCGGGCTGGTGATCAGCTGCATCGGTTACCAGACCCCGCCGATTCCCGGCGTCCCCTATGAGCATGGCCGCGGGCGTTTCGCGAGCGACGAGGGACGCATCCTGCCCGGCCTCTACGCCGTCGGCTGGGCACGACGCGGGCCGTCGGGAACGATCGGCACCAACAAGCCCGACGGCGCGCGCATCGGCGAAATGGTGCTCGAGGATATCGGGCGCGGTGCGGGCAAGGCGGGACGCCCCGGGCTCGATGCGCTGCTCGCCAGTCGCGATGTCACCCCCGTCACCTTCCGCGACTGGCGCCGAATCGAGGAGGCCGAGGTCGCGGCCGCGCTCGACGGCCGCCCGCGCGAAAAATTCACCAGCATCGAGGCGATGCTCACCGCGCTCGGGCGTTGAACGCGCCGGTCCGCACGGCACTGCGCTGGCTGCTCGCGCTTGCTTATGGCTATGCGGGCTACCGCCACCTTGCGGTGCCCGCGCCCTTCCTCGCGATCACGCCGCCGTGGGTGCCGCAGCCGGGGCTGGTCGTCGCGGCGACCGGCATCGCCGAGATCGTGGGCGCGGTCGGGTTGATGGTCCCGGCGACGCGCAAGGCGGCCGGCTGGGGCCTCGCGCTCTATGCGCTCTGCGTCTGGCCCGCGAACTTCCACCACGCGCTCGCCAATATCGCGATCGGCGGTGAGACTTTGAGCTGGTGGTATCATGGCCCGCGCCTTGCCGCGCAGCCGCTCATCATCTGGTGGGCGCTGTGGGCGAGCGGCGCGACCGACTGGCCGTTTCGCCGCCGCCCCTAGCCCTTATTTCGCGACCGGCGTCTCGATCGGCGGCTGGCCCTTCTGGCTCGCCGCATAGGCCTCGACCGCCTTCAGCACGCGCAGCATGTTGCCGCTCGCGATCTTCTCGAGATCGACCTGCGAATAACCGCGCTTCGCCAGTTCGGTGAACAGCGCGGGATATCCCGACACATCCTCCATGCCGACCGGCGCCGAATCCATCCCGTCATAATCGCCGCCGAGCCCGATATGATCGACCCCGATCGTCTTTTTGAGATGATCGATATGCTCGGCGACCTTGGCGACACTGGTCGTCGGCATCGGATTGGCCGCGTCCCAAGCCTTGAGCGCCGCCTTTTCCGCCGCCGGATCGCCCGGATACATCGCCTTCAGCCGCGCCTGCTCGGCGGAGCGCGCGAGACCCTGCGCGCGGACATCGGCGTCGAGGAAGCCCGGCAGCAGCACGATCATCACGATCCCGCCGTTGGCCTTTACCGCGGGCAGCACGCTGTCGGGGACGTTGCGCGGATGCGGATTCACCGCGCGCACGCCCGAATGGCTGAACATCACCGGCGCGTGCGAGGTTTCGAGCGCATCCTTCATCGTCGCTTCGCTGACGTGGCTCAGATCGACGATCATCCCGATGCGGTTCATTTCGCGAACGACCTGGCGGCCGAAATCGGTCAGCCCGTCGTGCGCGGGCGCGTCGGTCGCGGCGTCGGCCCAGCTCAAATTCTTCGAATGGGTGAGCGTCATATAGCGCGCGCCAAGGTCGTACATCTGGCGCAGCACCGCGAGCGACGAGCCGATCGAATGGCCGCCCTCCATGCCGAGCATCCCGGCAACCTTGCCCGCCTTCATCGCCTTTTCGAGCTCGGCCGAGGTCGAGGCGAGCGCGAGGTCGTTCGGGTAGCGCGCGACCAGCCGCTTCATCACGTCGATCTGCTCGATCGTCTGCTGCACCGCCAGCTGCTCGTTCGGATTGCTCGGCACATAGACCGACCAGAATTGCGCGCCGACATGGCCCTTGCGCAGCCGCATCAGGTCGGTGTGCATCGCGATTTCGGGCGGGGTCGCGTCGGGCTTCGCGGTGTCGGTCGTGTCCTGGAAATCGAAGCCGTTGATCATATTGTCGAGGCGCCCGCGCAGCGCCCACGGCACGTCATTGTGCCCGTCGAACACCGGCGCCTTCTTGAGCGCGGCTTCGGCAACCGCCTCGGGCGACTTCTGTGCCATGGCGGGGGTGGAGATCAGGGCGAATGCGGCGAGGCCGGCGAGCAGGTGCGATTTGTTCATGGCGCGCGACCTTAAGTCGTTGAGCGGAGGGCGCAAGCCCGACTTGACGGGAACGTCAACGCCGCGCAGCATCGCGCCATGACAGCCTTCGATGACTGGCGCGCAAGATCGCCCTATTATGACGAAACCCACGAGGCGCTGGCGCAGAGCGTCCGCCGCTTCGTCGCGCGCGAGATCGCGCCGCACATCGACCGCTGGGAGGCCGAAGGCGAGCTGCCGCGCGAGCTCCACAAGAAAGCCGCCGACGCTGGCATTCTTGGCCTCCGCTATCCCGAACAATATGGCGGGCACAGCGAGGGCTTCGACAATTTCCACGGGCTGGTTCTCACCGAAGAACTCGCCGCGGTCGGCGCGGGGGGCCTCGGCGCCTCGCTGATGACGCACGGCATCGGCCTGCCCCCGGTCCTCGCACTCGGTTCCGAAGAGTTGAAACAGCGAATCGCCCCACCCGTGCTCGCGGGCGAAAAGATCATCGCGCTCGGCATCACCGAGGCGGGCGGCGGCAGCGACGTCGCGAACCTCAAGACCACCGCCGTCAGGGACGGCGACGATTATGTCGTCAACGGCGGCAAGATGTTCATCACCAGCGGCATGCGCGCCGACTGGCTGACCTGCGCAGTGCGCACCGGCGGGCCGGGCGCCGCGGGTATCTCGCTGCTGCTGATCGACATGGACAGCCCCGGCGTCGAGCGTACGCGCCTCGACAAGATGGGCTGGCGCTGCAGCGACACCGCCGCGATCCATTTCGATGGCGTCCGCGTCCCGGCAGAAAACCTGATCGGCCAGGAGAATGCCGGCTTCATCGGCATCATGCGCAATTTCAACAGCGAGCGGCTCGGCATGGCGATGGGCTGCTGCGCCTATGCGCGCGTCGCGATGGCCGAGGCCGCCGAATGGGCGCAGAACCGCGAGACCTTCGGCAAACCGCTCGTCGGCCACCAGTCGATCCGCATCAAGCTCGCCGACATGGAACGCCAGATCGAAGCGACGCAGGCGTGGGTCGACCTCGCCGCCTGGCAGGTCAAAAACGGCAAGGACCGCCCCGCCGACTTCGCGATGCTCAAGGTACAAGCGACGCGCATGCTGGAAAGCGTGGCGCGCGAGGCCGCGCAGGTCCTCGGCGGCGCGAGCTATATCACCGGCAGCAAGGTCGAACGCATCTACCGCGAAGTCCGCGTCAACGCGATCGGCGGCGGCAGCGAGGAAATCATGCTCGACCTCGCCGGGCGGCAGTTGTTCGGGGGGCGTTAGCCGCGCTTCCCGTACCCGCCGCTTCGGCCTCAGCTAAACAGACGCTTCCACCAGGGTTTGGGTTCGGAAGACTGCCTATACTCTTCTACAGCCTTGGCGACGGCGATCCGCCGTTCCCGGTGCTCGGCAAAATAGTGATCAAGAAACTCCGGGTCGCCTAGCGGACCCTGCGCATCCTGATGATAGTCGACGAGAAGGCTCGGAACGAGACCGTTGACGACGTCGAATGCGTGACGCATCGCTTGTTCAGCTTGCGGATCGCTCGACGTAAAATCGTACCAGATGCCTTTTACAAAATCGCCTTCGGGTTCGAGCTTAATGAAGCACTTGGCGTCGAAGCCGAAACACCAAGCGTCATTTTCATAGGAACCATAGGGGTCCTTTTCCAAAGTGCCAATATGTGCGCCAATCGTGGCAGCGAATCGTTTTACGCGCGGCATGATCGCAGAAAGCTTCTCAGCGGCGTCCGCCAAGAGCAGATTCAGTTCGCGATAATCCACCGAAGGCTCTGCGATCATATGTATCGCGGTCCAACCAAAGCCACTCGGGTGCAATTTTTTTTCGCTCGCCGCAATCGATTCGGCGAGATCGCGCTCTACTTCTGGCTCGGCTGCGATAGGATAGAGGCTCCGCATACCCCAGTCGTCCTCATGAATGTGGATTGCGTCCGGCACGGAACTCCCCCAAGTTTCGGCCATGGCCGATGATCGTCAGATTTCTAAGTCGCTATCCTACTGGCTGCGTCACAATCCAACAGCGGGAAATTTAACGCTAGATCCCAGTGGATGGGCTGAATGCGTTGCGATCTTGGACGCCCTGTTCGCGGCCAAACTCCCACATGAGCACAGTGATCTCCTTCGGGTTGTCGAGGGAAGCGACAAGAATCGCTTCGAAATATCAGCAGACGGCAGCTTGATACGGGCGCGACAAGGGCATTCGATTGCAGTCGATCTCGACTGGCCGCGCGCCACGCCACCCGAGTTCCTGTTTCACGGAACGGTCGAACGTTTCCTACAGGCGATATTATCCGAAGGGCTGAAACCGATGGCACGGCACCATGTTCATTTGTCCCCCGACGAGAATACCGCCAAGATCGTTGGAGCGCGCCGGGGCAAGCCGGTGATCCTCAGAATTGCGGCGGACGCTCTTTCCCAAGCCGGCAAGGAATTCCGGCTGGCGGGAAACGGCGTGTGGCTCACCGATCACGTTCCCCCTTCGCACATCGAACGCCTGTAGTTTCGCAAAGACAGCACGGAGCAGAGACATGACCCTTTCCGGCAATAGCTGGCCCGCCGAGGCCGAAACCCTCCTCTCCGACCTCGTCGACCTCCGCCGCGCGATCCATCGCGAGCCCGAACTCGGGCTGCAAAACCCGAAGACGCTCGCGAAGATCAAGGATGCGCTCGCGGGGCTGCCGCTTGAATTTCGCGAGGGGCCGTCGACCACGGGCCTGATCGCGATCCTGCGCGGCCCCGCCAACGGGCGCACCGTGCTGCTCCGCGGCGACATGGATGCACTGCCTTTGCTCGAAGACACCGGGCTCGATTTCACCTCCGAGATCGCCGGCGCGATGCATGCGTGCGGGCACGACACGCATGTCGCGATGCTCGTCGGCGCGGCGAAGCTGCTGTGCGCCGCGCGCGACCGCCTGCCCGGCACGGTGATGTTCATGTTCCAGCCGGGCGAAGAAGGGCATCATGGCGCGCGCTTCATGCTCGACGACGGGATCATCGACCCGCTGCCCGACGCGGCTTTCGCGCTCCACATCATGCCCAACGCGCCGCACGGCATTTTCGCGGGGCGCGCGGGGCCGCTGCTCGCCTCGTCCGATGTCCTCTCGATCAGCGTAAAGGGCGCGGGCGGCCATGCCTCGATGCCGCACGACAGCATCGACCCGATCCCCGTTGCCTGCGCGATCGTCACCGCGATCCAGACGATGGTCACGCGCCGCATCTCGGTCTTCGACCCCGCGGTCGTCACGATTGCGAAGATCGCCGCGGGCACGACGAACAATATCATCCCCGAGACCGCCGAGATGCTCGGCACGATCCGCACGCTGTCGCCCGAACGCCGCGCGATGGTCGCCCGCGAGCTGAGGCGCCTCGCCCCCGCGATCGCCGAGGCGCATGGCTGCACCGCCGAGGTGACGATCGAGGAGGGCTTCCCCGTCACCATCTGCGACGCCCGCGCGGTGAGCTTCGGCCAGTCGGTGGTCGAGGAGACGTTCGGCGAGCAAGCCTGGCTGACGATGGATAATCCCGTGATGGGCGCCGAGGATTTTTCCTACGTCCTCGAAAAGGTCCCGGGCGCGATGTTCTGGCTCGGCGCGAGCGAGGCGGGCAGCGACTGGCGCCAATGCTGCGGGCTCCACTCGAACCATATGGTGCTCGACGAGAGCGTGATGGCGCGCGGCGCCGCCCTGCACGCCGCGCTCGCCGAGCGCTTTCTCAATGAAGGATTCAACGCATGATCAACATCATCGGCGCGATCATCTCGGGCCTCGTCATCGGCGCGCTCGCGCGCTTCTTCTATCCCGGCGCGGTCGAGATGGGGTGGATCGCGACGATCCTGCTCGGCATCGGCGGCTCGCTCCTCGCGGGCCTCGCGACTTCGCGCGGCCGCGGCGACTTCAGCCGCGCGGGCTGCCTCGCCTCGGTCATCGGCGCGATCGTGCTGATTTTTGTCGGACGACTGCTCGGCGTCGGCGGCTGACGCCTATTCGATCATCGCCTCCACCGTCTCGCGCGGATAGAGCATGAATTCGCGATAGAGCCGGTAGTGCGCCGTGTCTTCGAGCTGGACCGGCTCGATCCCGAGCGGGCTGATCTGCCGCAGGTCCGCGTCGGGCAGCGCCATCAGGATCGGCGAATGCGTTGCCATGATGACCTGGCTGTTGTTGGCGCGCTGGATGCGGCGAAGCAGCTTGAGGAATTCGAACTGGCGCGACGGTGACAGCGCCGATTCGGGTTCGTCGAAAATATAGATGCCCTGCTGATCGGCACGCTCTTCGAAAAAACCCAGAAATCCTTCGCCGTGCGACCAAGACAGATAATCGGGCCGCCCCGCGCCAACGTCATAGGCCGCCTGATCGACGTAGCGCGCCAGCGTGAAGAAGGTTTCGGCGCGAAAAAAGAAGCCTTTGCCGACCTTGGGGAGCCACGCGGCGCGCAGGGCATCGGCTAATAGGCCGCCATCACTGCCCGAAATGTCCGACCGCTCGACGGCCCTATGGCCATAGCCGCCCCCGCCCTCGCTGAACCCGGCGAGCACCGCGATGGCTTCGAGCAGGGTCGATTTGCCCGATCCATTTTCGCCCACCAATATCGTGACCGGCCGCTCGAACCGGATTTCGAACGCCGGGTCGGCGAACAGCGGGATGTTGAAGGGGTAATGGTCGCAATCGAGCGCGGGCTTGTCCGCGTCGGGGGCGGGCTCGCGCATCCACACGCGCCGCAGATAGGGCGGCGGAAGCTTCGTCCGCGACCCTTTAGCCACCGATCACGGCACCAGCACTGTATCGAGCGCCTGCGGCAGCAGGTCGGGATAATCGAGCGTATAATGCAGCCCGCGGCTTTCCTTGCGGTGGAGCGCGCTGCGCACGATCAGCTCGGCGCATTGCAGCAGGTTGCGCAGCTCGATCAGGTCGGTGGTGACGCGGAAATGGCCGTAATAATCCTCGACCTCGTGCGTCATCATGTCGATGCGGTGCCGCGCGCGTTCGAGGCGCTTGGTCGTGCGCACGATGCCGACATAATTCCACATGAAGCGGCGGATCTCGGTCCAGTTCTGCTTGATGACGACCTCTTCGTCCGAATCGGTGACGCGGCTCGCGTCCCACGGCCGGATCGCCGGCGGCGCGGCGAGCTGGTCCCAGCTCTCGATGATATGCTTCGCCGCCGCCTCGCCGAACACGAAGCATTCGAGCAGCGAGTTCGATGCCAGACGATTGGCGCCGTGCAGCCCGCTTTCGGTGCACTCGCCCGCCGCATAAAGCCCCGGCAGGTCGGTGCGCCCGTCGAGGTCGATCAGCACCCCGCCGCACGTATAATGCTGCGCGGGCACGACGGGGATCGGCTGCTTCGTCATGTCGATGCCAAGCGTCAGCAGCTTTTCATAGATGTTCGGGAAATGCCCCGCGACGAAATCGGGGTTCTGGTGGCTGATGTCGAGGTGGACATAGTCGAGCCCAGAGCGCTTGATCTGGTCGTCGTTCGCGCGCGCCACGACATCGCGCGGCGCGAGTTCGGCGCGCGCGTCATAATCGGGCATGTAACGGTGGCCGGTGACGGGATGCTTCAGGATTCCGCCCTCGCCGCGCACCGCCTCGGTGATCAGGAAATTCTTGACGTCGAGATTATAGAGGCAGGTCGGGTGGAACTGCATCATCTCCATGTTCGAGACGCGCGCGCCCGCGCGCCACGCCATCGCGATGCCGTCGCCGGTCGCGCCGCGCGGCGCGGTCGAGAATTGATAGACGCGCCCCGCGCCGCCACTCGCAAGGATCGTCGCGCGGCCGACGTGCGCGCGGACCTTGCCGGTCTTTTCATCGAGCGCGTAGACGCCCCACACGCGCCCCGATCCCGAATAACGTTCCTCATGCCGCCCGGTGATCAGGTCGATGCACGCTTGCCCCGGCAGCAACGTGATGTTCGGATGCGCTTCGGCGGTCTTGAGCAGCGCCGCCTGCACCGCCCAGCCCGTCGCGTCGTCGACGTGGACGATGCGGCGGTGCGAATGGCCGCCCTCGCGCGTCAGGTGCAGCGCCTCGGCATCCTTGTTGAACGGCACGCCCATTTCGACGAGCCGCTCGATCGCGTGCGGCGCATTTTCGACGACGAACTCGACCGTTTCGCGCCGGTTGAGGCCGCCGCCCGCGATCATCGTGTCCTCGATATGATTTTCGAACGTGTCGCCCGCGTCGAGCACCGCGGCGATCCCGCCCTGCGCCCATGCGGTCGAGCCGCCGGTGAGCTCGCCCTTCGCGAGCACCAGAACCCTGCAATGATCGGCGAGTGCGATCGCGGCGGTCAGCCCCGCCGCGCCCGAGCCCACGATAATGACGTCGTATTCACTCATGACGCCTCTGTTGCACAGCGAGGCGCCGCATGACAGGGGGATCGAAGACGCCGGCCAAGGGAATTTGTCGACATGCTCAAAGCTGAACTTAACCGGCGCGCGCTGCTGACCGCGATGGCAACACTGCCGCTTGCGGCCTGCGCGCATCGCGTCGGGACAGGTTCTGCCGGCGACCTCAGCGTCGCGACCTTCAACATCTGGCACGATGCGGGCGGGCAGTGGCCGGCGCGGCGCGCGTTGCTCGTGGCGGCGCTGCGCGAAGCGGATGCCGACGTCATCGCGTTGCAGGAAGTGCTCGAGGATTCGAAAAAGGGCCTGCCGAATCAGGCGGACACGCTCGCCCGCGACCTTGGCTATCCGCAAGTCCACTTCGTCGCGCCCGAGCCCGAGGGTTCGCCCAAACGCTATGGCAATGCGATCCTGACGCGCCTGCCGGTGATCGAGGTCGCGCGCCGCAAGCTCGAACCGCTGTCGGATTATCGCACCGCGATCCGCGTGCGCGTCCAGACCGCAAGCGGGCCGGTCGACATCGTCGCGACGCATCTCGCATGGCAACCCGAAGCCGCGGCGGTGCGCGCGGAGCAGCTTGCCGACCTGCTCGCCTGGCTACCCCGCGACGGCGTCCCACTTGTTGTGACGGGCGACTTCAATGCGCCGCTTGATGACCCCGGGCTCAGCGCGATGGGGCGGCCGCGCTTCGTCTCGGCGTTGCTGCAGGGCGCCGCGGAAACGACGCTCAATCCCGCGCGCGGCCACAAGCCGCGCGTGATCGACCATATCTTCGCCGACGCGGCCGCGTTCGCCGTCTCCGGCGCGCGCGTCATCGGCGACACGCCGGCGGACGGCGAATATCCGTCGGATCATTTCGGGGTCGCCGCGCGCCTGACGCGGCGCTGACGCTCAGGCGGCGCTGCGCGTCAGATTCAGGAACACATCTTCCAGATCGGCCTCGCGCGTCGACACGTCGACGATGCCGTGCCCCATCGCATTGACCGCGGCGAGCACCTCGCCCGCGTTCATCCGGTCCTTGTTATAATGGATTGCAAGGCCGCGCTCGCCCTCACGCTCGACTTTCTCGAACGCAGGGTGCGCCGGTAGTGCGCCGATATCGGCGTCGAGCGTCACGACGACGATCTTCTCGCGCGCCATGTCGACCAGTTCGCGCGTCGGCTTGTTGGCGATCAGCTTGCCATGGTTGATGATCGCGATCCGGTCGCACAGTTCCTCGGCTTCCTCCAGATAGTGCGTCGTCAGCACCACGGTGACGCCGCGATCGTTGAGCCGCTGGACATAGTCCCAAAGCTGCTGGCGCAGTTCGATGTCGACCCCCGCGGTCGGCTCGTCGAGCACGATGATCGGCGGCGAGTGCACCATCGCCTTGGCGACGAGAAGGCGGCGCTTCATCCCCCCCGACAGCGTGCGCGCATAGGCGTCGCGCTTGTCCGACAGGTGAACCGCGGCGAGCAGTTCGTCCGAAATCCGCCTGTCTTTCGGTACACCGTAAAGGCCGGCCTGATTCTCGAGCGTCTCATACGGCGTGAAGAAGGGATCGAAGACGATCTCCTGCGGCACGATGCCGATCGAATATTTGGCGTTGCGCGGATCGGCATCGATGTCGAAGCCCCAGATGCTCGCGTTCCCGCTCGTCTTGTTGACGAGTCCCGCGAGGATATTGATCAGCGTCGACTTGCCCGCGCCATTCGGCCCCAAAAGACCGAAAATCTCCCCGCGCGGCACGTCGAAACTGACATTGTCGAGCGCCTGCTTGCCGCCGGCATAAAGTTTGGAGACGGCGTCGATGCGAATAGCGGCTTCACTCATGGCCGCCTCCATAGCGGCGCGCCTCGGCGTGCGAAAGCCTGCTAATTTTTCGTCAGCCCCGCGTTAACGCTAAATTGGAAACTCGCCGCTAGGACGGCGGATGTGGGGACCAGTCACATCTTTTGCCCGCTGCCGATGCAGCGCGGCCTAGCCATTTTTGCGCTCCTGATCGCGCCCGCCGCCGCTTCGCCCGCGCTGGCGCAGGGCAGCGCGCAAGGCGAAGCCGAAGCCATCGTGCTTCGCCCGCTGTCCTTCTTCAAGGTCAACGACCTCGATTTCGGCGATATCATCCCGTCGGCGACCGCGGGGACGGTGACGATCGAGCCCGACGGATCGCGCAGCCGCACCGGCGGCGTCACGCTCGCTGGGAACGGCGGCGAACCCGCGCGCTTCGCGGGGCTCGGCACCCAAAATCGCCAGGTTAATATCTCGCTCGGATCGAACACGATCTGGCTTACGGGGCCAGGGGTTCGGATGCGCGCCCGCACGTTCGAAATCGGCAGCACGCCGACCGCGATCCTGTCGACCTCGCCGACGCGCTTCCGCATCACCTCACCGCTCGGCAACTATAATTTCCCCGTCGGCGCCACGCTGGAGGTCGGCGCCAACCAAGCACCCGGCGACTATAGCGGCACGTTCACGATCACCTTGAACTATCTTTAGACCTTCTGTGGGGGGAGGACGGCACCGGGGGACCACTTGCACCCGAAAGGGCGCTTGCACCGGTGCCGTCAAAGCCCACATCGATTGCGCAGACCCGATTGCGGGCGCCCGTCCTGCTTGCTATGGGCGCGGTCGATGACCCAGCCCGCACCCGAAACCATCCGCACGCCCAAGACCCGCATCGCCTGCGACGGCACCGGCGACGGCCTCGCCGACGCGGCGCTCGGCCACCCGCGCGTGTGGCTCGAAATCGACACCGACGAAGGCTTTGCCGACTGCGGCTATTGCGACCGCCGCTTCATTCTCATCGGCGGGATCGCCGACAAGGGCTGAACGCCGGCGTTGCCGACAACGCGTGATTCCCGGGCCGGAAGTAAACGGCCGATTCACCAACCCCATGCATCTGTGATGAAGGTCGCACTGGCATAAGATGTGCCAGACAGGAGCAGAATCGGTGGGGATTCAAGGGACCAGAGACTGTCGGGGAGCGGCTCGCGCCCTGACCATTGCCGTGACAGCGGCGAGCGCGGCGCTGTGCGGACCGGCCTATGCCGCCGACATGCCCGGCACCGCCAATGCGGCGGTCGTTCGCCCGAACACGCTGATCAAGACCGACGATCTCGATTTCGGCACGCTGATCAGCGGCGCGACCGGCGGCACCGTCACGATCAATCCCGTCACCAATGCGCGCACCACCGGCGGCGGCGTCACGCCGGTGGGTTCGGCGGCGCAGCGCGCGGTGTTCCAGGGCACCGGCGGTATCTTGCTCATCACCGTATCGGGCAGCACCTCGGTCACGCTTTCCCGCGCCGGCGGCGGCGCGGCCCCGATGACCGCGAGCCTTGTGCGCGCGGCGAGCACGAGCGGCGGCGGCATCGCCCTGCTCGGCGGGACATTGCTGCCGAGCGGGGTGCAGACCTATTATATCGGCGGCACGCTCACCGTCCCCGCGAACCAGCCCGAAGGCGATTACAGCGGCACC
Source organism: Sphingomonadaceae bacterium 3R27C6 (assembly GCA_005503215.1). GTDB lineage: Bacteria > Pseudomonadota > Alphaproteobacteria > Sphingomonadales > Sphingomonadaceae > Sphingopyxis. Next base: position 183,363 of record SCNS01000005.1, on the reverse strand, counting down.
TTCACGCTGACGGTCAATTATCTCTGACCGCTGGCGTCGGGGGACGCGCGTGCCTATATCGACCCCATGACAAGCCCGACCGATCCCCGCCGCTTCCTTTATCGCGCCGATGCGCTCGACCCCGATCTGGCGCAGGCGCTCGCGCGCGAAGCGCTCGCCAAGGCCGACGACGGCGAGCTCTATTTGCAATATCGCGCGACCGAGAGCTTCGGCTTCGACGACGGGCGCCTCAAGACCGCCGACTATTCGACCGACGCCGGTTTTGGCCTGCGCGCCGTGTCGGGCGAGATGACGGGCTTTGCCCACGCCAGCGATATCAGCGCGGGCGCGATCCGCCGCGCCGCCGAAACGCTCGCGCTGCTCGATCCGTCGAATCAGGCGCACGCCGCGCCGCCGCCGCGCACCAACCGCCACCTCTATGACGAAGCGAACCCGCTCGACCTCATCCCCTTCGCCAAGAAGGTCGCGCTCTGCCAGGAAATCGACGCCGCGGCGCGCGCGCGCGATCCGCGCATCGTCCAGGTTTCGGTCGCACTCGCGGGCAGCTGGTCGGTGGTCGAGATCGTCCGCGCCGACGGCTTCCTCGCGACCGACATTCGCCCACTCGTCCGCCTCAACGTCTCGATCGTCGTCGAGGAAAATGGCCGCCGCGAAACGGGCTATTTCGGCCTCGGCGGGCGTTACATGTATGACCATCTGTTCGAGCCCGCACAGTGGAACCGCGCAATCGACGAGGCGCTGGCACAGGCGCTCGTCAACCTCCGCGCGGTCGATGCCCCCGCGGGCGAATTTACCGTGCTGCTCGGTCCCGGCTGGCCCGGCGTACTGCTCCACGAAGCCGTCGGGCACGGGCTCGAAGGCGATTTCAACCGCAAGGGCACCAGCGCCTTCTCCGGCCGCATCGGTCAGCGCGTCGCCGCGCCCGGTGTCACCGTTGTCGACGACGGCGCGATGGACAGCCCCGTCGGCGGCGGCCGCCGCGGCTCGCTCAGCATCGACGACGAGGGCACGCCCACCGGCGAAACGGTGCTGATCGAAGACGGCATCCTCAAGGGCTATATGCAGGACCGCCTCAACGCGCGCCTCATGGGGGTCGAACCCACGGGCAACGGACGCCGCGAAAGTTTCGCGCACGCGCCGATGCCGCGGATGACCAACACCTTCATGCGCGGCGGCAACGACGATCCCGCCGAGCTGCTCAGCCGCGTCAAGAACGGCATTTTCGCCAAAAGCTTCGGCGGCGGACAGGTCGACATCGTGTCGGGCAAGTTCGTCTTCAGCTGCACCGAGGCGTACAAGATCGAGAATGGCAAGCTCGGCGATTCGATCAAGGGCGCGACCCTGATCGGCGACGGCCCGAGCGTGCTCACCAAGGTCACCGGCATCGGCAACGACATGGCGATCGACGAGGGCATCGGCATCTGCGGCAAGGCCGGCCAGAGCGTCCCCGCGGGCGTCGGCCAGCCGACCTTGCTGGTCAACGGGCTGACGGTGGGCGGCACAGCCTGATCCCATATCGTCATGCCGGACTTGACCCGGCACCCGCCTTCTTTTCGCGAAGAAAGGCAGGCCCCGGATCAAGTCCGGGGTGACGAAGATTTGCAGCGCATACGGCCTGTGATCGCCCTCACTTGGCGTTCGCCGCTCCCGCGCATATAGCTTGCGCAAACAGAAAAAGAATCGGTCGCATCATCCGCGGGGGCATCCTCCGCAACAGGGAGGGTAATATGCGTTCGAATCTGCGTTTTATTTCCGTGGCGACCGTCGCCGCGGTCCTCGCCGCCGTTCCCGGCTCGGCGCAAAAAACCACCGGTCCCAAAGAGCGTTACGAGATGGACGTCGCGACGATGTCGGGCTTTGCGGCGATGGCGGGCGGCAGGGGCGGCCTCGGCGGCGCGATGGGGATGATGTTCGGCGGCGATCCGTCGAGCAAGGTCGCGCACCAGCTGCTCCTCCGCCTCGGCTCGAACGACGCCGCCCCCGCGCCGCCGCCGAAGGGCGACCATTTCTTCCTGCCGCAGGCGAAGATGGGCAAGTCGGTGCCGCTCTTCTGGGAGGAAGGAAAGGAAACGCCCGGCACGGAGACCTTCGAACGCCCGAAGGGCCGCCTGCTCCTTTATTGGGGCTGCGGCGCCAAGGCGGGCCCGGGCCAGCCGGTGGTGATTGACTTCGCCAAGGTCGCCGCGGGCCAGATTCCGCCCAATCTTTTCTCGAGCGCGGTTCCGGTAATCCGTGAAGTCAGCAAGGCGAACAGTCGCTCCTATATCGACTGGCCGAACAAGAAGGGCGGCCGGCAGCCCGGATCGGGATCGTCGCTGCTCGGCGCGCACCGCGTCGCGAGCAATATCGGCCCCGACATCAACTTCACGCTGGCGCAAGATTATATGCAGGGGCTTTCGGCCTCGACCGCGATCCAGAGCGACCAGTCGGTGATGGTCCGCTGGAATGCGGTGCCCAGCGCCACCGGCTATGTCGCCTGGACGATCGGCGGCATGGGCAATGGCGGCGGCAAGAATGACATGGGCGACATCGTCTGGTGGACGAGCAGCGCGTCGAAGGAATTCGGCGGCGGCCTCTGGGACTGGCTGCCGCCCTCGGTGGTCGCCAACCTGATCACGAAAAAGATCGTGATGCCGCCATCGCAGACGAGCTGCCAGATCCCCGCCGAAGTCAAGAAAGCGTCGGGCGAAATGCTGATCGGCAACCTCAACGCTTTCGGGCCCGAGGCCAATTTCTCCTATCCGCCCAAGCCCGCGGGCAATGCGGCGTGGAACATCGACTGGACCGCGAAAGTCCGCTTCCGCTCGCATACCATGCTGATGGTCGGTGCCGATTTCGGCGGGATGAGCGGATCGAATACGGGCGGCGGCACCCCGGCCGAACCCGCGAAGAAAAAGAAATGCAAAGGCCCGCTCGGCATCCCGCTTCCCGACGGGGCGTGCTGAAACGGCGGCGAGTCAGCGTCTGTTCACGCGGGCGGGCGTAAGAAGGCGCCGGGTAGGGTCTGATGAATATAGGAGTTGAACCCATGCGTCACCTAATCCCGGCGCTTCTCGCCGCTGCCGCGATCGCGGCCGCCCCCGCCGCCGCGCGCGAAAAGCTTGCGCCCGAAGATCAGCTTGCCAAGCTGCTCGAAGGCCGCGTCGCGGGCGAACCGCAAGATTGCATCTCGCTCTCGACCGCGCGCAGTTCGCAGATCATCGAAAAGACGGCTATCGTCTACAAGGTCGGCAGCACCTATTGGGTCAACCGGCCGAAGGGCGGAGCCGAATCGCTCGACGATGACGATATCCTCGTCACCAAGACGATCGGCAGCCAGCTGTGCAGCATCGACGCCGTCGAACTGCGCGACCGCACCAGCCATATGTACGCCGGCTTCGTGTCGCTCGGCCAGTTTGTGCCGTACAAGCGCGTCAAGGGCGAATAAGCTCGGGCGCGGTTGCGCGCCCTTCGATCCACATTAAAGTCGTCGTCCCGGCGAAGTCCGGGATCTCCACGTTGCGTCAAACCGTTACGTCGAGATTCCGGCCTTTGCCGGGATGACGCTTGATGGGAACAAAGACCTTGGCTGAAAAAGAAAACGCCCTGCCGCCCGCCGACTGGGCCCGGCAACTCCTCGCCTTCTGGTTTGACGAGCATGGCATGGACGACTGGTACGGCGGCGGCGCCGAATTCGACGCCGAGGTCCGCGATCTGGCCGAAGGCTGGCACGAGGTTTTGCGATCGCAGCCCGCCGAAGCCTTCCTCACCGATCCCGACACCGCGCTTGCCGCGACGATCCTGTTCGATCAGGTCCCGCGCAACATCTATCGCGGCCACGCCGACGCCTTTGCGACCGACGATCTCGCGCGTGCGATCGCGCGCGGCATCGTCGCGCGCGGCTGGCACGAAAACTGGCCCGACGAACGGCGGCAATTCGCCTGCCTGCCCTTCCAGCACAGCGAGATTATGGACGACCAGCGCGAATCGCTGCGCCTGTTCGCCCAGTTCGACGACCCGATGTTCCAGGATTATGCGCAAAAGCATTTCGACATCGTCGACCGCTTCGGCCGCTTCCCGCATCGCAACGAAGCGCTCGGCCGCGCGACCCGCGCCGACGAGGAAGCCGCGATAGAAGAGGGCAGGAATTGGTGATAGGGCGGGCGCGATACGGAGAACAGCCATGGCCGAATTCACCGAAACGCTGACCGACAAGCATATCGCCTTTATCGAAAAACAGCCGGTCTTTTTCACCGCGACGGCGGCCGCCGATGCGCGCATCAACTTGTCGCCCAAGGGCTATGCCGACAGCTTCAAAGTCCTTTCGAACGCGCAGGTCGCCTATCTCGACCTTGGCGGATCGGGCAACGAAACGCACGCGCATCTTGCCGCCGACGGGCGCATCACGATCATGTTCTGCGCCTTCGATCGCACGGCATTGATCCTGCGCATCTATGGCCGCGGCCGCCCGGTGCTGCCGCAGGATGCCGAATGGGACACGCTCGCGGCGCACTTCACCTTGATCCCTGGCACGCGCCAGATCTTCGTGATCGATATCGACAGCGTACAGACGAGCTGCGGCTGGGGTGTGCCGATGATGGAGCTGCAGCACGAACGCGATACGCTGCAAAAATATCACCGCCAGGCTGACCGCACGCTGTGGGTCGAAAAATTCAAGGAACGCACAAAGAGCATCGACGGCCTGCCGACGCGCCCGACCGACCGTTTCATCGCGGGCGACGCCTGATGCCACTCGTCGAACTGGTGCGTCTGTCCAACGGCGCCGAGGCCGAATTGCTGCGCGGCCGTCTCGAAAGCGCCGGGGTTCACGCCGTCTGCTTCGACGCGGGCATGAACATCGCCGAAAGCGTCGGGCTGCTCATCCCCGTCCGCATCATGGTACTCGACGAGGACCTCGACGAAGCACAGGCGCTGATCGCCGAATTCGAGGCCGGCGGGAACGGAAACGCGGCCTGAGCGCTTGAAAAGCACGTCATGATCAAGGTCGCCAGCTACAATATGCGCAAGGGCATCGGGCTCGACCGGCGCCGCGATCCGGGCCGGGTGCTGTCGGTGCTCGGCGAGCTCGACGCCGATATCGTCGCGCTGCAGGAGGCCGACCGCCGTTTCGGCACACGCGCGAGCGCGATCCCGCCGCATATGTTCGAGGACCATAGCGACTATGTCCCCGTCGACCTGCTCAGCGGGCGTCCCTATGCGATCGGCTGGCACGGCAACGCGCTGCTCGTCCGCAAGGGCGCCGTCGTCGAGGAAAGCCACGCGCTCCATTTGCCGACGCTCGAGCCGCGCGGCGCCGTCGCGGCGACGGTGCGCATCGGCGATACGCGGCTGCGCGTCGTCGGCATGCATCTCGACATTTCGGGGCTGCGTCGCCGCCAGCAGGCGCGCGCGATCCTGAACCATGTCGCCGAGGGCGAGGATTTGCCGACGATCCTGATGGGCGACTGCAACGAATGGCGGCCACGTGGCGGCTGCCTCGCCGATTTCGGCGAGCGCCACCGGCTTGTCGACACCGGCCACAGCTTCCACAGCCGCCGCCCCGTCGCGAAGCTGGATCGTATTTTCGCGACCCCCGACCTCGAAGCCGTCGAGGCGGGCGTCCACCAGAGCGCGCTCGCGGCACGCGCGTCGGACCATCTGCCGATCTGGGCGCGGTTTACCAAGGTTTCGGGATAAGCTGGTATCCCCTCCCGTCTACGGGAGGGGCAGCGAGACTTGGCAGCTTGCTGCTTAGTCGCAGCCGGGGTGGCATTTGCGACGTCGCTGCCCACCCCTAACCCCTCCCGCAAGCGGGAGGGGAACAAGCCTGCCCAAAATTTAGGCAATGCATTGCCTCGGCTGCCCAGCGAACGAACGATTGTTCGCACGTCGCCCCCAAAACCGTCACAAAATGTTAACTTTCGCGCGCCCCGCGCAATCTGGCACGGCCGTTGCAGTGCAACATGGTGCCATTAGCAAAAGGGGGCGTCATGAAGCTGATCCTGGCCATTATCAAACCATTCAAGCTCGACGAGGTGCGCGAGGCGCTCACCGGATTGGGCATCGCCGGCATGACCGTGACCGAGGTCAAGGGCTTCGGCCGGCAAAAGGGACAGACCGAAATCTATCGCGGCGCCGAATATGCCACCAACATGGTGCCGAAGGTGAAGATCGAGCTCGTCTGCGACGATGCACTCGCCGCACGGGTCGTCGAAACGCTGCAGCAGACCGCCGGCACCGGCTCGATCGGCGACGGCAAGATTTTCGTCCTCGACGTGGGTCAGGCGGTGCGCATCCGCACCGGCGAGACCGGCGAGGCGGCACTGTAATGACGAAGGGGGAAAATATGACGTTCGCAAACAAATTTGCGGCGGGCGCCGGGGCCGTCGGCCTCTCGCTGTTCGCCGCGCTGCCCGCGTGGGCGCAGGAAGCCGCCGCAGCGGCACCCGAACCGGTCGTCGATAAGGGCGATACCGCCTGGATGATGACCTCGACCGTGCTCGTTCTGCTGATGATCCTGCCGGGCCTCGCGCTCTTCTACGGCGGCCTCACGCGCACCAAGAATATGCTGTCGACGATGACGCAGATCGGCGCCGCCGCCTGCCTCGCGATGATCATCTGGGTGATCTACGGCTACGGCCTCGCCTTTGGTCCCGAGGGCAATGCCTTCATCGCCTGGGGCAAATTCTTCCTCGCCGGAGTCACGCCCGACAGCCTCGCCGACACGTTCAGCGACGGCTTCAAGCTGCCCGAATATGTGTTCATCAGCTTCCAGATGACCTTTGCCGCGATCACCCTCGCGCTGGTCCTCGGATCGGTCGTCGAACGCATGAAATTCTCGGCGGTGATGGTGTTCGGCGCGATCTGGCTGACGATCGTCTATTTCCCGATCGCGCACATGGTGTGGGCGGCGGGCGGCCTCTTCTTCGAAATGGGCGCGCTCGATTTCGCCGGCGGCACCGTCGTGCACATCAACGCGGGTGTCTCGGCGCTCGTCGCCGCGATGATTCTCGGCAAGCGCATCGGCTACCAGAAGGAAATCATGGCGCCGCACTCGCTGACCCTCACGATGGTCGGCACCGGCATGCTGTGGGTGGGCTGGTTCGGCTTCAACGCCGGCTCGGCGCTCGAAGCCAATGGCTCGGCCGCGCTCGCGATGATCAACACCTTCGTCGCGACTGCCTCGGCCGCGTTGTTCTGGATGCTCGCCGAAAAGCTCGCGGGCCATAAGCCTTCGGCGCTCGGCTTCTGCTCGGGCATCATCGCCGGCCTCGTCGCGGTGACCCCGGCGGCGGGCAATTCGGGGCCCTTCGGCGCCATCGTCCTCGGCGCGGTCGCCTCGCTCATCGCCTTCTATGCGGTGACGGTGCTCAAGCCCAAGCTCGGCTATGACGACTCGCTCGACGCCTTCGGCATCCACGGCGTCGGCGGCATCGTCGGCGCGATCGGCACCGCGATCGTCTATGCCCCCAGCCTCGGCGGCCCCGGCGGCGACGATTTTGCGATCGGACCGCAGCTCGTGACCCAGATTTCGGCGGTTGCCGCGACGATCGTCTGGGCCAGCGTCGGCACCGTCATCGCCATCTATGTCGCCAAGCTGCTCACCGGCCTCCGCGTTTCGGAAGAGGTCGAACGCGAAGGGCTCGACCTCGGCGAACATGGGGAGCGCGCCTACAACTACTGACGAGACAGGATACCCGTCGCCGCACGTCTCTCTCCTTTCAAACGGCGGCGGCGGGATCCTACCGAGGTTCCTCCTGCGAACCACTGGCCGGGGCTTGCCCCCGGCCATTTTTTAAGTTTGTGGCCCGAACGGCCACTGGCCGGGACACAGGTCCCGGCCTTTTTTTGTGGCGGGAACGGCCGCGAGCGCGGGTCACAGTCCCGTCCATTTTTGTCATTTTCTTACTGTGGCTGGCGCGCAACATGTCCCGGCCTTTATTTCGCGCAATATTCATGCGCCATTGCGTAATGGAAACAAGAAGCGCACCCTCCCGCCCGGACCAGCGTAGATTGGCCATCAGGAGGAGGATTATCATGAATGCACGAGCATCCATGCTCGCGGGCTTGTCGTGCCTTGCGCTTGCAAGCACCCCGGCAGTGGCGCAGGACGCGCCTGCGAACAGCTATGACGGCAACGAGATTATCGTCACCGCGACCAAGCGCGACGCGAGCCTGCAGGACGTTCCCTTTTCGATCAACGCGCAGACCGAACAGGCGATCGAGCGCGCCAACGCGAGCACGGTCGAGGATCTGTCGCGCAACGTTGCGGGCCTGACGGTCCAGAATCTCGGGCCCGGCCAGAGCCAGGTATCGGTGCGCGGCGTTTCGGCGGGCCAGATCGCACGCGACCAGCCCGGCGTGAAGGAACAGGTCGGCGTCTATCTCGACGAATCGGTCGTCTCGCTGTCGCTCTTCACCCCTGATCTCGACCTGTTCGACCTCAACCGCGTCGAGACGCTACGCGGGCCGCAGGGCACGCTCTTCGGCTCAGGGTCGGTCGGCGGCACGCTCCGCTACATCACCAACCAGCCCAATCTCGACGGCATCGAGGGCAAGGTCGAAGGCAATGTGAACCTCGTCGACGGCGACGATTTCGGCGGCCATTTGAAGGGCGCGATCAACCTGCCCTTGAGCCCCAATCTCGCGATGCGCGCGGTCGGCTATTATACGCGTTACGCAGGCTTCATTAATGCGCTGCGCGAAGGCGGCGGCGAGAGCGAGGACGTCAACAGCGGCGAACGCTATGGCGGGCGCTTCTCGCTGCTGTGGAAACCTGCCGAGAATCTGTCGATCACCCCGCGCTTCGTCTATCAAAAGGTCAAGACCGACGGCTTCAACCGACAGGAGGTCTATAACCTCTTCGCCAACCAGTTCACGACGACGCGGCCGCAGGTGACCTTCAAGGAACGCCAGCAATATCTGCTGCTCGACGAGGCGTTCGAGGATGAGGTCAAGCTCTTCGACCTCACGATGAACTATGATGGCGACGTGATCGGCGTGACGTCGGTGACGACCTACACCGATCGCGACATCCTCGTCAGCCGCGACGCGAGCGCGCTGACGGGCAGCGTTTCGGCCGACCTGGGTTTCCCCGACGCGGGCATATTGTTGCCCTCGAACCTTGTCGACACAACGGGCGTCAAGCAATTCACGCAGGAAGTGCGCGTCAACTCGGCGGGCGACGGCCCCTTCCAGTGGCTGATCGGCGGCTATTATGCGAACGTCAAACGCGACTATACCCAGCGCCTGCCGACGCCGGGTTACGACGCCTTCACCAACCAGTTCTTCATCGATGCGTGCAACGCCGACCCCGACGATTGCGGCCCCGGGGGCGTGCCGCTTACCGCGGCCGACATCGCCAACGGCTTCGGACCCGATTCGCCCTATAATGCCGACATTCCCTATGATTTGTCGCAGATCGCGATCTTCGGCGAGGTCAGCTACGATTTCACCGACGCCCTCACCGCGACGCTTGGCGGGCGCTATTATGCCTTCGACGAAAGCCGGCGTTTCGTGTCGGGCGGCCTCTTCCCCAACGGCGACAATGCCCGCGACAAGACCTCGTCGACCGGCTTCTCGCCGCGCTTGCTGCTCAGCTACGATGTCGCCGACGGCATCACGCTCAACGCGCAGGCATCGAAGGGCTTCCGCCTCGGCGGCGTCAACGATCCGCTCAACCTGCCGCTGTGCGACGGCGGCAATGCAGGCGGTCCCGACGCGCAGACCTTCAGCGGCCGGCCGCGCTACGACGACGAAACGCTGTGGAACTATGAGGGCGGGGTGAAGGCGCAGTTCGGCGGCATCACCTTCAACGCCGCCGGCTTCTATACCAAGATCAACAATCTGCAGGTCACCGCCGATGCGGGCAGTTGCTCGTCGCGTATCGTCTTCAACGCCGACGCGCATACGATGGGGCTCGAGGTCGAGCTGTCGGCCAGCCCCTTCACCGGGCTCGATCTCGGATTGTCGGGCAGCTATGTCGAGGCCGAATTCGATTCGACGCTCACGCGCCCGAACGGGACGGTGATCGAGGGGATCCGCGAGGGCAACCGCCTGCCCTCGGTGCCGAAGTTCCAGATGGCGGCGAACGCGACCTACAGCTTCCCGATCGATGCGTCGTCGGACACCAACGCCTTCGTCACCGCATCCTTCCAGCATGTCGGCAGCCGCTATACGCAGCCGGGCGATCAGGAAAACAACCCGCGGACCTTCGTCCACGGCTTCACCTTTGGCGGCGCGCCGATCGGTTCGGCGACGACGCTCGACCTCAAGCTGCCCGATTATCAGCTGGTGAACCTCGGCGCGGGGATCGAGTTTCCCGACGAGCTCGAAATCTCGGTCTATGTGAACAACCTGCTCGACGAAAATGCGTTGCTCGCCTTCGACCGCGAACGCGGCGGGCGCGCGCGCCTCGGCTTTGCGACGAACCAGCCGCGCACCTTCGGCGTCACGGTTCGCAAGGGCTTCTGAGGGGGGAAATGGGCCGGGCGCAGATGCGTTCCGGCCCATTTTTAGGCGCTGAAATGTTGCACAAAATTTGCGCAACATTGCCGCAATTTTAGCCTTCCCAACATGACATTAATATGGCATTCATTGCGTCAACAGTTTCAGGAGGGGAGAGCCTGAAAGGCTGGGCCGGGACGCAAGTCCCGGCCCTCTTTTTTTGTGCGCAACACAGATGACGCCCAAAATCGGCGGTTTTCAGCGATTTGTGCGCGCATAGCGCAGCATGGCGAAGACGCGCCAGCTGCCGTCGTCCTGCAGAATCGAATCGCTGACGACGAGTCTTCCGTCCGCTTCAAGGACATAGGTCGACCGGCCGATTTCGACATCGGCGCTGCCCCAATGCGTCCACCATTTCGCCGCATTCACCCCGCCGACGACCGCGCGCGTCCGGCCATAGCTGTCGGTCCATTTTCCGCGCACGCGCCCCTTCGCATCGAACGCGTAAGTCGCCTCTGCCGAATAGGCGACCGGCGGCGTGCCCGCGATGCGCAGACGATAGGCGAGCCTCGTCGCTTCGCCCGCGCCCGCTGCGATGTCGAGCGTCGCCGTCGCGGGCTTGCCGAACGCCTCGCCCTCACCGGCCCAGCTTCCGTGCCAGGCGGCGAGCGACGGGGCTTCGGCGGCGGGCGCGGCCGGCGCCACCAGCGCCGCCGCCGCCCACCAGAGCGGCGTCATGCCGCAATCTCGGATTGCGAGAACATGAAGGCATTGCCGTCGGGATCGTAGAAAGTGAGCAGCTTCACCAGCCCGGGAATATGCTGGATATCGCCGTCCTGCCGCACGTCCTCGGCGTCGAGATGCGCTTTCGCCTCCTCGATGTCGGCCACCTCGAACACATTGGTCGCGCCGCCGCCCTGCACGACCGCCTCGACCTGGCTGAGCCCGATGTTCACCCCTGCCATCGGGGTCTTCATCTCGCACCAGCCGAGTTCGTCGGCGCGGTAGAGCAGTTCGCACAACATCACGCGCTCGTACCAGGCGATCGACGCGGTCATGTCCTTGACCCCCATCGAACAGGTGAGTTCGGATCCGATCTGAAGCGCCATGCCATTCCTCCCTTTTCGCGAAGCACCGAGCCGCGCGGAGAATCGCATGGCCCATATCGCTTGCCTCAACGGTCTGGTTTGTATAGTTAGTTGCAAATGCCGTCAACCGCGTCCGACCCCATGCTGATTCAGCTCGGCAGTCACCGCTGGCTGGTGCCGCTGCTCGCCGATCTGGCGGCACACAAGGGCGCGCGCTTCGTCGAACTGATCCACCGCCTCGGGCTTTCGCGCGACAGCCTCACGCGCACGCTGGAGGCGGCGGCGACGATCGGCTGGGTGGCGCGCAACCCCGGTCACGGCCACCCGCTCCGTCCCGAATATATCCTGACCGAAGGAGGCAAGGCCGCCGCCGCACGCGCCGCGACGATTAGCGAGGCGCAAGCGGCAATTGACCTGCCGCCCGGCGCCGCGACGCGCTGGGGACTTCCGCTCGTCGTCGGGATCGGCGCGGGCCACGACCGCTTCAACGCGCTGTCGCGCCTGCTCACCCCCGCCACCCCACGCGCGCTGTCGCAAGGACTGGCGGCGCTGGGGAGGCACGGGTTGGTGACGCGCGAAATACTCGACATGCGCCCACCGGCCAGCCGCTATGATCTGACCAAAAACGGCGCGCTGCTCGCCGCCGCGTGCGCTTAATGGGGCCCGGCTTTCGCCGGGGCACACTCAACCGAGCGCCGCTTTCACGAAATCGGCCGCCCGCTCCCCGATCATGATGCTCGGCGCATTGGTGTTCCCCGACACCAGCCGCGGCATGATGCTCGCGTCGGCGACCCACAACCCGTCGATGCCATTCAGCTTCAGCGTCGGATCGACCACCGCGTCGGCGTCATTCCCCATCCGGCATGTGCCGACGGGGTGATAGACGGTGTCGGCGCGGCTGCGGATCAGCGCGTCGAGCGCGGCATCATCGTCGAGGTCCACCGGATGGCGGTCGGCCCCCGCATAATCCGCCAGCGGCGGTGCCGCCGCGATCCGGTGCATCATCCGGACGCCCGCACGGAGCGTCGCCATATCGCGCGCGTCGGTCAAAAAGCCTGGGTCGATCGCGGGCGCCGCGGCGGCATCGGACGACACAAGCCGCACCGTTCCGCGGCTCTCGGGACGCAGCACGCAGGCGTGGCACGAAAAACCATGCCCCTTCACCTTGGTGCGCCCGTGATCCTCGAGCATCGCGGGCACGAAATGATATTGGATGTCGGGCGCAGGCAGGTCGGGGCGCGATTTCCAGAAGCCCCCCGCCTCGGCGAAACAGGTCGTCATGATGCCGCTGCGCTTCGTCCGGTGTTCGAAGATCGCCTTCACCATCCGCCAGGTGCCGCCGGGGCTGTCGCCGAACGGCTCGGTCGAGCGCGTCTCCCAGCTCGACACATAGTCGATATGATCCTGCAGATTTTCGCCGACCCCCGCGCGGTCGAGCGTCACCTCAACCCCCTTGTCCTTCAGATGCGCGCCCGGCCCGATCCCCGACAGCATCAATATCTGCGGGCTGCCAAACGCCCCCGCCGACAGCACAACGCCGCCGCGCGCACGCAGCGTCTCGCGGATCCCGCCGCGGCGGATCACCACCCCCGTCGCGCGCCCGTCCTCGACGAGTATCCTCTCGACCAGCGCCCCGGTGCGCACCGCGAAATTGCCGTGCTCGCGCAGCGGCTCAACATAGGCGCGCGCCGCCGACCAGCGCTCGCCGCCCTTCTGCGTCACCTGATAGAGTCCGAAACCTTCGTTGCTGGGGCCGTTAAAATCGGCGGTGCGCGGCAGTTGCAGCGACGCCGCGCTTTCGATGAAGCGCCGGCTCGTCACATTGGGCCAGCGCTGGTCCATCACATTGAGCGGCCCGCCGCTCCCGTGAAATTCATCGCCGCCGCGCTCATTGCCCTCGCTGCGCTTGAAGAAGGGCAGCACGTCGGCATAGCTCCAGCCCGTCGCGCCGAGCGACGCCCACTGGTCGTAGTCGAACTGGTGCCCGCGGATATAGACCATCGCGTTGATCGCGCTCGACCCGCCGAGCCCGCGCCCGCGCGGCTGATAGCCGATACGCCCGTTCAGTCCCGCCTGCGGCACCGTCTCATATTTATAGTTCGAGCTATTCCGGATGAAGGGCATGAAGCCCGGCGTCTTGATGAGCATATTGTCGTTGCGCCCGCCCGCCTCGACCAGACAGACCGTCCGCTTGCCGTCCTCGGCCAGCCGCCCCGCCGCCGCGCTCCCCGCGCTGCCCCCGCCAATGACGATGATGTCGAACTGATCCATGCTTGCGACTCTCCCTCACGCCGCCTGCTGGCGGTCGCCCGGATGCTTACATGAATGTCATTAGGCGAGGTAGCAAGGCTCTATCCTTCCCCGTTCGCATCGAGCGAAGTCGAGATGCCCTTCGGGGGCGCCTGCCCTCACGGTGTCTCGACTTCGCTCGACACTAGCGGGTCCGGGGCGGCTTTACTCCGCCGGCTCTTCCACCGGCCGTCCCGCCGCCCAGCGCTCCTTGATCATCGCGCTCGTCGCGCGGCTGCCGTCGTGACTCCAGCCGGGCTCGCGCCACATATAATCGAGCTTGTGCCGCCACGGCGCGTGCCAGACGTCCTTCGCAATCCCGACCCATTCATGCACCGCGGCCCAGAGGATGTTGAAGCTGCCGAGCTGCTTGACGATGCCATAACGCACCGGTTCGTCGTCGCGTTCGGGAACGAAGCTGCCGAACATCTTGTCCCAGATGATGAACACGCCGGCATAATTGGCGTCGAGGTAGCGCGGGTTCACGCCGTGATGGACGCGGTGGTGCGACGGCGTGTTCATCACCGCCTCGAACCATTTGGGCAGCCGCTTGATCGCCTCGGTGTGGATCCAGAACTGGTATATCAGGTTGAGCCCCGCGCAGAAGAAGACCATCGCGGGCGGAAAACCGATCAGGAAGAGCGGCAGGCGGAACAGGAAGGTCAGGCTGAAAAAGCCCGTCCATGTCTGCCGCAGCGCGGTCGAGAGATTATAATGCTGCGAGCTATGGTGGATCACATGGCTCGCCCAGAACCAGCGCACGCCGTGCGCGCTGCGGTGGAAGGCGTAATAGGCCAGATCGTCGAGGAAGAAGCAGAGGATCCACGCCCACCACCACGTCTTGAACGCGATCCCGATGTCGAACACGCGGAACTGGTACACCCACACCGACATGCCGATCACCGCCGCGCCGACGAGCGCACCCGCGACCTGGCTCACTGTGCCAAGCATCAGCGACGTCAGCGTGTCGCGCGCCTCGTAGCGGCTCTTGTCGCGCCGCAGCGAGATGAGCATTTCCACGATCAGCAGCAGGATGAAGGCGGGGACGGCGTAGACGACGGGATCAGGCAGCTTATCCACGGCTGAACTCGCGCATCCGGCTGGCCCACATCCCCGCATCCTTCCCCAATTGCAGCGTCACCGCGCCGAATGTCCGCTCCGGCGTCGTCAGTGTCAGGAAATCCTTGTCGAGCCGCCCGATCACGCTGGCATCGACCGGCCGCGCGGCAAAGAAATTGCCGTGCGCGCGCACCAGCATCATCCGCCCCTCGGCATTTTGCACGATCGCGGCGAAACCCGCGCGGTCGCGCGCGACCTCGACCCCGCGAAACCCCGCCTCGGCCTCTTCGGCCAGCCGGATCGCATGGCTTGCATCCGCAATCCGCGGATCGCCGCCCAGCCCGATCTTCCCGACCAGCCAGGCAACGAAAAACACGGCGATCAGCGATGCGCCCAGCTGGATCAGCGCCGCCTGATTCATTTTTCCCCCGCGAGCGCGTCCAGCATCGGCCGCAACCCACTGAGATCATAGCCCGCATTCGCGGCTGCCTCGACGATGCCATCGACATCGTCACCCGCGCGCGCGCGCGTCAGCGCCCACAGGTGCGTCGAGCGCGTGCCCGACCGGCAATAAGCGAGGATCGGCCCCGTCGCATCGCCGAGCAATTTATCGAGCGCGTCGATCTGCGCATGGCTGAAACCCGCACGGCCGATCGGGATCGCGGCATAGGCCAGCCCCTCGGCCGCCGCGGCGTGCGCGATATCGTCGCCCTGCGGCGCCGAAGGCTCCTCACCATCGGGACGATTGTTGATCAGCATCGCAAAGCCCGCGGCTTTCGCCTCGGCCACATCCTCGATGCTGATCTGCGGGGCGACGCTATAGTCGGCGGACAGGGTTCGAAAATCGCTCATGCCGTCGATCTACTCCTGCCGCGCGCTTGCTGACAAGCATGAAGGTGGGGCACGAAGGCGCGTTGTCACTTTCCTTGCCGCGCGCATCACCTATGGTCGCGACCATGAACGAACATTTCGATTGGGCCTTCGGTTACTGCGCGGCCCGTGGATACGCCCAACCCGTTGCCGCTACACTTCCCTCGGCGCTGTGGTTCGATGTCGGCAAGCCCGACCAGGCCGGCCGCTTCATCCTCGGGAACGCCTCGGACGAAGCCGCAACCGCCGCATTCGCTGCGGTTGATGCGCCCCACATCTATGTCGACTTCGCGGCCCCGCGCGATGCGATTCTCCCGCATATTCCGCCAAATTGGCAGCCGCGCGATCCGATGTGGCTGATGGCGACCGGAACCGACATACCCGCGGCGCGGCCTACCCCCGATTTCATATTCGAGGTCGATGAAAGCACCGACCGTTTCGAGGCGGTCGCAAGGCACGTCGACGGGTCGCTCGCCGCGCGCGGCGTTCTCGGCATCCACGGCACCACCGCCGTCTATGACCAGATCGTGACCGAGGCGCAGTTCGGCCGCCGCGGGCTCGGCTCGGCGATCATGGCCGAACTCGGTCGCTGCGCCCTTCGCCGCGGCGTCACCGAATGCCTGCTGGTTGCTACCAGTGACGGCAAGGCGCTCTACGAACGGCTCGGCTGGACGCTGCGCAGCGACATCGTTTCGATCATTTCGCCGTCGGGCTGAACCGGTCCTACAGCCTCGCGCACCGGTGAGCGCGAAACTACGTCGTGGAACCGCTCGGCATATTGGGGATGCTCAGTCCCCATCCATTTGTCCCACCAGGTGAAATAGAGCCCGTAATTGCGGTTGAACCCGCCGCTATGATGCAAATCATGGTGCGTCGTCGTGTTGATCCAACGCGTCAGCGGCGTCGCCAGCCACCAGCGCGGGTGCAGTTCGAACCCGGCATGCCCCATCGCGTTTCGGACGATCTGGAAATTGATCCAGAGAAACGTTACCCACACCGGGGTCGCGACGAAGAACAGCCAGATCGGCACGAACAATATCATCACGAACGCCTCGGGGATCGCGAAGCTGTACGCCGCCCACGGGGTCGGGGTCACCGAACGATGGTGCGCGCGGTGGAAAGTCTTGAACAGCCTCGGGTGATGCATCGCGCGGTGAACCCAATAGAAATAGGCATCGTGCGCGATAATGATCGCGGCGAGCAGCGCCATGTCGCCGAGCAGGCCATAGCTGCCCTCGAAACGATGCAGCACGCCGGTGTCGACCCCCCAGACGATGAACAGCGACACGAACAGATAGACGCCCGCCGTCTGCAGCGATTGCAGGAACTCGCGGCGTTTGTCGGCGGCACTGGCTTCGCGCGCCTGGATCTTGCGCGCGGCCAGGCTCGACCGGCGCAGTCCCCAGACGATCGCGCTCGTCACCCCCGCCGCGACAAGATAGCGGCCGAAGTCGAAGGCGAAGATCGCCGGGCCTTTTTCAAGCAGGATCGCGAGCGGAGGCAGGTCTTGGATCATGCGGGCATCCTTCGAATGGTGCCCGCTGTTCAGCAGCTTTCCTGCGCCGCCGCGCCGCGATGTCGAAAATCGGCTAGCCGATTCCGGAATCGGCCAGACGTCCCGCGCGATAGGCGCTCGGCGTCATCCCCTCGGCGTCGCGGAACGCGCGATTGAACGGCCCGAGCGAACCGAAGCCCGCGTCGATCGCGATCGTCAGGATCGGCACCTCGCGCTGCGCCGGATCGGCGAGCGCGGCGCGGATCTCGTCGAGGCGGAAGCTGTTGAGGAACGCGGTGAAGTTGCGGAAACCCATCTCGCCGTTGATCGCGCGCCGCACCCGGTATTCGGGCTCGCCGAGCTGCGCCGCGAGGATGGTGATCGAAAAGCCTTCGGCGCGATAGGCGCGCGCCTCCGCCATCACCGCGTGCAGCCGCTGCGCGAGCGGCGAGGGCGTCGCCGGCGGCTCCACGCGCTTCGGCACGGGCCCCGGCGCCGCGAACAGTTCGGCCAGACGAAAGCGATACAGGCCGATCGAGACGATGAAGGTCGCAATCAGGATCGCGACGAGCGTCACCGACCGCCCCGGATCGGACGCCGTACCATGGCCGTCGAACATCTCGATAAAGGTCACGAGCAGGATGAAACCGCCGATCGCGCAAACGAGCGCAGCGCGAAAGCGCCGGCGTGCCTCGATCAGATCGTGCGCGCGCCCACGCCACGCGATCCACATTCCCGCCACCGCAAAGGCGAACATGCCGATGCGCACCAATACCCAGATCTCGAAGCTGAACGTCTCCATCATAGCGAGCAGGACGATCTGGACCAGCGGCAGCACGCCGAATGCCGCCACGAGCAGCCAGCTGCGCCAGCCAATGCGCTGCTGGTCATCGAACCACAACCGCACGAACAACCAGAAGAACGCCGGCACCATCACCGACAGCGCATCGAACAGCTCAAAGGGAAGGCGTGCCGGCCCCTCGAGCTTGAGCAGGTCCGAAACCAGATAGGCGATGATCGCCAGGTTCATCGCGATCGCGACGCGCGCGGACAGCACGTCGCGGTGGTCGCGCCACAATATCGCGACCCACAGCAGAAACAGCGCGATGGCGCCGCCACGAATCATCGGATCGAGGATCATCAGCGACGCCATTACGTTCTGCTAGTGCAAGCGATCACGGGGCGCCACCATCGCCGTCGCGGCGCAAAGGGTCATTGCGCCGCCAGCTGCTGACGCTGCCGGCCCTGTAACTTTTGCACCGCCAGCTCGCGGATCGCATCGCGGCATTGGCGCGCCGCGCGGCGCGCGTCGAGGGTCAGATGCTCGACATCGTTGCGGCACGCCGCCTTTGCGGCCCGCGCGATACGGCGCTCCGCAGTCTTCACATCGCCGGGCGCGCTGAGGTCGAGCGCGCGCATATCGATACGAACGGTTGCGGTCGTGTCGGACGCCTGCACCGCCATCGGCGCCCAAGCGAGGCATCCGGCGACCAGCGCGGGGATCAGTCGGTGTTTCATGGTCGAAATCCTTTCATCGATCGGCGCCGCGAAGGGAGAGCGGGCTCGACGAAAGCGCAGGTGACGACGATCGGCGCATCGGTCGCGCCGCGTTCGGAATATGGCTAGCCGTTTGTGAAATCGGCGAGCCCGGCGACCCGATATCGGCTCAAAATTGCCGGATCACATTCAGGAACGCATCGCCCCACGCCTCGAGCTTCTTGCCCCCGACGCCGGGGATGTCCGCCAGCGCGCTCCGCGTCGCCGGCCGGCCGCTCGCCATCGCGCGCAGCACCGCGTCGTGGAAGATGACATAGGGCGGCACCCCGGCTTCGGCCGCGAGTTCGCGCCGCATCGCGCGGAGCGCATCGAACAGCGGATCGCCGACGGGGTTCGCCGCCGCGCGATCGGCGCGGCTCGTCCGCCCACCCTCGCGCTGCGTCCGCTTCACCGGCGGCTCGGCCATCAGCACCGCGGTCTCGCCCTTCATCATCGCGCGCGCCGCGGGGCCGAGCATCAGCCCGCCATGCTCGGTCGTGTCGAGCGCCTCGCGCGCCATCAGGCTGCGCACCAGCGGCTTGATCAGCCGCGCCTCCTCGCCCGCGACGATCCCGAACACCGACAATTTGTCGTGCCCGCGGCTCGCGATCCGCTCGTCGCTGCGCCCGGTCAGCACCGCCTCGATATGCCCGGCGCCAAAGCTCTGCCCGGTGCGGTACACCGCGCTCAGCAGTTTCTGCGCGAGCACCGTCGCATCGACCTGGCGCCCGGGTTCGAGGCAATTGTCGCAATTGCCGCAGCGTTCGGGCGGTGACTCGCCAAAGTGCCGCAGCAGCAGCGCGCGGCGGCATTCGACCGTCTCGACCAGCGCCGCGAGCGCGTTCAATCGCACCCGCTCGCCCGCGACGCGCATCTCGGGCAGTTCGGACAGCCGCATCCGCGCGCGCGCGAAATCGTCGGCGCCCCACAGCATCATCGCCTCGGCGGGATCGCCGTCGCGCCCCGCGCGTCCGGTTTCCTGATAATAGGATTCGATCGATTTCGGCAGCCCGGCATGCGCGACGAAGCGCACATCGGGCTTGTCGATGCCCATGCCGAAGGCGACCGTCGCGGTGACGATCCCGTCCTCCGATGCAACGAAATCATGCTGCACCCGCGCGCGCCGCTCGGGGTCGAGCCCGGCATGATAGGCAGCGACGCTGCGCCCCGTCGCCGCCGCGATCTGCTCGGCGAGCCGCTCGGTGCCGTTGCGCGTCGGGGCATAGACGATCCCCGGCCCGGGATTGGCGGCAATGAAATCCACGAGTTGCTTCGCCGGGCTCACGCGCGGGCGAACCGCGTAGCGGATATTCGGCCGGTCGAACCCCGCGAGGATCAACCCGTCGGCCGGAATCCCGAGCTGGACAAGGACATCCTCGCGCGTGTGCTTGTCGGCGGTTGCCGTCAGCGCGAGCCGCGGCACCGCCGGAAACGCATCGAGCAGCGGGCGCAGCAGGCGGTAATCGGGGCGAAAATCATGCCCCCATTCGCTGACGCAATGCGCCTCATCGATCGCGAACAGCGCCGGCATCTGTGCTTCGAGCAAGGTGCGGAACCCCTCGCCCGTCGCGCGCTCGGGCGCCACGTACAAGAGGTCGAGCTGGCCGTCGCGATACGCCTGCCGCGTCTCGGCCCAGTCGGCATCGACACTCGTCAGCGACGCCGCACGAATCCCCGCCGCGCGCGCGCCGCGCAGCTGGTCGTGCATCAGCGCGATCAGCGGCGACACGACGACGACGCAGCCGTTCAGCGCGACTGCGGGCAGCTGGTACGTCAGCGACTTGCCCGCCCCCGTCGGCATCACCGCGAGCGTCCGCGCGCCCGCCATCACGCGATCGACGACCTCGCCCTGACGGCCACGAAAATGGTCGAAACCGAAGGTGGATTTCAGGAGCGGAAGGAGAGCGTCGGCGGACATTGTCGAAGGCGATAGGGCGGATGATGGGGAGAGGGAAGCCCCGGACTCATCCAAACGCGCAACAAACCCACCTCGAGATCAGACCTTATGCCAGCGTCAGCATCGCGCGCTCGGCCATGCGCGACGCGGTCTCGCGTTCGGCCATCACGACATGGTCGGCGCCGCGGCGTACCAGGTCGTCGACCTCCTCGTCCGAATGCGCGCGCGCGACGATCACCAGTTTCGGGTTGATCGCGCGCGCGCGCCGCACGATCGCGCCCGCCTCGACCCCCTCGGGGATCGCGATGAGCAAGGTCGATGCGGTGTCGATCCCGGCCTGCCGCAATATGCTTTCCTTGGTCGCATCGCCGACGATCACCGTCGCCCCCGCCTCGGTCGCCGCGGCGGCCATGTCCTTCTGGTCCTCGATCACCGTCAGCCCCTCGCCGCGCCCGCAGATCAGGCTGCCGATATGGCTGCCGACGCGGCCATAGCCGATCAGCACGACCCCGGCGTTGCACGGCGCGGGTGCGTCGACGCCCTCCGCCTCCGCTTCTTCCTCCTCGGCCTCGGCGTCGCGCATATATTTTACCGCGAGCGAAAAGAGGATCGGGTTGAACAGGATCGAGAGCAAGGACCCTGCGAGGATCAGGTCGCGCCCCGTTTCGGGCAGCACTTTCAGGCCCACCCCCAGCCCCGCGAGGATGAACGAAAATTCGCCAATTTGCGCAAGGCTGACCGACACCGTCAGCGCGGTCCCCGAATTATGCCCGAAGGCACGGACGAGCGCGTAGGCGGCGACCGACTTGCCGATCACGATGATCGCGACCGTCGTAATCACCGGCCCCGGCTGCTCGATCAGCACCTTGGGGTCGAACAACATCCCGACCGACACGAAGAACAGCACCGCGAACGCATCGCGCAGCGGCAGCGTTTCTTCGGCGGCGCGGCGCGAAAGCTGCGTTTCGCCAAGGATCATACCCGCGAAAAACGCACCCAACGCAAAGCTCACATCGAAAATCACCGCCGCGCCGAACGCCACTCCGAGCGCGATCGCGAGCACCGCGAGCCGGAACAGCTCGCGCGATCCCGAATGCGCGACCCAGTGGAGCACCCACGGCAACACCCGCCGCGCGATCACGAACATGAAGGCGACGAAGCCGACGACCTTGAGCAGCACGATCGCCGCCGACTGGATCAGCCCCGCGCTGCCGCCCTCATCGCCGCGCGAGCCGAACATCGCGGGCAGCAGCACGAGCGCGAGCACCATCACGAGGTCTTCGACGATCAGCCAGCCGACCGCGATCCGTCCCTTTTCGGTCTCGACCATGTCGCGCGCCTGCAGCGCGCGGAGCAGAACGACGGTCGACGCGACCGACAGCGCCAGGCCAAAGACGATGCTGCCCTCGACCGACCAGCCGAGCCACAGCCCGAGCATCATGCCGAGCGCGGTCGCGACCGCGATTTGCGCGATCGCTCCGGGCACCGCGATCTTGCGTACCGACAGCAGGTCTTTCAGCGAAAAATGCAGCCCTACCCCGAACATCAGCAGGATCACGCCGATCTCGGCGAGCTGGAGCGCGAGCCCGGTGTCGGCAACGATCCCCGGGGTAAAGGGCCCGACGAGCACCCCCGCGAGCAGATAGCCCGCGATCGGCGATATCCTGAGCCGGTGCGCCAGCGCCCCCATCAGGAACGCCACACCCAGCCCGGCGACGATGGTTCCGATCAGGCTGGTGTCATGCGGCATGATCCATGCCTAGGGGTCGGAAGCGCAGGGGGTCAAGTTCGCGCGACACAAAATGTGAGCCCCCGCCCACCCACCTTGGCGACGATCAAACAGGCGCGGCGCCCCGGCGGGCCGTAACGCAGCTCTGATCCGTAATTTTCCGCCACGGCGTAACTTTCGCGTCGCACCGTCCGAAAGCTGACCAAGAGTCCATCGCTGCCGTCCCAGGCGCCCGATCGCAAGGATCCCATCGTGACCAAGCCGCGCCCATCCCACCTGACCATCGCCGCGATCGTGGCGGCCCCGCTTGCCCTGTTGGCGGGTTTTGCCTGGGCCGGCGGATGGATCGGTTCGCCGCGCGTCGGCGGGGAAACAATCGCCGACGCACTCGAATTCAACGCCGGACGGCAGGCCGGCTATCGCCGCGCCCATGCGAAAGGGCTGTGCTTCACCGGCCAGTTCGAGGCGAGCGGCAAGGCGGCAAGGCTATCCGCGGCGCCGCAACTTGCGCCCGGCCGTTACGCGGTGACCGGCCGTTTTTCGACCGGGGGCGGCAACCCCTTTGCGACCGACGGCCGCAATGTCTTTCACGCGATGGCGTTGCAGCTGGCCGGACCCGGCGGTCAGATCTGGCGCATGGCAATGGACCATGTGCCGATCTTTCCCGTGGCGACGCCCCAGGCCTTTGTCGCACTCCAGCACGCAACGCGCCCCGATCCCGCGACCGGAAAACCCGACCCCACCGCGATGAAGGCCTATCTTGCAAGCCATCCCGAAACCCGGGCCTATCAGGACTATATCGCGGCGGCGCCGCTCCCCGACAGCTTCGCCAACGGCACCTATTACAGCATCAACGCGTTTCGCTTTGTCGGCAGCGCGGGCGCGTCGCACGCGGTTCGCTGGGCGTTCGAACCCGAAGCACCCTTCGGCGCGCTCGACAAAGCCACGCTCGCCAGCCTGCCCACCAACTATCTGTTCGACGAGTTGCAGGGCCGGCTCGCCAAGGAACCCTTGCGCTGGCGAATGATCGTAACGGTCGCGGCGCCGGGGGACGAAACCGACAATGCGACCATCGCGTGGCCCGCCGCGCGGCCGCGGATCGACGCTGGCACGCTGACCATTATGCGCGCGGAGCCCGAAGAGAGTGGCGCGTGCCGCGACATCACCTTCGACCCCACAATCCTTCCCGATGGTGTGGCCCTGTCCGACGACCCGCTGCTGGCCGCGCGATCGGCCGCCTATGCCGCCTCGTTCCGACGGCGCGCAATCGAGGCGCCCGGGCCAAGCGCGGCTGGCAAGGCGCTGCCAGAGGGGACACGCTGATCATGCCACATCAATTCCCCCTCCCGATCCGCCTGCTCCACTGGACAATGGCCGCGCTGATCATCGCGATGCTGTTCATCGGCGTCGCCATGGTCTCGACCGCAGGCCCCGCCTATACCGCGCTCCTCGCGTTGCATCGCCCGCTCGGCATCGCCATCCTGCTGCTCGCCGGCATCCGCCTCACGCTGCGCATCGGCACGCGGGCACCGGCGCTGCCCGACGACCTGCCCCGCATCCAGCAGCGCGCGACGCGCGCCTCGCACGCCCTGCTTTATCTGGCAATGATCGGTTTGCCGATCATCGGCTGGGCGATGCTTTCGGCCGGCAGCTACCCGGTCCGCCTCGGCGCCGGGCTGGTCCTCCCGCCCATCCTGCCGCCCGACGCGCTCGTCTTTGGCGGGCTGCGCCAGCTTCATGCGCTGGCCGCCTTCGCCTTTTTTGCGCTGATCCTCGGACATCTGACCATCGCGCTGATCCACGGTTTCGTCCGCCGCGACGGCGTGCTTGCGACGATGGGTTTTGCACGAAGCGCCAGTATCGAACCGGCCGCGCCCGGCGACGGCGATGGTCCGGGCGATGCCGTCGACAGCACCGACGCGCCGGCCCCCGGCGACGTCGAAGGCGCGCCGCCGCCCTAGACCGTCCCCTCTTCCTTCTCCGCCTGCTGCCGCGCCCACATGTCGGCGTAAAGCCCGCGCATCCGCAGCAGCTGGTCGTGCGTGCCGGTTTCGGCGACACGCCCCTTGTCGAGCACGACGATCCGGTCGGCGCCCGTCACCGTCGACAGGCGGTGCGCGATCACCAAGGTCGTGCGCCGCGCGGCGATGCGTTCGAGCGTGTCCTGGATCGCCGCCTCGGTGCGGCTGTCGAGCGCGCTCGTCGCTTCGTCGAGGATCAGCACCGGCGGGTTCTTGAGCAAGGTGCGCGCGATCGCGACGCGCTGTTTCTCGCCGCCCGACAGCTTCAGCCCGCGCTCGCCGACCTCGGTGTCATAGCCCTGCGGCAGGATCGCGATAAAGCCGTCGATCGCCGCGCCTTCGGCCGCCGCGGCGATTTCGCCCGCGCTCGCGCCTTCGCGGCCATAGGCGATGTTGTATCCGATGCTGTCGTTGAACAGCACCGTGTCCTGCGGGACGATGCCGATCTCGGCGCGCAGGCTTTTCTGCGTGACCTTGGCGATATCCTGCTCGTCGATCGTGATCCGTCCGCCCTGCGGGTCATAGAAGCGGAACAGCAGCCGCGCGATCGTCGACTTGCCCGCGCCCGACGGGCCGACGATCGCCAGCGTCTCGCCCGCGCCGACCGCGAAGCTCACGCCGTTCAAAATCGTGCGGTCGGGCTCGTAACCGAAAACGACATTCTCGAACGCCACCGCGCCGCCGTTCACGACCAGCGGCCACGCACCCGGCGCATCGCTGATTTCGGACGGCGTGTCGATCAACCGGAACATCGCCTCCATGTCGATCAGCCCCTGGCGGATCACGCGATAGACCATGCCGAGCATGTCGAGCGGGCGGAAGAGCTGCGCGAGCAGCGTGTTCACCAGCACGACGTCGCCGACCTGGAATTGCCCCCGCGACCAGCCCCACACCGTGTACGCCATCGCCCCCGCGAGCGCGATATTGGTAATCAGGCTCTGCCCCATGTTGAGCCACGCGAGGCTGTTCTCGCTCTTCACCGCGGCGCGCGCATATTGGTCGGCGACGTCGCGGTAACGCGCCTCCTCGCGCGCCTCGGCGCCGAAATATTTGACCGTTTCGTAATTGAGCAGGCTGTCGACGCTGCGCCCGATCGTCAGCGTGTCGAGGTCGTTCATCCGCGTGCGCAGCGCGTTGCGCCAGTCGGTCACCTTGCGCGTGAAGATGATGTAGACGACGACCATCAACGCGGTCGCGCTGGCCAGGCCGAAGCTGAACTTGGTCCAGAAGATGATCAGCACCGCGGCGAGTTCGACGATCGTCGGCGCGATGTTGAACAGCAGGAAATAGAGCATCGTGTCGATGCTCTTCGTCCCGCGCTCGATCACCTTGGTGACCTCGCCCGTCCGCCGCGCGAGGTGGAAGCGGAGGCTCAGCGCGTGGAGGTGGCTGAAGGTCGTGATCGCGAGCTCGCGCGTCGCATCCTGCCCGACGCGTTCGAACACGACGTTGCGGAGGTTGTCGAAGAGCACCCCGGCGAAGCGCGCGCCGGCGTAAGCAAGCACCAGCCCGATCGCGAGCGCGACGCCCTCTTCCATCCCCGGCGCCATCCGGTCGATCGCGGCGCCATAGAGGAAGCCCATCGACAGCTGCACGCCCTTCGACGCGAGCACGATGAGGCCCGCGAGGACAATGCGGACCTTCGCCTCGGTCTGCCCCGCCGGCCACAGATAGGGCAGGAAGCGCCGCAGCGTCGCAAGGACGGGCGGCTCGCGCGAGGCGTCAGCGGAAGTGGAGGTGTCAGGCGGCATGCGCGCCCCATGTAGGGGCGCATGCGCTGAACGCCAAGCAGTTCACCGCAACGGGTGGATAGACCGCTAGCGCGACTCGCGATCTCCCGCGTGACGGATGATCCGGTCGATCAGCCGCCGTTCTTCGGATGTCGGGGTCGGCACGATCACTACAGGGGGTTCCTGGCGGCGGCCGAACAGGGGTCGCCGGGGCGGGACGATCGGGGAAAAGCGCATGGGGGCTGCTTTCGACTATGCGGCGTCGCCCCCCGGCTCCGCGGATGATCTGGTCCCGCGCCCTTGGTGAAGGCGCGTGGTTGCAGCCCGGTTAAAGGCGTTGGTTACTGCTTTCTTTCCGGTACGGTGAAGGTGCCGGTGACGCGCCCGCCCGTGCCGCCCTGCACCGGGTTGCCGTCGGGACCGCGCGCCGCGCCGCGCCCGTCGACCGTCGCGCGCCCGCTGTTGAGATCGATCACCAGCCGCCCGCCGCGCAGATTGTTTCCGCGCTGGCGGAGTTCGACATTGCCGACCATCGTGATTAGCCGCCGGTCGAGGTCATAGATGGCGACATTGCCCTTCGCCGTCTCGTCGCCTTTCACCACCGTCACGCCGCCAGTAGCGTCGAGCCGGTTAACGTCGGTGCCGCCGCTCCGCGTGTAGGCGACGGTCATCCGCGGTGCGGTGACGGTCAGCCCCGCCTGCGTGACGCGGACATTGCCCTCCAGAACGACGCGATCGGCGCGGTCCTGCACCTCGATGCTGCCCGCGGCGAAATCGACCGGCGCGCCGCTGTTGTGATTGGCGAGCGCCTGCGCTTGCGCGGCGTCGCCGCCGCTACCCGATGACAGCAAGGCAAGGCTGGCAAGTGCAAAGCCGGCGCCCGCAAGCGCCACGCTCTTCATCGGCGATACGCGGTTCATTTGAGCACTCCCTGATTGATCCGCAGCCGCGCATTGCCCTGCAGGCGAACGACCCGCTTGTCGAGGTCGGCGAACAGCTGGTTGGCCGAAAAATGGCCGATGTTCAAACTTCCGTTGACGCCGCCCTGCCCCGCGAGACTACGCGTCTTGAGGTCGACCGCGACATTGCTCGCGTCGATGCGATAGCCATTGGCGCTCTTGACCTGCACCAGCCCGGGCACCGCCACCTTTTCGGTCTCCATATTGTAGGCGCTGTCCTTCGCGACGATCGTCGCGGGGCCATCGGTGAGCTTGATCGCCCCCGACAGGTCGGTCATCCGCACGATCGGCTCGGCGGAGCTTTTCTGGACCGCGCTGCCCGCGAGCAACGCGAACGGTTGCCCCTTCGCATCCTGGCCGCGATATTCGGCGCGCGTGACCTTCATCCGCTCCTTGGCCATCTCGACCTTGTCCTTGGACAACAGGAAGCTGATCTCGGCGCGTTGGGTGAAGGGCGAGAAGACGAGCACCGCCGCGACGACGCCGATGACGAGCGGCAGGCCGTAACGCAGGATGCGCACGACGCGGTCGTGGCTCGACCCGCTCGCCGCCCACATGCGGCGCATCGTGCGGTCAAGATCGGCGCGTTCGGACACGGCTTCTCCGATTCGCTCAAGTGTGCGCGAAAATATCGACCTCGGGCCAACCCGCGAGGTCGAGCGCCGCGCGCGTCGGCAGGAAATCGAAACAGGACTGCGCGAGGCCGGTGCGCCCTTCGCGCGCCAGCCGCACGTCGAGGATCTCCTTCATCGCGTGCAGGAACCGCACGTCGCTCGCGGCATAGTCGCGCTGCGCGTCGCTGAGTTCGGCGGCGCCCCAGTCGCTCGACTGCTGCTGCTTCGACACTTCCTGCCCCAGGAGTTCGCGCACCAGTTCCTTCAGCCCATGCCGGTCCGTATAGGTGCGGATCAGCTTCGAGGCGATCTTGGTGCAATAGACGGGCGCCGTGACGACACCGAGCGCCTGCTGCAGCGCCGCAATGTCGAAGCGTGCAAAATGGAACAATTTCAACCGGTTGGGATCGGTCAATATCGCCTTCAGCACCGGCGCGTCATAGCTGCTGCCGGGCTTGAAGCGGACGAGATGCTCGTCGCCCGACCCGTCGCTGATCTGGACGAGGCACAGCCGGTCGCGCTGGGGGTTCAGCCCCATGGTCTCGGTATCGATCGCGACCGCGCCCGAACCCAGCACGCCCTCGGGCAAATCTTCTTCGTGGAAATAGACAGTCATAGAGGTCGCCTTAGGCCAAGCGGCCGTGCCGCTCAATGACTGGTTTTCGCAGGACTGGACCGCCCGCCGCGGGGCTACGGCAAAGCGCGCTTTCTTCCACGGTCGGGACTCGAATTTTCCGTTCGCAGATGGCGTTTATTTAGGCTATATATTGCGCCGTTAGAGGCACGGGGCGAGTCTGTGCCCATGGTGAACTGCGTCCCCGTCCGACGCAAGGCGCTGATCGAATGGGGTATGGACGAACCGAAAGCGACTATTAGACAATGAGTTTCAACAAGGATCGCCGCGGCCAGCGGGGGCGCGGCAAGCGCGATGATTTCGGCAATTTCGACAGCTTCGAACCTGCACCCTATGGCGGCGACAGCTATGGCGGCGGCAATCGCGGCGGCGGCTTCGGCGACCGCGGCGGCTTCGGCGGCGGTGATCGTGGCGGCTTCGGCGACCGCGGCGGCTTCGGCGGCGGCGATCGTGGCGGCGGCGGCGGCTTCGGTGGCGGACGTGGCGGCGGCATGCCCGCGCAGGTCGTCGGCGAAGGCAATGGCACGGTGAAATTCTTCAACGCATCGAAGGGCTTCGGTTTCGTCGCCCGCGACGATGGCGGCGAAGACGTGTTCGTCCACATCAGCGCGGTCGAACAGGCCGGGCTTCAGGGTCTCGCTTCGGGCCAGCCGCTCGGCTTCACGCTCGTCGAACGCAATGGCAAGGTTTCGGCCATCGATCTCAAGATCGAAGGCGAGCCGATGCCGGTCGAGGAATTCGCTCCGCGCCAGCGTGACGATCGCGGCCCCGGCGCCGCCCCGGGCGGTGCCCGCGGCCGTCGCCAGCTGACCGGTGAACGCACCTCGGGCACCGTCAAATTCTTCAACACGACGAAGGGCTTCGGCTTTATCGCGCGCGACGATGGACAGGCCGATGCCTTTGTCCACATCAGCGCGGTGCAGCGCGCCGGCATGGCGGGCCTCGACGAAGGCGACCGCGTCGCGTTCGACATCGAAGTCGACGACCGCGGCAAGTTCGCCGCGGTGAACATCCAGCCCCATCAGGACTGATCGGCGGGATAACCGGAAAAACGAAAAGGGCGGCTCTCGGGCCGCCCTTTTTGTTTGGGCTCCGTCCCTCCCGCAAGCGGAAAGGGAGCTCAGGATCAATAGCCCAGCGTCGCTTCGAGGAACCAGATGCGCTGCTGCGTCTCGTCGGCCCAGCCGTCGACCAGTCCGCTCGTCGCGATGTCGCCGTCGGCCTCAGCCGCGGCTTTCACCGCCTTGAGCTGACCGAGCAGGATCTTGTTGTCGCCCGCCAGCGTGCGGATCATCGCCTCGGCGTCGACGCCTGCGCTGTCATCGTCGCGGATCGATGCGCGGCGGCTGACGTCGCCGATCGAGCGCAAGGTCGGCGCGCCATTCTTGCGCACGCGCTCGGCGATCAGGTCGGTCGTCGCGAAAATCTGCGCCGCCTGTTCGTCGAACAGCAGGTGCAGCTCGCGAAAATGCGGACCCTGGACGTGCCAGTGATAGTTTTTCGTCTTAATATACAGCGCGAAACTGTCAGCGAGCAGCGCGTTGAGCGCGTCGGCGACGGCGGGAGCATTGTCATTTTTGTCGGACATGGGAGCATCCTTTCTGTTGTCCCGCCGATATAGCGAAGCGGCGCGCCGATTTCCCATTGAAGCTTTGGGTGAGCTTCATCGACAAAAACGATGAAACCGAATCAATCGAACGTATCAGCCGATCAATCCGAACGCCCCGAGCGCGGTCCGCAGGCCCCAGAGGATCAGGATCGCCGCCGCTGCCCAACGCAGGTTCCGCGCCGCGCGCCGCTCGGCGAGCGCCGGGCCAAAGGCGAGGAAGGGCAGCATCGCCAGCGTCCAGCCGACCAGCCCGCCGGCCGCCGCCCATTGCCCTGCGCCGCTCGTCGCGGCGAGCGCGCCGATCAGGAAATGGCTGCGGTCGCCGAACTGGCTTGCGAGCATCCGGCCTGCGAGCATGACCGGCGACGCATCCCGGGCGCCCGCATCGGACGCCGGTTTCATCCGCCACAGCAAAGCGACCGCCGCCGACAGCATCGCGAGCGCGACAAGCAGCGCGGCCACCCCCTGCCCGATCATCCCATTGGCGATCGCGCCGGCAACCGCGGCGATGACCGCGTTGACGATGAAAGCCGCAAAGGCGATGACGACCATGACGCGCCGGTCGCTGCGCGCGCTCACCAGCCGCGACAGCGCGATCCCGCTGCGCCCGTCGGCATTGGCGAGCAGCACCGCCACCAGCGCAAGCATGATTGCATCCATCGATTAAGTCTGAATCGTCAGGCGTTTGGCGTCAATGGCCCAGCCGAACCGCGACCGACGCCAGCCACGCTTCCTGCACGGCGGACGGCAGCGGCCCCTGCGGCACCGCCGCCGCATCGCTCATCGCATCGAGATAGGTCAGGATCGCGGCGCGATAACCGCCGCCCGCGACCGCCGATTCGAGCCGGCTTGCGAGCGTCTCGACCGCGGCAAAACCGTGGTCGCGCGCGAGGCAGCGGATGTCGTCGATCCCCTGCACGATCTGCGCGAGCGCGCAGTGCGGCAGCGCTTCGGCGAGCGCGCCGATCTGTCCGGTAATCCGGTTCTGGATGTCGAGATATGGGTCGGTCTGGTTTCGCATCTCACCCCCCTGTCGTCATGGGGACGATGCGCTTTTTTGGTTAACGCGCGGTTAGCGGTGGCCGGGCAGCCCGCCCAGCCCCTGCTTGCTGCGATACATATCGCGGTCCGCGGCGGCCAAAATGTCCGATTCGGTCATCCCCGTCTGCAGCATCGCGACGCCGAAGCACGCCGACAGCGCGATCTCGTGGCCGTCATATTCGGCGGGCGCCGCGGTGAGCACGTCGCAGAGCCGGTTGACCTGCACGCGCGCGCCATCCTCGCTCGACTGGTCGAGGATCAGTCCGAATTCGTCGCCCCCGATACGCGCCGCGACGTCGGTCGCGCGGATCGAGCCCGCGAGCCGCTTGGCGATCTCCAGCAGCGCGAAATCGCCCGCGGCGTGGCCGAAATTGTCGTTGATATATTTGAGCTGGTTGACGTCGATAAAGACGACCGCGGCGCGTTCGGCGTGCCGCTCGAACCGCGCCATGCGGTGGTGAATCGCGGTCAGGAAATAGCGGCGATTGAACAAGGGCGTCAGCGTATCGCGCTCGGACACGCGTTCGAGTTCGGCGACGGCGATCTTCAACACGCGGTTCTCGCGGCGCAATGCATCGCGTTCCCGGCGTATTTCACGCAGCTGGTCCTCGATGGAGTCTACGGCGACGGTGCCGAACTGGTCGACCGCGATCCGTGCCCCCCCTACGCTATCCATTCACCGTCCCCGAACCCAACCCACGATCCCCGGCCGGATGCCGATGGATATTGAGCGGCAACCCTAGTCCCGACTTGATACCAATCGGTAAACGCGGCGACATCAATCGCGCGGCGTTGCCCGCACGCAAAGCAGTCGCTAGGGGGGATCGGCGGCGATTCACACGCGATGAAGCCGGGGCAGGAGGGATTGAAATGGGCGAAACCGCCCCGCAGGCCAAGGTTAGTGTTGGTGTCGTCATGGGCAGCCAGTCGGACTGGCCGACGATGGCGCACGCGGTCCAGATCCTCGAAGAGTTCGGCATCGCGCACGAGGTGCAGATCGTCTCGGCGCACCGCACCCCCGACCGCCTTGTAAACTATGCCAAAAGCGCGGCAGGCCGCGGCCTCAAGGCGATCATCGCGGGCGCTGGCGGCGCCGCGCATCTGCCCGGCATGGTCGCGTCGATGACGCGCGTGCCGGTGCTCGGCGTCCCCGTCCAGTCGGCGGCACTCAGCGGCGTCGACAGCCTCTATTCGATCGTCCAGATGCCCGGCGGCATTCCCGTCGCGACCTTTGCGATCGGCAAGGCGGGCGCGACCAACGCCGGCCTGTTCGCCGCCGCGCTGCTCGCGAATAATGATGCCAATCTGGCACAAAAACTCGACGCCTGGCGCGAAGCGCAGACGAACAGCGTCGCCCCCACCCCCGTGCGCGAGGGCTGATCGCTTGCTGCCACCCGGTTCGACGATCGGCATCCTCGGCGGCGGCCAGCTCGGCCGCATGCTCGCGGTCGCAGCGGCGCAGCTCGGCTACCGCGTCCATATCTATGCCCCCGACGCGACAAGCGTCGCCGCAGAAGTGACCGCGCACCACAGCCAGGCCGCGTGGGACGACGAACCGCGCCTCGCCGCCTTTGCCGCCACGTGCGACGTCGTCACCTACGAATTCGAAAATGTGCCCGTCGACACGGTGCGCTTCCTTTCGGGGCATGTCGCGGTGCGCCCCGGTGCCGCCGGGCTGGAAATCGCGCAGGACCGGCTGACCGAAAAGAATTTCGTCGCCGGGCTCGGCGGCCGCCCCGCGCCTTTCGCCGCGGTGCCGGACCGCGCGGCGCTCGACGCCGCACTCGAACAGATCGGCGCCCCGGCGATCCTCAAGACCGTCCGCATGGGCTATGACGGCAAGGGACAGGCGCGCATCATGACCGCCGCCGACGCCGATGCGGCATGGGACGGCATCGGCCGTCACGCCGCGGTGCTCGAAGGCTTCGTCGACTTCGAGCATGAATTTTCGGTCATCCTCGTGCGCGGCATCGACGGCGAGGTCCGCTTCTGGGACAGCCCCGTCAATGTTCACGACGGCGGCATCCTGGCGACCTCGACGCTGCCGCCGCCGCAAGCCGTGCTCGACCAGCAGGACGAGGCGCGCGCGCTGATGGCAAAGATCGCCGAAGAGCTGGGTTATGTCGGCGTCCTCACCGGCGAGTTTTTCGCGTGCGACGACGGCCCCGTCTTCAACGAGATGGCACCCCGCGTCCACAACAGCGGCCATTGGACGATCGAGGGCGCGGTGGTCAGCCAGTTCGAAAATCACATCCGCGCCGTCGCCGGCCTGCCGCTCGGCAGCACCGCCACCGCGGCGCTGCCGGTCGTGATGCACAACCTCATCGGCGGCGGGATCGAGACGGTGCCCGACCTGCTCGCCGACCCCGCGTGTCACGTCCATCATTATGGCAAGGCCGAGGTCCGCGACGGCCGCAAGCTCGGCCATGCAACCTGGGTTGGAACTTCTCCCGCATGAATCATCCCGAAATCACGCTGATCCTCGCGCGCGCATCGAACGGCGTGATCGGCGCCAATGGCAAGATGCCCTGGCACCTGCCCGCCGACCTTCGCCGCTTCAAGCAGGTGACGATGGGCCGCCCGATGATCATGGGGCGCAAGACATTCGACAGCCTGCCCGCGATCCTCGAAGGCCGCCGCCACATCGTCCTCACCCGCGATGCCGAATGGCAGGACGAGGGCGCCGAACCCGTGGCGACGATCGAGGAGGCACTGCGCCTCGCCAACGCGCCGCATGTGATGGTGATCGGCGGCGCCGAAATCTATCGTCTCTTCCTTCCCCTCGCCGACCGCATCGAACTCACCGAAGTCGCGCTTGAGCCCAAGGGCGACGCGGTGATCGACTATCCGGCGGCGGCCGAGTGGCACGAGACGGTGCGCGAGGATCATCCCGCCGACGACGCCGGCCGCCCGGCGTACAGCTTCGTCACGCTGACAAGGAAATAGGCCCATGCGTCGCTGGCTGATCGGCATATTGCTAACTGTCGCGGTCGCCGCGCTCGCCTTTTTCGCCCTCGCCCCGGGCATGCTCGAACGCAGCACCAACAAGATCGACGGCAAACCGCTCCTGACGGTCAGCGAACGCGCGAAGGCGTTGCACCGGACGCTGACGATCGTCGACCTCCACAGCGATACCCTGCTATGGAAGCGCGACATCCTCGATCGCGCCGAGCGCGGCCATATGGACCTGCCGCGGCTTGAGGACGGCAATGTCGCGCTGCAGGTGCTCGCGAGTACGACCAAGTCGCCCAAGGGTCAGAATTACGACGCCAATGGCGGCGACACCGACAATATCACCGCTCTCGTGATCGCGCAGCTCCAGCCGGTGCGGACGTGGAACTCGCTGCTCGAACGTTCGCTGTGGCACGCCGAAAAGCTCCACCGCGCGGCTGCCACGTCAGCGGGCAAACTGCGCGCGGTCGATGCGCCCGAGGATATCGACACGCTGCTCGCCGACCGCCGGGGCGAGGTGCCACCCGTCGGCGCGATGCTCAGCATCGAGGGGCTCCACGGCCTCGAAGGCAAGCTCGCGAATCTCGACAAGCTCTACACCGCGGGGTTCCGGATGGCGGGGCTGACCCATTTCTTCGACAATGATCTCGCGGGGTCGATGCACGGCCTCAAGAAGGGCGGGCTCACCCCGATCGGCCGGCAGGTCGTCGAAACGATGGAAGCCAAGGGCATGATCGTCGACATCGCGCATTGCTCGAACGCCTGCGTCGCCGACATCCTCAAACTCGCGCGCCGCCCGGTCGTCTCGAGCCACGGCGGCGTGCAAGCGACGTGCAAGGTCAACCGCAACCTGTCCGACGAACAGATCAGGGGCGTCGCCGCGACCGGCGGCCTCGTCGGCATCGGCTATTGGGACGCCGCGGTCTGCGACACCTCGCCCGCGAGCATCGCGAACGCGATGAAGCATGTCCGCGACCTCGTCGGCATCAGTCACGTCGCGCTCGGCAGCGATTATGACGGCGCCACCACCGTGCGTTTCGACACGTCGAGGCTCGTCCAGGTGACGCAGGCGCTGATCGACGCGGGTTTCAGCGACGACGAAATCCGCGCCGCGATGGGCGGCAACGCGATCCGCGTGCTCAAGGCGGGGCTGGTCCCGCTGACGCCGCCCCCCTTCGTGTCGGCGCCATGATCCGCCTCGACGGCCACAACCGCATCGAAGAGCCCTTGCGCGACGGGGTGATCGCGCTCGGCAATTTCGACGGCTTCCACGCCGGACATCAGGCGGTCGTCGGCCGCGCGGTGCGCCACGCGCGCGACGAGGGCCGACCCGCGATTGTCGCGACCTTCGACCCGCATCCGGTGCGCTTCTTCAAACCCGACGTCCCGCCCTTCCGCCTCACGACGCTCGACCAAAGACAGGAATTGTTCGCCGCGGCGGGCGCCGACGCGATGCTCGTCCTGCCGTTCGATGCTACGCTCGCCGCGACGACCGCCGAGGATTTCATCACCGAGCTGCTGCTGGGTCGCTACGGCGCCGCGGGGGTCGTCACCGGCGCCGACTTCGTCTTCGGCAAGGGCCGCGGCGGCAACGTCGTCACGCTCGCCGACCATGCCCGCCGCCTCGGCTTCTTCACCGAAATGGTCGCGCCCGTCGACGACGCCGAGGAAGTCGTCTCGTCGAGCCGCATCCGCGAGGCGTTGCAGGCGGGCGACTGCGCCGCCGCGACACGCCTGCTCACGCGCCCCTTCACCGTGCGCAATGTCGTCCAGCACGGCGACAAGAACGGCCGCCTGCTCGGTTTCCCGACCGCGAACCTCGAAATGGGGCAGTATCTGCGCCCGCGTTACGGCATCTACGCCGTCACCGGCCGCCTTCCCGATGGCCGCATCCTGAAGGGCGCCGCGAACCTCGGCATCCGCCCGAGCTTCGACCCGCCGAAGGAGCTGCTCGAACCGCATTTCTTCGACTTCGCCGAAGATCTCTACGGGCAGGAAATCGACGTCGCCTTCCACGCCTTCATCCGGCCGGAGGCGAAGTTCGACAGCATGGACGCGCTGATGGCGCAAATCGCGGCGGATTGCGACGAGGCGAAGGCGTTGCTCGCCGACATCTAGCCCTCTCCCCTTGCGGGAGAGGGTTGTGCAGCCTTGGCAGCTTGCTGCCTAGGCGACGCTGGGAGAGGGGGCGGCGCCGTTTCGTTAGGGCACACCCCCCCTCCCCCGCTGCGACTAGCGAGCAAGCTCGCAAGTCTCACTGCCCTCTCCCGCAAGGGGAGAGGAAATGGGGGGATCAATGACCGATAGCGAAGACTGGGCCGCCGGGCTCGAAGGCCCGCCGAAAAAGCCGATGAAGCGGCGCACCAAGATTTTCCTCTGGGTCTTCGCGCTTGTCGTCGCCTGGTTCACGCTGTCGAACGCCAGCTTCCTCGCCCCCGATCCCACCGGCAAGCGCGTGCTGATTGCCCATCGCGGGGTGTCGCAGCTGTTCGATCACAGCGGCATTACCGACGAGACATGCACCGCGACGCGCATCCGGCCGCCCGAGCATGACTATATCGAAAACAGCCTGCCCTCGATGAAGGCGGCGATCGGCCGCGACGCGAACATGGTCAAATTCGACGTCGCGGGCACGAAGGACGGACAGGTCGCGATCTTCCACGACTGGACGCTCGATTGCCGCACCGACGGCAAGGGGCCGATCCGCGACCATACGATGGCCGAATTGAAGGCGCTCGATATCGGCTATGGCTACACCGCCGACGGCGGCCGGACCTTCCCGCTCCGCGGCAAGGGCGTCGGCCTGATGCCCAGCCTCGACGAAGTGCTGGGCACGCTCGGCCACGCATCGCTGCTGATCAACTTCAAGTCGCGCGATCCGAAGGAGGCCGAACTCGTCCTCGCCGCCTTCGCGCGCGCGGGTATCGACGCCAACGATCCGCGCTTCGGTTTCTTCGGCAACGCGCGCCTGATGGACGTGATCCGCGCCAAGGCGCCCAAGGCATGGACGATGGACCCCGATGCCGCCAAGCGCTGCACGACCGATTATATCAAATATGGCTGGTCGGGCTGGTATCCGCCAAGCTGCATCGGCGGCACGATCATGGTGCCGCTGAACTATCAATGGGCCTATTGGGGTTGGCCCGACCGCCTGCAGGACCGCGCCGCAAAGCATGGCACGCGCATCCTCCTCACCGGCCCGCGCGGCGACGAAAGGGGCGGCATGGGGCTGTCCGAGGTCGGCCAGCTGACCAAGGTGCCCGCCAGCTTCACCGGCTATGTGTGGATCGACGACATCTACAATCTCGGCCCCGCGCTGCGTCCGCGGCAGAAATAGCCAATCCCTCTCCCCTCGCGGGAGAGGGTTGCGCAGCCTTGGCAGCTTGCTGTCTAGGCGAAGCTGGGAGAGGGGGGTGCGGCCTATCGCCCCCTCTCCCCCTGCGACTAGTGAACAAGTTCACAAGTCTCGCTGCCCTCTCCCGCAAGGGGAGAGGGAAACCGCTGTTTGCTCCCGTCCAAAACTGCGCTAAGCGCCGCCACCATGACCGAGAGCACGCCCGCCGCCGAACAGCGCGATTATCGCGACACCGTCTTCCTGCCCAAGACCGACTTCCCGATGAAGGCCGGCCTGCCGCAGAAGGAACCGCTGATTCTCGCCAAATGGATCGAGGGCAATCTGGAAGGACAGATTCGCGAAAGCCGCAAGGGCCGCGACCAGTTCATCCTCCACGACGGCCCGCCCTACGCCAATGGCGACATGCACATCGGCCATGCGCTCAACCATATCCTGAAGGACATGGTCGTCCGCACCCAGACGCTGAAGGGCAAGGATTCGCCCTACGTCCCCGGCTGGGACTGCCACGGCCTGCCGATCGAGTGGAAGGTCGAGGAGCAGTATCGCAAGAAAAAGCTCAACAAGGACGAGGTTCCGGTCGAGGAGTTTCGCGCCGAATGCCGCGCCTATGCGCAGCATTGGGTCGACACCCAGCGCGAACAGCTGAAGCGCCTCGGCATCGGTGGCGACTGGGACCATCCGTATCTGACGATGGATTATGAGGCCGAGGCCACGATCGTGCGCGAACTGCTCAAATTCGCCGCGAACGACATGCTCTATCGCGGCGCCAAGCCGGTGATGTGGTCGCCGGTCGAAAAGACCGCGCTCGCCGAGGCCGAGATCGAATATGAGGATATCGTCTCGACCCAGATCGATGTCGCGTTCGAGATCGTCGAGAGCCCGATCGCCGAGCTGGTCGGCGCGCATGCGGTAATCTGGACGACCACCCCGTGGACGATCCCGGTCAACCAGGCTTTGGCCTATGGGCCGGATGTCGAGTATGTTCTGGTCAACATCGACGTGCGTTCGGGCCAGCTCGATGAAGTGACTCGTGCAGTACCGGAGCTTCTCGAGACGTCCTCGTTCCGCCGCGTCCTCGTGGCAGCGCAACTGCTGGAATCGTTTAAGCTACGCCTCGCCACGCAAGACACCACCGACGGCTGCAAAGCGGTCCTCCTTGACGATGTTGTGTGGCGCGGCAAAGGCGCCGACCTTGCCGGCACCATCGCCCGCCATCCGATGCACGCGCTCGGCGGCTTCTTCGCGCGTCCGCGCCCCCTCCTCGCGGGCGATTTCGTCACCACCGACAGCGGCACCGGGCTCGTCCATATGTCGCCCGACCATGGCGAGGACGATTTCGACCTCTGCAAGGCGAACGGGCTCGACCCCGTGTTCGCGGTCGAGGGCGACGGGAAATATCGTGAGGATTGGGGCTGGCTCGGCGGCCAGGGCTCGGTGATCAATCCCAAGTTCAACGCCCCTGACGGCCCGATCTGCACCGACCTCCGCGAAGCCGGCGCGCTGCTCGCCGCGTCGGCCGACTACAAGCACAGCTACCCGCACAGCTGGCGCTCGAAGGCCAAGGTCATCTATCGCTGCACCCCGCAATGGTTCGTGCCGATGGACAAGGTGATGACGCACATCTCGCCCAAGACGCCGAGCGACCGGCGCTGGGAGAATGAGGGCGGCGCGCTCGATCCGCACAAGGAAGAGCTTTGCGACGCCCCCACGCTGCGCCAAACGGCGATGCCGGCGATCGACGACACGCGCTTCGTCCCCGCCAAGGGCCGTAACCGCATCGGCAGCATGGTCGAGGGCCGCCCCGACTGGGTGCTCAGCCGCCAGCGCGCGTGGGGCGTGCCGATCACGCTCTTCGTCGACCGCAAGACCGGCCATTATCTGAACGACCCGATCGTCAACGACCGCATCGTCGCGGCGGTGAAGGAAGGCGGCGTCGACGCATGGAACGACGCGCGCGCGCAGGAATATCTCGGCGATCAATATGACGCCGCCGATTATGAGCGCATCGTCGACATTCTCGACGTCTGGTTCGATTCGGGCTGCACCCACGCCTTCGTGCTCGAAAGCGGCAAATGGCCCGCGCTCGTCCGCCACGACGGCTCGACGCACAGCGCCGACCTCTACCTCGAAGGTAGCGACCAGCATCGCGGCTGGTTCCAGTCGTCGCTGCTCGAGTCGTGCGGCACGCGCGGCAAGGCGCCGTATAAGGCGGTGCTAACCCACGGCTTCACGATGGACGCCAAGGGCTTCAAACAGTCGAAGTCGCTCGGCAACACGACCGATCCCGTCAAGGTGATGGAAACCAACGGCGCCGACATCATCCGTCTGTGGGCGCTGAGCGTCGACTTCACCGAGGACCACCGTATCGGCGACGAAATCCTAAAGGGGGTCGCCGACCAGTATCGCAAGCTGCGCAACACCTTCCGCTATCTGCTCGGCGCGCTCGACGGGTTTTCGGAAGAGGAACGCATCAGCGACGTCGCGGCGATGCCCGAGCTTGAGCGGTACATGCTCAGCCTGCTCGCCGATCTCGATGCGAAGATGCATCAGGCGGTCGATGATTTCGATTTCAACGGCTACACGCGCCTGCTCGCCGATTTCTGCAACGAGGATCTGTCGGCCTTCTATTTCGACATCCGCAAGGACGTCCTCTACTGCGACCTCGGCCCCGCCGCGCCGCTCGGCACCGACACCCGCCGCGCGTATCGCAGCGTGCTCGATACCCTGTTCCACGCGCTGGTGCGTTACGCCGCGCCGGTGCTGGTGTTCACCGCCGAGGAAGTCTGGGGCACGCGCTACCCCGAAGCAGGTTCGGTCCATCTTCTCGAATGGCCGGCCGTCGACGCGGCATGGAATGACGCGGCGCTCGCGGGCAAATGGGCGGGCGTCCGCACCCAGCGCGAAGCGGTGACCGAGGCGATCGAACCCTATCGCCGCGAAAAGACGATCCGTTCGAGCCTCGAGGCCGAGGTCACTATCCCCGATCCGACGCTCGATCCGGCGGCGCTGGAGGAAATCTTCATCGTGTCGGTCGCACGCGCGGGCGACGAACTCGCCGTCACCCGCACCGAAAACCACAAATGCGGCCGCTGCTGGCGCCACCTGCCCGAGGTCGAGGCCGACGGCAGCTTGTGCAATCGCTGCGACACGGTATTGACCGCGGCATGAGCAGCTCACGTTCGCCCTATTTGCGCTTCGGCCTGATTTTTGCCGCGGCCGCCTTCATCCTCGACCAGATCACCAAATGGGTCGTCACCGTCCCCTTGTCGCTGGAGCCCAAGGGACAGATCGAGCTCGCGAGCTTCTTCAACCTGACCTGGGCCGAAAATTGCGGCATTTCGCTGTCGATGTTCGCCAGCTGCACCGACACGACGCGCTGGACGCTCGTCGCGGTCACCGGGATCGTCGCCGCCGCGGTCGCCTTCTGGATGACGCGCGAGCAGGCGAAGGGCGACGTGATCGCGCTTGCGATGATCCTCGGCGGCGCGCTCGGCAACATCGTCGACCGCGTGCGCTTCGGCTATGTCGTCGACTTCGCCGACCTGCATTTCGGCGATTTCCGCCCCTTCATGATCTTCAACGTCGCCGATGCGTGCATCACGATCGGCGTGCTTTTGCTGGTTGCGCGCGCGCTGCTCTTGGGCGAAAAGGCCGAGAGCACGGGCGCCAAGCCGTCCGCCGAATAAACGGGGCGCATAGGAGTTATTACAGTGAACCGGACCACCGCCATCCTGGCCGCCTCGATTCTTGCAACGACGCTTTCGGCCTGCGGGTCGAACAGCCTGTTCAGCCGCGACCGTCCCGACGAAATGATGGTGTCGCGTCAGGCGCCGCTCGTCGTGCCGCCCGATTTCGCGCTCACCCCGCCGGCCCCCGGCACCGCGCGCCCCGGCGGCGAAACGACCGCCGAGCAGACGCTGCGCGCGCTCTTCGGCGGCCCGTCGCAGCGTAGCGCGAGCGAAACGCAGATCATCGGCAGCGCCGACGGCGCGCGCGCCGACCCCGGCATCCGCAGCCAGGTCGGCAGCCCCGACACGCAGGTCGTCGACAAGGGCCTCGTCGTCCGCGACATTCTCGCCGCCCCCGAAGGCGACGGCCGCGACGCATCGGCGGCGATCCCGACCGCCTGAGCGATCCTTTCGACCGATGATGAGGACGGCCCGGCAAAACCGGGCCGTTTTCTTGTCCGGCTCAGCTGAACAGGTTCGACAGCAGCAGCACCGCGGCGAGGCTTTCGACCATCGCGCGCGACGCATGGCCGAACGCGCGCAGCCGGCTGCACTTCAGATGCTGGACGAACCACGCGGTCTGCAGGGTGCCGAACCACAGCAGCGCGGCAAGCGCCAGCACCACACCGGTGACCAGCGACCATGTATGCGCCAGCCGGATCAATATCGTGGCGGCGCCGAGCAGGATCGCGAGCAACGCGACGACATAACATTGGCTGTAGAAGGGGGCGCGTAGCGTTTGGCGCGTGAGTTCGACCTTTCGCGCGCGAACCAACCGCGTCGCCATCAACACCGCGAACAGGCTGTAGGTGACGATGCGCAGCATGATCAGGTCGGTGTTGGTGCTGACCAGCGCCGACAGGCCGATCTTGCTCGTCACCACCGCTTCGGTGCCGACCAGCGCCAGTTCGGCGGCGTGGACGAGGATCAGCGACAGCAGCAGGAACAGCGGCGGCGACAGCGTGTCGGTATATTGCTGCTCCTCGGCATCGCCCTGCTCGAGGTCCGAATAGTCCATCATCTTGAGCGGATGGACGAGCGTCCGCCACAGCGTGATCGGATAAAAGACCAGCCACGACATGACCTCGTAGAGCAGCTCGTCGAGCGATTGCAGGAGGTTGAAGAAATTCATGCCGCCGCGCTGATTTGGCCGATCGGATCAGCGGTTGACGGTGACATGCTTAGCGAGCTTCATACCCTTACGAAGCTCGGTGCCGTATTTTTCGCTTATCCCAGCGGCAGTCGCGACTTGGTTCGCCGAAGACCCAATTTCATCTGCATATCGAATACCGAACAGGTGGATCGTTACTGCAATGTCGCCCTTCGGCGCCTTCGCGACGGCCTCTGCCAGAAGTTTTCCCAGCTTCTCGATTTGCATCCCTTGCCCCCTTATGCCCGCGCGCCCGCTTCCTCGACGCCCGCGCTGTTATGGCGCAGCGCTTTCAGCACGGTATCGACGATCTGCGGCGCGTTCAGCCCCGCCGCGTCATATTGCAGCTCGGGCTTGTCCTGGTCCTGAAAGATGTCGGGCAGCCGCATCGTGCGCAGCTTCAGCCCCGCGTCGATCAGCCCCTCGTCGCTCGCCAGCGTCAGCACATGCGCGCCGAGCCCGCCGACGCTGCCCTCCTCGACCGTCACGCACACCTCGTGGCTCGCGAGCGTCTTGCGGATCAGTTCCTCGTCGAGCGGCTTGGCGAAGCGGAGGTCGATCACGCTCGTCGACAGGCCGCGGGCTTCGAGCGTGTCGGCCGCCTTCAGCGCCTCGGCTAGCCGCGTGCCGAGCGACAGGATCGCGACGGTCTTGCCGGCCCGCACGACGCGGCCCTTGCCGATTTCCAGCTTCTGCGGAACCTCCGGCAGCGCGACTCCGGTGCCGTTACCGCGCGGATAACGGAAGGCGATCGGGCCGTCGTCATATTCGGCCGCCGTATAGGTCATATGGACCAGCTCGGCCTCGTCGGCCGCCGCCATCACCACCATGTTGGGCAAGGTCGCGAGATAAGTGACGTCGAACGAGCCGGCATGCGTCGACCCGTCGGCGCCGACGAGTCCCGCGCGGTCGATCGCGAAGCGCACGGGCAGATTCTGGATCGCGACGTCGTGGACGACCTGGTCGTAGGCGCGCTGGAGGAAGGTCGAATAGATCGCCGCGAACGGCCGCATGCCTTGGGCGGCGAGCCCCGCGGCAAAGGTCACCGCATGCTGCTCGGCAATGCCGACGTCGAACGTCCGGTCAGGATGCGCCTTCGCGAATTTGTCGACGCCCGTCCCCGACGGCATCGCCGCGGTGATCGCGACGATGCGCTTGTCGGTTTCGGCGAGCTTCGCGAGCGTCTCGCCGAACACATTCTGGTACGCGGGCGGTCCCGGCGGCGCCTTCGCCTGCTCGCCGGTGATCACGTCGAATTTCTGGACGCCATGATATTTGTCGGCGGCCGCCTCGGCGGGGGCATAGCCCTTGCCCTTCATCGTCACCGCATGGATCAGCACCGGGCCATGGTCGCTGTCGCGCACATTTTCCAGCACCGGGATCAGATGCTCGAGATTATGCCCGTCGATCGGCCCGACATAATAAAAGCCGAGCTCTTCAAAGAGCGTCCCGCCCATCGCCATGCCGCGCGCAAACTCGTCGGTCTTTTTCGCCGCCTTGTGCAGCGGTTCGGGCAGCTTGCGCGCAAAGCGCCGCGCGATCTCGCGTAGCTCGATGAACGGCCGCGACGATACGAGCTTCGCGAGATAGGCCGAAAGCCCGCCCACCGGCGGCGCGATCGACATGTCATTGTCATTGAGGATGACGATTAGCCGGTTGCCCGCCGCGGCGGCATTGTTCATCGCCTCATAGGCCATGCCCGCCGACATCGACCCGTCGCCGATCACCGCGATCGCGCGGCCGGGTTCGTCCTTCAGCTTGTTCGCGATCGCAAAGCCCAATGCGGCGCTGATCGAGGTCGACGAATGCGCCGCCCCGAACGGATCATATTCGCTCTCGCTGCGCTTGGTGAAACCGCTCAATCCGCCGCCGGTGCGCAAGGTGCGGATGCGGTCGCGGCGCCCGGTGATGATCTTGTGCGGATAGCATTGGTGCCCAACGTCCCACACGATCTTGTCGCGCGGCGTGTCGAACACATAGTGGAGCGCGGTCGTCAGCTCGACGACACCCAGCCCCGATCCCAGATGCCCGCCGGTTGTGCCGACGGCCGAGATCATCTCGGCGCGCAGTTCGTCGGCGAACTGGCGGAGGTCTTCGGGCTTCAGCTTGCGGAGGTCGGCGGGGACATCCACCGTGTCGAGCAGCGGCGTATGCGGACGATCGGTCATGTCGCCGTCATAAAGCCAAGCGCGTGGGGTGTCGAACGAAAAGGGATCGACGCGGCGGCCGATCCCCCGCCCTGCGAGCGCGGCGGATCAATCTTCGCCCTCCCCCTCCTCGCGCGCCTTCGCCGCATCGACCTGCGCGTAAAGCCCGCGCACCATCAGGTCGGTGAACACCAGCATCACCCCGACCATACCGAGAAAGAGCGCGACCGCGACCGCGGGCAGCGGGCCGACGCTTTCGACGCCTTCCTTCTTCATCACCGCCGCGAGCACCGCCGCAGCGGCCATGAAGGCATAGCCGATGAAACGCGGCACGCGGCTCATGCTGCGCGCTCCCGCCGGGCGCCCGCCGCGGAACCAA
This sequence comes from Sphingomonadaceae bacterium 3R27C6, assembly GCA_005503215.1. Classification (GTDB taxonomy): domain Bacteria; phylum Pseudomonadota; class Alphaproteobacteria; order Sphingomonadales; family Sphingomonadaceae; genus Sphingopyxis. The sequence continues at coordinate 138,656 of SCNS01000005.1, read as the reverse complement.
TGCCACTGCGGGGGAATATGAAAGCGGTGAAAGCGCGTTGATGCATGAAAGTCACATGCGGCCAAATGCATCCTTCGGCAAGACGAAGCCGTTGCAATGGCGGAATGTTTACTTACACCCCAGTAAAGAGGGGCAACACCATAGGATGTTTGAGCGGATGACCATGCCCGATTTGACCCAGTTATTCCGCATCGCCCGCCCTGCGCACCTCCTCCCGCTACTCGCCGCCTTCGCGTTCACCGCGCCCGCCGCGGCCGAAGACGCGCCGCTGCCTTACGATATCACCGCCCCCGACACCGGCCTTGCGACGGGAATCGACGACGAAGGCGCGCGCTACCTCCAAAACACCGATATCGACGAGAATATCCTGCTCCCCGGCGCGCGGCCCGACGACGACGATGAAGATTCGGATCGCAAATGGTCGCGCAATTATATCGCCGTCGCGGCGGGCGTGCTGAACTCGGCCGACTATAATGGATCGGACGACCGCCGCTTTCTGCCGGCCTTTTATGTCCGCGGCCGGTACGAGGGCTTTTCCTTCTCGACCCGCGGCACCAATTTCCAGGTCGACCTGATCCGCCATCGCCGCGGCCAGAAGATCGACTGGAAGTTCGGCCCGATCATAAGCCTGCGCGGCGACCGCACCGGCAGCGTCAAGGATCCGCAGGTCGACCTGCTCCCCGACCGCAAAATGGCGGTCGAGGCCGGCTTCTTCACGGGCGTCACCAAGACCGGCGTGATCACCAGCGCCTATGATCAACTCGGCTTCCGCTTCGTCGCGACGAAGGACATATCGGGCAAGCACGGCAGCTGGACCGCCTCGCCGACGATCGATTACGGCACGCCGCTGTCGAAACGCGCCTATATCGGCGTGTCGGCGTCGGTGAATTTCTACGGCAAGGGCTTCGGCCGTTATTATTACGACATCGACCCGATCGGCAGCGCCGCGAGCGGGCTTCCCGTCTATACCGGCGCGGGTCGCAAGGCGACCGCGGGCAAATATACGCTCGGCATGGCGGGCGCCTATGCGCTGTCGGGCGATCTTCGCAAGGGCTTCGTGCTGCTCGGCGGCGCGCAATATGGCCGCCTCCTCTCGCGCTTCGCCGATTCGCCGATCGTGAAGGACGCCGGCAGCGCCGACCAGTGGGTCTTCGGCGGGGGCTTGGCCTACCAGTTCTGAGCCCGGCGGCAAGGCGGCTGCCCAGCGATGACTTGACCAAAATCGTATACGATGTACTAAGGCACTCCTCTACAATATCGTCGCGGAGACGCCCTTCTTGACCTCCGATTCTCAGGATATTCTGCGCGGAGCGCGGCTCGCTCCCGTCAGCGTCATGCTGGTCGGTTGCGGCAATATGGGTGGCGCGATGCTGGCCGGCTGGCTGCAGAGCGGCGTGCCGGCCTCGGCAATAACGGTCGTCGATCCTTGGCTCGCGGCCGCGCCGGAAGGGGTGCGGCTGCTCGGTTCGGTCCCGACCGGGCTCGCCCCGCCCAGGGTGCTGGTCCTCGCCGTGAAGCCGCAGAAGCTTGCCGAGATCGCGCCATCGCTCGTGGAACTGGCGGCCCCCGGCACCATGCTGATTTCGGTGCTCGCGGCGGTCGAGTTTGCGACGCTGCGATATCATTTTCGGGCGGCCGGACCGCTGGTGCGTGCGGTGCCCAATCTCCCCGCGGCGATCGGGCGCGGGGTCACCGCGCTCGCGGGCGACGGCGTGGATCGGGCGTCACGGGCGCTGGCCGAAACCCTTTTTGCTCCGCTCGGCATCGTGGAATGGATGAGCGACGAGCGTCTTTGCGCCATTGCGACGACGGTTTCGGGCGCGACTCCCGCCTTTTTCTTCCGGATCGCTGACGCGATGACGCTCGCTGCCGAAGCCCAAGGGCTAAGCCGCGAACAAGCGCTGCGGTTGATCGCCGAGACGATGGCCGGATCGGCGGCGATGCTGGCCGAGGCCGGAGCCGACCCCGCCGACATGGCGCGCCGCGTTGCAAGCCCGGGCGGTGTAACCCTCGCCGGCCTCAGGGTCCTCGACGAAGACGACACGCTCACCCGGTTGATGGGCGACACCATTGCCGCTTCGGCGGCGCGCAACGGCGAAATGACCCGGGCCTTCCGGCCGCAGACTCTCCCCCAGGAACAATGAAGGACGCCAAAATGATAGCTGGTTCGATTTTCGTCGGCGCGGCCGAAGACAGTGCAACCGAGACCTTCCTCGCGGTCGATCCTTCGACCGGACAGACGATCGAACCGCCGTTTGGCGCAGCGGACGCGAGCCATGTCGAGCGTGCCTGTGCGCTCGCCGATGCCGCCTTCGCCAGCTTTTCCGAAACCACGCTCGAAGCGCGGGCGACGTTTCTCGAAGCCATTGCCGACGGCATTGCCGCGATCGGCGACGATCTGATCGAACGCGCAATGGCCGAGAGCGGCCTGCCGCGCGCAAGGCTCGAGGGCGAGCGCGGCCGCACGATGGGGCAGCTGCGCATGTTCGCCGCCTTTGTCCGCGCGGGCGACTGGCTGCACGCGACGATCGATCCCGCCTTGCCCGATCGCGCGCCGTTGCCGCGGCCCGACCTCCGCCGCCGGCACATTGCGCTCGGCCCCGTCGCGGTGTTCGGTGCGAGCAACTTCCCGCTCGCCTTCTCGGTCGCCGGTGGCGATACCGCGTCGGCGTTCGCCGCGGGCTGCCCGGTCGTGGTCAAGGGCCACCCCGCGCATCCCGGCACGGGCGAGCTTGTCGCACGCGCGATCCGCGCGGCGGTCGCAAGCTGTGGGCTGCACGAAGGCGTCTTCTCCTATCTGCCCGGCCCGTCGAACGAGCTCGGCGGCGCGCTCGTCGCCGATCCGCGGATCAAGGCCGTGGGTTTCACCGGTTCGCGCGGCGGCGGGCTCGCGCTGATGCAGATCGCCGCGACGCGCGCCGAGCCGATCCCGGTTTATGCCGAAATGAGCAGCATCAACCCGGTCATCCTCTTTCCTGCTGCGCTCGAGAACCGGGCGGAGGCGCTCGGCGAGGCGTTCGCCCAGTCGCTGACGATGGGCGCCGGCCAATTCTGCACCAACCCCGGCCTGCTGATCGCGGTGGGCGGCCCCGATCTCGACCGCTTCGCCGCCGCGGCGGGTGCTGCGTTGTCGAGCATCCCCCCTGCGACGATGCTGACACCGGGCATTCACAAAAGCTTCGAGAGCGGCGTCGATGCCCTCGATCGCCATTCGGCGACGCGGCTCGTCGCGCGCGGGGCCGAAGGGCCGGGGACTTGCGCGGCCCGCGGTGCGCTGTTCATCACCGACGCCGAGAGTTTCCTCGCCGACGCGGCGCTCGGCCACGAGGTGTTCGGCTCATCCTCGGTGATCGTCCGTTGCCGCGATATCGACGAGGTTGCGGCGTTGATTGCCGGGCTCGAGGGTCAGCTCACCGCGACGCTCCAGATCGATGCCGACGACGAGCCGCTCGCCGCGCGGCTGCTGCCGCTGATCGAGCGCAAGGTCGGGCGCATCCTCGCCAATGGCTGGCCGACGGGCGTCGAGGTGGGCCATGCGATGGTGCATGGCGGACCTTATCCGTCGACCTCGGACGGGCGGAGCACCTCGGTCGGCACACTCGCGATCGAGCGCTTCCTGCGTCCGGTCAGCTATCAGAATCTGCCCGAAAGCCTGCTTCCGGCGGCGCTGAAGCCGGCCAATCCGTGGGGCATCGCGCGCCGTGTCGACGGCGCGCTTGTCCTCGGCGATTGATAAGGCAGCGCTCGCGTCCGGCGGTGGGCGCGAGCGCTGCCTCCCCCTGTTCAGTTGCCTACGGCCGCGCTGTCGTAGAAGGCGTCGAGGTCGCGCTTGAACTGCCCGATGACGGCCGGGTTGATGTAGACCATGTGGCCCGATTCATAATAATGATAGGTCAGGTTCTGACGCAGCGACGGGTCGATCTGCATATGTTTCAGGTCATATTCGGCGCCGAAAAAGGGCGTCGCCATGTCGTAATAGCCGTTGAGTGACAGCACTGTCAGATAGGGATTCTGGCGCATCGCGGCCGACAGGTCGAGCGCGGTGTTGGCAAGCGCCATCTGGGCGCCGCCCTGCCGTCCGCCGGGCGCGCGGTGGCGCTGGTCCCAATTGCCGCCGCCGATCTTGACGTAATAATTGGGGCGGTAGGCGAGCTTGGTCTTATAGCCGAGCGTGCCGAACAGATATTTGTTGAGCGCGCCGACATAAGGCCCGCTGATCGCGGCGTCGGTGGTGTCGAACTCGGGGCCTTCGCCCGCCGCATCGACGTCGATCCCGATGAAACGCGAATCGAGCCGGCCGACGGTGCGCTTCTGGTCACGCATCAATTCCTTGCGGAACCGCGACAGCTCGACGCGCAGGTCGGCGTCGAGGATATATTTGACCGGCAGCCCGGTATAGGCGCTCATCTGCTGTGCGACCGCCTGCCGTTCCTCGTCGCCGAGGTCCGACCCCTTGGCGAGCGCCGATGCGTAGGGACCCGTCGTCCATTGCCGCACTTCGGTCAGGAAGGGTTCGAGCGCCGCGGGCTTGTTGGCCAGCCGGTTGTGATACCAGGCGGTCGCGGCATAGCTTGGCAGATAGGTAAGGTAGATCTGGTCGTAGCCCGGCTGGCGCACGCCATAGTTCAGGATCGACGACAGCAGCACGACGCCGTTCATCTGCACCCCGCGTTGCTGCAGCGCATAGACCAGCCCCGCGCCGCGCAGCGTGCCATAGCTTTCGCCGAACAGGAATTTCGGGCTGTCCCAGCGGTCGTTGAGCGTGAGGTAGCGCATGATACCGCGCGAGAAGGCGTCGATATCCTGATCGACGCCCCAGAATTCGGGGCCCTTCGACTTGCCGATCGGGCGCGACAGGCCGGTGCCGATCGCATCGAGAAAGACGATGTCCGTCTTGTCGAGCATCGTCTCGGGATTGCTCCGGATACGGTATGGCGCGGGCGCGGTGCTGCCCGCGGTCGGCGTTTCGACGAGCACCGGGCCGATCGACCCCATGTGCAGCCACATACTCGACGATCCCGGCCCGCCGTTGAAGGTGAAGGTCACCGGACGCGGCGCCGCGCCCTTCGGACGGTCGGCGACATAGGCGACGTAAAACATGCTCGCGACCGCCTCGCCATCGTCGTCGCGGATCGTGAGCGTGCCGGGGGTCGCGGTATAGGCGATCGTCCGACCCTTCACCGTCACGCTGCCGCGTTTCGGCTGCGCGTCTTCCTCGGCGCTGGCACGCGCGATATCCTCTTCGGGTTCGTTCGCGTCGGCCTTGGCGCTTTCGCTCTTGCCGGTTTCGGCTTTCTTTTCCTGCGCGGCGGCGGGCAGCGCGAGTGCTGCGGCCAGCGCGACGAGGATCGGATAGCGGTTGATACGCATGGATCTCTCCTGGGAATATTCTGTCGGGAGGAAGGAAATCAGGGGGCGGCGGCGGTCGGACCTTCGCCGCCATCGGCGATGAATTTTTCGAGCTGCTGTTCGAGCACCGGCAGCGGCACCGACCCCAGGGCGAGGAAGGTGTCGTGGAACTTGCGCTGGTCGAACTTCGGCCCGAGCTTTGCCTCGGCGTCGGCGCGCAGCCGGCGGATCGTGATCTCGCCCAGCTTGTAAGCGAGCGCCTGTCCCGGCCAGCTGATATAGCGGTCGATCTCGGTCTCGACGTCGTACTGCGCGAGCGCGGTGTGGCTCGCGAGATAGTCGATCGCCTTGTCACGGCTCCAGCCATAATGATGGACGCCGGTGTCGACGACGAGCCGCGAGGCGCGCCACATCTCGAACGAAAGGCGGCCGAAATCCTCGTAGGGCGTGCGATAAATGCCCATCTTGGTGCCGAGCCATTCGGTGTAGAGTCCCCAGCCCTCGCCATAGCCCGAGAAATAGGTCTGGCGGCGGAAGGCCGGCCATTTCACCGTCTCGAGCGCGACCGCGGCCTGGAAGCTGTGCCCGGGGACGCATTCGTGGAGCGTCAGCGCGGGGATCTGGTACAGCGGCCGCGACGGCAGATCATAGGTGTTCATCAAACAGGCATCGAGCCCGCCGCGCCCTGCGGTATAGGTCGGCGCGATCGCGTCGGGGACCGGCAGGATCGTGAAACGATAGCGCGGCAGGAAGCCGATCGTATATTTGAGCTGGCCGTCGGCGCGCTTCGCGACGAGCGCCGAGAAGGCGAGCAGTTCCTCGGGGGTCTTCGCATAAAATTGCGGGTCAGTGCGGAGGAACTGGATGAACGCCGCAAGATCGCCCTTGAAGCCGGCCTTTTCCTTCACCTGCTCCATCTCGGCGGTGATCCGCGCGACTTCCTTGAGGCCGATCTGGTGGATCTGTTCGGCGGTCAGCGCGGTGGTCGTATATTCGCGAATCTGCGCCTGATAGAAAGCCTTGCCATCGGGCATCGCCTCGGCCGCCAGTGTCGTGCGCGCCTTCGGCAGATACTCTTGCTTGAAGAAGGTCAGCAGCTTGGCATAGGCGGGCGCGACCGTCCCCGAAATCACCTGCTGCGCTTCGGCGCGCAGCCGCTTCTGATCGGCGGCGGGGATCGTCGAGGGCATTTTGGTGAAGGCGCTGTAGAAGGGGTTTTTCGCCGGGTCGGTGTCGACATAGGCGGCGATCGTCGCGTCGCGTCCTTCGAGCGAGGCGCGCGGCACGCTGAAGCCGCGTTTCAGGCCTGCGCGCATATTGACGATCTGCTCGTCGAAATAGCGCGGGATATCGCGCATGCGGCCGATGTAGCGTTGATATTCCTCAAGCGACGGCCAGGCGTCGCGCGCACTCAGCCCCGACCAGAACTGGCTGTCGGCGTTGAACGGCATCTCCCACGTCCGGTATTTGCCCTCGGCGACGAAAGCCTCGAGGCTCGTGCGCAGCACCGCGGCGTTGATCTTCTCATTTTCGGAGAGCTGGTCGACGGGGATCGCGTCGAGGGCGGCGAGCGTCTTTTGCCAATAGGCCTGCCGCGCCGCCTGCGTCGCCGCGTCGACGCGCGGCAGATGGTCGGCCGATGCGGTGAAGGGCGGGTCGCCGATGCGCCGGGCGAATTCCTTCTGCCGCCAGGCCCATTCGGCCTCGTACAGCTCGCGAAGCCGGGCGTCGGCGCTTCCCGGCGTGGCCGCCGCGGCCGAAGGGGCAGCCGCGGCGGGTGCCTCTGCCGCAGCGGGCGCGAGCGGCAGGAGGGTGAGGCTTGAAAGCAGGATCGTGCGCGTGAGCAATTTGTGTCTCCCCATCGGAAAAATCAGACGGCGGGTTCGGGATTGGGATTCTTGCCCCCGCCCGCGATCCATTCGTCGAGCACGCGTTCAAGCGTCGGCAGCGGCACCGACCCGAGCCCGAGCAGCGTGTCGTGGAACCAGCGCTGGTCGAAATTGGCGCCGAGTTTCGCTTCGGCTTCGGCACGCTTGCGGCGGATCAGCATTTCGCCGAGCTTGTACGCGAGTGCCTGCCCCGGATCGTTGATATAACGGTCGACCTCGATCGTGATCTCGTGATCCGACAAAGCGGTGTGCGCTTTCATGAAATCGAGCGCCTGCTGGCGCGTCCAGCCCTTGTGGTGCAACCCGGTGTCGACGACGAGCCGCGCCGCGCGCCACATCTCGTACGTCTCGCGCCCAAACTCGTCATAAGGCGTTTCGTAGAGCCCCATCTGGATGCCGAGCCATTCGGTGTAGAGTCCCCAGCCTTCGCCATAGCCCGAGAAATAGGTCGTCCGGCGGATCTGCGGCCGGTCGGGCGCCTCCAGCGCGAGCGCCGCCTGAAAGCTATGCCCCGGCGCGCATTCGTGCGCGGTCAAAGGCGGGATCGTATAGAGCGGCCGCGCGGGGAGGTTATAGGTGTTCATCAGGCAGCTCTCGAGCCCCCCGTTGCCGCCGGTTGCGAAGGGCGCGATATTGTCGGGCGTCTGGCGGATCGTGAAGCGATAGCGCGGCAAATGGCCGACGAGGAATTTGAGCTGGCCGTTGATCTTGTTCGCGACATAGGCCGATTTCGCCATCAGCTCGTACGGGGATTTCGCGGTGAACTGCGGATCGGTCTTGAGGAAGTGGAGGAAGCCGGCGAAGTCGCCCTTCCATCCCGACTTCTTCATCGTTGCCTGCATATCGGCGTCGATCCGTGCGACTTCCTTGATCCCGATCGCGTGGATCTGTTCGGGCGTCAGGTCGAGCGTCGTATATTGGTGGATCTTCGCGGCATAATAGGCCTTGCCGTCGGGCAGCGCTTCGCCGGCGATCGGAACGCGCGCGTTCGGGATATATTCGTCGCGGACGAACGCGCGCAGTTTCGCGAACGCCGGTGCGGCGGCGGCGACCGCGGCGCGGCCCCCGGCGACCAAAGCCGTGCGTTCGCTTTCGGGGATGTTGCCGGGGATAGCGGCGAAGCTGGTGAACAGCGGATTCTTGTCGACGTCGGACGACGCCAGCGGCGCGATCGGCGCGTCGCGGCCGGCGAGCGAGACGCGCGGTTTGGTGAAACCGCGTTTGAGGCCCGCGCGCATGTTGACGATCTGCTCGTCGATATAGCGCGGCATGTCGCCGAGCCGCTCGATATAATTGCGATAGGCCTGTGCCCCCGACAGCCCGCCGCGCGGCGCTATCCACGTCCAGAAGCCGAACGGGTCCTCAAACTCGCGATATTTCTGTTCGAGCGCGAACTCCTCGAGCGCGGTCTTGAACACTTCGGCGTTGATCCGCTCTTCGGGTGACAGCTGGTCGAACGGGATCTTGTTCAGCTCGGTGAGCGCATTGTTCCAATAGGCGGCGCGGCGCGCCTGGCTCGCGGCGTCGACGCTCGGCAGCCGGTCGCTGCCCTCGCGCTCGCCGTCCGGATCGAGCGCGAGTTCCTTGGTACGCCACTGCCATTCGGCGTCGTAGAGGGCCTTCAGCCGGGCGTCGGCCGACTGCGAAGCGGCCTGCGGTGCCGACTGGGCAAAGGCGGGTGCGGAAAGCGCGAGGGCCGAGACGGCCAGCAGTGCGGGAGCGAGATATCGCATCGAAATTTCTCCTGTTGATCAGTAACCGGCCGCGAGGCCGGCGCGGCGGGGGTCGGCGACGCCGGTCAGGCTGCCGTCGGCATTGCGCTGGATCGCCTGGATCGATCCGAAGTGCCAATTATAGGGGGCGGTCGGGCGGACATTGACGCCATAGCGCGCCTTGAGTTCGTCGCGCACGGCCTGCGTCACGCGGCTCTCGACCACCATCGGCACCCCCGCCTGCGATCCCTGGAAACGCGGGGCATCGACCGCCTGCTCGAGCGGCATGCCGTAACCGAGCAGGTTGATCAGCGTGATCGTCACCGCGCGCGACGACAGGCCGGGCGATCCGATCGTCATCCACGGCTTGCCGTCCTTCGCGACCATCGTCGGCGGAAAGGGCGAAATCACGCGGCGGCCGGGCCCGGCGGTGTTGCCGGGGAAATTATTGCCGCTGTTCATCGCGATCCCGTCGACGACCATGCCGGTCGCGAAGGTGCTGCCGTAAACCGAGTGGGTGACCGAGGCCATATTCCCTTGCGCGTCGACCGCGACGAGATGGTTGGTGTCGGTCGAATGGCGGTCGTGGGTGTCGAAGGAAGCGGCGAGTTCGAGCGCGCTTCCCGGCGTCGCCGCGGCTTGTGGCGCCACGGTCGGCTTGGGCAGGCTCGCGGTGACCTGCGCCGCAAACCGCTTCGCATTGTCTTTCGCCAGCAGCATCTCGGTCGGCACATCAAAGCTCAGCGGATCGCGCACGAATTCGTCGGTCGCGGTCTCGGCGAAGCCGAAGGCGCGGCGGATCAGTTCGAGCGCCTCGGCCGACTGCGCATAATGCGGGCGCGCCTTGAGGTCGTAATTCTCGACGACGTTGAGCACCATCGAGATCAAAGTGCCTGCGGTCGACGGCGGCGGCGCGCCGATGACCTCGTAACCATTATAGGTCGAGCGCAGCGGCGTTTCCCAGCGCGCCTTGTACCCCGCAAGCTCCTCGGCGGTCAGCCCGCCGCCGGTCGCGCGCACCGCGGCGACAAAGCGCTGCGCCCATTCGCCGGTGTAGATGTATGATGGCCCTTCGGCGGAAATGCGGCGCATCGCCTGCGCCAGCCGCGGATGCTTCACGATCGTCCCGACGGGCGGGACATAGCCGTCGGGCAGATATTCCTCGCGCCCCGACGGGTAAGCGGAAAGCCGCGTCAGCGCCGCCTCGGCGAGCTCGCCATAGAGGAAGGAATACATCGGGTAGCCATCGTCGGCGAGCTTGATCGCGGGGGCGAAATAATCGCCCCATTTGAGCGTTCCGAAGCGGTCCGCTGCCGCCTTCAGCCCCGCGACCGTGCCCGGAATGCCGATGCGCTTGCCCGACGTGTCGGGCAGCCGCTCGCCGCCGCCGCCGGTATATTGCGCCCAGCCGCCGCCGACCTGCGCATCCTTCGTATGGTCGAGCTCGGCGTCGAGATAATGATATTCTTTGGTCTTGGCGTCATAATAGAGGATCGAGACCCCGCCCGCGAGCGTCGTCATCTGCGGTTCGATTACCGCCTGCATCGGCACTGCGGTCAGCACGGCGTCGAGCGCGGTGCCGCCTTTCTTCATCACCTCGACCATCGCCTTGGTCACTATGGGGTTCGACGAGGACGCCATCGCCGATTTGGCATGAACCGCGGGCTTCGCGCCCTGTTCCTGCGCGAGCGTGGGCTGCGCGAATATCACAAGCCCGAGCGTGACCAGCAATCGATAGCGTCTATCCATTTTTGCGACCCCCTGTTTCATTATCGGATTAGCCGTGCGTCAAACCGTCCCTTTGGCTGTTTCGGGGGCTGAAGCGGGCGTGAAGATGCGGACGCCGAAAACGGGGCCGCAGCGTGTCGTGTCGTTGGCGGGCTGGAAGCGGACCATGACGCTGTCCTTGCCGCGGGTCAGGTCGGCCGGGATCGGATAGTCGATCGTGAAAAATTCGCCGGGGTGTCCGCCATCGAGCGCCTGCGTCGCGATCTTCGTTCCGTCGATGAGGATATCGAACAGCTTGCTGCGCTCTTCGCCCCAATAGGTCGCCTGTAGCACCAGCGGTCCGGGGCGCACCTTCGCCCTATATTCGAAAAAGCCGAAGGTCCGGGCATCGCGCCCGTGGCGCCCGCGATAGGTGACGGCATAGCTGTTCTTGGCGGTCAGCCCATGGTCGCGCTCGGGCTGCATCTCGCCCAAATTCATCACATCGACCGACCGGCGCGCGAGATCCTGCTGGCGCGCATGCTCGGCGGCAAAGGCGACCTGCTCGCGCGCCCAGCCGGCGTCGTCGAAGCTTTTGAAATAGACCGCGGTGCGGCGATCGCGCTGCTGGTAAAAGGGTGCGAAGGCCAGGTCGGCGGGCCGTGCGATGCCGGTCGTGCGGAAACGACCTGCCGCGGCATCGACCGGCGTGAAGCCCGCAAGCAAGTCCGCCGCGACAAGCGCGGGCGCGGGCCCCTCGAACGGCTGGTCGGCGGGGCCGAGGTCGGCGGCGAGTACGACGGGGCCGTGGAGCAGCGCGATGGTCGACGGATCGTCGTTCGCGGCTTCGGTGCGCAGCCGCATCGGCAGCGTCAGCGCGATCTTGTCGCCCTTCGCCCAGCGGCGGCGGATCACCGCATAATCGCCAGAGGGTCCCGCGGGCACGGATTTGCCGTTCACCGCCAGCGCCGCGCCCTCGCACCAGCCCGGAATTCGCAGCGCGACGGCGAAGTCGCGCGGGCGATCGAGCGTTTCGAGCGTAATCGCGACGCTTTCGCCGAACGGATAGGCGGTCTCCATCCGGAAACCGGCGCCGTGGCTTTCCCATGTCGCGGTCGAGGCGATGTAGAGGTTCACGAGCAGGGTGTCGCCGCTCTGCCACCACACCGAATCGCCGTGCTTGGCGTGGCTTTCCATCCCCGACCCGACGCAGCACCAGAAATCGTCGAAGGGTTTCGAGAATTTGCGTGCCGACCCCGACATCAGCGGCACCATATAGGCGAACATGCCCGTCGCCGGGTCCTGATGCGCGAGGATATGGTTGGTGTGCGCGCGCTCATAATAATCGAACAGCCGCGCCTCGGGCCGCCAGCCGTAGAGGTGGCGGGTGAGCTTGAGCATATTATAGCTGTTGCAGCTTTCGCAGGTCTGCTCGGTGATATGTTTCGAGATCGTCCGCGGCGCCGGGAAATATTCGCGGTCGGCATTGCCGCCGATGACATAGGAGTAATCGCGGATCACCGTTTCCCAGAAGAAGCGCGCCGCCGCCGCGTCGCCCGCCTTGCCGGTCAGCTCATGCAGACGGGCAAGGCCGATGATCTTCGGGATCTGGGTGTTGGCATGGATCCACGGCAGCGAATCCGTGCCCTCGCTGAGCGGGTCGAGTATCTTGCGGTGCCGCAGCCGCTCGGCGAGGCGCAGCCAGCGCGGGTCTTTCGTTCGCGCGTGCAGCTCGGCAAAGCTCTCGTTGATCCCGCCATGCTCGCAATCGAGTATCTGCTGGACCTGATCGTCGTTCAATGCCGCGAACACGCCATCGATATAGGTGCCGAGTCCGACCGCGACAGGTAGCGCCTTCGCATTGCCGCAAAGCTCCTGCGCGTCGAACAATCCGGCGAACAATTTGTGCCAGTTGTAGAAGGGGACCCAGCAGCCGTTGAGGTCGAATCCCATCGAACGAATGTCGCCGCGCGTCAGTTCGGCGAAGATCGTCTTGCCGTCCTCGACGACATCGCCGCGCTTGCGCGTGAAACCCGCGACATAGCCGTCGCCATGCGCCGCCTGCGCCGCGGCGAGCTCGCTCACGATATAATCGACGCGCGTCTTGCATTCCTCGTCGCCCGTTTGCGCATACATCAGCGACAAGGCGGTCAGATAATGGCCAAGGCTGTGCCCGGCAATGGTATCGCTTTCCCACCCGCCATAGACCGCACCCTTGGGTTCGAGCCCCGCGCTGGCGCGAAAATTATGCAGCAGGCGGTCGGGTTCGAGTGCGTGCAGGTAACGGCGATTGCCCTCGATCGCCTCAAGCCAGGGCGATTCGAGCAGGCGGACTGCCGACAGGGGCAGCGGCTTGGCTGGTCCGAAAGTCGTGGTCGAAACGCGCGCGGCGCGGGCGAAAACAGGGACAAGCGCGGCGGCTGCGGCGCCCGCGAGCAGGGTGCGGCGATCGACGTGCCATATTTGCATCATGCTCCCCTGAGACTTCGCTCGCCTTGGCAACAGCATATTATATAGTATACGAATTTAGCAAGCGGCTATAATGGCCCTTGGAACATTTGCTGTGAGATGAGTGATGAGCGACGAAAAAGTCCGACTTTCGCTGGATGACGTGGCGACGCTGTCGCGCGAAATCCTGACGCACCACGGCCTCGCGCCCCAGCATGTCGAGGCGGTGACCGAAACCATCGTCGCCGGCGAACGCGACGAATGCGCGAGTCACGGGATTTATCGCCTGCTCGTTTGCGTCAACACGCTGAAGACAGGCAAAGTGATCAAGGATGCCATCCCCCTCGTGTCCGATATCGCGCCCGCGCTGGTTCGCGTCGATGCGGGCGGCGGCTTTGCCCAAACCGCGTTCGGCGCGGGGCTGCCGACGCTCGTCGAAAAGGCACGGCGGAATGGAATTGCGGCGCTCGGGATCAACAATTGCGTGCATTTCGCGGCGCTCTGGCCCGAGGTCGAAGCGGTTGCCGTCGCAGGCCTCGTCGCCTTCGCCTGCACCCCCAGCCACGCGTGGGTCGCGCCCGCCGGCGGCATCAAGCCCTTGTTCGGCACCAACCCGATCGCGTTCGGCTGGCCGCGCCCTGGCGCCTATCCCTATATCTTCGACTTCGCGACGAGCGCGGTCGCGCGCGGCGAGATCGAACTGCATCGCCGCGCAGGCAAGCCGATTCCCGAAGGCTGGGGCATCGACGCCGAAGGGCGGCCGACGACCGATGCCAAAGCCGCGCTCGACGGCGCGATGCTGACGTTCGGCGGGCACAAGGGGTCGGCGCTCGCGACGATGGTCGAACTGATCGCGGGGCCGCTGATCGGCGATCTCACCAGCGCCGAATCGATCGCGCTCGACGATGGCGCCGGCTCATCGCCGATCGGCGGCGAATTCATTCTCGCGATCGATCCCGCGGGCTTTCTCGGCGCCGAGGCGGCGAAACATATCGAACGTGCCGAAGCGATATTCGACGCGATCACCGGGCAGGGCGCGCGCCTGCCGTCGCAGCGCCGCTTCGAGGCGCGCGCGCGCAGCCTCGCCAACGGCGTGCAGGTGCCGCGCCCGCTCTACGACGACGTGCGCGCGCTGCTGGGCTAGCTCAGCCGAACGGCCGGTCGATCGCGGGCGAGGGTTCGGTGAACCATTTGGCGCCGTTTTCGGTCATGTAGAAATGATCCTCGAGCCTGACGCCAAAGCGGTCGGGGATAACGATCATCGGCTCGTTCGAAAAACACATGCCGGGTGCGAGCGGGGTCGTGTCGCCGCGCACCAGATAGGCGGGCTCGTGGATCGACAGCCCGATGCCGTGGCCGGTGCGGTGCGGCAGTCCGGGCAAGCGATAGTCGGGGCCGAGTCCCGCCTTCTCTAGCACCACGCGCGCCGCGGCATCGACCGCCTCGCACGGCGCGCCGGGCAGCGCGGCGTCGAAGGCCGCGGCCTGCGCTTCCTGCTCGAGCGCCCAGATATGCCGCTGCTCCGCATCGGCGTCGCCGAAGACATAGGTGCGGGTGATGTCCGAATGATAGCCTTCGACGACGCACCCGACGTCGATCAGCACGACGTCGCCTTCCTGCAATTGCGCGTCGCCGGGAAGCCCGTGCGGAAAGGCGGTCGAGCGGCCGAACTGGACGATGCAGAAGTTGTTGCCGCCCGGTGCGCCGATCGCGCGGTGGGCTTCCTCGAGGAAACGCGTGACCTCGCTCGCGCGGATGCCGGGGGCGAGGATGCGCGCGGCGCGGCGATGCACTTCGAGCGTCATCGACTTGGCCTGCTGGAGCAGCGCGAGTTCTGCGGCGGATTTAACCATCCGGCAGCCGTCGACAATCGGCCCGCCGTCGACGATGTCGAGCGCCGGACCGGCGCGGCGGATGCGATCGACGAACAGGAACGCCATGCCCGGATCGATTGCGAGCCTGGTCGCACCAATCTCGCGCAAGGCACCGACGACCAGGTCGGACGGACTCTCATCCTCCTCCCACAATCGCAACTC
The DNA here is from genome assembly GCA_005503215.1 of Sphingomonadaceae bacterium 3R27C6. Classification (GTDB taxonomy): domain Bacteria; phylum Pseudomonadota; class Alphaproteobacteria; order Sphingomonadales; family Sphingomonadaceae; genus Sphingopyxis. The sequence continues at coordinate 123,515 of SCNS01000005.1, read as the reverse complement.
GACCTCGATCTTGAGGTCGGCCTCGAGCGTGCCGAGCTCGAACGCGGGCGCGACGACGATGGGTTTTCCCGTGCGCGGCAGCAGCATCGCGACGAGCCGCTCGCTCGCGCCCCACGGGATGCCCGCGTAATAGCGCAGGCTCGCGCCCGCCCCGACCAGCAGCGCATCGGCGCCGTTCGCGTGCATCAGCCGCCGCGCCTTTTCGATTCGCTGCTCGCGCTCCGCCGCGGCGATTGGCGCGGCGCGATCGGCCCAGGGGGTGATGGCGGCGAGTTCCTGTGCGGCGGTCGATCCGCCGATTCCGTTGGTCATGTCAGACTCCAAAACGCTTGAGGTCGAAGGGGGTGAGGTCGAAGGGCGGCGCGTCGCCAGCGACCAGCGCGGCAATGGCATCGCCCGTCGTCGCGGCGAGGGTCAGGCCCAGATGCTGGTGGCCGAATGCATAGAAGAGGTTGAAAGCGCGGTCGCTCCGCCCGATCGCGGGCAGATAGTCGGGCAAGGTCGGCCGCGCGCCCATCCATTCGGTGCCGGGCAATCCGAAGGACAGGCCGAGCGCCGCGACATGTTTTCGCAGCCGCGCCCATTTGCGCGGATCGGCGGGGCTGGCGCCGCGGCCGAATTCGACGAAGCTCGCGGCGCGTAGCCCCGACCGGAAGCGGGTGACGATCATCGACCGGTCCTCGAACACCACCGGCGGCATGTCATGCGGCCAGCCGGTGTCGGCCGACTGGATATGATAGCCGCGCTCGGCGATGATCGGCACGCGCTGGCCGATCGACGCCATCAGCGCGCCCGACGCGGCGCCGCCCGCGATCACCATCGCGTCCGCGGTGTGGCGTGTACCGTCCGCGGCGATCGCGACGGCGCGGCCGTCCTCGATCGCCAGCCGGTCGATCCTCGCTTCGATTCGCGAACCGCCGGCCGCATCGAAACCCGTGCGAAGCGCCGCGCCCAGCGCATCGAGATCGGCGATCTGGCCCGATCCCGCAATATGGACGGCTCCCGCGACCGACGCCGAGGTGAGCGCGGCCAACCGCGTCATCTCGGCGGAGGTTGCATCGCGCATCCTCGCTTGGCCGATATCGGTTGCCGCCCAGTGCGCGCGGCCAGCTTCGGCGCTCGCGGCGCTTTCCCACAGGATATAATGGCCATCCTCGACGAGCAGGTCGTCCGCCCCGATTCGGCCCAGCAGCCGGCGCCACGAACCCATCGCATCGCCCAGCGCCTGACCGAGCGCCGCGCGGCCGGCCGCGAAGCGCGCGGGGCTCGTCGCGGCGACGAGCCGCAGCGAGAAGGGCAGCCACGCACCGATATCGCGCCATGGCAAGGACAGCGCGCCGCCGCGCCAGAACAGCCGGCGCGGCATCGAGCGGATCGTCGCGCGCGACGCGAGCGGTTCGACCTGTTCGATGGCGATATGGCCCGCATTCCCCCATGACGCGGCAGGGGATGCCGAGGGCGAATCGATCAATGTGACTGAAATATCGCGTTTTTGTAGCGCGAGAGCGGTGGCGAGTCCGACGACGCCACCGCCAATTACGACGGCATTCTGCGGATCGGACGAGCGAGATGGAAAATCATTTGGCATCTTGTATCATATACCGTATACGATCTGAAGCTTCAACGGAGGTAATGAATGAGCGTGATAAGGACACTGTGGGAGGGCGTATATCCCGCAGCTACCACTCAATTCGCCGAAGATCTGTCGGTCGATTATGATGCAACCCAGCGCGTGCAGAGCGCGCTTGTCGATGATGGGGTGACGGGGCTCATCATTCTCGGCACGTGCGGCGAGAATAATTCGCTCGAGCCCGACGAAAAGCGGAATATCTTGAAAGGCGCGGTCGAGGCGGTTGCCGGGCGCGTGCCCGTCGTCGCGGGCGTGTCCGAACTCACCACCGCGCGCGCGATCCAATATGCGAAGGATGCCGAAAAGCTCGGCGCCGATGCGATCATGCTCTTGCCCGCGATGGTCTATGTGCCGACCCCCGAAGAGCTGCAGGCGCATTTCCGTGCCGTTGCCGAGGCGACCTCGCTGCCGGTCATGCTCTATAACAATCCGCCCGCGTACCGCGTCGACGTCGATTTCGCGACGCTCGAGGCGCTGCGCGACGTGTCCAACATCGTCGCGATCAAGGAAAGCGCGCCCGATCCGCGCCGCTTCACCGATGTCTTCAACCGTTTCGGCGATCGCTATACGGTGATGGCGGGGCTCGACGACGTCGCGCTCGAAGGCCTGTTCCTCGGCGCCAGCGGCTGGGTCTCGGGGCTGACGAGCGCCTTCCCGACCGAATCGGTCCGCCTTGTCGCGGCGTTCAACGAGGGCAGACATGACGAGGCGCTGGCGATCTATCGCTGGTTCATGCCGCTTCTCCATCTCGACGCCGACCGCGATCTGGTCCAGTCGATCAAGCTCGCCGAAGAGATCATGGGGCGCGGTTCCGAACGCGTCCGCATGCCGCGCCTGCCGCTCGCCGGGCAGCGCCGCAAGGATGTGATCGCGATGGTCGAAAAATGCGCGGCGACGCAGCCGAGCAAGATCGCAGCCTGACCGGTCAGGGAGAGTCCATGCGCCACACCTTCTTCTGCATCGACGGCCACACTGCCGGCAATCCGGTCCGGCTGGTCGCCGGTGGTGCGCCGCTCGTCCGCGGTGGGTCGATGGGCGAGCGGCGCCAGGACTTCCTCGACCGGTTCGACTGGATCCGGACGAGCCTTTGTTTCGAACCGCGCGGGCACGACATGATGTCGGGCGGATTTCTTTATCCGCCCACTCAGCCGGACAGCGACATCGGCATCCTGTTCATCGAAACGAGTGGCTGCCTTCCGATGTGCGGCCACGGGACGATCGGGCTCATCACCTTTGGGCTCGAGAATGGGCTGATTACCCCGCGGGTGCCCGGCAAGCTGCGCGTCGAGGTTCCCGCGGGAACGATCGACATCGAATATGGCACCGAGGGTGACCGGGTTGCGTGGGTGCGGATCCGCAACGTGCCCTCCTATCTCGCGGCCGAGGGGATCGAAATCGACGTCCCCGGCTTCGGCCGGCTAAAGGTCGATGTCGCCTATGGCGGCAATTATTATGCGATCATCGAGCCGCAGGGTCCTTATATCGGCCTCGATGCGCTCGGTGCGTCGCGGATCGTCGATCTCAGCCGCACCATTCGCTCGCTGATGCAGGCGGCGTACGAGCCGGTTCACCCGGTCGACGACCGCATCCGCGGCGTCAGCCATGTGATGTGGACCGACCGCCCCAAAGGCGAAGGCGCCGACGGCCGCAACGCGGTATTTTATGGCGAGCGCGCGATCGACCGCAGCCCGTGCGGCACCGGCACGTCGGCGCGGATGGCGCATCTGGTCGCCAAGGGACGGCTGCAGGTAGGCGACCGCTTCGTCCACGAAAGCTATATCTGCAGCCGCTTCATCGGACGGGTCGAGGACAATGCGATGCTCGGCGATACGCCCGGCATTATTCCCTCGATCGAGGGATCGGCGATCGCGACCGGATTCAACACGATCTGGGTCGATCAAGCAGACAGCTTCTGGAATGGATTTTCGGTGCTATGAGGTCTGTATGAGCCTCATCATCCGAAACCTGTCCGACCAGCTGGTGGACCTCGTCCGCGACCGCATCCTTTCGGGCGGCGTTTCCAGCGAACATGCAATCCGCCAGGACGCGCTGGCCGCCGAACTCGGCGTCAGCAAGATTCCGCTACGCGAAGCGCTCGCCCGCCTCGAAGAGGAAGGGCTGGTCCGATCACAGGCGAACCGCGGCTTCTTCGTGCGGTCGCTCAGCGCTTCGGAGGCGCAGGAAGTCTATGAGCTGCGTATCAAGCTGGAACCCGACGCCACCGCACGCGCGGCGCTGCTCGCGACCGAGGCCGACCACGCCCATGCGATCGAAACGCTCGATACGCTCGACCATGTCACCGATGAGCATGGCGACGGGGTCGGCGCCTTCAACCGCGCTTTCCACCGCGCGCTGTTCCGCCCGTGCGGCCAGCCGGTCACGATCACCATTCTCGAGCGCCTGCAGGTGCTCTCCGAACGCTATGTGCGCGTCCACCTCGAACCGCTGGGGCGCGACGAGCGCGCGAACGAGGAACATCACCAGCTGCTCGAGGCGTGGCTGGCGCGCGACGCGGACAAGATTTCGGTGCTGGTCGATGCGCATATCCGCAAGACGCTGGACGATCTGCGACAGCAGCTCGTCGACGATTAACAGGGGGGCCGGCTGCCGTCGGCTCCAAATAAGGGAGGAGCAATAGGTGGCAGCAGGTTTTTTCGGGCCGATAAAGCCCATCGCGGTCGCGCGGCAGGAGGCGGGGCATAGCCTGCGCGCCACGCTCAGCTGGCCGCATCTTGTGGCGCTGGGGGTCGGCGCGATCGTCGGAACGGGTATCTACACGCTGACCGGGGTCGGCGCCGAGCGCGCGGGTCCCGCGGTGATCCTCGCCTTTGCCATTGCCGGTGCGGTCTGCGCCTGCGCCGCGCTCGCCTATGCCGAACTCGCGACGATGATCCCCACGTCGGGCAGCGCCTATACCTATACCTATTCGGTGCTCGGCGAGACGCTCGCCTGGATCGTCGGGTGGAGCCTGATCCTCGAATATTCGCTTGCCTGTTCGACCGTCGCGGTCGGCTGGTCGGGTTATCTGGTCGGCTGGATCCAGTCGGCGGGCATCCATCTGCCCCCCGCCCTGCTATCCGGCCCGCACGCCGGCGGCATCGTCAACCTGCCCGCCGTGCTCGTCGCGCTTGGTGTCGCCGGCATGCTGATGGCCGGGACGCGCGAGAGCGCGACGCTCAACATCATCCTCGTGGTGATCAAGCTCGTCGCGCTGTCGATCTTCGTCGCCTTTGCGGCGCCCGCCTTTAACGCCGATAACCTCCAGCCCTTCATGCCCTACGGCTTTGCCAGCCATGTCGACGCGAGCGGCGCGACCAAGGGGGTGATGGCGGCCGCCGCCATCGTCTTCTTCGCCTTCTATGGCTTCGACGCGGTCGCGACCTCGGCCGAAGAGACCAAGAACCCCAAGCGCGACCTGACGATCGGCATCATCGGGTCGATGGCGATCTGCACGCTCATCTACATGCTCGTCGCGATCAGCGCGGTCGGCGCTATGCATTATACGACGCTCGGCAATTCGCCCGAGCCGCTCGCGCTGGTGCTCCGCACGCTTGGCCACCCGGTCGCCTCGCATCTCGTCGCGCTCGCGGCGCTCATCGCCTTGCCGTCGGTCATCCTCGTGATGATGTACGGCCAGAGCCGCGTCTTCTTTGTGATGAGCCGCGACGGGCTGCTGCCGCGTTCGCTGAGCCGCGTGTCCGAACGCACGGGGACGCCGGTGTTCGTCACCGGCATGACGGGTGTTTTCGTCGCCGGCGTCGCGGGCTTCTTCCGCCTCGACGAAATCGCCGAGCTGGCCAATGCGGGCACGCTGATCGCCTTCATCGCGGTCGGCGTCTGCCTGATGGTGCTGCGCAAAAAGGCGCCCGACCTGCCGCGCGTTTTCCGCTGCCCGGCGCCCTATCTGGTCGGCACGCTCGCGGTGCTCGGCTGTCTCTATCTGCTGTTCAGCCTGCCCAGCATGACGCTGGTCCGCTTCCTCGGATGGAACATCCTCGGCGTCCTCGTCTACTTCGCTTACGGCCGCGCGCGCAGCCTCGCACGGCGCGATCAGGCGGTCGTCGGAATCTGACAAGGCCCGGCGCGGCAATCGCCGGCCGACCCGGCTATCGAAGGGCTATGGGGCAGCAATGTCCCATAGCCCTTTCGGTTTTCGCTTGTCCTCCCGCACGTTTGCGCGATCGTATATCAAATCCGGTCTTGCTATCGCGCCCGCATCTCGCAGAATGATTTTTTTCACAAGGATTTGAACCCATGCATCGTCGCACACTCCTTGCTGCCGTTCCGGCCGCCGCATTGCTGCCGACCGCCGGCTTTGCGCAGGGCGGCCAGCCCAAGGCGGCGCCCAAGGCGAGCGGGTCGGCGCCGCCGGTCTGGGAAGCGGGCGCGGACCGGTTCATTCGGCCCGACGTCCAAGGCGGCGACCGGCCGGTCGGAGCAAGCTTCGCCTCGCGCACCGCGGCTTATGGCCTCCATGGCGCGGCGGGCACCGCGCATCCGCTCGCGACGCAGGCGGGGATCGACATATTGAAGCGCGGCGGGTCGGCGGTCGACGCGGCGATCGCGATCAACGCGTGCCTCGGCCTCCTCGAACCGACCGCGAACGGCATCGGCGGCGACGTCTATGCGATGATCTGGGACCCCAAGACAAAGAAGCTCGCGGGGCTTGCCGGATCGGGGAAGAGCCCACGCGGGCTCGACCTGGCGACGGTGCGCAGCCGCGCGAAGGGTGGCACGCTGCCCGCCTATGGCGCGATCAGCGTGTCGGTGCCGGGCGCGGTCGACGGTTGGTGGACGATGCACCAGCGTTACGGAAAATTGCCGTGGAAGGAGCTGTTCGAACCCGTCATCGCGCATGCCGAGGCGGGCGCGCCGGTGCCCGACATGATCGCTTATTATATCCGCCGCGCGCTCGCCAATTTCCGCCAGCCCGGCCGCGGGATCGAGGAAATCGACAATGCGATGAGGACCTGGGGCGTCAATGACGGCAAGGGGCCGAATGCAGGGCAGATATTCCGCAATCCCGACCTTGCACGCACCTTCCGCCTGATCGCCGAAGGGGGCCGCGATGCCTTTTACACCGGCGAGATCGCGCGAACGATCGACAGCTATTTCAAGCGGATCGGCGGCTGGCTGCGTTACGAGGATCTCGCCGCGCACAAGTCCGAATGGATCGAACCGCACAAGACCGGATATCGCGGCACCGACGTCTATGCGCTCGGCGCGAACACGCAGGGCATCGCGACGCTGCAGATGCTCAACATCCTCGAGAATTTCGACCTCAAGGGCGCGGGCTTCCAGTCGGCGCTGTCGATCCATCTGCAGGCCGAGGCCAAGCGCCTCGCCTATGAGGATCGCGCGCGTTATTATGCCGATCCGCATTTCGCCAAGGTGCCCGTCGAATGGCTGGTGTCGAAGGACTATGCCGCCGAGCGTGCCAAGCTGATCCGCCCCGACCGGCTGCTGTCGCCGGTCTATCCGGGGAAGGCGCCGAGCCGCGGCGACACGACCTATTTCAGCTGCGCCGACAAGGACGGCATGATGGTGTCGATGATCCAGTCGAACTTCCGCGGCATGGGGTCGGGGCTGGTCGCCGACGGGCTGGGCTTCATGTTTCAGGATCGCGGGCAGTTGTTCAGCCTGCAGGACGGCCATCCGAATATCTATGCGCCGGGCAAGCGGCCGTTCCAGACGATCATCCCGGGTTTTGCCGCGCGCGGCGATGTGCCGTGGATGAGTTTCGGCGTGATGGGCGGCGACATGCAGCCGCAGGGGCAGGCGCAGATCATCATCAACCGCGTCGATTACGGGCTGGAGATCCAGGCCGCGGGCGATTCGCCGCGCTGGCACCATGAGGGATCGTCCGAGAGGATGGGCGAGGATTCGCCGGGCGACGGCATCAACGGCGTGCTGCGGCTTGAAAGCGGCGTCCCCGCGGCGACGCAGCGGCAGCTGGCCGACATCGGCTGGACGCTGGGCGAGTCCGACGGCGGCTTCGGGCGCTACCAGTGCGTCGAGCATCGCATGGACGGCAAGACGCGCGTCTACGCGGCGGCGAGCGAGATGCGCGCCGATGGGTGTGCCCTCGCCTATTGACGGCAGGGCGCCGGCCGGGTCATCGCATACAAAGAGGGCGACCGCATCGCTGCGGCCGCCCCAGTGTCAGGATGACGGAAATTCCTACGGCGCGCTGACGACCTCGGGCAGCGCGGGGTTGAAGCCCGGCGGATTGACCCCGCCGTCGGCGATGAACTGATCGAGCCGCGCTTCGAGCACCGGCAGCGGCACCGAACCCAGTGCGAGGATCGCGTCGTGGAAGTTGCGCTGGTCGAACTTGTCGCCGAGCGCGGCTTCGGCTTCGGCGCGCTTGCGACGGATCAGCATCTCGCCGAGCTTGTACGCCAGCGCCTGTCCCGGCCACGCGATATAACGGTCGATCTCGGTCGTGATCTCATGCTCGGACAGCGCGGTGTTGCCGCGCAGATAGTCCTGCGCCTGCTGGCGACTCCAGCCATAATGGTGGAGGCCGGTGTCGATCACGAGCCGTGATGCGCGCCACATTTCATAGGAGAGGCGGCCGAAATCCTCATACGGCGTCTCGTACATGCCGAGCTTACTGCCCATCCATTCCCAATAGAGCGCCCAGCCCTCGCCATAGCCCGAAAAACCGGTGGCGCGCCGGAATGCCGGGCGGCGCGTCGCTTCCTGCGCGACCGCCGACTGGAAGCTGTGCCCCGGATTGCATTCGTGGATGGTGAGCGCGGTCAACGTGTAGAGCGGCCGCGACGGCAGGTCATAGGTGTTCATCAGGCAGCTTTCGAGCCCGCCGCGCCCGCCGGTATAGATCGGCGCCAGCGCGGGCGGCACCGGCAGGATCGCGAAGCGCCGCCGCGGCAGGAAGCCGATCGTCTCGGGCAGCTTCGCGTCCATCCGCTTCGCCACATAGGAGGATTTGGCGAGCAGTTCGTACGCCGTCTTGGGATAGAATTGCGGGTCGGTGCGCAGGAACTTCAGGAACGCCGGCATGTCGCCCTTGAACCCGGTGCTCGCCTTCACCAGCTCCATCTCGGCCTTGATCCGCGCGACCTCCTTGAGCCCCATCTGGTGGATCTGCTCCGCCGTCAGGTCGAGCGTCGTGAAACCCTTGATCTGCGCCTGATAGAAGGCCGGGCCGTCGGGTTGCTTCTCGCCCGCCAGCGTGGTGCGCGCCTTCTTCATATAGTCGTCGCGGATGAAAGCGTGGAGCTTGGCATAGGCGGGCGCGACGGTCTCGCGGATCACTTTCTCCCCCTCGGCGCGCAGCGCCGCCTGTTCGGCGGCGGGGATCGTCGAGGGCATTTCCTTGAACGCGTCGTAGAAGCCGTTGGTCTGATCGGCGGGCAGGTACGGCTTGATCGTCACATCGCGGCCCTGCACCGCGATCTGCGGCACGCTGAAACCGCGCGCGAGGCCGGCGCGCATATTCGCGGTCTGCTCGTCGAAGAAGCGCGGGATGTCGCGCATGCGGGCGATATAGTTGCGATACGCCTGCGCGGTCGCGAAGCCGCCGCTGCGCGGATTGAGCCCCGACCAGAAGAAGGTGTCGGCGTTGAACGGCGCCTCATAGGTCTTGTATTTGATGTCGTTCGCCATCGTTTCGATCGACTGGCGGAACACCGCGGCGTTGATCTTCTCTTCGGGCGAAAGCTGGTCGGCCGGGATCGCATCGAGTTCGGCGAGCGCCTTGGTCCAGTAATCGAGCCGCGCCTTTTGCGTCGCGGCGTCGACCCGGGGCAGATGCGTCGGGCCGTCGCCATCACCGCCGCGACCGCTGCGCAGCCCCTGCTGCTGACGCCAGTCCCATTCGCGCTCGTACAGCGCCTTCAATCGCGCATCCGCGCTGCCCGACGTGGGCGCCTGTGCGGTCGCCGCCTGCGCGGTCAAGGCCGCCAGCGCCAGCGCGAGTGTCCGCGCCACCGAAACTCCGTTCATTGTCTTCTCCCTTTGTCCGTTCGGATCAGTTCGCGGTCCCTGCATTTTCGATCACCATCGGGCCGGGCGGCAAACCGCGCTCGGCCTTCGATTTCGCCACCATGTCGCGAATTTCGGCGCGCAGCTTCGCCGCGTCGTAGATGATGCCGTCCTTGACGGTGTAGGCGACGCCGCCGACGCGCTCGACCTTGCCCGTCGCATCGTTCAGCCGCACCGATCCGGTGCCGAACAGCAGCTTGAGGTTGGCGAGCGGATTGCCCTTGACGATCACGAGGTCGGCCTTGCGCCCGACGCGGATCGTGCCGACCTGGTCGTCGTGGCCGAGCAGCCGCGCGCCTTCCTGCGTTGCGGCGTGGATCACCTCGAGCGAGCTGAAGCCCGCCTCGCGCATCAGCTCCATCTCCTGGATATAGCCGAAGCCGTAGAGGTTATAGATATAGCCGGCGTCGCTGCCGATCGTCACGCGGCCGCCGCGATTCTTGTAATCGTTCACGAAGCGCATCCAGCGCCGGTAATTATCCTTCCACGCCATCTCATGTTCGGTGGTCCAGTCGAACCAGTAGGCGCCGTGGTTGACGCGGCTGGGGCGGTAATAGTCCCACAGCGCGGGCATCGTATATTCGTCGTGCCAGCTCGCGCGGCTCATGCGCATGAAGTCGCGGCTGGTCAGGTACGCCGTGAAGGTCGGGTCGAGCACGAACTTACGTTCGAGCAACGTATCCATGACCTTGTTCCACGCGTCGGACCCGGGCTCGGCGGTTTGCGCCCACAGCTTCCCGGCTTCGCCGAAGCGCATCTGCTCGTCGTTGTTGATGAAGTCGGTCGGAAAGGACTGGACGCGCTTGTCGGTGAACATCGCCTCGGGCAGCCCGTACCAATGCTCCATGCTTTCGAGGCCCGCTTCGGACGTGTCGAGCACGTCGGCATAGGCGACCAGCTGCTGCGCATGGTGCATCGTGCTGTGCAGGCCTTGCTTCTTCGTCTCGTCGATCGCGGCGTAAAGCACATCCTCGGGCGCGCCGCCGATGAACTTGATCCCGTCGGCGCCGCGTTTCTTCGCTTCCTGAATGACGGCACGCGCCGCCGCCGCGTCGTTCACCGGCCCGCGAATCTGGTGGAACATCGGATAGATGTCGATCCGCGGGGCGACGATCTCGTTGCGCTCGCTGCGCTTTTTGATGTCGACCAGCCATTCGATCGGGTGACCGCTGCCAAGGTCGCGGACCGAGGTGATGCCGTGGGCCATCCACAGCTTCAGGATATAATCCGACGGCACCTTCTGCGCATCGCTGAGCGAATGAAGGTGGACGTGCGCGTCGACGAACCCCGGCATCACATAATAGCCGGTGAGGTCCATCTCCTGATCGCCGGGCGCGGCGCGCTCGGTGGGATCGATCGCGCCGGGGGAACCGATCGACTTGATCTGTGCGATGCGGTCGTTCTCGATCACGATATCGAACGGCCCCTGCGCGGGTGCGCCGGTGCCGTCGATCATGGTGACGTTGCGCAGCACGACGCGCTTGAACGGACCGATTCCTTCGGTGCGTGCGGGGATGACGTCGGCCGCCGTCTGTCCGGCCGGCGCGGGCGCCGCTGCGGTGGTGACGGGGAGGACGGCGAATAAAGAAGCGGCCGCCATCAGGGCGGCGATACGACGCGGTTTGAAGGTCATGAAATAGCGCCTTCCATAGCGGAAAAAGAAAGGCCGGCGGAGCAGTGACGCGCCGCCGGCCGGGAGCAACTTGTTTAGAACTTCATCCGGACACCGGCGAAATAGCGCCGGCCGAGCGTGTCGTAGAGCGACACGTCGACGTTGGCGTCGCCGACGAAAGTGGTGCCGAGGATCGGCGGCATCTTGTCGAGCAGATTGTCGACGCCGGCGAAGAAGGTGAAGTTGTCGTTGATCTCGAAGGTGCTGGTCAGGTCGAAATACCAGGTGGCCGGGGCCGTCTTGATATTGGTGGTGGTGACCGTCGGGAACACTTTGAGGCCGCCGATCATCCGGGCCTGACCGCGGATGCTCAGCGGGCCGCTGGTGTAGGCGGCGCCGAGGTTGAGCTTGAAGTCCGGAACGACAAACCCGCCGGTGCCGGTCGAGCAGCCCGCGCCATAGAAGCCGGCGCAATCCTGCGGGGCAACGGTGCTGAGCACCTGCGTCGAGCGTTCGAACAGCCAGCTCGCGACACCGGTCAGGCGCAGCTGGGCATCGTCACCGAGCGCCGCGGGAAGCGGGATGGTATAATCGCCCTGCACGTCGAGACCGCGGACCTTGAGCGCACCGATATTATTCTGGTTGGTACGGACATAGTCGATCTGGCCGCTGGAGAGGCGGAAGACCGACCGGCAGGTCGGGCTGTTCGCGTTCAGGCCCGTGTAGCAGTCGTTCAGCGTCTGCTGCGCGTTGATCGTCGTGATCGCACCCTTCACCTCGACATTGAAATAGTCGACGGTGATGTTGAGGCGCGGAATGAACGGCGGCGAGATCACCGCACCGATCGTGTAGGTCTTCGACTTTTCTTCGGTCAGGTTGGGATTGCCGCCCGTTTCCTGCGTCAGCCCCAACGTCGCCTGCGTGAAGGTCGCGATGTCGCCGGCGGGGACACCCTGCGCGACGCAGAAGTCGCGCAGCTGCTGGCTGCGTGGATCGGTGCCGGTCAGGTTCGGACGCGCGCACGGATCGGTGCCCCCGGTGAAGCCCTGACCCACGGCCGAAAACAGCTCGTTGATGTTCGGCGCGCGGATCGCGCTGTTATACGCACCGCGGATGCGGACCCAGCTGACCGGCGCCCATTCGCCGCCCGCTTTCCAGGTGAAGACGCCGCCGACGGTCGAATAGTCCGAATAGCGCGCCGCCCCTTCGATCGCGAGCGTGTCGAAGAAGGGCGTGTCCGACAGGATCGGGATGCGGATTTCGCCGAAGATTTCCTTCACGTCGAACGAACCCGCCAGCGCGTTGTTCGACGCGGCGCCATATTCCTTGTTGAGGTCCATCGCGCTCGGCGTCGACTGATAGCTGTCCTTGCGATATTCGACGCCGACCGCAACCGCGACCGGGCCGGCAGGCAGATCGAACAACGTGCCGCTCAGCGAGGCGCCGGCGACCTGGCGTTCGAAGATGTCGTGGCTGGTACGCGGCGGCGTCAGATAGACGCCGGCTTGGGGGGAAATCGAACCGAGGCCGAAGATCGAGACGGGGACGCAGCCCGGGACTCCCGACCGGCAAACGACCTGGCCCGAACCGTTGACGATCGAATCGAGCCCAAGGCTGAGGCGCGTCTGGTTGATCACGCCTTCGGCCCGGGTATCGGTGCGGTTGCGCAGATATTGATAAAAGGCATCCCAGCGCCAGCTATGCTTGCCGAGGTCGAAATCGCCGCGCAGGCCGGTCGTGATCGCATAGGACTGGCGTTCGAAGAAGCTGTCGCGCGTGCCGAGTTCGTCGGCGCGGCGGCCGCCGCCGACCACGGCCGCGGTGCCGTCGCCATCGGCATCGAACAGCGCGCGATTGTTGATGAAGAAATCGCGCACTGCGGGCGACAGGCTGGCACTGGTCGCATAGTTCGGCACGAGCAGCGTCGACGACGCCGCGCCGGGCGTTACCGGCGTGAAACTGTCGGGCGCCAGTTTCGAATTGTTGCGCGCGTTGACGAAGAAGGCTTCGGCATAGGCGGTGATATGATCGGTGACGTCATAATGCGCGAGCGCCGAGAAATTGATGCGTTCGAGCGGACGCTGGAGCAGGTTGAACGGCGCGTAATTATAGGTGTCCTCGGGCTGGCAATAGGGCAGCGGGGTGCCGCCGGCGCCGAAGCGGATGCCGGTGATCGATGTGCAGGGGCCGCTCGGCGTCATGTTGACGCCGACCAGCGCGTTGCGCTGCGCCAGGCTGAGCGGGACGCGGGTGCCCGGGATGTTGCCCGAACCCGAATAGACGAGCTGGCCGTTGATTTCGGCGAGCGGAACCCGGCCGAACGGACGGTCGGCCTGCGTGATCGGATCCTGCTTTGCCCAGGCGCCCGAAATCGCGACGTTGCCGCGGCCGCCGCCGAGGTCGGCGCCGAAGGTGATGTCGATCTTTTTCGACGCGGCGTCACCGCGGTCCGAAATGCCGGCCTGCGCCGACATCTGCAGGCCTTCGAAGCTGTCGTCGAGGATGAAGTTCACCGCGCCCGCGATTGCGTCCGAACCATAGACCGCCGACGCACCGCCGGTGATCACCTCGACCCGCTTGATCAGCGCGTCGGGGATGCTGGTCAGGTCGACCGAGCCGTTCGAGTTCGCCGGAATGAAGCGGCGGCCGTTGACCAGCGTCAGCGTGCGCGTTTCGCCCAGCCCGCGCAGATTCGCGGTGAGCACGCCCGCGCCGCCGCCGTTGTTGACGGTCGAGGTATTGCCCGAGGCGAGCTGCGGGAATTCGTTCATCGTCTTTTCGAGCGTGAGGTTGCCCGACAGCTGGACATCTTCCTGTCCGACGACCGTGATCGGGCTCGGCGCGGTCAGGTCGGTGCGCTGCAGGCGCGACCCCGTCACGATGATGTCGGTCGGCGCTTCAGCGGCGGTTTCGTCGGCCGCAACATCCTGCGCGAATGCGACGCCGGGCAGCAGGATGGTGGACAACAGGCTGGTGGCAAGAAGTATGCGGCGAAAACGGACCTGCGGATTGATTCGATCGTAAGACATATGGACGCTCCCTGTGTACGGCCTTTGGCCTGTCGTTGATTTCGCTTGTGCCGCCCGCCGACCGGCGGGCGACGTCGTTCTCCTGCACACTTCCCCGGACGCCGCTCAGGCCCCATTTCTTGTCCGGGACGGACGCGATTTTTCGCGCCGCGACCCGGCTGGCTGAACGGCGAACATGTCGGAGCTTTGGGCGCCCTCGCTGGCAGCGGAATCGAAGGGGAAACATATCCCTTCATCGCGCGCGGGGCGGTGATCGGTGATCGTCGGAATGCCCTCGCGGGCTCCGGGGATTTGAGCCTGACAGGATAGCCTTGGCGCGTGAGCGGCCATCCGCGAAAGAGCGGCGTCGCCACGCGTCGCTAATTCCTCGCGGTACAGCATCAGGACCCCTTTTTGCTATTACTGTATACGAAATACGATATACTCAATCTTCGAAGAGTCAATGCCACATGTTTCCGGGGAGGGTCGCTTGACCGCAACAAACTGTCTTAGAACCGCTTTTGCCGGCATGTTTCTGATGTTTTCCGCGCTTTTCGTCCCGGCGGCGATTCGCGCGGAGGCGCCTGCCGGGGGGCGGATCGCCATCACCGGCGTCACGCTGATCGACGGGACGGGCGCCCCGCCGAAGCGGGGCATGACCGTCGTCATGGAAAAGGGCCGGATCGTTTCGATCGCCAAGGGCGGTGTCGATGCGGCGGGGGCGCAAGTCATCGACGGCCGCGGTCGCTATCTGCTGCCCGGCTTCATCGACAGCAATGTCCATGTCTCGGTCTATGGCCAGCCGGCGCGACGCGACACGTCGCTCAAATATGCCGACCGCGGCGAGGAACTCGCGCTCGAATTCGCGCAGCGCGCGCTGACCTATGGCGTGACGACGATGCGCGACAGCTATGGCGTACTGCCGCCAATCCTGACGGTGCGCGACCGCATCGACCGTGGCGAAGTCGTCGGCGCGCGGCTCAAGGCGGCGGGCAACATCCTCGGCTGGGGCGGGCCCTTTTCGCTGACCTTCTCGCTCACCAAGGATTCGGACCTGTCGCTGTTCCAGGAGAAATGGAACGACCTGCTCGCACAGGACATGGGCGAAGAGATCATGGACATGACGCCCGACGAGCTGCGCGTCGCGATGAATCGCTATCTCGACAAGGGGGTCGACTTCATCAAATATGGCGGCACCAGCCATTTCCTACGCCCCGCGCTGATCGGCTTTTCGCCGCGCCAGCAGGCGGTGATCGTCGAGGAAGCCCACAAGCGCGGCAAGCCGGTCGAGACGCACGCCACCAGTTCGGAAGGACTGACGCTCGCCGTCGAGGCGGGGATCGACCTGATCCAGCATCCCGAGCTGACGAGCCGCGACCTGCCCGACGATCTCATCGCGCTGATCGTGAAGAAGGATGTGCTGTGCGGGATCCGGTCGAATTACATCACCGGCGACTATCGTAAAAAGCACCTCGCCAAGCGCGCAGAACTGGAAGCGAAGATCGCGAAGATGCCGCCCCCGACGACCAGCGCCGAACGCTGGCGGCGGCTCGAAATGATGGACGACAATCAGGACGTGCAGCGCCGCAACGCCGAACGGCTGATCAAGGCGGGATGCCGGGTCACCCCGGCGACCGACAGCTTCTATGGCGACGCCCCCGAATTCCGCCGCGTGCCCAAGGGCGACGAGGCCGAGCCGGGGATCGGCACGATCCGCGCGATCGAGGGGCTCGTCGAACTCGGCATGACCCCGATGGAGGCGATCGTCGCGGGCACCAAACATGGCGCCGCCGCCGCGCGCATGAGCGCCGACCTCGGCACGATCGAGCCCGGCAAGATCGCCGACCTCGTCCTGCTGACGGACGACCCGCTCGCCGACATTCGCAATATCGAAAAGGTCGAGGCGGTGATCGCGCAGGGAAAGCTTGTCGATCGCGCGCGCCTGCCCGAACATCCGCTGTTCCTGCGCAAACCCTGAGGAGAGAGAGCCCATGACGAAATGGATAAGCATGCTGCTGGCGGCGCTGCTGCTGTTCGGCGCCGCAACCCCGGCACGCGCCGACGAAGCGGCGGAGAAGGCGGCGATCCTGAAGGTCGTGGCCGATATGGAGGCGGCGTGGAACCGCAGCGATTTTACCGGCTATATGGCGGGCTTCTGGAACCCCGGGGTGACCTTCGTTTCGGGCGGCAAGATCCAGGACGGGTGGCAGGGCACGCTCGACCATTATGTCCGCGACTATGGCGGCTCACCCGGGCGGCGCGGTACGCTCCATTTCTATGACATCAGCATCGACATCCTCGCGCCCGACGCCGCGCTGCTCATCAGCCACTATCATCTCGCGCGGTTCGAGCGGTCGCAAGAAGGCATCAACACCCGCCTGTTTCGCAAGATCGACGGCCGCTGGGTGATCGCGATGAACCATGTTTCGTCCTACGACCCGGCAGCACCGGCCGCGAAATAACCTGCCTCAGCCGCCGCTCGCCATACCCCACCCTCAAACCAGCCCCGCCATCCGCATCCGTACCTTCATCGCCGCAATGAACAGCCGCACCGCGGGCAAACCGGCGCGCGACGGTTCGAACAACAGATGCACCGGCAGCGCGGGCGGCTGCTCGTCGGCGAGCAACGCGATCAACCGCCCCGCATCGAGCGCCGCAGCGAGCTGGTAACTCAACAGATTGGCGATCCCCAGCCCCGCCTCGGCCGCCGCCAAAATGCCGTCGACGGTGTTGAGCACCAGCCGCGGGCGCGGTTCGACGCGCCAGCGGCCCGACACGAATTGCCATTCGCCCGCCGCGCGCGGCCCCATCGCCGCGATCAAATCATGCCCCGCCAGATCCGCCACCCTTTCCGGAGCGCCGCGGCGCGCCAGATAGGCGGGGCTCGCGACGAGCATCTGGCGCACCCAGCCGATGCGCACCGCCTTCAGCCCCGAGTCCGCGAGCGGACCGATGCGCACCGCGACGTCGATCCCCTCCTCGACGATCCGCACATTGCGGTCGATCAGCATCATCCGCGCCGACAGCTCGCGGTGCAGCGCCATCAATTCGCCGACGACGGGCAGTACATGCAGCCGCCCGAACATCACCGGCGCTGTCACATGCAGCTGCCCGCGCGGTTCGGCCACGGCGCCGCGGATTTCGCGCTCGGCGCCCGCCAGATCGGCAAGGATGCGGCGCGCCTGCTCCAGAAACGCCGCGCCCGCATCGGTCAGCGCGACCGCACGCGTCGAACGGTGGAACAGGCTCGTTCCCAGCCGCGCCTCGAGCGCCGCGATTCCGCGCGTCACCGCGGGCGGCGAACTGCCGAGCTTGCGCGCCGCGGCGGCAAAGCCGCCCTCGGTCGCGACCGCGACGAACATTTCGAGCGTGAGCAGGCGGTCCATGATTATTCCACTTACCGGAATTAACTTATTCGATCGTTACGCATTATCACGAACGATGCAACAGCCTAGACCGCCCCCGAAAGGAAACGGCTCATGGCGCAAAATTATCGGCACACGCTGTTCAGCGACGCGGTGAAGGCGGTGCAGGAACGCCATGGCTCGCGCGCCGCCTATATCAAGATGGACGCCGGGGCTGACGGCACCCCCGACGTACTGACCGGCAAGGAACTCGATTATATCGCGCTGCGCGACAGCTTCTACATGGCGAGCGTCAACGCCGATGGCTGGCCCTATATGCAGCATCGCGGCGGCCCCGCGGGTTTCCTGCGCCACATCGCGGGCAATCGCATCGGTTTCGCCGACTATCGCGGCAACCGCCAATATATCAGCACCGCCAACCTTGCCGGCAACGACCGCGTCTCTCTGTTCCTGATGGATTATCCGAACAAGGACCGGCTGAAGCTCGTCGGCCATGCGGTGAGTGTCGAACTCGCCGACGATCCCGCCGCGGTCACCGCGCTGATGCCCGAGGGCTATCGCGCGACGCCCGAGCGCGCCTTCTTCATCGATGTCATCGGCTGGGAATGGAATTGCTCGCAGCACATCACGCCGCGCTTCACCGAAGCCGAGATTTCCGCCGCGGTCCGCCCGATGGCGGCCGAGATCAACCAGCTGCGCGCCGAAATCGCCGCTTTGCGCGCCGCATCATCCGGAGACCCTGAATAATGATCACCCTCTATGGCACCCCGCTCTCGGGCAACACACACAAGGTCCGCATGGCGCTCGCCTTCCTCGGCCTGCCGTGGGACGAGCGACTGACCGATGCCGCGGCGCGCCAGTCGGACGCCTTTCGCGCGCTGACCCCGATGGCGCAGATCCCGCTGTTCATCGAAGGCGATGTCACGCTGCGCGATAGCCAGGCGATCCTGACCTGTCTCGCCGCGCGTCACCGCGCGGGCGTATGGGACGGCGAGACGCCCGAGGAACGCGGCGAGATTGCCCTCTGGCTCTCGCACGCCGCCAACGAGATCGCGAACGGCCCCGCCGCGCTCCGCCTCGCGCGGCGCTTCGGCATAGCGATCCCCGAGGAACATGCCGCCGCGGTCACCGCGCGCTTCCTGCCCGTCATCGAGGCGCATCTGGCGCACCGCGACTGGCTCGTCGGCGGCCGGCTCACCATTGCCGACCTTGCGGCGAGCCCGTACCTCGCGCTGATGGCGGATGCCGGAATCGACCTCGCCGGCTGGCCGGCCATCGATGCCTGGACCCGCCGGATCGCCGCGCTCCCCGCTTTCCCCGCCATGCCGGGCTGGGGGCCACCGTCGTGACGATCGGCGCGGCCCGGACCGCCAATTGGGGATTAGGCGGATGGCCCATCCTCGCCTATCGCGCTGCGCAGGCCGCCAAGGAGACCCAGCGATGACCGCGAACAATGCCGCCCCCGCCTTCGCCACGATCATGTTCCTGACCGGGGTCGGCATCCCGATCCTCGCCGCCTTGAACGGCGGGCTCGGCGCGCGGCTCGAAAGCCCGATGGCGGCATCGGTGATCCTCTTCACCCTCGGGCTGCTCATCGCGGTCACGGGCGCGCTCGCCACCGGTACGCTCGGGCAGGTGCGGCTGTCGTCCGACATCCCGGCGCATTTCTATTTCGGCGGGGCCTTCATGGCCTTTTACGCGATCTCGGTCACCTTCATCGCGCCGCGCTTCGGGGTCGGCAACGCGATCTTCTTCGTGCTCGTCGGCCAGCTGATCAGCGCCGCGACGATCGACCATTTCGGCCTGTTCGGCGCGATGCGCTCGGCGATCGATGCGAAGCGCATCGCGGGGATCGCGTTGATGGTCGCGGGCGTTTATCTGGCGCGGCGCACGGGTTGAAAGCAGTTTTCGACCGGTTGCTACCGATAGGGATGTGAACCCCGGCGAAAGCCGGGGCCCAGATCGGGAGCATGGGCTGCGCATCATGGGCCCCGGCTTTCGCCGGGGTGCACGGTGGCAGCTTCCCACTCCAAACGCTATTCCGCGAACCAGCCTTGTACGCCCGCTTCCCGGCGCTCCCTCACATATGCGACGTGACCTCGGGCGGGTTCCACCAATTATTGCCCGCGCCGTCCATAAACATCACCGGCAGCGCCGCCATCTCGGCGGGCGTCAGATCGTCGAGGCACGCGATCGCGACCGAATAATAAGCGCCGCCAATTTCCTCGACATAGCCATGCCCGAACGACGACACGCCGCACGTCTTGCAAAAGACATGATGCGCGCTGTTCGACCCGAACTGATAGTCGGACAGCGCGGCGGGATCGCTCAGCAGGCGAAAGGCGTCGGGCTTGACCTGCGCGTTCCAGCCCCGCTTCTTGGTGCAGATCGAACAATTGCATTTACCCGTCCCCGCCGACAGGTCGATGTCGGCTTCGAACTTGACTGCGCCGCAGTGGCACGAGCCGTGATAGGTCTGGGTCATCGCTGAAATTCCTCACCGTTTTTCGGGCGCCGATCGCCGGCCGCCCCTCACCCGGCAGGGTTTAGCCGGGTCTCCTGACAGATCATGTCAGCAGGCTGTTCGGAATAGTCGCGGTGGCGCCAGAAATCGGCCATCAGCACCGCGCGGCGTCGGCCGAAACCTTCGTCGCCGATCCGCGCCGACGTCACGCGGTCGATGCGAAAGCTCCGAAAATCCTGGCGCAGCAGGCACCAGGCGGCGATGATATGCTTCTCTTCGAAATAGGCGAGCGCCGCGGGCCAGATCGCACGCTCGGTCGCGGCGCCGTTCGCGTCGGCATAGCCGATGTGCAGCGTCTTTTCGGCGCGCATCGCCGCGCGCACCGTCGCAAGCAACGGCGCGTTGATCTCGCGCCACCCGCTGCTCACCGGCCACAGCCCCGCCTCGTCGATCCGGTGCCCCAGCTCATCGGGGCTCGCCGCCGCGATCTTCGCGAGCGCCAGCCCCGCCGCGCGCGACAGGCCGCCGTCCTGCCGCCCCTCGACCCAGCGCGCGCCGAGCACCAGCGCCTCCAGCTCGTCGGCGGTGAACATCAAGGGCGGCAGGAAAAAGCCGGGGCGCAGCACATAGCCGACCCCCGCCTCGCCCTCGATCGGCGCGCCCAGCGCGACCAGCGCCTGCACGTCGCGGTACAGCGTGCGCACCGACACGCCCTGCTCCTCGGCCAGCACTTCGGCGGTCACCGGCCGCCGGCGGCGGCGCAGGCTGTCGATGATCGCGAACAACCGCCCCGTCTTGTCCATCAGCGACGCCGGTAGGTCCAGCGGCGCGGCTTCGACCCGTCGATCGCAGAAATCGTCGCGGTCAGCGTGTCGCCGGTGCGGACATAGGCGATGCGCTGCGGATAATCATGCGCCGCATTCTCGAACGTCGCGCTCGTCTTGTCATGGCGCACGAGCCGGAACGCGACCGGCGCCCCGCCCTGCGGCATCGCGATGTAGGCGAGCGCGCCATCGTCGCCGCGCGCGATGCGGATGAACTCGAACTCGCGCAACGCCTCGCCGCGCCCCGACCGGCTGTGCCCGAGCATCACCCCGCCGCGCGGCGGCGCCCAGCTTTCCTCGGTCCAGCGCCCGTCCGCCTCGCTGACCCAGTCGCCCGCGAGCCAGCCGAGATCGTCGACGCGCGCCGCCGGGCTCGCCGCCACCAGCAGGAACGATAAAGCCGTCGCCATCATCCGCATAAATCTCTCCCTTGCCGCTCTTTACCACCGCATCGCCGCCATCGCCAATGGACAGCACACCCGCTGCCCCCTATAACCCTCCCCATCCCCGGGGAGCCGCGTCTGTGATGGCCGGTTGAGAGCGGAATAAACCGCGACCCGTTGAACCTGATCCGGCTAATACCGGCGGAGGGAGGGTCGGTATTCCCCAATCGGAATCCCCATTCTCGCTCCGAACATATGGAGCGACTGCACATGGCCGACATTGACGCGAAATTTGAATCCGCCCCCATCGGCGTCACCACCGGACCCATAAGGGGCAGCCGCAAGATCCACGTTGCGACGCAGACCGGCAGCGGCATCCGCGTCGCGATGCGCGAGATCGACCTCGACCCGCATTCGGGCGAGCCGCCGGTGCGCGTCTACGACACCTCAGGCCCCTACACCGACCCCGCCGCGACGATCGACATCGCCAAGGGTCTCGCCGAACTTCGCGCTGGCTGGATCCGCGGCCGCGGCGACGTCGAGGAGGTCACCCAGCGCGAGGTGAAGCCCGAGGATAACGGCCAGCTCGGCCCCGACCGCAGCGGCGGCGTCCCCGCCTTCCCCAACGTCCGCCGCAAGGTCCTCCGCGCCAAACCGGGGGCGAACGTCAGCCAGATGCACTACGCCCGCCGCGGCATCATCACGCCCGAGATGGAATATGTCGCCGAGCGCGAAAATCTCGGCCGCGCCCGCCTCGCCGAGTACAAGCGCGACGGGCAGGACTGGGGCGCGAGCATCCCCGACTATGTCACCCCCGAATTCGTTCGCGACGAGGTCGCGCGCGGCCGCGCGATCATCCCCAGCAACATCAACCACCCCGAGAGCGAGCCGATGGCGATCGGCCGCAATTTCCTCGTCAAGATCAACGCCAATATCGGCAACAGCGCGGTCGCATCCGACGTCGCATCCGAGGTCGACAAGATGGTCTGGTCGATCCGCTGGGGCGCCGACACCGTCATGGACCTGTCGACCGGCCGCAACATCCACGACACCCGCGAATGGATCATCCGCAATTCGCCCGTCCCGATCGGCACCGTCCCCATCTATCAGGCGCTCGAAAAGGTCGGCGGCGTCGCCGAGGACCTGACGTGGGAAATCTTCGCCGACACGCTGATCGAGCAGGCCGAACAGGGCGTCGACTATTTCACCATCCATGCCGGGGTCCGGCTCCCTTACGTGCCCCTCGCGGCGAAGCGCATGACCGGCATCGTGTCGCGCGGCGGCAGCATCATGGCGAAATGGTGCCTCGCGCATCACAAGGAAAGCTTCCTCTACGAACGCTTCGACGAGATTACCGAGATTATGAAGGCCTATGACGTCGCCTACAGCCTCGGCGACGGCCTGCGTCCCGGCAGCATCTATGACGCGAACGACGAGGCGCAGTTCGCCGAACTCTACACGCTGGGCGAGCTCACCAAGCGCGCCTGGGCGCAGGATGTGCAGGTGATGATCGAGGGCCCGGGCCACGTCCCGATGCACAAGATCAAGGAGAATATGGACAAGCAGCTCGAAGCGTGCGGCGAGGCGCCCTTCTACACCTTGGGGCCGCTCACCACCGACATCGCGCCGGGTTACGACCATATCACCAGCGGCATCGGCGCCGCGCAGATCGGCTGGTACGGCACCGCGATGCTTTGCTACGTCACGCCGAAGGAGCATCTGGGCCTCCCCGACCGCGACGATGTGAAGGTCGGCGTCGTCACCTACAAGCTCGCCGCCCACGCCGCCGACCTCGCCAAGGGCCACCCCGCCGCGCAGGTCCGCGACGACGCGCTATCGAAAGCGCGCTTCGAATTCCGCTGGCGCGACCAGTTCAACCTGTCGCTCGACCCCGACACGGCGGAGCAATATCACGACCAGACGCTGCCGGCGGAGGGCGCCAAGACCGCGCATTTCTGCAGCATGTGCGGGCCGAAATTCTGCTCGATGAAGATCAGCCAGGAAGTGCGCGAGTTTGCGAAGCTGCAAAATCAGGACAGCGCCGCCTTCATCGCCGCCGAAGAAGCCGAAAAGGGCATGGCGAAAATGAGCGAGGTTTATGAGGAAACCGGGCGCGAGCTGTATATGGGCGCTGGTGGCCGGGAGCATGATTGAAGCTGACCCTAACTTTCCTTGCCTGGGTCCTTCGAAGCCAGAGTGCGCTTTTTGACGGTCGGCTTCTTTAATGTTGATTTTGTCGGAGCGGGCTTAGAGTCTGGGCTTGAGCTTCTCAAAGAGGCTAAACTCGGCGCGGCCGTTCGTGCGATTGGCGATCGCATTTGCTTGTCTCGGCTAGAAAAAATCAGCGGCTCTATCAAGCTGTCCCAGCTGATAGATTTTTTGAAATGAGAAAAACTAGTTTTCTCCAAAAGTTTATCGCGAAATGAGTCTAACCAATGATAGTAATCCCATCCACGAGATATAAATAGAAACCAAGGATTTATTTCACCTTCAATATCAATCTTTACCTTCTTTCCTTCAACAGAATCCCAAGGAACCCCCATATAGTGCTTACAGAATAGGTTGCTGTATCCACTTACTGAAAATCCCAACTTGACGCTGATCGACAGAGATAGCCTTCTTGTAGATATCTTTACTCCGTTCCGAGACGATTGACTAATCTTACTTCCCTCAGGAAGCACCAGATCGAATCTCGAAAAGACCGATCCATCGGAGCCCCAAAGACTTACAATCTCCCCTTCCGGACGCTTACTAGAATCTGGAAAGGCTTCCAGAAAAATTGGTCTTTGCTCCATTGGGGTAGATAGAAGATTTATTATTCTATTACTCATTAGAAATTCCGGAAAATCTTCTCGGCAAAACTCTTTTACGTTGCTATCGCCCTTTCTGCCGCCGAAATATCCGGACAAGTGTGTCGAAAGCATATCAATACAAACAAATAGAGCTATCTCCTCCATAAGAAGAGCTGAGGACTTTTGCTCTAGATCTGGCGCGCCCTCCATTCTAGAAATAGCTATATAAGTACGCCCCTTTGGTAAGGAGTCTTTTTTTGCCATTCGAAATATCTTTCTTTTTACATATGGGATCCCTATCCCAATCAGCGTATATTGCCTTATTTTCTGCTTTAATAGCATTTAATATCTCATGAGTTTTTCTAGAAAAATCATAACCCTTTACTGGTATAAGTTCATTTTTCTCTTTATTGATAAAAATTGCAGCATCAATTGATTCAGAAAATTTAGACTTATTAAAAAATATTCTTGCAATTGAGTATACCGAGAATACAAATACAACCGCTACAAAAATCCAAATCGAATATCTTGGTATATTAGATTGCTCAATTATTAGACTGGAAGCAAGATTTATAGAAAATCCTGTCAAAGCAACCAAAAATATTGTCTTAATCAGCTCAGACCTATCAGAAAGTATGTGTCCAAGACCGTTCTTGTTTCCCATATAGATCGCCCCCAAAGAACCACTTTGCACTTATAATCGAGGCATCTCTCATAGGCTAGAAGACATAACCAAAGCCGAGAGAAATCCGTTCCCGCGAAAATGGAGCCTTTCAAAGTCGAGCAGGCTGCCGCACCTTACCAATCGATTAAATCGGATTATGGTGATGGTTTACTAATCCTCAAATTTCGGCCCAATCAGAGCGAGCAGCATTCGACCCAACTCCCACCCATGCGCGCCCGGAACCCCCTCTACGTCATGGCCAAGCCGCCGCCGGAGGTGCAGGCGGCGATCGCCGCGCTGCCGCGCAACGATCCTTCGCGCGGCAACCACCTCCTCCATGTTACTTTGATCTCGCTCTACGACCTCCACTATGCGCCGCCCGACTGGCTGCTCGCGACCATCGCCGCGCTGGGCAGCTTCGCAGCAGCACCCTTCCCGCTCCGCTTCGACCGGATCGAGAACCGCAAGGCGGTGACTTTGCGCACGCGCGAGCCGCTCGCCGAGGCGCGGGCGTTCCAGAAGGCGCTGGTGAACCATCTGCTGCGCGAAAAGGCGCCGATCATGGACGGCACCACCCCCGAACCGCACATCACGATCAACTATCGCGGCGACCGGTTGAACGCACAGAAAATGCCGCCGATCGAATGGACCATCCGGGAAATATTCTTGATCGAAAGCGTTGTCGGCAAGACCACTCATATCGAGCACGGACGCTGGGCCCTGACGCCACCCCGCGACTAAGTTGGCGGCGCGGGCGGGAAAGGAAGCGCAAGCATGGCAAAGATCAGTATCGGCAAACCCGAAGACAAAGTGCGCTTGCTCCACACGCTGGTGCTCGGCTTTTCGGGCGACCCGATGGCGCGCTGGGCCTCGCCCGACGCCGCGACCTATCTCGATCGCCGCCTTGAATTCTTCGATGCCTTCGGCGGCGCGGCGTTCGAGCATGGGACGGCGTTCGTCGCCGACGACGGCGCGGCGGTCGCGACCTGGCTGCCGCCCGGCGTCGAGCCCGACGGCGCGCTGATGGCCGCGATCATGGACGATCAGACGCCGGGCAGCCGCAAGGGCGAAATGGACGCGCTCTTCGAACAGATGGAGCGCTTCCACCTCAAGGAGCCGCACTGGTATCTGCCACTGATCGCCGCCGATCCGGCGTGTCGCGGCCGCGGCCTCGGCACCGCGCTGATGGAGGCGGCGATCGCGCGCATCGACGCCGACGGCCGCCCCGCCTATCTCGAAAGCTCGAACCCGCGCAACATCCCGCTCTACCAGCGCTTCGGCTTCGAAATCATCGGCGAGATCCAGGCCGGAACCTCGCCGGTCCTGACGCCGATGCGCCGGCCAGGAAGGGCGTGATGCCCGGTTGAAGTCGAAAGGTGCGACGGCCCTGAATCTCCCCGCATTGCCAACCCCCGCCCCTCGGCATATGTTTCCCCCATGTCCCACGCCTCGAACATCGTCCATTGTTCCGGCCCCGGCGACCCGCACGCGCTCGACGGCATTTCGGTCCGCCACCGCACCGGCGATCTCGACGTGCGCTGCCCGGTCTGCAACGGCCATGGCCAGTGGAACAGCCAGATCGACCTTATCAGCCACCGCTCGATCCGCGTGCCCTGCCCCAAGTGCGACGGGCGCGGCTGGATCGAGACCGGGGCCGACATGGTCCCCTCGCACGACATCACTTTGTCACCACATGGGCAGCCGCAATGGACAGTGCGGCTCGACCCGTCGGACGATGTCGAATGAGCTTCGCGCCGCGCCGGGTCGACTCGCGCGTTCGTCGCCGATAGGCTGACATCGGTTACCAACATAGGGAGAGCGACGATGCGTGGACGGATCTGGCTGACGGCGGGCGCCGTACTGGCGATCGCTGGGTGCGGCAAGACGGAAGCTCCGGCGGCGCCCGAAAAATCGGTGCTCGCCGACGGGCCCGCGGCCGAGATTCGCGAGGTCGCCGAAGCCAACTTGCCGCAGGGCGTGCGCGACGCGGTGCTCGCCAAGATACCCGGCATGAAAATCGCCGAGACCGAACGCAAGGAACGGGACGGCAAGATCTTCTATGACGTAGAGGGGACGCGCCCCGACGGCAGTCCGGTCGAGCTCGACCTGATCGAAGAAGCGGGCACATACCGCGTCGTCGAGATGCAGCGCGACATCGCCTGGGCCGACGCCCCCGCGCCGGTGCGCGCGGTCGCGAGTGCCGCAGCCGACGCCTTCACCCCGGCGCGCGTCATCGAAAGCACGCAGGAGGACGGCACGGTCGTCTATGAACTGTTCGCGCCGGGCAAGGCCGACGAACCCGCCGCCGAGGTGAATTGGCAGGACGGCAAGGCGACGCTGCGCACGACGCGCAACGAATATTGACGCCGATGCCGGGCACCGCCCCCACCGGCCCTGATATGGGCGCGACCTTCTACCACGGCACGCGCGCCGACCTTGTCACCGGCGACCTGCTTGGCGTCGGCTGGGGCAGCAATTACCAGGCTGCGCCGATGTCGTGGATATATTTCTCCGCCGCATTGGAGTCCGCGATCTGGGGCTGTGAACTGGCGGCGGGGGACGGGCGCGAGCGCATCTATATCGTCGAACCCACCGGCGACTGGTTCGACGACCCCAACCTCACCGACAAGAAATTCCCCGGCAACCCGACGCGCAGCTATCGCAGCCGCGCCCCGCTGCGCATCGTCGGCGAGATGGCCGAGTGGGAACCGCACCCGCCCGAAATACTGCAGGCGATGAAGGACAATCTCGCGCGGTTGCGGGCCGAGGGCGCGCCGATCATCGACTGACCCGTTCCTCCCCCGTCAAGGAAACCGCCATGCCGTCCCCCATTCCTGCCATCGCCATCGCCGCGATCCTCGCGCTTGCGCCCGTCACCGTCGCGTTCGCCGCCGACCCCGCGCCACTGCAACAGCTTCGCATCTACGAAATCCCGCGCGCCAACGAGCGCGTGTTCCACGACCGGTTCCGCGATCATGCGCTGCGCATCATGGCGCGCCACGGTTTCGCGGTGCGCTCGATCTGGCGCAGCGAACATGAAGACAAGGTCGAGTTCGTCTATCTGCTCGACTGGCCCGACGCACGGGCAATGGACGCCGCGTGGGCGGCCTTCCTCGCCGACCCCGAATGGATCGCGATCAAGAAGGAAACTGCGGCGCGCGACGGCAAATATGTCGAATCGGTCGCGGCGCGCACGCTCGAACCCGTCGCCTGGTCGCCCGATCGCGCGAAGGCGGCCGATTAGCCCGCGCCCTGAGTGGCAAGGACGCGCGGAACCCACCCCGCTTCCAGGGGTTTATCCGGCAGAGGGGCGCCGCATGCCCCGCCCGCTTGGCCCGGCACGCGATCCTGATGGAGTGATGTCGATGAACAAGCTGATGATCCTGCCCCTCGCCGCCGCGACCGCGCTGGCGGGCTGTGCCACCACCGGCGACGGTTACGCCTCGAATTATGACGATGGCGGCTATGGCTATTACGACCGTGCCTATTACGACCAGTACGGCCGCTACGACTGGGACCGCCCCGACCCGCGCCACGGCGGCTATTATGCCGATCAATATTACCGCACCGACCGCCGCTATCGCGAGCGCCGCCTGTCGAACAACGACCGCGTCTATCGCGGCCGCGACGACAAATATTATTGCCGCCGCAATGACGGGTCGACCGGGCTGATCGTCGGCGGCATTGCCGGCGCGGTGATCGGCAACGTCATCGCACCGGGCCGTTCCGAAACGCTCGGCACGATCCTCGGCGCGGTCGGCGGCGCCGCGGTCGGCACCGCGATCGACCGCGACAATGTGCGCTGCCGCTAACGGCGGCGGGGCGCGCTGCCGCTAGGCGCGTCGGCAAACGCGAAGGAGGGTGACAGGCGCAGCCGGCGCGCTAGGTTGGCCATGACAAACCGACCTTGGGAGCCGCCATGCTGACGACCCTGCTCACCCTCGCCGCCGCGACCGCAACGCCCGCACCCGCCGCATCCCCCGCCGACCTCGCGGCGATCGAGGCGACGTGTTTCGACTATGTCGACGGCCAGCTCGAGGGTGATGCCGAGCGCGTCAAACGCGCGCTCCATCCCGATCTCGCCAAGCGCCGCGTGCTGGGCGACACGCCCGACGAGCGGCTCGGGCTGCAACGCATGAGCCGCGAGGAACTCGTCGATCTCACCAAGGGCGGCGCGCTCAAGACCCCGCGCGCCGAGTGGAACCGCGGGTGCAAGATCCTCGACGTCGCGGGCAACGCCGCGGCGGTCCGCGTCGAAACCCCGTGGTTCGTCGACTATTTCCACATGGGCAAGTTCGGCGAGCGCTGGATCATCGTCAACGCGCTGTGGCATATGAAGCGCGACGGCGCGGTAACGGCGGCTCCGGCGACGGAGGCTGTCGCAGCGCCGCTCTTCGCACTTGCGCTTGCACCGGGCCGGGCGTAGAAACCCGGACGGCCCTTTTCCGAACAGGGACTGCGGCCCCATTTCGACTATTGGCTGGCGCTGTTCCGCGACGGTCGCATCGCGGCGGCGGGGCCGGTCGGGACCGACTCGGGCCTCGTCCTGCTGCGCGCGCCCGATCAGGCCGCGGCCGACGCAATCCTCGCCGCCGACCCTGCGATCGCCGCGGGCATCTTTACCGGCACCGTTCGCCCTTATGCCCCGCCGATGGTGAACGGCGCCGCGCTGCCGCGTCCGCGCGCGGCGGCGAAATGAAGCTCGCGCGCCGCGCGCTGCAACTCCCTGCGCAAGCCACGCCGGCTCCGGCGCCCGTCGCGTCCGATCCACGCCGCCCCGCACCGATCTTCGACAGCGTGCCGCCTTTCAGGCGTGGATAGGCAAGGGCGGGCTGCGACCGATCCGCGATCTGCGCACTAGAATTTGTTCTCTATTTGTTCTAAAGGAATGGCCTTTCTCACCCCCGCCGATTCGACATCAGGAGGAACCGATCATGCCGCGCAGGAATTTCGCACGACGCCCCCTCTATCTGATGGTCAAGCCGCCGGCCGATATCGCAGCGCGCATCGATGCCCTGCCTCGAAACGACCGGCGCCGCGGAGCCGATTTGCTGCATATGACGCTCGCGGCGTTCGTCGATCTGGCCGAAGCCCCCGCCGGCTTCCTAGAACTTGTGATCCGCGGGCTGGACGATTTCAGGGCCGGCGCTTTCCCGGTACGGTTCGACCGGATCGAATGCCGCAAGGCGACGACGCTGCGAAGTTCGGCGCCGCTTACGGCCGCATGGGAATTCCAGCGGCAACTTGCCGAATATCTGCACCGGCATGATTTCAAATGGTTCAACCTGCCGCCCGAGCTTCACGTCACGATCAACTATCGCGGCGACGGGCTTGGCGCCGAAGCGATCGATCCGGTCGAATGGACCGCCGCGGAGATGCTGCTTGTCGAAAGCGTGACCGGCGAGGCGCACCATATCGTGCATGGCCGCTGGCCCTTGCCCGACGGCGAACCCGGATTCTGCAGGGCGGCCTAGCCGGCAATCATTGCCGCGATGCGGTGGCGGGCCCTTGCCGCCGCTGTTTCACGCTACTTCTTCGCTTTCGCCGGCTTTTCGAGATTCGCCTCGACCGCGGCGCGAACCAGCGCCTTGAACGCCGCCTCGTCGACGCTGTCGCCCTCGAACAAATCGATCGCGCGCCGCGTGTTGCCGTCGAGGCTCGAATTGAACAGCTTTGCGGGGTCGGCGAGCGCCGCGCCCTTGGCAAAGGTCAGCTTGACCTTGTCCTTGTACGTCTCACCCGTGCAGAGAATCCCCGCATGCTCCCACACCGGGACCCCCGACGGGTTCGACGGCTTCTGCCACTTCACCGTCTCCTCGACTTGCGCGTCGGCGGCATGGATCAGCGCGCGCAGTTTCGCCAGCGTCGCCCCGCGCCAGTCGCCGAGCCCCGCGATCTTCGCATCGATCAGGTCCGCCGCCATCCTGTCCTCCTCACATTTTCTCGCCCGGCAGCGCCGCGGCCTGTTTCACCCAGTCCGCGAACGCCGCCTCGTCGACCGGTTCGTCGTCATGGATATGGAAATAGCGCGTGTCGCCGCTCTTCGACGCGACCGGGGGCACCGGATCGAGTGATTGGCCGCGAAAGAAGGCGACCTTGATATATTTGTCGAAGCAATGGATGCTCAGGAACCAGTGCGTCGGCTCGTCGCCCTGCCCCGGCGGACCATAGAAGGGCGAGTTCCATTTGACCGCCTTCGCGACGCCCGGGACGGTCTTCTCGATCAGCTTGTCGAGCCGGCGCCAGACAGGCGACTTCCACCCCGGCATCGCGGCGATATAGGCTTGCACCGGCGCGTCACCATAGCCCTTCGCGATCTGCGGATTGCCGCCGGACAATAGCACCGGTGCTTTATCGGCCATGGACTCGCGCTCCCTTGTTTCGCCGTCAAGAGAACGCGATAGCCGAGGCGAGTCAAGCCGCGCGGGCCTAGCCGGCGATCTCCGCCGTCGCGGCACGTTCGATCGCCGCGCGCCAGTGCGGCCGCACCGGCAGCAGGAAAATCTCCGCCAGCGTCCGCTCGATCTCGTCGGCGGTCAGGTAGCGCCGGTCGATCCGCCCGTCGGTCAGCCGCGTCGTCAGCCGGTTGTCGCGCAGGCCGTAACGGGCGTCGGCGGTCGTGCGCGCCGCGATCAGCTGGTGGCGGAAATGCGAGTCCGGATGCGCCGAGGTGTACCAGTTGCCGATTTCATAATCGATCGCCGGCGGTGAGACATGGTCGAGCCGGTACAGCGTCCGCCACTCGCCTTCGATCAGCGCCGCGACCTGCCACACGTCGCCGTGCCGCACGACACGATAGCTTTCGTGCCGCGTCGGCTGGGGCTCCTCGCTGTCCATCGCCAGCGGCTGCGGCGGGACCGCCGCGCCGAAGCCGGCGTCGACGAGCCAGGGCCGCCCACCCAGCTTCACCCGCACCACCATATGCGTGCGCGGGGTCGGCGGGGCATCGTCGGGCAGCATCCAGCGCACCCGGCCGAGCAGCCCCTCGGCGTCGAACCCGATCGCCAGCAGCGCGCGGAGGAACAGCGCATTCTGTTCGAAGCAATAGCCGCCGCGCCGCTGGCCGATCAGCTTGGCGTCGATCGCGGCGGCACCGATATCGATCCCCGCGCCGGTCAGCGCATCGATCGCCTCGAACGGAATCGCGGCGATATGCGCGGCCTGCAGCGCAGCGAGCACTTCGAGCGTCGGCGCGACCGGCCCGGCATAACCGATCCGCGCCAGATAACGCGGCAGGAAGGCCGCGGCGGGCGCGACGGCCTCGCTATCCGCGGGGTCGGCAGGCGTGGCAGCGGGATAGTGCAGCATGAACAAAGCTCCGTTCGCGAATCAACTGCCCAGCGTTATGAAAGCTGAAGTCCAGTTGAGGTCAAGCCGGCCGGCGAAGAAACATGCCGACGTTCCAAAGCGCCATCATATTGGGAACTTAGCCATTGCAGGCGGCCACGCACTGCGGCAGACGCATCACACAACATAAGTCGCATAACATAAACATCTCAGGGAGCCACTCATGCGCACCACGACTTATTCCCGCCTCGCGATCGCCATCGCGCCGGCCGCAATCCTCCTTACAGCAGGCACCGCCAACGCCGCGACCTGCGAGGAAGCCTTCGTCAAAAAGGGCAATCCGATTACGGCGCTGCGTTTCACCGCCGCAGTGACCGTTGCCGACCTGCCGCCCGCGGTCGCGATCGGCCAGATGCGCGGGCTCGTCGCCGCCAAGGGTTATGACATCATGGCCGACGAGGCCGAATATGGATCGATGCTGATCGAACAGCCGATGACGGGGACCGTGCGCGCCTTTCCGATCCAGATCACCGCGACGCAGACGGGCGGAATCGGAACGGTGGTGATGGAGGCGAAATTGCGCGCGGGCCAGTCGGTCGGCAGCGATGCGGCGAAAGCTGAAATGTGCGGCATCTTGAACCAGATCAAGGGCGGCAAGGCGGGTGCCGCCGCCGCCAAGAAGGGCGCGACCGCGACAACCGTCGCCGCCGCGCCGGTGAAGATGAACTCGCTGAGCTTCTCGCAGCAGGTGTCGAAAGACACCGAACGCAATTCGGCGGGCATCCTTACCCGCTACAAGGGCAAGCAGTTCACGATCGACGGGCTCGTCGATTATGTGACCAAGGACGGCAAGGATTTTCGCGTCGGCTACAAGATCCCCCAGCCCTATGAACAGGCGATCCGGCTGCCGAACCAGGCGCCGTTCAAGACCGACATCGTTTGTTACATGGCACCGGGACAGGCCGCTTTTTCGCTCCAGCTCAAGCCGAACAAGAGCATCAAACTGACCGGCACTGTTGAGGATTTCGACGAATATAAGCATGTCATCTGGTTGAAGGATTGTCGTCCGGCGCAATAGCGCCCAGCCGACCATGCCGGAGGAGACGCCCATGCGCTTCATGCTTCTCGCCGCTGCTCTTGTCGCCGTTCCCGCCGCTGCGCAGGGCGATGCACCGATCGTCGTCACCGGTGTCGAGAAACAGATTGAAAGCTTCGTCGGCGCGCTGACCCAGGCGTCGCCGCGTGGCCAGATCGCGCGGTTCGAAAAGGCGGTATGCCCCGGCGCCTTCGGGATGCCCGACGCCCAACGTGCAGCCGTCAATGAACGCATCCGGACCGTGGCGGCAGGCGTCGGGCTCAAAGTGGCAAAGGCGAACTGCAAACCCAATCTTGTGGTCATGGTCACGCCGGACAAGGCCGCCTTTCTGGAAGCGCTGGGCAAAAAACGCTATTATATGTTCGGCGACCGATCCCCGGCCGAAGTCAGGCGCATTTTGGCCCAGCCAGGCCCGGCGACGGCATGGCAGATTCAGGCAATGGTGAACGGCGACGGCAGGCCGATATTCAACGAAGCAGGCATGCCGATCAATCGTTCGACCCGGGCGGAATCACGCATCACCCCGCCGGCGCGGCCGGCGTTCATGGCCGCGATCGTGGTCGTGGAAAGCAAGGCGATCGAGGGGCTTTCGACCACCCAACTCGCCGATTATGCGGCGATGCGCGCTTTGGCACGGATCGACCCGGCGCGGATCGACGCGTCGGCGCCTGCGACGATCCTGCGGGTGCTCGACGCCGCGGCCGACAGCGAAGTGCCGGTCACGCTGACCCAATGGGATTTCAGCTTTCTGAAGGGGCTTTATTCCAGCCCCACCAATCTCTACGCCCCGTCGCAGCGCTCCGAAATTGGCCGTGTCATGGAACGGGAGATGGAGCGTACGGATGGCGGCAAAACCCCGCCTTCCAGCACGAAGGAATGACGACAGGTCAGGGCGTGCCGGGCGGCAGGCCGCAACAAGGGCTCTAACATGCGAAAAACTTGCGCGGTCGCCATCGCCTCGGCGCTGATCCTGACCCCGGCCCAGGCACGCGATGCTGCCTCGGACTTGCGCGCCTTTGCCGATGCCTTCGACGCGGCGCAGATCGCGCAGGATCGCGCCGCGCTGGGTCGCATGGTCGCTGACGATCTCGTCTTTATCGACGGCAGTGGGAAACGGTATGGAAAGGCGTTTTTCATCGACGGCTGGACCGGCGCCGACGACGATTATGATCCCGTCACGCTCCGCGACCGCGTGATCCTGCCGCTCGGCGAGGATGCGGGTCTCGCGAGCGCCGAGACGATCCTGTCCGGCCGCTCGGCGGGCAAACCCTTCCGCGTTCGCATCCGCTTCACCGATATTTTCAAGCGCCACGGCGACAGCTGGCAGGCGACCTATATCCATGTGACGCGGATGGCGATCGAGAGCGAATAGCGGGAAGGATTCGACTCTCACTCTCGATGAGAACATAATAGGAACATTGATCCGATTCGGAGGAATGGATGATGGACCCGATGTTCCGCTATTTCCTGGGTTTTCAGGTAAGTGCCGACCGCGCCGGTTGGCTCGCGCGCCAATTGCCGCCCGTTTCGGGCGATCTGTTTGCGGGGCTGAAGCCCCAGCTTTACCATCTGACGCTCTGCACGATCGCCGAGACGATCGAGCCGCAACCTTTCCTGCGCGGTCAGGTCGCCAAGGCGTTCACCCCCGGTCTCCCGGCCGCCGCCCCGATCCCCTTCGGACGCATCGTGTCGCGCGGCGCGGGCGCCGAACTGATCACCGTCGGCAGCACCGGCGCGATCCGCCAGACCTATGACGCGATTGTCGCGCGCCTCGCGGCGCAGCGCATCGAACCGATGCATCGCAAATCCGGCCTCCGCCCGCACATCACGCTCGGCTATGGGACATGCGAATTCGACCCCGTTCCGATCGCATGGAACTGGGCGCCGCAGGACCTCGTGCTCATCGAAAGCCATATCGGCCATCGCCGCCACCGCGTGCTGCAAAGCTGGACATTGGAGCCCCCGGCGCAAGGCAGCTTCGGCTTCATGGCCGACGAACTGCCCGCACCGCTGCGGCGCGCCGCTTAAACCTCCAGATTGTGCTCCAATGTGATTTCGCAGTTGAGCAGCTTCGACACCGGGCAATTCTTCTCGGCCTCTTCGGCGATCTTCGCGAATTCGTCGGCGCCGATCCCCGGCACCTTGCCGGTCAGCGTCAGCGCCGATTTGGTGATTGTAAAGCCGCCGTCCTGCTGCTCCAGCGTCACCGCCGCGCTCGTCTCCAGCGTGTCGCCCGAATAGCCCGCGCGCGCGAGGCCGAACGACAGCGCCATCGTGAAGCACGCCGCATGCGCCGCGGCGATCAGCTCCTCGGGGTTGGTTCCCGGCTGCCCTTCGAAGCGCGTCCCGAAACCATAGGGCTGCTTGTCGAGCACGCCCGACTTGGTCGTGATCGATCCCTTGCCTTCCTTGCCGAAGCCTTCGTAGCGGGCCGATGCGCGATTGACGGTCATGATCGTATCTCCTTGGTTGGTTCGGGGCGTAAGCGGAAATGCGGCCCGGGACTCGCGCCTCAGGCGGGCAGCAGCTTACGCCGCGCGCCCACGCGCTTCCACGCCTTTTCATGGAAGAAGAATGCGACAGCATTGATACATGGCTCGATGATCGCGATCCCGCCCGCGAGCGCGACCGATCCGGTCATCACATAGGCGACGCTGAATCCGATCGTCAGGTGGATCGAGAGATAGGTGAGGGTCTTGATCAGGTCGGTGGGCATGGCGCATCTCCGGCGGAACGAAGCACCAAGTTAAGAATGACTCGCAACAAGTGCCAGAGGCTGCCTTCGGTCAGACTGATCGATTTTCCCGCACGGCGCCCATCCCCTAACTTCGTCATCCCCGCGAAAGCGGGGATGACGAAAATGAGGGTCAACGCCTGACGCCGGCCTTGTCGAGTTCTGCCCCCAGCCGCCCGCTCAGCCACAGCGCCCACATTTTGAAATCGGCGGCGAGGCTCCACAGCGGGTAGGTAAAGGTCGCGGGCCGGTTCTTCTCGACCCCGAAATGCGCGACCCACGCGAAGAAATAACCCGCGACCGGCAGCGCAATCAACCAGCCCAATCGCCCGCTCGCTACAGCGGCGATCGCGATCAGCACGACGAGGCTCGTTCCGACATAATGCAAGGCCCGCGTCGACGCCTTGCTGTGCTCGCGCAGGTAAAAAGGCCAGAATTCGGCGAAAGTCGTATATTGGCGCGCCATCGCGCGATGCTGCCCCTCGCCGCGGCGCGGGTCAACTAAAGGCTGCGCGCCGCCTCGTCGATCAATGCCGCGACCTCGACTGGACGCGACGCGAGCGACGCATGTCCGGCGTCGAGTGTGATGACCTTGCGCGCGCCGAGCCGATCCGACATCGCCTTCTGGTTCGCGGGGTCGATCATCCGGTCTTCGCTCGAAATCTGATACCAGCTCGGCTTCGACCGCCACGCCGGATCGCTTATCGCCTCGCCAAAGGTCGACGCAAGCGGCGCCTTTTGCGTCACCGCCATCACCAGCGCCTCGTCGGCACTCATATCCTGGCAAAAGCTTTCGTGGAACTTGTCGGGCTTGACCCAGAGATAGCCGTCGCCGTCGGGCGCGAGGTTCACCGCGCCCGCGGGCGGATGCTGCTGCGTCAGCGCGCCGGGGCTTTCGCCCGCATCGGGTGCGAAGGCGGCGATATAGACGAGCCCCGCGACATTCGGCGCGGTCCCCGCCTCGGTGATCACCGCGCCGCCATAGCTGTGCCCGACGAGCAGCACCGGCCCGCCGGCCTGCGCCGCGATCTGGCGCGTCCGCGCGGCGTCGCCCGCGAGCGAGGTCAGCGGCAGTTCGACCGCGCGCATGTCTTTGTGTCCCAGCCTGTCGAGCTCGACGATCGCCTTCGCCCAATGCGCCGCGCCGCCCCAGAAGCCGTGAACGAGGATGATCGTAGGAAGCGCCGCCATGGTCCCGACTCCTGTAGAATTTCGCGATACCCGAAGCTACCATGCCCGGCAGATACCCGACAGCGAAGAAAGCCGGCGGGATTTCGGGAGGGGAAATTTCATGAAAAAATCGACACGCGCGCTGCTCGGGCTGGTCCTGCTCGACCTCATCGTCGTCGCCGGCGCCTGGTGGATGATCGACCGGACGCAAAGCGGGGCGTGGAATTCGAACGATCCGGCGGGTTCGATCACGATGGTGACGACCACCGCGGGCATGCTGGTCGGCGTGATCTCGGTCGTCCTGCTGCTCGCTTTTGTTATGCACCGGCGCGCGGGGAACTGATCGCCGCAACACCACCCGAATCAAAACAGCCCTCCCGCCTGGGTCGCAGGGGCGGGAGGGCTGTGTTCCGGTCCGGCGTGGTGGCGGGCCCGGAAACGAAAATCGGTAGCGGGTTTAGCGCGCCGCGGCTTCGCGGACCTTTTGCACCGCAGGGAGCAGCAGGCCGATCAGGATCTGCACCGGGTTCGAGGTCACCGTCATGCCGCCCTGTGCGGGCTGCGCCGACTGCGCCATCGCGGGGGTCGCCGACAGGGCAATGGTGAGCGCGAGAACGGGAGCGAGGATCATCTTCTTGGTCATGGTCATTTCCTTTTCAAACTGGTTCGGTGTGTTTCAATTGGGCTCGGGTCGTTCCCGATGCCCCGCTTATGACGCACAGCCGATCACCCGGCCGTGATCGCCATCACTCGGCCGAAGAAATTTCACAAAGCACTGAAAAGAAAAGAAAGAAATTTACGCCTGGCGCTTGAGCCGCACCAGCGCGCTATCGAGCGCCTGCAGGAATTGCGAACGGTCGGCCTTCGAGAAGGGCGGCGGCCCGCCCATCGCATCACTCATTCCCGAACGCAGGTCGGCCATGATCGCGCGCGTCGCGATCGCCGGGCCGATCGACGCGAGGGTGAAGGGCTTGCCATTGGGGCCGAGCACGCTCGCCCCCGCCTTGAGCGCGCGATCGGCGAGCAATATGTCGGCGGTGACGACGATGCTCCGCGCGTTCGCCGCCGCGGCGATCCAGTCGTCGGCGGCGTCGAACCCGTCCGAAACAACAACACGTTCGATCAGCGGATGTTCGGGCACGCGCAGCCGGCTGTTGCTCACGACCTTCACCGGCACCTCGTGCCGCCACGCGACACGGTAAATCTCGTCCTTCACCGGGCAGGCGTCGGCATCGACCAATATTTGCGGAACCACAGCCATCGAACGATCAGCCGACCTCGACACCCTTCCAGAAGGCGATGCGATCCCTGATCTCGGCCGCCGCGTCCTTGGGCTCCGGATAATACCAGGCGGCGTCGCTATTCACCTGCCCGCCCACGGTGACATGATGGTAATGCGCCGTCCCCTTCCACGGGCAAACGCTTGTCGTCGCGCTGTTCGAGAGAACAGCCGGATCGACCGCATCGCGCGGGAAATAATGATTGCCTTCGACGACCACCGTGTCGTCGCTGTCGGCGATCACCGCGCCGTTCCACCGTGCCTGCACCAAATCATCCTCGCTTCCAACGCGCCCGTCGCGGCTATTTCTTCATATTGTCGAGCCCCTCGACCACTCCCGCCTTGGTCGACGGATTGCTCGCATTGGGCTTCTTGTTCTTTTCCGCCTTGGGCTTGCGGATTTCGCGGGTCGATTTCTTCTGGCCCTTTGCCATGGTCATACCCTTCGAGGCAGCGGACGCCAATGTCCACCTGCAGCCAATCTACGCCTATTGTCCGCGCACGTCGCCCTCTATCCCGCCAGCCCGTCCCAGACCAGCTTGGCGCCGAGCAGCACCATCAGCAGGTAGATGATAACATAGAAACGCGCGCCATCGATCCGTTTCAGCCAGCGCACGGTGAGCAGGGTCGAGACGATCGCGAGCGGCATCAGCAGCACCGCGGCGACGAGCACCTCGTGCGGAAAGGCGCCGAGCGCGATATAGGCGGGCACCTTCATCCAGTTGATCGCCGCGAACAGGATCGAGCTCGTCCCGACGAAGACGAGATGCGGCAGGCGCCGCGGCGTCACCCACATCTGGAACGGCGGCCCGCCCGCATGCGCGATCTGGCTGGTGAAACCCGTCGCGACCCCGAACAGGCTGCCGACCCAGCCCGGCGATGTCGACGCCGCGACGACGCGCCCGCCGCGCTCGACCCACAAGCGATAGAGCCCGAACGCCAGCGTGATCGCGCCGAGCGCGGCCATCAGCTTCGCCTCGTCGACGCGCTCGGCGTAAAAATAGCCCGCGGCGATCCCGACCGCGGCGCCGGGGAGCATCCATGCGATGACCCACCCGTCCCACGTTTTGCGGAACGACCAGACGCTGACGACGTCCTGCACGATCAATATCGGGAGCAGCAGCGCGGCGGCGATCGTCGGCGGCAGCACCAGCGCGACGAGCGGCGTCGCGAGCGCGCCGACCCCCGACAAGCCGCCCTTGGCGAGCCCGAGCAGGATCACCGCGATAGCGAGCACCAGCAGCGTCAGCGGATCGGCGAGCAAGCTCATTCGGCGGCGATATCCGCCGTTTCGGGCAGCCGCCAGTCGATCGCACCCCGTCCATGCGCTTCCAGAAACGCATTCGTCTGGCTGAACGGCCGCGATCCGAAAAAGCCGTTGTGCGCCGACAAGGGCGAGGGATGCGGCGCGCGCAGGATCAGGTGCGGGCTGCCCGCCCCCAGTCCCTGCACATTCGCCGCCTTCTTCTGCGCATGGCTGCCCCACAGGATGAAGACCTTCGGCGCCGGGTCGGCGGCGACCGCCGCGACGACGGCGTCGGTGAACTTCTCCCACCCCTTGCCCTGATGCGACGCCGCCATCCCTGCCTCGACGGTCAGGCAATTGTTGAGCAGCAGCACGCCCTGTTCGGCCCAATGCTTGAGATAGCCGTGCGCGGCACGCGCTATGCCGAGGTCGCTCTGCATTTCCTTGTAGATGTTGACGAGGCTCGGCGGCGTGCGCACCCCCGGCTGGACCGAAAAGCACAGCCCATGCGCCTGCCCCGGCCCATGATAGGGATCCTGCCCGAGGATCACGACGCGCACATCCTGCGGCGGCGTCGCGTCGAGCGCGGCGAACCAGTCGCGCGGGCGCGGATAGATCGCCTTGCCCTTCTCGCGCTCGGCGCCGAGAAACGCCTTGAGCGCCGCCATATAGGGCTGCTCGAACTCGCCGCCGATGCGCGCGAGCCAGTCGGGATGCAATTTGACCTCGGACATGCCCGCGCTTCACCAGAGGAGCGCGGGCTTGTCCAGAGGCTTACAGGCTGCCGCGCACGCTCAGGAAGAAACGGCGGCCGAGATAGTCGTACTGCGTGCCGAATGCCGGGGCCTGCCCGATCACCGGCGGCGTCGCGGTGACGACGGTCGACACGCGCGGGGGCGGGGTGTCGAACAGGTTCGCAACCCCCAGCGTGATGCGGAAACGCTCGGCGACGTCGCGGCTCAGCGACAGCGAGTGATAGAAGGTCGCGGGCACGCTGACGTCGGGGCAGAAACGCCCGCCCGGACGGAAGCCCGAGGTGCGGCAGGCATCGCCGCCTTGTGCGCGGAGCAGGTCTTTCTCGTTAGACGCGGCCCCAGTGACGTCGAGGCCGTAGAACAGTGTCCAGCCATCCTTCATCCAGCCGAGGTTGAAATCGCCGATCCACTTCGGATTGCCGATCTTGCCATTGTCGTCGACCTCGGTGCCGGGAAAGAGCGAAACCTTGTCCTTCACCTGCCAGGTCATCTGCGCGCGGAAGGCGAGTGAACCGAGATTGCCGAGATCCTGATCGACCGCGAGCGACAGGTCGACGCCGCGGTTCCGCTGGCGGCTGATGTTGACATAGCGGTCGGTGACGCTCGCGATGCTCTGCCGGTCGGGACCAGTCGCGGTGCGCGTGAACAGGCCGCACAACGGCTCGTCGGCGACATCGGAATCATAACATCCCCGCAGGATATTCCCGGCGCCGAGCAACGTGATCTCTTGCCTAACTTCGATGTCGAAATAATCGACCGCAAGCCGCGTGCGGAGCCCGCCCCAAAGCGCGCCCGACAAATCGGGGGTCAGAATCACCGACACCGTCTTGGCGGTCGAGGTTTCCGGGCGAAGCCGGCCGATACCACCGCCCGATACGATCGTCGCGGGGCGGATTCCGCCGGCGAAATTGGGAGCAATGCCGTCGGCGGCGCAGTTGTCGAAGATGCGCTGGCTGATCGCGCCCGAAGCAAGCCGCGCGGCGGTCTGGACGCACGGATCGATCGTCTGCTGGCCGAGAAAGCCGGTCTGGTCGTTGAGGAACAGCTCGAACAGCGCGGGCGCGCGAAACGAGGTGCCCCAGGTGCCGCGGAAGCGCAGCCAGTCGGTAACCGCCCAATCGGCGCCGACCTTCCACGTCGTGTCGCTGAACTTGTCCTCGACCCCGTCGCGGCGCGTCGCCTCGACATGCGTATAGCGCGCCGCGCCCGACAGCGTCAGCCGCTCGATCATCGGCACGCCTTCGAGCAAAGGCACCTCGACCTCGCCGAAGATTTCCTTCGACACGGTGCGCCCCGCGGTGATGCCCGAGGTCGTGAAGTTGGCGACATTGCCCGCGAGCGTCGCTTCGCCCGGCGTGTCGTTGATTTCGTCGCGGCGGATGTTCGCCCCGAACGCCGCGCCGACCGGCCCCGCGGGCAGGTTGAACAGCTTGCCCGTGAGCAGCGCCTCGGCCGAGGTCTGCTTGAACAAGGTTCGACCCGTCTCGCGCCCGATCAGGAAAGCCCGCTCGGCGGGCGTGAAATCGCCGCGCAGCACGCGCGGGTCGGTAAAGTCGATATCGATGCACGGCACCCCGCGGATCGCCGTCGTGGTGCCGGCGCACGAGCGCGTGCGCAAGGTCTGCGACGCGATCGCGTCCTGATAGATGACGTCTTGCGTATAGCTCGCGTCCGACCGGCTGTGCTGGCCGCTCACATCCCATTTCCACCCGCCGCCGAACTCGCCGCGCAGACCGAATACGCCGCGATAATAATCGACGTCGGCCTGGCTTTCGGTCTTCACCAGCACGCGCGGGCGCAGGATGATGTTGCCGCCGAACTCGGCGTTGAACGGATCGCCCCTGTCGGTAGGGCGGCAATTGTTCGCCGCCGGGTTGCACAGGAAGAAGGGCAGCATCGATGCGCCGGTGAATTGCTGAAGTTCGATCCGCTGGAAGCCATTGTTGTGCGACTTGCGGTTGCTGAACAGGAATTCGCCATAGGCGGTGATGCCTTCGGTCACATCATAGGCGCCCTCGACAAAGGCGCTGATCCGGCGCACGCCCGAAAACACGTCCATATCCTGCTCGACCGGCTCGAACTGGTTGAGTGCGCCGGTCGACGGGCCGTCGAAATTGACCCCGAAGAAATTGGCGGGGCCGAACACCCCGATCCGGTTATACGCATTGATCGGGATGCCGACCCCCGCGAACTCGCTGCCATATTGGCCCGACAAGATCGCCTGTCCGTTCGGCGCGATCAGCCCGGGACCAAAGGTCGGGACGCCATTCTGGTTGACCCCCGAAAAGTCGCTGAACGCGATCTGGTTGCCCTGAGTGCTGCTGCACGCCGGGCGGCCGGTGCGGAAATCGACGATATCGGCGCGGCTGCCGTCGGCCTCGCGCTTCAGATATTCTTCGGAACAGAAGAGAAAGCCGCGATCGCGGCGCGTCAGATTCTGCTGGCGGAAAACATCGACCGTCGCGAAGATGTGACCGCGATCGAACTTTTTGCCGAAGCTCGCGTCGGCGCCATAGCTCTCGCCGCCGCCATGTTCGGTGATCGACGAAAAGCCGCCGCCTTCGAACCCGTCGAGATCGTTACGGGTCAGGATGTTGACCACGCCGGCAACCGCGTCCGAGCCATAGATCGACGAGGCGCCGGTCTTGAGCACCTCGACCTGGCGCACCACCGACAGCGGCAGGACATTGAGGTCGAACGGCGCGACCGCGCCGCGGATTCCTGCGGGTCCCGCCCGCCGGCCGTTGATCAGCACGAGCGTCCGCTCGGCACCGAGCCCGCGCAGCGACACCGTCTGCACATCGTTGCCGCCATTGGCGACGAAGCGGTTCGAGATCGCCGAAGTGATCTGGATCGATCCCTGCGCCGCCGGCGTCGACCGCAGCACATCGGCAAGCTGGACCTGCCCCTGCAGCTTCGCGCTCTCAGGGTCGATGACCTGAATCGGGTCGGCGCTGGTGAATTCGCTCTTCGCGATGCGCGAGCCCGTGACGACGATGTCGTCGCCGCTCGTCTGCGCCGTCGCGGGCGAAGCCGCGAGCGCGATCACCGAGGCTGTCACAGTCAGAAACACCGAGGGGTTGGTGCCCATTTTCATAATCTTCGTCCGATTTGTAAAGTTGATCTCGCCCCCCGGCAGGGCGGAAATTACGCGAAAAGGCGTTTCGATATGGTTTACGTCGCGGTAAGTTTTCGCTGGCGCGTCGCGTGCTTGTCGCGGCCGCGCGGCGCGGCTAGGCACGCTGGCAAACGAGTGGCGTGAAAGGATCGGGCGATGAGCAAGGCAATGGGCGACACGCTGGGACGGCTGGAAGCGGTCATCCACGACCGGCTCGCGGCGGGCGAGGCCGAAGCCTCCTATGTGGCGAGCCTCGCGGCGAAAGGCCGCGGCAAGATCGCGCAGAAACTCGGCGAGGAAGCCGTCGAAGCCGTCATCGCCGCGGTCAGCGAGGACGACCCCGAACTGATCGGCGAGGCGAGCGACCTCGTCTTCCACCTCTCGATCCTGCTCGCCGAGCGCGGCCTCAGCTGGGACATGATCGCCGCCG
The DNA here is from genome assembly GCA_005503215.1 of Sphingomonadaceae bacterium 3R27C6. Taxonomy (GTDB): domain Bacteria; phylum Pseudomonadota; class Alphaproteobacteria; order Sphingomonadales; family Sphingomonadaceae; genus Sphingopyxis. Next base: position 79,648 of record SCNS01000005.1, on the reverse strand, counting down.
AACTCGACCGCCGCCACGGCACCTCGGGCCACACCGAAAAAGCCGGCCGACAATAAGGAACTCCGCATGCCGATCGACGCGACCCTCCCCTATGACGACAGCAATATCTTCGCACGCATCCTGCGCGGCGAGCTGCCGTCGAAGACCGTCTATGAGGACGAATTCGCCCTCGCCTTCCACGACATCAACCCGCAGGCACCGCTGCACATCCTCGTGATCCCCAAGGGGGCATATGTCAGCTGGGACGACTTCTCCGAGCGCGGCAGCGACGCCGAAATCGCGGGCTTTGTCCGCGCGGTGGGCAAGGTCGCGCGCGACGCCGGCCTCGTCGCCCCCGGCTACCGCCTGCTCGCGAACGTCGGCCTCGACAGCCACCAGGAGATCGCGCACCTTCACGTCCATATCTTCGCGGGGCAGCCGCTCGGGCCGATGCTCGCGCGCTGATCTTTCGGCACCGTCTATGACGGCGGTCACAGCAATTTCTCGAACCGCGACTAACCGTGCGGAGCGCAAGGCGACGGGTGGACTCTGTCCCCTGTTTCCAGCAGGATAGATGTTCGGACCGAACGGGGAGTGGACGATGGGCAAGGGATGGCGCGCGCTGGCTACGGCATTGGCCGGCAAGGCAAAACTGGCGCTGATCCTGCCCCTCACGCTGGCGATGGCCGCGACCGCGGCGGACACCGTCCCGCAGGTCACGCTCGCGACCCCGGGCAGCTCGGGCACCGGCGACGGCACGATCACGCGCTTCACCTTGCGCTTTTCCGAAGACATGGTCCCGCTCGGTGACCCCCGCGCCCAAGCCCCGGCGACCAACGACTGCAAACTCCCCTCGTCGGGCCGCTGGGTCGACACGCGCACCTGGGTGCTCGAATTCGATAAACCGCTCCCCGGCGGGCTCGCGTGCCATGTCGAGCTCCGCGACGGGCTCAAAACCGCGCGCGGCGTCTCGGTCGCGGGCAACAGCCGCTTCGCGCTCGACACCGGCGGCCCCTCGGCGCGCGCCGTGCTCGCGGGCGGGATCGACGGCGATATCGAGGAGGATCAGATCTTCCTCGTCGCCACCAATGTCGCCGCCGACCGCGCTTCGGTCGGCCGCTACGGCTATTGCGCGGTCGACGGCATCGGCGAGAAGATCCCGGTCGACGTCTTGCCGCGCGAAACCGCAACCCAAATCCTGACCGGCCTCGGCGACAATAATTGGTCGCGCCAATCCTTCACCTATGACGCCGGGCTGCCGCAGCGCTTCCCCGCCGCGGGCGCCGACCGTGAAGCCGCGCTCGACCGCATCGTCCCCGTCAAATGCCGCCGCCCGCTGCCCCCCGGCCGCGAAATGGCGCTCGTCTGGGACGCGCGCATTTCACAAGCCGGGGTGCCAAGCCGCACCGCCGGCCGCGACCAGCGCTTCGACCATGACGTCCGCCCCGCCTTCACCGCGAAGATGTCGTGCAGCCGCATCAACCCGCAAGCCGGCTGCAACCCGATCAAGGACGTCGTCCTCAGCTTTGCCTCGCCCGTCGCACGCGAAACGATCCTTGCCGCGACACTGAGCACCGCCGACGGGAAAAAATTGACGCCCAAGATCGACGATGACGACAAGAATGACGCGTGGCTGACCACCGTCCGCTTCACCGGCCCGTTGCCGCAGAATGTCGACGCGACGCTGGTGCTGCCCGCGAACGTCACCGACCAGAGCGGCCGCAAGCTGCAGAACCAGTCGAATTTCCCGCTGAAATTCCACATCGACCGCGCCCCGCCGCTCGTCAAATTCGCCGCCGAATTCGGCATTTTGGAAGCCGGCGAAGGCGGCGTGCTCCCCGTCACCGTGCGCGGGGTCGAAAGCAGCCTCGTCCAGTCGAACCTCAAAATGCCCGCGACCGCATTGAAGGTCGGCGACGACGACGCCGCGATCGCGCGCTGGCTGAAGCGCGTCGATGACGCCGACGACACCGACTATCGCGAAGAAAAGAACGCCGCGGGCAAGGATGTCACGGTCAATTACACCGGCACCAAATCGGTGTTCGCGGATGCGCCTGCGGGCGGCGAACGCCGCGACATGCAGCTCTCGCCCCCTGCGGGCGGCAAGGAATTCGAAGTCGTCGGCATACCCCTGTCGGAGAAAGGCTTCCACGTCGTCGAGATCGCGAGCCCCGAACTCGGCGCCGCGCTGCTCGGCCGCAAATCGACGCGCTACGTCGCGACCGCCGCGCTCGTCACCAATATGGCGGTCCATTTCAAATGGGGCCGCGAAGGCTCGCTCGCATGGGTGACGTCGCTCAATAGCGGCCTCCCGGTTGCCGGCGCCGAAATCCGCGTCTCCGACAGCTGCACCGGCCGCCTGCTCGCGCGCGGCACCGCCGACAAGGCGGGCCGCCTCGCCTTCGCGGGCGGGCTGCCACAGCCCGAAACCTATTCGAGCTGCGAAGAAACGCCCGACCCGTCGAAGAGCGAAGGCCATGCGCTGATGGTCAGCGCACGCGCGGGCGACGATTTCAGCTTCACCCTCACCGACTGGGGCAATGGCATCCGCCCCTATGACTTCGACCTCCCCTATGGCTGGTCGGAGCGCAACGACATCCTCCACACCGTCTTCGACCGCGCGCTCGTGAAGGCGGGCGAGACGGTCCATATGAAGCATCTGCTCCGCCGCCCGGTCGGCCTCGGCTTCCGCACCCCCGAAGCGCTGTCGGGCAAGCTCCGCCTCGTCCACCGCGGCTCGGACACCGAATTCGAAATGCCCTTTGGCATCGCCGCGAGCGGCAGCGGTGAGACGGTCTGGAACGTCCCCGCCTCGGCGCCGATGGGCGATTATGAGCTCGTCTTCGTCACCAAGGACAAGGACGGCGAGGACAAGACGATCTGGTCGGGCCAGTCGGTCAAGGTCGACGAATATCGCCTGCCGACGATGAAGGCGACGATCACCGGACCGAAAACCGCGCTCGTGCGCCCCGCCGCGGTCCCGCTCAATCTTTTCGTCGGCTATCTCTCAGGCGGCCCTGCGCCCAACATCCCGGTCGAGCTGCGAACCAATTTCCGCTCAAGCTGGTCGCCGCCCGAGGATTACAAGGATTGGGATTTCGACGGCCAGCCGGTGAAGGAGGGCGTCGTCCAGCTCGACGACAGCGGCGACGAACCCGCCGCCGAACTGCCGCTCGCGCGCTCGGTGCCCTTGAAACTCGACGCCAATGGCGCCGCAACGACCAGCGTGACGGTCGACCAGCCGATCACCGAACCGACGCTGATGGCGGCCGAAATGGATTATGAGGATGCGAATGGCGAGACGCTGACGTCGAGCCGCCGCATCACCCTCTACCCCTCGGCGGTGCGTCTCGGGCTCAAGACCGACGGCTGGCTGATGCGCGACAACGACCTCCGCCTCAACTTCATCGCGCTGGACCTCGATGGCAAGCCGATCAGCGGCCAGCGCGTGCAGGTCGCGCTCTACAACCGCGAGATCATCACCGCGCGCCGCCGCCTGATCGGCGGCTTCTACGCCTATGACAACCAAATGCGCACGACGAAGCTCGACGCGACATGCAGCGCGACCACCGACAAGCTCGGCCGCGCAAGCTGCGCGATGGCGCCGGGTATCTCGGGCGAGGTTACCGTCGTCGCGACGACGCTCGACGAGGGTGGCAACGAAGCGCGCGCGGTGCGCTCGGTGTGGCTCGCGGGCGACGACGACTGGTGGTTCGGCGGCGACAATGGCGACCGCATGGACGTCATCGCCGAAAAGCCGCGCTATACCGCGGGCGATACCGCGAGCTTCCAGGTCCGCATGCCGTTCCGCGAAGCGACCGCGCTTGTCACCGTCGAACGCGAAGGCGTGCTCTCGAGCTTCGTCGTGCCGCTCAAGGGCACCAACCCCGTCGTGAAGGTCAAGCTTCCCGCGACCTACGCCCCCGACGTCTATGTCTCGGTGATGGCGGTCCGCGGCCGCGTGACGGGCGAGGAGAGCTGGTTCCGCAAGATGAAGCGCGCGGTCGGCTTCAAGATCGAGAATAGCGAAGGCGCGCCCCCGACCGCGCTCGTCGACCTTGCGAAACCGAGCTACCGCATGGGCATCGCGCGCATCAAGGTCGGCTGGGAGGGCCATCAGCTCGGCGTCAAGGTGAAGGCCGACAAGGAGAAATATTCGGTCCGCGAGACCGCGAAGGTCGCGATCGAGGTCAAGACCCCGGGCGGCAAGGCACCGAAAAACGCCGACGTCGCTTTCGCCGCGGTCGACGAGGCCCTACTCCAGCTCGCGCCCAACGAAAGCTGGCAGGTCATCGATGCGATGATGGGCGAACGCACGCTCGACGTGCTGACCTCGACCGCGCAGATGCAGGTCGTCGGCAAGCGCCATTACGGCCGCAAGGCGCTCGAACCCGGCGGCGGCGGCGGCGGCGATCTCTCGGGCCTGACACGCGAGGACTTCCGCCCTGTCCTGCTCTGGAAGGGTAACGTCCCGCTCGATGCCAAGGGCCGCGCGAGCATCGACGTGCCGCTTAGCGACAATCTCTCGGGCTTCCGCCTCGTCGCGATCGCGACCGACGGATCGCAATATTTCGGCACCGGCGAAACCACCGTCCGCACCGTTCAGGACCTCGGCGTCTTCGCCGGGATGCCCGAACTGGTGCGCACCGGCGATACCTACGACGCACGCTTCACGCTGCGCAACGGCACCGACAAGGAAATGACCGTCACCGCGACCCCGACGCTGTCGCCCGCCGTCGCGACCGCGCCGCCGCTGACTGTTACCATTCCCGCGGGCGGCGCGGTGCCGATCAGCTGGTCGATGACCGCGCCCGAACAAACCGGTCCGATCGAATGGACGGTCGAGGCGGCGCAAAAGGGCGGCAAGGCCCGCGACCGCCTCGTCTTCGAACAGACCGTCGAACCCGCGGTGCCGGTCGAAACCTGGGCCGCGAGCCTCTTCCGCGTCGGCCCGGCAACGACGCTGCCGATCGCGATCCCGGCGGGCGCGCTGCCCGGCGGCTATGTCGATATCGCGCTTGCCGGCACGCTCGCGCCGCCGCTCACCGGGGTGCGCGACTATATGAGCGCCTATCCCTACACCTGCTTCGAACAGCAGACATCGCGCGCGGTCGCGCTCGGCGACGTCGGGCGCTGGCAGGCGCTCGCGGGGGCGATGCCGACCTATCTCGATGACGACGGGCTGCTCCGCTACTGGCCGAACGAGAATCTCACCGGGTCGATCGAGCTCACCGCCTATGTCATGAGCGTGACCGCCGCGAACGGCTTCGCGATCCCCGAGGCGCCCAAGGCAAAGATGGTCAAGGCACTGCAGGCGGTCGTCGAAGGACGCCTGACGCGCAAGGGCTATGGCCCGTGGGATATCCGCCCCGTCCGCATCGCGGCCTTGGCGGCACTCGCGCGGGGCAACGCGTCGAGCGCGAGCCTTGTCGCCGCGATCGACGTCGCGCCGGCCGACATGACGACCGGCACGCTCGCCGATTGGCTCGTCGCGCTCGAAAAGACCCCGGGCGTGCGAAACGCGCCCGCGCTGCGCACCGCGGCCGAGGCCGAGCTGCGCAAACGCCTCGTCTATGAAGGCACGCGCCTCGATCTTGTCGACGATGCGAAGGCGCCGTGGTGGATGATGACCAGCGGCGACGAGATGGCGATCAAGGCATTGGAAGCCGTGCTTGGCCGCAAGGGCTGGGAGGATGACGCGGGCAAGCTGATGGTCGGCGTCGCACAGCGCCAGCGCAAAGGCCATTGGGACACCACCCCCGCCAACGCATGGGGCGCGGTCACCGTCCGCCGCTTCGCCGACCTCTATCCGGCCAGCGCGATCACCGGCGTCACCAACATCGGCCTCGCGGGCGGCACCGCCTCGCAAAGCTGGCCGCTTCCGACCGAACCCGTGTCGCCGCTCCGCGTCGCGCTGAACGCCGCGACGATGAGCCTGAAACACGAAGGCACCGGCGCGCCATGGGCCACCGTCAGCGTCAAGGCCGCGGTGCCCTTGAAGGAACCGCTCAACGCGGGCTACCGGATCAAGCGCTCGGTCAGCATCGTCAAGGCGGCGAACAAGGACCGGCTGACGCGCGGCGACGTGATCAAGGTGCGGATCGAGGTCGTCGCGGCCGCGGGCCGAACCTGGGTCGTGGTGAGCGATCCGATCGCCCCCGGCGCAACGATCGTCGGCAACCTCGGCGGCCAGTCCGAAATGCTTGGCCAGCAGGCGGGCGGATCGGGCGCGCAGCCAAGCTATGTCGAACGCGGCAAGGACAGCTGGCGCGGCTATTTCGGCTGGATGCCCGCGGGCACCCACGCGGTCGAATATGTCGTGCGCCTCAATGGCTCGGGCCGCTTCACCCTGCCGCCGACGCGCGTCGAGGCGATGTATTCGCCCGCGATCCGCGGCCAGTGGCCGAACGCTCCGCTGACGATCGCCAGCGTCACACAGTGATGCGATGAGCCTGTCGCCCGTTCCCGGGCGCCGGCGGCGCTGGCCCCATGTTCTCGCATGGGCGGCGCTCGCGGCGCTTATCCTTGTCACCGCCGCGCATCTCGCGACGCGACCGCCCGCGATGCCTGCCTTCGAAAAGGTACGCGCCGACTGGCGCCCAAGCGAAGCATGGCTCTACGACCGCGACGGCCAATTGCTCGACAGCGAGCGCGTCAATTTCGAACGCCGCCGTCTCGCATGGGTGCCACTCGAGGACATCAGCCCGGCCGTCCGCAGCGCCGTGGTGCAAAGCGAGGACCGCCGTTTCTGGTTGCACGGCGGCGTCGACTGGCTTGCCATCGCGAGCGCCGTCCGAGCGCGCTGGACCGGCGACCGCTCGCGCGGCGCCTCGACGCTGCCGATGCAGCTCGCCGCCTTCCTCGACCCCAGTCTGGCTCAGCCCGGCAAACGCGACTGGCGGACCAAGCTCCGCCAGATGCGCGCCGGACAGGCGCTCGCGGCAAACTGGTCGCACGAGCAGATGCTCGAAGCCTATTTCAACCTCCTGCCCCTGCGCGGCGAAGCGCAGGGCATCGGCGCGGGCGCGCAAAGCCTGTTCGGCAAGAAACCCGCCGAGATGGGTCGCACCGACGCCGCGCTCTTCGCCGGGCTGCTTCCCAACCCTGCCGCGAGCGCCGAGGCGCTCGGCCGCCGCGCATGCCGTGTTGCCCGGAATAATCCCGGGGCGCCAAAGGACTGCACCGCAATCCGCGCCGCCGCCGCGACGCTCGTCTCGGGCGAACATGCCGCGCGCTTCGACCCCGCGCTCGCCCCGCACCTCGCGGTCCGCCTGCTCGACAAGCCCGGCAAGCGCGTCACGACGACGATCGACCGCCGCATCCAGGCCGCCGCAATCGTCGCGCTGCGCCGCCAGCTCGCGGGCCTCGGTTCGGACCGCGTGCGCGACGGCGCGGTCGTCGTGCTCGACAATGCGACCGGCGAAGTGCTCGCCTATGTCGGCGGCGTCGGCCTCAAATCGACTGCCGCGTCGGTCGACGGCGCGAACGCGCGGCGGCAGGCGGGCTCGACCTTGAAGCCGCATCTCTACGCACAAGTGATCGAACATGGCTGGCTCACCGCCGCCTCGATCCTCGACGACAGCCCGGTCCAGCTCGACACAGCCTCGGGGCTCTACGTCCCCAAAAACTACGACCACAGCTTCAAGGGGCCGGTGAGCGTCCGCCACGCGCTCGCCAGCTCGCTCAATGTTCCCGCCGTCCGCGCGCTCGTCATCGACGACGTTCAGCAGTTCCGCGACCGCCTCTGGGCGCTCGGCTACCACGGCCTCGTCGAGGACGGCGAATATTACGGCTTCAGCCTTGCACTTGGCTCCGCCGAAGTTTCGTTGGTGGAACAGGCCAACGCCTTCAGAACATTCGCAAATATGGGAAAGTGGTCACCCGTAATCTTCGACGCCACGCGGCACCTCAACGAACATCCGCGCGCCATCGTCAGCCCCGCCGCCGCCTTCATCGTCGGCGATATCCTCGCCGACGCCTCCGCCCGCGCCGACGCCTTCGGCGCCGACAGCGCGCTCCGCCTCCCCTTCTGGGCGGCCGCCAAGACCGGGACGTCGAAAGGCATGCGCGACAATTGGTGCATCGGCTGGTCCGACCGTTTCACCGTCGCCGTCTGGGTCGGCAATCTTGAGGGCGATTCGATGCGCGCGGTCTCGGGCACCTCGGGCGCCGCACCCGTCTGGCGCGACGTGATGCTCGCGCTCCACGCCGGCCACCCCGGCAAGCCCCCCGCGATGCCCGATGGCGTCGAAGCGCGCCAGATCGCGCTCCCCGGCACCCGCGAACCCCCGCGCCGCGAATATTTCCTCCGCGGCACCGCGCAAACCGAAATGGCGGCGGCACCGCAAACCGCGCGCCGCCCGCGCATCACCAGCCCGGTCAGCGGCAGCGTCTATGCGCTCGACCCCGACATCCCATTGGGCCGCCAGCGGCTCGCGATCATCGTCAGCGGATCGGTCGCCGGATACCGGCTGATCCTCGACAAGACACCGCTCGGCGACGCCGATGCGGGGCAACAAATCCTGCCGCGTCCCGGCGTTCATATGCTGACGCTGGTTGATCCAGGCGGCCGAATGATTGACCGAGTGCGCTTTACCGTACGGTAAAGCGGCCTTGGCCCCCGTGAATGCAGCGCTGGCCCCATGAAATTAAGTTGCGCTGCCGTGCGGAGCGGCTAGTCTGCCCCGCCATGAGACGGGCGGCAGCTCAGCCGCCCCAAAGGGGAAGATTATGCTATTTGACCGCGTAAAGCCGTTGGATGCCATTTTGGCGACAGCGGAAAAAAAGTCGCTTACGCGCACGCTCGGCGCCTTTCAGCTCACCATGCTGGGGATCGGCGCCGTCATCGGGACCGGGATTTTCGTGCTGACCGCCGAAGCGGCGCAAAAGGCCGGCCCGGGCATGATGATCAGCTTCATCATCGCCGGCTTCGTCTGCGCCTTCGCGGCGCTCTGCTACGCCGAAATGGCCTCGATGGTCCCCGTGTCGGGCTCGGCCTATACCTATAGCTACGCCGTGATGGGCGAACTGATCGCATGGATGGTCGGCTGGGCGCTGATCCTCGAATATGCGGTCGCCGCCGGCGCGGTTTCGGTCGGCTGGTCGGGCTATGTGGTCGGGCTGATCGAACATGCCTTCAGCATAGACATACCCTCGGCATGGGTGCTCGGGCCGTTCGACGGCGGCATGATCAACCTGCCGGCGATGTTCATCGCGGGCGTCGTCACCATGCTGCTCGTCATCGGCACTCGCGAATCGGCGACGATCAACGCGATCCTCGTGGTCATCAAAGTGGCGGCGCTGACGCTCTTCATCATCCTCGCGGTTCCCGTGATGAACATGGAGAATTTCGAGCCCTTCGCACCGCTCGGCATCGGCGGCATCGGTGCCGCCGCGGCGTCGATCTTCTTCGCCTATGTCGGCTTCGACGCGGTCTCGACCGCGGCTGAGGAAACCAAGAACCCGCAGCGCAACATGCCGATCGGCCTGATCGGCAGCCTCGCGATCTGCACCATCTTCTACCTGCTCGTCGCCGCCGGCGTCATCGGCTCGGTCGGCGCGCAGCCGGTCGGCATCGATGCTGCTGGCGCCCACGCGCTCGAACCCGGCAGCCGCGAACTCGCCGCCGCGTGCGGTGCGATCGGCGATCAGGCGGTGGTCTGCTCGAAGGAAGCGCTGGCTTGGACGCTGCGTGAAATCGGCTGGCCGCAGATCGGCAATTTGATCGGCCTCGCCGCCGGTCTCGCACTGCCGTCGGTCATCCTGATGATGATGTTCGGCCAGACCCGCATCTTCTTCGTGATGAGCCGCGATGGCCTGCTGCCGCAAGCCTTCTCGAAGATCCACCCGAAGTTCAACACGCCGCACGTGATCACGATCATCACGGGCATCGCGGTCGCGCTGTTCGCCGCCTTCTTCCCTGTCGGGCAGCTGGCGAACATCTCGAACTCGGGCACGCTCTTCGCCTTCGCTGCCGTGTCGATCGCGGTGATGGTGATCCGCAAGACCGATCCCGGCCGTCATCGTCCGTTCAAGACGCCGCTGATCTATATCACGGCGCCGATCGCGATCGCGGGCTGTCTGTATCTCTTCTTCAACCTCGACCAGAAGAGCATCAACCTCTTCCTGATCTGGGCGGGTATCGGCCTCGTCGTCTACTTCGCCTACAGCCGCTCGCGCAGCCATGTGGGTCAGGGACATATCGAGGTGCACGAGGACGACCCCGACGCACCGCCGCCGCCGGTCCCGCCGGCCCCGTCGTTCAACTGACGGTTCGAAGGATAAAGGGAAAGGGGGCTTCGGCCCCCTTTCTTTTTGGCGAGGGCGTCGAACAGATCCACAGCTGCTAGCCACCGATTACGAACTCTTCAACAGGGCTGACTCGGGGTCCATGACTTGAGCGCTGCGGTGGATCCCGGATCAAGTCCGGGATGACCAAGGACTGGAAACGACCGATTGCGGACACCATGGAAGCGTGGCAACTTCGTTTTCATGGGTAGGGCAAGACAGGAACGACGCAAGTTTGCGGAGGAGCAGTGGCCGCTGCTCTCGAATCTTTTGACCTGCTATTTCAATCAAGATTTTGACATCATCCACGGCTCTTTGACGGGCGCCATTAATGCGGCGTTACATGACGGCTCGCTTGAACATAGGCGCGCCGTTCTTAAAGAATGGCGCGATTGGAACGCTTCTGAGGGAGCCGTGAACGATATTCGTCCGTCCTTGTATGACGGATTTTCGGTTGCCATCTGGTTCGACGAGCCGATCGATGCCCGAAACTTCATGAACCGTATCTACGATGGACTGACGGAACGAGTGAGGGCGGAAACGCGCGACTACGGCTGAACCTCCGCTTTTACCCCAAAACGGACAGTCGCCGGCTGCTAGCCAACATAATCGTCAGAACGGACTTTTCGGCGCGGTTCCCGGCCGGGTGAACAGCTTGCCGCGCTCGGCCCAGAAGACGAGCGCGAGGCCGACCACCGCGCTGATCAGGAAGGCATAGGCGAGCGGCAGTGTCGTGCCGTCATATTGCTGCCCGATCGTCGCGCCGACGGTCGCCGCAAGCAAGGTCTTGGCAAAGCTCTGATACGACGAGGCGACGCCCGCCATATGCCCGAAATCCTCCATCGCGATCGACCCGAAATTGCTGCCGATAAAGCCGACGAGCCCGACATTGACCATCATCAGCGCGGTGAACATCCACAGCGTCTCGACCCCGCTCAGCGCGGCGACAATCTGCAGGATCGAGGTCGCCATGAAGGCGAAGACCGCCGCCTGCGATACGCGGCGCGCGCCAAAACGCTCGACGATCGCAGCGTTCGAGAAATTGGCGATCGCGATGCCGACCGCAACGCACGCGAAGATCAGCGGGAACATTGCCTGCGCGCCGAACACCTCGGCGATGATCTGCTCGCTGCTGTTGAGATAGCCGTAGAGCGCGCCCTGCATCATCCCCGAGGCGATCATATAGCCCGCGGCGCGGCGATGCCGCGTCACCGTCGCCCAGCCCGCGACCATCGTTTTGAGGTCGAGCGGCCGCACATCGGCGGGGTCGAGCGTCTCGGGAAGACGGCGAAGCCAGAACAGCATGACGATCGACATCACCGCCAGCACGACGAAGATCGCGCGCCAGCCCGCCACCGCGGCGATCCCGGCGCCGATCGTCGGCGCGATGATCGGCACGATCATGAAGACGAGGAAGATCAGCGACAGGCGTTTCGCCATCGCGTCGCCCGCGAAAAGATCGCGGATCACCGCGACGACGATCACGCCGAGCGCCGCGCTGACCAGCCCGTGGATGAAGCGAAGCACGAGCAGCATCGCGAAACTGGTCGCGAGGCCGCAACCGATCGAGAGTGCGAGATAGGCGAACAGCGCGGGGACGAGCACGCCCTTGCGCCCGAACCGGTCCGACAGCGGGCCGTACAGCAGCGAACCGAAGCCGATACCGAGCAGGTAGATCGAGATAACATGCTGGCGATCATTGGCGACCGTGACGCCCAGCGCCTGACCGATTGCGGGCAGCGCGGGCAGCATCGAATCGATGGCGAGCGCGTTGAGCGCCATGACCATCGCCATCATGACCACCATCTCACGGTCGCCCGGCAGGCTCCGTTGGGGGGATTGGGCCGGCTTGTGCATGGCGGCAGCCTATGCGCCCATGCCGCCGCTTTGGATAGCCCCCCAATGGTCCGCGGAGCCAAAGGGCATTGCTATGCAACGCAAAAGGGCCGCCCGCTCCCTTCACAGGAGCGGACGGCCCTTCGCTTTTCCTGGCTGGCGGCTCAGCCCTGGCGGGTGCCGGTCATCGCCATCGATCCGAACGCACCGGCCTTGATCGTGCCGGTCAGCGCGTCGCCGTCGATTGTCGCTTCGCATTCGAGCGTCATCGGCATCGGCACCTTCATGTTCATGGTCCAGGTCAGCTTGTTGCCGTCGACCTTGCCATTTTCGACGTCGAGCGAACCCATCGCGCCGGCATTCTGGCCGGTGAAGCCGCCGCCGTTGCTGGTGACGGTGAAAACCGACTTCTGGTCGCCCATCGGCGACTTGGTTACGCAATCATAGCTGCCATCGACTTGAGACATATGGGCTCTCCTTACTGAAACTGATGTTAGTTATCGAGGGACACCGTTTCCACCGGCAGACCCAATCCGTCAAGCTGCGGTTTTACTACCGCGGCATCGCCGACGACGACATAGACGAGATCGCCGGTGCTGAGCGCCTTTCGCGCCGCCGCATCGATTTCGGCCGCGGTCATCGCTTCATAGGTTGCGGGCAGCGTCTCGTAATAATTGTCGGGGCGGCCGAACTTGACGATCTGCCGGATTCCGCCGAGCACATCGCCCGAGGTTTCGAAGCTGCCGGGCAGTTCGCGGACGCTGCCGTTGATCGTGCGTTCAAGCTCTTCCTTCGTCACGCCCTTGTCGCCGAGGAAGCTTTTGAGGTCGTTCTGCAGCTCCTTGATCGAATCGCCCGTGCGGTCGGCCTGCACCGGCGCCGCGGCGACCCAGGTCAGCCGGTCCTGATCGCCCGAGATACGGCTGCGCACGCCATAGGACCAGCCTTTGGTTTCGCGCAAATTGGTGTTGAAACGCGACAGGAAATTGCCACCGAAAATATCGTTCGCCGACCGCAAAACCTCAAGATCGTCGCCGCCCTTGGCAGCGAGCACCTTGCCCGCGAGGATCACCGACTGCGGCGACTTGGGCCGGTCGAACAGCAGGATGCGCGGCTTCGGCGCCGGGATCGCGATCTCGAAATGCTTGACCGGCTTCGCGGTCGCGGGCGACTGCCACTGGCCGAGCGTCGTATCGAGCTGTTTCTTCACTTCGGCGAGCGTCGTGTCGCCAACGACGAACACGCGGGCATTGTCGGGGCGGATCCACGTCGCATGGAACGCCGCAAGCTGGCCCTGCGTCACCGCCGCCACCGATTTCGCATTGCCGAGGCCCGAAGGCGGGATGCCATAGGGATGGTCGGCGCCGTACAGCACCGGCGTCAAAATGCGCGACGCAATCGCGTTCGGGTTGTTGAGCTCGGCTTTGAGCCGGTTGAGCTGCTGCGCACGAACGCGCTCGAGTTCCTTGGCGTCGAACGCCGGATTGCGGATATAGTCGGCGAGCAGGCTCAGCGAGGCGCCGAGGTTCGGTTTCAGCGCGAACAGGCTGAACACCGTTTCGTCGGCATTGGCGGTCGCATCGATCTGCGCGCCGAGCCGCTCCTTCGCTTCGGCAAAGGCGATCGAATCGAGGCTCGTGGTGCCCTCGTCCATCAGGCTGAGCATCAGCGACTGGGTGCCGAGCGCGCTGTGCGGATCGGCGGCATAGCCCGCGTCGAAGCTGACCGCGACATTGACCGTCGGCACCGTCGTGCGCCGCGCGAAAACGACCTCGACGCCATTTTTCAGCTTGGTGCGTTCGATCGCGGGAAAGTCGAGCGCCTTGAGGTCGGCGACCGCGGGCAGCTGCGAACGGTCGGCGAACGACGAAGCGCCGCCGGTATCGGGACCGACATCGCCGAGCGCTTCGTTCCAGTAACGGTCGGGCTGCACCGGTGCGGTCACCTTGCCGCCCGTCACCGCGCCGCCCCGATTTTCGCCGCCCTCGGTGCGCTCGCCGGGGGTATAGGTCAGCGAGAAGGCCGGGCGCGACAGCCACTTGTTGGCCACCGCCTTGACCTGTTCGGGGGTCGCCTTCGCCATGCGGTCGAGCTCGACCTTATAATAGGCCGGGTTGTTCGAATAGAGCGCGCCCTCGGCGAGCGTCACCGCCTTGCCGCCGAAACCGCCGACCGATTCGAGTCCCGAAATCGTGCCCGCCAGATAGCTGGCCGCGGTCCGCTGCAACTCGTCCGCCGTCGGCCCGCTGGCGAGGAAGCTCGCGATTTCGGCGTCGAGCCGCGATGCGACGAGCTTGGGGTCGACGCCCGGCTTCACATCGGCCTGCACCAGCAGGATGCCGGCATCTTCGAACGGCTGCGCCGCCGCCGAAACGCTCACCGCAACCGGATCCTTGCGCACGAGCGCATTGTCGAGCCGCGACGACGACAGGCCGCCGAGCACGCCCATCGCCATCTGCAACGGCACCGCCTCGGGATCGTTCAGCCCCGGGATCGCCCACATGCGATAGATGCGCGTCGTCGGGACGAGGTCCTTGACCTCTTTCGCCAGCGGCGCGGGCAGCGTCGGGATCGACGTCTTCGGCGCCGCGATTTCGGGCCCGCGGGGGATGTCGCCGAACCATTCCTGCACCTTGGCTTTCGCGGTCGCGACATTCACGTCGCCTGCGAGCACCAGCACCGCATTGTTCGGGCCGTAATTGTCGGTGAACCATTTTTTCACGTCGCCGAGGCTCGCCGAGTTGAGGTCGCCCATCGAACCGATCGTGCTGTGGTGATAGGGGTGCCCGGTCGGGAAGAGATTTTCGAAAATCTCATAGCGCAGCAGGCCATAGGGATTATTGTCGCCCTGCCGCTTCTCGTTCTGGACGACGCCGCGCTGGTTATCGAGCTTTTCCTGCGTCACCGCGCCGAGCAGATGCCCCATGCGGTCGCTTTCGAGGAACAATGCGCGGTCGAGCGCGCCCGTCGGCACCGTCTCGAAATAATTGGTGCGGTCGACGTTGGTCGTCCCGTTGCTGTCGGTCGCGCCGACCTGTTGCAGCGGCTCGAAGAAATCGCCGGGCGAATTTTCGGACCCGTTGAACATCAGATGTTCGAACAGATGCGCAAAGCCCGTCTTGCCCTTGGGCTCATGCTTCGACCCGACGCGATACCACACCGACACCGCGACGACGGGCGCCTTGCGATCCTCGTGCACGATCACGCGCAGGCCGTTGTCGAGCGTGAAGGCCTGATAAGGAATATCGACCGCCTTCACGAGGTCCGCGATCGGTGCGGGGTTCGCGGCCTTCGCCTTGGCGAGCGCGGGGCCCGCGGCGACAAGCGACGTGGTGACCGCCAGAGCGAGCGCGAAACGATGGAAACGGGGCATGAAAATCCTCTTGTTCGGGCGCAGGCTCTATGCCCGCGTGCGACCGGATGCCGGACGGCACTGTATCAATGGTTTAGGACAGCGTTTCCCGGCTTTCAAGGCCGATAGAAGCGCGCCCCGCTCGCTTTCAGCGCCGCCGGATCGAACAGCACGGGCTTGAGCTTGTGCGCCACGAACAGCGGCGCCTGATCGTTATAGTGCGGGCTGCCCGGCCGCGTCGTCGCCGACCCGAAGGGCTGGATCGATTCGGACCGGACGCGGCCCTCAGCATCCCACGTCACGAACATGATGAAGCTGTCGCCGTGGCGCACCTTCAACCGACCGTCGGGTTCTACGTCCCACAAGGTCGATGCACGCACGGTGTCGTTGCCGCCATCGAGCGGCAGGTCGACGCGGTTCGCGCCCTCACCGTGACGCAGCCTCAGAACCGTCCCGAGCTTCGGATCGAGCCCGTCGAAATGCTCCTGCAGATGCGCGACCGTCTCTTTCAGCACGGTGCGCGGGTCGGGCGCGGCGCGGCGCTGGTAATGACTGCCGTTCGCGGGGCGGAGTAGCATCAGCGCCAGCGCGTCGCCCTTGCCCCTGCCGTCGAGGTTCCAGTCCCATTGGCGCAGCAGCTTCTGCGCCCGCGCCAGCGCCGGATCGCCCTTCGTATCGAGCGCGAGCACGCGGTCCATCCACGCCTTCGCATAACCCGTCTTCGCATAGGCGGTGTCATATTTGATCGCCTTGAGCCTTGCCTCGTCGATCTGTCCCGACGCCTCGAACAATTCGATCAGCCGCACCGCGCGATTGGTCATGTCGTCCTCGACCCCCAGCAGCGGCGAGAAGGCCGCGGCGTCGAGCTCGTCGCCCGGCCCCGCCGCGACCCACGGGGTGTTGTTCGCGTTCATCACATAACCCGAGCGCGGGTTGACCAGCGCGGGCACGCGGTCGAACGGCAAGGTCTTGGTCCACAGATCCGCCGACGTATCGCCGGGCAGCACGCCGCGCCAGTTGAACCCCGGCTGCCGGTCGGGGAACATCGCGTTATAGAAAAGCCCGATATTGCCCTTGGCATCGGCGTAGATGAAATTGGTCGCGGGCACGCCCTGCCCCGCCATCGCGGCGCGCCATTCGGCGAAGCTCTTCGCCTTGTTCAGCCGGTAATATTGGGTGACCATATTCGCCTGGTCGATGCCCGCGTAGCGGATCGCGAAGGCACCCTTTTCATTCTTCACCACCGGCCCGTGGACCGAGCGCCAGGTGGTGCGCGGGACGGGCAGCACGAACGGCCCGACCTTGACCTTCAGCCACAGGCGCGTCTTTTCGAGCGGCCGCCATTGGCCGTCGAAGCGGTAATTTTCGCCGCTGTCGTCGAGCACCAGCTTGTAGACGTCGATCAGATCGGGCCGGTTCACCGTGTTGGTCCAGCCGAGATATCTATTGTGCCCGAGGAAGGGGTAAGGCGAGCCGGGGAAGTTCGCGCCGGCGAAATCCCAGCCCTCCTCCGAATGCACGACCAGTTCGTACCAGGCGACGCCGCCGGTCCACGGCTGGTGCGAGTTCGACACGAGCCGCGTCGCGCCATCGGTCGAGCGCGCCGGAGCGACCGCCATGCCGTTCGATCCATTGTCGGCGGGATCGGTCCCGACCGGGGTCAGTTCGCGCGGCACCAGCTTGCCCGTCGCATCGAGCGCGGGGCCACCCTCGCGCCCGATCTCCTTGTTCTCGACGAGCGAGCCGAGCACCGAATCGAGCCCGAAGAAAAAGGGCGAACGCAGCACGAAACCCGCGACGACATCCTCGCCGGTCGCGGGGAACAGCCCCGACAGGCGCACCTCGCCCGGATGCTTCTCCGCATAATGGTTGAGCCCCGCGGCATAGGCGGTGAACAGCGCCCGCACATCGGCGGGCAGCCGCGGCCAGTCGCGCTTTGTCGTGGCGCGGACGCCCAGCAATGCCTCGGCATAATCGATCTTCGCGCCATCCTCGCCGAGCATCGCCCCCGCCCGGCCGCGCGTCATCGCGAGCACTTCCTGCAAGGTCGAAAAATCATCCTCGGCGTGGGCGTAGGCGACGCCGTAAGCGACGTCGGCGTCGGTCTTGCCGAAGACATGCGGCACACCGAACTTGTCGCGCGCAATCCGAACGTCGGTGGGCTTGAAGGCGGGCGCGACGGGCGCTTCGGCGGTCAGCGGCTCCCAGAGTGCTAGCGAGGCGGCGGTGAGCACCAGCAGCAGCAGGAATCCCAGCAAAATCCGTCGCAGCATCTCTGGTCCTCTTCGCACCCGGTCCGGCGCATCTGTGGCGGCCATGTCGTCCGATGGCAAGCGACTGTCGTTCGTCGAGCCGGATTTGCGGGCGAACAGTGCGTCGCTATGCATGGGTCAGGTCATTGAACAACGGGGAATATCAAACCATGCGCATGAAAAGCCTGCTCCTTTCCGCTTGCCTGTCGCTCGCCCTCGCGCCCGCCGCGCTGGCGCAGTCCGGCGTCACGGGTTCGGGCGTCGTGCCCGCGACCGCTGCAAACAGCGCCGAGCGGGTCATCGGCTTTGCGGCCAACGCCCCGGCCGGCACCGCGCTCGTCGTCGTGATGACCGACGCAAACCTGCCGCCACTCGACGGCGTCGCGCTGGGCGCTGCCGAGCGCAGTGCGGTCACCGCCGCCATCACCGCGGCGAGCTTCGACGGCAAGGCCGGCGCGACATTGTCACTGCGCGGCATCGGCGCGTACCCGCGCATCCTGCTCGTCGGCGCGGGGGCCACCCCCTCTTCGCTCGCGCTCGCCGAAGCGGGCGGCAAGGCCGCGCAGGAACTCAAGAGCGAAGCGCAGCCGGTGGCGATCGCCGGTGCCTTCGGCGACGTCTCGGCCGCCGATGTCGCCTATGGCTTCGCGCTCGGCCAGTACCGTTTCGACCGCTACAAGACCGTCGACAAAAAGGCGCCGCCGACGGGCGCGGTGACGCTCGTGGGCGCGAACCCCGCCGCCGCCGAGGCCAGCTTCACCGGCCGCTGGAAGCCGCTCGCCGAGGGCGTGCGCCTGTCGCGCGATCTCGCCAACGAGCCCGCGAACGTCATTTATCCCGAAAGCTTCGTCGCGCGCGTGCGCGAAGCGTTCGGCAATACACCGGGCGTCAGCATCGAGGTGCTCGACGAGGCGGCGATGCGCAAGCTCGGCATGGGAACGCTCGTCGGCGTCGGTCAGGGCAGCCCGCGCGGGTCGCGGCTGCTTGCGGTGCGCTATCGCGGCGCGGGGGCTCCTGCGGCACCGACGGCCTTCATCGGCAAGGGCATCACTTTCGATTCGGGCGGCATTTCCTTGAAACCCGGCGCGGGCATGTGGGATATGAAGGGCGACATGTCGGGCGCCGCCTCGGTCGTTGGCGCCGCGCTGTCGCTCGCGAAATCGCGCGCGCCGGTGCATGTCGTCGCAGTCGCCGCGCTTGCCGAAAATATGCCCGATGGCAACGCCCAGCGCCCCGGCGACGTCACCCGCACCCTGTCGGGCAAGACGATCGAGATGCTCAACGCCGACGCCGAGGGCCGCCTCGTGCTCGCCGACGCCAATGAATATATCGCGCAGACGTACAAGCCGCGCGCGATCGTCAACATCGCGACGCTCACCGGGTCGATCGTCGGCGCGCTCGACGACCAATATGCCGGGCTGTTCGCGCGCGACGAGAAACTCGCCGCCGCGCTCCTCGCCGCGGGAACCGCGAGCGGCGAGGAATTGTGGCGCATGCCGCTCCACAAAAATTATGCCGAGAAGCTCAAGTCCGACATCGCCGACATCCGCAACATCGCGCCGAGTCAGGGGCCGGGCGCCAGCCTCGGCGCGCATGTCATCGGCTTCTTCGTCGACGAGGCGACCCCGTGGGCGCATCTCGACATCGCCGGGGTCAATCAGGCCGACAAGGCGACCTCGCTCGTCCCCAAGGGCATGAGCGGTTTCGGCGTCCGTCTGCTCGACCAATTGGCGCGCAGCGGGGAATAATAGGCCTTCAAATTTTCCGTTCGTATCGAGTGAAGCCCGAGGGGCATCTCGCCTTCGCTCGATGCGAACGGAACTGGCCGAACCCCCTTGTGTTGCCAAAAAGCAACACTATCTTGCCTGACGAGAAAGGGGCTTATCCAGAATGAACCTCGAAAAATTTACCGACCGCGCCAAGGGCTTCCTGCAGGCGGCGCAGACGATAGCGATCCGCATGAACCATCAGCGGATTTCGCCCGAGCATATCGCGAAGGCGTTGCTCGAAGACAATGAAGGCATGGCCGCGGGCCTGATCGCGAAGAGCGGCGGCGACGCAAAGCGTGCGGTCGCCGGCATCGACGCGCTGCTTGCCAAGGTCCCCGCAGTGTCGGGATCGGGCGCACAGCAAACGCCGGGCCTCGATAACGACGCGGTGCGCCTGCTCGACCAGGCCGAACAGGTCGCGTCCAAGGCGGGTGACGGCTATGTCACCGTCGAGCGGCTGCTGCTTGCGATGGTGCTCGCGCCGACCACCCCGGTCGGCAAGGCGTTCGCCGATGCCGGCGTGAAGGCCGACGCGCTCAACGCCGCGATCAACGACCTGCGCGGCGGCCGCACCGCCGACACCGCGAGCAGCGAAGACCGCTACGAAGCGCTCAAGAAATTCGCCCGCGACCTCACCGAGGTTGCACGCGAAGGCAAGCTCGACCCCGTCATCGGCCGCGACGAGGAAATTCGCCGCACGATCCAGATCCTCGCGCGCCGCACCAAGAACAACCCGGTGCTGATCGGCGAACCCGGCGTCGGCAAGACCGCGATCGCCGAGGGCCTCGCGCTCCGCATCACCAACGGCGACGTCCCCGACAGTTTGAAGGACCGCCGCCTGCTGTCGCTCGACATGGGCGCGCTGATCGCGGGCGCCAAATATCGCGGCGAGTTCGAGGAGCGGCTCAAGGGCGTGCTCGACGATGTGAAGGCCGCCGAGGGCGAGATCATCCTGTTCATCGACGAGATGCACACGCTCGTCGGCGCGGGCAAGGGCGAGGGCGCGATGGACGCGTCGAACCTCTTGAAGCCCGCGCTCGCCCGCGGCGAGCTCCACTGCATCGGCGCGACGACGCTCGACGAATATCGCAAGCATGTCGAAAAGGATCCCGCGCTCCAGCGGCGCTTCCAGCCGGTGTTCGTCGGCGAGCCGACGGTCGAGGATTCGATCTCGATCCTCCGCGGGCTCAAGGAGAAATATGAGCTACACCACGGCGTGCGGATCACCGACGGCGCGATCGTCGCCGCCGCAACGCTGTCGAACCGATATATCTCCGACCGCTTCCTCCCCGACAAGGCGATCGACCTGATGGACGAGGCCGCGAGCCGCATCCGCATGGAGGTCGAATCGAAGCCCGAGGAGATCGAGACGCTCGACCGCCGCATCATCCAGATGAAGATCGAGGAATCGGCGCTCGGCAAGGAAAGCGACGCCGCGTCGAAGGACCGGCTCGCGAATTTGCAGGCCGAACTCGCGAACCTTGAGCAACAGTCGGCCGGGCTCACCCAGAAATGGCAGGCCGAAAAGGACAAGATCCACGCCGAGGCGAAGATCAAGGAAGAGCTCGACGCCGCGCGTTCGGCGCTCGATCAGGCGCAACGCGCAGGCGATCTCGCAAAGGCTGGCGAGCTATCTTATGGCACCATCCCCGGGCTCGAAAAGCGGCTCGAGGAGGCGCAGGCGGCCGCGGGCAATGCGATGCTGCGCGAGGAGGTCACCGCCGACGATATCGCCGCGGTGGTCAGCAAATGGACCGGCATTCCTGTCGACCGGATGATGGAAGGCGAGCGCGAGAAATTGCTCGGCATGGAAGCAACGCTCGAACAGCGCGTCATCGGTCAGGACGAGGCCGTCCGCGCGGTTTCGACCGCCGTCCGCCGTGCGCGCGCTGGCCTGCAGGACCCCAACCGCCCGCTCGGCAGCTTCCTCTTCCTCGGCCCGACGGGGGTCGGCAAGACCGAGCTCACCAAGGCGCTCGCGCGTTTCCTGTTCGACGACGACAATGCGATGGTCCGCATCGACATGTCCGAATTCATGGAAAAGCACAGCGTCGCGCGGCTCGTCGGCGCCCCCCCGGGCTATGTCGGCTATGAAGAGGGCGGCACGCTCACCGAGGCGGTGCGCCGCCGGCCGTATCAGGTCGTGCTGTTCGACGAGGTCGAGAAAGCGCACCCCGACGTGTTCAACATCCTGCTCCAGGTGCTCGACGATGGGCGCCTGACCGACGGGCAGGGCCGCACGGTCGATTTTACCAACACGCTGATCATCCTGACCTCGAACCTCGGCAGCCAGGCGATCGCGGCGCTTCCCGACGATGCGCCGGTCGAACAGGCCGAACCCGCCGTCATGGAAGTCGTCCGCGCACATTTTCGGCCCGAGTTCCTGAACCGGCTCGACGAGATCGTGCTCTTCAACCGCCTCGCGCAGCAGCATATGGGCGGCATCGTCGATATCCAGGTGGCGCGCGTCCAGAAGCTGCTCGCCGATCGCAAAGTCACGCTGGACCTGACCGATGCCGCGCGCGCGTGGCTCGGCCGCGTCGGTTATGATCCGGTGTATGGCGCAAGGCCGCTGAAGCGCGCGGTGCAGAAATATCTGCAGGACCCGCTCGCCGACCTGATCCTGAAAGGCGAGGTCAAGGACGGGCAGGCGATCAAGGTCGACGAAGGCGACGGTGCGCTGAAACTCACGCCGGCATAAACAAAAGGGCGGCAGAAACGCCGCCCTTTCCCTATCGCGGTCGGCCGATCAGCGGCTCCGCCTGATCGCGCGGTTCCTGTCCGTTGTTGAAACTGCGCGAAACGGCTTCCAGCGTATCGCGCGCATCCTGATTGCCCTTGTCGGTGATACGCCGCCATTCGGCATTGGTGTTGCAGACGCGCAGCTTCTTCACCAGCGAGCCGATCTGCTCGATGCGGCGGCAGCGGATATAGTCGGGAGCATTCGCCGCGCGCCCCATATTATAGGCGTCGATCTCCTCGCCCGTCATTTCCGACGGTACGCGCGCGAAGGGTGCTTCGGTCTCGCTCGCAACCGCGGCCGAAG
The DNA here is from genome assembly GCA_005503215.1 of Sphingomonadaceae bacterium 3R27C6. Taxonomy (GTDB): domain Bacteria; phylum Pseudomonadota; class Alphaproteobacteria; order Sphingomonadales; family Sphingomonadaceae; genus Sphingopyxis. The sequence continues at coordinate 57,127 of SCNS01000005.1, read as the reverse complement.
CCGCCGACAGACCTATAAGAATTCCAAAACTCGCAATCTTACGCATCCGATCCTCCCGTGACGGGCCGCTTGTAAGGCGTTCAGTTGGAGCTGTTGCCGGCCTTGCTCTGCATTGCTTCGGCGGTCTCGCGCGCGCTGGTGCTGCCCTTCTCAAGCGCGACCTTCCACTGTTCATTGGTGTGGCAGACGCGGTTCTTCTTTACCAGCGAGCCGATCTCGACCGATTTACGGCATTTGATATAATAGGGATGGGTCTGCGGCAGCCCTTCATTATACGCCTTGATCTCGGTCGGCGTCATCGCCGACGGCGCCTTTTCCGGCGGTGCGCGATCGGCGGGCGTCGCTTCGGCAGCAAAGGCCGCGGGTGCGGCGATCAGGGCGGCCGCGACAAAAGCGGACAAGCTGGTCTTCATGGCAATCCTCCTACCGCGGGCCCCCGCCCGCAGCCTCGATGGCACATCATATTGGTCGCACGGGCTTTCGCAAAGCTGAATTTCGCAAAGGACGGACGGTCCGGCACGCGGTCAGCGCGGGACCGCATAACCCGATCCGTCGGCCGATGCGAAATAACGCCGCAGCAGCTCATGTTCGCTGCTCGTCAGGTGCGGATTCCAGACGTCGAAGATCAGCACCGCACGCAAATCGTCGCTGTCGTTCCACGCCTCATGCTCGATCGTGTCGTCGAAGGCGAACGCCGTGCCCTCCTCCCATTCCCGGGTTTCACCGCCGACGCGAAACCCGCAGCCCGGCGGGACGATCAGCGGCAGGTGGACGATCGCGCGCGTATTGGTGACGCCGGTGTGCGGCGGGATGCGCGTATGCGGTTTCAGCATCGAGAAAAAGGCGCTCGGTGCGCGCCCCGCGATGCGCGCGCCCGGGATACCGGCGAGCGCAGCCGCCGTCGCGGGGCAGCGATCGAGCACGGCCTGGTTGGGCTCGCCATATTCCCAGAGGAAGCAAGCCCCCCAGTCGAGCCGGTTGTCGAGCCCCGACCAGATCGATTCGGGCGTCCCCGGGTCCATCTTCACATAGGGCCGCAGCGACTCGCCCGGATCATCGAGCAATGCCTGCAGCTCGGCACGGATCGCATCGGTTTGCGCTTCGATTTCGGCGAACCACGGGAAATGGCCGCGATCGAAAAATTCGTCGGCGGGCAGGAAGGGGTAATAAATGCCCGCGCACTCATTCTGATAGATGCGGCGGCGGCCAAGCGCGCTCGCGATGAAGGCGTCGCCGCGCCGCGCCTCGATTTCCGACAGGTCGCCGCGCATCCCGTCGAGTGCGTCCGATGCCGCGGCGAACATCGTCTCGGTCGCCGCCGCGACAAAAACCTGCCCGTGCGCGAGCAGCGCCTCGAGCGGCGGCGGTACCGGATTGAGCTGTCCGCCGAGCGCGATCGCCGCGCTCCACGCCGCGAGCGCGGCGCCCTTGTCGCCCCGTGCTTCGTGCCGCTCGCCCTTGCGAATCCACGCCATCAGGTCGCGCCGATCGATCGCCAGCGCGGCCTCGAGCGCCGCCAGTTCGCGCTCGTCGTCGCCGAGCGCGCGCCACGCGGAGGCGAGATTGCGCTGCAGGGCCCCCGATTGCGGGTCACCTGAAATCGCCACCGCGAAATGCCGCGCTGCGGCTGCGGCGTCCCCGGCTTGCAGGGCTGAAATTCCAAGCCGATTTGCCTCGACGGCCGAGGCTGGTGGTGGTGCGCTGGTCATGGCCATGCTTGCCATTGGCAGGGGCAATCGGCAAGGTCGATTGATGACTTCTGCGCCTTCCGTGTCCGCCATTGTCGACGACGCCGAATGGCTCGCGCACCGCTATGATCCGGGCCATGATGCCTTTCATTTTCGCCGCGTCGATCGCGCCGCGCGCGCCGATGTTCCTTTTCTGACCGATCTTCATCTGGGCGAGGAAAATTCGCCCGCCGTGTTGCGGCGGACCGATTGCCGCGCAGCAATGGAAGGACGGCGATCGCCGATCCATTTCCTGTTTCATTCGGCCTATTGCGCATCGACGATGCTCGCGCAGGCGCTCGACCACCCCGGGGCCGCGACCAGCCTGTCCGAGCCGGTGCTGCTCAACGACATGGTCGGCTGGCGCCGCCGCGGCGCCAGCCCGCGCGACCATGCCGCGGTGATGGACGATGCGCTGGCGCTGCTCGGTCGCGGCTTTGCGGCAAGCGAGGCGGTGATCGTCAAACCGTCGAACATTTTCAATCCGCTCGCGCGCGGCGCGTTGACGCTGCGCCCGCAGGCGCGTGCGATCCTGCTCCACGCCCCGCTGCGCGATTTCCTGCTGTCGGTCGCGCGCAAGGGCATGTGGTGCCGGCTGTGGTGCCGCGAACTGCTCGAGAGCTATCTGGCCGAGGGGTATGTGCAGCTCGGTTTCGAAGCGCGCGACTATTTCCGCCAGTCGGATCTGCAGGTCGCCGCGGTGGGCTGGCTCGCCCAGCAACAAGCCTTCGCGGCGCTGCTCGCATGGGCGCCGGGCCGGATTGCCTCGCTCGACAGCGAGGTGCTGACACAGGACCCCGTCGCTGCGGTCGCGGCGGCAATGGATCATCTGGGGCTCGCCGGTGATCGCACCGCGATCGCCGATCACCCCGCGCTCGGCCGCAACAGCAAATCGGGCGCGCCCTTCGCGGCGGGCGAACGGCAGCGCGATCTGGCCGCTGCCGAAGCCGCCTATGGCGAAGAGATTGCGCAAGTCGTCGGTTGGGCCGAAGCCGTCGCCGATCAGGCCGGCATCCCGCTCGCCCTGCCGGCACCGCTTCCGACACACTGACGCCCGCCGGGTGGCGGTCGATCTCCTTTACCGGCGCTTTCGGTAGCTAACGACCGGAAGGGGACCCCGTCCCCTTTACCCGTTCGCATCGAGCGAAGTCGAGATGCCCCTCGGGACAGCGCCATTCCGATGGGCGTCTCGACTTCGCTCGACACGAACGGCTTTTGAGGGCGGCTTGAACCAAGCCTCTCCTTCTTCGTCACCCCGGACTTGATCCGGGGTCCACAGCTACCGTTGCGCTAATGGATCCCGGATCAAGTCCGGGATGACGAAAGGGGAGAGACGGCAGTTTCCCACCCCAAAGCCGCCAGTCAACCTGACCCTCTTGCGCCATAGAAAAAGGGGCGGACATTGCTGCCCGCCCCCAATTCTTGCCGAAGCGTGAAGTGACTAGAACTTCAGCTTTGCCGACACGGCGTAACGGCGACCCAGCGCGTCGTACGACGACGGGTAGGTGTTACCGCTGTTGTAGGTGGTCGAACCGATCGAGTTGCCGACGATCGGTGGCTTCTTGTCGAGCAGGTTCTGCACCGTCATCGTCACGGTCAGATTGTCGCTGACGCTGAAGCGGCCCGTCAGGTCGAAATAATGTGCCGCCTTGATCTTGCGGAACTCCGGATTGACCATGCAACCGCCGGTATCGGCGCCGTTCGGATCGGGGCAGTCAGCCGGCGAAGCCAGAGCGGCATCGAGATCGGCCTGCAGCTGCAGGGGTTCGAACTGGACGCTGTCCTGCCAACGCCACAGCAGCGACAGGTCGACCTTGTCGAAGCCGAACGTGAAGCGGTTCGAGAACTGGAACTCGGGCTGGATCGAGCCCGTGAACGAGCAGTTCACGCTGTAGTAGCCGACGCATTCGCGGTTGATCGAGTCGGGGTCCGCCGCGTTCGCGTTGAACTTCGAGCTACGCGTCCAGTTACCGACGAACGACCAGTCGAGGCTCGCGAAGCCCAGATCCGCGTTGTAGTTCATCAGCACGTCCACACCGTCGGTGAACAGGCGGCCGAGGTTGTTCGTCGTGCCGAACAGGCCTGCGGTGGTCGCCGGATCGCCGTCGAGACCGCCGGTGATCGGGTTACGACGGATCGACGTACAGGCGGGGTCGCTTGCGCTCGCCGCCGTGACGGCGCCGAAGCAGGCGTTGATGATGTCGCCCGGAAGCGGCACGCCCAGAACGTCGTCGATCTTGATGTTGTAATAGTCGACCGACAGGTTGAACCGCGGCAGGAAGTCGGGCTGGAAGACCACACCGAGCGTCCAGGTGTTCGCCGTTTCCGGCTGCAGGTTCAGGTTACCACCGGTGGTGATGTTCGCCTGAGCCGCGGTCGGGTTGGTGATCGAACCGATCGTGCCGACCGGAGCGCCTTGTGCGATACAGATGGCGCGCAGGTTGGCGTTAGCCGTCGGTGCGGCGCCCGCGCAGGGGTCGAGACCGAGGTTGGTCAGGCCGACCGAGGTCGGCGTGAACAATTCACCGATGTTCGGGGCGCGAACCGCGCGGCTGTAGTTACCGCGGAACTTGACGCCCGCGCCCGGTTCCCAGCTACCGCCGGCTTTCCAGGTCCAGGTGTCATAGCCACCGGCGCCCTTGATGCTGTAATCCGAATAACGGATACCGGCTTCGAGGGTCAGGCTTTCGAAGAAAGGCTTGTCTTCGACCAGCGGGGCGACGATTTCGGCATAGGCTTCGTAAACGTCGTACGCGCCGTCGATGTCCGGAGCCGCACCGCCAGCACCGCCGAGTTCACCCGGGGTCTTGGCGAGGAGGTCCGAAGACTGCTGCGCGGTGTATTTGCGATATTCACCACCGAGAGCGAAGCCGATCGGCTGCACCGCGAGCGGCGACGAGAAGCCAACGTCACCCGAGACGATCGCGCGAACCTGCGACAGCGAGGTGCGGTTGGTCGAGGTGCTGTTTTCCTGGAGGAAGCCAGCCATGTCCGGGGTGATCGAACCTTCGGGGCCGAACAGGTTGATCGGCACGCAGCCGTTCGACGCGTCCTGGCAGACCGGAGCGGCGAGCGTGCCGTTGACCAGCGAGCCCTGCCGCCAGCGCGACTGCAGCGTGTAGCCCTGGATGTTCTGGATATTCTCCGATTCGCCATAGGCGCCTTCGAGGTTCCAGTCGATCGTGTCGGTGATGCCGCCACGTGCGCCGACGCGATAGTCGAAGAAGGTCGTCTGATAGTCGCTGATACGCGGACCGACTTCCGGGGTACGACGGTTCAGCGTGACCGTGACTTCGCGATAGTCGGCGTTGGCCGTGCCGTCGGCGTTGGTGCGGCCCGGAGCGGCGGCAGCCGCGGCGCATTCACCCGGGGTGAAGCGCGGGGTGTAAAGACCCGAAGCCGGAGTTGCGGTATTGAATGCGCAGAACTGATTGCGCAGCGTTGCCGGCAGGAACGGGTTGTTCAGGTTGATCGTGACCGTGCCGCCGAACGAGCCCGACGGTGCGATGATCGTCGAGACCTTGTTCTTCGAGAACATGCCGCGCGTGTAGACTTCGATCGCGTCCGACACTTCGTAGTTCGCCTGGCCATAGATGTTATAGCGTTCGAACGGCGTCTGGAAGATGTTGTCCGGGTTGAAGTTGAACGATGCGAACGGCGCGACGGCCTGACCAGCGGCGTTGACCTGGCGGACGCCGCCATTGACAACGGTCGGATCGAGGTTCGGCGTGTTGGTGCCGGCGATCAGCGGACGGGTGCCCGAGAAGCGCGACGGAACCGCGGTGCCCGAACCGCCGTTGCCGCCGGTGTAGCTGTCGACCTGGAAGAAGGAGAAGTCGCGGTCGCCCTGATAGACGGCGTCGGCCGACTGATAGCCGATGCTCAGCACGGCGTTACCGCGGCCATCGTCGAAGTTCGCACCGATGGTGGCGTCGACGCGGAAGACGTTGCCGTCGCCCTGTTCGGTGATCTGGTTCGAAGCGGTGACTTCCAGACCGGCGAAATCGCGCTTGGTCACGAAGTTCACCACGCCGGTGATGGCGTCGGCACCATAGGTGGTCACGGCGGCGCCGGTCAGCGCGTCGACGCGCTCGATCAGGGCCAGCGGGATGTTGTTAAGGTCGACGCGGCCGTTCACGTCCGACGGAGCGACGCGGTTGCCGTTCAGGAGGACGATGTTACGGGTCGAGCCGAGGCCGCGAAGATCGACGTACGAACCGCCGGTGTTGCCGTTGTTGACGGCCGAACCCATGCTGGGGACGACGCCGGGCATTTCGCGCAGAACTTCTTCAGCGACGTTCGACTGCTTCAGTTCGATCGTGTCCGAGGTCGTAACGTTGACCGGGGTCGACTGTTCGAGGTTCGGGTTACGGATCAGCGAGCCGGTGACGACGATTTCCGACTGCGCGGCAGTCTCTTCGGCGGCGTCCTGCGCAAAGGCAGGAGCCGAAACCAGGGCGACACTCAATACGAGCGGCGCAGCGCCTAGCCTCAGCTTGGAATATTGGGTTTTCTTCACAGTGCAGTCCCTTGCTACTGGTGGATTGAATTACCCGGACGCCCCCGCGGCAGGCCAAAGCCGACGCGCACAGATGCCCCGATAGCGTGCGGGATGTAACTTCGTTCATGTCGAGTAAAGCGAATTCCCGGCGCAATCGGCGGTTTCGCGAGCCATTGTGACGTATTTGCAACAAACGCGGGAATCCGCGAAATACTATATGCTGCAGCGCGGCATTCCGCGACATATTGTTTCACTGGTTACGAATTCGCGGGGCGCCCGGTCAGGGCTCGGCCGCCGATCGGCCCCGCCAGCTTGCCAGGGTCGAGCCGCGCGCCACCCCATTTCAGCCCCCAGTGCATATGCGGCCCCGTCGCGCGCCCGGTTCGCCCGACCGTGCCCAGCCGCTGCCCCTGCACGACCCGGTCGCCGACCTTCACGTCGAGCCGTTGGCAATGGAGAAAGGCGCTCGACAGCCCCATGCCATGATCGACGATCAGCAGATTGCCCTCGAGCGTGAAGGGGGCGCTCGCGGCGAGCACGACGACGCCGTCGGCGGGCGCAACGAACGGCGTTCCGGCCGGCACCGCGACGTCGGTGCCGCTGTGATAGCTACCCGGCTTGCCCTGATAGACACGCTGCGATCCGAAGAATCCCGACAGGCGCCCTGTCACCGGCCAGCGGAACGCCTGCCGCCAGCCGTCCGAATCGACCTGCATATTCCGCGCCGCGGCGATCTCAGCGAGTTCGGCGGGGCGGCGGCGCTCGAAATCGGCGTCGGTCGCCGCGCCGCCGCGATAGGGCGCGTTGATATGCTCGAGCCGCCAACGGCCCGCCGCGACCGCGATGATGCGCTCGACCTCGCGTCCATCGACGAGCGTCGCGACCAGCCGCGCGCTTGCCCCGGCATCGCGGTCGAACGCGATCAGGAAGCGTCCGTCGGCGGCAAGCGGAATCGCCTTGCCGTCGAGGGTGAGCGCCCGCGTGTCGCTCGGCGCCTGCCCGACCATCGCAGCACCCTGTTCGGCAAGTCCGGCGAGCGTGAAGTCTGCCCGCACCGGCGCGCGCGGCGGTGCGGGCGGCGATGGCGGTGTGGCGACGGGCTGAACGGCGGGCCGCGGCGCGGGCCTGGTTTCGGTCTCGGCCGCCGGAACACAACCCGCGGCAACGATCAGGAGCGCCAACGCCGCTCCCTGCCGCAGCCCCTCGGCCCCGACCCTCATGCCTTGCGCGCGGCGTCCAGTTCGGCCTGCAACGATATCTCGGCACTGGCATAGGGCTCCTGCCGCGCGACCGACCAATAGCGCAGCTCGTCGAGCCCGATCGGCGCGCCGCTCACCGCGCACAGCACATGGTCGCCGGGCGCGAGGACGCGAAACCCGTTCGGTCCATATTGCAGGCGGGCAAGGCGGTTGCGGCTGGCGATCAACATGATTCTCTATCCATTCGGCGGTAAGCTGTTGCCGCGACCATAGCAGCATCGCGGCGCGCGGCCACCCCCGCCAGTCTCAGAAAAGCTCGCCCTGCCCCCGCTTGGGCGCCGCGGGCGGCGCCTTGCGCGCCGGCTTCGGCGTCGCTGGCGGGGGCGCACCATCGCCGCCGACCGCGACCGGCACCTCGCCATCGGCAAACTGCAGCTGCAAATGCCCGGCAGCGCGCGCCTTCGCCGCCGTCGTCACGATCGCGCCGCCGCCATCGCGCACCATCGCATAACCGCGCGACAGCAGCGCACGCGGGTCGAGGCTGTCAAGCAACCGCCCCAGCCCCTCGATCAGCGCCCGGTCGCGGTCCCAGCGCCGCGCGAGCAACGCGGGACGCAGCGCGGCCCCACGCGTCGCAAGCCGCTCCGAAATCACCGCCAGCCGGTGGCGCTGGCTGCGGTCGAGGCGGCCCTCCGCATCGTCGAGTCGCTGGCGCTGCGGCGCATACAGCGCGTCGCGCTTCGGCAAATGCCGCGCGAGCGCGATCAGCCGCTCGCCCGCCAGTGACTGCTGCCGGTTCGCCGCGCCGATGATGCGGCCGTTCCACGTCGCGAGCTGCGCCTGCAATTCAGCGCGCACCGGCACCGCCATCTCGGCCGCCGCGGTCGGGGTCGGCGCGCGCACGTCGGCCGCATAGTCGGCGAGCGTCACGTCGGTTTCATGGCCCACCGCGCTGATCGTCGGGATGCGGCAATCGGCGATCGCACGCACGACCACCTCTTCGTTGAACGCCCACAAATCCTCGATCGACCCGCCGCCGCGCGCGACGATGACGAGATCGGGACGCGGCACCGGCCCGCCGGGCGTGATCGCATCGAATCCGCGCACCGCATTCGCCACCTGCGCCGCCGCGCCGTCACCCTGCACCAGCACCGGCCAGACGATCACATGCGTCGGGCAGCGGTCGGCGAGACGATGGAGGATGTCGCGGATCACCGCGCCGGTCGGCGAGGTCACGACGCCGATCGTGCGCGGCAGATAGGGCAGCCGGTCATATTTGCGCTCGCGGTCGAACAGCCCTTCGGCGCCGAGCCGCGCCTTCAATTTCTCGAAGAGCAGCATCAATGCGCCTTCGCCCGCGACTTCGAGCGTATCGACGACGAGCTGATATTTCGACCGCCCCGGATAGGTGGTGAGCTTGCCGGTCGCGATCACCTCGATCCCGTCCTCGGGCCGGAACGCCAGCCGCCCCGCCTGCCCCTTCCACATCACCATGTCGATCAGCGCATTATCGTCTTTCAGCGCCGCATAAAAATGCCCCGACGCCGCACGTTTCGCCCCCGACAATTCTCCCCGCACGCGCACGCGCGCGAAGCCGTCCTCGACGGTGCGCTTGATCGCCGCCGATAACTGGCTGACCGACAGCGCCGGTGCATTGTCGCCGGGCGCCGCCTCGGCTAACAGCCGCGCTTCGGTGCCATCGTCGGACGCCGTATCGGGAAAAGGGACTGACATGAATATCCTGCTGGTCGGATCGGGGGGCCGCGAACATGCGCTCAGCTGGCAGTTGGCACAATCGCCAAGCTGCGCCAAGCTCTATGCCGCACCGGGCAATCCAGGGATCGAAGCGCACGCCGAATGCGTCGCCATCGCCGCCGATGATCTCGATGGCCTGATCGCCTTCGTCAAAGCGCACGGCATCGATTTCGTCGTCGTCGGCCCCGAAGCCCCTCTTGTCGCGGGCCTCGCCGACCGGCTGCGCGACCTGGGCGTCGCGGTCTTCGGCCCCGGCGCCGCCGCGGCGCGGCTCGAAGGATCGAAGGGCTTCACCAAGGACCTCTGCGCGCGCGCAAATATTCCGACCGCCGCCTATGTCCGCTGCAGCGCCGACGAAGCGCATGCCGTACTCGAAGGCTTCTCTATCCCCGTCGTGATCAAGGCCGACGGCCTCGCCGCGGGCAAGGGCGTGATCATCGCCGAAACGCGCGAGGATGCCGAGGCGGCGATCGACGATATGTTCGACGGCGCGTTCGGCGGCGCGGGCGCCGAGGTGGTGATCGAGGAGTTCATGACCGGCGAGGAAGCCAGCTTCTTCGCGCTCTCCGACGGCACCGAGGTGATCGCCTTCGGCAGCGCGCAGGATCACAAGCGCGTCGGCGACGGCGATGTCGGGCCGAACACCGGCGGCATGGGCGCGTACAGCCCCGCCCCCGTCCTCACCGCCGATCTCGAAGCCCAGGTGATGGATCGCATCATCCGCCCGACGGTGGCGACGCTCGCCGCCGAGGGCACGCCCTATATCGGCGTGCTGTTCGCGGGCCTCATGCTCACCGATACCGGGCCGAAGCTGATCGAATATAACGCCCGCTTCGGCGATCCCGAATGCCAGGTGCTGATGATGCGCTACGCGGGCGACCTTGCCGCGCTGCTCCACGCGGCGTCGACCGGTGCGCTCGCCGATGCCACGCCGCCCGCCTTCGCCAGCGATTATGCGCTGACCGTCGTGATGGCGGCGAACGGCTACCCCGCCACCCCCGAAAAAGGCGGCGCGATCCACGGCATCGCCGACGCCGAGGCGGGCGGCGGGCGCGTCTTCCACGCCGGCACCGCGCGCGAGGGCGGCCAGATCGTCGCCGCGGGCGGGCGCGTGCTCAACGTCACCGCAACGGGACGCACCGTGACCGAGGCACAGGCGCGCGCCTATGCCGCGGTCGACAAGCTCGATTTCAAGACCGGCTTCTGCCGCCGCGACATCGGCTGGCGCGAGGTCGCGCGCGAAGCCGACTAACATGCCACCTCGTCATTCCCGGGAAAGCGGGAATGACGAATAATATAAGTCGACCAAGCCCGTGCGGCCGAATAGGCTATCCGCAACATAGGGAGACAATCATGGCCTGGCTTCAGGAAAACTGGATTATCGCGGTCGTCGGCCTCGTCGTTGCCGTCGTGCTGTTGTGGTGGCTCTTCGGACGCGCGAAGCCCGAAGACGTCGCGCCGACCATCGAACCGACGAAACCCGCGAAGCCGCTCGAACCGGTGAAACCCGAAATCATCGCCGCCGAGCCCGCCCGCTTCAAACCGATCGAGCCCAAGCCGCAGCCCATCGCGCCGGCCGCCCCGCCGCCGGCGCCCGAACCGGTCGCCAAGGCCGCTCCGCCGCCCCCTGCGCCCGCACCCGCTCCGGAGCCCGCGCCCACCACCGAGCCGGCGGCCGAAGCCGCACCGCCGACGCCCAAGCCCGCCGCAAAGCCGAAAGCCGCTACAAAACCAGCCGCGAAGAAAACCGCGACTAAGGAACCGGCGGCGAAACCGTCAGCAAAGCCCGCGACAAAAGCGGCCGCCAAGCCCGCGGCCAAAAAGGCGGCCAAACCGGCGTCGGCAAAAGCGGCCGCGCCCATTCCCGAAGAGCCGACCGTCCCGCCGCCACCCGCCGCGAAACCCGCCCCGGCGGCGTCCAAAACCGGCGCCGACAATCTGCAACTGCTGAAGGGCGTCGGACCCAAGCTCGTCGTGCTGCTGAACGGCCTTGGCGTTGCCAGTTTCCAGCAGATCGCCGACTGGACCGACGCCGACATCGCGCGGATCGATCCGCAACTCGGCGCCTTCCAGGGCCGAATCGCACGCGACAATATCGTCGACCAGGCGGGCTATCTCGCGCGCGGCGACAAGGCCGGGTTCGAAGCGAAATATGGGGCGCTCGGCGGGGAACTATAAGGCCCCATTCGACCGGAAGCTGCCGATGGAGGTGTGAACCCCGGCGAAAGCCGGGGCCCAGAATTCCAACAATAACCTTGCGCTTTTCCGCACTGGGCCCCGGCTTTCGCCGGGGTGCACAAGAGCGGCTTCCCACCCCAATGCCGCCGTACGAATAATCCTTTCCTACATTATCGGGCCATGCTCCACACTGACAGATGGAACAGGACACCGCTCCCGCCCGGCTCCTCGCCGGCACCGGCCTCGCCTTCATCCCCGTCGAACAGCAACGTCACCGCGCCGACGGATGGACGCCCGAAACACAAGCCAATTTCATCCGCGCGCTCGCAGCGATGGGCTCGGTCGGCAAGGCAGCGCGCGCCGTCGGCATGGGCCGGGCATCCGCCTATCGCCTTCGCGAACGGCCCGGGGCGGCAAGCTTTGCCGCAGCATGGGACAGCGCAATCGCGACAGGGCGCACGCACCAGTTCAGCATCGCGATGGACCGGGCGCTCAACGGCGTCACCATCGTCCGCGTCCTGAAGGGCGGCGCAATCGATGTCAGCGGCGGCCCGGACATGGCGGTCGTCCACGCCGCGCTGCGTGACGAAGCCGTGCCACCGCATCTGCTTAAAGCGACAAAGGAGACAGAATGACGGCGTACGTCCGTATCTTTTGTCGCTTTAAGGCCGCAATCGGCTCAGCGTCACGCGTCCTCATCGTCCTTCGGCTTGCGGACCTCGGTGACGAGCAGCTTGTCGATCTTGCGTCCGTCCATGTCGACGATCTCGAAGCGCCAGCCCTTGTCGGTGAAGCGCTCGCCTTCCTTGGGCAGGTGCTTGAGGATCGCGAGCGCGTGGCCCGCGGCGGTCGCGTAATCGCGGTCGTCGCCAAGTTCGATCCCCAGCCGTTCGGCCATCTGGTCGGCGGGCATCGAGCCCGCGATCAACAGGCTGCCGTCCTCGCGTTCGACGACGAAGGGCTCGCTGCCGATGTCCTGATCCGACGCGAATTCGCCCGCGATCGCGGCGAGCAGGTCGGCGGGCGTGACGAGCCCTTCGAAATGACCATATTCGTCGTGGACGAACAGCATCGGCACATCGGCGGCGCGCAGCGCCTCGAGCGCGTCCATCGCGTCGATCTGGTCGTGGATGACCTTGGCGGGGCGCATCAATTGCTCAAGGTCGAGCACGTCACCGCGGAACAGCGCCGAGGCGATATCGCGCGCCTGCACGACACCGACGATATCGTCGGCCGACCCGCGCGCGACCGGCAGGCGGCTGTGCGGGGTTTCGAGCAATTTGTCGCGCACGCCGCGCGCGTCGAGCGAGATATCGACCCAGTCGACATCCTTGCGCGGCGTCATCACTTCGCGCACCGGCCGGTCGGCAAGGCGCACGACGCCCGAGATGATCGCGCGTTCGCTTTCCTCGATCACCCCCGATTTCGACGCCTCGGCGACGATCAGGTGCAGTTCCTCGGCGGTGACGCGATCTTCCGATTCGCGGTTGAGGCCGAGGAGGCGAAAGACGAGCGCCGAGCTCGCGTCGAGCAACCAGACGAGCGGCGCGCCGATTTTGGACAACCAGTACATCGGCACCGCCACCGCGATCGCGATGCGTTCGGGCGATCGCAGCGCGAACTGCTTGGGCACCAGTTCGCCCGCGATCAGCGAGAAATAGGTGGTGAGCGCGATGACCGCGGCGAAACCCGCCGCTTCCGCATTCTCGGCATCAAGGCCCAGCCAGGCCGAAAGCCGGTCGGCGACGGGTTGCCCAAGGCTCGCGCCCGAATAGGCGCCGGTCAGCACGCCGATCAGCGTGATGCCCACCTGCACCGTCGACAGGAAGCGCCCGGGATCGGAGGCGAGCTGGCGCGCGATCTTGGCGCCGCGGCTGCCGCGCTTCTCGGCCGCCTGCAGCCGCGGGTCGCGTGACGACACAATGGCCAGTTCGGACATGGCGAAAACGCCGTTGAGGAGGACGAGGACCGCGATGATCGCAACATCGGACCAGGGGAAAGGGGTCATTGGGCGGTCGTACGGCGCGCAAGCGCCCGGCCCCTGTCATCGTCGGTCATACCCACCCTATAAGCGAAAGGCGGCGCATTGCACAATGGCGCACGCCTGAATGCCCTGCTCAGTCGGCGTTCAGGCGAATTTTGGAACCAGATCGCCGGCCATATGTTATCGGCAAGGAAGGGCGGCATGCAAAGGACGCGAGGCATCCGCCGGATAAAGGGAGCGAAAAGATGAACAGCAAGACGATCAAGCTCACCATATTGACCAGCATCGGCGCGATCGCGCTGACGGGCTGCGTCACCGATCCGGTGACCGGCGAGCGCAAGATATCGAAGGCCGCGATCGGCGGCGTCGGCGGCGCATTGGGCGGTTATCTGCTCGGCGACCTGATCGGCGGGCGCAACAGCCGCACCGAGGAAATCGTCGGGGCGGGCATCGGCGCGGTCGCCGGCGCGGGTGTCGGCTATTATATGGACCAGCAGGAAAAGAAGCTGCGCGAACGCACCGCGGGCACCGGGATCGACGTCGAGCGCCAGGGCGACCAGCTCGTGCTCAACATGCCCGGCGACGTCACCTTCGACCTCAACAGCGCGATGGTGAAATCGCAGTTCCGCAGCGCACTCGACAGCGTCGCCTCGACGCTCGCCGAATATCCGAACACCTATATCGACGTGTACGGCCACACCGATTCAACCGGCAGCGACACCTATAATCAGGGCTTGTCCGAACGCCGCGCGGCGTCGGTCGCCGACTATCTGGGCGGCCGCGGCATCCAGCGCGCGCGCATGGCGACGCTCGGCTACGGCGAATCGCAGCTCAAATGCTCGCCCGAACGCAGCGAAGCCGATTATCAGTGCAACCGCCGCGTCGAAATCCGCATCGCGCCGGTCACCCAGAACGACGTCAACGCCGCGCAATAATCCAGTTCCATTCCCGTGGAAAAGAAAGGGCGTCGCCGCAAGGCGGCGCCCCTTTTTATCCGAGGCTGGGGAAGCTCGCCTTCAGCCCGTCGATCACGAACTGCGCTGCGAGCGCCGCGAGCAGCACGCCGAGCAGACGCGTGATCACCGCCTCGCCCTTGTTGCCGATCAGCCGCATCAACGGCCCCGCCGACAGCAGCGCCGCCAGCGTCAGCAGCAGCACGAGCAGCAGCGCGCCAAAGATCACGAAAGCGCGGTCGAGCCCGCTGTTCTGCGACACGAGCAGCATCACCGACGCGATCGACCCTGGCCCCGCGAGCATCGGCATCGCCATCGGGAACACCGACACATCCTCAATCTCAGGGGTCGCCATCACCTTTTCGGCGCGCTGCTCGCGCCGTTCGGTGCGCTTTTCGAACACCATGTCGATCGCGATGATGAACAGCATGATCCCGCCCGCGATGCGGAAGCTGTCGAGGTCGATATGCAGGAAGCTCAGCAGCGCTTCGCCGAACATCGCGAAGAAGACGAGGATCAGCCCCGCGATCACCGTCGCGCGGATCGCCATCGAGCGGCGCTGCGCAGCGCTCGCCCCCGTCGTCAGGCTGGCATAGATCGGCGCGCAGCCCGGCGGGTCGATCACCACGAACAGCGTAACGAACGCCGAGATGAAAAGATCGATCATGGCTGTTTCGGCGCCGCGACCTGGTCGTCGATTACGGTTGCCATGTCCTTGCCGTCCCACAGGCGGATCGTGACGCGACGCGACTGGTCGGCGCGGACGGTCGACGTCCAGCTCAGCGTCTGGTCGGGCGACAGGCCGACCGCCCTATCCTCGCCCTCGCCGCCCGCCTCGATCGGCACGGCGGGGCGCGAACCGCAGACCGCCTGTTTCGATGCGATAAACTCGGGCGCTTCGCGCGGGGTCGCCAGCGTATCGCCGTGGTCGAGGGTCCAGGCGAGCTTGCCCTTCTTGGGATCGCGCAGCCAGACCGTCGTGAAATATCCGTTCGCGGGACCCTTCTGCCACGCGCCGGTGGTGACGCCGACATTGCCGTCGCAGCTGGTATAGACCGCATGCGGCTGCCACTTCACCGCCTCGGCAGGGTCCTTCTGCGACTTCAGCCAGTCGCGCGCCTTCACGCGCTGCGGCACGAACATCACCCCGTCGGGCGCCACGGTTTCGCGAAACGCCGTCCACTGGCCCTTTTCCTGCGCGAGCCGCGAAAAACCGATTTCGGCGGCGATAAAAGCGCTGGGGTTCGCTGCGAGCGGATCGCGTTCGCGTGCCACCGCGGCACCGCCCGCAATCACACAAAGGGAAATGGTCGCGATAGCCAAGTGGCGCATCAAAAACCCTCCGGATCGGCAAGACCTGCGCGGCGGTGCGCCGCGACGAGCGTGTTGCGCAGCAGGCACGCGATGGTCATCGGGCCGACGCCGCCGGGAACCGGGGTGATCGCATCGGCAACCGCGGCGACGCTGTCATAATCGACGTCGCCGACGAGCCGGCCTTTCGCGGCGCCGCCGGCGGGCGGCAGGCGGTTGATGCCGACGTCGATGACGACCGCGCCGGGCTTGATCCAGTCACCCTTCACCATTTCGGGCCGGCCGACCGCGGCAACGACGATATCGGCGCGGCGCACCAGATCGGGCAGATCCTTCGTCCGGCTATGTGCCATCGTAACCGTGCAATTGGCGCCGAGCAGCAACTGCCCCATCGGCTTGCCGACGAGGATCGAGCGCCCGACAACGATCGCATCCTTGCCCGACAGATCGCCGAGCCGGTCCTGCAGCAACAACAGGCAGCCATAGGGTGTGCACGGCACCATGCCGGCGATACCGAGCGCGAGGCGTCCGGCGCTTACCGGTGTCAGTCCGTCGACATCCTTGTCGGGATCGATCGTCGCGACCGCCGCCTGTTCGTCGAGATGGCCGGGCAGCGGCAATTGCAACAGGATGCCGTCGACGGCATCGTCGGAATTGAGCTGGCGCAGCAAGGCTTCGACTTCGGCCTGCGACGCGATCGCGGGCAGCCGATGCTCGAAGCTTTCCATGCCCGCGGCGATCGTCGCCTTGCCCTTCGACCCGACATAGACCGCGCTCGCCGGATCATCGCCGACGAGCACGACCGCGAGACCGGGCGCACGCGACGTCGCGGCCTTGAACGCTGGCACCGCATCGGCAATCCGCGCCCGCAGGCCGGCGGCGAAAGCCTTGCCGTCGATCACCTGCGCAGCGGTCATCACGCCATTCCGTTAGCGTAGGCGAGGCGCGCGAGATAGTTCAGCACCGGCCCGTCAAGGATGATGATCAGGATCAGCACCAGCATCGGGGTCAGGTCGAGCCCGCCGAAATCGGGCATGATGCGGCGGAACGGGCGATAGAGCGGCTCGGTGATCCGGTCGAGCACGGTCCACAGCTGACCGACGAACTGGTTGTGCGTGTTGATGACGTTGAACGCGATCAGCCACGACATCACCGCCTGCGCGATGATGAACCACCACAGGACCGTCAGGATGATGTGGACGATCTGGAGGAGCATGAGAAGCAAGGCGATTTCTCCGTAAAAGGGTCTTGCCGCGTCTCTTAGCGGTGAATGAGCGTCCCCGCACCCCTCGCGGTGAAAATTTCGAGCAGCATCGCGTGCGGGATGCGTCCGTCGAGGATGACCGCCGCCTCGACCCCGGCATCGACCGCGGCGACGCACGTCTCGACCTTGGGAATCATGCCGCCGGTGATCGTCCCATCCTGTTTCAGCTCGTCGATCGCCGGGCGGTCGAGGTCGGTGAGCAGCGCCCCCGATTTGTCGAGCACCCCGGCAACATCGGTAAGCAGGAAGAAGCGCTTCGCCCCGAGCGCACCCGCGATCGCGCCCGCCATCGTGTCGGCGTTGATATTATAGGTTGCGCCGTCGGCGCCGAGCGCCACCGGCGCGACGATCGGAATGAAATTGTCCTTCGTCAGATTGACGAGGATCGTCGGGTCGACCGCGACGGGTTCGCCGACGAAGCCGAGGTCGACATGCCGCTCGATCCCCGAATTGGGGTCGGGCTCGGTGCGGCTGACCTTTTCGGCGAGCACGAGGTTCGCATCCTTGCCCGAAATGCCGACCGCGCGGCCGCCGAGCGCGGCGATCCAACTGACGATTTCCTTGTTGATCTTGCCCGCGAGCACCATCTCCGCAACCTCGGCGGTCGCGGCGTCGGTGACGCGCAGCCCGCCAACAAAGGTCGATTCGATCCCGAGCTGTTTCAGCATCGCGCCGATCTGCGGCCCGCCGCCATGGACGACGACGGGGTTGATCCCGACCGCTTTCAGCAACACGACATCCTCGGCGAAGTCGCGCTGCGCCTCGGGATCGCCCATCGCGTGGCCGCCATATTTGATCACAAAGGTCTCGCCGGCGTAGCGCTGCAGATAGGGCAGTGCCTCGACCAGCGTTTCGGCCTTGGCGAGCAGGTCGGGCATTTTCGAGGGATCGGTCATCGACATCATCCGGCGTTCTTCGCATCAAGGTGGCGGCCCAGCGCCACCACCGCCATCACCAGCAACGGCACCATTACTGCCGACAGGACGACCTTGGCGATCATCTGGCCGAGCATCAGGTCGCCGATCGGGCGGACCCCATAGAAGCTGACGGTGATGAAGATCAACGTATCGATGATCTGGCTAAGCGCCGCGGCGACAAAACCGCGCAGTGGCAGCAGCCGGCCGTTGTTCGCGGTCATCCGGGCAAAGAGCCAGACGTTGAGGCTGACCGACACGCCATAAGCGAGGATTCCCGCCGCCATCATGCGCCAGCCCTGTCCGACGATGATCGGGAAAGCCTCCTTCGCGGGCTCGTACATGCCCTCGTCGGTCGGCAATTGCAGCACGAACACCGTGAGGACGATCGCGAGAATCAACGGAATGAAGCCCAGCCGCACCAGCCTGTCGGCCACGACACGCCCGTGCAGTTCGGCGATCCCGCTCGAAATCGCGATCAGCGTCAAAAAGGGGAAAATTCCGGCCTCGACCGCCAGCGGGCCAAGCGCGACCTGCTTTGCCCCAAGGAAACCGCCGAGCGGAACCATGCCGCCGTAGAGGATCGCGAACAGCAGCAACGAAGGCGCGATCACGCGCGAAGAGCTATTTTCCATCGAGGCCGCTTAATCGCTTTTGCGGGTGCTGGAAAGTCCGAGAAACACGGCTCGACGCGCGCCCCTTGCCCCATTGTCAAAGCCCGCTAGACAGGCCCATTAAATTTGCGGGGGACGCACTTACATCATGGAACGCCTGATCGGTCTGCTCGGCATCGTCGCATTGCTTGCGATTGCCGTGCTTTTTTCGTCGAACCGCCGCTGGATTCGCCTGCGCGTCGTCGTCCCCGCCTTCCTGCTTCAAGCCGGTTTCGCGGTGCTCGTCATCGGCACGCCGTGGGGCCGCGCGGTGATTCAGGCGATGTCGAACGCCGTCTCGAACCTGCTTGGCTATGCCAAGGCCGGCACCGACTTCATCTTCGGCCCGCTCGCCTCGCCCGAAATGGGCGCCAACAGCTTCGCGATCGCCGCGCTGCCCGTCATCATCTTCTTCGCCTCGCTCATCTCGATCCTCTATTATCTCGGCATCATGCAACTGGTGATCAAATGGGTCGGCGGCGCGATCCAGAAGATTACCGGTATCACCAAGGTCGAAAGCCTCGGCGCCGCTGCGAACATCTTCGTCGGGCAAAGCGAAAGCCCGCTCGTGATCCGGCCCTATCTCGCCGGCCTCAGCCCCTCGCAATTGTTCACCGTGATGACCGTGGGCATGGCGGGGGTCGCGGGAACAATCCTCGGCGCCTATGCCAGCATGATCGGCGAGCAATTGCTCCCTTACCTTCTCGCCGCGAGCTTCATGTCGGCCCCCGGCGGCATATTGATGGCCAAGATCATGATGCCCGACGATCCCAAGGATCTCGGCATCGAGCCCGTGATCATGCCCGAGGCCAGCCATGACGAGGAAAAGCCCGCGAACATCATCATGGCGGCGGCGCAGGGCGCGCAGACCGGCGTCAAGCTGGCGGTCGCGGTCGGCGCGATGGTGCTCGCGTTCGTCGCGCTCGTCGCGCTCGCCAACGGGCTGCTCGCCGGGATCGGTGGCTGGTTCGGTTATCCCGACCTGTCGTTCCAGGCGGTGATCGGCACGATCTTCCGCCCGGTGATGTGGCTGATGGGTGTGCCATGGGAAGAAAGCGCGGTGGTCGGCGGCCTGTTCGGCAGCAAGATCGTGCTCAACGAATTCGTCGCCTTCATCGACCTCGGCAAAGCGCAGGGCGACATGTCGATGGTGGCGGTCGCGATTGCGACCTTTGCGCTCTGCGGTTTCGCCAATTTCAGCTCGATCGCGATCCAGATGGCGGTGACCGGCGGTCTCGCCCCGAACCAGCGCCCGATGATCGCCAAGCTGGGGCTGAAGGCGCTGCTCGCGGGCAGCCTGTCGAACCTGATGTCGGCGGCGCTCGCGGGACTGATGCTGGGCATCGCCCCGCCGCTGACGGCCCCTCCCTCCGCTGTGCCCGCCGCGCCCGTGACGGCGGCGCCTACCGAGGCCACGCCGACCACCATGCCGAAAAACACCGCGGCGATCGAACCCGCCAAGGCACCCTGATCTACGTGCCGTAGCGTAACCTCCCCGGGCGATTGGGAGAATTTGCAAGCCGCCAGCGAATGGCGTAAACTTCGGCAAATAACAAATCCCGGGTCGCGTTCGCAAAATGGGAGGCTGCCATGAAAACCGCGTATCGTTTGTCGATCCTTGCCGCGGCCGCGGCGTCGATAGGGGCGGGTTTTCTCGCCACATCCTATGCTCAGACGGCCGAGACCGAACGTTACCGCCCCGATCGCCCGCCCGAAGCGACAATCTATCGCGACGCCGGCTATCGCGGCCCCGCGGTTTTCATCGGCGAAGAAAAGCCCAACCTCGGCCTCGCCTGGCCGGTCAATTCGATCCGTGTTCCGAACGGACGCTGGGAATTGTGCGAAAGGACGCGCTACCGCGGCAATTGCCGGACGGTCGATCGCGACACGCCGATGCTCAACAATGTCCTGCGCGGGCTCACCATCCAGTCGATCCGCCCGGTCGGCGGCGGCGGTGGCGGTGGCGGCTGGAACCCCAACCCACCCGCCAACGACCAGGTCGCGCGCGGCAATTTCGCCGAATTCCACACGCAGCCCGCAGAGCGCAACTATCGCGTGCTCGCCTGCGCGCGCGGATCGGCGACCGCCAATTGCGCTTCGCAGACCGCCGACACCTGGTGCCGGTCGATCGGCTGGAACGGGTCGGCGCGCGAGCATATGGAAACGGTTAGCGGGCGGGTCTACCTCGCCGACGTGCTGTGCGTGCGTTCGGGATACTGAGGGGGAAGCAGCTATGAAGGCGACAACTCTTGTCGCGGCGGGCGCCGCGATTCTCGCGTTTGCGGCCTGCTCGTCGGTGCCCCGCCAAACCGGAACCGCCTATGAATGCGATCGCGGCACCCGGCTGAACGTCAACTATGTCGGCGACGGCGCGATCGTGCGCGTCAACGGTGGGCAGACGATGGTACTCAAATCGACGCCGGCGAACAGCGGCCAGATTTACGAAAACAAGAACGGCGCACGACTGCACCGGCAGGGCAATAGCGTGACGTGGAACACTGCGCTGCGTTCGGCGCCCGAAAGCTGCCGCGCGATCGCGACGCCGCTGTAAAGCTCGAAAAGCGGTTCGCCTGTGGCGGGCCGCTTTTCCGCCATCACGGCCGGGCGGGTGCCTTGCAACCGCGCTCAAGCCCGACGCCTTTCAGGAAACCGCGGCGCACCGTTCCGGCATAGACCGCGAGCGCGTAGCGCCGCCGTTCGGCGGCGGCACCGGTGACCTCGGCGATCAACCCGCGAAAGGGAATAATCCCGCCCGCCACCGTACCGGCGACGCGGCCGGCGGTTTCCTCGCGCTTCTTGGCGCGGTCCTTGTCGACCTGCTCGTTGACGTCGGGACCCAGAACCTCGTTGAGCTCGCCCACTTCCTTGACGATGGCGGCGCACTTTCCGAGGCCCGCCAGCGAATAGGGATTGCCCTGAATAGCCAAAAGCTTGGCGGGCGCTTCCTTGCCATCGAACGGTTCGGTCACCGAGTTGGCGGTATCCTTTATGGTTGATTCCTCGGGCGCTCCCTGTTGCGCCTGAACGGGCATGGCTCCGGCAAGAAGAGCGGCCGCCAGAGCGAATAAGGCCTTGTTACGCATGATCATATCATCCCCTGCATTCCATATACTCAACGCATCGGACGCCTTTCGGCTCCATCTGCCGGCCCTTATCGCGGACGACGCACAGTGATTTGAACCCACGGCCCTTGCGCACCGTCATAGCCGCCACCGATACCTTCGGAGATGTCGAGTAAATCCCAGACGGCGGCTTCGCGATAGATGGATTCGAGTTCCGCGCGCGCAAGATAGTTGAAATAGCGCCCAAAGCGGTCGCGTCCTTCGGCCTCGCCGCCCTTATAGCTCGCGAAATGCAGCCCGCCGGGCCTCAGCGCGCGGTGAATGCGCGCGATCACGTCCGGAAGATCGCGGCGTGGCACGTGGAGCAAGCTCGCCGACGCCCAGATGGCGTCGTAGCGCCCGGCGGCATCGAGATCGCCGAAGCGCATCACGCGGGCCGGCCTGCCAAGCTGTGCTTCCGCCTTCGCCGCGATCTCCGCGACCCCGTCGGTCGGATCGACCGCGAACCCGCGCGCCATCATGTGCGCGGCATCGCGCCCGCCGCCGCATCCCAGTTCGAGTATGTCGGCTCCGGCCGGCAGCCGGTCGAGGAAGCGGTCGAGATGGCGCGACACGCCCAGCTTGCCCGACGCCGTATAGACAGGCGCTTCCGCCGCATAGAATGCGAGGGTGCGGGCGTCGTATCCGCTCACCGCGTCGGCACGGGCTCCGGCCCCGTCCAGTCATAGAAGCCGCGACCCGCCTTTTTCCCGACCCAGCCGGCGTCGACATATTGGACGAGCAGCGGCGCGGGGCGGAATTTCGGGTCGCCGGTGCCGCTGTAGAGCACACGAATGATTTCGAGGCAGGTGTCGAGCCCGATGAAGTCGGCGAGCGTGATCGGCCCCATCGGATGGTTGAGTCCGAGACGGCAGCCGGCGTCGATATCCTGCATCGTCGCGACGCCTTCGCCCAAGGCGAACACCGCTTCGTTGATCATCGGCATCAGCACGCGGTTGACGATGAAGCCCGGCGCGTCGTTTGCATGGACAATTTCCTTGCCGAGACCGCGGCCAAAGGCTTCGACCTTTGCGAGCGTGTCGTCGCTGGTGGCGAGGCCGCGGATCAGTTCGATCAGCCCCATCACCGGGACCGGGTTGAAGAAATGGACGCCGATGAAGCGCGCTGGATCGGGCGCAGCCTGCGCCAGCCGCGTGATTGGGATCGAGCTGGTGTTGCTGGCGAGGATCGCGGTCGCCGACAGATGCGGACCGACGCTGGCGAAGATCGCGCGCTTGATCTCCTCGCGCTCGGTCGCCGCCTCGATGACGAGGTCGGCGGGGGCGAAGGCGGCGTGGTCGGCGACGGGGGTGATGCGGCCGAGCAGCGTGTCGGCATCCGCCTGCGTCATCTTCTCCTTGGCGACGAGGCGGCCCAGCGCCTTGGCGATCCCCGCCTTGCCCGCTTCGGCGCGCGCGAGGTCGATGTCGGATAGCAACACATCGTGCCCGGCACCCGCCGACACCTGCGCGATGCCCGCGCCCATTTGTCCCGCACCGATAACGCCGACGATCATATGCTGCCCTTTTCGCTGAAAACCGTGCCTGTGCCCCTACGGCCTCGGTCCCGCGCGTCAAGAGCGCGCGTCAGGGCGCCGAGCGGAAGGCAGTCGCTTCGGCAAGGATCAGGGCAAAGGCGGGATCGGCGTCATCCCACGTCGCGATCGGCGTCCAGCCGCTCGCGCGCAACAGCAGGTTCGCGTCGCGCGGGCCGTATTTATGGCTGTTCTCGCTGTGAATCGTCTCGCCCTTCGCCATCGTATAGCCGCGGCCGTCGACGGTGAACTCGATGTCGCACGCCGCGACGAGGTGCATTTCGATGCGTGCGTGGACGTCGTCCCACACGGCGCGATGGGCGAAATTCTCGACCGGAATGTTGCCGCCGAGCTCGCGGTTGATCCGTTCGAGCAGGTTGAGGTTGAATGCCGCGGTCACGCCGGCCGGATCGTCATAGGCCAGCTCGAGCGTCGCCACATCCTTGATCCGGTCGATACCGATGAGGAGGAGCGACGCTTCGCCGAGCGCGCAGCGCCAGTTGCGCAAAAGATCGATCGCGGTGCGCGCGACCATGTTGCCGATCGTGCTGCCCGGAAAAAAGCCGAGCTTGGGCAGGTCGGCGATTTCGTCGGGCATCGTCACGCGCTGGGTGAAGTCGGCCTCGACCGGATAAATGGGCAGTCCCGGAAAGCGTATCGCGAGCGCCTCCGCGCTGCCGCGCAGGAAGTCGCCCGAAATATCGACGGGCACATAGGCGGCGGGGGCGATCGCATCGAGCAACAGCGGCGTCTTCGTCGAACTGCCCGAGCCGAGTTCGACGACGGCGCGGCCCGGACCGATCGCGGCTGCGATGTCGGCGGAATGGCGGGTGAGCATGTCGGTTTCGCTGCGCGTCGGATAATATTCGGGGAGCGCGGTGATATCCTCGAACAGCGCCGAGCCCGTCGCGTCGTAGAACCAGCGCGCGGGTATCGCCTTAGGCTGCTGCGAGAGGCCGGCGTGGACGTCGGCGCGAAAGGCGATATCGACGCCCGCGTCGTCGGCCGCAACTTGCCGAAGATTGCGCACAACGCCCATGTCAAAGATCCTTTGCGAGCCGCACGCCGGTGAACTGCCAGCGCTGGTGGGGGTAAAAGAAATTGCGGTAGGAGGCGCGGAGATGGCCGCGCGGGGTCGCGCAGCTGCCGCCGCGCAGGACGAACTGGCCGCTCATGAACTTGCCATTATATTCGCCAACCGCGCCGGGGACGGCGCGGAAGCCGGGATAGGGGCGATAGGCGCTGCCGGTCCATTCCCACACGCTGCCGAACATCTGTTGCAGATCGGTGTCGCCGGCGGCGGGAGCGGGCTGCACCGGCCCGGCGCTATCGAGTTGCTGGCCGCCGTTCGGGTCGAACGACGACGCCGCGGCTTCCCATTCCTGCTCGGTCGGGAGGCGCGCGCCGGCCCAGCTCGCGAAGGCGTCGGCCTCGAAGAAGCTGATGTGCGTCACCGGCGCGACGGGATCGATATCCTGCCAGCCCGACAGCGTGAACTGGCGCCCACCATCCCAATAAGCTGGCGCCTCGACCGCATCGGCCTGCACCCACGCCCAGCCGTCGCTGAGCCAGAGCGAGGGGGTGTGATAGCCGCCGTCGGCGATGAATTCCTGCCATTCGCCATTGCTCACCGGGCGGCTGGCGAGCGCGTGCGGGGTCAGCAGCGCATCGTGGCGGGGACCCTCGCAATCGAAGGCGAAGCCAGTGCCGCTATGCCCGACCTTCGCCACGCCGTCGGCACCCTTGATCCATTTCATCGCGGAAAACTGCGCAACTTCACTCGCGATTCGCGTTTCGCGATTCCAGACCGCCGGGCCGAGCGGATTTTGCGCGAAGAGATGCTTGAGGTCGGTGAGCAGCAATTCCTGATGCTGTTGCTCATGATGGATGCCGAGGTCGACAAGCGTCAGCGCGCTCGCCGGGAGATCGGGCAAGGCGGTTTGCAACGCGGCATCGACATGCGCGCGCCAGATGCAGATTTCGTCGAGTGACGGGCGCGTCAGTAGGCCGCGATGCGGGCGCGCGTGGCGCGGCCCTTCGGCCTCATAATAGCTGTTGAACAGAAAGGGATAGCGGGTGTCGAAGAGTGAATAGCCCGGAACATGATCGCGCAGGACGAAGGTTTCGAAGAACCAGCTCGTGTGCGCGAGGTGCCATTTGGCGGGCGAAGCGTCGGGCATCGACTGTGCGCTCGCATCAGCATCGGACAGCGTCGCCACCAGATCGAGCGACAGGCGGCGCGTCGCGACGAAACGCCGCGTCAGCTCTTCCAGCGGATCGGTACGATTTTGGGCGTCGGTGCGGCTGGCCATGGTGAGACAATCCCCCGGGGTGCGATTCGGTTTCGCTGTTCACCGGATTATGGTTACGGCGCGATGGAATGTCTAGGAACATTTAGAGAACATAAATCCTCCCTGTCGCGAAGCGATGGGGAGGTGGCAGTGCGAAGCGCTGACGGAGGGGCTATGGCGCGGCCCCTCCACCACTCGCTACGCGAGAGTGCAGGGTTGAATTGCCAGGGGCAATTCAACCCTGCACTCCCTCCCCACGGCTTCGCCGCAGGGAGGATCCGTCCGGTCAGCGCGTCGCGCCGGGTTTCCAGAGAATATCGCCGCCCGCCGCGGCGTTGATGTGCCGCGTGAGCACGAACAGATGATCCGACAGGCGGTTGAGATAGTTCAGCGCGATCGGGTTGAGGTCGCGCACAGCGCCCGCCGCGACGGCGGCGCGTTCGGCGCGCCGCGTGACCGCGCGCGCGAGGTGGAGCCGCGCCGCGGCTTCGGTGCCGCCGGGCAGGATGAAGCTTCGAAGCGCATCGAGCGCATCGTTCATGCCGTCGATCTCGTCCTCGAGCCGCGCGATCTGGCTCGGCACGATGCGCAGCGCCATTTCGTGCGGGCCGAAACCGAACTGGATGTCGGGCGGGGTCGCCAGATCGGCGCCGAGGTCGAACATCTCGTTCTGGATGCGCGCGAGCATCGCGGCTTCGTCGCTCGCCGGGTCAAGCACCGCGGCGGCGATCCCGATGGCGCTGTTCGCCTCGTCGACGTCGCCGATCGCCGCCATCAGCGCGTCCGATTTGGCGACGCGCGATCCGTCGACGAGCCCCGTGGTGCCGTCGTCGCCGGTGCGCGTGTAGATCTTGTTGAGCTTGACCATGCGCCCGACTTTAGCTGCCCGCGGCGAACAGGCCGATCAGCACGAGCAGGATGATCGTGATCGCCTGCCACTTGACGCGCGCCATCATCATCCGGTTCTGCATCACCTGATTGTCGTGGACGGTGCCGTCCATCTGGGCCTTGTGGCCTTGCGAGAAATAGAAAAGCCCCCGCGCGAGCGAGAAGAGGACGAAGCCGGCGGCGATCACGACGCCAAGGATGAGCAGGATTTCCATAAACCCAATCTAGGGATTTTGCAGCGAATAGCCAGCGGGAAGCCGCCCGGCGGCCAAATCGGCGGCAAGCGTTGGCCCGTCGATCCCGGCCGCGCGGAGCGACGCGAGCGACGCCGCGGCGTCACGCTTCGCGAGCCTTTTGCCATCGGCGCCGCAGACGAGCGCATGGTGGCGATAAAGCGGGGTCGGCAGATCGAGCAACGCCTGGAGCAGCCGGTGGACGTCGGTCGATGCAATGAGGTCGGCGCCGCGGACGACATGCGTCACCCCCATATCGGCGTCGTCGAGCGTGCTCGCGAGATGATAGCTCGCGGGCGCGTCCTTGCGCGCG
Source organism: Sphingomonadaceae bacterium 3R27C6 (assembly GCA_005503215.1). GTDB lineage: Bacteria > Pseudomonadota > Alphaproteobacteria > Sphingomonadales > Sphingomonadaceae > Sphingopyxis. Next base: position 30,328 of record SCNS01000005.1, on the reverse strand, counting down.
AGGACGATATCGCCGTGCGCCGCCGGATCGGCGGACCGAAGCCCCTGCCCCGCCTCTTCCCATTGCAGATCGCCGCTTTCGGCAAGCGCACGCGCGGTGTCGAGGCGCCAGCAATGCGGTTCATCCGCGAGGCGGCGTGTCCGCTCGATTTCGGACAAGCCCCGGCAGGTGCCGGGGTAGATCGCGCCGGATGGCCCATGCGGTGCCGACAGGCTGGCGGCGATATCGGCGCGGGTGCAGAAGCAGGGATAGACGAGCCCGCGCGCGCGCAGATTGTCGAGCGCGGCGGCATAGGCGCCGAGCCGCGCCGACTGGCGCACCGGATCGCCGTCCCAGTCGATCCCGAGCCAGGCGAGGTCGGCGAGCGAGGCGCCGACATAATCCTCGCGCGATCGGCTGCCGTCGATATCGTCGATGCGGATCAGGAACTTCCCGCCCGCGCCGCGCGCCGCGTCATGCGCGAGCACCGCGCTATAGGCGTGGCCGAGGTGGAGCTCGCCGGTCGGGCTGGGGGCGAAGCGGGTCAGCATGCGGCGCCGCTTGGGTCTAGATACTGTGCCTCTGCCCCGCCGGACATTCCATATCTTGCGGCACATCGCCTCTTGACGTGCGAATCATATGCGTGATGTAATGATGCTGTCACCCGGGACTGGCAGTGGCGCGCCATCCCGCGCAGTATAGGGGGCAGCGTAGCGAAGCCATGTTTCATCCCGATCTCGCCCGGCATCCCGATTCCTGTCCGGCCCTTGTTCTCAATGCAGACTATACGCCGCTCAGCTATTACCCCTTGAGCCTGTGGCCGTGGCAGACGGCGGTCAAGGCGGTTTTCCTCGACCGCGTCACCATCGTCGAAAATTACGAACGCGAGATCCATTCGCCGACGAAGACGATGCCGATCCCCAGCGTCATTGCGCTGCGGCAATATGTGAAGCCGTCGCAGCATCCCGCCTTCACGCGCTTCAACCTGTTCCTGCGCGACCGGTTTTCGTGCCAATATTGCGGGTCGGGCAAGGATTTGACCTTCGACCATGTCGTGCCGCGCCGGCTGGGCGGGCGGACGACGTGGGAAAATGTCGCGACCGCCTGCGCGCCGTGCAACCTCAAAAAAGGCGGCCGCACCCCGCAACAGGCGCATATGCCGATCTATCGCCAGCCCTGGCGCCCGACGAGCTGGCAGCTGCAGGACAATGGACGGGCGTTCCCGCCGAACTATCTGCACACGAGCTGGATCGACTGGCTCTATTGGGATGTCGAGCTGGAGGGCTGACAGGGGCACAACGAGCGCGACAGCATGGGTTCACCTCGACGGGACTAGGCGGCCGCCAACCATCGAAAAAAGGAGACATATCATGGTTCGCATCACCCGTATGCTCGCCGTCGGCATCGTTGCCGCGCCGCTGCTCGCCGCCTGCGCGACGATCGCGCCTTCGGAACAACCCGTGTCGGTCACCGGCAACATCACCTATCGCGAGCGCATGGCGCTGCCGCCGACGGCGCAGGTCGAAGTCACGCTCGCCGACGTCAGCCTGATGGACGCACCGTCGAAAACGATCGCGCAGCAAAGCTTCACCGCCGACGGCCGGCAGGTGCCTTTTGCCTTCTCGCTGACAGTCGACGAGCGCAAACTCGATCCGCGCGGCCGCTATTCGGTTTCGGCGCGCATCACCGATGCTTCGGGGAAGCTGATGTTCATCACCGACACGCACAATGGCGTGTCTTTCGATGGCCGCCCGCGGGTCGATATGGGCACATTGGTCATGGTCCGGACCCGCTGACGAAGCGCTCGCGCGGGCGCGCATAGCTATGCGCGTCCGCGCGTCGGCTTGACCCTGCGCCTTCGCAGGTGCAGCAAGCTGGGCCCATGGGCCCACCTATCCAGATCTCGCAAAATCCCGACATCCGCTATTTGGGGCGGATCCTCGGCGACGTCATTCGCGCCTATGGCGGCGACAAATTGTTCCGCCAGACCGAATATATCCGCTCGTCGAGCGTCGACCGGCACCGCGGGATCGCGGGGGCCGAGGCGATCGACCCGGGGCTCGATGCACTGAGCCTCGACGACACGATCGCCTTCGTGCGCGGCTTCATGCTGTTTTCGATGCTCGCCAATCTTGCCGAGGACCGGCAGGGGGTCGCGGCCGAGCCCGAGGCGACGGTCGCCGCCGCGATCGAAAAGCTGAAGGGCGATGGGATCGATGGCGACGCGATCGCGGCATTGCTGAGCGCCTCGCTCGTCGCGCCGGTGCTCACCGCGCACCCGACCGAGGTGCGGCGCAAGTCGGTGCTCGACCACAAGAACCGCATCGCCGAGCTGATGCTGCTGCGCGATGCCGGCGCCGACGAGACCCCCGAGGGCGATGTCGTCGAGGATGCGATCCGGCGGCAGATCGTATTGCTGTGGCAAACGCGGCCGCTGCGCACCGAAAAATTGTTCGTCGCCGACGAAATCGACAATGCGCTGACCTATTTGCGCGACGTCTTCCTGCCCGTGGTGCCGAAGCTTTATGCGCGCTGGGAAGCCGAGCTGGGGCAGCGCCCCGCAAGCTTCCTGCGCGTCGGCAGCTGGATCGGCGGCGACCGCGACGGCAACCCCTTCGTCACCGCCGAGACGATGCACATGGCGACGGCACGCAACGCCGCCGCGGTGCTCGGCCATTATATCGACGCGGTCCACCACCTTGGCGCCGAACTGTCGGTGTCGGCGAGCCTCGCCGCCGTCCCCGAAGCCGTCGAAGCGCTGGCCGAGGCGAGCGGCGATACGGCGCCGAGCCGCCGCGATGAACCCTATCGCCGCGCGCTGTCGGGCATCTATGCGCGGCTTTGCGCCACTTACACGCAGATTGTCGGGCGGGCGCCGCCGCGACCGTCGGCGCTGAGCGGCGCGCCTTATGCCACCCCGGCGTCGCTTCGCCGCGACCTTGTCACCATCGCCAATGGCCTGTCGGCGAACAGCCAGGGCCAGTTCGGCGGCATCGGCGCCTTGGGGCGGTTGATCCGCGCGGTCGAAGTGTTCGGATTCCACCTCGCGACGCTCGACATGCGGCAGAACAGCGCGGTGCACGAACGTGTGCTCGCCGAGTTGCTGTCGGTATCGGGGGTGTGCGCCGATTATCTGGCGCTCGATGAAGAAGCGCGTGTCGCGCTGCTCACCGCCGAGCTCGCCAGCGACCGGCCGCTCGCGGCGCCGTGGCACCAATGGAGCGACGAGACCGCGGGAGAACTCGCGATCGTCCATGCCGCCGCCGATGTCCGTGCGCGACTCGGACAGGACGCGATCTGCCAGTGGATCATCAGCATGGCGCAGGAGCTGTCCGACCTGCTCGAGGTCCATGTCCTCGCGCGCGAGGCGGGGCTGTGGCGGAGCGGCGACGCGGCGGGCCAATCGAACCTGATGGTCGTGCCGCTGTTCGAGACGATCGCCGATCTCGACCGCGCGCCCGCGATCATGGCGCGCTATTTCGCGATGCCCGAAATCGGCCCGCAGATCGGCCAGCGCGGACATCAGGAAGTGATGATCGGCTATTCGGATTCGAACAAGGACGGCGGTTATCTGACCTCGACCTGGGGGCTGCATCAGGCGTCGCAGGCGCTGACCCCGGTGTTCGAGGACGCCGACACCGCGATGCAATTGTTCCACGGCCGCGGCGGCGCGGTCGGGCGCGGCGGCGGCAGCGCCTTTGCCGCGATCCGCGCGCAGCCTGCAGGGACGGTGCAGGGGCGCATCCGCATCACCGAGCAGGGCGAGGTGATCGCAGCGAAATATGGCACCGCGGCGAGCGCGGCGACCAATCTGGAAGCGATGGTGTCGGCGAGCCTGCTCGCGAGCCTCGAGCCCGAGGCGCTGAGCGACAAGGATGCGGCGCACTTTACCGCGGCGATGGACCAGCTCTCGGACGGTGCCTTCGCCGCCTATCGCGGGCTCGTCTACGATACGCCGGCGTTCAAGGATTTCTTCCGCGCGATGACGCCGATCGCCGAGATCGCGACGCTGAAGATCGGGTCGCGGCCGTCGAGCCGCACCAAGTCGAGCGCGATCGAGGATCTGCGCGCGATCCCGTGGGTGTTCAGTTGGGCACAGTCGCGCGCAATGCTGCCCGGCTGGTACGGCACCGGCGAGGGTTTTGCGGCGTTCGAGGACAAGGCTTTGCTCGCCGACATGGCGGCGGGCTGGCCGTTCTTTGCGGCGCTGCTCGGCAATATGGAAATGGTGCTCGCGAAATCGGACATGGGGATCGCGGCGCGCTACGCCGAGCTGGCCGCGGGAATCGACGGGCATGACGCGATCTTCGGCCGCATCCAGGGCGGGTGGAACCGCGCGCATGACGGATTGCTCGGCATCACGGGCCAGACGCGGCTGCTCGAGAAGAACCCGGCGCTCGAGGCGTCGATCCGGCTGCGGCTGCCCTATATCGAGCCGCTGAACCTGCTGCAGATCGAGCTGATGAAGCGCCACCGCGCCGGCGAGACCGACCCGCGCATCGCCGAGGGCATCCAGCTGACGATCAACGCGATCGCGACAGCGCTGCGGAATAGCGGCTAGGGAATGAACCCCGGCGAAAGCCGGGGCCCAGAATTCCAGGGCGTCGCTGGGTCCCGGCTTTCGCCGGGGTGCACGTCAAAGCTTTGTTCAGCTCTTGACGATCACCACTTCGCCCTTGGCGGTCGCGCCGTCGGGGGCGAAGTTGATCCGGAAATCGGCGCCGTCCTTGTCCTTGCCCGCGAGCGTATCGCCGCTGCGCGTGACTTTGACGCCCTTTTTGGCGAATTCGCTGGCCATCCAGTCGGCCGCCTTCGTCGGCGCAGCGGGCGAAGTGAAGCCAAGTTTGACCGTCGCCTTGTCGGCGCCGCTCTTGTCGACCGCGTCGACGTCGACCTTGGTGACCTTGCTGCCCGGATAGAGCTTCACCCCGTCGATATCGAAATCGCTCTCGATATCGAGGTCGACGAAATCGGGGATGTCGATATCGATCGCGGCGCCGCCGCCGTCGATCTTGAGATTGCCGCCGTCCTTGCCGGTTTTGATCTGGACCCCGCCATGCTCGTCGCCGGCGTTGATCGAGACTTCGGTGCCCTCGCCGGATTTCTTCTCCTCCGACCCGCAAGCGGCGAGGAGCATCATGAGGGGAATGAGGAACGCGAGACGCATGGACAATCTCCTTAGTGCATTAGTTGCATAATACACCTTGGAAATGGGCGAGTCAAATTCCTCCTTCGTCACCCCGGATCAAGTCCGGGGTGACGATGAAAGATAGGGCGGATCAGGCGTCGATGCTTGTCCGCACGTCGCCGTGGACGAGCCCGCCGTCGACGGTGATCGTGTCGCCGACGACATAGTCGCCCGCCTTCGACGCGAGGAAGATCGCGGCGCCGGCCATATCTTCGGGGATACCGATGCGCTTCACTGGGATGCTCTTCGCCACTGCGTCGCCATGGTCGCGCGCGGCCTTGTTCATGTCCGACTGGAAGGCGCCGGGCGCGATCGCGGTGACGAGGATATGGTCGCTGACCAGCCGCGCGGCGAGGCGTTTGGTGAGGTAGAGGATCGCCGCCTTCGACGCGTGATAGCTGTAGGTTTCCCAAGGGTTGAGCCGCTGGCCGTCGATCGAGCCGATGTTGATCACCTTCGCCGGACGGTCGGCGGTGCCGCCGCCCTTGAGCAGCCCGTGGAGCGCCTGTGTCAGGAAGAAGGGCGATTTGACGTTGATGTCCATCACCTTGTCCCAGCCCGCCTCGGGGAAGCCCTCGAACGGTTCGCCCCACGCCGCGCCGGCGTTGTTGACGAGGATGTCGAGGCGCTCTTCGCGCGCTTCGAGTTCCGACGCGAGCGCGCGGCAACCTTCGACGGTCGACAGGTCGACGGGCAGGCCGATGACCTTGCCCGGATAGCGCGTTTCGAAATCGGCGACGGCTTCCTCGATCTGCGCGGTCTTGCGCGCCGAGATATAGACGCGCGCGGCGCCCGCGGCGAGATAGCCCTCGACGATCATCTTGCCGATGCCGCGCGAGCCGCCCGTGACGAGAGCGATGCGGCCGTCGAGGCCGAACATGTGCTGAAGGTTCATTTGCTCATCCTTTTGCTCCCTCCCCTTCAGGGGAGGGTTGGGGTGGGGCATGTCGGGCTCAATGCCCTCCCCGCTGCGACTAGCCGGCAAGCCGGCGAGTCTCGCTGCCCCTCCCGCAAGCGGGAGGGGTGAAGTTTAGTAGCCGTTCATCCGGGCAACCTGGTCGATGTGATAATGCACGTCGCCCATATATTCGGCGAGCGCGCGGTCGCGTTTCATGTAGAGGCCGATGTCATATTCGTCGGTCATGCCGATGCCGCCATGCATCTGCACGCCCTCGCGCACCGCGAGGTTCGCGGCGCGGCCGGCCTTCGCCTTGGCGACCGAGACCATCAGCTTCGCGCCCTCGCTGCCCTCATCCAAGAGCTGCTGCGCCTTCATCACCGTGGCGCGCGCGACTTCCATCTCGCCATAGAGATGCGCGGCGCGGTGCTGGAGGCCCTGGAATTCGCCGATCAGCTTGCCGAACTGCTTGCGTTCCTTGAGGTAATTGACGGTCATGTCCATCGCGCCCTGCCCGACGCCGACCATTTCGGCGGCCGCCCCGGTGCGGGTGGCGGCGAGCAGCGCGTCGAGGATCTCGCCGCCCGCATCGACCTCGCCGATCACGGCGTCGGCGTCGACCTCGACGCCGTCGAGCGTGACGTGGCTTGCGAGGCTGCTGTCGACGAGACGGCGCGGGTCCGCCGTCAGACCCTTCGCATCCTTCGGCACCGCGAACAGCGTGATGCCACCGTCACTCTTCGCCGCGACGATGCTCATGTCGGCGACATGGCCGTGGAGCACGAAGCTCTTCTTGCCGTCGAGGCGGAAACCGTTGCCCGCGCGCGTCGCCGTGGTCGCGATGCGGTCGGGGCGGTGCTTCGCGCCTTCGTCGATCGCGAGCGCGACGATCGCCTCGCCCGATGCGATCGCGGGGAGCCAGCGGCCCGCCTGCGTGCCGCCCGCCTTCGCGAGCGCGGCGACCGCGCCGACGCCGGTCGACAGGAAGGGCGACGGGGTCAGGTTGCGGCCGATTTCCTCGAGCACGATGCCCGCCTCCATATGCCCCATGCCGAGCCCGCCGTGCGCCTCGGGAACGAGCATGCCGGGCAGGCCCATTTCGGTGAACTGCGCCCAAAGGTCGCGCGAGAAGCCCGTCGCGTCGGCGCTGTCGCGGAGGCTGCGCAGGTGCGACACCGGCGCCTGTTCGGCGACGAAGGGCGCGACGCTGTCCTTGAGCATCGCCTGGTCGTCATTGTGATACAAGGGCATGGGTCAGGCTCCGGGCAGGTCGAGGATACGCTTGGCGATGACGTTGAGCATGACTTCGCTCGTCCCGCCTTCGATCGAATTGGCCTTGGTGCGCAGCCAACCGCGCGCGCGCGCGCCGCCCTTGGTCTCCTCGCTGTCCCATTCGAGTGCTTCGCTACCGCCGCCCGACATCACGAGTTCGTGGCGGCGCTTGTTGAGTTCGGTCCCGACATATTTCATCATGTTCGAGCTGGCGGGATGCGCGCGGCCGGTCTTCCACATGTCCATGAAGCGCTCGCCCATCGCGCGGTAGGCGAAGACATCGACGTCGAACGCCGCCATTTCGGCGCGCAGGATCGGATCGTCGAGTTCGCCCGCGGCATTCTTGCCGAACGCCCTGGCAAAGGCGCCGCCGATGCTGACCATGTCGCCGCCCGCGCCGCCGCCCGAGATCATCTCGCGTTCGTGGCCGAGCAGATATTTGGCGACGTCCCAGCCGCGGTTGATTTCGCCGATGAACTGCGTCTTCGGCACTTCGACATCGTCGAAGAAGGTTTCGCAGAAGGGCGAGTTGCCGCTGATCAAGAGGATCGGCTTGGTCGTGACGCCCTTGCTCGCCATGTCGAAGAGCATGAAGGTGATGCCCTGATATTTGTTCGCCTTGTCGGTGCGGACGAGGCAGAAAATCCAGTCGGCCTTGTCGGCGTAGCTGGTCCAGATCTTCGACCCGTTGACGACCCAATGATCGCCCTTGTCCTCGCCAAAGGTCTGCAAGCTGACGAGGTCGCTGCCCGATCCGGGCTCCGAATAGCCCTGGCACCAGCGGATTTCGCCGCGCGCGATCGGGTTCAGATATTCGACCTTCTGCTCCTCGGTGCCGAATTGCAGCAGCGCGGGGCCGAGCATCCAGATGCCGAAACTGTCGAGCGGCGAGCGCGCGTGGATGCGCTTCATTTCCTGTTTGAGGACCTTGGTCTGCTCGGGTGTCAGCCCGGCGCCGCCATAAGGCTTGGGCCAGTCGGGGACGGTATAGCCTTTGGCGACGCACGCTTCGAGCCAGGCTTTCTGCGCGTCATTCTTGAACACCCAATTGCGGCCGCCCCAGCAGACGTCGCCTTCGTCACGCACGGGCTCGCGCATTTCGGCGGGGCAGTTCGCCTCCAGCCAGTCCCGCACCTCGGCGCGGAAAGCGTCCAGTTCGCTCATCCTTTTGGCTCCTCTTCTGCGGCCAAATCTACGTCCGCTTCGCTAGTTTACGCAAGCGTCAACTTGGATCGACGCGCCTGCCGTTACGGCGCCGTAGCGTCGGTTTGACCGCCGTTGACGCGTCACCTTTGGCGCCTAAGCTAAGTGGCAAAAGAAAACGGGAGAATGGGTCAATGCGATTCGCAGGCAAGATAGCTGTCGTCACCGGAGCGGCGTCGGGCATCGGCAAGGCAGCGGTTTTGAAACTCGCGGGCGAGGGCGCGCACGTCTTCGCCGCCGACATTGACGAGGCGGGCGGACGCGCGCTCGCCGAACAGTCGAACGGCAAGATCGACTTCGTCCGCTGCGACGTCACCAAGCCATCGGACATCGAGGCGTTGATGAATAAGGCCGCGGCGAAAGCCGGGGGCATCGATATCGTCTTCAACAATGCCGCCGCCGCGGGCGACCGCGCGCCGATCGACGAGATCAGCCCCGAGGGCTGGGACCTGACGATGGACCTCGTGCTGAAATCGGTCGCGATGGGGATCCGCTATGCGAGCCCGCATATGAAAGGCCGCAAGGGTGCATCGATCGTCAACACCGCGAGTGTCGCGGCGCTCGGCGCGGGCTATTCACCGATCGCCTATGCCGTCGCCAAGGCGGGCGTGCTCCACCTCAGTAAAATCGCGGCGACCGACCTCGCGCGTTACGGCATTCGCGTCAACGCAATCTGTCCGGGGTTCATCAACACCAATATCTTCACCTCGTCGCTCGACGTGCCCGACGAACATAAGGATCAGGCGAAGGCGATCATCGCGGGGATGAGCGAGGCCGCGCAGCCCGTCGCGCGCGGCGGCCAGCCCGAGGACATCGCCAACGCGGTCGCCTATCTCGCGAGCGAGGAATCAAGCTTCATGACCGGCACGCATATGCTGGTCGACGGCGGGCTGACGATCGGCCAGCGCCACGCGTGGGATCCCGAAGCCCCCGGACTGTTCGATGCGCTCGTCGCGATGGAGGAAGCGGCAAAGGCCGGGGCGCCGGCGTGAACGCGGCGATCGCCGCGCCGAAAGCCACGCGCCTGCCGGTCCGGCTGAAGGTCATGCATGGGCTGGGCAGCATCGCCTATGGCGTCAAGGACAACGGCTTTTCGACTTTCCTGCTGCTGTTCTACAATCAGGTGATCGGGCTCGATCCCGGCGTCGTCGGCGCCGCGATCATGGTCGCGCTGATCGCCGACGCCTTTGTCGATCCGATCATCGGCGAACTCACCGACCGCACGCGTAGCCGCTGGGGGCGCCGCCTGCCGTGGCTTTATGGCGCGCCGATCCCGCTCGCGATCATGTGGATGCTGCTGTGGCACCCGCCCGAAATGAGCAACGCGATGACCGTCGCCTGGCTGATCGGCTTTGCGATCATCGTTCGCTCGCTCGTCTCGATGTGCGAAGTGCCGTCGGTCGCGATCGTTCCCGAGCTGACGGGCGATTATGACGAGCGCACCGTCGTCATGCGCTATCGCTTCCTCTTCGGCTGGGGCGGCGGCCTGCTGATCCTGCTGCTCGCCTATGGCGTCTTTTTCGGCGGCGCGAAGGGGCTCGTCGATCCCGACGGCTATTTCCCCTATGCGCTGACCGGCGCGCTGCTGATGGCGGGCGCGGTCCTGACCTCGGCCGCGGGGCAGCACAGCCGCATCGCGGTGTCGAACGTCGCCGATACGAAACCCGTAATGACGCTGCGCCAGGTCCTCGGCGAGATGCGCGACACTTTGTCGAACCGCGCCTTCCTGTGGCTGATCTTCGCCGCGCTGTTCGGCTTCGTGAATCAGGGCATCACCTTTTCGATGAACAATTACCTGCTCGGTTTCTTCTGGCAGTTCACGCAGGGCGAGATGGTCGCTTATGTCTTCCTGCTGTTCGCCTCGATGATCGCGGCCTTCCTGCTCGTCGCCCCCGTGTCGGCGCGGCTCGGCAAGCGCGACGGCGCGATTTTCGCGGGCGCGATCGCGCTGCTCGTCAACAGCGGCATCTATTTCGCGTGGATCCAGGGTTTCTTCCCCGGCCTGCCGGGCAAGCCGAGCGTCGCGGCGATGTTCGCGCTGGTGTTCGTATCGAACAGCTTCTCGATCATCCTGATGATCCTGTCGTCGTCGATGATGGCCGATGTCGTCGAGGCGTCGCAGAGCGAGACCGGGCGGCGCTCCGAAGGGCTGTTCTTTGCGGGCTATTTCTTCATGCAGAAATGCGCGACGGGCATCGGCATCTTCGCCGCCGGGCTGATCCTGTCCCTCGCATCCTTCCCGGCGGACGCGAAACCGGGCGAGGTCGGCGCTGACGTGCTCGGCAATCTCGCGCTCGGCTATGCGCTCGCGATCCTGGTTATCGGCACGCTGGGGCTGATCGTCATGCGGCGCTTCCCGATCTCGCGCGCCGATCACGAGGCGCGGCTGGCGCTGCTGGGCGACGTCGCACGCGGCGAACCCGACGCCACAGGCGCGCATCCGTAACGAGAATGTCGCGCGGCGGCGGAATGATGTAATTTTGGGTCCGCAGGACTTGGCAAGACCGACGAATCGGTCCAAAGGTTTACGTGAACGTAAAGGGAAAGGACGCGCAGATGGACTTCGATCTTACCGACCGGCAGGTCTATTGGCGCGACCGGGTACGCGATTTCATCGAGCGCAAGGTTCGCCCCGCGGTCCCGACCTATATCGAACAGGACAAGGCGGGCGATCGTTGGAAAGTCATCCAGATCGTCGAGGATCTGAAGGCCGAAGCCAAGGAAGCCGGCATCTGGAACCTGTTCATGCCGCCCAAGTCGGCCGCGCACCATCATGTCGATGAGAGTTTCGAATTCGAAGGCCCCGGCCTTTCGAACCTCGAATATGCGCTGTGCGCCGAGGAAATGGGCCGCGTCGGCTTTGCGAGCGAGGTGTTCAACTGCTCGGCGCCCGACACCGGCAATATGGAAGTGTTCCACCGTTACGGAACGCGCGCGCAGAAGGACAAATATCTCGGCCGGTTGATGAACGGCGAGATCCGTTCGGCGTTCCTGATGACCGAGCCGCGCGTCGCCTCGTCCGACGCGACGAATATCGAGACGCGGATCGAGCGCGACGGCGACGATTATGTGATCAACGGCACCAAATGGTGGTCGTCGGGTGCAGGCGATCCGCGCTGCGAAGTCGCGATCGTGATGGGCAAGACCGACTTTGCCGCGAAGCGCCACGCGCAGCAGTCGATGGTGCTGATGCCGCTCGATACGCCCGGGGTGAACATCCTCCGTCACCTGCCCGTCTTCGGGTATGACGATGCGCCGCACGGCCATATGGAAATCGAGCTGAAGGATGTGCGCGTCAATGCCGAGGAAGCGATGCTGCTCGGCGAGGGCCGCGGTTTCGAGATCGCGCAGGGGCGCCTTGGCCCGGGGCGTATCCATCACTGCATGCGCACCATCGGTGTGGCGGAAGAAGCGATCGCCAAGATGGCGAAGCGGCTGCAATCGCGCGTCGCGTTCGGCAAGAAGGTCGCCGAATACAGCATCTGGGAACATCGCCTTGCGCGCGCGCGCATCGACATCGAGATGACGCGCCTGCTCTGCCTCAAGGCCGCCGACATGATGGACAAGGTCGGCAACAAGTCGGCCGCTGCCGAGATCGCGATGATCAAGGTGCAGGCGCCGAACATGGCGCTGAAGATCATCGACGATGCGATCCAGGCGCATGGCGGCGGCGGCGTGTCGGAGGATTTCGGGCTCGCCAAGGCCTATGCGCACCAGCGCACGCTGCGCCTCGCCGACGGGCCCGACGAAGTCCACGAACGCGCGATCGCCCGCATCGAATTCGCCAAGCATAGCGAAGCGAGCGAGCCGGGCTTCTCGTCGGGCGACATCGGCGTTTCGCGTTAAATCCAGCAGTCGGAGAGATATTGTGACCAAAGCCGCGATTCTGATCGAACCGGGCAAGCCGCTGTCGATCGAGACGGTGCAGATTGCCGACTGCGGCCCGCACGAGGTGCGCATCCGCACCGCCGCGTGCGGGCTCTGCCATTCGGACCTGCATTTTATCGACGGCGCCTATCCGCACCCCCTGCCCGCGATCCCCGGCCACGAAGCCGCGGGTATCGTCGAGGCGGTCGGCAGCGAGGTGCGCACGGTGAAGGTCGGCGACGCGGTCGTCACCTGCCTTTCGGCCTTTTGCGGCCACTGCGAGTTCTGCGTGTCGGGCCGCATGTCGCTGTGCATGGGCGGCGACACGCGCCGCGCCGTCGGACAGCCGCCGCGCATTACGCGCCCCGATGGCAGCATCGTCAACCAGATGCTCAACCTTTCGGCCTTCGCCGAGACGATGCTCGTCCACGAACATGCGTGCGTCGCGATCGACCCCGACATGCCGCTCGACCGCGCCGCGGTGATCGGCTGCGCGGTGACGACGGGTGCGGGGACGATCTTTAACGCGTGCAAGGTGACGCCGGGCGAGACCGTCGCGGTCGTCGGTTGCGGCGGGGTGGGCCTGGCGACGATCAACGCCGCGAAGATCGCGGGCGCGGGGCGCATCATCGCCGCCGACCCGGTTCCCGAGAAGCGCGCGCTGGCGGTGAAGCTCGGCGCGACCGACGTCGTCGATGCGCTCGCCGACGATGCCGCGAAGCAGATCATCGAACTCACCAAGGGCGGCGTCGACCATGCGATCGAGGCGGTCGGGCGTCCCGCTTCGGCGAGCCTCGCGGTCGCGTCGCTGCGCCGCGGCGGCACCGCGACGATCCTCGGCATGATGCCGCTTTCGGAAAAGGTCGGGCTGAGCGCGATGGACCTGCTCTCGGGCAAGAAATTGCAGGGCGCGATCATGGGCGGCAACCGCTTCCCGGTCGATATTCCGCGCCTCGTCGACTTCTACCTGCGCGGCCTCCTCGACCTCGACAGCATCGTCGCCGAGACGATCCCGCTCGAACGGATCAACGAAGGCTTCGACAAGATGAAGAAGGGCGACGCCGCGCGGTCGGTGATCGTTTTCGACCAATGACGCTCGACGCGCAAAAAGCCTTCAGCGGCACCGTAGCGCCCGAGGGCGCCGATGTGCTCGACGAGGCGAAGCTGACCGCGTGGATGGAGGCCAATGTCGAAGGCTTCACCGGCCCGCTGACGCAGAGCAAGTTCGCGGGCGGCCAGTCGAACCCGACGTACAAGATTTCGGCGCCGTCGGGCAATTATGTGCTCCGCCGCAAGCCTTTCGGCCCGCTGCTCCCCTCGGCGCATGCGGTCGACCGCGAGTATAAAGTGCAGGCGGGGCTGCATAAGATGGGCTTCCCCGTCGCGCGCCAGTACGGCCTCTGCACCGACGATGACGTCATCGGCAGCTGGTTCTATGTCATGGGGATGGTCGACGGCCACACGATCTGGGACGGCGCGATGCCGGGGTCGACGCCGGAGAACCGCCGCGCCACCTATGAAGCGATGATCGACACGCTCGCCGCGCTGCACAAGGTCGATGTCGAGAAGGCGGGCCTCAGCGATTTCGGCAAACCCGGCAATTATTTCGGCCGGCAGGTCGACCGCTGGACCAAGCAATATCGCCTCGCCGAGACCGAGACGATGGACGAGATGGAGCAGCTGATCGCGTGGCTGCCCGCGACCCTGCCCGAGCAGACGCGGACCAGCGTCGTCCATGGCGATTACCGCATCGACAATATGATCTATGCCAAGGATCGGCCCGAGGTTCTCGCGGTGCTCGACTGGGAGCTGTCGACCTTGGGCGATCCGCTCGCCGATTTCACCTATGTCGCGATGGCGTGGGTCACCGAGAATGGCGGCCGTTCGGGCGTTTCGGATCTCGATCGCAAGGCACTCGGCATTCCCGAGCTCGACGAGATGGTCGAACGCTATTGCGCCGCCACGGGCCGCGACGGCGTGCCCGACATGAACTGGTATTTCGCCTATAATTTCTTCCGCCTCGCGGGGATCATCCAGGGCATCAAGAAACGCGTGATCGAGGGCACCGCCTCGTCACAGCACGCCAAGGACATGTCCGAGCGCGTCCGCCCGCTCGCCGAAAAGGCGTGGGAATTCGCCCGAAAGGCCGGCGCATGAGCCTGTTCGACATGGCGGGCCAGGTCGCGCTGATCACCGGATCGTCGCGCGGCATCGGCAAGGCGACCGCCGAGGCGATGGCCGAACAGGGCGCGAAGGTGGTGATTTCGAGCCGCAAGGCCGACGCCTGCGAGGAAACCGCGGCCGAGATCAACGCGCGCTTCGGCGATGGCACCGCGATTGCGGTGCGCGCGAACATCTCGTCGAAAGAGGAGCTGGAGATATTGGTCGCCGAGACGCGCCGCGCCTTCGGCAAGATCACCACGCTCGTCTGTAACGCCGCGTCGAACCCCTATTATGGCCCCGGGCTCGGGATCAGCGACGACCAGTTCCGCAAGATCATGGATAATAATATCCTGTCGAACCACTGGCTGATCTCGATGGTCGCGCCCGAGATGCTCGAACGCGGCGAAGGGTCGATCATCATCATCAGCTCGATCGGCGGGCTCAAGGGATCGCCGATCATCGGCGCCTATGGAATCTCGAAAGCCGCCGACATGCAGGTCGCGCGCAATTTTGCGGTCGAGTTCGGGCCGCGCGGCGTGCGCGTCAATTGCATCGCGCCGGGGCTGGTGCGCACCGACATGGCGCGCGCGCTGTGGGAAAATGAGGAAAATCTCAAACGATCGACCGCCGCCTCGACCTTGAAGCGGATCGGCGAACCACACGAGATCGCGGGCGCCGCGGTCTTCCTCGCCAGCAAGGCGGGAGCATTCACCACCGGCCAGACCATCGTGTGCGATGGTGGAGCCACGATTTCGGGAGGCGCATGATGGGCGCATTGGACGGCAAGATCGCGATTATCACCGGCGCGGGCTCAGGCATCGGACGCGCGAGCGCGCTGCGCTTCGCCGCCGAGGGCGCGAAGCTCGTCATCGGCGACAAGACGGCAGCGGTGCATGAGACCGCGAAGCTGGTAAAGGATGCCGGCGGCGAGGTCGTCGCGCTCGAAATCGATGCGGGGGTCGAGGCCGATGTCGCCTCGCTCGTCGCGACCGCGAAAGACACGTACGGCGCGCTCGATGTCGCGTTCGCCAACGCCGGGATCATCGGCGACATGGGCGGCATCTTCGATTTCGACCCCGAAGCATGGGCCGAGACTTTGCGCGTCAATCTGATCGGCCCCGCGCTGATGGTGAAACATGCCGGCAAGGCGATGGTCGATCAGGGCCGCGGCGGCGCGATCGTTCTGACCGCGAGCGTCGCGGGTTTGAATTCGGGCGCGGGCCCGGGCGCCTATTCGGCGTCGAAGGCGGGGGTGATCAACCTCGCCAAGGTCGCGGCGCAGCAGCTCTCGACGAGCGGCGTGCGCGTCAACGCGGTGTGCCCGGGCCTCACCGAAACCGGGATGACCAAGCCGACCTTCGACTATGCCAAGGCGAAGGAAGTCACGCACAAGCTGGGGCAACTCAATCCGCTTCGCCGTGCCGCGCAGCCCGAGGAACTCGCGAATGTCGCGCTGTTCCTCGCGAGCGATCAGGCGAGCTATGTCAATGGACAGGCGATCGCGGTCGACGGCGGGCTCACCAGTTCGCATCCGGTGACGCGCCAGTTGCTCGGCCAGACCTCGCACTGATAGATCGATCAGCATGACACATGGATTCGACACCGCGCGGCTGGGCCGCATTCCCGCCTTTCTCGCCGCCAAATATGTCGACACCGGCCGGCTGCCGCACGCCGCGACGCTCGTCTCGCGGCGCGGCGAGATCGCGCATCGCTCGTGCATCGGCGAAGCGCGGCCGGGTGAGGCACTGAAGGAGGATGCGATCTTCCGCATCGCGAGCATGACCAAGCCGATCACCAGCATCGCCTTCATGATGCTGGTCGAGGAGGGCAAGGCCGCGCTGTCGGACCCGCTCGTCAAATTTTGTCCCGAGTTCAAGGACACCGGCGTGTTCGTCGCGGGCGGCGGCAATGTCCCCTTCCTAAC
The DNA here is from genome assembly GCA_005503215.1 of Sphingomonadaceae bacterium 3R27C6. GTDB lineage: Bacteria > Pseudomonadota > Alphaproteobacteria > Sphingomonadales > Sphingomonadaceae > Sphingopyxis. Next base: position 13,834 of record SCNS01000005.1, on the reverse strand, counting down.
GCGGCCGCCCGCATCGCCTATCCGCATGGTCGACTTGCTGCGCCACACCGCGGGGCTGACGTACGGCTTTCAGGAGCGCACCCCGGTCGACGGCGCGTATCGCAAGGCAAAGATCGACGATTTCGACGCCGATTATACGATGGACAGCTTCATCGCCGATCTCGCGAAAATCCCGCTGCAGTTCGATCCCGGCGCGCACTGGAATTATTCGATGGCGACCGACGTGCTCGGCGCGGTGATCGAGCGCATCGAGGGCAAACCCTTTGCGCAGGTTCTGCAGGAGCGCATCTTTGGCCCGCTCGGCATGGTCGACACCGGCTTCAAGGTGCCCGCCGACCAGCAGCACCGGCTGGCCGATGCCTATGCCTTCCACCCCAAGGACAAGAAGCAGGATTTCGACGGCGGCGCGAAGAGTCGGTGGGCGAAAGACCGCAGCTTTCATTCGGGCGGCGGCGGGCTCGCCTCGACGCTGCACGATTATCACCGTTTCTGCCTGATGCTGCTCGGGGGCGGCAAGCTCGGCGATGTACGGATCATCAGCCGCAAGACATTGGAGTTGATGACGTCGAACCACCTACCCGGCGGCGGCGACCTGACGCAGCACAGCGTCGGCATCTTTTCCGAGGACGAAAATGCCGGAATCGGCTTCGGTCTCGGCTTCGCGGTCACGCTCGACCCCGCGCGCGCGGGTATTCCCGGCTCGGTCGGCGATTTTTACTGGGGCGGCATGTTTTCGACGGGTTTCTTCGTCGATCCGGTCGAAGAGATTTGCATGGTCTTTATGACCCAGCTCATGCCCTCCTCCACCTATCCCGTGCGGCGCGAGGTCAAGACCTTTGTCCACGCCGCGATCGACGATTGAAGATGCAACACCCCTTTCCGTTCGCCGCGCGCGAACGGGTTCCAGATTGAGGGAGTCTCCCATGTCCGAAGAAACCCCCGTCAGCGTCACGCTGGAAAAGGATGGCGAAGTCGCCGTCATCATCGTGAGCAACCCGCCCGTCAACGCGCTGAGCTGGCACGTCCGTCAGGGGCTCGAAGATCATTTCGCCGCCGCACTCGGCGACGACAGCGTCAAGGCGATCGTGCTGCGCTGTGCCGGCGCGACCTTTATCGCGGGCGCCGACATCAGCGAATTCGGCAAGCCGCCGCGCGGTCCCGATTTCAACGCGGTGCTCAACAGCATCGAAGCGGCATCGAAGCCGGTGGTCGCCGCGATCCACGGCACCGCGCTCGGCGGCGGTCTCGAAACCGCGCTCGTCTGTCACTACCGCATCGCGGTGCCCTCGGCGAAGCTCGGCGTGCCCGAAGTCAAGCTCGGCCTGCTGCCCGGCGCGGGCGGCACGCAGCGCCTGCCGCGCGTCGTCGGCGTCGAAGCCGCGGCGACGATGACCTCGACCGGCGATCCGCTGCCCGCCGCGAAAGCCAAGGAGCTCGGCCTCGTCGACGAGCTGGCGGGTGAGGACAGCCTTGCCGCCGACGCGATCGCCTTTGCGCGCGCGAAGATCGCCGACGGCCCGCGCCCGACGCGCGAACGCCCGGTTTTCGGCGACGTCGCGGTGATCGAGCAGCTCAAGACCGCCAACGCCAAGCGCTGGCGCGGCTTCGAGGCGCCTTACGCCAACCTCGCGTGCGTCGAGGCGGCGACGCGCCTGCCTTTCGAGGAAGGCCTCGCCTTCGAGCGCGAACAGTTCATGAAGCTGATGTTCGGCAGCCAGTCGGCGGCGCAGCGCCACATCTTCTTCGCCGAACGTCAGGCGGCGAAGATCGACGGCCTGCCCAAGGACACCCAGCTCCGCGACATCAAGAAGGTCGGCGTGATCGGCGCCGGCACGATGGGCGGCGGCATTTCGATGAACTTCCTCCAGAAAGGCATCCCGGTCACGATCGTCGAGATGCAGCAGGAAGCACTCGACCGCGGCACCGGCGTGATCCGCAAGAATTACGACGCGTCGGCCGCCAAGGGGCGCTTCAAGCCCGAACAGGTCGAGGCGATGATGGGTATATTGACCCCGACGCTCAACCTCGACGACCTCGCCGACTGCGACCTGATCATCGAGGCGGTCTATGAGAATATGGACGTCAAGAAGGACATTTTCGGCAAGCTCGACAAGATCGCCAAGCCCGGCGCGATCCTCGCGTCGAACACCAGCTATCTCGACGTCGACGAGATCGCGACCGCGACGAGCCGCCCCGGCGACGTGCTCGGCATGCACTTCTTCTCGCCCGCCAATGTGATGAAGCTGCTCGAGGTCGTGCGCGGCGAAAAGACCGCGCCCGACGCGCTGGCCACTGCCATGGCGATCGGCAAGAAAATCGGCAAGGTCGCGGTCGTCGCGGGCGTGTGCGATGGCTTTATCGGCAACCGCATGCTGAAGCCGCGGCAGGTCGAGGCGATGAACCTGCTGATGGAGGGCGCGACGCCGCACCAGATCGACAAGGTCCATGTCGAATTCGGCATGCCGATGGGTCCGTTCCAGATGAGCGACCTTGCGGGTGTCGACATCGGCTGGCACCGCGACCCGACGCGCATCGAAAGCATCCGCGACGCGCTCGCCGCGGTCGGCCGCTGGGGGCAGAAGACGGGCAAGGGCTTTTACGATTACGACGAAAAGCGCAATCCGTCGCCCAGCGCCGAAGTCGCCGAAATCATCGAGGATTTCCGCCAGCGGTCGAACAAGGCGAAGCGCGAGATCAGCGATCAGGAAATCATCGAGCGCACGCTGTATCCGATGGTCAACGAGGGCGCGCTGATCCTCGCCGAAGGCAAGGCGCAGCGCGCGTCGGACATCGATGTCGTGTGGATCTATGGCTATGGCTGGCCGGTCTATCGCGGCGGCCCGATGTTCTGGGCGGGGCTGGAAGGTACCGACAAGATCGTCGCGGCGCTCGAGAAACATGGTTTCGCGGTCGCGCCTTTGCTCAAGGAAAAGGCGGAGGCGAAGGCGGGCTTCTAAGCCCTTTCCGCTTACGAAGATCAGGCCGTCTGTCCCAGCGCGGGGCAGGCGGCCTTTCTTTTGCCCCGCGGGCGCCGCAGGTGCGACCGGAAACTTGCGATTCAGGGTTAAAGCGCTGGCAAGACCTGCCGTTACGGCAGAGCATGAACGCCATGTCCGCCCTCGCCGTCCTCCTGCTGACCGGCAGCGTGCCGGTGGCCGCCCCGGTGGCGCCGCCGCAGGTCACCGCGATCGGCGTGGCGCGCGCGCGGATATTGGCGCCCGCCGAGGTGCGGCGCGTGGGGGACCGGATCGAAGTTCGCACCGGCGAACGCAAGGCGCCGACGCAGGTACACCGCACCGAACGCCGCGACGGCGGCGAGACCGCGGACTTTTACTGACCCCGATCCCCGTTCGCATCGAGCGAAGTCGAGATGCCCCTCGGTATGGCGCTATCTCGATGGATGTCTCGACTTCGCTCGACACGAACGGAATTGGAGGGGACGTTAACCTTGCAACGTCTTGATGATCGCCGAGAAGTCACGGCCGTCCGTGTCGGCCTCGACAAAGGCTTCATACAGTTCGCGCGCCTTCAGTCCCATCGGGACGTCGGCGTCGACGCTCGCCGCCGCCTCCATCGCGAGGCGCAAATCCTTGAGCATTAGCGCCGCTGCGAACCCGCCCTTGTAATCATTGTCGGCAGGCGTCGCCGGCCCGACCCCGGGGAGCGGCGCATAGCTGGTGAGCGACCAGCATTGCCCCGACGACACACTCGCGATGTCGAAGAATTTCTGCGGATCGAGCCCCAATTTCTGCGCGAGCGCGAGCGTCTCGCACGTCGCGACCATCGAGGCGCCGAGCAGCATGTTGTTGCAAATCTTCGCCGCCTGCCCCGCGCCCGCATCGCCGGCGTGGATCACCGCCTTGCCCATTTTGGCAAGGATCGGTTCGGCGCGCGCGAAACCCTCGCCGGTGCCGCCGACCATGAAGGTCAGCGTGCCGGCATTGGCGGCTGCGATGCCACCCGACACCGGCGCGTCGACCGCGACGAGGCCGTTGGCGGTCGCGGCTTCGATGTTCGAGCGCGCGGTCGCGACGTCGATCGTCGAACAGTCGAGGAGCAAGGTGCCGGGCGCAGCGTTCGGAAAGACGTCGGCTTCGTAGACCGAGGCGACGTGCTTGCCTGCGGGGAGCATGGTGACGACGGCTTCGGCGCCGGTGACGGCTTCGGCCGCCGATGCGGCGCGGGTGCATCCCGCCTCAACTGCGCGCGCCAGCGCTTCTTCGCTGAGGTCGAAGGCGCGGACGTCGTGCCCCGCCTTCGCCAGATTCGCGGCCATGCCGCCGCCCATATTGCCGAGCCCGATGAATGCGATTTTCATGTCAGCGCCCCTTCCACACGCCTTCGCGCTTCTCGATGAAGGCGGCCATGCCTTCGGCCTTGTCCTCGGTCGCGGCGAGGATCTGGAACAGGCGGCGTTCGTAGATCAGCCCCTGATCGAGCGTCGTTTCGAACGCGGCGTTGACCATGTCCTTGTTCACCATCGCGGCCATCGGCGGCATGCTGGCGATCGTCGTCGCGGTCTTCACCGCTTCGTCGACGAGGGTCGCATGTTCGACGACACGCGCGACGAGGCCCGACCGTTCGGCCTCGGCGGCGTCCATCATCCGGCCGGTGAGGCACATTTCCATCGCCTTCGCCTTGCCGATCGCGCGCGTCAGCCGCTGCGACCCGCCCATGCCCGGCGCGACGCCGAGCTTGATTTCGGGCTGGCCGAATTTCGCCTTGTCCGATGCGACGATGAAGTCGGCCATCATCGCGAGTTCGCAGCCGCCGCCCAATGCGAAGCCGTTGACCGCGGCGATCCAGGGTTTGCGGACCTTCTTCACGAAGTCGCTCGTCCATTTCGAGAAGAAATCTTCGAGGTAGAAATCGGACGCGGGCTTGTCGGCCATTTCCTTGATGTCGGCGCCCGCGGCGAAGGCCTTGTCGCCCGACCCGGTGAGGACGGCGCAGCGCTGGCCGGGATCGGCTTCGAACGCCGCGAAGGCCGCGATCAGGTCGTCGAGCACACCCGAGTTGAGCGCATTCAGCGCCTGCGGGCGGTTGAGCGTCACCAGCGTGACAGCCCCGCGCGTTTCGACGAGGAGGGTTTCATAGCTCATGGTCTTGTCCTGTATCAGCGGTTGGCGTCGATATTGCGTAGCAGCACGTCAAGCTGCGCCGGGGTGGCATGTTCATGCGCCTCGTCGGTCGAGGTCGGCTGGTTGTCGTAGGGAATGGGCTCGTCGAACTGGTCGGCCGCGAGATCCCAGTAGCGCCCGTCGATCCGGTTGTAGAAATGCGTGCCGCCCTTCGTCGCGGTCTTCACAATATCGCCGCCGAAATGATGATGGACGGCGAGAGCGGTCACCGCGCACTGGTTGAGACAGGGGTTCGCGGGGTCGAACGGACCCGGAATCGTCTCGGCCGACCAGCTCCGCTGCACCGCATGATAAAGGGCGATCGGATCGGAAAAACTCACAGTGGCGTCCATTTCTCACTCTCGGGCAGCGGCGCGAAGATCGCGTCGATCCAGTCGTCGGTGGCGGCTTCGGGGGTCGGCGGATCCCACTTCGGACTGTTGTCCTTGTCGACGATCAGCGCGCGCACGCCTTCGATAAAGTCGTGCATCTGGACGACGCGGCTGCCGATGGCATATTCCTGCGTCATCTGCGCGGCGAAGTCGTGCATCTCGCCGCCTTCCTTGAGCTGGCGGAGCGCGACCTTGCACGTCTGCGGCGACTTGCCGTGGAGCGTCGCGAGTTCCTTTTCGGCCCATTCGCCGCCGTCGGCTTCGAGCACCGCGAGGATGTCTTCATAGGTGTCGCTCGCGAACAGGCGGTTGATCCGTTCGAGATGCTGGGTGATTCCGGCGGGCGGCGCGGTGACCGACAATTCGCCCAATATGCCGCCGATCCGGTCGGGATCGACCGCGATGCGCGCCTTTGCCTCGGCGAGCTTTTCGGAGGGCAGGTAATGCGTCGCGAGGCCGAGCGCCAAACACTCCGCGCCGTCGAGCCGTGCTCCGGTGAGCGCGAGATAGGCGCCGACGCGGCCTTCGAGGCGCGGCAGATACCAGCCGCCGCCGACGTCGGGAAACAGGCCGATCCCCGTCTCGGGCATCGCAAAACGCGTGTGCTCGGTCGCGACGCGATATTTTGCCGGCTGCGAGATGCCGACCCCGCCGCCCATGGTGATGCCGTCCATGAAGGCGACGACGGGCTTGGGGTATGTGAACAGCAAATGATTGAGGCGATATTCGGTGTGGAAGAATTGGCGCGCTTCGGTGCCATCCTTCGCGCCGCTTTCCGCGAGCATGCGGATGTCACCGCCGGCGCAGAAGCCGCGGCCCTCGCTGTGATCGATGATCACCGCCTCGACGGCATCGTCGCCCTGCCATTTGACGAGCGCGCCGATCATCGCTTCGCACATGGCGAGGTTGAGCGCGTGGATCGCCTTGGGGCGATTGAGCGACAGGCGGCCGGCGCGAACGTCGGTCGAAATCAATACATCTTCGGTCATTGGCGCAGCAGGTCCCTTCCGACGATCATCCGCATCACCTGGTTGGTGCCTTCGAGGATCGAATGGACGCGCAGGTCGCGCCAGAAACGCTCGATCGGATAGTCGCGCAGATAGCCATAGCCGCCGAACAACTGGAGCGCGTCGTTGACGATCTTGCTGCCATTGTCGGTCGCGAGCCGCTTCGCCATCGCCGAGAAGCGCGACTTGTCGGGGGCGTTCGCGGTGACCTTTGCCGCCGCCATATAGAGCAAAGCGCGCGCGGCTTCGAGGTCGGTCGCCATGTCGGCGAGCATGAACTGGGTGTTCTGGAAATCGGCGATCGGCTGGCCGAACTGCTGGCGGTCCTTGGTATAGGCGACCGCCTCGTCGAGGCAGCGCTGCGCGCCGCCCAAGGAGCAGGCGCCGATGTTCAGGCGCCCGCCATCGAGCCCCGCCATCGCGAAGCGGAAGCCGTCGCCCTCGGCGCCGACCAGATTTTCGACGGGCACGCGGCAGTCCTCGAAGATCACCTGCGCGGTGGGCGAGGCATTCCAGCCGAGCTTTTTCTCGGGCGCACCGAAGCTGAGCCCCGGCGTGTCCTTTTCGACGACGAGACAGCTGATCCCCTTCGACTTTTCCTCCCCGGTGCGCACCATGCAGACGTAGATGTCGTTATAGCCGGCGCCCGAAATGAACTGCTTGGTGCCGTTCAGCACATAATGGTCACCGTCGCGTTTTGCCGTCGCCTTGAGCGCCGCGGCGTCCGACCCCGAACCCGGCTCGGTGAGGCAATAGCTGGCGATCTTCTCCATGCTGACGAGGTCGGGCAGGAAACGCGCCTTGACCTCGGCGCCGCCGAAGCGGTCGATCATCCAGGTCCCCATATTGTGGATCGAGACATAGGCGCTGGTCGCGGGGCAGCCATAGGCCATCGCCTCCATGATCAGCGCCGCTTCCATCCGGCCGAGCCCGATGCCGCCCGATTCCTCGGCCACATAGATGGCGCCGAAACCCAGTTCGCCCGCCGCTTTCCACACGTCGACGGGATAATGATGTTTCTCATCCCATTCGGCCGCAAAGGGCGTGATGCGGTCGGCGGTGAATTTGCGCGCCATATCCTGGATGGCGAGCTGGTCGTCGGTAAGCTGGAACTGGTCGGTCATGGTCATTTCTCGATAATGGCTTCGGCTTCGATTTCGACTTTCCACTCGGGGCGGATCAGCGCGGAGACAACGACCATTGTCGATGCCGGTTGGATGTTTTTGAATGCCGATCCGTGCGCGCGACCAACGAGGTCGGCGTCGGCGGCGTCGGTGATGAACATGCGCGTGCGCACGACATCGGCCATGCTGCCGCCGAGCGCGGCGAGCGCTTCGCCGATGATCGTCAGGCAGCGAGTCGCCTGTACCCCGGCATCGCCGAAGGTCGACGATCCGTCGGGCTCGATCGGCGCAGTGCCGCCGACGCTGATCCGGTCGCCCACCCGAACCGCGCGGCTGTAGCCGTAGACGGGTTCGAACGGGGACGCCGAGCTGTGATTGCGGCGCCCCCCGGTCTTCGAAGGCGTGTCAGCCACAGGTGACCTGCGTGATCTTGTACGCGTCGTCGTACATCACGTTCACGCGGTCGACGCGGTAATCCATCGTCATCGCCGAGCGCGGCGGGCCCCAGCGCAGCGTGCGTGCGCCCGATGCCTTGAGGATCGCGCCGCCAAGGTCGGGGGTCGCGGTCTGGCCGATATAGGATTGGACCGCATCGGCCTTGCACGTCGCCTCGGCGGACGGCGGGGTCGGGGTCGATTCGACAGGCGTCTCGCTGCTCGAGCAGGCGGCGAGCGGCAGAATGGCGGCAATTGCGAGCATGCGAATGTCCATCGTGTATCTCCCTTTCAAAAAATCTTCATTCGGCGCAGCGCGTATAACGCATCGCGCCCGCGGCGGCACCCTCGCCGGAGTCGCGGCGGACGAGCGTCTTGCCGCCATCGGCGAGGTCGAGTTGCATCCGGCGATCCCACTCGACGCCTTCGCCGCTGAATTTATAGTCGGCGACGATGCGGTTCGCATCGCTTTCGCGGACGCGCGACAGTTCGCCGTGCGATTCGTAGAAACGCAGGTTCGTCGCATCGATCGTCAGCGCGGTGAGGTCGGTGCCCTTCTTCGCCTTGCAATCGGCGACCTTGAGCGCCCAACGGCCGCGGATCGCGGACGGGATCGTCTTGCCGTCGCCGGCGGTTTTGGTTTCGGGCTTCGCGGGGGTTTCGTCGGCCGCTTTGGGCATGTCCGCGTCCACCGTCGTCTCGGGCGTTTCGGCGGGCGCCGGGCGCTCGGCCTTTTGCAGCGGCGAGATCGCCGCGCTGTCTTCGGGCTGCGACTTGTCCTCGCCGCCGCTGCACGCGGCGAGCAGCAGCAAAGCGGCGGGAAGCATCAGGCGGGTCATCGGCAATCTCCTTCGACAGGAGAATGCCCGGCGCGGCGTGCGGGTTTCATCGCGCGCGTCATCATTTCTCGGGGCTTTCGCCGAGCACTTTTTCACGGAACGCCGCAGTCGCGAGGTCTGGGGTGAAGAAGGCGCCGGCATGGCGCGGAGCATCGTCGAAGCTGAGCGCGATCTGCTTTTGCGCGTGCGCGGGCGGCGCGAGAAGCAGGAAAAAGATCGCGAGCCACAGCCTCATTCGGCGGCCGCCACGATCTCAATCTCGACCAGCCAATCGCTTTCGAGCGTCTGCGCGACGATCGCAGTGGTTGGAATGCGCCGCGTACCGAGCGCCTTGAGCCGGGCGGCGGCATTGGCCTCCGCATAGCTTGCATCGCGCAAATAGCTGGTCAGCCGGACGATATTGGCGGTGCCCATATCTGCGCTGGCCAGAATCGCGCGGAGATTGTTCCACACGCAATCGAGCTGTTCTTCCAGCGTCGCGGGAGCCGAGAAATCCGGTCTCAAACCCATCGTGCCACTGACGAACAGCAGCCGCCCGGCCCCGCGAACCTCCATCGCATGCACCCAGTCACCGCCGGTCGCGTAAACGCCCTCGGTCGGATTATGGGGGATCATCTCCATCGCCTTACCCCATCGTCGGGATGACGAACGCGTTACCCCCGTCGGGCGATCCGTCGGGCCAGCGCTGCGTGATCGTCTTGACCTTGGTCCAGAATTTCACGCCCTCCATGCCGTGCTGGTTGGTGTCACCGAACGCCGAGCGCTTCCAGCCGCCGAAGCTGTGGTAGGCGACGGGCACCGGGATCGGCACATTGATGCCGACCATGCCGACGTTGACGCGCGCGGCGAATTCGCGCGCGGCGTGGCCGTTGCGCGTGAAGATCGCGACGCCGTTGCCGTACTGGTGCTTCGACGGCAGTTCGAGCGCGGTTTCGAAATCGGGGGCGCGAACCATCTGCAGCACGGGGCCAAAGATTTCTTCCTTGTAGCTTTCCATGTCGGTCGTGACATGGTCGAACAAAGTCGGGCCGATGAAGAAGCCCTTTTCATGCCCCTGAAGCGAGAAGCCGCGGCCATCGACGACCAGCTCGGCGCCTTCGTCGGCGCATTTCTGGATCCAGCCTTCGACCTTTTCCTTGTGCGCCTGTGTCACCACGGGGCCGTAATGCGCCTCGGCATCGGTCGACACGCCGACGCGCAGCGCGGCGATTGCGGGGATCAGCTTGGCTTTCAGGCGCTCGGCGGTTTCGTCGCCGACGGGGACGACGACGGGCAGCGCCATGCAACGCTCGCCCGCCGAGCCGAAGGCCGCGCCGGTCAAATCATTGACGACCTGATCGAGATCGGCGTCGGGCATGACGATGCCGTGGTTCTTCGCGCCGCCCATCGCCTGCACGCGCTTTCCGTTCGCGACGCCGCGGTTATAGACATAATGCGCGATGTCCGACGAGCCGACGAAGCTGACCGCGCCGATATCGGGATGGTCGAGGATCGCGTCGACCATTTCCTTGTCGCCATGGACGACCTGGCAGATGCCCTCGGGAAGCCCGGCTTCGAGGAAGAGCTCGGCGAGGCGGACGGGGACCGACGGGTCGCGTTCGCTCGGCTTGATGATGAAGGCGTTGCCGGTGGCGATCGCGACGCCCGACATCCACAGCGGGATCATCGCGGGGAAGTTGAACGGGGTGATGCCTGCGCCGATGCCGATCGGCTGACGCATCGAATAGACGTCGATGCCGGGGCCCGCGCCCTGCGTATATTCGCCCTTCAGCACATGCGGGATGCCGCAGCAGAATTCGATGACTTCGAGCCCGCGCTGGATATCGCCCTTCGAGTCGGCGATCACCTTGCCATGCTCGCTCGACAGCATGTGCGCGAGGCTGTCCATATTCGCTTCGACGAGGCGCTTGAATTCGAACATCACGCGCGCGCGGCGCTGCGGATTGGTTGCGGCCCACGCGGGCTGCGCCTTCTTCGCCGCCGCGACCGCGCGGTCGAGCAATGCCGCGTCGCCGAGTGCGACCTGCGCCTGCACGCCGCCGCTGTTGGGGTCGAAGACGTCGCCCTGGCGGGCGCTGCCGCCGGCGCCGCCGACGATGTGATGGTCGATCTGTCGCATATCCCGAGTCTCCCGTAAAATCTTGACGCTGCCACAGACCATGTGCGCCCCATTTGCAAGGGATAGACTTGCAGGACGATACTGCATATTTGCAGGTCATGGATTGGGATAGGCTGCAATATTTCCTGTTCGTCGCGCGTCACGGCACGCTTGCGCGCGCCAGCGCGGCGCTGCACGTCGATGCGACGACGGTGAGCCGGCGGGTGAGCGCACTCGAAGCCGCGCTCGGCCAGACTTTGTTCGAACGCGCGCCTTCGGGTTTCGTGCTGACCGCGGCGGGCCGGGCGCTCGTTCCGCACGCCGAAGCGATGGCGGCGGCGGCGGCACGCATCCATTCGGCGCGCGAGGACGCTGCGGCACTGTCGGGGCAACTCCGCGTCAGCGTGTCCGAAGGGTTCGGCAACAGCTTCATCGCGCCGCGGTTAGCGGGGTTCGTCGCGGCGCATCCCGAACTGGAGATCGACCTTGTCGCTTCGTCGGGGTTCCTCAACCCGTCGCGGCGCGAGGCCGATATGGCAGTGCTGCTCGCACGGCCGCGCAAAGGCCCGCTGATTACGCGCAAGCTGTCCGATTACAGCCTCGGCATTTATGCGCCCGCCGACCGCCCCGACTGGCAGGAAGCGGTCGCCGCCGCGCCGCTGTCGCGCACGGGCATCCCGGTGATCGGCTATATGCCCGACATCCTCTATGCCCCCGAGCTCGACTATCTGGGCGAGATCGAGCCGGGGCTGCGCGCGACGGTGCGCTCGTCGAGCATCCTTGCGCAGCGGCGAATGATCGCGGGCGGCGCGGGGGTCGGCGTGCTCCCCTGTTTCCTCGCGGCGGGCGATCCGGGGCTGGTGCGCGTGCGGCCCGAGCAGACGGTCGCGCGCGCCTTTTGGCTCGCGCTCCACCGCGACGTCGCGCCGCAGCCGCGGATCCGGGCGTTTATCGACTGGCTCGATGCCGAAGTGCGTGAGAGCCGGGGGTTGCTGGTTCCGGCTTAGGCGGGGCGCCAGTCGGAGGCGATCAGGCCGCCGTCGCCGAACAGTCTTTCGATGGCATTCGGATCGGCCGCCGCTTCGCGGAGCTTGTCCGCAAGCGGATCGTCAATCGGGTGGCCGCTGCGCAGGAAGGCGATCCATGCGGCGATCGCGGTTTCGAGCGAGCGGCAGCGCTGCCCACGCACCCGATGCCATGCCAGCGTTTCGAGCCAGCGTTGCGGGATCTTCTGGCTGCCATCCATCGCGATCTGGATCAGCCGGTGGTTCAGCGCCGGATTGGCGAAACGGTCGAGCAAGGCATCGGCGTAGGCTGCGAGGTCCTGCCCCGGCGCGGCATCGATCGTTGGCGCGGCTTCCTTGCGCATCAGCCGTTCGATGACCGGGCGGATCTCCGGGTCGGCGATAGCCTGATGAACGAACTCGTGGCCCTTCCCAAGCCCGATATAGGCAAGCGCCGAATGCGCGCCGTTGAGCATGCGCAGCTTGGCGGTCTCATAGCGCGCAACGTCGGCGACAAGTTCTGCGCCCACCTTTTCCCAGCGGGGGCGCGGACCGGCGAAATCATCCTCGATCACCCATTGGCTGAACGCCTCAGTGACGACCGCACCCTCGTCGCGCGCGCCGAGGGTGGCTTCGACGGCGCCGCGGTCGGCGTCGGTCGTCGCGGGCACGATGCGGTCGATCATCGTCGCGGGGCATCGGCATTCGCTGTCGAACCATGCGGACAGGTCCGAATGATGGGCAGCAAGATATTCGCGCATCAGGCGGCGCAGCACCGCGCCATTGCCCGCCAGGTTGTCGCAGCTGAGCAGGGTGAGCCCGCCAAGCCCGCCCGCCTTGCGCGCAGCCAGACCGGCGGCAGCGAAATGATAGAGGCTCGCGGCGCCAACTGCCGCGGCGAGGTCGAGCGATCCGTCGGCGCGGCGCAGATAACCCTTCTCGGTGACGGTGAAGCTGACGATATGTGTCGTCGGTGCCGCAATCGCATCGACCACGGCCTGCGGCGTTTCCGACGCGACCAGCACGTGCTGGACTGCGCCGATCAAGCGCAATTCGCTTCCGGCCGCGCTGCGCGTACTGACTGTGTAGAGGCCATCCTGCGGATTGAGCTGTGCCGCGACGTCGGCCGAGCGGAGCGACACGCCGACGATGCCCCAGTCGCGGTCTCCCGCCGCCATCGCATCGTCGGTGTACACCGCCTGATGCGCACGGTGGAACGCGCCGATGCCGATATGGACGATGCCGGCGGCTTGGGCGGCGCGGTCGTAGCCCGGCGTCTGGATCGACGCCGGAAGCGGCGTTTGGCTCGCGAGCCTCACAGCTTGTACGCGGCCTTGGCGAGATTGTAGCTGAGGTCGACCGCGAGCTCGGCGGCTTCCCATTCCTCCATCCGGTGCTCGGCGACGAGCTGCGCGAGGAAGCCGCAGTCGATGCGCCGCGCGACGTCGTGGCGCGCGGGGATCGACAGGAAGGCGCGTGTATCGTCGTTGAAGCCGACACTGTTGTAGAAGCCCGCGGTTTCGGTCGTGTGGCTGCGAAAGCGGCGCATCCCCTCCGGACTGTCATGGAACCACCAGGCCGGGCCGAGCTTCAGCGCCGGATAATGGCCCGCGAGCGGCGCGAGTTCACGCGCATAGCTCGTCTCGTCGAGCGTGAAGAGGATGATCGTCAGCGCGGCTTCGTTGCCATATTTGCCGAGCAATGGGCGCAGCGCGTGGACATAGTCGGTCGCGGTCGGGATATCGGCGCCCTTGTCGCGGCCATAATGGTCGAACAGCCACGGGTTGTGGTTGCGGAAACTGCCGGGATGGATCTG
>SCNS01000053.1 GCA_005503215.1 Sphingomonadaceae bacterium 3R27C6 | reverse complement strand
GATCAACGCACGCATGGCGAAGCTCGCCAAGCGACGAGCACAGGGAAGAGCCGCCTACGCCGACGCTAAATCCCGCGACAGCTAATCGATGGCGGTTTCCTGACCACGCTTACTTTGCGTCGCTGCTGATCGTTACCGTTTTGATAGAACGGAGCACCCCTCCCATCATCTCGTGAAGCTGCCATACGGGTTGTCGCAGTGACTCGGGGGGCTGCACGTCGACACGGTGCAAACTGCCAATTGGGGAAACTTCTAATGTGCTTGTGCTATCTCTCTCGATTCCCTTGGGGGCCCATCCTCTGTCGGCAAGGATTGAACGGACAATAGCTCCGTGCTTTTCCAAATCGGTACCGAACCGCCGATCGCCAAAGCATAAGATCGCTCCGTCTATGCGTGAGTTCCGCATCTCGGCATCTACCCAGTGGTCTCGAACAGGCCGCGCGGTCGGAAACAACATTTGGGCATAATGGTCAGAGATTTCACGATCATCCCGCCCTTTGCGACCCGTCCCGGCCAGCTGGTAGCTGAGGTTTGTCTCGACCCCCGCTTGCCAAGCTCGATCGTAAAGGGTGGCCCAACAGTCGATCGCCGGATTGTTTCCCGTACCTTTTGCACGGAGAAAAGCCCAGCTGCCCTGATCGATCTGACCCGCATCATCGCGTTCTATGGTTGCCACGGCTGCTATGACCTGACGCACCGTTCTTGCCATTGTTTTCGGCGATTGGCCCGTACCGGGAAGCCCTGTTGAGGGAACATATATACGCCCGCCGCGACGGTGCGGGGTCAGTAAGTCGAGCCCGCGGGCCTGCAATTGCCGCAGTGAGCCAAATTCGATAGCGGTGACGTTTCGCTCGGCGAATACAATTTCCGACATAGATTCACCGGGCGCAGATTGACGCAATACTGCAAAGGCATTGGCACCGCTGCTCTGCGCTTGCTCTCGGAATGCATCCAAGTCCTCCGAACGAAAGGCGTCGATGCGCCACTCGAAGTTATCCTGAATATAATTTGCGGCTTCCCAATGCTTAGGGTCAGCTAGCCAAACAATCGCGCGAGGACGTGCTGTCCGCCGTTCATTTTTCGGGGCCAATACGCGGACCCGCCATTTCGACCGAGGTGTGGGATGAACGTCGTTAAGCTTCGCGAGAACGTTTTGAGCGACCTCCTCGAGTTTGAACGCAGGCCCGCTGGTGGCTTCTTGGGGAAGGTGTCCGTCGTCAGAACATTTGGCACAACTCGCGGCGTAAATTAGCGGAGTGCGGGCCTCGTCAGGGGCTGGATTTTAAGCGGCGAGCTTGCGGTGTTGCAAGCGCCGATA
>SCNS01000052.1 GCA_005503215.1 Sphingomonadaceae bacterium 3R27C6 | reverse complement strand
CCGTTCGGGCATGTCGACGAGGCGGCGCTGGTGATGGCGGCGTTTGATGCCGGGGTCAAAGCGCCGCACGTGGTCGGCGTGCTCGAGCCGGACGACGGCATGGGTACGGGCTATGTGATGCGGCGGGTGCTGGCCGAGGTGTCGCCGGCGAAGATATTGGCGGATCCGCCGCCGTCGCTGCTGGCGGATCTCGGCCGCGAGTTGGCGCGCATCCACAGCATCCCGCTGGACCGTGTGCCCGCTGCGATCCCGCTGATGGACACGGCGGCGGCGCTGGCGGAGCTTCGCTCGCGCTTCCTGGCATACGGCGGCGACCGGCCGGTGATCGCGCTGGCGATCAGATGGTGCGAGGATCATCTGCCCGAACCCGCCGATCCGGTGCTCGTCCATGGCGATTACCGGATGGGCAATGTCATGGTCGATGGCGACGGGCTGGCGGCGGTGCTCGACTGGGAGTTGGCGCACCGCGGCGACGCGCATGAGGACCTCGCGTTCGGCTGCATGACGGTGTGGCGCTTCGGCGCGCTCGATAAACCGGCGTTCGGGGTGGGCAGCCTCGAGGACTACTTCGCGGCCTATGAGGCGGCGGGCGGGGTGCCGGTCGACCGCACCCGCTTCCGCTTCTGGCTGATCTACCGGACGCTCTGGTGGGCGCTCGGCTGCCTGCAGATGGGGCAGATGTGGCGGAGCGGCGCCGACCGGACGGTCGAGCGCGTCGTCATCGGGCGGCGCACCGCCGAGCAGGAACTCGACCTCGTCCGCCTGCTCGAAGACGAGGCGCCCGAGGCCGAGCGGGGAAGGGCGCTGCCGCCATCGCCCGGCGCTGCCCCGGAGCCGACCGGCGAGCCGACGAACGCCGAGATCGTGCAGGCGGTGCGCGACTGGATCGAGGGATCGATCAAGCCGCAGACGCAAGGCCATGCCAAGTTCGAGGCGGTGGTCGCGATGAACGCGCTCGGCATCGTGCTGCGCGATCTGGGCACGGACGTGCGCGCCGAGGATGCGGCGCTCTCCGAGGCCTTGCTGTCGGGAACCACGACGCTCGCCGAGCCGGACCTGCTCGCGAAGCTGCGCCGCGATGTGCTCGATAAATGCGCGATCGACAGCCCCAAATATGCCGCGCTCGGTGCGGCGCGCGCCGACTGGCGCGGATAGAGATAACAGGGAGAGAGACATGGACTTCGCGATGCCCGCCGCCTTGCAGGCGTACCTCGACGAGCTCGACGCGTTCATCGAGGCCGAGATCAAACCGCTCGAGCTGGCGGACGACAATATCCGCTTCTTCGATCACCGGCGCGAGCATGCGCGCACCGACTGGGACAATCAGGGCCTGCCGCGCCATGAGTGGGAAGCGCTGCTCAAGCAGGCCAC
>SCNS01000051.1 GCA_005503215.1 Sphingomonadaceae bacterium 3R27C6 | reverse complement strand
TGTCCGTCGTCAGAACATTTGGCACAACTCGCGGCGTAAATTAGCGGAGTGCGGGCCTCGTCAGGGGCTGGATTTTAAGCGGCGAGCTTGCGGTGTTGCAAGCGCCGATATTCGATGGTCTGTCGTTTGATCCTTTCACGCTGTTTGATGATGGCTGGTGCCCTGCCGAAGTAGGCGTCGGCGGGCGTCACGTTGTTCAGGCTCTCGTGGTAACGTTGATTGTTGTAGTGCTCGACGAAGGCTTCGATCTGGGCCTCGAGGTCGCCGGGCAGGAAGTAGTTCTCCAGCAGGATGCGGTTCTTCAGAGTCTGGTGCCAGCGCTCGATCTTGCCCTGGGTTTGGGGATGGCACGGTGCACCGCGCACATGACTCATCTGCTGAGCTTCGATGTATTCAGCCAGTTCGCCAGCGATGTAGCTGGGACCGTTATCGCTGAGCAGCCTGGGTTTGTGCAGCACGGTGGCGCTGTCGCAGCCCGAGGCAGCCAGCGCCATGTCCAGCGTGTCGGTGACGTCCTCGGCCCGCATGTTGGTGCACAGTTTCCAGGCGATGATGTAGCGCGAGAAGTCGTCGAGCACGGTCGACAGATACATCCAGCCCCACCCGATGATCTTGAAGTAGGTGAAGTCGGTTTGCCACATCTCGTTCGGCCGGGTGGTCTTGGTGTGGAACTGATCGGCGGCCTTGATCACGACATAGGCCGGGCTGGTGATCAGATCATGGGCCTTCAACAGGCGGTAAACCGTGGCTTCCGACACGAAGTAGCGCTTCTCGTCGGTGAACCGCACCGCCAGCTCGCGCGGTGACAGTTCGCTGTAGTCCAGGGCCATCTCGACGATCTGGTCCTGGATATCATCGCCGATGCGGTTCCACACCCGGGTCGGCGCCGACGGCCGATCCTCCAAGGCCTCCGGGCCGCCTTCGAGGAACCGGTCATACCAGCGGTAGAAGGTCCGACGGGCGATGCCGAGCTGGTCCAGCGTGCGTTTGGCGGGCAGGTGCGACTGCTCGACGATCCGGATGATCTCGAGCTTCTCCGAGGCGGGATACCTCATTCGTCGTCGCCCCCATCCGCGATCATGCTTTTTTTGAGCAGGCGGTTCTCCAGGGTCAGGTCGGCAACGCATTCCTTCAGGGCGCGGGCTTCGCGGCGCAGATCCTGCACCTCGCCAGTGGTCGCGGCACGGGCGGTGTCGCCGGCCAGGCGGCGCTTGCCGGCTTCCATGAACTCCTTCGACCAGGTGTAATACAGGCTCTGGGCAATGCCTTCCTTGCGGCACAGCTCGGCGATGCTGTCCTCGCCGCGCAGGCCATCCAGCACGATGCGGATCTTGTCTTCGGCCGAGAAGTGCCGGCGGGTTGCACGCCGGATGTCCTTCACCACCCGCTCCGCAGGGGCCTTGGTCGGCGATTTTGCATTGGAGGATTTGGGCTTCATCTTCGTTCCTTCGTCACTACGACGAAGCCCAAATCCTCCTTAAATCACAACCTCAAATCTGTGCCATTGGTGCTGACGGGGAACA
>SCNS01000050.1 GCA_005503215.1 Sphingomonadaceae bacterium 3R27C6 | reverse complement strand
TGTATGTTCGGATCGGCGAGCCACGGCCTTTCGCACCCCTTGGGTTTGAAAATCTGTGCGTCGATCTGCTGGCCCACCGCCGCCCCGATCGCGGCGCCCACCGGCCCCCCGACAATCCCGCCGACCACCGTCAGCACCAACGTTGCCATGATGCGCTCCCGAATGAATGATTTTTATCCTCTCCCGCTCGCGGGAGGGGTAGCGAGACTTGGCAGCTTGCTGCCTAGTCGTAGCGAGGAGGGCATTGCTCCGGTCGCCAGCGCGCCGCGCCGCGCATGATGTCATCGAGCGGCGTCTCGACCACGCTACGCAACCCAGCATGCGCGTGAACGAAGCTGGTAAGCCCGATCAGGCCGAGGTGAAACTGTCCCGCCGGATAGGCGGCCAGCACCACATCGCCCTCGCGCCCGTCCCCAACGGCCGGTGCAAAGCCCGCCCGAACCAGCCCCGCTTCGACTTGAGCCCGCGACCAGCCGCGCAGCGGATAGCCGTGTGGCCGTTCCAAAACGCACCCCGCTATGGAATAGGCCGCCCACACCAGCCCCACACAATCGAGCCCTGTCGCCGGATCGCTCCCCTGCGGCCGGAACGTCACCCCCACCATCGCCCGCGCCGCCGCAAAGGCGCGCGCGCCCAGCTCATCCACCGGGATAGCGCGTCAGCAAATCATTGCCCGGCAGGTGCGCTTCGCCGCGAAAATTGGCCGCATTCGCGAAACGGTCGCGGCACGTGGCAAGCTGCTTGTCGCATCCTTCGGTAAGGCGCACGCGCACCGGCTCCGTGAGCGCGAACGCCGGCGCTTCGGCCAGATGCAGCACCGCCGCCTCGACCGCGATCACCGGGCTGGCCAACCCGCAATTGGCGCCCTCCATCCACATGAGCTCGCCGAACGCCATTCCGGGCGCCGCGGCATCGAGCGTCGCCATCCGCCCGTCGACGGCAACGACCCGCCTGTCATGCGTCAGCGGCGCCAGATCGACCCGGCACGCCGGGTCGCCGAACATCGCGCGGCACGACGGCGAGGTTGCCGGGCACACCGGCCGGTCGAGCGCCCGCGTCACCCCCTGCAACTCCGCCGCAAAGGCCGGCCCGCGCCGCTCGATCGCCCCCAGCGATCCACGCGCCACGGTGACCGGCAGGGCGGCGGCCGCACTCCAGTCGGTGACGAACAGCTCCAGCTCCGCCCCGTCCCACCGCCCGGCGTCGAGATCGCGCGCCGCGATCGCGTCGCTCGTGACCGCGCCCTCAATATCCATCGTTGCCACATCGAGGCTGTCGCTCGTCTCCAGCGCCGAAGGCTTCATCCCCGGCGCCGCGCGGTACAAAATCCCGCTGACCATCAGGTCGCGGTCGTGCGAGGTCAGCCCGACGACAACCCCGTCACGCCGCGCCAGCCGCCAGCACCACGCCAGCGTCACCAATTCCTCGCGCAGCCAATCGGGCGCAGCCAGCATCACCATGGCGCACGCACCTCGACCAAAGGCACGCTCGCCATCTCGCCCGCCAGGAAGGTCGCACGGCTCACCTCCAGCCGATCGTCGGCAAAGCGTACCGGCACGTCGAACAGGAACCCCGCGCGCACCGCGACCCCGGACGCGGGCGCAACATCGAGCAGCACCTCGCCTTCACCGGTAACTAGAAACGCCGCCGTCTCTAGTCCGTCGACCGACACGCGCACGCTGCCCTCGACCGGCAACCGAACGCCGCGCACCTGCTCGGCATCACCGGCACCATAGCGCTTCACCAAAGCAAACTGCCGCCGCGCACCATCGCCGACGCCAAGCGTCTGGTCGACCGCCGTCGGCAACCCGCCATCCGCCGCCGAGCTGCCATCGAACGGATCGCGAAAGCGGAACGCCCGCGCCGCCCCGCGCCGCGCGCGAAAAAAGTCGGTCAGCGTCCGCACATCGGCCTCCGACCGGATTCCCGGCCCCGCGTCATAGCGCATTCGCGCTTCGGCCCATTCGGTCGCGCGCTGCTCGTGCCCCGACGGCGAGCTCACGACCTGCGTCGAAAATTCGGTCGCGACCGTCGCCTCGCGCCCGATCGCCAGCGGGAAATCCACCGCATCGAAAGCCTGCACAACATCCTCCCCGTCAAAGGTCACAAAGCCATCGCGCGCGACCTGCGGCAGCGCCCAGATGAAGGTCCGCGCAACCCCCGCGCGCCGCGCGCCATCGGCCGCATCGGCAATCGCCGCCCACTGCGCGCGATCCTCCGCCGCCAGCACAAAGCCCGAAAAATAATGATGATCTTCAATCGGATAACCGAGTCGCAGCACCATCGCCGCCCGCGCACTCGCGGTCTCCGCACCGCGCCCGCCGGTCACCCAGTCATAATCCTCGAGCTGCAGCACATCGAACGCCGGCGCCGCCCACCCCAGCGGAACATTGGCGCGCCGCACCGCCGGCGCTGCCGGGTCGAGCACCGTCGGCAGGTAAACGAGCAAATGGCTCACCAGCCCCGCCGCCCCCGCCCAATTGCCGGCTTCGTCGCGCGCCGCAGCAACCAAAGCCGCA
>SCNS01000004.1 GCA_005503215.1 Sphingomonadaceae bacterium 3R27C6 | reverse complement strand
ATGAATATTTCCTGTTCCGCGGCGGCGGGGCCGCGGGTGCCGGTGGGGGCGGCAGCGTCGAGCGCAGATACCAATTGTCCCCCGTGCCGGTGGTCGTGCCGCCGCGGAACAGGAAATATTCATAGGCGCCGACGGCGACGCGCTGGTTGAGCGCGAACGCGCCGCTCGCGGTCGTTCCGCCGTTGATCGCCTCGACGACAAGGATGCCGTTCTGCGCCGTGACGCCGCCGGTGCCGCCAGCGTTGAGTACGGTGATTCCCGTTGTGCCCGACGCGGCACCCGCGTCGATGACCAGCTTGTCGGACAGCGATGTATCGTCGCCGAGCACGGTATCGATAAGCAGCAACCCGCTGTCGCCGACATAGTCCCCGCGCACGGTGAAGCTGTCGCCCGGCGTATTGCCGCCGTTGGTCAGGTCGATCCGTCCGGCGTTCACCAGCGTCGCGCGCTGCCCCGCGGTAAAGGCCGTAATCCCGCCCTGAAGGCCGCCGCCGAAGATCGTGCTCGACGCGTCGAGTTCGAAACGGCCGGTGCCCGTTCCCGCATCGCCAAGCGTCAGGAAACCGTCGAAGGTCAGTTCGCTATCGTTGGTGGCCCGGATCAGTTCCCAGCCGTCGAAGCGCGCGATTCCCCCGCTTGTGACATTGTCGAAGGTGAGCGTGTCGGTGCCTTCGCCGCCGGTTATCCGCGGCGACCGGCCAAGATGCGCCGCCGTCAGGTCCACCAGCCGCGCGCTGTCATTGTCGCCGCCGAGATCGACCGTGCCGTGGACGACGCCGCCGCCGTCCCAGGTGAAGCTGTCGGTGCCGACGCTCAGCAGCACGTCGCCGCCGACCGATCCGCCGGTGATCGTCACGCTGTCGGTGCCGCCCGACACGCTGATATTGCCGCCGATCGTGCCGCCCGACAGGATGATCGTGTCGTTGCCGAAACCGGCGACGAGGTTGCGGTCGATGATGCCGCCCGACATGTCGAAGAGGTTGTCGGCGAGCTTCATATTGACGCGGCCGATCCGTCCGCCCGTCATCCGCGCGGTGTCGCCATCGTCGAACGCGTCGACGATGCGGCCGCCCGACATCAGGAACGTGTCCATCGACCCGCCCTGGTTGAGCGTGTTGATCTCGCCGCCGGTCATCGTGAAATCGTCGATGCCTTCGCCTTGCTGCACCTGTCCGGTGACCGTCCCGACGCTGATCTGGAAACGGTCGTCGCCATTCCCCTGATCGACCCCGCCGTTGATCCGGCCCGAATCCATCACGACCGCGTCGGTCCCGCCGCCAAAGGTCACATTGCCGGAGATGGTCCCGGTTCCGCCGGTGGGGAGCGTCAGCTGGTTGTTGCCGCCCGGGTCGTTCAGGCCGGCGGGGGAGGTGCCGCTGCTGCAGACGTGGGTGTCATTCCCGGCAGTCGGGGTGAAGACGCATTGCGCAAGCGCCGGCGACGTTTGCGTCAGCGTGAGGGCGGCGGCAGCGGTCGACAGGAGCAAATGCTTCCGGCGCGGGGCGCGTATCGGCTTCGATATGGATTTGGGGGGCATGCGTCATCATTCCCTTTCGGGTTTGGTGTGCCCCCCTGTCCGTGAAGCCTATAAACTGAATGTTGCCAAATTACTAAGCATCAATCGGCGGCGGCGTTTCGTCGCCCAGAGCGCGCTTCAACGTCGCCTTGATATTGCGCAGCAGCCGGCGCAGCGCGATGATGACGATGATCGCGGCAACCGCGAGCAGGATCGCGATGACGATGGCCAGCGGCGGGTAGGCGATGGCGAGCGCCAGCAGGCCGCCCGTGGCGACATCTTCGCCGGTCGACACGGCGGCGTTGCTGAACGGTTCGGGGCTGACGTTGACGACCGCGCGCGTCGTCGCCTTGGCGCCATGGCTCAGCAAGGCGCCGCCGCCGCCCAGCAGAAAGGCGATGACCTGCCACGCCGGATCCGATGAATCGACCAGCGCCAGCGCCAGCAGCGCGCCGCCGAGCGGGCGGATGATGCTGTGGACCGTATCCCAGATCGAATCGACCCAGGCGATCTTGTCGGCGAGGAACTCGGCGATGGTGCCGACCGCGGCAACGCCCAGCACCCATGGATTGGCGAGCACCTGCAAGGCGGCGAGATGTTCGGGCAGGGGAAGCCAGCCGAAATGCATCGCGGTGCCGGTTGCCAATATGGTGAGGTAGAGCCGCCAGCCGGCAAGAAGGCTCAGGCTGCCCGCGACGCCCAAAATCTCGACGATTCCCAATGCCGTGCTCCCCGTCCCGGATCCCTTGGCCGTGCGTCACCTTGCACCCGTCCGCGCGCCGCCGCAATGCCGGGATGACAAGGGGGTGCGGCACGGTTATCGCTTGCGCCATGACCGATACGCCGACGACCCCGCCCGCTGAACTGTTGCCCGACGGCGCCATTCCCGCCGCGACGCTGGTCATCATGCGGCCGGCGGACGACGGCGGCGCTGACGAGATATTGATGGTCAAGCGGTCGGTCACCATGGCCTTCGCGGCCGGGGCGGTCGTGTTTCCCGGCGGCCGCGTCGATCCCGACGATTATCAGGTGGCGCGTCTTTACGGGGCGGGCATCGACGAAGCCGACGGCGCGGCGCGGGTCGCGGCGCTGCGCGAGACGCTGGAGGAAACGGGCCTCGCGGTCGGTTGGCCGGCGCTGGCCGAAAGCGACGTGGCCGAGGTGCGGCAGGCGTTGCTCGCCGGAACGCTGCTTTCGGACATATTGGCAGCGCGCGGCGACCGAATCGCACTGGAATCCTTCGTCCCCTTCGCGCGGTGGTGCCCCAATTTCAAAGAGGCGCGAACGTTCGACACGCGATTCTATGCCGTCGCCGCGCCGCCGCACAGCCATGAACTGACGGTCGAGGAGGCCGAGCACAGCCATATTTTCTGGGCGAGCGCGAAGGCCACGCTGACGATGGCCGACCGCGGCGACGTGTCGGTGATCTTTCCCACCCGACGCAATCTCGAACGCCTGGCACAAGTTGCAGATTTCACCAGCTTTTCAGAGCATTCCGGCCAGTTTCCGGTCGAGCTCATCACGCCATGGATCGAGGAGCGTGGGGGGCAGGCCCATCTCTGCATCCCCGGGCATTTGGGTTACCCCGTCACGAGCGAATCCTTCGAGCGTGTACGGCGCGGATAAGTAGCGTTCGATGCAACAACTTTTCCCCTATTTATGATTTACTAAGATTTACCGGGGTAGGGCAAAACGTCGTTGCAATTGCTGAACGCCGTGCCTAATAAGGCCCTGCAGAAGCAGACCGGGGGAAACTTCGCCGGTTTGATTCGACAAAAGTAATCCAGTGGACGGAGAAAATGATGAACCTGCTTAAGAAAGCTGCGATCTCTCTCGCAGCGACCTCGATGATTGCGGCGCCGGTTGCCGCGTCGGCTGCTCCCGCAGCCCGCGCTGCTTCGGCCGTTGACGGCCAGAGCGAACTCGAAGGCAGCACGAGCTGGATCATCGCTGTCCTCGCTCTCGTTGCTGTCGTTGGCGGCATCATCATCGCGTCGGACAACGACGACGACAAGCCGACCAGCCCGTAATAACGGCTGATCTGGCTAGCCAGACTTTCGCAAAGGGCTCCGAGCTTCGCTCGGGGCCCTTTGTTTATTCCGGGTGGTGATACACCCACGCGTCGCCAAGGCGCGGCGATGCAGGGTCAGAGTACGATGGTGCGGTTCGTCCGCGATCGCGCGAGCGGGATCGCCTGACGGGCGCGTTCACCCGCCGCCGCGTCGATGGGGGCTAGTGTCAGCGCATAGCCCTCGGCGTGCGCATCGCCCGGCGTCGCAGCATCGGCCAGAACGACACCCCAGGGATCGACGGCAAGGCTGTGGCCAAAAGTTTGCCGGCCGTCTTCATGCGTGCCGCCCTGCGCCGCCGCCACGACATGGCAGCCGGTTTCGATCGCCCGCGCGCGCATCAGGACATGCCAATGCGCCTCGCCCGTCGACACGGTGAAGGCGGCGGGGATGGCGATCAATGTCGCGCCGCGATCGACCAGCGCGCGGTACAGTTCGGGGAAGCGCAGATCGTAACAGATGCTGAGCCCCAAAAGCCCGAGCGGGGTTTCTGTGACCACGACGGCGTCGCCGCCCTCATAAGCGGCCGATTCCTGCCAGTTTTCGCCCGATGGCAGGGTGACGTCGAACATGTGGATCTTGTCGTAACGCGCGCGGATGCTGCCGTCGGCGGCGATGACATGAGCGCGGTTGACGCGCCGTTCGCCATCGTCGGCGAGGAGCGGCATCGATCCCGAATGCAGCCATATCCCGTGCTTTTGCGCCATCGCCTGCAGCGCCGCGGGCCAGGGACTGTCGGCTTCGCGGGCCATATGCGCGCCCGATCGCGCGCGGTCGCGGTCGAGGAGAAGCGACATTTCGGGAAGAAAGGCCATCGCGGCGCCGTGCGCGGCGGCTTCGCCCATCGCATGATCGATCGTCGCCAGATTGACGGCGGGGTCGATGCCGCTTGTCATCTGGACGAGCGCGGCGAGGGGGGCGGCTGGTAAAGGGATATCCATCGCATCTGGCTAAGCCCGTGGCGTTCGCAGGACAAGCCGCATGACAGTTCAGTGGCCAGCAAGGTTCGAAGGCGATAAGATGGGCCAATGTCCTATTTCTCCCGGCGCGCGCCGCTTCGTTTGACCCGATCCATCCTCCTTGCCGGCGCTGCCGCCGCGCTACTGCTGGCGGGGCCGTCCGTCAGCGCGCAAGGGACGGCGACGAAAACCGCCGGTGCCCCGGCGAAGAGCGGCGACTGGCTTTATGTCGGCAGCGACATTCCGCGCGATACGGCGTGGCAATTCGGCGTGCTTCCCAATGGTGTTCGCTATGCGGTCCGCAACAATGGCGTGCCCCCGGGGCAGGTGTCGATCCGAGTCCGCATGGACGTCGGCTCGATGTTCGAAACCGAACAGGAGCGCGGTTACGCCCATTTGCTCGAGCATCTGACCTTCCGTGGATCGGAGCATATTCCCGACGGCGAAGCCAAGCGCATCTGGCAGCGGTTCGGCGTCACCTTCGGCAGCGATTCGAACGCCCAGACGACCCCGACGCAGACGGTTTACCAGCTCGACCTGCCGAGCGTCACGCCCGCCAATCTCGACGAAAGCATGAAATTGCTGTCGGGCATGGTGCGCGAACCGCGCATCTCCGAACTCGCGGTCGCCGCCGAGCGCGGCGTCGTGATGTCCGAACTCCGCGAAGCCGACGGCCCGCAAAAACGGATTGCTGACGCGACCAACGCGCATCTGTTCGCAGGGCAATTGCTCGGCGACCGCTCGCCGATCGGCACCACCGCGTCGCTGGGCAAGGCGAGCGCGACCTCGGTCGCCGCCTTCCACAATCGCTGGTATCGCCCCGACCGTGCGGTCGTGGTCATCGTCGGCGATGCCGATCCCGCGGTGCTCGCCGGGCTGGTCGCGAAATATTATGGCGACTGGAAGGCCGAGGGCCCGAACCCCGCCAATCCCGATTTCGGCAAACCCGACCCAAAGAAACCTGAGGCGCGCGAAATCGTCGAGGCGAACCAGCCGCTCGCATTGACGCTCGCGATGGTGCGCCCGTGGAAGAAGCGCATCGACACGGTCGAGAATACGCGGCGGCTCTATCTCGAATTCATCGCGCAGGCGCTGGTCAACCGGCGACTGGAGAACCGCGCGCGCAGCGGCGGCAGCTATCTGGTCGCGACGGTCGAGCAGCAATATGTCAGCCGCAGCGTCGACGTGACGATGGCGTCGATCGTTCCCCTGAGCGACTGGAAAGCCGCGCTCGCCGACGTGCGCGGCGTGATCGCCGACGCGGCGAAAAACCCGCCGTCGCAGGCCGACATCGACCGCGAGGCGAACGAGATTCAGGCGTTCCTGGTCAAGGAACTGGAAAATGCGCGCAACGAGCCCGGCGCGCGGCTCGCCGACGACATGGTGCGCGCGGTCGACATCAACGAAACGGTGACCAGCCCACAGGGGCAGGTCGATATGTTCAAGGCGATCCGCGCCTCGGCGACGCCGAAGGTGATGCTCGAGATCAGCAAGGCGATCTTTGCCGCGCCGGTAACCCGCGTCGTGCTGACCACGCCGACGGCGGCGGGCGGCGATGCCGCGGTGCTTGCCGCGCTCAAGACCCCGGTGACCGCGCGCGACGACCGGCTGGCGACGGTGAAGGCCGATTTCAAGCAGCTGCCGGCCATCGGCCAGCCGGGAACGATCACAGCGGCCAGCAGCCTTCTCGGGCTGCGCGCCGAGCGGCTCGAATTCGCCAATGGCGTGACCGCGCTGGTGTCGAACAACAAGGTCGAGCCGGGCAAGGTGCGCGTCAACGTGCGCTTCGGCACCGGCAACCGCAGCGTCGCCGCCGACGCGCCGAACCTGCTCTGGACCGGCGATTACGCGCTGGTCGCAAGCGGGATCGGCCCGTGGGGCCAGAACGAGATCGACCAGCTGACCAACGGCCGGCAGATCCAGATGAATTTCGCGATCGACGACGATGCGTTCGAACTGTCGGCCGAAAGCCGGCCGGCCGACCTCGCCGACCAGATGCGGTTGATCGCGGGCAAGCTCGCGCAGCCGCGCTGGGATGCCGCGCCGGTCGAACGGTTGCGCATCGGTTTTCTCACCGGATATGACCTCAACGACGCGACGCCCAACGCGGTGCTCGACCGCAATTTGCGCGGCTGGTTGACCAACAATGATGCGCGCTGGGCCGCGCCCGACAAGGCGCAGATCGAAGCGCTGACCCCCGCCGCCTTCCGCGCTTTCTGGGAACCGCGTCTCGCCAGCGGGCCGATCGAGGTGCAGATTTTCGGCGACCTCGAAACGGTCGATTACAAGAAGATCCTCGCCGAGACGCTCGGCGCGCTGCCGCCGCGTCAGACCCTCGCGCCGCCCGCCGGCCAGCGCGTTGACTTCGCGAAACATGTCACCGTGCCCGAGATCGCCTATCATCGTGGCGAGCAGGGGCAGGCGGCGGCGATGACCGCCTGGCCGACCGGCGGCGGTCTTGCCAGCCCGCGCGATGCGCGCGGGCTCGAAGTGCTGGCGGCGATCTTCAACGACCGCCTGTTCGACCGCCTGCGCGCCGAGCAGGGCGCAAGCTATGGCCCCGTGGTCGACAGCCACTGGCCAACGGGCTTCGACACCGGCGGCTATCTGCTCGTCGGCAGCCTGCTCGCACCGAAGGATCTCGACCGCTTTTACGGCATCGCCCGCGACATCGCCGCCGACCTCGTCGCAAAGCCGATCACCGCCGACGAACTGGCGCGCAACGCCGGGCCGATCCGCGAACAGGTCGCGCGCGCCTCGACGGGCAACGTCTATTGGATGTTCCTGCTCGAAGGCGCGACGCGCGACCCGCGCGTCACCGCGGCCGCGCTGTCGATCCAGGACGATATTTCGGCGGTCACCGCCGCCGATATCCAGCGGCTGGCACGGCAATATCTGACACCCGCGCGGCAATGGTCGCTGGCGATCCTGCCCAAGGGGATGACGCTGGCCGATGCGTCGGCGCTGGGTGCGGCGCCGGTCCCGGCACCCGCGGCGGGCGGGCGTTAGGGTCCCGACCCTAAGCCTTTTTGCTGCTCTCGATGGGGCGGCGGGTCTTGCGGATGCGCGGCTCGCGTTCCAGCTGGCCCTTGGCCATGATGTCGTGCCGCATCTTGGCGCGCACGTCGTGGATCGACGCGATCACCGGCCCCATCGCGACGCCGAGGTCGATAAGCACCGCTTCGGCGAGTTGCAGCGAGCTTTCCAGCGTCTCGGGCACCGCGTCGCTCGCCCCCGCCTGATACAGTGCGGCGGCATGGTCGGCATCGCGCGCGCGGCTGATGATCGGCAGGTCGGGATATTTCTGGCGAAGCTGGCGCGTCATGCGCAGTTGCTGCACCGGATCGTCCATCGTCAGTACGATCGCCAGCGCATTTTCGATGCCCAGCTTGTCGAGGCTGCCCGGCCGCGCGACGTCGGCGAAGCGAACGCTGAATCCATCGCGCCGCGCCGCGGCGACCGTATCGATGTCGGCGTCGACCGCCACATAGGGACGATCATGCTCGCGCAGCAGTTCGGCGACGGTGTGCCCGACGCGACCGAAGCCGACGACGACGGTGCGGCCTTCAGGCGTTTCGTCACCTTGCGCGTCGCCCGTGCGCATCTCGATCCGCCGCGCGATATCGTGACCGATACGCGCGAGCAACGGCGTGATCGTCAGCCCGATCGCGGTGACGAGCTGCCAGAATTCGGCAGTGCTCCGGCTGATGAGCTGCGCCTGCAAGGCGGTCGTCAGCACGATCAGGGTGGTTTCCGACGGGCTCGCCATCAGCAGCCCGACCTCGGCAGCCGTGCCGCGCCGCGCCGCGCCCGAAAAGCGCAGAAGCGCGGCGGTGACGAACGCTTTGACAAGCACGACACCGACGACCGCGACGGCAAGCGCTGGCCATTGTTCGGCGATCGTCTTGAGGTTGAGCCCCATGCCGACGCTGATCAGGAACACCCCGAGCGCGAGCCCCTTGAACGGCGCGGTGATCGCCTCGACCTCGTTATGATATTCGGTTTCGGCAATCATCAGCCCCGCGAGCAGCGCCCCGACGATCGGTGACAGCCCGACCGCGGCGGTCGCGAGCGCGGCGACGATGACGACGAGCAGGCTCGCGGCAAGGAATAGCTCGGGATCCTTCGCGCGCGCGGCTTGCGCGAAGATCTTTGGCAGCAGGAACCAGCCGCCGATCGCGAGCGCGGCGACGACCACCGCGCCTTGCCACAAGGTCGTCAGCAATAGTTCTGCGCTGTCGCCTGATGCCGCGGGCGATAGCGCGGCGAGGATGAAGATGATCGGGACGAGCGCGAGATCCTCGAACAACAGCATCGAAAAGGATGCGCGGCCGACCGCGGATTTGGTGCCCGCTATCGGCAGCACCAGTGCCGTCGATGACAACGCCAGCGCGATGCCGAGGCCGTAGGCGGCGGCGGTCGAAAGATTTCCGGCGAAGAGCAACGCGGTTCCGAGGATCGCCCCTGCTAGCAGCAGCTCGGCGGCGCCGATCCCGAACACGAGCTTGCGGAGTTGCCACAGGCGGCGGAATGATAGCTCAAGCCCGATCGAGAAGAGCAGGAGGATGATGCCGAGCTCGCCGAAAAGCGCGATATCTTCGGTCGATCCGATCGTGACATGTTTCAGCCACGGGTAATCGGCCGCGAGCGCGCCGAGCCCCGACGGCCCGACGAGCAGGCCGACGAGGATGAAGCCGATCACGGGTGGCAGGCGGAAGCGCGCGAACGCCGGGATGACGATGCCCGCGGCGCCGAGGACCACCAGCGCGTTGCCGATGGCGGAGGTTTCTGTTTCCGATACCATAAGGGCCGACCTTATGCAGGCCGGCCCCGATTGGCTAGAGGACTATCCCAACCTTTTTGGTTGTTATGCGCCCATCTTGGCTTCGAGATTTTCGACGATCGCCTCGAAGAAACCTTCGGTGGTCAGCCAATTCTGGTCGGGACCGATCAGCAGCGCCAGATCCTTGGTCATCTTGCCGCTCTCGACCGTCGCGACGCAGACCTTTTCCAGGTCGTCGGCGAACTTGATCAGCTCGGCATTGCCGTCGAGCTTGCCGCGGTGCTTGAGCCCGCCGGTCCAGGCGAAGATCGACGCGATCGGGTTGGTCGAGGTCGCCTTGCCCTGCTGGTGCATGCGGTAGTGGCGCGTGACGGTGCCGTGCGCGGCTTCGGATTCGACCGTCTGGCCGTCGGGGGTCATCAGCACGCTGGTCATCAGGCCGAGCGAACCGAAGCCCTGCGCGACGGTGTCCGACTGGACGTCGCCGTCGTAATTCTTGCAGGCCCAGACGAACTTGCCGCTCCACTTGAGCGCCGATGCGACCATGTCGTCGATCAGGCGATGTTCGTACACGATGCCGATCTCGTCGAACTTCGCCTTGAATTCGGCGTTGAACACTTCCTCGAACAGGTCCTTGAAGCGGCCGTCATAGGCTTTCAGGATCGTGTTCTTGGTCGACAGATACACGGGCCACTGACGTGCAAGGCCATAGTTCAGGCTGGCGCGTGCGAAGTCGCGGATCGAATCGTCGAGATTGTACATGCCCATCGCGACGCCCGACGACGGGAACTGGAACACTTCCTCGTCGATCAGCGTGCCGTCCTCGCCTTCGAACACCAGGCGCAGCTTGCCGGGGCCGGGGACGCGGAAATCGGTCGCCTTATACTGGTCGCCGAACGCGTGACGGCCGACGACGATCGGGTCGGTCCAGCCGGGAACGAGGCGGGGGACGTTCTTCATCACGATCGGTTCGCGGAAGACAACGCCGCCCAGGATATTGCGGATCGTGCCGTTCGGCGACTTCCACATCTTTTTCAGGCCGAATTCCTCGACGCGCGCTTCGTCGGGGGTGATCGTCGCGCACTTTACGCCGACGCCATATTTCTTGATCGCGTTCGCGGCCTCGACGGTGATCTTGTCGTCGGTCTCGTCGCGCTTCTCGATGCCGAGGTCGTAATAATGAAGGTCGATGTCGAGATAGGGGAGGATCAGCCGCTCGCGGATCCACTGCCAGATGATCCGGGTCATTTCGTCGCCGTCGAGTTCGACGACCGGGTTGGCTACCTTGATCTTGCCCATGCGTTCAGCCTTTTTCCTTGGGGAGTCGGAGTTGCGAGCGCCTTAGGCAAAGCGGGACGATTGATCAACTGCCGGTGGAACTGGCGGGTCAGCTTATCCATTGTCAGTATAGAAGCTGCCCCCTAGAAGAACGGCCATGTCCAATATCATATCCTCGAACCGCCCCGGCGGCGGCATCAAATGGCACTGGCCGTCGATCCATCCCGAAGGCCGCAAGTTCCTTTTGATCGCCGGTATCGTGACCCTCTGTTTCTGGCTGCTCGGCTGGGAAATCGTCGGCTGGCTGATGCTGGGCGTGACCTTGTGGGTCGGTGCCTTCTTTCGCGACCCGGTCCGCGTCACCCCGGCGGGGAGCGATGTCATCATCGCGCCCGCCGACGGGCTGATCACCCAGATCGCCGAAGTCCCGCCGCCGCCCGAAATCTCCGGCCCCGACGGGCTGGGCGCCGCGCCGATGCTGCGCGTGTCGATTTTCATGAGCGTCTTCGACGTCCACATCAACCGCACGCCCGTCGCCGGAACGCTGCGCAAGCTGGTGTATATTCCGGGCAAATTCGTGAATGCCGACCTCGACAAGGCGAGCGAGGAGAATGAGCGCCAGCATTTCGTCGTCGAGCGCGCCGATGGCGTGCGCGTCGGCTTCACTCAGATCGCCGGGCTTGTTGCGCGCCGCATCATGCCCTTCGTGACGATGGGCAATGAACTCACCACCGGCCAGCGCGTCGGCCTCATCCGCTTCGGCAGCCGCGTCGATGTCTATCTGCCTGCGGGCACGACGCCGCAGGTGCTGCTCGGGCAGCGCACGCTCGCCGGCGAGACGGTCGTCGCACGGATTGGCACCGCCGAGACGATCGACGGGATCGGTCAATAATATGACCGAGGACGAGCAGGTCATCCCCGATGCCGCGGGTCGCCGCATCGCCGGGGTCAGCCTGCGCGCCTTTGCGCCCAATGCGATCACCATCCTTGCGCTCTGTTCAGGACTGACCGGCGTCCGCTTCGCGATCGGCGGCGAATGGGCCGCGGCGGTGACGATGATCATCGTCGCGGGGGTGCTCGACGGGATGGATGGGCGTATCGCGCGGCTCTTGCGCGCGCAGAGCAAGTTCGGCGCCGAACTCGATTCGCTGTCCGACGTGATCGCGTTCGGGGTCGCGCCGGCGATGATCCTGTTCCTCTGGTCGCTCGCTGACGCTCCCAAATTCGGCTGGACCGCGGCGCTTGCGCTCGCGGTGTGCTGCGCGCTGCGGCTCGCGCGCTTCAATTCACGCCTCGATGCCGAATTCCAGCCGCACAAGTCGGCGGGCTTCATGACCGGCATTCCGGCGCCTGCGGGGGCCGGGCTGTCGTTCGTTCCCGTCTATCTATGGCTGGTGACCGGAAACTACCTGTTCCGCGAATGGTATGTCGTGATGCCGTGGGCGCTCGCCATCGCGATGCTGATGATCTCGGCGATCCCGACCTATAGCTGGTCGTCGATCCGGCTTCGCCGGTCGTGGCGCCTGTTCGCGCTGGCCGGCGTCGGCCTGCTCGGCGCCGCTCTCGTCACCGCGCCGTGGCAGACTTTGCTAGCCGTGTGCGCACTCTATTTGGCGATGCTGCCCTTCGGGCTTGCGAGCTACGCGAAGGTCAAGCGGCGCGGCTGAGCGCCGGCTGCATGCGTGCTGCGGCGCGGATCGGACGCGGGGCATCGCGGCGCGCCGGCGAACGGCGCAGCGTCATCTTCTGCGGAAGCGGACCCGACTGCGGGGCGGTTTCGGCCGGGAAGGCGCCTTCGCCGAGCAGCGCCGAGAGAATCGCATTCTCGTTATTCTTGAGCATGGCCAGGATCACCGTGACGCCGAGCCCGGCGGCGAGGGCGAAGAGGAGAGCGGCAGCGACCTGAACCATGATCTTGTCCTTTCGGCTTCTGTGTGCGAAACCTTTTGTTGACCAGCGACGGTTTCGTTGAACTTTTCGTTCCATGTTCCCGTTTTGTTCTCAACACTTTTGCGACGAACGGAGTCGCTTTGTCGCCGAGTTGAGTCTGGGGCCCATCCTCCATTGGGCCTCCATTGAACGCGAAAAGCCACGTCCACCCCTTGCTTTTGGCGGCCAAGGCGGCTAACGGCCCGCCCATTCCACATGGAAGGCGCACATAAACCGGTGCCGGATCGTCCGCTTGCGGGCCTTCGGTTCTTGCTTTCCAGAGGACCAACCGGAAGGAGAAAGACTATGGCGGCACCTGTCGTCACGATGCAGAATCTTATCGAAGCTGGCGCCCACTTCGGCCACCAGACCCACCGTTGGAACCCGCGCATGAAGCCGTATATCTTCGGCGCGCGCAACGGCATCCACATTCTCGACCTGTCGCAGACCGTGCCGCTCTTCGCGCGCGCGCTCGACTTCATCGCGTCCTCGTCGGCCGCCGGTGGCAAGGTCCTGTTCGTCGGCACCAAGCGCCAGGCGCAGGGTCCGATCGCCGACGCCGCGCGCGCTTCGGGTCAGCACTTCGTCAACCACCGCTGGCTGGGCGGCATGCTCACCAACTGGAAGACGATCTCGGGTTCGATCAAGCGTCTCAAGACGCTCGAAGAGCAGCTCTCGGGCGACACCTCGGGCCTCACCAAGAAGGAAGTGCTCAACAAGACGCGCGAGCGCGACAAGCTCGAAATGTCGCTTGGCGGCATCCGCGACATGGGCGGCATTCCCGACGTGATGTTCGTGATCGACGCGAACAAGGAAGAGCTGGCGATCAAGGAAGCCAACGTTCTTGGCATTCCCGTCGTCGCGATCCTCGATTCGAACGTCTCGCCCGACGGCATCGCATTCCCGGTTCCGGCGAACGATGACGCCGCGCGCGCCATCCGCCTCTATTGCGATGCGGTTGCTCAGGCGGCGACCCGTGGCGGCCAGCAGGCCCGCGCGAACCGCGGCGAAGATCTCGGCGCCGCTGTCGAGCCCGCCGCCGAAGCCGTGCTGGCCGAAGAAGCGGCCGCTCCGGTTGCTGAAGACGTTGCCGCTCCGGTGACTGAAGACGAACAGGTCCCGGCCGAAGCTGCCGCCGAAACCGAACGTCAGAGCGACGCCTAGTCGCTCTCGGGCATGACGGGACGGCGCGGCAAGGCCCACGCCGTCCCTGTCATCCCTTTGACTTATCGCCCCGCCATGCGCGCGGGCGTCCCGCGGGCCAGATGGGCTCGCCCTTATTGAAAGGATTTTTCCATGGCTGAAATTACGGCCGCTCTCGTCAAGGAACTGCGCGACCGCACGGGCGCAGGCATGATGGACTGCAAAAAGGCGCTCGCCGAAAACAACGGTGACATCGAAGCGTCGATCGACTGGCTGCGCACAAAGGGCCTCGCCGCCGCCGCCAAGAAGGCTGGCCGCGTTGCCGCCGAAGGCCTCGTTGGCGTCGCCACCGACGGCACGCGCGGCGCGATGGTCGAAGTGAACAGCGAAACCGACTTCGTCGGCAAGAATGAGCAGTTCCAGGAATTCGTCCGCGACGTGACGCAGGTCGCGCTTGCCGGCAATATCTCGGACATCGAAGCGCTCGCCGCTGCCGCTTATCCGGGCGGTGAAACCGTCGCCGAGAAGCTGACCAGCAATATCGCGACGATCGGTGAAAACCAGTCGCTGCGCCGCAGCGTCATCGTCTCGGTGAACTCGGGCGTCGTCACGGGCTATGTCCATAACGCCGCTGCACCCGGCATGGGCAAGATCGGCGTGCTCGTCGCGCTCGAATCGACCGCCGGTGCCGACGTTCTTGAACCGCTGGGCAAGCAGCTCGCGATGCACGTCGCCGCCGCGAACCCGCTGGCGCTGAACGGCGACGATCTCGACGCCGACCTGGTCGCCCGCGAACGCGCGATCGCCGAAGAAAAGGCCGCCCAGTCGGGCAAGCCCGCCGATATCGTCGCAAAGATGGTCGACGGTTCGATCGCGAAGTTCCGCAAGGAAAACGCGCTGCTGTCGCAGCTGTTCGTGATGGACGGCAAGACCCCGGTCGCCGAAGTCGTCGCCGCAGCCGGCAAGGATGTCGGCGCGGACGTGACGCTCAAGGGCTTCGTCCGCTTCCAGCTCGGTGAAGGCATCGAGAAGGAAGAAAGCGATTTCGCGGCGGAAGTCGCGGCGGTCGCCGGCGTCTAAAAAAGAAGATTCGGATTGCCGCGTTCATCGCGGTAGTCCGCTTGGCAATGGCGCGTGCCCGCTCTAGGGTGCGCGCCATTCGCTTATTCATCGATTACATAAGGTTCCCCCGATCATGGCTCTGCCCGGCATGAAACGTATTCTGCTGAAACTGTCGGGCGAGGCGCTGATGGGCTCCAGCCCGTTCGGCATCGACCCCGAAACCGTCGCGAGCATGGCGGCCGAGGTCAAGGAAGCCAAAGGCCGCGGCCTTGAAATCTGCCTCGTCATCGGCGGCGGCAATATCTTTCGCGGCATGGCGGGCGCCGCCAAGGGCATGGACCGCGCACAGGCCGACTATATGGGCATGCTCGCCACCGTGATGAACGCGCTGGCGATGCAGAATGCGCTCGAACAGCTTGGCGTCGAAACGCGCGTCCAGTCGGCGATCGAGATGGACAAGGTGTGCGAGCCCGTGATCCGCCGCCGCGCCGAGCGCCATATGGAAAAAGGCCGCGTCGTGATCTTCGCCGCCGGCGTCGGCGCGCCCTATTTCACCACCGACAGCGGTGCCGCGCTCCGCGCCGCCGAAATGAAATGCGACGCGCTGCTCAAGGGCACCAGCGTCGACGGCGTCTATAACGCCGATCCGAAGAAGGACCCGACCGCGGTTCGCTATGACACGCTCAGCTATGACCGCGTGCTCGCCGACAATCTGAAGGTGATGGACGCGAGCGCGGTCGCGCTGTGCCGCGACAACCATATCCCGATCGTCGTGTTCAATATCCGCGAGCCGGGCAATCTCGCGCGCGTGCTGGCGGGCGAGGGTGTTTCCACCATCGTCGGCGATGCCGACTAGCGATATGAAGCCCGGCAATACCGGCTGAAGACATGCCCGGCGACGCCGCCTGACAAGAATAGAAGAGGAAAAGACGATGGCGAAATATGACAAGGCCGACCTCGAACGCCGCATGCACGGCGCGGTCGAAGCGCTGAAGAGCGACCTTTCGGGCCTGCGCACCGGCCGCGCGCACACCGCGCTGCTCGATCCGGTGACGGTCGAGGTCTATGGCAGCCACATGCCGCTGAACCAGGTCGCCTCGGTCAGCGCGCCCGAACCGCGCATGCTGTCGGTGCAGGTGTGGGACAAGTCGAATGTCGGTCCGGTCGACAAGGCGATCCGCTCGGCGGGCCTCGGTCTCAACCCGATCGTCGACGGCCAGATGCTGCGGCTGCCGATCCCCGAAATGACGCAGGAGCGCCGCAAGGAGCTGTCGAAGCTCGCCGGCCAGTACGCTGAAAAGGCACGCATCGCGGTGCGCAACGTCCGCCGCGACGGCATGGACAATCTGAAGGCCGACGAGAATAAGAAGGAAATCAGCGAGGACGAGCGCAAGCGCCACGAGACCGAGGTGCAGAAGCTGACCGACGCGACGATCGCCGAACTCGACGCCGCCGCGGCCGCCAAGGAAAAGGAAATCCTGGGCTAGTGCTTTCGGGCACCATTCTCTCTTCCGCTCGTGTCGAGCGAAGTCGAGACACCCATCGGACTGGAGCAAGGTCGAGGGGCATCTCGACTTCGCTCGATGCGAACGGATTTTGAGGTTTTTTAGGTGACTGTTTCGGATCACGGCGCGCGCCATGTCGCCATCATCATGGACGGCAATGGCCGCTGGGCCAAGAAGCGCCTGCTGCCCCGCGTCGCCGGTCACAAGGCGGGGGTCGAGGCGGTGCGCACGATCGTGCGCGCCGCGGGCGACCTCGGCATCGAGGCGATGACGCTCTACGCCTTTTCGTCGGAGAACTGGAAGCGCCCCGAGGAAGAGGTCAGCGACCTGATGGGGCTAATGAAGCGCTTCATCCTGTCGGACCTCGACGAATTCGCCGCGAACGACGTGAAGCTGAAGGTGATCGGCAACTGGCGCGCGCTCGCGCCCGATGTCGTCAAACTGATCGAAAATGCGCTCGAACGCACCGCAGGCAACAAGCGCACGACGCTCGCGGTCGCGCTCAACTATGGCGCGCAGGACGAGCTGGTCCGCGCCGCGACCGCCGCCGCCGCAGAGGGCGCGATCACCGAGGAGGCGATCGCCGCGCATCTCGACACCGCCGACATGCCTCCGCTCGACCTGCTCATCCGCACCTCGGGCGAGGTGCGGCTGTCGAATTTCCTGCTCTGGCAGTCGGCCTATGCCGAACTCTATTTCACCGATACCTTGTGGCCCGATTTCAAACCGGCCGATCTCAAGGCAGCGCTCGACCAATTTGCGCGGCGCGACCGCCGTTACGGGGGACTTTAGGGCATGGCGGCAGCGGGCAAATCGGACCTTTGGGTGCGGATCGGGTCGGCGATCGTCCTGTTCGCGATCGCGGGCACCGCGCTCTGGTTCGGCGGTATCGCTTTCGGTCTGCTGCTGCTCGTCGGCGGGGCGCTTGTCCTCGTCGAATGGTTCGCGCTGGTTCGCGCAATGACCCTCGGCGGCGGCGCCAAGACGGGCCTCAATGTCCTCGGCCCCATTCTCGTTCTCGGCGCGATGGCGGGGCTCTGGTTCATCCGCGACCATCTCGGCATGACCGCGGCGCTGTGGGTCTTCGGCATGGTGTGGGCGACCGACATCGGCGCCTATTTCGCCGGCCGCGCCTTTGGCGGCGCGCGCCTCGCACCCAAAATCAGCCCGTCGAAGACCTGGTCGGGCCTGATCGGCGGTATGGTCGCCGCGCTGATCGCCAGCGCCACCATTGGCGACCGCGCGGGCATCGTCGGCGTGCCTTTGTGGATCGGTCTGTTCATGGGGCTGCTCGCGCAGCTTGGCGACCTCGCGCAAAGCTGGATGAAGCGCCGCGCGGGGGTCAAGGATTCGGGCAAGCTCATCCCCGGCCACGGCGGCCTGTTCGACCGCGTCGACGGCGTGCTGCCGGTGGCGCTGCTGCTCGGCGCGCTCGCTTTTGCCGGCCAGGTCGCCGTGCGGGCGGCGGTTTGAGATGACGCAGCGCCGCCTCTCGCTGTTCGGCGCCACCGGATCGGTCGGGCAATCGACCCTCGATCTGGTGCGGCGCGACGGCGAGGCTTGGGCTGTCAGCGTGCTGACCGCGAATAGCGACGTTGCGGAGCTGGCGAAGCTTGCCCGCGAGTTTCGTCCCGATATCGCGGTGATCGCCGACGACGCGCGCTATGGCGAACTCGCCGAGGCGCTGGCAGGCACCGGGATCGAAGTAGCGGCGGGCGCTGAGGCGCTCGTCGAAGCCGCGCAGCGACCCACCGACCTCGTCATGGCGGCGATCGTCGGCACCGCGGGGCTCGCGCCGACAATGGCGGCGCTTGCCGCCGGATACGATGTGGCGCTCGCCAACAAGGAAGCGCTCGTATCGTCGGGCGAGTTGATGACCGCGGTGGCGCGCACGTCGGGCGCGACGATCCTGCCCGTCGACAGCGAGCATAATGCGATCTTCCAGTGTCTCGCGGGCGGGCGCATCGATCAGGTGCGCCGCATCATCCTGACCGCGAGCGGCGGTCCGTTCCGCACGATGAGCGCCGACGACATGGCGCGCGTGACCCCCAAACAGGCGGTGGCGCACCCGAACTGGTCGATGGGCGCCAAGATCAGCGTCGATTCGGCGACGATGATGAACAAGGGCCTTGAGCTGATCGAGGCGCATCACCTGTTCCCCGTCGGGCTCGAACGCATCGAAATCCTCGTCCACCCGCAGTCGGTGATCCACAGCCTCGTCGAATATATCGACTGTTCGACGCTGGCGCAGCTCGGCTCGCCCGACATGCGCATCCCGATCAGCAGCGCGCTCGCCTGGCCGCAGCGCATGGCGACCCCGTGCGCCCCGCTCGACCTCGCCAGCATCGCGCGGCTCGATTTCGAGGCGCCCGACGAGGTGCGTTTCCCCGCGACCGCGCTCTGCCGCGCCGCGATCGCCGAGGGCGGCGCGCGCCCCGCGCAGCTCAACGCCGCGAACGAAGTGGCGGTCGCCGCCTTCCTCGCGGGGCGCATTGCCTTCCCCGCGATCGTCGATACGGTGCGCCGCGTGATCGATGCCGACGCGCCCGCGGTGCCGGCGTCGCTTCAGGACATATTCAGCGTCGATGCCGCATCCCGCGCGGCTGCCCAGCATTTTGTGGACCAATATGAACATGCCTGACATTCCGCTTTGGCTCTATCCGATCGCGTTCCTCGCGGTCTTGGGGCCGCTCGTCTTCGTGCACGAATATGGCCACTATATCGTCGGTCGCTGGTGCGGCGTGAAGGCCGATACCTTCTCGATCGGTTTCGGCCGCAAGGTCCTCGGCTGGACCGACAAGCGCGGCACCGAATGGAAGATCGGCTGGCTGCCGCTTGGTGGCTATGTCCAGTTCGCGGGCGACCGCGATGCGGTGAGCCAGCCCGACGCCGAATGGCAGCAGCTGCCAGCCGACCAGAAATCGCACACATTTCCGGCGCAGCCGGTGTGGAAACGCTCCCTCATCGTCCTCGCAGGGCCGGTGACCAACTTCTTGTTCGCGATTGCGATTTTCGCCGCGTTCAACATGACCTATGGCGTTGCCACGGTTC
Organism: Sphingomonadaceae bacterium 3R27C6; assembly: GCA_005503215.1. Taxonomy (GTDB): domain Bacteria; phylum Pseudomonadota; class Alphaproteobacteria; order Sphingomonadales; family Sphingomonadaceae; genus Sphingopyxis. The sequence goes on along the minus strand of SCNS01000004.1, from coordinate 286,585 downwards.
CGCCGGTAATCGGCGGCGTGCAGGCAGGCAGCGCGGCCGAGGCGGCGGGGCTCCGTATCGGTGACCGCATCACCGGTATCAACGGACAGTCGGTCGACAGCTTCGGCGATATCCCGAAGATTGTGGCCTATGATCTCGGCAGGCCCGCGAGTCTCGATATCGCGCGCGGCGAGCAGCGGCTCGCTATCACATTGCGCCCGCGGGTCACGACCGAAACCGACGGTTTCGGGAACAAGGCCGAGGTGGCGATCATCGGCATCCAGTCGGGCGCGCTGACATATGCGCGCGTCGGCCCGTTGGAAGCGGTGAAGGCGAGCGCGGGCCAGACCTGGAACATCGTCCAGCTGACCGGCAAGATATTGGGCCAGTTCGCAACCGGGCAACGCTCGGTCAAGGAAATGGGCGGGCCGATCAAGATCGCGAAGCAGTCGGGCGAACAGGCGACCTTGGGCGTCGCCGCCCTGATCGTCTTCGTCGCCTTCATTTCCATCAATCTGGGGTTCATCAACCTCTTGCCATTGCCGATGCTCGATGGCGGCCATCTGCTCTTTTACGCCTATGAAGCGATCCGGCGCCGCCCCGCGCCGCCGCAGGCGCAGGAATGGGCGTTCCGATTCGGCTTTGCGGCAATCGTGACCCTTATGCTGGTCGTGACTTTCAATGATTTGGGCTCAATTGGCGTGTGGGACAGGATCGCCCGCTTGATTGGCTAGCGAGTCTGGGGCAGGGAGTGGCGCACGAACCCGCGGTCAGGCGGGTTTGTCGCTTTTGAGTTATTTTTTCGGGATGAACAGCGTGGCTTCACACAAATTCTCGGCGCGGACGCAGCTGTCGGTACTTCTTTTGGCCGGCACGATGCTCGCGACGCCGGTGATGGCGCAACAGGTTGCGCCGCCAGTCGTCCCGGCTCCGGCTCCCGAAGCGGCTCCAGCCGCGACGACGGTCAAGTCGATCACCGTCGTCGGCAATCAGCGGCTCGAGGCGCAGACGATCCTGTCGTATCTGCGCCTGCGCGTCGGCCAGCAATATGATCGCTCGATCCTCGATCAGGCGCTGAAGGATCTGGCCGCGACCGAATTGTTCAAGGATTTCCAGATCACCGACAACGCCGGTGCGCTGACGATCCAGGTTACCGAAAACCCGGTGATCAACCGCGTCATCCTCGAGGGCAACAAGCGCCTGAAGGAAGACAAGATCCGCCCCGAGATCAAGCTCGCGCCGCGTCAGATCTTCACCCGCTCGAAAGTCCGCGCCGACGTGGCGCGCATCATCGAACTCTACAAGCGCCAGGGCCGCTTCGCCGCGACGGTCGAGCCCAAGATGGTGTCGCTCGACCAGAACCGCGTCGATGTCGTCTTCGAAATCAACGAGGGGCCGAAATCGAAGGTCCGCCAGATCAACATCATCGGCAACGAGAAGTTCAGCGACGGCGATCTCAAGGACGAGATGGCGACGAAGCAGTCGAGCCTGATGACGATCCTGTCGTCGAACACCAGCTACGACCCCGATCGCCTCGCCTATGACCAGCAGAAGCTGCGCCTTTTCTACCTGACCAACGGTTACGCCGATTTCCGCGTGATTTCGGCGGTGGCCGAGCTGACGAGCAACAAGCAGGACTTCATCATCACCTATGTGGTCGAGGAAGGCGAACGCTACAAGTTCGGCGACATCGACGTGAAGAGCGAAATCCGCGACTTCCAGCCCGAAATGCTGAAGAAGCTGCTGCCGATGAAGACCGGCGACTGGTATGACGCCAAGCAGGTCGAGGACACGGTCGAAAGCCTGAGCGAAACCGCGGGCCTGTTCGGCTATGCCTTCGCCGACATCAACCCCGAATTCCGCCGCGACCCCGAAACGCGGACGATGGCGATCACCTTCAACGTCGCCGAAAGCCCGCGTACCTACGTCGAGCGCATCGACGTCAACGGTAACACGCTGACCCACGACAAGGTCGTGCGCCGCGAATTCCGCCTGAACGAAGGCGATGCGTTCAACAGCTTCGGCGTCAAGCGCACCGAAAACCGCATCAACAGCCTGGGTTATTTCCAGGAAAATCTCGAAATCGAGCGCAAGGAAGGCAGCGCCCCCGACCGCATCATCCTCGAAACCAACGTCGAGGAAAAGCCGACCGGCGAACTCTCGCTGTCGGCCGGTTTCTCGTCGATCGAGAATTTCCTGCTCCAGGCGTCGATCCGCCAGCGCAACTTCCGCGGCCTCGGCCAGCAGCTCCAGGCGTCGGTCAACTATTCGAGCTATTCGAAGTCGATCGAACTCGGTTTCACCGAACCCTATCTGTTCGACCGCAATATCTCGGTCGGCGGCAGCATCTATCGCCGCGATCTGAACTCGTTCAACTTCATCAACAACGACCGCCGGACGACGTTCCAGCAGGTCACGACCGGTGTCCAGATCAACGCCGGCGTGCCGTTGACCGAATTCATGTCCTTCTTCGCGCGCTACAGTCTCAACTTCGACGATGTGACGCTCGACAAGGGAATCTATTATTTCGGCGGCGAGTGCGACCCGCTCGTGGCCGGCCGTTACCTGTGCGACGCGATCGGCAACCGCACGACCTCGCTGCTCGGCTATACGCTCGCCTATGACGACCGCGACAATCGCATCCGTCCGACGCGCGGCCAGTCGCTGTCGCTCAGCCAGGATTTCGCCGGCCTCGGCGGCAGCGTCAAATATGTCCGCACGCGCTTGAACGGCTCGAAGCACTTCAACCTCGGCAGCCGCTTCATCCTCAACCTGTCGGCCGAAGGCGGCTATATCTATCCGTTCGGTGGCCGTCCGACCCCGACGAGCGACAAGGTGCGCCTGACCGACCGCTTCTTCCTTGGCGAACCGCAGATGCGCGGTTTCGACATTCGCGGCGTCGGCCCGCGTGTTATCCGCTACTCGGTCGACAATACCGATCCGGCGAACCCCATTGTCGTCACGGACGCCAACGGTGAGCGCGGCCAGATCGACGACGCGCTTGGCGGCCGCGCCTATTATCAGGGCCGGATCGAACTCGATATTCCGCTCGGCACCGGCGCGAAGGAAATGGGGCTTCGCCCGTCGATCTTCGTCGACGTCGGGTCGGTGTTCAGCGTGCGCAGGCCGCAGCTCACGACGCTTGCCAATTTCAGGGAAACCGACCCCAACGCGCCCGGTTTCGGTCTCACCAAGTCGCTTTGCCGGAACGCGACCACGGGTGTCACCCAGTTCGCCACGGAAACCTTTACGACGCCGACGGGCGGCGTCCCGACGGGCACCGGCCAGTATACGACCTGCCCGACCGATTTCTCGCGCCTCGATCCGTTCGAGGAACGCTTCTTCGGCGACACGTGGATGCCGCGCGTGTCGATCGGTGCCGGGGTGAACTGGAACTCTCCCTTCGGTCCCTTCCGGATCGACTTCGCTTACGCCCTTCGCAAAGAAGAGGGCGATGATACCAAACGCTTCTCATTCAATGTAGGAACCCAATTCTGATGAAGAAAATCCTTGCCGCCTCGGCGCTGGCGATTGCCACGCTGTCGGTTTCGCCCCTCCTGTCGGCTCCGGCCATTGCCCAGGCAAAGGGTGTCGGCGTTGCCGACGTCCGCGTCGCCGCCGCCCGCTCGAACGCCTTCCAGACCGCTTCGACGCAGATCGAAACGACCTACAAGGCGCAGATCGACCAGCAGCAGTCGCGCGGCCAGACGCTGCAGGCCGAAATCAACGTCCTGATCGCCAAATATAACGAAGAAGCGAAGAAGACGCCGGTCAACCAGGCGTCGCTGCAGGCTGCCGCCAAGGCCGTCCAGGACAAGCGCCAGGCCGCGCAGGCCGAGCTCGGTCAGATCGGTGCGCCCGTCGACCTCGCGATCGCGTATGTCGAAGACCAGATCAGCGTTCGCATGAACGAAGCGATCAAGGCCGCGATGACCGCGAAAAAGGTCGACCTGCTCGTCAACCCCGAGGCGGTGATCGCGCGCGAAAACAATGTCGACATCACCGACGCGGTGGTTGCCGAACTCAACCGCATCCTGCCGACCGTGTCGACTGCGGTTCCGGCCGGTTACCAGGCGGGCCAGCTTGTCCAGCAGCGCAACCAGCAGCTGATGGACCAGGCACGCGCCGCACAGGGTACGCGTCCGGCGACCCCGGCTCCGACCGGCACCGCACCGACGACCCGCTAAGATCGATGACGGACGGGGAAAAGCCGGACGGCGCCTTGGGCCCGGTGGATATCCGCCGGATCCTGACGCTGCTGCCGCATCGTTATCCGATGCTGCTCGTCGACCGGGTGGAATCGATGGTGAAGGACACCTCGATCCACGCGGTCAAGGCGGTGACGATGAACGAGCCCTTTTTCCAGGGGCATTTCCCCGGCCGGCCGATCATGCCCGGCGTCCTCATCGTCGAGGCGCTGGCGCAGGCCGGCGGCATCTTGGCGGTCGAATCGCTCGGCCTCGGCGGCTCGGGCAAGCTCGTCTATTTCATGGGCATCGACGGGGTGAAGTTCCGCAAGCCCGTGGAACCCGGTGTGCTGCTCGACCTCCACGTCACCATCCTTCAGGCGAAGCGGAATATCTGCAAGTTCGAAGGCAAGGCGATGCTGGGCGGCCAGTTGGCGACCGAGTGCCAGTTCACCGCGATGATCGCCGATCCGCCGAGCGACTAAGCAAGACTTGCAAAATCCGGCTTTCGCCGTTAGGGGCCACCGCTTCGCGGCCCCGGACGGGGACGCAACGACTCACGCGGCTGGTCGGTAACCAGCGGCACAGGAGCAATTGAGATGAAAAACGACATTCACCCCGACTATCACATGATCACGGTCAAGATGACCGATGGCACCGAGTATCAGACGCGCTCGACCTGGGGCAAAGAGGGCGACACGATGACGCTCGAAATCGACCCCACCGCGCACCCGGCCTGGACCGGCGGCACCGGACGCATGCTCGACGCTGCGGGTCAGGTCGCCAAGTTCAACAAGCGTTTCGGTGGTCTCACCCTCAAGCGCTAATGGCGCCCACCTCCGCGAAAGCGGGGGTCAGCCCAGAACCTTTGCAAGCGCGCTTTGCCAGCCGGCAAGGCGCGTTTTGCGTTTCCCGGCATCCAGCGCCGGCGTGAAGCGCGTCGCGGTGCCGCGCATCGCCTTGGCTGCGCTCGCGAGGTCCGGATAAAGGCCGGCGCCGGTTGCGGCGAGCATCGCGGCGCCAAGTGCGGTGCTCTCGACGAAATCGGGCCGCTCGACGGTGATGCCCAGCATGTCGGCAAGGTCCTGCGCCATCCAGTCGTTCGCCGCCATGCCGCCGTCGATCCGCACCTCGGCCCAGTCGACCCCGTCGGCGGCGAAGGCCGATTTCAGGTCGTGCGCCTGATAGGCTTGCGCTTCCAGCGCCGCGCGCGCGACATGCGCCTTCGTCGTCGCGAAGTTCAGTCCCGATATGGCCGCGAGCGCATCGGGACGCCAGTGCGGCGCGCCGAGCCCGGTGAGGGCGGGGACCAGATAGACGCCGCCATTGTCGCTCACCGAGCGCGCGAGCCCTTCGCTCTCGCCCGCATTGGCGAGCAGGCCCAGCCCGTCGCGCAGCCATTTGATCAGGCTGCCCGCGACGAATACCGATCCTTCGAGCGCATAGGAGCGCACGTCGCCCTCCTGCACCAATATTGTCGCGAGCAGGCGATGGTTCGACACGGGGCGCACCGTGCCGCTGGCGGAGAGGATGAAGGCACCGGTGCCGAAGGTCGCCTTGGTCTGTCCCGGCGACAGGCACGCCTGCCCGATCGTTGCCGCCTGCTGGTCTCCCGCCATCCCGCAGATCGCGATCGCGCCGCCGAACAGCGCCGGATCGGTCGTGCCGACGCGCGTCGTGCAGCCGGTGATTTCGGGGAGCAGGCCCATCGGCACGCCGAGCAGGTCGCATAGCTCGCTATCCCAGCCGCCCTGGCCGTTGATGTCCATCAGCAAGGTGCGCGACGCGTTGCTCGCGTCGGTGACATGGACGCCGCCGGTCAGGCGATAGACGAGATAGGATTCGACCGTCCCGACCGCGAGCCGGTCGCCGGCTTCCTTCAGCTGCGGCCAGTGTTTCAGCGCCCAGCCGATCTTGGTTCCCGAAAAATAGGGATCGAGCAGCAGCCCGCTCTTCGCCTGCGCTTGCTGCTCATAGCCCGCTTCTTTCAGCGCCGCGCAATCGGCTGCCGAGCGACGGTCCTGCCACACGATCGCGCGCGCGAGCGGCTCGCCGGTGGTGCGGTCCCAGAATACCACCGTCTCGCGCTGGTTGGTGATCCCGATCGCGGCGACATGGTCGGCGCCGCCCGCCTGCGCGATCATTTCGCGCGTGCAGGCGAGGGTGGCCTCCCAGATTTCGGCGGCGTCATGTTCGACCAGCCCGGGGCCGGGATAATGCTGTCTGATCTCGCGCTGCGCGCTGCCGAGGGGGGTGCCGTCGGCGCCGAAAAGCATCGTCCGCGTCGACGTCGTGCCCTCGTCGATGACGATGATCTTCTCGGCCAATGCGTTTCCCCCTCATCCGTTGGTGCCGAGCTTGTCGAAGCACCGCTCTTTTCTCGGTCAATCAATGAAGAAAGAACCGCGCTTCGACAAGCTCAGGGAGAATGGAATAGGTAAGCGCGCAATTATCTTGCAAAACTGCGCAACCCATGCCATATGTTGTGCAGCGCAGCATGGCGGGATCACCCGCCGTAACCACCGGCAGCGTGATTTTCCCGCCCGAAACAGGCGCGGGACGAGCCGGACCAGCGCTTTGTCCCCAGAGGCACCCTTTCACGCGGGTCGTTTCGAACCCGCGGCCGTGCGCCGTCCGTTCGAACCGAACGGATGCGCCTGCGCGTCGCCCCATGTGAGTATTTTATGACGACTTTTAACGACTTTGGCCTGCACGCCGACATCAATCGCGCGCTTGCCGCCAAGGATTACACCACCCCGACCCCGATTCAGACGCAGGCGATCCCGCCGCTGATGAAGGGCCGCGACCTGTGCGGCATCGCGCAGACGGGCACCGGCAAGACCGCCGGTTTCTCGCTGCCGTCGATCCATCATCTTTTGACCTATCCGCATCGCGCCAATCCGCGGAGCTGCCGCATGCTCGTCCTCGCGCCGACGCGCGAATTGGCTGCGCAGATCGCGCAGAGCTGCCGCGACTATGGCCGTTTCACCAAGCTCAGCGTCACGACCGTTTTCGGCGGCGTGCCGATCAACAAGCAGATCCGCGAGCTTTCGAGCGGTGTCGACATCCTCGTCGCGACCCCGGGCCGCCTGCTCGACCTGATCGACCAGCGCGCGCTCCGCCTCGACGACGTCGAAATCTTCGTCCTCGACGAAGCCGACCAGATGATGGACATGGGCTTCATCCACTCGCTGCGCCGCATCGCCAAGCTGCTGCCCTCGCGCCGCCAGAACCTGTTCTTCTCGGCGACGATGCCGAAGGAAATCGCGCACCTCGCCGAACAGTTCCTTGAGGATCCGGTGACCGTGTCGGTCACCCCGGCGGCGACCACGGTCGAAAAGATCAGCCAATATTCGACCTTCGTCGAACAGAAGGAAAAGCAGGCGCTGCTGCACTCGGTCATTGCCAGCGAAGATATCGACCGCGCGCTGATCTTCACCCGCACCAAGCATGGCGCCGACCGCGTCGTGCGCCACCTCGCGGGCGCGGGCATCAAGGCGATGGCGATCCATGGCAACAAGAGCCAGTCGCAGCGTACCCATGCGCTGCAGGCGTTCCGCTCGGGCGACATCAAGCTGCTTGTCGCGACCGACATCGCCGCACGCGGCATCGACGTGTCGGGCGTCAGCCATGTGATCAACTTCGAGATCCCGAACGTGCCCGAACAATATGTTCACCGCATCGGCCGCACCGCGCGCGCCGGCGCAGAGGGCAAGGCGATCAGCTTCATCGCGCCCGATGAGCGTCCGTACATGCGCGATATCGAGCGCGTCACGCGGAGCAAGTCCGAACCGATGCCGCTGCCCGAGAATTTCAACGAGCTGGTGCGCAACCTGCCGAAGCCGGCACAGCCGCCGCGCGACACGGGCAGCCAGGGCCGCAACCCGCAGCGCCAGCGCGAAGATGCGCTGCGCGGCCGTGACGGCAACAAGCCGCGCGGCGATCGCGGGCCGCGCCGTGACGGCGCTCCTGCCGGCGAAGGCGCGGAAGGCCAGCGCAAGCGCCGTTTCCGCCCGCGCAACAAGAGCGTCGGCGCGCACAAGGGTGCGGTCAAGCGCGTCGGTTGACGCGCGCTACCCGTCCGCTAGACCCTTCGCCCACAAGATAATGGGCGAAGGGGTAGCGGATGACGAACGGTGACGGCGCGACGGCACTCGAAACCCGGCAGAGCGAACGCAAGGTCATCCTGGCCTCGTCGCTCGGCACGGTCTTCGAATGGTATGATTTCTACCTCTACGGCCTGCTCGCGACGATCATCTCGGCGCAATTCTTCTCGGGCGTCAACGAAACCACTGGCTTCATCTTCGCGCTTGGCGCCTTCGCCGCGGGCTTTGCGGTAAGGCCGTTCGGCGCGCTCGTGTTCGGGCGCATCGGCGACCTTGTCGGGCGCAAGAACACCTTTCTCGTCACCATGGGACTGATGGGCGCGTCGACCTTCCTCGTCGGCGTGCTCCCCAGCTATGCGTCGATCGGCGTCGCGGCGCCGATCCTGCTCGTGCTGCTCCGCCTCGTCCAGGGGCTCGCGCTCGGCGGCGAATATGGCGGCGCCGCCACTTACGTCGCCGAACATGCCCCCGACGGCAAACGCGGCCTGTTCACCAGCTTCATCCAGACCACCGCGACGCTCGGCCTGTTCGCGGCGCTCGGCGTCGTTATCGTCATTCGCTCGGCGATGGGCGAGGCCGCTTTTGCCGATTGGGGCTGGCGCATCCCCTTCCTCATCTCGGTGATCCTGCTCGGCGTGTCGCTGTGGATTCGCCTCCAGCTCGAGGAAAGCCCGGTCTTCAAGCAGATGAAGGAGGAGGGCACGACGTCGAAAGCGCCGCTCACCGAAGCCTTCGGGCGCTGGGAGAACCTGAAATGGGTGCTCGTCGCGCTGTTCGGCGCGGTCGCGGGGCAGGCGGTCGTCTGGTACTCGGGGCAATTCTATGCGCTCTTCTTCCTCGAAAAGACACTGAAGGTCGACGGCGCGACCGCGAACATATTGATCGCCATCGCGCTCGCGCTGGGCACACCTTTCTTCATCTTCTTCGGCTGGCTCAGTGACAAGGTCGGGCGCAAGCCGATCATCCTCGCGGGCTGCGCGCTCGCCGCGATCACCTATTTCCCGGCGTTCCAGATGCTCACCAGCGCGGCCAATCCGGCGATGGCCAAGGCACAGCAGAACGCCGCCGTGATCATGGCGGCCGATCCCGGGTCCTGCTCGTTCCAGTTCGATCCGATCGGAGGCAACAAGTTCGAAGGCAGCGGCTGCGACATCATCAAGTCGACGCTGGCAAAGGCGGGTGCGAGCTACACGTCTTTCACGCGCGAACGCATGACGGGCGAGCCTGCGCGCGTGCGCATCGGCTCGCGCGTCCTCGCCGCGCCCGATCCCTGGCGCCTTGCCGAAGAGGATCGCGCCGGCGCGATCGCCACCTTCCGTTCGGACCTCGAACGCGCGCTGGCGGACGCCGGCTACCCGGCAAAGGCCGATCCGGCGGCGATCAACAAGCCGCTCGTCGTCGCGATCCTCTTCTACCTCGTGCTGCTCGTGACGATGGTCTACGGCCCGATCGCGGCGTTGCTCGTCGAACTCTTCCCCAGCCGCATCCGCTACACCGCGATGTCGCTGCCCTATCATATCGGCAACGGCTGGTTCGGCGGTTTCCTGCCGACGACGGCGTTCGCGATGGTCGCGGCGACGGGCAACATCTATTACGGCCTCTGGTATCCGGTGATCGTCGCGGTGATCACATTGATCGTCGGGCTGCTGTTCCTCCCCGAAACCTTCCGCCGTTCCCTCCACCCTTAGGATAGATTGAACCCCGCGCGCCTGCGCGTTAGGGTTGGCTCGAGCCTTGAGGGGGGCATGATGATTGCCGACGACATAGATTTCGATCCGCCGCCGCCGCCGCGGCGTCCGTTCTTCCGGCGCAAGCGGGTGCTGATCCCGCTCGCGTTGTTGCTCGCGATCGTCGTCGGTTTCCTCCTGCTCCTGACGCCCGACACCGACCGCGACGCGATGATCGCCAAATATGGCGGGCCGGACGCGGCATTCGTCGCGGGGCCGGCGGGGCAGCGGATTCACTATCGCGATCAGGGCAATCGTGACGGCCCCGCGATCATCCTCGTCCATGGCGCCAATGCCAGCCTTCATACGTGGGAACCGCTGGTGAAGCGGCTCGGCTCCACATACCGGATCGTTACGCTTGACCTGCCCGGACACGGGCTCACCGGCGCGACTCCCGACACCGATTATTCGGCCGAGGGCATGATGGATGCGATCGACGTTGTCGCGGCGAAGCTCGGGCTCGATCATTTCATCCTCGGCGGCAATTCGATGGGCGGCTGGGTCAGCTGGCGCTATGCGCTCGCGCAGCCAACACGCGTCGATGCGCTGCTGTTGATCGACGCCGCGGGCATGCCGCTGCGGCCGGGCGAGAAAAGGCCCGAATCGAACGTCGGTTTCCGTGTCCTCGAATATCCCTTCGGCCGCTGGCTGGCGACGCGCGTCACGCCGCGGATGCTCGTCGAACAGTCGCTGCGCGGGTCGCTCGAGAAACAGGAGATCGTCGATGACGCGATGATCGACCGCTATTGGGAGTTGCTGCGCTTTCCGGGCAATCGCGAAGCGACGGTGCTGCGCGCGCGGATGGACCGCGAGCCCGCGATGGCGGCGCGTGTCGGCGAGATCGAGGCGCCGACGCTGATTCTGTTCGGCGACAAGGACCGGATTATCAACCCGAGCGCGGCAAGGACGTTCAACGAACGCATCGCGGGGTCCGAGGTCGTGATGCTGCCGGGTATCGGCCACCTGCCGATGGAGGAAGCGCCCGATGCGACCGCGAAGGCGATCGCCGATTTCCTTACGCGGCGGCTTGTTCCGCCGGCGCCGGCTGATCCAGAAACGCGCTGATCCGCGCCGAAATGGCCGCCGCGTGGGTGAACGGGAAGAGGTGCGATCCCGGCACCATTTCCAGCACCGCGCCATCGATCTGGTCGGCGAGCATTTCGCCATAGCAGGCGGGCATCACGCCATCCTGCTCGGCCATCAGCACCAGCGCCGGAAGCTTTTTCAGCCTCGACAGGAAACCCACGCTGCTCCACCCCGCCATCGCGGCACTCTGGTAAGCGATGCCGAGCGGGGTCGCGGTCTGGATCTTGAGCCCGCTCGCCAGCATGTCGTCGTCGAACATCGCCGCCCAGCCGATCCCCGGCGCGCCCATGACCGGCGTCGTCGCCATCAACACGAGACGGCGCACGCGCCCCGGAAACTGGATCGCGATCTGCTGTGCCAGCGCGCCGCCCCAGCTGAACCCGGCGACGTCGATCGCCTTGTGGCCAAGGCGGTCGGCGATCTCCATCACCACCGCCGCGATCGTCGGCGCGCCATAGGGCAGCAGCGCGTCGGGCGAACCGCCGACGCCGGGCATGTCGAGCGTCCACACTTCGCGGTCATGGATCTGCGCGAGCAGCGGCGCGGCGGCGACCAGGTCGGCACCGATGCCATTGAGGAACAGCAAGGGCGTACCGGGCGTGCCCGCACGCCAGCGCGCGACGCGCAGGCTGAGGCCGTATACATGCTCGCTGCTGATGGCCGGCCGGCCGCTGATCCTGCTCATGGCCGGTGCCTTCGCATATATGGACGACCGGCGAAAGACCGCTGATCTACTCGCCCTGCCGCGCGGCCTCCGCGGCTTGCTCGTAACGCAGGCAATCGAAAATCTTCGCCCCGGCAAGGAACACTGAGCCGGTGCACGCGAGCAGCAACAGCTTGCCGCCGGTCCCCGGATATTCGTGCAGATAGGCGGCGCCGCGCGCCATCGCCCCGACGGCGAGGGCATAGATGATGAGGCACGCTTCGAAGCGCGTCTTGATGACGAACAGGCGTCCGATTTTTTTCAGCATCACCATAGCCTAAGCAAGCGCCGTGCCACTGGCGCAAATGCGGGATTCGGCGCGCCGGGCTTATGGTAAACTGTAAGTTAATCCGACAGATGGGGGCAAGCCGTCAGGGCATCCGTTCGGCGAAAAGGCGGTTCAATTCGTCTCGCGAACGCGCGCCGGCGCGCCCAGCGGGCACTCCAGCGCGGCGCGGTCCCAGCTGGCGGCGTCGGCCGCCGCGCCATAGCTGCGCTCGAGAAAGTCGAGCAGCAGCGCATCGGGTGACGCCGCCGTCCGCACCGCATCATAGGGCAGGATATATTCGCCCATGTCCGTGTCGAAGCGCGCCGCGTCGGGCACCGGATAGTCCCGGAACCCGGCCGGTTCGGGATAGGCGTAGGAATAGAAAGCGGGTTCGGGAAAAGCGTCGCCGCCCGGCCAGAAGCCCGCGCTGCTGACCTCGTGCGAATAGGCCTCGCGCGTCACCGGGTCGGGCAGGCCGGGCACACCGCCGGGGTGCGGCGGCGCCGCGCGGCCCGAAAAGCGCGTGACGGCGAGGTCGAAGCTGCCCCAGAAGAAATGCACCGGGCTCGCCTTGCCCAGAAACCCGCTGCGGAAGAGTTTGAACACGCGGTCGACCTGCATCAGCGCGCGCCAGAAACGGTGCGCGGCATCGGCGTCATAGCTTTTGTGGTTCTCGTCGCGCGCGAACGGGATCGGGTCGGGCACCTCGTTCGGCACGCCATGGATGCGCGTCGCGATGCCAAGGTCGGCGAGCAGTCCGAGCAGCCGGTCGTGGAAATCGGCGACGCTGCGCGGTTCGAGCACGAGCTCGCGTTCCTGCCCCTGGCTCGTGCGGCAGATCAGCCGGTGGACGATGAAGTCGAATTCGATCTCGAGCAGCTCGTGCCCGACCGGGATCGGCGATGTGGTGAGGCCGCGCGCGCTGACATAGAGCGGCACCTGCCAGCCATGGTTGAGCCACGGCGTCAGCGACAGGCGGATCTTGCCGACGATCTGCGTCCACAGCTGCAGCGTGATCGCGGTATCGCGCCAGTCGGCCCAGCGCAGTTCGGGCCAGATCGCGGATTGCTCGGTCGGTGACATCGCGGCTTTCCTTCGACAATATCGTGCCCCGCCCCGCGTGGAGTGTAGCCGTTTCTGTATCTAAGAATAGCGCGGAATCGGTCCGGCCCGCGACGTCTGGTCGCCGCTAGTTCGCTCGCGCAAACCAGATGACGTGCCGCGGTCCCTTGCCATTGCTGCGCGCGCGCACGCCGATCTCTTCGACCTGAAAGCCCGCCGCAGTGAGCCGGCGGGTGAAGCGGGCGTCCGGCGCCGCCGACCATATCGCCAGAATGCCACCGGGGCGCAGCGCCGACTTGGCCGTGGCAAGACCCGCCGCCGAATAAAGTCCCTCGTTGGCATCGCGCGTCAGGCCGTCGGGGCCATTGTCGACGTCGAGCAGGATCGCATCATAGCGCCGCGTCGCCGCGCCGATCGCCTTCGACACATCGCCGAGGATCAGCTCGACCCGCGGATCGTCGAGACAGCCCGCCGCCAGCTCGGCCATCGGTCCGCGCGCCCACGCGATGATGCCCGGCACCAGTTCGGCCACCGCAATCTTTGCATCGGGCCCGAGCGTCGCCAGTGCGGCGCGCAGCGTGAATCCCATGCCATAGCCGCCGATTAGCAGGCTGGCCCCCTTCGGGCTGCGCAGCCGGTCGCAGGTCATCGTCGCCAGTGCTTCTTCGGAGCCGCTCATCCGGCTGCTCATCAATTCGTTGCGATCGATCGCGATGATGAAATCGTCGCCGCGCCGGTACAGCCGCAGTTCGTCGCCGCCCGGCACCTCCGCGGTGCCGATCAGTTCGCGAATCTTCAAACCAGCTCGCCGAGGTCAAGCGTTTCGAGCAGTGCCGCGCGCGCCTTGCGCACGTCGCTCGCCAGCGCCGCCGACGCGAGGTCGCCGGGCGCGATCGCTTCGGGCCAGTGCTTCGCCACGACGCCTGCAATCCGGTCGAGCTTTGCTTCGTCGGCGATAAAGCGCGGATCGACCGTCGCCGGATCGGCCACGACGCGCAGCCGCAGGCATGCCGGGCCGCCGCCGTTCGCCATCGACTGGCGGACGTTGACGGGCAGCAGGCGGCGGATCGGGCCGTTGCCCGCGATCATATCCTCCAGCCAGTTCCACACCGCGGGGGTGGCCTGCGCCTCGGTCGGCAGCACCAGCCCCATGCCGCCGCCGTCGGGCAGGCTGACGAGCTGCGCGTTGAAAAGATAGGATTTGATCGCGTCGGGCAGGCTCACCGCGCTCGCGGGCACCTCGACGATTTCGACCGCGGGGAAGGCGGCGCGGATCTCGGCGTGCGCGGCGTCGCGGTCCTCGAACGCGGTCTCGTGCGTGAAGAGCACATGCTCGTTCGCGACCGCGACGACGTCGTTGTGGAACGCGCCGCCCTGGATCGCGGTGTCCGACTGGCGAATGAACAGCGTACGCGCCGGATCGAGCCGGTGATTGCGTGCGATCGCCTTCGACGCGTCGAGATGCTGGCGCGCCGGGAAGCGGCCGCCGCCGACGCCATAGACGAAGATTTCGACGCCTGAGCCGTCGTGCCCGCTGCACAGCCGCATATGGTTCGCCGCGCCCTCGTCGCCGAACGGGGCGGGGATCGGCGCATGCACCGTAAAGGCCGGATCGGCGAAGGCGAGGCGAAGCTGCGCCAGCGTGCCCGGCCATTCGTGGCTGCGGTGCGGCATGGTGACGAGGTTCGCGACGGTCAGATGGCATTTGCCGTCGGCGCTGTCGGGGGCGGGCGAGACGGTCGCGGCGTTCGCCGCCCACATCGACGACGCCGACCAGGCTTGCGCGCGCAAATGCCCCTCGGCGTCTTCGGGGGTCGTGCCGAGCGTGGCGAGCCACGGCGCGTCGGGGCGGTCGAGCGGGGCGAAGAAGCCCTGCGGCAGGCCGAGCGTCAGGTTGTGGCGCATCTTCTCGATGCCCTGCAGCGCCGCGGCGCGCGGCTGCGACACGTCGCCGGCATTGCTGGCCGACGCGATGTTGCCGCGGCTGAGTCCCGCATAATTGTGGCTCGGGCCGATGATCCCGTCGAAATTGATTTCGATCAGCATGGTTTATCGTCCGATCCAGCTGATGCCGCTGCCCTTGCCGACACCCAGCAGCTTCGCAGCCTCGCTGTCGAGCGTCGCGCCGTCGCCGATCTTGCCGAAACAACAGCGGAAATCGGCGAGTTGCCCCGTCGCGACCAGCGCGTCCTCTCCCGTTTCGGCGATCGCCGAAATCTCGATATGTTTCGCGTCCTTGATGCTCGCGACCTGATCGGTGCGCGCGGTCATCGTCGGGCCGCCGTCGAAGATGTCGACGTAATTTTCGAACGCGAAGCCCTCATTTTCGAGCATGCGCATCGCGGCGCGCCCGGTCGGGTGCGGCACGCCGATCACGCTGCGCGCATGCTCGCCCAGCATCGCGATATAGACGGGGTGCTTGGGCATCAGGTCGGCGATGAACTGGTTGCCGTGGACAGCATTGAACTGATCGGCTTCCTGGAAGTTCATGCCAAAGAATTTGCCCGCGACCCCGTCCCAGAAGGGCGATCCGCCCGCCTCGTCGATCACCCCGCGCAGCTCGGCGAGGATGCGGTCGCCGAAGCGCGCGCGGTGCCGCGCGATGAACAGATAGCGCGAACGCGCGAGCAGCAGCCCGAGCCCGCCGGCGCGCGCCGCGGGGTGCAGGAACAGCCCGCCAACCTCGCTCGCGCCATTGAGGTCGTTGCTCAGCATCAACACCTGCGCGTGGAAGGTGCGGTCGAGCTGCTCGCTATGCTTGCTGTCGGTGCCGATGCGGTACGAATAAAAGGGCCAGCGCTGGCCGACCTGCCCGAAAATCTGGCAGGTGCCGCGCACTTCGCCGCTGTCCATGTCTTCGAGCACGAGCAGGTACAGCTCGTCCGACGGATATTCCTTGTCGCTCGCGAACGAGGCGTCGGTGCGCTCGAGCTTGGCACGCAACGCATTCTTGTCGGGGGGCAGGTTGGTGAAGCCGCCACCGGTCAGCTTCGCCATCTCGTAAATGCTTTGCAAGTCGCCCGGCTTGGCCGCCCGGATCACATAATTCACACAGTCCCCCGTTCCGCTATTCTTATCATGGTGAGTGCCGACAGCTGCGCGCGCTCGGCGAGGCTGTCGACGATCAGAAATTCGTCCGACGAATGGATCGCGCCGCCGCGCGGGCCCATCGTGTCGACCACCGGCACGCCGCACGCCGCGATATTATTGCCGTCGCACACGCCGCCGGTCGCGTTCCAGCCGATCGGCAGGCCAAGCGCGGCGCCGCAGTCGCGTACCAGTTCGAACAGGCGCGTCGCTGCGGCGTCGAGCGGCTTCGGCGGCCGGTTGAAGCCGCCGTGGACGTGGCAATGCACATCATGCTCGCGCGACACCGCCGCGATCGCATCGCGCATCGCCGCCTCGGCCGCGGCCATCGCATCGGGGGTCGACGGGCGCATATTGACGCGCAGGATCGCGCTGTCGGGCACGATATTGTTCGGCCCGCCGCCGTCGATCTTCGCCGGATTAACCTTCAGCGTATCGGATTTGAGCGCGCCGAGCCGCAGCGCGAGGTCGGCGGCGGCGAGCAAGGCATTGCGCCCGTCCTGCGGATTGCGCCCGGCATGCGCGGCGCGGCCGTGGACGATCACCGAGAAATTGCCGCTGCCCGGCCGCGCTCCCGCGAGCGTGCCGTCGGGCAGCGCGGGCTCATAGGTCAGCGCCGCGGTTTTGCCCTTCGCGAGTTCGGCGATCAGCCGCGCCGATGCCTGGCTGCCCGTTTCCTCGTCGCTGTTGATCATCACGTCATAGCCGACGCGGCTCGCGAGCGGCGATGCCTCGAGCGCGGTGAGCGCCGCGAGGATCACCGAAATGCCGGCCTTCATGTCGGCGGTGCCGGGGCCGTTAAGCACGCCGTCTTCCAGCCACTTCAACGTCTGGAACGGATGGTCGGCGGCGAACACCGTGTCCATATGCCCGGTCAGCAGCAGTTGCACCGGCGCCTCGGGCCGCACGCGCAGATGCAGATGGTCGCCGCGCTGGATGGTGTTGACGGTGCCGGCGCTGTCGACGCTTTCGACGGGGTCGGCGGCGACCAGCCGGACCTCGCCGGGCAGCCCCGCGAACGCATCGGCGAGCAGGCCCGCGACGGTCTGCAGGCCCGGAAGATTGCCCGTGCCGCTGTTCACCGCCGCCCATTTTTCGACCTGCGCCAGCATCGGCGCATCGGCAGCGCGTTCGAGCGCGTTATGTTCGGTTGTCGAGACGGACGTCATGCCCCGGCTATAGACGCGCGCAATGTCGTTTGGCGACCCCCGACGTTGCGCGTCAGGACGGCTTGGCTGGCTTCAGCAACGGCGTGTAGCCGCGAAGCTGCAGCGCCTTGCGCGGTGAAAGTTCGCCGGCGAGCTGATCCAGATTTTGCTCCGCGCGCGCGTTTTTTCCCTGTGCAAACAGGGTTCGTGCGAGTTCGACGCGTGCGCGCTGCCGTACGTCGAGATTGCCGAACGGGTCGAAGAAGGAATCGATCCGCGCACGGTCCTTCACGCCATCCCAACTAAATAGCTTCCCCGCCTCTTTGTCGTTCGCGATCGCCGCATAGCGCCGGGCGGCTTCGGCGGGTGCGATCTTGCCGGTCAGCATGGCGAGACGCGTCTCGAACAGCTTGGCTTCGGGTGGCGGCGCCGTGCCTGCGAAATCGGCAAGCACGCGCCCGATCCAATCCCAGTTCACGACGCCCGTCGCCGCCTGCATCCCCAGCAGGTTGAACGCGAGGATCGCACCCCGATGCTGCGCGGTCGTCGCGGCGAGCACGGCGTCTTCGGCCGGCCGGCCGAGGCTCGCGGGCGAGACGATTTCGATGGCCGGATCGTTTTTCAGGATCGCTTCGATGTCGGGCTTGTGGAAATAGCCGACGACGACGAGCATCGTCTCACCCCTGTACCGTTGCGCGGCCGCGCGGATGCGCTGTGCCTGCATGAAGGTACGATACAGATAGAGGCGGCGCGGCAGGTCGCGATCGGCCCGCGGCGCGGGTTCGGCCGCCCATTTTTGCAGCGGCGCGAGCGTCGCCGGGTCTTCGGCGGCAAAAAAGTCCCAATCGAGGACCTTGCGATCGGGGAAGGTCAGGAAACCCTGGAACCCCTGTGCCTTGCGCACTTCCGGGGGCGTGTCGAGGTCGACCCCGAAGCCGAGCAGCTGATCGTCCATCGGCGGGGTCCAGTCGATCGGACAAAGCGCGGTGCCGCGCTTCGCGGCCCAGGGCAGGATGATGCTCTGAACCTCATATGTGAATTCGTAAAAATCCTGCCGCGACGCCTGTTCGGGCGGACGCTCGATGCAGACCGCGGCGGGCTTCGCCAGATCGAGCCAGGCCGCGAGCATCCCCGGCTGGTCCTTTTCGGCCACCAGTTGCGCGGCGTGATCGACGCCGAGGATCGCGACCCGCGTCCTGCCTTCATCGGCTTGCGCACTGTGCGGAAACGCGGCGACGACCAGCAGGGTAAGGCATGCAAAGGCGCGTCGCAGCACGGTCGATTTCCTTGTCCAGAGAAGAGGACGACCGCATAGCACGGACGGGGCGCGTGACAATGTTCGCGGGACGGCCGCGGATTTCGTCTTCGCTGTGCGGTAAGTCACTGTCGCGCGCGTCGCCCTCGGCTATGAGGCGGCCGAATTGCACCGAATCGCAACGCATTAACCGAAAGTTCGGAACAGCCTCGTTACGCTGCCCGAACCGATAAGTGAGTGAGCCGATGACCGCCGCCTTTGTGCTTGGCATCAATATGTCCGTCGCCGGCATTTTTGCCGTTGCGTTCGCCGTGGTCGCGGCGACGAACCGCGGCGCGCGCGGTGCGCGGTGGCTTGCGGCGGGCTATGGCATGGGCATCATCTATGTCGCGCTCGAATTTCTGCTGACGCGACAGGTCGATCCGACCCCGGTCGGCATCGGCATATTCCTAGTCTTCCTGATCGCGCTCAGCTTTGCGCTGGTCGGTGTCGCCCATCATTATCGGGCGCAGCCGCCGTGGGGCGCGATGGCGGCGATCTGGGTCGCCACGATCCTCGCCGTGCCGGTGATCTTCAGCATGACCTATGGCTCGATCGCGCGCCTGATGCTTTACCAGATTCCCTATTTTGCGATGCAGGTCTTGCTCGGGCTTGTGATCTGGCGCTCGGGCCGGCGCCAGGCGCTCGACCTGCTGCTGATCGCGCTTCAGGTGCTCGCGGCGAGCATCTATGTCGCCAAACCCTTCATCGCGGCGATCGTGGGGACGGCGAGCGCGCCGCAGGGCTATATGGCGACGACCTATGCCGCGATCTCGCAAAGCGGGAGCGTCGTCACGCTCATGGCAATCGCGCTCGTCATGCTGCTCGTGATCATGCGCGACACCACCGCCGAAATGGTCGCGCGCTCGGAAACCGATCCGCTTTCGAGCGTGCTCAACCGGCGCGGTTTCGAACATCATGCCGAACTGGCGCTGCTGCGCGGCGGGGACATGGCGGTGCTCGTCGCGGCCGACCTCGACGACTTCAAGAAGATCAACGACAGCTTCGGCCACGCCGCGGGCGACGGCGTGATCGCGCATTTCGCGGCGATGCTGGTCGATGCCGCGCCCGCCAATGCGATCGTCGGCCGGATCGGGGGCGAGGAATTCGCCGTCCTGCTTCCCGACGCGCTGCTGTCCGACGGCCGCCTCTATGCCGAAACCGTGCGCACGACCTTTGCGGCGGCGCAATTGCCGGTGCTCGGGGTCGACCGCGGCTTTACGGCGTCTTTCGGCGTGGCGCAGCGTACCTCGGGCGATTCGCTGTTCGATCTGTCGCGCCGCGCCGACGCCGCGCTGTACCGCGCCAAGGCGGGCGGGCGGAATCAGGTCCGGGTCGCGATTGGTGAACTGGCGCCGGCGCCCGCGCCCGCCGTGGGTGTTGCCTGATTTCAGACCGCGAGTAGCGGCGTGTCTTCCTCGCGCGGCGGCGCGGGTTCGAAGCCGGGCAGGGGATCGAACTCTTCTTCGCTGAGCTCGATCGATGCGAGGCCGTCGAGCTTGAAATGGCCGAGCCGCGGGTCCTCGTCGGACCGCCAGCTCTTGTTGAGGTTCAGCGCGCTGATGAACAGGTCGCCGCGCCGTTCGAACAGAAGATGCGGCGCCAGCGTCAGGACTTGCCCATTGTAATGCGCGGTCACCTTTCGCTTGCGGGCGATGGCTTCCATCAATTTCAGTCGTGTATCGTCCATGGTTTCAGAGCCGTCCGGGGGAGAAAGGTTTTATTGTGCAATGCAGCATAATCACATGCGAGCCCGGTGGGCAAGTGCCGAAAGTCCGCACAGCGGCTGAAAACCTATGCGCGAAACACCGCCCATTGCCAATCGAAACCAATCGCGGCATAGGGCGACGGCCCTTTCCTCCCCGGGTCCACTGGCGCAGCCGCGCCGACCAGAGGGTGCTTGCATGACTGAATTTCTCGATCGCTCCGGCCTGTCCGTCGATTCGCGACTGGCCGACTTTATCGAGCAGCGCGCGCTGCCGGGGACTGGGCTCGACGCCGCCAAATTCTGGAGCGATTTCGCGGACCTGCTCGGCAAGTTCGCGCCCGAAAACGCGTCGCTGCTGGCGAAGCGCGAGGATTTGCAGGCGCAGATCGACGCCTGGCACGAAGCGCGCGCCGGACAGGCGCATGACGCTGCGGCCTATCAGGCGTTCCTTCGCGACATCGGCTATTTGGTTCCCGAACCCGCAGCCTTCAAAGTCGGCACGCAGAATGTCGATCCCGAAATCGCGACGATGGCGGGACCGCAGCTCGTCGTGCCCGCGCTCAACGCGCGCTTTGCATTGAACGCCGCCAACGCGCGCTGGGGCAGCCTCTACGACGCTTTCTATGGCACCGACGCGCTCGACGCGCCGCCCGCCAAGCCCGGCGGCTATGACGCCGACCGCGGCGCGGCGGTGATTGCGCGCGCCAAGGCCTTCCTCGACGAAGCGGTCCCGCTCGCGTCGGGGAGCTGGGCCGACTGGCAGGGCGGACAGCCCGTACTCGCCGATCCGGCGCAATGGGTTGGCAGCAAGCCCGGCGGCATCCTGCTCCGCCACAACGGCCTGCATATCGAACTGGTGATCGATCCCGCGAGCGCGATCGGCAAGACCGACCCCGCGGGCATCGCCGACGTCGTGCTCGAAGCCGCGCTGACGACGATCATCGATCTCGAGGACAGCGTCGCCGCGGTCGACGGTGAGGACAAGGCGCTCGGCTACACCAACTGGCTCGGCCTGATGCGCGGCGACCTCGTCGAGAGCTTCGCCAAGGGCGGTCAGACGGTCACGCGCGCGATGGAGCCCGACCGCGAATGGACCTCGCCGTCGGGCGAGGCCTTCACCCTCCACGGCCGCAGCGTGATGTTCGTGCGCAACGTCGGTCATCTGATGACGACGCCGATGATCAAGCTGCCAGATGGCAGCGAAGCGCCCGAGGGCCTCTGCGACGCGGTCATCACCAGCCTCTGCTCGCTCCACGACCTCAAGGGGCTCGGCACGCTCACCAACAGCCGCGCGGGCAGCATCTATATCGTCAAGCCCAAGCAGCACGGGCCCGAGGAATGCGGCTTCACGAACCGGCTGTTCGACGCGGTCGAGGATATGCTCGGCCTCGCGCGCCACACGATGAAGGTCGGCGTGATGGACGAGGAACGTCGTACGTCAGCCAACCTCGCCGCGTGCATCCACGCGGTGAAGGATCGCATCGTCTTCATCAACACCGGCTTCCTCGACCGCACCGGCGACGAAATCCACACGTCGATGCGCGCGGGTCCGATGATCCCGAAGGGCGAGATGAAGGCGAGCGACTGGATCGCCAGCTACGAGGACCGCAACGTCCGCATCGGCCTCGCCTGCGGGCTCAGCGGCAAGGCGCAGATCGGCAAGGGCATGTGGGCGATGCCCGACCTGATGCGCGCGATGCTCGACGCCAAGATCGGCCATCCGAAATCGGGCGCGAACACCGCATGGGTGCCGTCGCCTACCGCCGCGACGCTCCACGCGCTGCACTATCATCAGGTCGACGTGTTTGCGCGGCAGAAGGAGATCGCGGGCGAAGCCGTGCCTTCACTCGACCGCCTGCTCAACATCCCCGTCGCCACCGGCCGCAACTGGAGCGAGGCAGAAATTACCCGCGAGCTCGACAATAATTGCCAGGGCATCCTCGGCTATGTCGTGCGCTGGATCGATCAGGGCGTCGGTTGCTCGAAGGTCCCCGACATCGACGATATCGGCCTGATGGAGGACCGCGCGACGCTGCGCATCGCCAGTCAGGCGCTCGCCAACTGGCTGCTTCACGGCGTCTGCACCCCCGAACAGGTCGACGCCGCGCTTGTGCGCATGGCGGCAAAGGTCGACGCGCAGAATGCGGGCGATGCGCTCTATGAAAAGCTGACCCCCGACGGCATCGCGTACCAGGCGGCGCGAGCGCTGATCTTCGAGGGCGTGACGCAACCGTCGGGCTATACCGAACCGCTGCTGCACAAATATAGGCAAGCGAAAAAGGCCGGACAATGATCCGTCCTTAGCGAAAAATACATTGTTTACATGGCATCTGGCAAAAAAAATGGCGCCTCGATGGATCGCAATCCCGAGGTCGCTGCTTCGACCGGAGGCCATATGAAAATCGCATATACGATAACAACTCTCGTCCTTTCCGGCGTGGTCGGCGCGTGCGGAACGGCGACCGCCGTAACGCCCGACAGCACCAATCCTGCTCATTGTGTGGCGGCGTTCGCCTATGGCCGGTCGATCAATGCAGGTGCCAAGGTTCCGGACGTCGCCCTGTCGGTGGAAAGTACGGCCCGCGCGCTGTTTGAAGGCAAGCGAATGAAGGTCGATGGTACGTTTGAAGCCGGCGGGAGGGAGGGAGAAGAATTCTACGCGACCTACGGAAAAGACGGTGATGCCATGCTCAAGCTCGCCTATGAGTGCGGCAAGAGGCAGGATTTGGACCCGAATTTCCGTGCGATGAACGATAGCGGCGCGCTGATGGCTGCGGCGCGCAAAGTGGACCCCCTCTGCCAGGCCAGTCAGGCATGCAGAAATCATCGATAGCGACCGCAGCCTCCCCGAATTGACAGCATTGACCCGCGGGCGCATATCGCCGCCCGCCGGGGCGCGACTCCGGCATCAACCCAAGGACCGAAAAATGGACCCCGACAGTAGACGTCGCACCATATGTCCGGCAGCCACGGCGGTCCGCCAGGGGTAACCCCCTGCGCATCTCCTGACGCTGGCGGACGCCAGCATTCAGGAGACACTCCATGTTCAACGCTTTCGTTCGCGAGGCCGACCGCCTCGTCCGCGCCGATATCGGCGCGGCAAACCCGCCCGCGATCCTGTGGGCGGACATCGTCCATCCGACCGCCGACGACGCCGCAAATGCCGCCGCCTTGCTCGGGATTTCGATCCCGACGCTGCCCGAAATGCAGGAAATCGAGCCCTCGGCGCGGCTCTACGAAGAGGTCGGCGCGCAGTTTATGACGGTGCCGATCGTCGTCGGGCTCGACGGCGATGCGCCGCGCCTCGCGCCCGTCACCTTCATCCTCGGCGCGGCAAGCCTCGCGACGGTTCGCCATGCCGAAGCCGCGCCGTTCGAACAGGTCGTCGCACGGCGGCTGCGCAGCAACGGCGCGACGACCGCCGAAACGCTGATGCTCGACCTGATCGAGGCGATCGTCGACCGTGTCGCCGATGTCCTCGAACGCAGCGCGCTGCATTGCGATACGGTTTCGCGCGACGTTTTCGCGCGCAAGGCCGCGGGCGGCGGCGCCGAAGGTCCGGCGCGCGATCTCGAAGCGATGCTCGGCCGCATCGGGCGCGAGGGCGACCTGCTCACCAAACTGCGCGAATGCCTCGTCGGGCTCGCGCGGATGCTCTCCTATCACAGCACGCGCAGCGAAGGCAGCGCGCGCGAGGCGCGCGCGCGGCTCAAGACGATCCAGCGCGACGTGCAGGCGCTCACCGACCATGCAAGCTTCCTGTCGGGCAAGATCAACTTCCTGCTCGACGCGACGCTGGGGCTGATCAATCTCGAGCAGAACCAGATCATCAAGATCTTCACCGTCGCCGCGGTGGCTTTCCTGCCGCCGACGCTGATCGCGTCGATCTACGGCATGAATTTCGATCTCATGCCCGAACTGCGCTGGCAGTACGGCTACCCCTTCGCGATTGGGCTGATGCTCGTCTCGTCGATCCTTCCCTTCGCCTATTTCCGCAAGCGCGGGTGGCTGTGATGATGGCGGGAGACAGGCGATGCGGATCATCGAACCCCGGCTGCTGCCGGGTCTGGCGGCTGCGAGCCTGATCGCGATGCCGCTGCCGGCGCTCGCGGCGGGCGGCGCGCACGGTGTCGACGACGCCGCGGTCGAAACTCCCGGCGCCTGCCATCTCGAAAGCTGGGTCAGCGACCTTGGCCACGGCGAGCGCCTCGTCAATTTCAGCCCCGCCTGCACGCCGGGCGCTTTGCCGACGGTCGAGATCGGCGGAACCGCCCAGCGGGTGGGGACGCCCGGCGAGCGCCGTTGGCTTACCGGGCCCGCCGTCAAATGGACTTTGCACGAAGGTATCGGCCGCAGTCCGGCGGTCGGCCTTGCCGGATCGGCCCTGATCGACCCCGGTTCGGGACATATCGACAGCGCGGCGCTGCTGGTGCCAATGACCTTCCGGCCGGCGGACACGATCACGGTCAATCTCAACGCCGGCGTCGGGCACAGCCGGGGCGAGGGCGCGCATCCGCTCTACGGCGCGCAGGTCGATATCGCCGCGGCGAAGGGAATCGCGCTGATGGCGGAAATCTTCGGACGGCCCGACCAGCGGCCCGCGCTGCAGGCGGGGGTCCGATGGACCTTCGATCGCGAGCGGATCGATCTCGACCTGCTCGCCGGCCGGCAGGGCGGGGCTGCGGGCAACGGCAGCGTCACGCTGGGGTTCACGATCCGGCGATAGCGGATCGGCGCGCGGCGTGAAGCAGGCTTGCTGCGCGCGGCGCGCATGTGTTAGAACATATAAAGAACATCGTTGGAGATGCCCATGTCCGCCGCCGTCGATCCCGCCTATCTTCATTATCCGAAACACGCCGAATTTCGCGCGCTCGTCGAAGCGGGGGGGGCATCGCTCAAGCTCTATCACCTGACCGCCGCCGACGCGCCGGTGCCGGACGATGTGGCCAGCCTCTGCGCCGACTGGTTCGCCGGACACGCGCCGGTGGCTGTGGCGCCGGGCGATTGCGGTTTCGTCATCCTCCATCGCTGCGGCGCCGATTTCTATTTCCTGCTCGTGTCGGTGTGGCGGGGGTCGAACGAACTCTGGGAAGCGGTCTGGTATCGTCACGGCGACATGCCCGCCTTCGCGCCGTTCGATCCGGCCTATCCCGCAACCCCCGGCGCCCCGCGCCCGACCTTCTGCGTCTGGGAGCTCGGGATCGTCGCGCACGAGAGCGCGGCGTGGGGCCGCTACCTCGCGTCGCCGCGCGACGACACCGCGCGGTCGCGCTGGGTTGATGATATCTTCGAAGGCGCTGTATAGGCGCCGCTCGTTTCACAGGAGTTTTGACGTGCAGATTGCGGTGCTGACCTTCGACGGCTTCAACGAACTCGATTCGTTCGTTGCGGCCGGAATCCTGAACCGTTTGCGCGGGCAGGGCTGGGAAGCGCACATCACGTCGCCGACGCCGCGGGTGACCTCGATGAACGGCGTGACGATCGAGCGCCAGCAACCGCTCGACTTCGCCGCCAAGGCCGACGCGGTGATCATCGGCAGCGGGATCAGGACGCGCGAGATCGCGGCGGACTCGCTGATGCTCGGCCGCATCCGGCTCGACCCGTCGCGCCAGCTGGTCGGCGCGCAATGTTCGGGGACGCTGCTGCTCGCGAAGCTCGGGTTGATCGGCGCGCTCCCCGCCTGCACCGACCTCACCACCAAGCCGTGGGTGATCGAGGCGGGAGTCGAGGTGCTCGATGCGCCCTTCGTCGCGCACGGCAATGTCGCGACCGCGGGCGGCTGCCTCGCGTCGCAATATCTCGCCGCGTGGATTATTTCGCGGCTCGCCGGGACCGCCGCGGCCGAGGAAGCGCTGCACTATGTCGCACCGGTCGGCGAGAAAGCGGATTATGTGACGCGCGCGATGGTGGCGGTGCGGCCGTTCCTTGCGGAAGAAAATCTCGCGCGCACCGCGTAACTGGCGATCCCGTACAATACAGCTTGCCCCGGCCTGCTATAATCCGGCATTTTGCGGCGTGCGCAAACCGGGGGCAGGGCAATGACGGCACCGTTTAATTTCGGGCAGCTCAAATTTTTGAAGGCGCTGACCGAAGCGCTGTTCCATGACGCCGAGATGGTGATTTCGGCCGATCAGGTCGTCGCCAATGTCTGCGACCTGTTCGAAAAGGTCGGCGGCACCAAGCTCGACGAGATCCGCCTGTCGCTGACCGCGACCGAACTGGTGCTCGGCGGCCCCTTCTTTACCGAAAATGATGTCGCGGACCGCGTCGAGAGGCTGACCGATCGCCTCAAGGACAGCCAGATCGACCTGTTCCAGGACATGGCGCGGCTGCGCGGCGTCATCTACGCCTGCTATTACGGCCATTGGCAGCCCGGGCTCGAACCCGGCGACCAGAGCGCGAACGCCGCCAATCCGGTGCATCGCCAGATCGGCTTCACCCTCCCAAAATTCCGCCAGCGTGGCAGCTATGACGTGCCGCTCAAACCCGTGCACGGGCGCGAGATCGACCCCGCGCATATCCTCGATGCGTCGACGCTCGAGGACGAATATGATGTGATCGTCATCGGCTCGGGCGCCGGGGGCGGGGTTGCCGCCTATAATATCGCGGCGCAGGGCTATAAGGTGCTGATCGTCGAGGCCGGCCCTTTCTATCCCAGCCACGCGATCACGCATCACGAACTCGACATGATCGCCAAGCTCTACAAGCATGGCGCGCTGCAAACCTCGACCAACCGCGATTTCGTGGTGTTCCAGGGGCGCTGCGTCGGCGGATCGTCGACGATCAACAACGGCATCTGCCTGCGCGTCAACGAGCCGGGCCGCACGCATCCAGATGCGAAGGATGTGCTCGCGAAATGGGCCAGCATCGGCGCGCCGATCGACGCCGCCGCCTTTCACGCAAGCTATGACTCGGTTCGCGACAAGCTCGGCATCGCCCCCATCGAACCGCGCAGCGGACGCCACAACGGCCCGCATCTGATCGAGGGCTGGCGCACCTATGCGCAGGGATCGACCAACCCCCGCGACCAGCGCGCGATCGCCGACTGGTTCGCCAAGAATTTCGGTCCGCCGAACACGGTCAACGCGTGCGCCTATTGCGGCTATTGCAATTCGGGCTGCGCCTATGGCCGCCGGATGGGGGTCGCACAAACCTATCTGCCAGAGGCGTGCCGCGACTTCGGCGCGCGCATCCTGCCCGGGACGAAGGCCGACCGCATCGTCTGGCAGACCGCTTACGACGGCCGGCGCGAGGCCGAGGCGGTGAAGCTGGTCCTGCCCGACGGATCGAAGACGCTGGTCCGTGCGCGCGTCGGCGTCGTCGTCGCCGCGGGCACGATCGCCTCGTCGAAGCTGCTCGACCGCAGCGACATCGACCGCACCGGCTATCAGGTGTCGCTCAACGTCGCCTCGCCCGTGGTCGCGCTGATGCCCGAAGGTGCTGGCGGCGATGCGTGGGACGAGGATCAGATGTCGAGCTATGTCGATTGCGGCGATTTCCTGCTCGAAAGCCATTTTCAGCCGCCGATGTCGATGGCGTCGCTGATGCCCGGCTGGTTCGGCGACCATGCGGCGCGCATGAAGAATTTCGGCCGCGTCCATTCGGCGGGTATCCTTTTTCCTGCCGACCGGCGCGGGCAGGTGAAGGACGGCAAACTGGAGTTCCGGCTGGACGTGGACGACGATCTGCCGGTGCTGCGCGACGCGATGGCGACGCTGACCAAGGTCCATTTCGCCGCGGGGGCGCTCGAATGCTATCCCGCGCTGGCCAAAGGGCAAAAGATCACGCCCGGCATGGATGTCGATGCGTTTTTCCGCGATGCGATCCGCGAACAGGACGATGTCACGTTGTCGAGCAGTCACCCGCACGGCGGCAATGCGATCAACGAGGATCCGGCGTACGGCGTCGTCGACCTCGACTGCCGCGTCCACGAAACGACCAATGTGTTCGTCACCGACGCGAGCACTTTCCCCAGCTGCATCCGCGTGAACGCCCAATGGACGACGATGGCGATGGCGCAATATGCGACGGGGCGCGGCGATCCCTTTCGCTGAGGCGCAATCGCGCCTACATGGCGCCCCCATGTTCCAGGTTGCCGCCCTCTACCGCTTCGCGTCGTTCGACGATCCCGCCGCGCTGCGCCAGCCGTTGATCGACCTGTGCGCGGCGCATGGCGTAATGGGCACACTGCTCCTCGCGCGCGAAGGCGTGAACGGCACGATCGCGGGCAGCGAGGCGGGGATCGCCGCGGTGCTCGGCCATATTCGCGGCCTGCCCGATTGCGCCGGGCTCGACGTCAAATATTCGACCGCGACCGAAATGCCGTTCCAGCGGATGAAGGTGCGGCTGAAAAAGGAAATCGTGACGATGAAGGTGCCGGGGCTCGACCCCGCGCGCGACGCCGCGCCCTATGTCGATCCCGCCGACTGGAACGCGCTCGTCGACGATCCCGACACCGTGCTGATCGACACGCGCAACGGCTTCGAGGTCGGCTATGGCAGCTTTACGGGTGCGGTCGATCCCGAGACCAAAAGCTTCGGCGAATTCCCCGACTGGTGGCGCGCCAACGCCGGCCGTTTTGCGGGCAAGCGCGTTGCGATGTTCTGCACCGGCGGCATCCGCTGCGAAAAATCGACCGCCTTCCTCCGCCACGAGGGTGTCGAGGATGTCGTCCACTTGAAGGGCGGCATTCTCGCCTATTTGGAGCAAGTGCCCGAGGGCGAAAGCCGCTGGCACGGAAGCTGCTTCGTCTTCGACGAGCGGGTGAGCGTCGGGCACGGGCTGGTTGAGGTTGGCGAGAAGGAATAGGGCAGGAACGACGATCTGTAAGGCCGTGTGAATGACGGCTATGGGGTGGTTAGCTGACGCCCCGTTCACCGACGAGATTGCGAGTATATTCGCTTTCTCTCGCCTCGTCCGGAAGGAGGGCGAGCACCTCCGATGCCCGTAAGCGGATCGCTTCCCATCGAGGGTCTGCAAATAGAGCCGTTCGCGCCCAAAAATCGCTATGCTTTTCCCCGCTCCATCGAGAGAGCATGTCGTCGAGAGACTGGAGCGCATCTATCTCAGAAGTTTTAATCTCGCCGTAGTGGAGCATATGACCAACGGCGATAAAGCTGTCTTCAAACTCCAGCGCTAGTTCATCGTTGCCATGCGCCTCGGCGCTCTGTCCGCCGGTCAAGCCTGAGAAGCTGCGGTCGAGATAGGCAACTTGCGCGTCGGCGGGCGCGGCCAAGTTAGCAACCGCCTCTCGTAACAATGTGTATCGCGTGCGCATCGTCGGAACCTAGGTGCGTTGTTCAATGTCCGCAATCGGTCGTTTCCGGCCGTTTCCGCCCCCCGGGCGAAGCCTGCAGCCGCCGAGATGGCGAAATAGGGTCGCTTGTGCGGTAAAACTCTTTCCTACATTTAACCCATATGGTTCTCTTGCGCGGTTTTTTAACTTACCGAGAGGACGAATCGATGGCAGACGCCATTCCCGACCCCGCCGCCATCGCCGCGCCCGCCAGCTACCACTGGACCCCGGCGCTTCAGCGCGATTTCCTCGGCCGCCTCGCGACGAGCGGCTCGGTGCGCATCGCCGCCGCACATGTCTCGATGTCGCCGAGCGCCGCCTATCAACTGCGCCGTCGACCCGAGGGTGCGGCCTTTTCGCTCGGCTGGGCCGCGGCGTTGCTCATCGCGCGCGACCGGCTCGCCGACGAACTGCTCGACCGCGCGATCTATGGGGTCGAGGAAAGTGTCGAACGCCAGGCCGAAGCCGAAACGCAGCGCGCCTTTACCAAGCGCCGCCGCCAGATCCCAAGCCTCGGCCTCGCGATGCTCGCGCGGCTCGACCGCGCCGTCGACGTCCGCGCCCGCGCGGGCGAGGCGATGCTCGCGCAGATCATCGCGGGCGACTGGGCCGGGTTCCTGTCGCTCTTCGATATCGGCGCCGGCCATTCCGATGCGCAGGGCCATGGCGCCGCGCTCGCCTGCTGGCTCGCCGGCCGCGACAATCGCGCCAACCCGCTCGCCAGCCTATGGAATGACACCCCGATCGCGAATGAAGTTGCGCAGTTTTCCGCGCTTTCCGAAAGTGACCCCGAACCCGAACCGACCCCCGAAGAGGAAGCCGCCGAAATGACGATCTGGGCCGACGAGGAAACCGGCGAATGGCGCACCAACTTCCCGCCGCCCGACGATTATGTCGGGATCGAGGAAGGCCAGTTCGGCGACGAGAATTATGAACGCACGCTCGACGCCGAAGAGGCGGAAGCGTGGGAGGCCGCCCACGCCGAGGTCATCGCCCCGCTACGAAAAGCGGGCGAAGCCGCGCGCCGGGCGTTCTTTGGATTGCCTGACCCCGCCAACGACGCTGAAAACGACGCTGAAATAGAAGAAGAACCAACATCGCACCCGCACGCAACCGCCGCGCTCGATCGTCACCCGGTCGCGCGCGCCATGCCATATTCGTACCAGCCGAACGGTCGCGGCGTTTTGGGGATGTAAGCGGCCGCCTGCCGGTCGACCGCAAAACCCGCCTTTTCATAGGCATCGCTGATCGGCCGGGTCAGGTGGCAGTTGCCGCCGATGCGTTTCCATATCGGCTCGATGCGCCGCTGCCACTTCGCCACCCCCGGGTCAGGCGCGGCGCCATGTTCGAGGAACAGCGCGGTCCCGCCGGGCTTCAGCACGCGGCGGATCTCGCGCAGCACCGCCGCCTGATCGTGAACCGAGCACAGCGTGAAAGTCGTGACGACCGTATCGAACTGCCCGCTCTCAAACGGCATCGCCTCGCCGACACCTTCGCGGATATCGGCGTCGATCCCGCGCGCCGCCGCCGCCGCGACGCTCATCGCGAGCAGTTCGGGCGACGGATCGAGCCCGCTAAAGCTCTCGATCTGCCCCGGCCGGTAAAATTCCATGTTGATCCCGCCGCCGCAGCCGAGCTCGAGCACATGCCCGCGCGCGTGCGGCACGACCTTGCTGCGCACCTTCATGATCTGCCCCTGCGAGCAGGCGCATTTGATCAGCCGCGGCACCCCATGACGTTCCCACCAGCTTGCCATTCGCCAGTCTCCCCTTGGCGTGGAAGGTGACCCTTGCTAGCGCGGTTGGCAACACCCATCTGTGCGGGTCCGCACAGCCAACGAAAGATCGTCATGCCCAGCGTTCATCACACCAAGATGCTCATCCTCGGTTCCGGCCCCGCCGGCCTGTCGGCCGCGATCTACGCGGCGCGCGCGGGCATGATGCCCATCGTGGTGCAAGGGCTGCAACCCGGCGGCCAGCTGACGATCACCACCGACGTCGAGAATTACCCGGGTTTTGCCGAGGTGATCCAGGGCCCCTGGCTGATGGAACAGATGACCGCGCAGGCGACGCATGTCGGCACGAGCATGATCTGGGATACGATCGTCGACGTCGACCTGTCGCGCCGCCCGTTCAAGCTGACCGGTGACGGCGGCGACGTCTATATGGCCGAAACGCTCGTCATCGCGACGGGCGCGCAGGCCAAATGGCTCGGCGTGCCGGGCGAGCAGGAACTCGGCGGCAAGGGTGTGTCGGCGTGCGCGACGTGCGACGGTTTCTTCTATCGCGGCAAGAAGGTCGTGGTGATCGGCGGCGGCAACACCGCGGTCGAGGAAGCGCTGTACCTCACCAACCACAGCGAAGACGTGACGCTGATCCACCGCCGCGATCACCTCCGCGCCGAAAAGATTCTGCAGGACCGCCTGTTCGCCAATCCGAAGATCAAGGTCCTTTGGAACAAGCGCGTCGAACGCTTCGTCGCGGGTGAGGGCGTTTCGGGGCTGGTCGGCGTCGACCTGATCGACACCGAAACCGGCGACGCGAGCTTTGAGCCCACCGACGGCGGCTTCGTCGCGATCGGCCACAGCCCGTCGACCGAGCTGTTCAAGGGCAAGCTGCCGCTCGATGCCGACGGCTATCTGGAAGTGACGCCGGGCACGTCGCTGACCGCGGTCCCCGGCGTCTTCGCCGCGGGCGACGTGACCGACAAAATCTATCGTCAGGCGGTGACCGCGGCCGGCATGGGCTGCATGGCCGCGCTCGACGCCGAACGCTTTTTGGCCGAGGCCGAATATCACGCGATGGTGGACGCCTGATATAACGTCATCCCAGCGAAAGCTGGGACCGCTATCGTCGCCAATGAACGCCAGCGATCCCCGCTTTCGCTGGGATGACTTCATGTTTCGAGAGCCGCCAATATCCGCTGAAACAACCAGTCGGCATCCTCCCCGGCGAAGCTGTGCGACGCGCTGGCGAGACGATCCACCGGAAGACGGCTTAGCGCCGATGGACAGTTTTCCATGAAAGCTTGCGCGGTCCGGTCGCCGGTCGCGAGCATGATCGTCGCGGGCGGACCGAGCACGGCGATCGCACCATGGATCCGGGCTGCCAAACTGTCGGGTGCGGAGGGCGCGGGCGGCGCCTTCAGCGCCGAAATTCCGCGAACCAGCTTGCGGAAGTCGACCTCGCCCTTGATCAGCCGCAGCAGGCTTTTCGGATCCTTCAGCCGCGCCAGATAGCGCGCGCGGATCGCCGAAGCCGGAGGCAGCGCAGGCTCCGCGGCTTCTGCGGCGTCGCCATCATAGGTCCACGGGTTGGCGATGATCAGCCCATCGAGCGCCAACGGCTGATGAAGCAACAACGCGCTCGCCGCATCGCAATTGCCGAACGCGACGATGCGCGAGACATGCGCCGCCGCCCCGCGAAACGCCGCAATCGCCGCGGCGATATCAGGCCCGCTGCTCTCGAACCCGCCATTCGCGCCCTCGCTGTCGCCGATCCCGCGCCGGTCGAATCGAAACACCGGATGGCCCGCGCCGGCGATCCGCCCCGCCAGCATCGCCATCCCGCGATGCGCGCCGCTGCGAATCTCGTTGCCGCCGGACACGATCAGCAGGCCGGTCGAGCCCGCCGCCTCGTCGAGGCTCGCGGCGAGCACCGCACCGTCGCAGGCGAAACTCAGCTGATGCCGCATGTCGTGCTCCATGCGGAAATGTCGGCGGCGATCGCCTTCGCCATCGCGGCATCCTCGCCCGGCTCGGCGCGCAGCCACAGCGGCGTTCCGGCGATGCCGTCGGCGCCGAGGCCGACGTTGCGCAAAGGCTCGACCGCTTGCGCCTCGCTCGTGCCGAGCTGCGCGACCATTTCAGGGGACAATCGGTTGCCCGCGACGAGCAGCGGTTGGGCTTTAGCCTCTTCCTGCAAGCTTTCGAGCGAAGAGGTCAGTCCGGCCTCGCGGTCGGCGCTCACCCGTGCACGCATCAGGGTGCGGAGCAGCGACACTCCGCCGACGGGCGCCAGCCGCCACCAGGCCGCGGCCTTCACCTGGTGGTCGATCAACACCCCGCCGCGAACCGATGCGACAAGGGTCGGGCCGTCTATGCCCGCCGCAACCTCGGCAAGCGCATCCTGCCAGCGCGCCAGATCGATTTGCTCCAACGGCACAAGGCTCTCATTCTGCCCCGGCAGGTCGGGAAGCATTGCCGCAAAACCCTCGGCCGCCAGCGCGCGCATCGCGAGCACCAATGTGCGGCGCGTGCGGTTCGCCTCCTCGAACAGCGGCGGGACGATCAGGACGGTGGCGCGAGGCGTGCCCGCGGGATCGATGCGCAGTCGATGTTCGCTCATGCGCACATCCGGGATCAGTCGGTCACTTTGCGCAGCGAAAAGGCGAGCAAATTGCCGTAGGTTTCAAAGATCTCGCCGTCGACTTCATCATCGTCGATCAGGATGCCCAGCCGGTCCTCCATCTCGGTCAGCACCGTCGCGACCGCCATCGAATCAAACTCGGGCAGTTCGCCGAACAGGCCGCTATCCTCGGTCAGCGCGGCGGCGCGCGCTTCGCCGAGGCCCAGAACGTCGGCGAGCAGGGCGCGAAGGGTGGCGTCGACGGTGTTGGCTTCGGTCATGAGTCTTTCCTGAGCAGCGAACGGGCGAATGCCTTCAATGCCGGACCCCATGCCGCGACGCGCGACGGATTGAAAGCCTCGATGCGCCACAGCGGGTCGTGCCGGTTCATCCAGTCGCGCTTGTACCCGTCGTTACCGGTGCCGAAATCGACGCGCTTCACGCCATCGACCTCGATCACATGGCGAAACAGCGCTGCCGACAGCAAGGTGCCGGGCGACGCTTTGAGGCTATCCTCGACATGCGCGAGCTTGTGGATGAAGGCGGTGCCGTCCTCGACGGTCCAGAACTGCGCAGCAACCGGGAGACCGTCGATGCGCGCGATCCCCATGCGCAGGCGGCCGCCATCGCCCTCGACCTCGGCAAAGGCGCGCAGCAGCGCGGGGTGGCCCTCTTCGGGCTTCCAGCTCGCGGCATAGATTTGTTCGTAAGCGGCCCAGCTCCCCGGATCGAAATCGGTGAGCAGCTGGATGTCGACGACACCCTTCTTCGCCTTGCGCTGGACGGTATTGCGCAGCGCTCCGGGCCGGCTCGCCCACCAGGCGTCATGGTCCATCTCGCCAAGGTCGAGCCAATGGCGATCGCCGGCGGGCGTTTCTTTCACCCACCAGCCCGCGGCGCGGAGTGCGATGGCAAGTTCGGCAGTTTCGGCGATGGGGTAGAGCGTCAGGCGTGCAGCGTTCCGGCGAAGATCGGCAAAGAGCGCCCTCAAGGCGTCGCTTCGCTCGCCGTCGCCGGCGAAGAGCGGGCGGATCGAAAAGCTGTACCAATTGGTCAGCCCCGCGAAGTCGCCCGGCTTCTCGACCCGCAGCGGCAGCCATGCCGTCGTCGAACCGGCGCCGCCATACGCATCGAAACGGCCCCGGCCGCCAAAGCCATGTGCCTCCAAAAGGTCGAACCACGCCGCCCGGTCGAAGGGCGACGCAAAGCCGGCCGCGCGCGCTGTGGCGGGCAGCCGCTCATCATTAGCGTGATGTTCACCGTTCCCTTGCATGGTGCCGCCCTCTATCACTCCAGTCCTAACAGCCGATGACCAAAGCCGAAAACTCATCTTCGCGTCCGATCGACCACCTCACCCTTCGCGGCGCGCCGGACTCGGCTGCGCTGCTGATCGGCGATCGGGTCACGACCTATGCCGATCTCGACGCCGGCGTCGGACGGCTGGCGTCATGGTTGCTCGATCAGGCGGGCGGCCCGGGCGAGCGCGTCGCGAGCTGGAGCGCGAAGACACGGCTCGCCTGCCTGATGCCGCTCGCGGCGGCGCGCGCGGGGTTGATCCATGTGCCGGTCAATCCGCTGCTCAAGGGGCCGCAGGTCGCGCATATCCTGTCGGACAGCGGCGCGAAATTGCTCATCACCAATGGCGCGCGCGCCGAGATGCTCGGCGATGGCTTGCCCGGCGAATGCGTGGTGCAGGATCTGAAGATCGGCGAGGAAGTCATTGATTCGGGAGGGCAGGGGCTTCCGCTCTCGATCGCCGAACCCGACGATCTCGCTGCCATCCTCTACACCAGCGGCTCGACCGGCCGGCCCAAGGGTGTAATGCTCAGCCATGCGAACCTGTGGCTCGGCGCCGAAAGCGTGGCTTCCTATCTCAAGATCGTCCCCGACGATCGTGTGCTCGCTGTGCTGCCGCTCAGCTTCGATTATGGCCAGAACCAGCTGCTTTCGAGCTGGTATGCGGGGGCGGCGGTCGCGCCGCTCGATTATCTGACCGCGCGTGACGTCGTGAAGGCGGTGGCGCGGCACAAGGCGACGACGCTCGCGGGCGTGCCGCCGCTCTGGGTGCAACTCGTCGAGGCCGAATGGCCCGCCGACACCGCGGCGTGTCTGAAACGCCTGACCAACAGCGGCGGCGCGCTCACGCCCTCGCTGATCGACGCGATGCGGGCGACATTTCCAGCGGCCGATATCTATCCGATGTACGGACTGACCGAGGCGTTCCGCTCGACGTACCTCGAACCGAAATTCGTCGCCGATCATCCGACCTCGATGGGCCGCGCGATCCCGCATGCCGAGATTTTGGTGTGTCGCGTCGATGGCACGATCGCCGCCGACGAGGAGCCGGGCGAACTCGTCCATTGTGGCCCGCTCGTCGCCAAGGGTTATTGGCGGGATGAGGAGCGCACCGCGCAGCGTTTCAAACCCGCGCCGCGCGCGTCGCGCTATGGCGGGATGGCGGTGTGGTCGGGCGATACGGTGCGCCGCGACGCCAACCATCTCCTCTATTTCGTCGGCCGCGACGATGCGATGATCAAGACCGCGGGCAACCGCGTCAGCCCGACCGAGATCGAGGATGTCGCGGTCGCTTCGGGGCTGATCTTTGAAGCGGTGGCGTTCGGTGTTCCCGATCCGCGGCTTGGCGCGGCGATCATCCTCATCGTGCGCGGCAAGGACGGCGTTGCCGACGAGGAGGGCCTCGCGGTGTATCTCCGCCAGAATCTCCCGAATTTCATGCTGCCGCAGACGATCGAGTGGCGCGATGCCTTGCCGCGCAATCCCAATGGCAAGCTCGACCGCGTGGCGATCGCCGCCGATTGGGCCAAGGAGTTGACGGCATGAAGCCCCATGGTCCGATTCCGCCAGGCTTCCGCGCCGATGTGAGCGGTATGTTACTCGTCGGCGGCGACCGCGCCGAGGCGCTTGCCGACGTCGCGGGCGACACCCCGCTGTTCGCCTATGACAGTACGCTGCTCACCGCGCGCGTCGCCGAATGGCGCGCCGCGATGCCCGCGGGAGTGCAGCTTCATTATGCGATGAAGGCGAACCCCTATGCGCCTTTGCTCGCCTTCATGGCGCGGCTGGTCGACGGGTTCGACGTTGCTTCGGGCGGCGAACTGAAAGCCGCGCTCGCCAGCGGGATGCCGGCGGGCGACATCAGCTTTGCCGGGCCCGGCAAACGCGACCGCGAGCTTGAAGCGACGATCACCGCCGGCGCGACGCTCAATCTCGAATCCGCGGGCGAGGCCGAACGAGCGCTGTCGATCGCCGAGCATCTCGGCCTCACACCTAGCCTCGCCGTGCGCGTCAATCCCGACTTCGACCTCAAGGGGTCGGGCATGAAGATGGGCGGCGGCGCGAAGCCCTTCGGGGTCGACGCCGCCGAGGTTCCCGCGCTCGTCCGGCGCCTGATCGATGCCGGCGCCGACTGGCAGGGCTTCCATATTTTCGCAGGGTCGCAGGCGCTGGACGCCGCCGCCATCGCCGAGACACAGGCGCAGACGGTCGCGCTCGCCGCGCGGCTCGCGAACGAGATCGGCGAGACCCCGCCGCTCGTCAACCTCGGCGGCGGGATGGGCGTGCCTTATTTCCCCGGTGATAAGCCGGTCGATGTCGCCGCGGTCGGGGCGGCGCTCGGCGAGACGCTGGCGGTACGCGACCCGGTGCTTGCAAAGAGCCATTTCGCGATGGAACTCGGCCGCTGGCTCGTCGCCGAGGCGGGCGTCTATCTCACCCGCATCGTCGACCGCAAGACGAGCCATGGCGAGACCTTCCTCGTTACCGACGGCGGCCTCCACCACCAGCTCGCCGCGAGCGGCAATTTCGGCACCGTGATCCGCCGCAATTATCCGATCGCGGTCGCGGGCCGCTTCGGCGCCGAGCCGGCCGAGACGGTATCGGTCGTCGGCTGCCTGTGCACGCCGCTCGACCGGCTGGGCGATCAGGTCGCGCTCCCGCGCGCCGAGGTCGGCGACCTTATCGCTATTTTCTTGGCTGGCGCCTATGGCGCGAGCGCGAGCCCCGCGACCTTCCTGGGGCAGGGGCCGGCGCGCGAAATGCTCGTCTGACACATCTGAATCTGTTCCTTATCGGGACAATTTACGACAAGCGCGGTCCAAACTTAGTTCAATACTAACATTATGTTCACCCTTTTCGAGCAATGGCGGAAGCTGACGCAATGGCTGTCGCCGCGGAGTTTCCGGACCGCGGTTCCCCTGACGGCTCGAAAGGTTGATGGATTATGGCTTCGTTCCCCTCGCTCCGCATCGCGCGCACCGCGCTCGTATCGGGCATCGCAGCGACCGCGCTGACGGGCTGCATGGGCGCCGGCGGTAACGCGCCGCAACTGCCCAGCGCCAATTTCGTCGCGAACCAGGAAGGGCCGGGTGAGGAATATATCATCGGCCCGCTCGACGAGCTTCAGATCTTCGTTTGGCGCAACCCCGAACTCGGCGGCAAGGTACAGGTGCGCCCCGACGGCCGCATCACCACCCCGCTGATCACCGACATGCCCGCGGTGGGGAAAACCCCCACGATGCTGCAGCAGGACCTCAAGCTCCAGCTCAGCCAATATATCACCGATCCGATCGTCAGCGTGATCGTCACCAGCTTCAACAGCACCTTCTCGCAGCAGGTGCGCGTCGTCGGCGCGACCGAGAAACCCGCGTCGATCCCGTTCCGCGCCAATATGACCGTGCTCGACGCAATGATTGCAGTCGGCGGCCTCGGCGAATATGCCGCTGGAAACAAAGCGCGACTCGTCCGTTTCGACAAGGGCAGTGGCAAGCAGCAGGAGTTCGGCCTGCGGCTTAATGACCTGATCAAGCGCGGCGATATCAAAGCGAACGTGCGGCTGCAGCCCGGCGATGTGATCATCATCCCCGAAAGCATGTTCTGACCCCAGGCCGCCAACCCACCCATCTCCCAAGGATCGATTGCGAGCGATGACCAGCCTTTACGACGAATTCCGGGTAGCGCTGCACAGCGTCTGGACGCGCCGGTGGCTCGTGCTGGCGGTGGCGTGGGGTATCTGCATCCTCGGCTGGCTGGCGATCGCGTCGATCCCCAACCGCTATGACAGCCGCGCGCGCCTGCTCGTCGACGTCAACGAAATCCTGCCCGACGACGCGCAGATCGGCGGCGGACGCCCGCAGATCGACCAGATCCGCGAAACGCTGACCAGCGCGCGCAACATGGAAAAGGTCGCTGCGACGACCGGCCTGCTGCCCGCCGGCGCGAACGAACGCGAAAAGGCCGGCGCGGTCGGCATGCTGCAAAAGAGCATCAAGGTCATCCCGCAGCAGGACAATATCTTCGAAATCACCTCGAGCGTCGCGGTCGGCAGCCTCTCGGACGCCGACAACGCCAAGCTCGCGTCGGGCGTGCTCGACAGCCTGATCACCGTGTTTCGCGACGACCAGCTGCGCGGCGGCCGGATGAACGCGCGCGAGGGGCTGAAATTCCTCGACGCCCAGATCGCCGACCGCGAAAAGGCGCTGCGCGAGGTCGAAGCGCGCCGCGCGGCGTTCGAGGCGCAGAATATCGGCCTGATCCCGGGCGGCAGCGGATCGCCGGCCCAGCGCGTCGAAGCCGCGCGCGCCGAACTCGGCCAGATCGATTCGCAGCTCGTGTCGGCGCAGGCGCAGCTCGCCGCCGCGAATGGCCAGCTCTCCTCGACCCCCGCGACGATCAACATCCCCGGTATGGGCAGCGTCGGCGGCGGCGTCGCGCGCCAGCAGCTCGCCGGTGCGCAGAACGAACTCTCGTCGATGCGCGCGCGCGGGCTGACCGACGCGCACCCCGACGTCATCGCGCTGAAAAGCCAGATCGCCTCGCTGAAAGCGATGGCCGACCGCGAAGGCGCGGGCGGTGGCGGTGGCGGCAATTCGCAGAACCCCGCCTATGCCTCGCTGTCCGCGATGCGCGCCGAGCGTCAGGCGACGGTCAGCGCGCTGTCGTCGCGCAAGGCGCAGCTCACCGGCGACATCGCCAAGATCACCTCGCAGCAGATCCAGAACCCCGGCATCGCCGCCGAATATGACCGGATCAACGGCGAATATACCGCGTTCAAGGCGCAGTACGACAAATTGCTCGCGCAGCGTGAACAGGTCCGTATGCGCGGTGAGGTGCAGACCGAAACCGACGCGATCAAGATCGAACTGCTCGATCCGCCGTCGAAACCGACAAGCCCCGCTGCGCCCAACCGGCCGCTGTTCCTGACGCTCGTGCTGCTCGCCGGTATCGGCGGGGGTGTCGGCGCCGCCTTCGGCCTCGGCCAGGTGCGCACCAGCTATGCGACCGCGGCGAAGCTCGAGCGTGCGAGCGGCCTGCCGGTGATCGGATCGATCACCGAAGTCGTGACACCCGACCGCCATCTCGACCGGCGCAAGAAGCTCGTCTGGCTGGCGAGCGGCGGCGGCGCACTCGTCGGGCTCTACGCCCTGTTGCTAGTCGCCGAATTCATCCAGCGCGGCATGGTTGCGTGACGGGGGACGATGACATGAACGACCAACGCAAAGTCAAGCGCCCGCCCTCGCTCCTCGAACGCGCAGCCGACATGTTCGGGCTCGATCCCGCGGCCAATGCGCCGACGATCGACGTCTCGAAGCTGCCGCCCGAAGCGCCCAAAAAGGCGAAGACGGCGAAGCCGGAGCCCGTCGTGGAAGCGCCGCAGCCCGAAATCCTCGACCCCGTCGTCGAGGCGGCGCCCGCTGTCGAGGCCGCGCCCGCTACGCCCAAGCCGTCGCCGCGCAAGGACGTCGCCAAGGCCGCGCCCGCCATCGTCCCGACGCGGCAGGGAACGATCGACCGCGACCGTCTCGCGTCGCGCGGGATGATCGTGCCCGGCACCCCGGTGACCGGCATTTCCGAAGAATATCGCATCGTGAAGCGCGAGTTGATCCGCAATTTCGGCGGCGTCGGCAATCGCCCGATCTTGCCGCGCGGCCACCGCGTGCTGATCGCGTCGGCGAACCCGGGCGAGGGCAAGACCTTCTCGGCGGTCAACCTCGCATTGAGCCTCGCGGTCGAGGCCGACCACGACGTGCTGCTGATCGATGCCGACATTGCGAAGCCGAGCGTGCTCGAAGCGCTCGGGCTCGACGACGGTCCCGGCCTGATGGACGCGCTTGCCGATCCGCACCTGCCGCTCGGTGACTGCCTGATCCAGACCGACATCCCGGGCCTGAAGGTCATGCCCGCGGGCACCGGGCATATGCACGACACCGAACTTCTCGCCTCGGCGCGGACCGAGGCTTTGCTCGCGCAGCTCGAAGCGGGCGCGCCGGGCCGCATCCTCATCATCGATTCGCCGCCCGTTCTCGCCGCATCGCCCGCCGCGGTGCTCGCGGGGCATGTCGGGCAGATGATCATGGTCGTGCGCGCCGACGAAACGCTCGAATCGGCGCTGCGCGACGCGATCGGCCTGATGGGCGCGTGCCCGCACATCCAGCTGCTCCTCAACGGGGTCAAATTCTCGCCGGGCGGCCGCCGCTTCGGCACTTATTACGGACAGGGAGGCGCGTGATGCGCACGGCGACCACCATGCGTCATGGGGCGACGCTGGCGGCCCTCTTGCTCGCCGGGACGGCGACGGGCGCGCACGCCCAATTTTCGGGCGATCCCGGAACGGGCAGCGGCAACGCGCCCGCGGCCGGCGCGCCGGCATCCGAGGGCCGTGCAGCGAAGCGCGCCGAAGGGCGCCGGTCGCAGCGGCAGGTCGACGTCAGCCCCTATCT
Source organism: Sphingomonadaceae bacterium 3R27C6 (assembly GCA_005503215.1). GTDB lineage: Bacteria > Pseudomonadota > Alphaproteobacteria > Sphingomonadales > Sphingomonadaceae > Sphingopyxis. Next base: position 244,853 of record SCNS01000004.1, on the reverse strand, counting down.
CGAAATCGGCCAGGTGCTGACCGCCGACCTCAAGAATGGCGGCGATGTCCTCACCTATACGAACCTTGCGGTCGGCGTCGACGCGTCGATCGTGACGAACCGCGCCGAACTCGCGGGCACGCTGCGCTACGAACATAATATCGGATGGAATGGCGGCCTCGGCGATTCGGACACGATCAGCGGCCTCGCCCGCGGACGGATCGAGGCCGCGCGCGGCCTGAATCTCGAAGGCGGCGCGCTCGCCACGCGCTCGCGCGCCGACGGGCAGGGCGCCGCGAGCGGTCTGTTGATCGGCGACGCCAGCAACGTCGCGAACCTCTATTCGCTCTATGCTGGCCCGACCTTCGCGCGCCGCATCGCCGGGCTCGACGTCGGCGCCGGCTATCGCTTTGGCTATACCAAGGTCGATGTGGACCAGCCCCCGATCCTCTCGCCGGGCTCGCAGCCGCAGGATATTTTCGACAGCTCGACGAACCATGTCGCGTGGGCCAGCGTCGGTGCGCGGCCGGGCGACCTGCCGTTCGGATGGCAGGTGTCGGGCGGGTACGAGCGCGAGGATGCGAGCCAGCTCGACCAGCGCTACGAGGGTAAATATGCCCGCGCCGACGTGACGGTGCCGATCGGCCCGACGGTCGCGCTGCTCGGCGGCGTCGGCTATGAGGATATCGAAATCGGCCAGCGCAATCCGGTGGTCGACGCCAATGGCGTGCCGGTGCGCGATGCCAGCGGCCGCTTCATCACCGACAAATCGACCCCGCGCCAGCTTTCGTTCGATACCGACGGGCTGATCTGGGACGCCGGTGTGATGTGGCAGCCGAGCCGCCGCACATCGCTTACGGCAAGAGTCGGCCGCCGCTATGGCGATACCATCTATACCGGCAGCTTCACCTATCGCGCCGATCATGCGACCTCGATCCAGGTCGGCGTCTATGACGGGCTGTCGAGCTTCGGCCGCGGCTTGTCGGGCGGGCTTGCCGCGCTGCCGACGCAATTCGACCCGATCCGCAATCCGATCAGCGGCGACATCAATCCGTGCGTCTTCGGCCAGCAGGGCGGTGGCTGCCTCAGCAACCAGCTCGGCAACGCGACCTCGGCGCAGTACCGCAGCCGCGGCGTGCAGGCGACTTTGTCGTCGCGCTTCGCCGGCTGGAGCTACGGCGTCGGCCTCGGTTACGACCGGCGCAAGCTGCTCGCGCCCTTGCTGTCGCCGATCGGCAATCTCAACGGGATCAGGGACGAGAATTATTATCTGTTCGTGTCGGCGGCGCGCCAGCTCGACGTCGATTCGGACCTCTCCTTGTCGGGTTACGTCAATTATTTCGACAATGGTGCGCCGGGCGCCAGCGACGTCCAGTCGGCGGGCCTGACCACATCCTATTCGCGGCGCTTCTGGCGCGGCCTCACGGGGACCGCGGCGGCCAGCCTCAACGCCTTCGACCAAGAAGGCTTCAACAGTCAGCTTATCGGTTCAGCTTTGGTGGGACTTCGTTACAACTTCTGACCAAGCAACGGGAATTTTTGCGATGTACGATCAGTTCTATGGTTTCACCGGGCGTCCGTTCCAGCTGACGCCAGACCCGCATTTCTATTTCGAAAGCGGCACCCACCGCAAAGCGATGTCCTACCTCGGCTACGGCCTCGCGCAGGGTGAAGGTTTCATCGTCATCACCGGCGACGTCGGCGCGGGCAAGACGACGCTCGTCGGCCATCTGATGAACACGATCGACGCCAACCGCCTGACCGCGGTCAAGCTGGTGTCGACGCAGGTCGAGGGCGACGACCTTCTCCGCCTCGTCGCCGAACAGTTCGGCATCGAGTGGGAAGGGCAGAGCAAGGCCGAACTGCTGCGCTCGATGGAGCAATATCTGCGCGAACAGGCGCGCGCCGGCCGCCGCACGCTGCTGATCGTCGACGAGGGGCAGAACCTTGCGATCTCGGCGCTCGAAGAGCTGCGCATGCTGTCGAACTTCCAACTTGGCGGCCATTCGCTGCTGCAGATCTTCCTGCTCGGCCAGCCCGAATTCCGCCAGACCTTGTTCCATTCGCCGGCGCTCGAACAGCTGCGCCAGCGCGTGATCGCGACGCACCACCTCGACCCGATGGAGCCCGAGGAGGTCGAACCCTATATCCTCCACCGTCTCGGCAAGGTCGGCTGGACGGGCAACCCCAGCTTCAGCCCCGACGCGTTCGAGGAAATCTTCGACTATAGCGAAGGCGTGCCGCGCAAGCTCAACGTGCTGGTCAGCCGCCTGCTGCTTTACGGCGCGGTCGAACAGATGAACCGCATCACTGCACAGAATGTGCGTTCGGTGGTCGCCGAGATCGAGGCCGATCGCGGCATCGACGCGACGACGCTCGCGCCGCTGCCCGTCGACGAGGTCGTTGCGGCGGCCGCCGCGGCCGTGGCACCGACCCCCGCACCCTTCGCCGTTCCGACGCCTGCGAACGAAGCGCCGCTCGAATGGCCGCAGCGTGCCGCCGAGCCCGCCGCCGATGGCCGTCCGCCCTTTGCCGCGCCCGCCGAACCCGCGCGCGTCGTCCCGCTGACCCCGCCCAAGCCGGCGGAGCCCGAGGCCGATGTTCTGGAACTCGCGCCCGAGCCCGCGGCCGAAGCGCCCGCTCCGGCGGCACCCGCGATCGACCCCGAACATCTGGCGACGCTCGAGGGGCAGATCGCCTCGCTCGAGGCGCGGCTTGTCGAACAGGATGCCGCGCTCCGCCGCGTGCTCGACCTCTTGATCGAATGGGTCGAGCGCGATCCGGACAATGCACCCAACCCGCAGAATTCGCGGACTTGGGCTGCCTGACAACCGGGCCAAAATCGGCTATCCCGCTGATGAAGGTGAGGAAAAATGCAGAACGGCCTGTCGGTCGATGTCGAGGACTGGTTCCAGGTCGGCGCCTTTGAGCGCACGATCGACCGTGCCGACTGGCCGACGCTCGAATGCCGCGTCGAGGCGAATTGCGACGCGGTGCTGCAAATTTTTGCCGATGCGGGCGCCAAGGGCACCTTTTTCACCTTGGGCTGGGTGGCTGAACGCTATCCCGCGCTGATCAAGCGCATCGTCGCGGCGGGGCACGAACTGGCGAGCCACGGCTATGACCACAAGCGCGTGTTCCACATGACCGCCGACGAATTCGCGGCGGACCTGAAGCGGACGCAGGCGATCCTCGAAAACCTCGGCGGGGTCGCGGTGCGCGGCTATCGCGCGCCGAGCTTCTCGGTCGATACGCGCACGCCATGGGCGCACGCGGTGCTCGCCGAACAGGGCTATGCCTATTCGTCCAGCGTCGCGCCGGTCGTCCACGATCATTATGGCTGGCCGCAAAGCCCGCGCCATGCCTGGCGCCCGCTGGCCGACAGCGATCTCGTCGAATGGCCGGTCACGACCGCGCGCCTTGCCGGGCGGACATTGGCCGCGGGCGGCGGCGGCTTCATGCGAATACTGCCCTATGGCTTCACGCGCTGGGCGATCGCGCGAATGAACGCAGAGGGGCATCCGGCGATCCTCTATTTCCACCCATGGGAAATCGATCCCGGCCAGCCGCGCGTCGCCGAAGCGCCGATCCGGTCGAAGATCCGCCATTACAGCGGCTTGTCGGCCATGGCTGGCAAGCTCAGGAAACTGCTCGCCGATTTCGAATGGACGCGCGCCGACGCCTTGCTCCCCGCGCAGCAGCAGCGCGCTTTGCCCTGGCGCGCCGCGGCGTGAATGCGCGCGTGTCGCTCGACCACAGCTTCACCGCTGCCCCGCTGTCCGACACGGCGGCGTGGGACGCCTATGTCGCCGCGCACCCCGACGCGACGCCCTTCCACACCCGCGCGTGGTGCGAGGCGATCGCCAAAGCGACCGGCCATCGCTGCCACCTCGTCACCGCGCGCGATGCGGGCGGCGCGCTAACCGGCCTCCTTCCGCTCCACCACATCCGCTCGCCCCTGTTCGGTCAGGCGCTCGTCGGCAGCGGCTTCGCGGTGGGCGGCGGCATACTCGCCGACAATCAAGCCGTGGCGGCAACGCTCGCGCAAGGCGCGGCCGACATGGCGCGATCGCTCGGCATCCCGTCGGTCGAACTGCGCGGCGGCCCTCTACCCGAAGGCTGGCAGGTCGACGAAGGCACCTATGCCGGCTTCGCCCGCGGCCTCGCCGCCGACGACGACGCCGAGCTGCTCGCCATTCCGCGCAAACAGCGCGCCGAGGTCCGCAAGGTGCTCGAAAGTGGTCTCACCGTCACCACCGGCCGCTCCGAACAGGATCGCCGCGACCATTATCGCATCTACGCGACGAGCGTCCGCAACCTCGGCACTCCTGTTTTTCCTAAAGCATTATTTTCATGTGTAATTGATGCCTTCGGCGACGACGCCGACATCCTCAATGTGCGCAACGATCGAGAAGTTGTCGCCAGCGTCCTCAGCCTATACTGGCGCGGCACCGTCATGCCCTATTGGGGCGGCGGCACCGCCGACGCCCGCCGCCTCCGCGCCAACGAGCTCATGTACTTCGCCCTCATGCGCCACGCCCGCGAACGCGGCTGCACCCGCTTCGACTTCGGCCGCTCGAAGATCGGCACCGGTCCTTTTGCCTACAAGAAGAATTGGGGTTTCGAGCCGCAGCCGCTCGCCTATGCGCGCTGGCTGGCGCCGGGCGAGACGCCGCGCGATACCAATCCGAACAGCGCCAAATACCGGCTTCAGGTCGATCTTTGGAAGAAGCTGCCTTTGTGGGCGGCGAACCGCATCGGCCCGCTGATCGCGCGTGGGCTGGGTTAGGGGCTCGGCGAATGCCCGAAATCCTGTTCCTCGTTCACCGCGCGCCCTGGCCTCCCGACCGCGGCGACCGGATCCGCAGCTGGCACATGTTCGAGGCGCTGGCAAAGCTCGCGCCGGTGCACGTTGCGGCACTTGCCGACAATGCAGAGGACGCCGAGACTGCCCGCGCAAAGATGGCGCCGCTTTGCAAGAGCCTGACGATCGAAGTGCGCAAAGCTTCGCGCCCTGTCGCACTGGCGCAGGCCGTGCTGTGCGGCGAGCCCGTATCGAACCGTTTGTTCCGCAACGCCGTGCTGTCCCGCCAAGTCGACAACCTCGTCGGGCGGGGCGGTATCACCCATATCGTCGCCTTCTCGGGCCAGATGGCGCAATATATTCCGACGGGTTTCGATGGCCCGGTGCTGATGGATTTCGTCGACGTCGATTCCGCCAAATTCGCCACTTACGCCGAACAGGACAAGCGCCAGCCGCTGAACTGGGTTCATGCGCGCGAGGCCCGTGTTCTGGGCGCGTATGAGGCGGGAGTGGCGCGCCGCGTCGACGCCAGCCTGTTCGTGAGCGAGGCCGAGGCGGCCTTGTTTCGCAAGCAGAGCGAACTCGGCGCGGACAAGGTTCGGGCGGTCGAGAATGGCATCGACACCGACCGGTTCGACCCGACGATCCCACTCGATGCGGCCGGGGTGGGCGAGGGGCCGCTGGCGGTCTTCACCGGCCAGATGGATTATCGCCCCAATGTCGATGCGGTGCGCTGGTTCGCGGCTGACATCCTGCCGCTGATCCACGAGCGCTACATCCAGGCACGCTTTGCGATCGTCGGTCGCGCGCCGACCGACGAGGTGCGCGCGCTCACAAAATTGCCCGGCGTGACGGTGACCGGCGAGGTTCCCGATGTGCGGCCGTGGCTCGCCGCCGCCGATGCCGTGGTCGCGCCGTTGCTGCTCGCGCGCGGGGTGCAGAACAAATTGCTCGAGGCGATGGCGATGGCGCGGCCGGTGGTCGCGAGCGCCGCGGCCGCGACGGGGATCGACGCGGTTCCGGGTGAGCATCTGCTCGTTGCCGATGACGCCGCGGGCATCGCCGACGCCATGTGTGCCCTCTTCGACGATCGCGCGGTGGCCGCGAAGATGGGGCAGGCGGCGCGCGCGCGGATGATTGCGCGCTATGGCTGGGAGGCCCGCCTCGCGCCGCTCGGCGAGTTGCTGGGACTGCCCGCATGACGCGCTGGCAACGCCATCTTGCTGCTCTCGCCTGCTTGTCGGCAGCGATCTTCGCGATCTTCTGGCGTGAGGCCGCCGACGTGGCGGGTATCTGGTGGAACAGTTCGACCTTTACCCATTGCCTGCTGATCGTCCCGATGATCGGGTGGCTGGTGTCGCAGCGCGTGGCGCTCCTGCGGCCGCTGACGCCGGTCTATTGGTGGCCCGCACTCCTGTGGATGGCGGGCGCGGGGCTGGTGTGGCTGGTCGGCGAGGCCGCGGGCGTCGGCCTGTTCCGTCAGCTGGGTCTCATTCTCATGCTGCAGGGCGCGGTCGCGGTGACGCTCGGCGAAAAGCTCGTGCGCGCTTTGCTCTTCCCGCTTGGCTATGCCTTGCTGCTGGTGCCGTTCGGTGAAGAATTGGTGCCGCTGCTCCAGACGCTCACCGCGCATATCAGCATGGTCCTGCTCCACTTGTCGGGTATCCGGGCCGAGATGGAGGGCGTCTTCATCACGACCCCTGCGGGCTTCTTCGAGGTTGCCGAAGCCTGTTCGGGGGTCAATTTCCTGATCGCGATGCTCGCTTTTGCGGTGTTTGCGGCGCACCTCTGCTTCCGCAGCTGGACGCGGCGGATCGTCTTTGTCCTCGCTGCGCTGGCAACGACGATCCTTGCCAACGCGCTGCGTGCCTATGGCACGATGGTCGCGGCGGAAATCTGGGGGATCGAGGTAGCGGGCGGGATCGACCATGTCTTCTATGGCTGGTTCTTCTTCGGCGCCGTGATCCTGCTCGTCATGCTCGTCGCGCGCCGCTGGTTCGACCGGCCGGCGAACGATGCCGCGGTCGATGTGCGCGAGCTGGGCGGCGTGCCGCGTTTTGCCGGGCCGGCGAAAGCGGTGTTGCCGGTCGCACTCGCGGTGCCGTTGCTCTTTGCCGGTTGGGGGACGCTGGTCGGCGGACGCAGCGCATCCTTGCCCGATACGATGACGGTCGAAGCACCGCCGGGCTGGGGCGAGGCGCGCGTCGAAACCATGGAATGGCGGCCGCGCTTCGATGGCGCCGATCGGCGGCTGCTGCGCCAGTTCGCGAACGACAGGGGGCAGGTGGTGACCGTCGCGATTGGCGGGTACGAGCACCAGGCGGAGGGGCGCGAGGTCGTCGCGTTCGGGCAAGGCGCGATCGACCCCGACAGCAGGTGGAAGTGGAGCGCCGCGCTGCCAGCGGTCGAGGGCGCGAAGACCGAGCGGCTGCTGCACCCCGGCCCGGTGCTGCGCGATGCGGCGACCTGGTATGTCGTCGATGGCAAGGTGACCGGCAGCGCGCGCGCGGCAAAACTTGCGGGCCTCAAGGCGCGGCTGCTCGGTGGCGACCCGCGCGCATTGTCGCTGATCATATCGAGCGAGGAGCGGCGCGGCGGCCGCAATGCGATAAAGGATTTCCTTTCCGCGTCGGGCGGAGTCAACGCGATGGCTGACCGCGCGCTGAAAACGCGTTAAGGGCGGTTCCTATATGTGTGGGATCGCCGGCATCTATCATCTGGAAACGGCGAAACCGGTCGACCCGGCGCGCCTGCGCGCGATGCTCCAGCCGATGCAGCATCGCGGCCCCGACGGATCGGGCGAATGGACCGCCCCCGGGGTCGGGCTCGGCCATCTCCGCCTCTCGATCATCGATATCGAGGGCAGCCCGCAGCCGATGGCGAGCGACGACGAGATCGTCACGCTCACCTATAATGGCGAAATCTATAATTTCCGCGAGCTGCGCGCTGAGCTCGAGGATCGCGGCCACCGCTTCCGCACCAGCGGCGATACCGAAGTCATCATCGCCGCGTGGCGCCAATGGGGGCCCGATTGCCTGCCCAGGCTCAACGGCATGTTCGCCTTTGCGATCCACGATCATCAGCGCGGGTGCCTGTTCCTTGCGCGCGACCGGTTGGGGGTGAAGCCGCTCCATCATGTGCGCCTGTCGGACGGATCGGTCGCGTTCGCGTCGGAACTGAAAGGGCTGCTGCGCAATCCGTTGCTGCGGCAGGAAGCCAATCTGACCGCGATCGAGGATTTCCTCGCCTTCGGTTATGTCCCTGACGACAATTGCATCGTCGCGGGCGTCGAGAAGCTGCCCGCCGGCCATTATCTGATGCTCGAACGCGGCAAGCCCGTGCCTGCGCCGACGCGCTGGTGGGCGCCCGATTTCTCGAAGCGCATCCGCGCCAGCGAGGGCGAGGCAGCCGAGCATCTGGTTCACCTGATGCGCGCCGCCGTCACCGACCGAATGGTGTCCGACGTTCCGCTCGGCGCCTTCCTGTCGGGCGGGGTCGACAGCAGCGCGGTCGTCGCGCTGATGGCCGAGGCGAGCGCAAAGGCGGTCAAGACCTGCACGATCGGTTTCGATCAGGCGGCGCTCGACGAGACGCAATATGCGCAGCAAATCGCCGAGCGTTTCGCGACCGATCACCGCACGCGCACCGTGTCGTCGGGGGACTTCACGCTCGTCGACAAGATTGCGGATCAGTTCGACGAACCCTTTGCCGACGCGAGCGCACTGCCGACCTACCGCGTGTGCGAACTCGCGCGCGAGGAGGTGACGGTCGCCTTGTCGGGCGATGGCGCCGACGAGGCCTTCGCCGGCTACCGCCGCCTCGTGTTCCAGCATCAGGAGGAAAAGCTGCGCGGGCTGATCCCCGGCTTCCTGCGCCGCGGCGTGCTTGGACCATTGTCGCATGTCTGGCCGCAGATGGACTGGGCGCCGCGCCCGCTGCGCGCGCGCGCGACGCTCGCTAGCCTGTCGAAAAGCGGCGCGGAGGGCTATGCCGAAGCCGTCGGCGTGACGGGGCAGGCGCAGCGTTCGCGGCTGTTCAGCGACGCCGCGCATCATGCGCTCGGCGATCATGTCGCCGAGACACGTTATTGGAAGGCGATGGCCGAGGCGCCTGCACGTGAACCGCTCGACCGCGCGCAATATGCCGATCTCCAGATATGGCTGCCGGGCGATATCCTGACCAAGACCGACAGGATGAGCATGGCGGTCAGCCTCGAGGCGCGCGAACCCTTGCTCGATTACCGGTTGGTCGAATTCGCCGCGAGCCTGCCGGCGTCGATGCGCGTCAAGCGCGGGACGGGCAAGGCGATCATGAAGAAGGCGATGGAACGCTATCTGCCGCACGACATCCTCTATCGGCCCAAGATGGGGTTCGTGACGCCGGTATCGCACTGGTTTCGCGGCCCGCTCGTCGAGGCCGCGAAGGGGCTGGCGACCTCGTCGACGCTCGCGCGTTCGGGCTGGTTCGACATGGCTGAAATCGAACGCATCGTCGCCGCGCACCAGTCGGGGCGACGTGACCATGGCCGGTTGATCTGGCAATTCTTCATGCTGGAAAAGTCGCTGGCCAAGCTTTTCGGGATATAGGCCTATTCTCCCCTCCCGCCTGCGGGAGGGGCTTAGTTGATTTGCCACCCATCCTTAACGCTTGGCTGCTAGGCTCGCTGCCGATGACGGTCCATCCTGCCTTTCCGACGAGCGCCACCGAAGCAGCGCCGCTCACCGTGCGTGTTGTCGATCCGCTGGCGCTGTCACCCGACCTTGCCGCGCAGTGGGACCGACTGGCCGACGAGGCAAGCGAGCCCAACCCCTTTGCCGAACGCTGGTGCCTGCAATCGGCGCTCCATCTGCTCGATCCCGACCGCCAAGCGCGGCTGGTGCTCGTTCGCGACGGCGGCGACGGGCCGGTGATCGGCATCATGCCGCTCGCCTCCGCGTCGCATTATGGCCGCGTGCCGCTGCGCCATGTCACGGGTTGGGCGCACCCCAATCATTTCCTCGGCGCTCCGTTGGTGCGCGCGGGTTTCGAAAATTTGTTCTGGTCGATCCTGCTCGGATGGTGCGACGCGGCGCCGTGGGCGCGCACGCTCGTGCATGTGCCGCGGTTGACGGAGGACGGCCCGCTGCATCGCGCGCTGGTCGATGTCGCGCGGATGCGCGGCGGCGAGGCCGAGGTGGTGCACCGCGAGGAACGCGCGCTGCTCGAAAGCGATCTGTCGCCCGAGGGTTATTGGGACGCCGCGGTGCGCGCAAAGAAGCGCAAGGAATTGCGGCGGCAGGCGAACCGGCTGGCGGAGCAGGGCGCGGTGCAATTTCGCCGCTGGCGACCGGGCGAGGCGATCGATCCGTGGGTCGACGCCTTCCTCGACCTCGAAGCGCGCGGCTGGAAGGGGCGCGCCAAATCGGCGCTCGCGAGCCAGAGCGACACGCAAGCCTGGTTCCGCGCGATTCTCGTTGCGGCGGGCGATGCCGGCCGGCTCGACATGCGCGCGCTCGACCTCGACGACCGCCCGCTCGCGATGCTCGTCAACTTCCTTTGCCCGCCGGGTGGCTTTTCGTTCAAGACCGCGTTCGACGAGGATTATGCGCGTTTCTCGCCCGGCGTGCTGCTGCAACAGGCGAACCTCGACCTGCTGGGTGACCCGCAAATCGACTGGGTCGACAGCTGCGCGGCGCCCGGCCACCCGATGATCGACAGCGTCTGGCGCGAACGCCGCGCGCTTGTGTGGGTCAATGTTCCCTTGTCGGCGGCATCCGACCGGCTCCGCTTCGCGATGCTGACGAAGACCGAGCGGCTCTGGCGGCGCTGGAAGGGTGCCGCGGCGCCCGAAAATGAAGTAGAAAGCCCGTCATGACCGCGCATCAGCCGATCACTCGTCCGGTATTCCCTGCCGAAACGCTCGAACGGATGGCGACGCTCTATCCGCTGGAAGCGGGGCTGCTCCACCATCATCTGCCCGACCATCCGCTGGTGTCGCTCGAAGCGCTCGCACAGCTCGGCGAAAGCCTGCCCGCGAGCGAGGTCGAATATAATCCGGGCAATGTGCCGATTGGCATCCGCCCTGAAGATATCCCGTCGAATGGCCTGTCGATCGGCGAGACGATCCGCACTATCGACAGCAACGGCAGCTGGGCGGTGCTCAAGAATATCGAGAATGTCGAAGCCTATCGTACGCTGCTCATGGACCTGCTCGGCGAACTGGAATCGGTGGTCGAGCCGCGCACGGGCGCGATGCTGACGCCGCAGGGTTTCATCTTCATCTCGTCGCCGGGATCGATCACGCCCTTCCACTTCGATCCCGAACATAACATCCTGCTCCAGCTAAGGGGCACGAAGGTGATGAATGTCTGGCCGTCGGGCGACGAACGCTTTGCCCACCGCCGCGAGCATGAACGCTACCACACCGGCGGCCACCGCAACCTGCCGTGGCAGGACGACTATCGTGGTGACGCCCAGCAGGTGCCGCTCGGCCCCGGCGACGCGGTGTTGATGCCCGTGATGGCGCCGCATTTCGTCGCCAATGGCGATGCGCCGTCGATCTCGCTGTCGATCACTTGGCGCAGCGAATGGAGCTATCGCGAATCCGAGGCGCACGCCGCCAATGCGACCTTGCGCCGCATGGGGCTCGACCCCGCGATGCCGCCGCGCTGGCCTAGCTATGCGTGGGCGAAAACAATTGGCTGGCGCATCGCGCGCAGGCTTAAACTCGTGTCCTGAAACCGCCTGTGACAGATTGCTTTCAATTGGCACAAATTGGCGTTATGGGCCCGCATCCTTGATTTCGAGCCCATAGAGGACTGATGGCGAAAGAAGAACTTCTGGAAATGCGCGGCCAAGTGGTCGAACTGCTGCCCAACGCGATGTTTCGCGTCAAACTGGAAAATGACCACGAGATTCTGGGTCACACCGCCGGCAAGATGCGCAAGAACCGAATCCGCGTTCTGGTGGGCGACGAAGTGCTCGTCGAACTCACCCCCTATGACCTGACCAAGGGTCGGATCACCTATCGCTTCAAGTGAGCAGCGCGGCGAAATCTCCCGCGCCAATGCCGGCACTTGTGCTTGCTTCGACCTCGCCGCGCCGGCGCGAACTGCTGGCGCGGATCGGCCTTGTGCCGGCGCGCATCGCGGCGCCTGAAATCGACGAGACGCCGCTGAAGGCCGAGCTGCCGCGTGACTATGTCGCGCGGCTCGCCAAGGGCAAGGCGCTCGTCGTCGAGCGCGCGCCGGACGAGGTCGTGCTCGCGGGCGATACCACCGTCGCGGTTGGCCGACGCATTCTCGAAAAGCCCGCCGACGAAGGCGATCTGCGTCGGATGCTCGGGCTGCTGTCGGGCCGGCGGCACCATGTCTACTCCGGAATTTGCGTCGTCGGGACCGACGGAAAGGCGCGCGTGCGGGTCGTTGATACCGTCGTCGCGTTCAAGGCGCTGAGCGCCGCCGAGATCGACCGCTATGTCGAATCGGGCGAGGGCATGGGCAAGGCGGGCGGCTATGCGATCCAGGGCCGCGCCGAAACCTTTGTCCGTTTCCTGTCGGGCAGCCACTCGAACGTCGTCGGCCTGCCGTTGTTCGAAACGCGCGCGCTGCTGACCAGCGCGGGAATCGCGCTTGGCTGAGTGGCTCTACGAAGCCGGAATCGGCGAAGCGCGCGCCGCGCTGGTCGAGGATGGCGCGATCGTCGAAGCCCGGATCGAACGCGATCATGAAGGACCGCCGGTCGGAACCGTACAATATGCCCGGCTGATCGAAGTGGGGAAAAAGCCGCTGGCCATGCTCGACGGACCCGGCGAACAGCGTGTCTCGCTCGCTAGATTGCCGCCCGGCATCCCGATCGGCGCGCGGCTGAAGGTGGAAATCACGCGCGCGGCGCTGATGGAGCGCGGCCGCGACAAGCTCGGACGGGTGAAGATCGCCGATCCCGACGCGGCGGTGGGTCCCGGCCCCGACTTGCGCGCGCGGATCGCGGCGACGGGGGTGAAGGTCGTTGATCTTGGGGCGCCCGGGCCGGACCGGTTGGAAGAAGCGGGCTGGTCGGAGATCGTCGGCCATGTGCAAGCCGGCCATTGGTCGTTCGGCGATGGCGCGCTGTGGGTCGATGCGACGCCGGCGATGGTGCTGATCGACATCGACGGCGATGATGACCCGCTGACGCTGGCCAAGGCGGGCGCGGCGGCCGCGGTCAGGGTGATTCGTTGCTGCGACATCACGGGATCGATCGGGATCGACTTCCCCTCGTTGGCAAGCCGGGCCGATCGGCTTGCCATCGATGCGCTGGTCGATGCGCTTCTGCCGCAGCCCTTCGAGCGCACCGCGGTCAACGGGTTCGGCCTGATGCAGATCATCCGTCGCCGCGTGCGGCCCTCGCTGATCGAACAGATACGGCTCGATCCCGTCGCCACCGACAGCGCCCTGCTGCTGCGGCAGGCGGAACGCGCAGTGGGGGCAGGGGTTTTGAAACTGACCGCGCGCGCCGTGGTCATCGATCATATCGGCCGTCACCCGCTCTGGATCGAAATGCTGCAAAGACGTACAGGCCGGCCGGTCGAGATGATCGCCGACGCCCAGATCAAAGGAATGGGCCATGCCCAATAAGACATCCGCCAAATCGCAATCCTGCCCGCTGTGCGGCAAGCCGCGCGAGCCCGAATATAAGCCCTTTTGCAGCCGCGGCTGCCGCGATCGCGACCTGTTGACCTGGTTCGGCGAAGGCTATCGCGTACCCGTAGATCAGGCGCCCGACGGCACGGCCGAGGACGATCGTTTCGACGAAGGCTGATCCCGAAATAGAGCGTCACAAAGCCTCTGGACAGGATGCAAAGCCCTGCCTATAGCCGCCGCTCGCCAGCGCGACCGACCGGTCGCAGCGGCCGTGCCCGGGTAGCTCAGTTGGTAGAGCATGCGATTGAAAATCGCAGTGTCGGCGGTTCGACCCCGTCCCCGGGCACCATTCGCTTTTCAGAACATCTCGTAAAACCCGGACGTCGAGCGGGAACCGCTACTGGCGTTTAGCTGTCGCTGCGCACGCATGCGCGAGAGCGTCTCGCCCGGCGCCTGCCCAAACAGCGGCCTGGTGGTCGGGCCGATCCCGATGACGCCGATGAGGGCGATTCTCACGAGCAGGGAATCGATCGCGAATATCAACTATTTGTCGGCCGAAACCCGGAAGCGGGGCGTGAAAAGTCTGTCAGCTTATGTGTCTGTAAAAATATGTAAAATTGCGACGATTGCGAGTGCATTCCAGTAAAATGACGATAGCTGTACCGCATATGGTCTAGCGAAAACCCGAAACGACCATGTTGGAAAGGCCGGAGCTGCTCCAACGCAGCTGCGGCGTCGCCGAGGTATATGTTGTTGCAAAACTCGATAGGAGCACGAACGGCTGGCAATGGCGGTAGCGCACCGGCTTCTGGCAGCTTTGGGGCGCGCCTGCGGTATCTGAGAACCGTGAAGGGGCTCAGCCAAGCGGAAGTCGCGTCGTGTCTCGGCGTCAGCAAACCGGCGATCTCGGGTTGGGAAAAGGGGCGCACGCGGCCAAAAAATGCGCGCTTGGGGGCTCTCGCGGATTTGCTCGGTGTGTCGCAATTTGACCTGATGGAAGAGCCGCCGCCCGTTGCGCACGGTGACGTGATCGCTCGCAGCCGGATACAGATCGCTCAAAAACTGGGTGTCGAACTCAACAAGGTAAGGATAATCATCGAGTTCTAGCTTATCGGCAAATCGAAACCGAAGGCGATCTGGGCGGCATGGAAGTCGCAAAGCTGTTGCCCGCGAGCCCGATATCCGGCAGCGCGAAGCGTCCTGAAAGGACGCAAATGCGTGGATTTTCGCCTCTACCAATGGGTTGATGTGCGTGTTACTGCCGCGCCATGAACAGGATCGTGAACAAACTCAACCGGTTGTGGAAGGAGCGCGCGCACCGCGCCGCGGCACGGGCCGTGCTCGATACACCGCCGATCGTACCGGCCGATGACGGACTGGTCCTGTTTTCCATGATCGGCACGCGGGTGCTGCTACCGTATCTGGTGGCGGTGAAATCGCTGCACGCACAGCTTCGCAAGGGGCGCATCGTCATCCTCGACGACGGGACACTGACCGACGCCGACCGGCAGATACTGGCGACGCATCTTGGGAAACCGCGAATTGTGTCGATCGCGGATATCGACACCGCGCCTTGTCCGCGCGGCCAGGTCTGGGAACGCCTCCTCGCGCTTCTGGACATGCGGGCCGGCGATTATGTGATCCAGCTCGATTCGGACACGGTAACGCTGGGCGACGTGCCGGAGATCGCCGCCGCGATCATGCAAAATCGCAGCTTCACATTGCGCGGCGATCCGGATTCCGAGCTGTTGTCGTTCGCCGAAATGGCGGCAAAGTCCGATGACGACGCGTTTCTCCATAATCCCGCGGCGCATGTGCAGGGTGCGATCGAATGTGGTCTCGACCGGGTTTCGCTGCCCATGCTCACGAACCCGCATTATGTGCGCGGATGTGCGGGCTTTGCCGGTTTCGCACGTGGCGGCGACGGTCGCGCGCTTGCCGAGGCATTTTCACGCGAAGCCGAACGATTGCTCGGGGCTGAGCGCTGGGCGCGATGGGGCAGCGAACAGGTGACGTCGAACATCGTTATCGCGAACGAACCCGATCCGTTGCTGCTCCCTTACGACCATTATCTCAACTTCTGGGACGAAGGCGTGCCGGCCGATGCACGGTTCGTCCATTTCATCGGTAGCTATCGCTTTAGCGGCAATGCCTATATCGACGCGACGCGCACGGCGGTCGCGGCGCTGGGCCGGGCCTAAACGGCAACGGCTGGATCGGCCGGCATGCGTCGTCCGCGCACCAGTTCGATCAGGTCGCGCACCGTCTCGCGCGCGAACAACGCCAGCCACAGGCAATAGATCGGCCCCCCGGTTGCGACGAGCACCGCCAGCCGCATGGGCTCGGGCAGCGCGGGCAGCATGCGATCGACCAGCATTACCACCGCGGCCATGGCGGTGGCGGCGAGAACCGGCGGTGCGACCGCGCACAACAGCTCGCCCGCTCCGACGCCGACGACGGGCAAGCTCCGCACCGCGGCAAAGATGAGCAGCAAGGGATAGGCGATCAGCCAAGCCCATGCGATGCCGATGATTCCCCACTGCGCGCCGACCAGGAATACGACCGGCATCAGCAGCGCCCCCGCCGCGGCATTGCCCGACGCGATACCCGGGCGGCCGAGCGCGTCGGTTGCGGGGCGAAGCAGGGTGAACAAGGTCCAGAAGGGCATGGCGAGCGCCAGCGGCAGCAGCAGTGGCACGATCTCGCGCCATTTTTCGCCGAGCAGGGTAAGAACGAGCGGTTCCGCCACCGCGGCGAGGCCGAAGAAGAACGGCATGGCGGCGACCATGATTGCGCGCGTCGAGCGGGTGAAACCCGCAGCCAGCGCCGGACGGTCTTTCTGCATTCGCGAATAGGCCGCAAAGGCCACCTCGTTGAGCGGCGGCACGACCTTGTTGTTGAAGATCTGCGTCAGCAGCAGCGCGGTCGTATAGATGCCGACCAGATGCGCCTCGAACCAGCGGCCGGCGACCAATATGTCCGCCTGGCTCTGGACGAAGCCGAAAAACTGCGCGACCGCGATCAGCCCGCCATAGCGCGCGATCGAGCCCGCGCCGCGGAAGTCGAAGCTCGGCCACATCCAGCTGCGCGCCGCGATCGTCAGGCCCAAGGCGCGCGTCGCGAACATGGCGATCGGCGCCCAGACCAGCGCCCACACGCCCCAGCCGGCCAGCGCGCCGCCGAGCGCGACGCCCGCGCCGATCAGCGCGGAGGCGAGGTTGACCTGCGCCTGACGCTGGAACTCCAGCGAGCGTGCGAGCTGCGCATAGGCGAGCGCGGAGAAGGGGATGGTGAGATAGATCAGTGCCTGCACCCGCAGCAGATCGGCGACCATCGGCTGGCGATAATAGGCGGCCGCCAAGGGCGCACAGGCAATCTGGGCCACCGCGAGCGCGCCGTTGAGCAGCAGCAATAGCCCAAAAATCTGCCTCAGCTCCTGTTTGGCGACTTCGTCACGCTGGATTATAGCACTGGCGAGGCCATAGCCGTTGAGCAGGTTGAACAGCATCAACATCACTTGGGTGAGCGCGAACAGGCCATAATCTTCGGGCGTCAGGATGCGGATGACGAGGAAGGTGGAGGCCCAGGCGACGATTTGCCCCGCAATCTGCGATCCCGAGCGCCAGATCACGGCGCGGCGGATCCGCCGACCGAAATCGGGTTCGCTTGCGATATCCGGGCCGAGTGCCGTTTCGGGGGGGCTGGTTGGACCTGACATGGTGGCGAGCCTAGCAACTATTCGTTGGCAAAGCATTGCGCGCGCGCGTCATCGCGGTGCGGTGCCGATTTTGCGCGCGGCATAGTCGCCAACGGGCGGCCGCGCGACCGACGCGCGCTCGACCTTGACCCATATCGGCTTGCGTCCCAGCCGCGCGTTGAAGAGGCTGTTGAACGTTGCCGGATCGGCGGCGGAGGAGTCGAGCGCTTCGCCATATTGGCGGCGCACCGCCGCCCGATCATATCCCATCGCATTCAACAGCGTCGGAAAGATGCGATAGTGGCTCGATGCGTCGAAATGGCGTTTCGCGGCGGCGTCCCAGCGGCCGGACGCGCCGATGATTGCGAGGGGCACCGCGCCCTCCTCGCTGGCGGGTGACGGGCTGCAATGCGTCGTCGTTCCCGAATCGCCGCGCTCGTGCAGATTCTGCCCGTGATCGGACGTATAGATGATCAGCGCCCCGTCGAGCTGGGCGCGCGCGAACAACCGGTTGAAGAAGCCGCCCACCGTCCAAGTCACCGTGTTGCGATAGGCGTTGCGATAGCGGCGCCAGCTTTCGGCGCCGCTGTACAGATTTTCGGGAAGCCGGGTTTCGGTCACGACCTCCGATTCGTCGCGCGGCAGCGCGGGGCTGAAGAGATGGGCGCTGTCGGGATATTTGTCGGCGACGGGGAAATGCGCACCCATCTTGTTGACGAGGATGAATTCGCGCCGCTCGTTGCTGAGCGCTGCGATCAGCGCATCCGCCGCCGCCATGTCGCGGTCGACGACGGGTATATCGTCAAACTGGACGATATGATCGATCTGGCGCCGCTCGGCATCGTCCATGCCGTTCTGATAAGCGCCGCCGGTCCGCTGCGCGTCGATATAGATCGTCGCGAAGCCGGCATGCTTCGCATAAGCGAAGATCGACGGCATCGTCGCATTGATCCGGTGATAGGCGCCGCGTGTCCCGCCGTAGCGAAGCGTCAGATTGCTTCCAAAACTGCAATTGGCGATCGAGGCGGCGAGCCCGAAATTGCTGACGGCGATGCCGGGCGGCGGCGATGCCAGCCCGGATCGCACCCCCGCGGTATCGTTGATATCGAGGTATCGGCCGGCAATGCTTTCGTCGACGATCAGGATGATGTCGCCCTGGTCGGGTTCTGGACCATGCGCGATGGTCACCGGTTGGCGCACCATCGACGGCTGGGTCGCGGCTTCGAATGCCGCGAGCGCCGAATAGGCGGTTCCGACCCAGGCGTTTGGCAGCCCGCGGCCGCCTTCGCCCCCGCGCACGAACAGCAGGATCGTCAGTATCGCGAGCCCCGCCAGCGGCGCGAGCGCAGCAGCGATGCCGGGCAGGGGGCGCCGGGCACCCGGTTTCAGCCCGACGCCGACAAAGAGGAAGAATGCGCCGGCCGCCGCCCATGCGATCGACGCGCCATATTGCGCGACGGCATCGTCGGCGAAGCCTGCCGAATGGACCATGGTGACGAAAGCGTCGTAGCTCATGGCATCGGCCGTGGCATCCTGAAAGCTGCCGACGAAGATGGTGGCGAGAGCAAACACCACGGCCCAGCCCCAGCGCAGCAATGGCCGGCGGATGAAGGCCGCGCCCCACAGGCAGGCGATCAGGCCGCCATAGAGGCCGGCGTAGAGCAGGAGGGGCGGCGACAGTCCCAGCATAGCGATCCGCGCGGCGATACCGGGAAGCTCAAAGGCCAGGCCGAATGCCAGCAGCAGCGTTTTGGTCAGCGTGTTCGGGCTCGGCCGGGTATGTGCCCGCATCGCTTGTCCTTCGTCTTCCGGGGCTGAGCTATTTGGCAGATTGCCTAATACACGTTTCGCATTTGACACATAACTGTAACCAACTCGAACGTTCGCCGTAACGTAAACTGTTGCTTTTTAGTCACGAATTGGCGGAAAATCGGCCGTTTCGCGCGTGCGCGCGTTGACGCCGCCGGGGCGGGCGTTAGACCGGGAGCTTACCACCGGGCATCTCCCGATAAGCCTTTGGCTGCGCTTCGGTGGGTTTGGAGAGAGACTGATCATGACTTTGCGCAACATTTTGTTGGGCGCCACCGTGCTGTGTGCCGCCACCACCCCCGTCTATGCCTTCGCCCAGGATGCCGCGCCGGCCGACGCCGGAACGACGGTCGACGACACTGATTATGGCAACGACATCATCGTTACCGCCAGCAAGCGTTCGCAGACGCTGCAGGACACGCCGGTCGCGGTCTCGGTGACCTCGGCAGCGCAGCTTGAAGAATCGCAGATCCGCGACCTCATCGACCTGCAGTCGTCGGTTCCCAGCCTGCGCGTGTCGCAGCTCCAGTCGAGCGCCAACACCAACTTCATCATCCGCGGTTTCGGCAACGGCGCGAACAACGCCGGTATCGAACCGTCGGTCGGCGTGTTCATCGACGGCGTGTATCGCTCGCGTTCGGCCGCCCAGATCGGCGACCTTCCGAACGTCGAGCGCATCGAGGTGCTGCGCGGCCCGCAGTCGACTTTGTTCGGCAAGAATGCATCGGCGGGCGTCATCAGCATCGTCACGCAAAAGCCGCAGTTCGAATTCGGCGGCTCGGCCGAAGTCACCTATGGCAATTATGACGCGATCACCGTCAAGGGCGACGTTACCGGCCCGATCAGCGACACCATCGCCTTCTCGATCGGCGGCAGCTACAACCGCCGCGATGGTTATGCGCAGGACCTGAAGCTCGATACCGACGTCAACGACCGCAATCGCTGGGGCGTTCGCGGACAGCTCTTGTTCGAACCGACCGACGCGCTGTCGATCCGCCTGATCGGCGATTATGACAAGATCGACGAAAATTGCTGCATCGCGGGCAATGTCATCGCCGGCCCGACCGTCGCGATCACCAACGCGCTCGCTGGCGGCCCCAGCGTCGATGCGAACGACCCCTTCTCGTACGACGTCTACAACAACTTCCTGTCGTCGAATAAGATCAAGAATTACGGTGGCTCGGCGCAGATCGACTATGATCTCGGCAATCTCGCGCTGACCTCGATCACTGCGTACCGCAAGATGCAGGCCGACACGAACCAGGATTCGGACTTCACCAGTGCCGACCTGATCGGCGAGAAGAGCGACAATGTCGGCATCGACACCTTTACGCAGGAAGTCCGCCTGACGTCGGATTTCGACGGACCGCTGAACTTCCTGATCGGCGGTTATTATTTCAACGAAAAGGTCGATCAGCAGAGTGCGATCAAGTTCGGCCAGCACTTCCGCCCCTATGGCGACGCGCTGATCCGGGCGGCGAGCGGCAATCTACTCAACGTCGGTATGCTCGAAACGACCTTCGGCGCGCTCGAGGGTAATCCGGCAAAATATGCCGGCACCTTCTTTAAGGCCGGCACCGGACTCGACGAAGATTATCAGATGAAGAACGAGGCATTCTCGATCTTCGGCACTGTCGATTTCGAGGTCACCGATCGCCTGACGCTCACCCTCGGCGGCAACTATACGAAGGACCGCAAGCGTTTCTCGACCAATGTCGTCAGCAGCGATGTCTTCTCGGGCGTCAATCTCGACGCGGCTGCCTATACGCCGTTCCGTCAGGCGCTGCTGATCGGTCAGGGCGTTCCGGCGCCGACCGCCGCCTTCCTGGCGGCAAATCCGACGTTGACGCTGCCCGATGGGCGCAGCGCGAATCCGCTGGCGGGCCTCAAGGCGTTCCAGTTCCTGCCGCCCTTCCTCAACATTCCGAACGCGGTCGAAAGCGGCAAGACCGACGACGGCGATTTCTCGTACAGCGTTCGCGCCGCCTATGAGCTCACCGACACGATCAATATCTATGCGACCTATGCGACGGGCTTCAAGGCGAGCTCGGTTAACCTGTCGCGCGATAGCCGCCCGCTTGCCTCGGACCTCGCGGCGATCACCGCCGCGGGTTTGCGTACCCCGAATCTGGTGGCAGGTTCGCGCTTTGCCGATCCCGAAGAATCGACCGTCTACGAATTCGGCCTGAAGGGCCAGTGGGACGTCGCGGCGGTGAACGTCGCGGTGTTCAAGCAGTCGATCAAGGGCTTCCAGTCGAACGTCTTCACCGGCACCGGCTTTGCGCTCGCCAACGCCGGCAAGCAGTCGACCTTCGGTATCGAGTTCGACGGCTCGGTGCGCCCGGTCGACGGGCTCAACCTGACGCTCGCGGCGACCTATCTCGACGCCAAGTACGACAGCTTCGTCAATTCGGCATTCGGCGACATCTCGGGAACCACGCCCGCGGGCATCCCCGAACTGTCGCTGTCGCTCGGCGGCACTTACACGCACGAATTCGCCGGCGGGACCAAGGCGATCGCGCACGTCGACTATGCGTATGAAAGCCCGGTCCAGATCGTCGAAGGCCTCGGCGGTTTCCCGGCGAGCGTCGCGCAGAATCTGAAGCGCGAAGTGAACTCGCTCAACGCGTCGTTCACGATCCGCCTGACCAACGGCATCGATGTCGGCGTGTGGGGCCGCAACCTCACCAACGCACAGTATCTGACGACGATCTTCCCGGCGGTGGCGCAGGCGGGCAGCGTCTCGGGCTACCCGAGCCAGCCGCGCACCTATGGCGGTACCATCCGCTACAAATTCTGATCGGGATTGGCCGGGGCGCTTCCGAGCGCCCGGGCCGACACGCAGAAGGCAAAAAGAAACCCCGGCCTCTTGATCGAGAGGCCGGGGTTTTTTGTTGGCGTTGCCGCCCGGGTTTTAGAACTTCACGCCCGCCGCGATGCCGTAGCGGCGCGGTTCGAGGGTGAAGATATTGGTGTAGTTACCCGACGACTGGTCGGTGATGTAGAGGCCGGTGACGCTGTTGGCGTCGAAGATGTTCTGGATGAACCCCCTCACATACCATTTGTCGTCGGCACCGTTGAGCTGGATCTGTGCGTTGACCTGGGCATAACCCTTGATCCGGTTTACATTACCGTTGAAGATGCTGCCATAGCTTTCACCGGTATAGGCCATGTCAACGCGCGGAACGAGCGACATGTCGCCGTCGCCCAGCCGCATCGTATGCTGGATGCCTGCGCTGAACTTGTAGTTCGGCGCCTGCGGCAGCTGGTTGCCCTTGATATTGACCGGAACGCCGGCGGAGAAATATTCGATCCCGCCGAACGCGGTCGGATTCAGCCCGGCAGCGGCAAAGGCGCCGGCCGCGGCTGCTTCCATGACCCCGCAAATGCTGAAGGCGCCCGTCGAAGCGATGCCGCCGTCGGCCGGGAAAGCGGTGGTCGGCCGCAGGTTCGCGCCCGCCTGTACGCCCGGGACAAAGCCGCCGTTGATGACCTGCTGCACGCCGTTCACAAAGGCGTTCACCCCCGCGGCATTGCCCGAGCGCGATGCGACGGCGCAGTTGGCGGCGTTGGTGATGTCCTTGATGATCACCGCGTC
This sequence comes from Sphingomonadaceae bacterium 3R27C6, assembly GCA_005503215.1. Lineage (GTDB taxonomy): Bacteria > Pseudomonadota > Alphaproteobacteria > Sphingomonadales > Sphingomonadaceae > Sphingopyxis. Next base: position 222,366 of record SCNS01000004.1, on the reverse strand, counting down.
GCTGCGGCCACCGCCAAAGTCGCGCGGGTTGCTGGTAAATTTGTCTTCCGACACCTTGCTATGCAGGTAACTGAAGCCGAGGTTGACCACGACGTCCGGATCGGGCCGGACAATGGCTTCGGCTTCGAAACCATAGATATCGGCACTGACGTTGTCGTTCACCGCGGTACGGGCAACGATCTTGCTGAGCTGCAGATCCTTATACTTGTAGTAGAAGGCCGTCAGGTTCAGCTGGAGCGCCCCGTTGTCGAAGCTATTCTTCGACCCGATTTCAAAGGCGTCTACCTGTTCGGGCTTGAACGATTCGGGCACCGCGAAAATCGGCTGGAGCGGCGGGTTGATGCCGCCCGACTTATAACCGCGCGAGTAGGACGCGTAGAGCAGATTGTCTTCGGTGACCTTGAAATCGAGCACCGCGCGGCCCGTCAGCTTGTTGAATTTGACGCTACGTTCCTGAATGATCTGGTTGCCGGGCGTGCCCGGATCGGCATCGAACGATCCGACGAACGGCGAACCGAAGACGGTGTCGGTCGTTCCGGCGTGCGGTGCGAGGAAGCTTGCCAGCGTCGACCGCGCCGACACACTCTTCTTGTCGTTGTTATAGCGCAGGCCCGCCGTGAGTTTCAGCCGGTCGCTGAATTCGAAATAGGCTTCGCCGAACAGACCCCATGACTTGATGTTCAGATCGTCGGTGTTGTTGCGGAAGAAGGGTGTCGCGAGGAACGACGGCGGCAGCGGGCCACCCGCGGCCGGCGGGTTCGTCGCCGCGGTGAAGGCGCCCAGCACGCCCGTCAGATAATCGATCGGGAAGGCGTTCACATAATAGCTGTTCTCGGTCAGGTGGTAATCGGCATAAATGCCGCCGACCAGGAAGTTGAACGGCCCGTCGAGGTCGCTCGACAGGATGCTTTCGACCGACCAGCTGCTGTTATACTGGTTCGACCGGTCGAATTGCAGCGACTGGTCGCTACAGATCTTGTTGCCGCCAAAGCTGCCGTATCCGCTTTCTTCCGCCAGCGACGTGCAAAGCTGGCCGGTGGGGCCGTTGGGGATGATCGCCGCGGCGACGGGGCGGAAATAGGGCGCGAGGCCGGCGCCCAGCGCGCCGTTCGCGGCCGCCTGCAAGGTGGCGAGACCGGTGGCATAGAGCGCACGGTTGCCGATATTGCTGTTATAATCCTGCGACGCGTCGAGCTTGACCTTCTGATACTGGCCTGAAACCTGCAGCGACACGGGGCCGAAATTATGCTCGATCTGGCCCTGCAGCGTCAGTTCGCTGGTGAAATAGCTCGGCGTATAGGCGGTGTTTACTTCGCGCGGATCCGACGGGATCGTCGTGTTGGCATAAACGTCGGGGCCATAGAGGCTGCCGAGTGCAAAGGCCTGCGGGATGCCGCGGATCGCGAGGAATTCGCGCGATGTCAGCGCGGCGGTGAAGGTCGCGTTGCCGTTGAACGGCGAATTGTCGAGGCGGCTGTTCAAACAGCCGAGGATGCCGGTCGGATCGCGCTGGCAAAGCTGTTTCTGGATGCGCGTGCGCTGGTCCTTTTCATGGAAATAGGATGCCAGCAGGTCGATCGTCGTGTCGGGCGAGGGTTCCCAGCGGAACGAGCCGCGAACCGAATAGAGATCGCGATCGTCGATGCGGGTGTCGAGGAAGCTGTTCTTCGTATAGCCGTCGCGGTTGAGATAAATGCCAGCAACGCGAATGCCCATCGTGTCGCCGAGCGGGATGTTGACCATCGCCTTGCCCTTCATGGAATCATAATTTCCATATTCGGCTTCGGCGGCGGCTTCGAAGACGCCGAGTTTGGGCTTGGCGGTGATGACGTTGACCACGCCCGACGTCGCGTTGCGGCCGAACAGCGTGCCCTGAGGGCCGCGCAGCACTTCGACGCGTTCGAGGTCGAAGAATTCGGTTTCGAACAGGCGGGTCGAAAACAGCGGGTCGCCGTTCAGATGGATCGCGGTTGCGCTGTCGCAGGTCGTGCCGACGCAAAGGTCGCCGATGCCGCGGATCGTGAAGCTGGCGCCCGTGAAGTTGGTCTTGGTGAAAGTGACGTTGGGCAAGGTCAGCTGAAGATCGGACGGTGTCTTGATCTGCTGCGCTTCGAGCGCCTCGGTCGAAAAGGCGCTGACCGCGATCGGCACGTCCTGCAGACGTTCCGACTGGCGCTGCGCCGTGACGACGATTTCGCCACCGAAAGCATCGCGTTCCACTTCATCCGCCGCGTCCTGCGCATATGCCGGCGTCGCCACCGTCATCGCAAGGATCGAGGTTCCGATCAGTGCCTTGAACTTCATCTATAGCCTCCCTTTTTCGATCCCGCGCGATGCGGGGCCGCCCAACGTCAAATTGTGGTAAGGGGAGGGGAAACGACCAGACATGGCAAAGGGCACCCGGCCAAAGCGGCCATGTGCCCTCGTGAATCCCACCTGCCAGCTGTGCTGGTCATCGTCCTCTCCCACCGGCGTCGGGGAAAACGCCGGCCTCTCCGGAATACGACCCGCTTGAGCGAGTTCTGTATGGAGCAAAGGTGCGCCGAGTTGACGAAAGCGTCAAGTGACTTGTTTGGCTCAAAAAAGGACGCGAAACCGCGCCTCTCCGAAAAGTGAAAAAGCCAAGATTCCGCAACGTAAAGTTGATGGGAGAGGACAATTTCTTCTTCTCTGGCCCTTGCTTATCGTCCCATTCGCCCCGAAATGTGCGACATGAAGGCAACAGTGAAAGCGGGGCGATGAGCGACAACGGACAAGAGTTGGGACCGGACGGCAAGGTGGTCGTTCCCGACCATGTCGCGGACGCCGTGCGGACGCTGATCGAGTGGGCGGGCGACGATCCGGCGCGCGAGGGACTGCTCGACACACCGCGCCGCGTCGCGCGCGCGTGGAAGGAATATTGTTCGGGCTATGCCGACGATCCGGCGCTTTACCTGTCGCGCACCTTCGAGGAAGTCGGCGGCTATGACGAGATCGTGCTGCTGCGCGACATTCCGTTCCAGTCGCATTGCGAGCATCATATGGCGCCGATCACCGGAAAGGCCTCGATCGCTTACCTGCCGCGCGACCGGGTCGTCGGCATTTCGAAGCTGGCCCGCGTGCTCAACGGCTTTTCGCGGCGGCTTCAGGTGCAGGAGCGGCTGACCGCCGAGGTCGCGAAGTGCATCTGGGACAATCTCCAGCCGCAAGGCGTCGCGGTGGTCATCGATGCACAGCATGGCTGCATGACCGGGCGCGGCGTGCGCACCCCGGGCGTCGGCATGGTGACGAGTCGCCTGCTCGGCTGTTTCCTCGAGGACCAAAGCAGCCGCAAGGAAGTGCTGAGCCTGATGGGCTATTGATGGGCGGACGGCCTTAGCGCCGCCACATCCGCAAGAGCTGGTACTGGACCGCCTGGAGCCGCGTGAAGTTCGCGGGTTCCATCTTGCCGCCCTCGATCGCGGCAATCTCGTTCAGTTCGTACATCAAATTTCGGTGCGCGACGTCGGGGATCAGGCTCTGGATGAAGGTGATTGCGACGAGCCGCTCGCCGCGCGTCACCGGTTCGACCTCGTGCAGCGTGTGCGAGGGATAGATGATCGCGACCCCCGGCGCTTCCTTGAAGCGGAGGTCAGCATTGCCGAGCTGCACGTGCAGCGCGCCGCCCTCATAATCGGCGGGATCGTTCAGGAAGATAGTGCAGCTGACGTCGGTGCGCAGCTGGCCGTCGGGCAGGGGAATATAGGCGGCATCGGGGTGCAGCCCATAATGCATGCCCGGGGTGTACCGTGTCATCAACGGCGGCGCGATCCGCGCCGGAAAGGAGAATTCCATGAAATCGGGGTTCTGCACCATCGCATCGAGCAATATCTTCGACGAGCGTTCATAAGCGCCGGCGTCGTGAAGCTGCAGGTTGTTCTTCACCTTCGAATGCGGGTTGCTGATCTTTCCGTCGACGAACTTGCCGCTGGCGGCAATCTCGCGCAGCGCGCGGACCGCGCCATCGTCGAGCAGCTGGACGAGCTTGAACATTATGCGCCTTCCTGGTCGCCGTGGATCGGCAGGTCGCCGAGGCTTGTATAGCGTGCGGCGAGCGCTTCAACCCATGCGATCGCTTCGGCGATGGCCGGCGCGTTCTCGGCCGCCGCCTGCGCCTGCAACTCGCGGCGCAGATCGGGGCTGTATCCATGCTCGGGCGCCTTCGAATATTGGCGCATCACAGGTCCGGCGAGCGCGGCGTCGATCCGCGCCGCATCGACCGGAAGTCCGAAGTGCCCGCACTGCCCGGCGAGCGCGGTGGCGGGATCGGCCAGCACCGCCTCGAAATCGGCCCACAGATGCCGCGGATCGCTGCGCGGCAAGGTCCGTTGTGCCGTCGCCATCTCGCAAAGCCAGCTCATCGCGATGCGCGTCACCGGCGGCAGCTGCCACAATGCGAACGGGAAGTCGGGCAGCGGCGCGGCCAGTCGCGCCATGCGTGCCGGGGCTTGCGCCAGCGTCTCGGCCATTGATGCCCCGCCGGCCAGGATCGTCTCGATGTAGCGCGCGAGCGGGACGTAGAGGAACAGCGCGCGGCCATCGGCACCCGTCAACTCGTCGGCGATCGCCGTGATCACGCTCGACGCCTTCACCATCGCGCGCTGGCCGGGGGCAAAGCCGCGGCCCAGCCATCCGGCCGTCTGGGCAAGGCGCCCGTGATAAAGCTCGGGCGACCAGACCGACTCGGGCCGGTCGATCCGCTCGGCGACCTGCGCCAGCGTGCGGAGCAACATCGGCTCGCGCAGCGGCAGTACATCGCTGGCCTCGGCGTGCAGGCGCGACACGAGCGTCGATCCGACATGGCCGATATGGAAGATGAAGTGCGGCGCAGGGGCCGCGGCGCCCAGATCGGGCACGGTCTCCCACGCCATCCACTCGCGCCCGATGCGATCGGTGAGCAGTCGCTGGTCGAGGAAGCTTGCGGCGCGATAATCGGCTTCGGTCAGCAGTGCGATCAGCACCCGGTCGTTTGCGAGGTCCGCCATATGCGGCAGCAGGCTCGCATCCGCGGCAAAGCGGCGCTGGAAAGGATCATCGGCCATCGCCGAGCCATAGGAAAGGGCGGACCATAAGAAAAGGGCCGCGCTCCCTTTCGGAAACGCGGCCCTTTCAAAAGGCTTTGGCCAGAGGAAGCTTAAGCTTCTTCGGCTTCGTCCGCAGCAGCTTCGGGAGCGAGCTCCGAAGGCGGCGTCGCGTCTTCGAATTCGTCTTCGCTGTCGGGTTCCAGTGCCGTGGCGACTGCCTCGGCCTGTTCTTCCTCGAACATCGCCGCGATGACGTCGATGCCCTGCTTCTGCATTTCGGCTTCGTCGGGCGAACGCGCGACGTTGACGCCGACGGTCACGACGACTTCGGGGTGCAGCTTGACCTTGACGTCGACCAGGCCGAGCGACTTGATCGGGCGTTCGAGTTCGACCATCGACTTGCCGATGCCTTCGACGCCGTCTTCGGCGAGCGCGTCGACGATGTCACGGACCGAAACCGAACCATAAAGCTGGCCGGTGTTCGATGCCTGACGGATCAGGACGATCTGCTTGCCGTTGATACCGCTGGCGCGGCCTTCGGCGTCGGTGCGACGTTCGGCGTTATCGGCTTCGATCTTGCCGCGGTTCGCTTCGAACAGCTTCTTGTTGGCGTCGTTCGCGCGCAGCGCCTTGTTGTTCGGCAGCAGGTAGTTACGGGCAAAGCCGTTCTTGACGGTGACGACGTCGCCGATACCGCCCAGTTTCTCGATGCGTTCGAGCAGGATGATTTCCATCGGTCAGCCCTCCTTACTTAACAATGTAGGGGAGCAGGCCGATGTGGCGCGAGCGCTTGATCGCTTTCGCCAGCTCACGCTGCTTCTTGGTGGACACCGCGGTGATCCGCGACGGGACGATCTTGCCACGCTCCGACAGGTAACCCTGGAGCAGGCGGACGTCCTTGTAATCGATGACCGGTGCGTCCTTCTGGCTGAAGGGGCAGGTCTTGCGGCGGCGGAAAAAGGGTCGTGCCATGATCGTTTTCCTTATTCTTCGCCGTCGCGGTCACGGCCGCGGCCGCCACGACGTTCCTGCTTGCGCATCATCACCGACGGACCCTTTTCGAGTTCGTCGACCTTGATGGTGAGCCAGCGGATGATATCTTCGTTAATCGCAGCCTGACGCTCGATCTCTGCGATGGCTTCGCCCGACACTTCGGCCGACAGCATCACATAATGACCCTTGCGGTTCTTCTGGATCTTGTAGGCGAGCTGCTTGAGGCCCCAGGTCTCGGTCTTGTGAACCGTGCCCTTGAATTCGCCGATGACGTTGGTGACGGTTTCCGCCAGCGCGTCGACCTGAGCCTGGCTCAGGTCCTGACGCGCGATAAAAACATGCTCGTAAAACGGCATGATGCGCTTCCTTCGATTTGGCCGATCGCTGGCTTCGCGCCAATCGCGAAACCCCTCCGGCTGTCGTCAAGCTTTGCGGATTGGTGCAAAGCAAACGGGGCGATGGCAGCGTGGCCTCGCCCCGAATGAGCGCGCCTATACAGATTCGCGGGCGGAAATCAAGCGGAGAGCGCCAGCTTTGCCAGGAGTTCCCGCCCGAATTCGGTGAGCGTGTCGTCGCGCGCGCCGAGGATCAGGATGCGGTCGCCCGCCTTGGCCGCATCGAGCATTGCGGCGCCGCATGCCGCGCGGGTGGTCATATGCACAGCGTCGGCCCCGTCCGCGACGATATCGGCGACAAGCGCCTCGCTGCCGATGCTGCGGTCGACGGTGCCGCCGAAATAGACGGGGTCGCAGACGAACAGCTTGTCGTCAGCGCGCATTCCGCTTGCGAAGCTCGCCGCGAGCTCCTTGCCCATCTGGCGCAGTGGGCCATAGCCGTGCGGCTGGAAGAAGAGCAAGGCGCGGCCGGGCAGTTCGGCGACGGCCGCCAGCGTCGCGGCGACCTTGTCGGGATTGTGCGCGAAATCGTCGATCACGGTGACCCCGCCTGCTTGTCCGAGCACCTCATAGCGGCGCGCGAGGCCGGCGAAGTCCGCCAGCGCCTCGACCGCCTGCGCCACGGTCGTGCCCGCCGCGTGGGTGGCGGCGATGGCGGCGAGCGCGTTGGCGGCATTGTGGCGGCCGGGCATGCGAAGCTTGACCCGATAGGCGGTGCCATCGGCATGGACCGCGAAGCGGCAGCCGTCGGGCAGCGCCTCGAAATCGCTGCCGTGTATCGCTGCCGCATCGTTGAAACCAAAGGTCACGACATTGCGCCCCGACAGCAGCGGCGCGGACTCGGCGTCATCGGCATTGACCACCGCGACGCGCGCCTTCGCGGCGAAGTCGCCGAAGAGCTGGTGCAATTCGGCGAGGCTCTTGTGGTCGAGGCTGATGTTGGTGATCACCGCAACATCGGGGCGGTAGAGCGCGATCGATCCGTCGCTTTCGTCGACTTCGCTAACATAGATCGCGGCGTCACCCACCAGCGCGCTTGCGAATGGCCTGTCGCCGCCCGAAAAATTGCGCATCACCGCGCCGTTCATCACGGTCGGTTTCCGGCCCGCGCTTTCAAGGATCCAGCCGATCATCCCCGTCACGGTCGACTTGCCGCTCGTCCCGCCGACGCCGATCGCGCTGTCGGCCGCGTTGAACAGCGCGGCATTCAGGTCGGCGCGCGTCATCCGCGGCAGGCCGAGCGCATTGGCGGCGGCAATATCGGGAACGCTGTCCTCGATCGCCGCCGACGCGACGAGGATCTGGCCCGCTTGGGGCCCGGTACCATCCTGCGGATAAAAGGCGATGCCTTGCTGTTCGAGCCAGGCGAATTTCTCGCGCGTCCGGCCCTGGTCGCGGCTGCGATCGGACCCCGAAACTGCGTCGCCGCGCGCGGCGACGATCATCGCGAGCGGCAGCATCCCCGACCCGCCGATGCCGCAGAAGAAATAGGATTTGTTTTCGGCCATCGCGGCGCGATATGGCTTTGACGAAGGCTTTGCAACCGCACCCGCCGCAATAACCGCTCGTACCGGGCGGATCGAGGAATTAGCCAGTCCATGCGCATCGGAATCGTCGCCCCCAGCACCCCCATATTGCCCGATGATGCCGAGGCCGTCCGTGCGGTCGTCAGCCTCGGCTATCCGGGTGTCGAGCTGGAATTCGACCCGCAATGCTTCGCCGTCGCCGGTCATTTCGCGAGCGAGGATGCGCAGCGGCTCGCCGCGCTGGTGACGATGGCGAACCGCGCCGATATCGATGCTATCTGGTTCGCGCGCGGCGGCTATGGCGCGTGCCGGATCGCGGAGGCAGCCGTCGCGGCGATGGAGCCGGTGGCGCGCGGCAAGGCTTTTCTCGGCTTTTCGGATCAGGGAAATTTACTCGGCTGCCTGTATCGCGAGGGCTTCGACCATGTCGCGCACGGGCCGATGGTCGCCGACATCCGGCGCGAGGGCGGCGAGGCGACGGTGCAGCGCGCGCTCGACTGGCTCGTCGCCCGCGACCCAGGGGCGTGCGAGGCGGGGTTGCAGCATGGCGCGCGCCACGCCGCGTTCAACCTGATGACGCTGTCGATGATGCTCGGCACCCCCCTCGAACCCGACCTGTCGGGACATATTCTGCTGGTCGAGGAGGTCAGCGAATATCTCTATGCCTTCGATCGCGTGTTTTTCCATGTCACGAGCGTCCTTGCCGGGCGCGGGCTGGCGGGGCTCAGGCTGGGGCGGGTCAGCGACGTTCCCGAGAATGACCGGCCATTCGGCATCGAAGCCGAAGCGATTGCGCGCTATTGGTGCGAGCGCAACGGGATACCCTGGCTGGGCCGCGCCGACATCGGCCACGATGGGGACAACAAGGTCGTGCCCTTCGGCTTGCATCGCGCGGGGTGAAGGAATAGGCGCGCGGTAACGAATATCACCGCAGGGGACGCATCATGCGCGCATTTATTTTTCCGGGTCAGGGCAGTCAGGCCGTCGGCATGGGCAAGGCATTGTCGGACGCGTCGCCCGTCGCGCGCGAAGTGTTTCAGGAGGTCGACGACGCGCTCGGGCAGAAGCTGTTTCAGCTGATGCGCGAAGGACCAGAGGACCAGCTCACCCTTACCGAAAATGCCCAGCCGGCGATCATGGCCAACGCCGTCGCGACGCTGCGCGTGCTCGAAAAGGAAGGCGGCGTGACGCTCGCCGCCAAGGCCGATTATGTCGCGGGCCACAGCCTCGGCGAATATAGCGCGCTCTGCGCCGCCGGCGCCTTCGACCTCGCGACCACCGCGCGGCTTTTGAAGACGCGTGGGCGTGCGATGCAGGCGGCGGTGCCCGTCGGTGTCGGCGCGATGGCGGCGCTGCTCGGCGCCGATATCGACACCGCGCAGAAGCTTGCCGATGCGGCGGCCGACGGCGAAATCTGCACCGTCGCCAACGACAACGACCCGTCGCAGGTCGTGATTTCGGGCCACAAGGGCGCGGTCGAGCGCGCGGTCGCGCTGGTCAAGGATTATGGCATCAAGCGCGGCGTCTTGCTGCCGGTGTCGGCGCCCTTCCACTGCCCGTTGATGCAGCCCGCCGCCGATGCAATGGCCGAAGCGCTCGGCGTTAATCCGCCGGTCGCGCCGCTGATCCCCGTCGTCGCCAACGTCACCGCAAGTCCCGTCAGCGACCCCGACACGATCCGCGACCTGCTCGTCCAGCAGGTCACCGGGCGCGTCCGCTGGCGCGAAAGCGTCGGCGCGATGGAGAGCATCGGCGTCACACATTTTGTCGAATTTGGCGGCAAGGTGCTTTCGCCGATGGTCAAACGCAGCGCTGCGGGCGAGGTCGAGACGATCAGTATTATTTCGATGGACGACATCGAAGCGCTGCTGAAGACGCTCTAAGATTCAGATTTCAGGAGACTAAACATGTTCGATCTCACCGGCATGACCGCCCTCGTCACCGGCGCTTCGGGCGGCATCGGCTCGGCCATCGCGCAGGCGCTCGCGGCGCAGGGCGCGCGGCTCGCGGTGTCGGGCTCCAACGCCGACAAATTGAACGCCTTTCGCGATACGCTCGGTGGCGACCATGTCGCGTTGCCTTGCAACCTCGGCGACGCGGCCGCGGTTGATGCGCTTGTGCCGTCGGCGGTCGAGGCGCTGGGGCAGCTCGATATTCTCGTCAACAATGCCGGCGTGACGCGCGACAACCTCATCATGCGCATGAAGGACGAGGAGTGGATGGATGTCATCCGTATCAACCTCGAGGCCAATTTCCGCCTCGCGCGCGCCGCGGCGAAGCCGATGATGAAGGCGCGCTTCGGGCGCATCATTTCGGTCACCAGCGTCGTCGGCGCGACAGGCAATCCGGGGCAGGCCAATTATGCCGCGTCGAAGGCGGGCGTCACCGGCATGACCAAGGCGCTGGCGCAGGAACTCGCGAGCCGCGGCGTCACCGCGAACTGCGTCGCGCCGGGCTTTATCGCCACCGCGATGACCGACGATTTGCCCGACGCGCAGAAGGAAGCGCTCAATCAGCGCATTCCCGCGGGCCGGATGGGCGCTGGCGACGATATCGCTGCCGCCGTCGTCTATCTGGCGTCGAAGGAAGCGGGCTATGTCACCGGTCAGACGTTGCATGTGAACGGCGGGATGGCCATGCTGTCCTGAGGGGTCGCACCCTAAAGGGCGGAAGGATTCGTCGATGCATAAGGGTCTGATCGCGGGCGTTACGCTTGTCTTGGCGATGCTTCCGGGCGCGGTTGGGGCGCAGGAGGGCGAGAAGTTCGACTGCGTTGTCACGTCGGTCCCGATCGGCACCAAGAATTCAATCGGCCTCGCGATGGCCGGTGGCGGCGACGAAGCATCGCGTGAGGCTCTGTTCAAACAGCTTGGCGCGGTCACCGACGATTGCGTTACGCGCCATGGCATCACGGCCGAACAAAAGCCTGTCTATTTCGACTACAGCCTCGCGCGCATTTCGCGCGAATGGCTGATGGGCGACATCGCAAAACTTGGCCTGGCGAGTGTGATCGTCGACAAGGCGCTCGATTTCGGTCCCGGCGGCGCGAACCCCGATCTGTCGGGCGACATGACCGAGGATCAGATCATGAAGATCGTCCAGGCCTATATCGAAAGCGGCGTCGACATTGAAAAGGTCGACGGCGCAGCATGGGAAAAGGTCGGCGCCTATGCCGCCGCGACGTCGATCTACTGGAACAAGCGCAAGCAACTCGCCTTCTGAACCCGAACGGGCCGGATCCGGCTGAACCGGACCCGGCCCTCGGGACGAGCGGAGAGAGGGGTTAGAAGCTCGCCCGGGCTGTCAGCCGGAAATCGCGTCCGGCCAGTGGCACATAATCCTTGGTAAAGCTCGCGTGGCGGCGTGCTTCGACGTCGAAGATATTGTTCGCCGACAGGCTGAGCGTCAGATTCTTCGTATCGGGAAGCGGGCGCCAGCTGATCGAAGCGTTGACCAAAGTGAAGCCGTCGGTCGGCGTCTCGAACTGCGCGACGCGCGTCTGGTCGTCGGTCCATTCGACCTCAACGCGCGCATCGACGCGTTCGCCCTGCGCTTCGAGCCCGCCCAGCACGCGCAGCGCCGGGATGCGCGGGACGTTGCGGTCGAGCCCGGCATTCTTGATCTTCGCGCGCGTCATGTCGGCGGTCACATCGCCGACGATGTTGAACCCGCCGATCTGCGCCAGCCGCGCGCTCGCCTCGGCCTCGAAGCCATAGACGCGCGCGTCGCGCTGGAAATATTGGAAGACGGGCAATTCATCCTCTTCGGCGCCGGTCGCGGCCGAATAGATGAAATTGTCGAACCAGTTCGAATAGCCGGTGAGGCTGAGGTTGAAGGCGTCGGTCTTGATCTTGAACGAGGCTTCGGCGCCCCAGTTCGATTCGCGCTTCAAATTCGGGTCGCCAAGCTCGAAGCTCTGCGTCGCGATGTGCGGACCGTTCGACAGCAGTTCCTCGGCCGACGGCGCGCGCACCGCACGCGATACCGAAACGCCGAATTTCGCGCCCTCGAAAATATCATAGGTCGCACCGAGTGCGCCCGAGAAGCTGTCGAAGCTGCGCTCGAAGCCCAGCGTCTGCGCGCGCACATTGGTCTTTTCATACCGCGCCGCGGCTTCGAGCCCGAGCGGACCCATCGTATATTCCTGCAGCGTGAAGAGCGCGAACTGGTCGGTCAGGTTGCGCGGTGCAAACGCCTCGGCGCCGACCGCATCGAAGTCGCGGTGGCTGTACTGCACGCCGCTCGCGCCGCGCCAGCCGCCGCGGTCGTTCTGCGCCAGCTCGATCCGGCCTTCGACACCCTGATTGGTGAAGACGGTGCCGACCTCGTCCCCCTCATATTCGGTGTGCTTGTAGTCGGCGAAGCCCGCGCGGATACGCAGCTTGTCGAAGAAGCCGTCGCCCAGCTCGACCTCGCCGCGGAGGTCGGCGCGCCATTGCTTCAAGCCGATGGTGACGGGGCCTTCGCCATGGTCATGGCCGCCTTCTTCTTCCTCGCCGCCATGATCATGCGCGGTGTTCGGGCGATCGGGTACGCCATAATTGGTGTCGTAATAACCAACCGAAATGCCGAGCTGCCCGCCGTCGTTGATCAGCGACAGGCCGCCGCCCGCGGTCCAGGTCTCGCTCTGCGTGTTGTCGATCTTGCCGCGCTTGCCCGCCTGTGCGGTCAGTTCGGCCGCTTCATCGAGATGCCCGTCCTCGACCGCATGTTCGGCGAGGTGGAGCAGGTCGCCGCGAATATCGGGAGCGTAAACAAAGCCGCCGCTGCGCGTGTCGCCGGTCTTGCGCCAGCTGCCGTCGAGATGCGCGACGATCTGCGGGCTCAACGCGACGTCGATCGAGCTGCCGATGTTGCGGTCGTTCGCCGCGGTCGCATAGCCGCCGATCGCGTCGACATGGACATGGTCGGCGGGGACTTTCCTCGGAATGCGGCGGTCGAACATGTTGACCGCGCCGCCGATCGCCTGACTGCCGAACAGCAGCACCGCGGGGCCGCGCAGGATTTCGATGCGCTCGACGGTGAGCGGGTCGATCGTCACAGCATGGTCGGCGGAGGTGTTCGACGCGTCGATCGACCCGATGCCGTCGGTCAGCACGCGCACGCGTTCTCCCGAAAAGCCGCGGAGGACGGGGCGCGACGCGCCGGGCGAGAAGCTTGTCGCCGATACGCCCGGCTGGCGGGTGAGTGTGTCGCCGATCTGCCCGCGAATGTCGCGCGCCAGTTCGTCACCTTCGAGTACCGACACATTGCCGAGAATGTCGAGGCTGCGGACATAGGGCGCGGTGACAACGATCGGTCCGCCGGCGTGCACATCGTCGTTGCTGCTTGCTGCTGAGCTGTCTTGCGCAAAGGCGGGGGCGGCGAGAAAAAGGGCAAAGGTGAAACCGGCAGAGCAAAGCAAACGCATGAGGGGAGAGTCCTGTTGTTATGGCGACCTGTTGGCGCGGCAGTAATGATATACTGTTACAATCGCAACCCTTGACGTGGCCCCCGGCTGTCGTTCGTCGGACTTCGATGGCCGTTGGTCGACAAAGGCCGAACATTGGCAAGGCAAGCGAAGCTGTCTTGCGGGGCCGCGGACGCCGCCCTAGATCATGCGCATGACTATTGCTGCAAACAGCCTCGACCTCATCGGCAACACCCCGCTGGTGCTGCTCAAGGGGCCGAGCGAAGCCACCGGCTGCGAAATCTGGGGCAAGTGCGAATATGCCAACCCCGGCGGATCGGTGAAGGACCGCGCCGCGCTTTATATCGTCCGCGACGCCGAAGCGAACGGAAGCCTGCGTCCCGGCGGGACGATCGTTGAGGGAACCGCGGGCAACACCGGCATTGGGCTTGCGCTCGTCGGCAATGCATTGGGCTACAAGACGATCATCGTCATGCCCGACAACCAGAGCGCCGAGAAAATGGCGACGATCCGCGCCTTGGGTGCCGAGCTGGTGCTCGTCCCGCCCGCGCCCTTCGCCAACCCCGGCCATTTCGTCCACACCTCGCGCCGCATTGCCGAGGAAACCGACAATGCGATCTGGGCCAACCAGTTCGACAATATCGCGAACCGCAAATCGCACATCTTCGGCACCGCCGAAGAGATTTGGGAGCAGATGGACGGCCGCATCGACGGCTTCACTTGCGCGGCGGGCACCGGCGGCACGATCGCGGGCACCGGGCTCGGGCTGAAGGCGCATGATCCGGACATTGTCATCGCGCTCACTGACCCACACGGCGCGGGGCTCTATAATTATTATCAGTGCGGCGAGCTGCGCGCCGAAGGCAACAGCGTCGCCGAAGGGATCGGGCAGAATCGCATCACCGCCAATCTCGACGGCGCGCCGATCGATACGCAGTTCCGCATTTCGGATGCCGAGGGGCTCGCTGTGGTCCGCCAACTGCTCGACGAAGAGGGGTTGTGTCTTGGCCTGTCGTCGGGGATCAACGTCGCCGGCGCGATGGCGCTTGCGCGGCAGCTGGGTCCGGGCAAGCGCATTGCAACCATCCTCTGCGACAGCGGGTTCCGCTATCTCTCGACGCTCTACAACCCCGAATGGCTGGCGAGCAAAGGACTGGAGGCAGCGGCATGAGCGTGCGGATCGAAATTCCCTCGCCCCCCAAAGAGGCGCCGCCGCCACCCGCCACCGCGCCCGTCGACGACACGATGCGCCGCTTGCAGATCGGCATCGCCGGGGTGCTCACGGTGTTGCTGCTCGTCGGCATGGCCGGGTTGATCGGCGATCGCGCCCGGGAAAGCGCGGCCGGAGACGCGACGGCTGCCGCCGAAGTCAAGATGCCGGGAGAGGAAGAGAAAACCAGCGGCGCGCCGCTCGAGGAACTGGGCGTTCAGGCGGTGTCGCCCTCGTCGAAGGATGAAAATGCCGCGACCCCGGTAAAGGTGCCGCAGGCCGCCCCATCGGCGACCGTGCCCGACCTCGAACCCGACCCTGCACTTCAGCGCGCGCGCCAGTCGAACCAGTGACGGCGGCATCGCGCGGGCCCATGCTGCGCGCATTCATTATCGCCGCCACGATCGTCGCGCTGGCGTGGGTCGCGGGCGGGCAGGCGCTGCTTGGCCGCATCGATCCCGCTCTTGCGGTCCCGCTGCTCGCGCCGCCGATGCTGCTTTTGGCCTGGTGGCAGCGCGGTCGGTCCGTCGCGGCGCGGCATCGCGCCTGCCTTCTCACCCTCGCGCTTGTGGTGATAATACAGGCTCTGCTCGGCCTCACCCTCGCCGGATCGGCGGCGTGGTTGCAGCTGCTCCTGGCGATCATAGCGGGGGGCATCGCGGCTTGGCTCGCGGACAGGATCATCCAATGGCGCAGCCCGAGTAAATTGCTGCCATGGCTTGCCGGATTTCTGCTCGTGGTCGGCTGGTTCGGGGCGGGGCACGCGCTGCTCGCGACCCTCTATCGGCCCGAGTCTGCTTCGGCGGACGCGCCTGCCGTCACCATGCTCACCGGCCTGCCGCTGCGCTGGTCGGCAAGTCCAAGCATCGCGGCGATGATCGCCGAAGGGACGAATGACGATCCGGCGCTCGCGCGGCTGGCGGCGGCGGGTCCGGTGTCGCTGGTCGACAGCCTCGCCGATCATGTGCCGCCGCCGGGCGGGACGCTGCTGATCGCGCACCCGCGCGCGCTGGCGCCGCAGGAACTGGTCGCGATCGATGCGTTCGTGCGCGGCGGCGCGCGCGCGGTCGTACTCGCCGATGCGCTGTCGGGCTGGCCGGCGCGCCATCCGCTCGGCGATCCGCGCAACGCGCCCGTGACGAGCCTGCTCACGCCGCTGCTCGACCATTGGGGCGTGACCTTGGGCGCCGCGCCCGCGCGGGAGAGCGAGCCGCTGCCGGTCGATGTCGACGGCGCGCGCCTGCGCCTGTTCAGCGCGGGACGCTTCGACCGCCTGCCGCCGGCGTGCCGCGTCTATGCCGGTCGCCGCGCAGCGCAGTGCCGGATAGGGCAGGGCGAGGTCTGGCTGGTGGGCGATGCCGACCTGCTCTTTGCACCGCTATGGCGTCCGCTCGTTCCGGGCGTACATCATCTGCGCCAAGCCGATACGATGGAATGGCTTTCGGCCCGTCTGTGGCGCGGTGCCGGAAACAGCTTGCTGCATCCGCTCTGGATTCGCGCCCGCACCGCCTGAGTCGGGCGTATCCGCCCCAATTTACCCCGATCGAAGCCTGTCCCGCGGTGCCGCCGTGCGCCGTCGGACCGGTATTTGCCCAATTCAGAGGGCTTTTTGCGGTAAATGGGGGTTCGATTCCCTATTTTACCCTAAATTACCCCTTTCCACCCCGATCTATAGTTGATACTCAGGAATCGGAGAGGGGCATTCTCCACCCGTGCCGAAACAGCTGGAATCCCGCGATTCCGGGGACGGGGAAGTTTTGCCCGGTGGCGCGATACAGGGGGGCAGAGCGATGGCGATTGTGACGCCCGGCCAGTATGCGGGCACCAATTTCGCCGCGATCGATGGCAAGGGGCGGATCGCCGTCCCCTCTCAGTTCCGCAACAATGTGCCCCTCATTGCGGACGGCCAGCGCGTGCTTTGGGTTGGTTTCCACGAAAAGCTGCCGTGCCTCGTCGCCTATGGTCAGGACCAGTATGACCGGTTGAACGGCGAGATCGAACGCGACCGCGAAACCGCGCGGCTGCGCAACCTCGACTTCGACGAGGATGCCGAGTTCAAGAAGCGCTTCAGCTATACCGAGCCCTACACGCTCGACGACAGCGGTCGCTTCCTCCCCAGCTTCATCCACCGCGACCGCGTCGGCGATGCCGGCGCGACCGCTTTTGTGGGCTCGGGCCGCCGCCTCGAAATCTGGTGGCTGCCGACCCTGGCCGAATGCGCCGAGGCTGACCCGGTGCTGCAGCGCCTTGCGGCGTCGTGGGACGTGACAAAAGGGAAGGGGCGCAAGTGACCGACCTTCCGCGCGACCCCCGCCACGATCCGGTCCTCCGTGAAGAAGTCCTCGCCGCACTCGCCATCCAACCCGGTGAACGCCACGTCGATGCGACCTTCGGCGCCGGCGGCTACACGCGTGCGATGCTCGCCGCGGGGGCCGACGTCATCGCTTGCGATCGCGATCCCGATGCGATTGCTGGAGGGCAGGCGCTGGTCGAGGAGGCTGGCGGCAAGCTCACGCTGATCCACGGCCGTTTCAGCGAGATCGATCGGCTGCTCGCCGAGCGCGGGATCGACGCGGTCGACGGCATCACCTTCGACATCGGCGTGTCGTCGATGCAACTCGATCAGGGCGAGCGCGGCTTTTCGTTCCAGAAGGACGGCCCGCTCGACATGCGCATGGCACAGGAGGGTGAAAGCGCCGCCGACTGGCTGAACAGCGCCGACGAATCCGAAATCGCCGACGTGCTCTTTCACTATGGCGACGAACGCCAGTCGCGCCGCGTTGCGCGCGCGATCGTCGCGGCACGTCCGCTCACCCGCACCGGCGAGCTCGCGACGGTGATCCGCAAGGCGCTGCGCCATCCGCCAGGGGCGCCCAAGGATCCCTCGACCAAAAGCTTTCAGGCGATCCGCATCCATGTGAATGGCGAGCTCGACGAGCTGATCGCCGGCCTCGACGCCGCCGAGCGGCTGCTGCGGCCCGGCGGCCGGCTCGCCGTCGTCAGCTTTCACAGCACCGAGGACCGGATCGTGAAGAACTTCCTGCGCGAACGTAGCGGTGGCGATGCCGCGGGTTCGCGCCACCGGCCCGCGCCGCTCCCTCTGGCGCGGGCCGCAACCTTCGAAACCCCGGCGCGCAAGGTGCGCCCGG
Source organism: Sphingomonadaceae bacterium 3R27C6 (assembly GCA_005503215.1). Lineage (GTDB taxonomy): Bacteria > Pseudomonadota > Alphaproteobacteria > Sphingomonadales > Sphingomonadaceae > Sphingopyxis. The sequence continues at coordinate 204,641 of SCNS01000004.1, read as the reverse complement.
GCAAGGCCGAGGAAGCGCGCAACCCGCGCGCCCGTTCGGCAACGCTGCGCAGTGCGGTCCGGACCTCGGCTCCGGCGCATTCGACGATGAAGGAGGCAATGTCATGCTGATGGCGGCCCGCAAGCTCCAGGGGATCGGCCTGGTCCTGCTCGTGCTCATCTTCGCGATGATGCTTTATCCCGTGTCGCTGAAAGTCGCGGCGACGCGCAGCGAACTGACGCGCATCGAGCGGCAGATCGACCGCACGCGCGACAATATCCGCTACCTTGAATCCGAGCTCGCGGTGCGCGCCTCGATGCGTCAGCTCGAGCAGTGGAACGCCGATACCTTCGGCTATTCGGCGCCCGATGCCGGGCAATATCTGGCGAGCGAGCGCCAGCTTGCATCGCTCGACCGCCTGCCGCGTGCGCGCGGTGCCAATGAGGTCGCGCCGGTGTTGATGGCGATGGTGTCGCCCGTCGGCACGCCTGCCGTCAGCGCACCGAAAGAAAGCCCGGTCGCCGGCAAGCCGGCAGCGGTAAAGCCCGCCGCCGCAAAGCCGGTCGTCCTCGCGCAGGCCGACACTGCGATCCGCAGCGACGTGACGCCGCGGATGGCGCCGACGCGGCGCCGCGAACAGCTGAAGATGATCGAGGACCAGTTACTCGCCGAATCGACGCTCGCCGACCTCAAGCGTGCGGCCGCCGCCGAAGCGGCAGGAGGCAAGCCCGGCCGATGAACACGCTGGTCGTCCGTCCAACGAGGGTCCGAACCGCTGGGGTGCGGCAGCAGATATTGCTGACCGCACAACAGCGTTTGATGATCCTGATGCTGCTGTTCATGGCGGCATTTTTCGTTGTGTCGGTACGCCTGCTCTATTTCGCGCTGTTCGATACCTCGTCGAGCGCCCATGCGGCGACCGCTTTCGTCCCGGCGCGCGCCGACATCGTCGACCGCAACGGCGTGCCGCTCGCGCGCACGATCGACGGCTATTCGATCCGCGTCGTTCCGTCGAAGCTGCTCAACAACCGGCAATATCTCGCCGACGAGCTGCACAAGATTTTCCCCGACATGCCGCGCGAGGAACTGCTCGCGAAAGTCAGCGGCTCGCGCCCGACCTATATCCGCCGCCGCGCGCTGCCCGACCAGGTCGCGGCGGTGAATGCGATCGGCGATGTCGGCTTCGATTTCCCGCGCGAAAAGGAACGTCTCTATCCGCAGCTGACCTTGGCGGCGCATGTGCTCGGCTTTACCAATGCCGAGGGGCATGGCGTCACCGGCGTCGAGGGCGCGTTCGACCAGCGGCTGATCGACAAGGCGACGCGCGGCGAGCCGCTCGCGCTGTCGATCGACGCGCGCGTGCAGGGCGTGCTTGAAAGCGAGCTGAGCTCGGCGGTTGCGAACCTCGAGGCGATCGGCGGCGCAGGGATCATCCTCGACGTCCACACGGGCGAAGTCGCGGCGATGACCTCGCTGCCAACCTTCAATCCGAACAAGCTGACCGGCAGCGACCCGGCGACGCGCCGCAACGCGGTGACCTATAATCTCTACGAGCTCGGTTCGACCTTCAAGCCGCTGTCGATCGCTGCCGCCATCGACGACGGCACGATCACTAGTATGGCACGCCGCTACGACGCGTCGGCGCCGCTGCCCATCGCTGGCTTCCGCATCCGCGACAGCCACCCCGGCCGCTGGTACAATGTGCCCGAGACGCTGATCGAAAGCTCGAACATCGCGACCGCACGTATCGCCGACGAGCTCGGGCGGGAGAATCTGGAACGGCTCTTCCGCAACCTCGATTTCGACAAGCGCCCGCAGATCGACCTCAAGGAACGCGCTTTCCCGCTGTGGCCAAAGGATTGGGGCCGCGTGACCACGATGACGACCAGCTATGGCCACGGCATCGCGGTGACCCCGATGCATCTCGCGAGCGCCTATGCCGCGCTCGTCAACGGCGGCATCTATCGTCCCGCGACGCTGATGAAGCTCGGCGACAAGGCGCCGCCGCAGGGACGCCGCGTGTTCAAGGCGGCGACCAGCGCGCGGATGCGCCAGCTCCTTCGCCTGATCGTTTCGGACGGCACCGGCAAGCAGGCGAACGCGCCGGGCTTCCGCGTCGGCGGCAAGACCGGTTCGGCAGAAAAGCCGGGCGCGGGCGGCTATCGTCGCCATTCGCTCGTCTCGACCTTTTCGGCGGCTTTCCCGATGGACAATCCGCGCTATGTGGTGATCGTGATGATCGACGAGCCGAAGGGTAACGCGTATAGTTCGGGACAGCGCACCGCAGGCTGGACCGCAGCGCCCGTGGTACGCAAGGTCGTGACCCGCGCGGGGCCGATGCTCGGCGTCTTCCCCGACGAAAGCCGCGACGTCGATGTGTCCGAACTCATCCCCTTGCTGCGGAGAAACGAGGAAACGCACTGATGCGTCTCGCCGCTCTGCTCGACGATCAGGGGCGGGAGGGTAGCGATCCCGTCGTTACCGGGCTTGCGATCGATCATCGCAAAGTCGCGCCGGGCACGATCTTTGGCGCCTTCGCCGGCGAAAAGTTCAACGGCGAGGATTTCATTGCTGCGGCGGTGGAATCGGGCGCCGTCGCGATCGTCGCGCGGCCTGAAGCGCGGGTCGAGGGCGCGGTGCATATCGCAGACGCCAATCCGCGCCGCGCCTTCGCGCATATCGCCGCACGCTTTTTCCACCGTTTTCCCGCAACCTGCGTTGCGGTGACGGGGACGAATGGCAAGACCTCTACCGTCGAGATGACGCGCCAGTTGTGGCGGATGGCCGGGTTCAACGCCGCGTCGATCGGGACGCTGGGCATCACGACATCGATGGACAGCGCCTCGGCCGGGCTGACGACGCCCGACATCGTCACCTTCCTTTCGAACATGTCGGGTCTCGCTGCCGAAGGCATTACACACGCCGCGTTCGAGGCGTCGAGTCATGGTCTCGACCAGTATCGCACCGAGGGTCTGCCGGTGAAGGCGGCCGCCTTCACCAATCTCAGCCATGACCATCTTGATTATCATGGCACGATGGAAGCTTATCTAGCCGCCAAGTTGCGGCTTTTCTCCGAAGTCGTCGAGCCCGGCGGCGCGGCGGTGATCTGGGCTGACGACGCCTATTCGGCCGAAGTGATCGATGCGGTGACGGCGCGCGGCGTCCGCCTGCTGACGGTGGGTGCGAAGGGCGAAACGCTCCGTCTCGTCTCGCGCGAGCCGACCCAGCTCGGCCAGGCGCTCGTCATCGCGGCGGGCGACCTCACGCAAAAGGTCAACCTGCCGCTGATCGGCGCCTATCAGGTCGCGAATGCGCTTGTGTCGGCGGGCCTCGTGATCGCGACCGGCGGCGATGCGGCACAGACGCTCGGCAATCTCGCGCGGCTGCAGCCAGTGCGCGGCCGCCTCGAACGCGCGGCGATCACGCGGACCGGCGCGCCCGTCTATGTCGATTATGCGCATACGCCCGACGCGATCGAGGCCGCGCTCGACGCGCTGCGCCCGCACGCAACCGGCCGCCTGATTCTCGTTTTCGGCGCCGGCGGCGACCGCGACCAGGCAAAGCGCCCCGAGATGGGCAAAGTTGCCGCAGCTAAGGCCGACGTGCTGATCATCACCGACGACAATCCGCGCGGCGAAGATTCCGCCGTCATTCGCGATGCGATCGCCGCCACTGCACCAGGCGCGCAGGTCATCGGCGACCGCCGCGCCGCGATCGCCGCCGCGATCGCCGAAGCGCGCGCCGACGATATCGTCTGCATCGCGGGCAAGGGCCACGAACAGGGCCAGATTGTCGGCCGCGGCGACGCCATGCGCGTCATTCCCTTCGACGATGTGACCGTTGCGCGCGAGGTGGCGGCATGAACCCGCTCTGGACCGCGCGCGCCATCGCGGCTGCCACGGGCGGCACCGCCAGCGCCGACTTCACCGCGCACGGCGTTGCCTTCGACTCGCGCGAAGTGACGAAGGGCGACCTCTTCGTCGCGATGAAGGGCGAGGCGACCGACGGGCACAAGTTCATCGACAAGGCGATCGCGGCGGGCGCCGTGGGCATCGTCTGCGAAACCGCGATCGACCATCCGCACGTCCGCGTCGACGACAGCGCCGCCGCGCTGAACGCGCTCGGTATCGCATCGCGTGCGCGCGGCCATGGCCGGATCATCGGCGTGACGGGGTCGGCGGGCAAGACGGGAACGAAGGAAGCGTTGTTCGCGGCGCTCGACCGCTTCCGTCCCGGCAAGGCGCACCGCTCGGTCAAAAGCTACAACAACCATGTCGGCGTGCCATTGAGCCTCGCGCGCATGCCCTCGACCGCCGATTTCGGTGTGTTCGAAATGGGGATGAACCATGCGGGCGAGCTTGCCGAATTGACGCGCATGGTGCGCCCGCACGTCGCCATCGTCACCACCATCGCGCCGGCGCATATGGAATATTTCAGCAGCGAAGAGGCCATCGCCGACGCGAAGGGCGAGATTTTCGAAGGACTCGAACCCGGCGGCACCGCGATCGTCCCGTTCGATAGCCCGCATTATGCACGCCTCCGTGACAAGGCCGAACAACATGCCGCCCACGTCGTGAGCTTCGGCCTCGGCGACGGCGCCGACGTGCGCGCGGTCGACTGGCTTTCGGACGGGAAGGGCGGTTCGCTCGTCACCGCGCAGGTCCAGGATTCGCTGCTCTGTTTCACCATCGCGCAGGCCGGCGCGCATTGGGTGTCCAATTCGCTCGCCGTGCTTGCGGCAGTCAAGGCGGTCGGCGGCGACCTGCCCGCGGCGGGCCTCGCCTTTGCCGAAATGGGCGGCCTCACGGGGCGCGGCGCGCGCCACCGCGTCGCAGTGCCCGGCGGGCACATCCTCGTCATCGACGAAAGCTATAACGCCAACCCCGCTTCGATGGCCGCGACGATCGACCAGTTCGGCACCGAATCCGCTGACCGCAAGGTCGCGATTCTCGGCGCGATGAAGGAGCTGGGATCGGGCGGCGAGGCGTATCACGCGGGTCTCGCGGCTCCGCTCGTCGCGGCCGGAGTGCAATTCGCCCTGCTTGTCGGCGAAGAGATGGCCCCGCTCGCCAAAGCGCTTGAGGGACGCATCGATTTCGAGCATGTGCCCGCCCACTCGGCCGCGGTAGGGCGGCTGAAGGACCTGATCCGTCCGGGCGACGCCGTGCTGGTCAAAGGGTCGAACAGCGTCGGGCTGTCGCATGTCGTGACGGCGCTGACCAACGGGGACTATTGATGCTATATTGGCTGGCGGAATGGCTTGGCTTTCCGGGGGCTCTCAACCTCATTCGCTACCTGAGCTTCCGCTCGGGGGCCGCGGTCGCGACCGCGATGATCCTCGGGCTGTGGATCGGCCCGCGCTTCATCCTGATGCTGCGGATGCGGCAGGGCAAGGGGCAGCCGATCCGCGACGACGGCCCGCAAAGCCACCTCGCCAAAAAGGGCACGCCGACGATGGGCGGGCTGATGATCCTCATTTCGCTGATGATCTCCGCGCTTTTGTGGATGGACCTTTCGAACCGCTTCGTCTGGGCCTGTCTGTTCGTCACCGCGGGTTTCGCGGTGGTCGGCTTTCTCGATGATTTCGACAAGGTGACCAAGGCCAGCCATCGCGGGATTCCCGGCCGTGTGCGGCTGCTGATCGAATTTGCCATCGCCGCGGTCGCGGTGCTGCTGATCGTTTCGCGCACCGGCACCGACCTCTATCTGCCCTTTTTCAGCGGAATCGTCATCCCGCTCGGGCCACTCTACTATGTCTTTGCGATGATATTGATCGTCGGCTTCGGCAACGCCGTGAACCTGACCGACGGGCTCGACGGGCTTGCGACGTTCCCGGTGATCATCGCCAGCCTGACCTTCCTCGTCATCGTTTACCTCTCGGGCAACGTGAAGTTCGCGGGCTATCTCGGCATCCCGCACGTCCCCGGCGCGGGCGAGCTTGCGGTGTTTGCCGCGGCGATCATCGGCGCCTGCCTCGCCTTCCTGTGGTTCAACGCGCCCCCTGCGGCGGTGTTCATGGGCGATACCGGCAGCCTCGCGCTCGGCGGCGCGCTCGCGACGATCGCGGTCACGGCGCAGCATGAACTGGTGCTCGTGCTCGTCGGCGGGCTGTTCGTGGTCGAGGCGCTGTCGGTGATCATCCAGGTCTTCTGGTACAAGCGCACCGGCAAGCGCGTGTTCCGCATGGCGCCGATCCATCATCATTTCGAACAATTGGGCTGGCCCGAATCCACCGTCGTCATCCGTTTCTGGATCGTCTCGATCGTCCTCGCGCTCGCAGGGCTCGCGACCTTGAAACTCCGTTGATCTCCTCGCGCGCCTTTGCCGGCCGCCGCTACGCGGTGCTGGGACTGGCGCGCTCGGGTCTGGCGACCGTCGAGGCGCTCGTCGCCAGCGGCGCCGGCGTCACCGCGTGGGACGACCGCGAGGAAGCGCGCGACGATGCGATGGCACTCGGCGCCGATATCGGCAATCCGCTCGAGATCGACCTGATCGGTTTTGCGGGCGTCGTCGTGTCGCCCGGCGTGCCATTGAACCGCCACCCGATCGCCGTGCACGCGCGCGAGGCGCATGTCCCGGTGATCGGCGATGTCGAACTCTTTGCCGAGGCGCGTGATGAGCTGCCCGCGCACAAGGTCGTCGGCATCACCGGCACCAACGGCAAGTCGACCGTCACCGCGCTGATCCAGCATATGCTCGAAAGCGCCGGGGTGCCGTCGCTGATGGGCGGCAATATCGGCCTGCCGATCCTTTCGCGCGACCCGCTCCCCGAGGGCGGGGTCTATGTGCTCGAACTGTCGAGCTATCAGATCGACCTTTCGCACAGCCTTGCGTGCGACATCGCCGTGCTCACCAACCTCAGCCCCGATCATCTCGACCGCTACGACGGCTTCGCGGGCTATACGGCGTCGAAGGCGCGGCTGTTCGGTCTCCAGCACCGCGATCAGGTCGCGATCGTCGCGGTCGACGACGATCCGTCGAAGATGATCGCGAGCCGCATCAACCACCGCCTCCACCGCGTGTCGGCCAAGGATGTCGACCCGGTCGATCAGGCGCGCTGGCCCGCTTTGCAGGGGCCGCATAACGCCCAGAACGCCGTGTGCGCGATCGCCGTGTGCCGCGTGCTGGGGCTGAATGACGAACAGATCGAACGCGGCCTTGCGACGTACAAGTCGCTGCCGCATCGTATGGAATTGGTCGGCGAAGTCGGGGGGGTCAGCTGGTTCAATGACAGCAAGGCTACCAATGCGGCTTCCGCTGCACCGGCGCTGGCGGCTTTCCCGCCAGCGCCGGACCAGCGTTTGCACTGGATTGCGGGCGGCAAGGCCAAGGGCGACGGGCTCGCGGCGTGCTGTCCGTGGTTCGGCCATGTCAAACGCGCCTATCTGATCGGCGAGGCGATGGAGCCATTCGCCGCCGAGATCGGCGATGCGATTCCGGTCGAACGGTCGGGCGACATAGCGACGGCGGTGAAACAAGCCGCCGCGGCCGCGAAGCCCGGAGACATCGTGCTGCTGTCGCCGGCGTGCGCGTCGTTCGACCAGTTCAAGGATTATGAGCAGCGCGGCGATGTGTTTCGCGCCGCTGTTCAGGCGCTCGGGGCATGAGCGGGGGGGACAATATGGACGCTGCGACCGAAAGGCCGGTGATCGCCGCCACGCGCACGACGAAACGTCGCGGCCCGCGCCTCAGCCGCGCCGACCGCACCCCGCTCGGCCTGTGGTTCTGGGAAATCGACCGCGTGCTGCTGCTGCTCGTGTCGATCCTCGTCGCGGTCGGGCTCGTCGCCGTGGCCGCGGCATCGCCCGTCGCGGCGCAGAAACTGTCGACTTCGACCGCGTCGCTCGACCCGCTCTATTATTTCTATCGCCAGCTGATGTGGGTGATCGTCGGCGTGCCGGTGATGTTGATGGTATCGATGCTGCCCAAGCCGCAGGCGCGGCGCTTCGCCATCTATGGCACGATCGCCTTCCTCGTCCTCCTCTTCCTCGTGCCGCTCGTCGGCACGTCGGTGAACGGTGCGCAGCGGTGGATCGGCAGCGGGGTGTTCCGCCTCCAGCCGTCGGAATTCCTCAAGCCCTTCTTCGCCGTGTCGCTCGCGTGGGTGTTGTCGCTGCGGCTGCACGACCAGAGCCTGCCCGTCGTGCCGCTCGCACTCGCGCTCACCGGCGTCATCGCGCTGCTGCTGATGGGCCAGCCCGATCTGGGGCAGACGGTCATCTTCGTCGCGACCTGGCTGGTGCTGGTGATGGTCGCGGGGCTGTCGATGCGCATCCTTGCCGGGCTTGCCGGCGCTGGGGTGGTCGGGCTCGTGCTCGCCTATTTCTTCTATCCGGTCGCGCAACAGCGCATCAACATCTGGCTCTTTGCCGAGGGTGACAGCTTTCAGGTCGACAAGGCGCATGCGACGCTGACCGCTGGCGGCCTCATCGGCACCGGCCCCGGCGCGGGGCTTGCCAAGTTCCAGCTGCCCGAGGCGCACACCGACTATATCTTCTCGGTCATCGGCGAGGAGTTCGGGATGATCGCGTGCATCGCGATCGCGGTGCTCTATCTCGCGATCATCGTGCGCGTCCTCGTGCGCCTGCTCGACGAGGAAGACAGCTTCCTGATCCTCGCGGTCGCGGGCCTGATCGCGCAGTTCGGCGGACAGGCCGTGATCAACATGGCGGTGAACACGCAGATCTTCCCGTCGAAGGGGATGACCTTGCCCTTCATCAGCTATGGTGGCTCTTCCTTCATCGCTTTGTCGATCGGGATGGGTTTGCTCTTGTCGCTGACCCGGCGGAACCCCTATGCGGCACGGGTGTCGATGACCCGAAACTGGAACAAGAAATGACCGCAACGCGCCACTTCCTTCTCGCTGCTGGCGGGACGGGAGGACATATGCTGCCCGCCTACGCCCTCGCGGGCGAACTGATTTCGCGCGGACACCGCGTCGCGCTGGTCAGCGACGATCGCGGTTTGAAGATCCCGGGCGCGCCCGCCGACATGGAAACGCACGTCCTGCCTGCCGGGCGCGTCCACGGCGGCCCCGTCGGCTGGGTGAAGGCGGCGCTTGCGATCCGCAAGGGGCGCCGGCAGGCGATCGACCTGATCCGCGAATTCGACCCCGCGGTGGTCGTCGGCTTCGGTGGCTATCCCTCGCTTCCCAGCCTGCTCGCTGCGGGGGCAATGAAGCGGCCGCGCGTGCTCCACGAGCAGAATGCCGTGCTCGGCCGCGTCAACCGGATGATGGCGCCGCGCGTCGATGCGGTGGCGGTCGCCTATCACAATATCCAGCGCTATCCCGAGGGGCATGAGCTGAAGAAGCATATCACCGGCAACCCGGTGCGCGACGAGATTATCGCGATCCGCGACGACGGCTTCCCGCCGCTGCCCGAGGATGGCATCTTTCGCCTGCTCGTTGTCGGGGGAAGTTTGGGCGCAACGGTGCTCAGCGAAGTCGTGCCCGCGGCGATCGCGATGCTGCCGCGCGCGCTGCTCGACCGGCTGCAGGTCGTCCAGCAGTGCCGCGAGGACGATATCGAAGCGGTGCGCGCCAAATATGCCGAGCTGGGCGTCGCCGCTGAATGCGCGTCCTACATCAAGGATTTCCCCGAACGGCTGCGCTGGGCGCATATGGTGATCGCGCGCGCGGGCGCGTCGACCGTTGCCGAGCTTGCATGCGCGGGTCGTCCGGCGATTTTCGTGCCCTATCCGCACGCGATGGACGATCATCAGACGTATAATGTCGTCGACCTCGTCGAAGCGGGCGGGGCGATCGCGTTTCAGCAGCCCGATTTTACCCCGGCCGAGGTCGCGAAACATATCCAGCGCATGGCGCTCGAACCCGGCGCGCTCGAAGCGGCGGCCGAGCGTGCGGCGAGCTGCGGGCTGCCCGACGCGACGCGCGACCTTGCCGACCTCGTCGAATCGCTCGTCGCGCCGCCGATGATGGACGTGATCCGCGTCGGGGCATCCTCCGGCCAGCGCGCGGCCGCAAGCGGCATGGCCTCCGCCCGCACGGGAGATAAATGATGCGCGGCGTTGCGACCGACATCGGCACCATCCATTTCATCGGCATCGGCGGCATCGGCATGTCGGGCATTGCCGAGGTGATGCACAACCTTGGTTACCAGGTGCAGGGCAGCGACATCGCCGATGGCTATGTCATCGAGGGTCTTCGCAAGCGCGGGATCAAGGTCGCGATCGGACATGAGGCGTCGAACGTCGACGGCGTCGCGGTCGTTGTGACCTCGACCGCGGTCAAGCGCGGCAATCCCGAGGTCGAGGCGGCGCTCGCCAGCCGCATCCCGCTCGTCCGCCGCGCTGAAATGCTGGCCGAACTGATGCGCCTCAAATCGACCGTCGCCATCGCGGGCACGCATGGCAAGACGACGACGACCAGCCTCGTCGCGGCGCTGCTCGACGCGGGCGGGATCGACCCGACGGTGATCAACGGCGGCATCATCAACAATTATGGCTCGAACGCGCGCCTCGGCGCCAGCGACTGGATGGTGGTCGAGGCCGACGAGAGCGACGGCAGCTTCCTGCGCCTCGACGGGACGATCGCGGTCGTCACCAACATCGACCCCGAACATCTCGATCATTATGGCAGCTTCGACGCGATCAAGGATGCCTTCGTCGAGTTTATCGAGAATGTGCCCTTTTATGGCGCCGCGATGCTCTGCCTCGACCATCCCGAGGTGCAGGCGATCATCCCGCGCATCCGCGACCGCCGGATCATTACCTATGGCTTCTCTGCTCAGGCCGATGTGCGCGGCACCAATGTGACGCCGGGCCCCGACGGCAACCGCTTCGACGTTGTCGTGCGCGACCGCGACGGCAACAGCCGGACGATCGAGGGCATTCACCTGCCGATGTCAGGGAGGCACAATGTGCAGAACTCGCTCGCGGCGATTGCGGTCGCGCTGCACATGGGCGTTTCGGACGACAAGATCGTGTCGGGCTTCGACGGCTTTGCCGGGGTCAAGCGCCGCTTCACCAAGGTCGGCGAGATCGCGGCGGGCGAGGGCATCGTCACTGTGATCGACGATTACGCGCACCACCCGGTCGAAATCCGCGCCGTCCTGTCAGCCGCACGCGAAGGCGTCGGTGCGGGCCGCGTCGTCGGTGTCGTCCAGCCGCACCGCTTCACGCGCCTTCGCGACCATATGGACGATTTTCAGCAGGCGTTTAACGATGCCGATATCGTGCTCGCGCTGCCCGTCTATGCGGCAGGGGAGGCGCCGATCGACGGCGTGTCTTCGGACTCGCTCGTCGCGGGGCTGCGCGATCGCGGTCACCGCCAGGCGAATGTCGTCGCCGACGCCGGGGCGCTGGCCTCCGCTATCGCCGCGAGCATCGCCGCGGGCGATCTCGGTGCGGGCGACAAGATCATCTGCCTCGGCGCGGGCGACATCACCAAGGTGGCGGCGGGCCTCGCCGCCGCGGTGGAGGCGGCATGAGCGCCGTCGACACCCTTCCTGCCGTGCGCGGCAAGCTGACGGCCAAGGCGCCGCTGGCGCCGCTCGTCTGGTTCAAGTCGGGCGGCCCCGCCGACTGGCTGTTCGAACCCAGGGACGCCGACGACCTCGCCGATTTCCTGCGCGACCTCGACCCCGCTGTCCCGGTGATGGCGCTTGGTCTCGGATCGAACCTCATCGTCCGCGACGGCGGCTTTCCGGGTGTCGTCGTCCGGCTCGGCAAGGCGTTCGCCAAAGTCGAAGCTGTCGACGCCACGACGCTTCGTTGCGGGGGCGGCGCATCGGGCATCCTCGTCTCGTCGACCGCGCGGGACGCGGGCGTCGCGGGGATGGAATTCCTCCGCTCGATCCCCGGCACCGTCGGCGGCTTCGTGCGCATGAACGGCGGCGCTTATGGCGGCGAGGTCAAGGATATCCTGATCGACTGCGATGTCGTGCTGCGCTCGGGCGAGCAGAGGACGCTGCCGCTCGCCGACCTCGGCTACACCTATCGCCACAGCGAACTGCCCGAAGGCGCGGTGGTGACCGGCGCGACCTTTCGCGGCCAGCCCGGCGAACCCGCCGCCATTCAGGCCGAAATGGACCGCATCTCGGCGAGCCGTGAGGCGTCGCAGCCTTTGCGTTCGAAGACCGGCGGCTCGACCTTCAAGAACCCCGACGGTCATAAGGCGTGGCAGCTTGTCGATGAGGCCGGCTGCCGCGGTTTCATGGTCGGCGGCGCGCAGGTCAGCGAGAAGCACACCAATTTCCTCATCAACACCGGTGAGGCGACAAGCGCCGATATCGAGGCACTCGGCGAGGAAGTCCGCCGCCGCGTGAAGGACAAGAGCGGCATCGAATTGCAATGGGAGATTCAGCGCGTGGGAGTGGCGAAGTGAGCCGGGGTCCGTGGCATGTCGCCGTCCTGATGGGCGGCTGGTCGGCCGAGCGCGAAGTGTCGCTGATGAGCGGCAATGGTGTCGCCGACGCGCTGGAGTCGCGCGGGCATAAGGTCACGCGCATCGACATGGACCGCGACGTCGCTTTGCGCCTCGCCGAAGCGAAACCCGATGTCGTGTTCAACGCGCTCCACGGTGTTCCGGGCGAGGATGGCACCGTGCAGGGCATGCTCGACCTGATGGGTCTGAAATATACGCACAGCGGCCTCGTCACCTCGGTGATCGCGATCGACAAGGAATTGACGAAGCAGGCGCTGGTGCCGCATGGTATTCCGATGCCGACGGGGACGATGGTCGACAGCGAAAGCCTCTTTACAGTCGACCCCTTGCCGCGCCCCTATGTGCTGAAACCCGTCAACGAAGGCTCGTCGGTCGGCGTCGCGATCGTCAAAGACGACAGCAACTATGGCAACCCGATCGCGCGCGAAGCCGTGGGGCCGTGGCAGGAATTCGACCGGCTGCTCGCCGAACCCTTCATCAAGGGGCGCGAACTGACCGTCGCGGTGCTTGCCGACCAGGCGCTCGCGGTGACTGAACTGCGCGTCAAATCGGGTTTCTATGACTATGACGCCAAATATACCGACGGCCTGACCGAACATGTCTGCCCCGCCGACGTTCCCGATGAGGTGGCGCAGCGGATGAAGGATCTCGCGCTGCAGTCGCACCGCCTGCTCGGCTGCAAGGGCGCCTCGCGCTCCGATTTTCGCTGGGACGACGAACATGGCCTCGCGGGCATCTTCCTGCTCGAGGTCAACACCCAGCCGGGGATGACGGCGCTCAGTCTCGTGCCCGAACAGGGACGCGCCGTCGGCATGGATTATGCCGAACTCGTCGAACGCATCGTGGGGGAAGCCCTGTCATGAGTATAGCGTCATGAGCAAGACACAGATCAAGCGTGGGAAGGCGCCGCCGCGCCGTCCCGCGCGCGCGCCGAAAAAGCGGCGGAAGGTCCAGACCTCGCGCCTCAACGCGATCATCAACGCGCTGCCGATCAGCCCGCAGCGGCTGCAAAAGGTTGCGAACTGGACGATCGGGCTCAGCCTGTGCGCAGTCGCTGCGATCGGCGCGCACGCGACGGGCGTCACCGCGAAGATTCACGAGGAATATGCGCAGGCGGTCGGCCGCGCCGGCTTCCAGGTCAAGAAGGTCGAAGTCGTCGGCGCCGACCGCATCGACCGGCTGAAAGTCTATGACATCGCGCTCGCGCAGAAGGACCGCTCGATGGCGGCGGTGGACCTCGAGGACGTCCGTGGCGACCTGATGCGCTATGGCTGGATCAAGGATGCGCGCGTGTCGCGCCGCCTGCCCGATACGCTCGTCGTCGACATCGTGGAGCGTACCCCGGCGGCGATCTGGCAGCACAATAACCGCCTGTCGCTGATCGACGAAAAGGGCGTCGTGCTCGAACCCGTCACCGTTGCGACGATGCCCGACCTGCCACTCGTCATCGGGCCGAAGGCGAACCAGCGCTCGCAGGACCTTGACCGTCTGCTCACCGAGGCGAGCAGCCTCAAGGAATTGCTCGCGGGCGCGACCTGGGTCGGTAACCGCCGCTGGGACCTGCGCTTCCGCAGCGGTGAGACGCTGTCGCTTCCCGAAGGCGAGGCCGAGGCCAAGGCCGCGCTTGCCAAATTCGCGCATATGGACGGCGCCAACCGCTTGCTCGGGCGCGGCATATTGCGCTTCGACATGCGCGATCCCGCGCGCTTCGTGCTGCGCCTGCCGCACGAAGGGCAGGTGGCGCCCGCGAAGCTCGACGATGCGCGCGCCGCGGTCGACGCCGTCGCCGAAGCCTCGGCGGAGAAGGGATAAGCCATGGCGCCGCCGCGTATCGAAAAGATCATCACCGCGCTCGATGTCGGGTCGTGGAAGGTCTGCGCGTTGATCGCGGGGCAGACCGCCGACGGCCAGCTGCACGTGCTCGGCACCGGCCAGCGCGAGAGCCGCGGGGTCCAGCGCGGCTATGTCGCCGACATGGAACAGACCGAGCATATCGTGCGCGAAGCGATCGAACAGGCCGAACGCATCGCGGGCCTCAACATCGACGATGTCTGGGTCAGCTTCTCTGCGGGCGGGCTTTTGAGCGACGTCGCGCCAATCGAGAGCGAACTCGGCGGCCACCGCATCGAGCAGGAGGATATCGACGACCTGCTCGCCGCGGGCCGTGCCGGCATAGACCCCGAAGGCCGCATGATCCTCCACGCGCAGCCCGCGCTTTACACGCTCGACGGACTCAACGGCGTGAAGAACCCAATCGGCCTCCACGCCGACCGGCTGGGTGTCGACATCCATATCATCATGGCCGACGGCGCGCCGGTGCGGAACCTCGAGGCCGCGGTCCGCCAGGCCCATCTCGACGTCAACGCCGTCGTCGCTTCGCCGATCGCGGCGGGGCTCGCCTGCCTGTCGGACGAGGAGAGGGACCTTGGCGTCGCGCTCGTCGAACTCGGTGCGGCGGTCACGACCGTCTCGCTTTATGCCGGCGGCATGCTCGTCGAGATGGCGTCGCTGCCCTTCGGTGCGAGCGACATCACCGACGACATCGCCTCGGCCTTTGGCATCCGCCGTAGCCAGGCGCAGCGGCTGCAGAGCTTCTACGGCTCGGCGTCGGCTAGCCCGCGCGATAATAACGAGATCATCGAACTCGAACCCGGCGCCCCGACGAACGGCGACTCCCCGCGCATCACGCGTGCGCAATTGGTATCGGTGATCCGTCAGCGCCTCGACGCGATGATGGGCGAGATCGGCCGGACGCTCAAAGACCTGCATTTCGTCGGCCCGATCGGGCGTCAGGTGGTGCTTGTCGGCGGCGGGGCCGACCTGAAAGGCATCGCCGACTACACCCAGAGCGCGCTCGGGCGTGCCGCGCGCGTCGGGCGACCGCGCGGCTTGCACGGACTGCCCGATGCGCATAGTGGCCCCGCTTTCGCGACGCTCGCAGGTCTGGTTCTCTATGCCGCATCGGACCCCGTGGACCTCCGCGATCTGCCGATGATGGCGCAGGATGTGTACAAGCCCGCGGGCACGTCGATCCTGCATCGTCTTATGGCAGCACTGAAAAGCAGTTTTTGAATGACAAGCGACGAAAAGGTTAATTTTTTGGGTGATTCCCACGTCACAATAGTGCAATGCGGTAGTAGAAAACCGGGCGGACGGACTACCGCCCGGCTGGGTCGCAAGGTTGGGGAAGCGGCACCTGTCCGCCGCTGCAGGGAGACTTTTTGATGAGCATCAATATTGGCCCGCCGCAGGTCGATGAGCTGAAGCCGCGCATCGCGGTGATCGGCGTCGGCGGCGCGGGCGGCAATGCCATCGCAAACATGATCGCGGCACGCGTCGAGGGCGTCGATTTCATCGTCGCGAACACCGACGCGCAGGCGCTCAACGCCTCGCCGGCCGAACGGCGCATCCAGCTGGGGACGCAGATCACCCAGGGTCTGGGCGCGGGTTCGCGGCCCGAGGTCGGCCGCGCGGCCGCCGAGGAAAGCATCGCGCAGGTCGAAGAGGCGCTTAACGGCGCGCATATGTGCTTCGTTGCCGCGGGCATGGGCGGCGGCACCGGCACCGGTGCGGCCCCCGTCATCGCCAAGGCGGCGCGCGACCGCGGCATCCTGACCGTCGGCGTCGTGACCAAGCCCTTCACCTTCGAAGGCGCGCGCCGCATGCGCTCGGCGGACTCGGGTATCGCCGAGCTGCAGGATCATGTCGACACGCTGATCGTCATCCCCAACCAGAATCTCTTCCTGGTTGCCAACCCGAACACGACCTTCAAAGAAGCCTTCACCATGGCGGATGAAGTGTTGCAGCAGGGCGTTCGCGGCATCACCGACCTGATGGTCATGCCCGGCCTGATCAACCTCGACTTCGCCGACGTGCGCAGCGTGATGCGCGAAATGGGTAAGGCGATGATGGGCACCGGCGAGGCCGAAGGCGACGGTCGCGCGCTCGAAGCGGCGCAAAAGGCGATCGCCAACCCGCTGCTCGACGGCGTGTCAATGGCGGGCGCGAAGGGCGTCATCATCTCGATCACCGGCGGCGAGGACATGCGCCTGATGGAAGTCGACGAAGCCGCGAACCATATCCGCGAGCTGGTCGATCCCGACGCCAACATCATCTGGGGCAGCGCGTTTAACGATAACCTCGACGGCAAAATTCGCGTCTCGGTCGTCGCCACCGGCATCGACAGCAATGGCGAGGTCGCTCAGGCATCGCCCGCGACGCGCAGCTTTTCCTTTGCGCCCGCGCGTGCGGCGGCTCCCGCTCCGGTGGTCGAAGAGACTGTCGAACCGGCGGTTCGCGAAGAAGCCCTTGCCGAAACCGCGTCGGTGGAAGACAAGGATCCGGCCCCCGGCTTCTCTCTGGGCGATGCCGCCGAGCGCGATGCTCCGGCTGCCGCGGCCGAAGAGGAACCGATGGAATTGTCGCAGGTCGCCGCGAGCTATGACGATACCGCCGACGAGCTCGTGCTCGACGCGCCCGAAGCCCCGGCCGAATATCGCTCGGCGCCTGCCGCGGATCCGACGCCGGCGGACGAAGCGCCCGCACGGTCCACCGGTGGCGGAACCTTGTTCGAGCGCATGTCGCGCCTGTCGCGCGGGGCTTCGACACCAGAAAGCGAAGACGGCGGCAAGGAGGACGGCGTTGATATTCCGCGTTTCCTCGGGCGGCAGAACAACCAGTAACGGGGCTATCGAGGGGCCGCCCGCCGGGCACGGCGGGCCGGAAATCGGGATGAGTTGCCCATGCGGCAAGCGAAATTGACGGCGAAGCCGGCGCGCGCACGGCGGATCGTCGGCGCGCTCGCCGCGCTGTTGTTTGGGACGGCCGCGCTGCCGTCCGTTCACGCGCAGGTGACTCCGCCCGATCCGGCGACCAAGGCGGCGATGGAAAAGCGGACTGCGGCGCGTGCGCTCTTGTCCTCCTCACTCGCGCGCATCGCCTCGAACAACAGCGACACGTCGGCGCTGCTCAATGCCGGCCGTGCATCGATCGAGCTGGAGGACTATCGCGCCGCTGTCGGCTTCCTCGTCCGTGCCGAACAGGCGAGTCCGCGCGACGGCGCGGTCAAGGCCGCGCTGGGTTCGGCGATGGTCCATATGGAAAACCCGACGCGTGCGCTCGACTATTTCGGCGAAGCGCAGCTGATGGGGGCGCCCGAACGGCTGTTCCTCGCCGACCGCGGCCTCGCGCGCGACCTGCTCGGGCAGCAGGACGCGGCGCAGCGCGATTACCAGCTCGCGCTGTCGATCGCGCCCAACGACGAACTGACGCGGCGCTACGCGTTGTCGCTCGGGATCAGCGGCGATGCCGATCGCGCGATCCAGTTGCTGACGCCGCAATTGCGGGCGCAGGATCGCGGCGCCTGGCGCCTGCGTGCGATGATCCTCGCGATGAACGGGCGCGACAAGGAAGCGACCGACATCGTCAACGCGACGATGCCGCCCGCGATGGCGCAGAATATCATGCCTTATCTGACCCAGATGGACCGGCTCAATCCCGCGCAACAGGCGGCCGCCGCGCATTTCGGGCGCTTCCCGAACGGGCAATTGGGACCAAAGCGCAAGCCGGTGCAGGTTGCCGCCGCCACGCCGCCGCCGGCCGCCCCGCCGGCTTCAGCGACGGGCAAGCGTCAGGCAACGCGCGACCAGCGGCGCCCCGTCATGTCGGCGACGCCCGCGCCGTCAGGCCGAAAACCCGTTTCGGAACCGGTCGCCCGGCCGCCCGTCACAACGCCCGCCGGAGCTGTATCTGCACCTGCTACATCATCGCCCGTTGTGGCGCCCGCGGCGCGCGACGTCACCGAAGCACCCGTGTTCCAGCAGCCATTCCGTTCGGCGATTCGACCGGCGCTGAGCGCGTCGGCGCCGGCAACAACATCTGCGCCAATCCCCGCTGCGCCCGTATCGACACCGACACCCACGCCGCCCGCGGCGGCGCCCGAACCTATCGGACCAGCTGTCGACGCCAACAGGGGACCGGTTGGTCCGGGATTTTCGATCGCCGATATGGGCCGTTCGACAGCTGCCGCATCGACCGCGCCACCGTCCGGCGCGATCGGGTCCGTTGCGCCTGCCTCGGCGGCGGCGGCGAGCGCGGTGGCCGCCGCGCCAGCATCGGTTTCGGCGGCACCGCTCGCGTCGCTCGCCGATATCGTCGGCTCGATCGAAATTCCGGCCGAGGAGCTCGCGCGGTCGGACAATGCGATCGGTGCCGACGTGCTCGCCAAGCTGATGGCCGACAAGCGCAAGGCCGAAGCCGCCGAGGATGCGAAGCGCGAAAAGGACACCGCGGCGGCGAAAGCGAAAGCCGAAGCCGACGCCAAGGCGAAGGAAGAAGCGGCGAAGAAAAAAGCCAATCCCGCGCGTATATGGGTCCAGATCGCGACCGGCGCCAATCTGAAGGCGCTCGCTTTCGACTATAACCGCTTCGCCAAGCGCAATTCGGCGCTGTTCAAGGGCAAGGCGGGCGCGACCACAGAATGGGGCCAGACGCGGCGCCTGTTGGTCGGGCCATTTTCCAACCGCAAGGCGGCGCAGGACTGGCTGGGCGATTACAAGAAGGCCGAAGGCGACGGCTTCCTGTTCGACAGCGAAATCGGTGAAACCGTCGAGCCGCTCAAGTGAGCCTGGCCCGCTGCGCCAGCGATCCCGCACGAAGTCGCGGGCGCCTTCATGCCGAGCTCGGCCGCGTCGTGCGCGGGCCGCGCGACGATTTTCAGCGCGACCGCGACCGCATCATCCACTCGATCGCCTTTCGCCGCCTGCGCCACAAGACGCAGGTGTTCGTCGCCCCCGACGGCGACCATTATCGCGTCCGCCTGACCCACAGCATCGAGGTCGCACAGATCGGTCGCGGCATCGCGCGCGCGCTCGGGCTCAACGAGGATCTGACCGAGGCATTATGCCTCGCGCACGATATCGGGCATCCGCCCTTCGGCCATGCGGGCGAGGATGCGCTGAAGGCCGCGATGGGGGCGCATGGCGGCTTCGATCACAATGGCCACACGCTGCGCACGCTCGCACGGCTCGAATGCCCTTATCCGCGCTTCGACGGGCTCAACCTCACATGGGAAACTTTGGAAGGGCTCGCGAAGCATAATGGCCCGGTGACGAACCCCGGCTGGGCGCTCGCCGAAATCGACGGCGATTTCGGGCTCGACCTCGGCAGCCACGCCAGCCTCGAGGCGCAGATCGCGGCGGTCGCCGACGACATCGCCTATGATAATCACGACATCGACGATGGCCTCCGCGCCGGCCTGCTCGATCTCGATCAGCTGATGGAACAGCCGTTCGTGGCCGCCAATTACCGCGCGGTGGAGGAGCGTTTCCCCGGTGCCCCGCGCGACCGGCTGCTCCGCGAACTCGTCCGCGACCAGATCGGCGTGATGGTCAACGATGTGATCGCGGCGACCGAGGCCAATGTCGCCGACGCCGGAGTGCGAAGCGTCGAGGAGGTTCGCGCCGCGGGCCGCACGCTCGGCGGCTTTTCGCCCGAACTTGCGGCGCAGGAGCGCGATCTCAAGCGTTTCATGTATGCCAATCTCTATCACCATCCCGAACAGGTCGCCGCCGCCGAAGCGGCGAACAAGGTCGTCGGCGACCTCTTCGCCGCCTATGCCGCCGACCCGCGCCTGATGGGCGAGGACTGGTCGGGGCGCCTGCCGCATGAAGAATGCGCGACAAACCGGCATATCGGTGATTATATCGCGGGGATGACCGACCGTTTCGCCATCGACCGCTATGCCGAAATCTTCGGCCGCGACGCGGTGCCACGCGCGCTCGCGCATGCCTGACGCGCTGATCGTCGGCGCGACGGGGCTGATCGGGCGCGCGGTGATCGAGTGTTTCGGTTTCCATCCCGTCACCGTTCTTGCGCGCCGCGAAGTCGAAGGGCTGGCGGCGCAGCACAAGCGACTGGTCGCCCCGCCCGAACGCTGGCCTGACATAATCGCCGCCGAAAGGCCCGCCGTCCTGATCTGCTGCCTCGGCACGACCATCCGGCAAGCGGGATCGCAGGCGGCCTTTCGCGCGGTCGACCACGACCTCGTGCTCGCCGCTGCACGCGGGGCCAGGGCGGGCGGCACCCCGCATATGATTTCGGTGAGTTCGGTCGGCGCCGCTGCAAAGAGCCGCAATTTCTATCTGCGGACGAAGGGCGAGACCGAGGATGACCTTCGGGCGCTCGGCTTCGACCGGCTCGACCTGATCCGTCCGGGCCTGCTGCGCGGCGATAGGCCCGGTCCGCAGCGGCTGGGCGAGGGGATCGCGACGATCGCGGCGCCGCTGACCGACGCATTGCTTCACGGCAGCTTCCGCCGCTATCGGTCGATTTCGGGCAACAGCGTCGCCGCGGCGATCGTCGCGCTCGCGGGGCAGGGCGGTTCGGGCGTGCATATCCACGAAAACGACGCGATCCGCGCGCTCGCCGATTGACTCCGTAAAAGGGCGGCGCCAAGGCTCGCAGCGTCTGTCGGGTCTCGATCAAGAGATTCGACCGGCCGCGCGGGAGAGCGTGAGGGCAGGGCAACCGGCACCTCACCACCGAAGGAGCAACCGCCCCGGAAACTCTCAGGTCAGCAGGACCGCGCAGGCTGGAACGGACACTCTGGAAAGCGTTCCGGCCCTAAACCGGAACCACCGAAGGGGTAACTCCGTGATTTCGCGGAGGAAAACTCTCAGGTTCCCGTGACAGAGGGGGCATGGCGCAAGGCGCGGCGATGGGCCGCGCGCACGCTATGCAACCGCGGGAGACTGGCATGATCGACACGGAATTCACAGGCGACGAAGCGGCGATCGAAACCGCGACGCTGCCGCTCGACGCCTGGCACCGCGCGAAGGGCGGCCGGATGGTCGAATTCGCCGGTTACTGGATGCCGATCCAGTATGAAGGCATCATGGCCGAACATCTGTGGGTCCGTGAAAACGCCGGCCTGTTCGACGTCAGCCATATGGGACAGCTGGCCTTGTCGGGCGACAATGTCGCCGAAGCGCTCGAAACGCTCGTTCCCGGCGACATCTCGGGGCTGAAGCCCGGCCGGATGCGCTATTCGCTGCTGCTCGATGAAGACGGCGGCATCCTCGACGACCTGATGATCACCAACGAGGGCGACCAGTTCGGCATCGTCGTCAATGGCGCGGTCAAGTGGGAAGATATCGGCCACCTGCGCGAAAATCTGCCCGACGATATCACGCTCAATCATAACGAGGATTATGGCCTGCTCGCACTACAGGGCCCGAAAGCGGTCGATGCGCTCGCGCGGCTGGTGCCCGAGGCGGCGAGCCTCGTCTTCATGCAGGCGGCGCGCGCGACTTGGGCTGGCCATGCGATCGCGCTCAGCCGCTCGGGTTATACCGGCGAGGATGGCTTTGAGATTTCGCTGCCGAATGAGGCGCTGACCGCCTTTGCCGACGCGCTCTGCGCGATGGACGAAGTGAAGCCGATCGGGCTCGGTGCGCGCGACTCGCTGCGGCTTGAGGCGGGCTTGCCGCTCTATGGTCACGACCTCACCCCCGCGATCGATCCCGCCGAAGCCGGCCTCGGCTTCGCTGTGAGCAAGCGCCGCCGCGAAGAAGAGAATTTCCCCGGCGCGGCGCGCATCTTGGGCCATCTCGAAGACGGCCCGCCCCGCAAACGCGTCGGCTTGCTTGTCGACGGCAAGCTGCCGGTGCGCGAGGGCGCGAAGCTGTTCGATGGCGAGGACGAGATCGGCGTCGTGACGTCGGGCGGCTTTGCGCCGAGCGTCGGGGCGCCGATCGCAATGGGCTATGTCCCGCGCGACCATGCCGTGCCCGGCACTGCGGTCGCCGCAGAAGTGCGCGGCAAGCGCGTGCATTGCACCGTCGCCGCGATGCCCTTTGTCCCGCATAATTATGTTCGTAAAACAGGAGGTTGAGTGATGCCGCGTTATTTTACCGAGGAGCATGAGTGGATCGACGTCGACGGCGATGTCGCGACGGTCGGCATCACCGACTTCGCGCAGGGCCAGCTTGGCGACATCGTGTTCGTCGAAGTCCCCGACACCGGCGCCGAACTCACCAAGGGCGGCGACGCGGCGGTGGTCGAATCGGTGAAGGCGGCAAGCGACGTCTATGCGCCGGTCGACGGCACCGTGACCGAAGGCAACGGTCAGCTCGAGGAAGATCCCGCGCTCGTCAATTCGGATGCCGAAGGCGAAGGCTGGTTCTTCCGCATGACGCTGGGCGACAAGAGCCAGCTCGAAGGGCTGATGGACGCGAAGGCGTACAAAGTCTTCTGCGACGCCCTTTGAAGGATTCCCCTCCTGCTTGCGGGAGGGGGAGATAATGTGATCGCGACCGATCCTGCCCTTGCCAATTGCCGCCTGATGGTGGCGACGCCCATCTATGAGGGGGCGCAGGGCACCTATGTCCGCGCGGCGCTCGACCTCGCGCTGCGCGCGCAGGCGATCGGCATGGTGGTGCGGTTCGAATTCATCCTCTATCAACCGTCGATCACGCGCGCGCGCGACATGCTGACCGCGATGTTCCTCGCGAGCGACTGTACGCATCTGCTGTTCGTCGACGCCGACATCGACTTTTCGGTCGATGATGTTTTTTCGCTGATCAAGGTCATGGCGGAGCATTCCGAATGCGGCGTCCTCGGCGGTGCCTATCCGCGGCGAATGATTAACTGGCGCAACGTCGCGCGCGCGGTCGAACTGGGGCTGGCGAAGGATAATCCCGCCGACCTTGCCCGGTTTTCTGGCGATTTCGCGCTGCATTTCCTGCACCCCGACCAGAATTTCAAGATGACCGATCTGGTCGAACTGGCGCGGCTCGGCACCGCTATGATGCTGATCCGCCGCGAAGTGCTCGAAGGCATGCGTGCGGCCTTGCCCGACCTCCTTTTCCGGCCCGATCCGGCCGAACGCGACGCGCACGGCGTCGGCGAACTCGAACCCGCTTTTTTCTGCCCGCTGATCGAGCCCGAAAGCCAGGCGCTCCTGGCCGACGATTACGCCTTTTGCCGCCGCGTCCGCGATGCCGGGTTTCGCATCTGGCTCGCGCCCTGGATCCGCACGACGCACGCCGGTCCCGCGGTCTTTTCGGGCACGTTAGCGGACACCGTCAAACTTTTTTCCGCAAAACCAGCCTCTTCTTCGGAGTAGTTCATGCGTTATCTTCCTCTTACGTCCGACGATCGCACGGCGATGCTCGCCACCATCGGCGCCGCGTCGATCGACGACCTGTTCGCCGATGTCCCTGCCGAGGCGCGGCTCGAGGGCCCGATCGCCGGCCTGCCGGACCACGCCAGCGAACTCGCGGTCGAGCGCCATATGGGCGCACTCGCGCGCCGCAGCCGCGCAGCGGGCGAGGGGCCCTTCTTCCTCGGCGCGGGTGCCTATCGCCACCATGTGCCGGCGAGCGTCGATCATCTGATCCAGCGCGGCGAGTTCCTCACCGCCTACACGCCGTACCAGCCCGAAATCGCGCAGGGCACGCTGCAGATGCTGTTCGAATTCCAGTCGCAGGTTGCGCGGCTGCTTGGCACCGACGTTGCCAACGCGTCGATGTACGATGGCTCGACCGCGTGCTGGGAAGCGATCGTCATGGCGCGGCGCATCACCAAGCGGGCGAAGGCTTTGCTTTCGACCGGCCTCCACCCGCACTACCGCAGCGTTGCACGCACGATGGCGAAATATACCGGCGATGTGCTGGTCGACGGCGATCCGAGGCTCGAAGCCGGCACCGACTGGGCCGCGCTCGCGGACAGCATCGACAAGGACACGAGCTGCGTCGTCGTTCAATATCCCGACATCCTTGGCCGCATCGACGACATGACGAAGCTCGCGGAAGCGTGTCAGGCCGCCGGCGCTCTGCTGATCGCGGTGGTGACCGAACCCGTTGCGCTCGGCCTGATCAAATCGCCCGGCGAAATGGGCGCCGATATCGTCGTGGGCGAGGGGCAGTCGCTCGGCGTCGGGCTTCAGTTCGGCGGGCCGTACGTCGGCCTCTTTGCGTGCAAGACCAAATATGTGCGCCAGATGCCGGGACGCCTCTGCGGCGAAACCGTCGATGCGAACGGCAAGCGCGGCTTCGTCTTGACGCTGTCGACGCGCGAACAGCATATCCGCCGCGAAAAAGCGACGAGCAATATCTGCACCAATTCAGGTCTTTGTGCGCTGGCCTTCAGCATCCATATGACCTTGCTCGGCGAAGCGGGGCTGCGCCAGCTCGCCGCGATCAACCATGGCCGCGCGAAGGCGGCCGCCGCCGAACTCGCGAAAGTGCCCGGCGTGTCGGTGCTGAACAACAGCTTCTTTAACGAGTTCACGCTGCTGCTGCCGACCGCGGCGCGCCCCGTGATCCACAAGCTCGCCGAGAAGGACATATTGGGCGGCGTTTCGCTCGGCCGTCTCTATCCCGACAACGCCGGCCTCGAAAATGGCCTCGTCGTCGCCGTGACCGAAACCGTGACCGAGGCGGATATTTCCGCCTTCGCCGCGGCCCTGAAGGAGGTGCTGGCATGACCGCGCTCAACCGCGCCGGCTGGCGCCCCGAAATGAACGCCGCCGGCGGCGCCGACGATAGCACGACCTTCACCGGCAACCGCGCGCTGATGCTCGAGGAAGCGCTGATCTTCGAGATTGGCGGCAGCGAGACGACCGGGGTCGACTTCGACGAGGCCGCGCCCGCCGCCGACCTCGGCGCGCTCGCGCGCACCGCGCCGATCGGCCTTCCGGGACTCAGCGAATCCGAAACGGTGCGCCACTACACGCGCCTGTCGCGGCAGAATTACGCGATCGACCTCGGCCTGTTCCCGCTCGGCAGCTGCACGATGAAGCACAATCCGCGTCTCAACGAAAAGGTCGCGCGGATGCCCGGCTTCGCCGACGTCCACCCGCTGCAGCCGCAGGAAACCGTGCAGGGCGCCTATGCGGTGATCCACGAGCTCGCCGAATGGCTGATCACGCTCACCGGCATGCACAGCGTCGCGATGTCGCCCAAGGCGGGCGCGCATGGCGAACTGTGCGGCATCCTCTGCATCAAGGCGGCGCTCGAAGCGCGCGGCGAAGACCGCCGCGTGATCCTCGTCCCCGAAAGCGCGCATGGCACCAACCCGGCGACGGCGGCCTTCGCGGGCTTTACGGTCGAGGATATCCCGGCGACCGAGGCGGGCCGCGTCAACCTCGAAGCCTTGAAGGCGCGCCTCGGGCCGGATGTCGCTGGCGTGATGATCACCAACCCCAACACCTGCGGCCTGTTCGAGCGCGAGATGAAGGCGATTTCGGACGCGGTCCATGCCGCGGGCGGCTATGTCTATTGCGATGGTGCGAACTTCAACGCCATCGTCGGCCGCGTCCGCCCCGGCGACCTCGGCGTCGATGCAATGCACATCAACCTGCACAAAACCTTCTCGACCCCGCACGGCGGCGGCGGGCCCGGCTCGGGTCCGGTCGTGCTGTCGGCGGCGCTCGCGCCCTTCGCGCCGCTGCCTTTCGTCACGAAGCACGGCGATGATTTCCGCCTGATCGAAGAGGAGAATGCGGGCGAGGATCATCCGCAGACCTTTGGCCGCATGACCGCTTTTCACGGCCAGATGGGCATGTTCACGCGCGCGCTGACCTATATCCTCAGCCACGGTGCCGACGGGCTGAAGCAGGTCGCCGAGGATGCGGTGCTCAACGCGAACTATGTGCTGCGCAGCCTCGAAGGCGTGCTCGACGCGCCGTTCGCGGCGTCCGGCCCGTGCATGCACGAGGCGCTGTTCAGCGACAAGGGGCTCGCCGAAGGCTTCTCGACGCTCGACATTGCCAAGGGACTGATCGACGAGGGTTATCACCCGATGACGGTCTATTTCCCGCTCGTCGTCCACGGCGCGATGCTCGTCGAGCCGACCGAGACCGAGAGCAAGGCGGCGCTCGACCAGTTCATCGGGGCACTGCGCAGCATCGCGATGCGCGCGAAGAATGGCGACCCCGCGCTCAAGACCGCGCCGCACTTCGCCCCCCGCGCGCGCCTCGACGAGACGCTTGCGGCGCGCAAGCCCGTCCTCGCCTGGGAGGGCTGATGGCCGAACCCGCGCCCGGCCTCGAACGCCCCGAACCGCGCTCCGGCGCCGGGTGCGTCGCGGCCGGCGCGCTGTTCGCGATCGTCGCGATCCTCGGCTGGCTGATCGCGATCACCGCCTACGGCCTTGTCGTCGAGCAGTGGGAGATGGTCGAGGTCCGCCGCGAGTTCAGTTACGACTGGGTCTTCGTCTATGCGCCGCTGTTTGCGATCGGGTTGGGTTCGGCGGCGGCGTTCGCAGCGTCGCGGCGCGCTTCGGCGGCGCGAATGACCTTGCTGATCGCCGTTACGGGGGCCATTGCGCTGCTCGGCGGCGTCGTCCTGTTTGGGCTCGGCGGGCTGATTTGAACAGGTGAGGGGCAAGACATGAGCTGGGACACGATTTTTCTGCTGGTGAATTACTGGGCGTTCGCGAGCTGGATCGCGCTCGTTTTTCTGCCGCGCGGCCCGAAAATCCTTGCAGCAATTCTCTATGCCGGCGTGTTCCTCCTCTGCCTTGCCTATACGGTGATGATCGTGGGCTACCTGACCGGCGGCATCGACCCCGGCGGGCCAAGCAGTAACGATTTCACGACATTGGCCGGAGTGATGAAGCTGTTCGATAGCCCGGGCGGCGCGACGCTGGGGTGGACACACTATCTGGCCTTTGACCTGTTCACCGGCATGTGGATCGCGCGCGATGCCGATCAGAAGGGGTTCAGCCGCATCGTGCAATTCCCCTTCCTGTTCCTGACCCTGATGGTTGGTCCGGTCGGGCTGTTCGCATGGCTGATCGCCCGCGAACGCCGCGCGCGGGCGCAGGCAAAGGGCAAGTGACAGCGCAGCCGTGGATGCCGGGCGATGGCGATCCGGCCGACAAGCGCCACGCGCCCGCGACCGTGCGCAATCGCGACGCGATCGCCGCGGTTCTTGCCGACTGGCTGCCCGAAACCGGCACGGTGCTGGAGGTCGCGAGTGGATCGGGCGAGCATGTTGTCCACTTTGCGTCTGTCTTTCCGGACCTCGACTGGCAGCCGAGCGACCCCGATCCCGCCGGGCTGACCTCGATCGCGGCCTATCGCGCCGAAGCCGGTCTTGCGAACATCGCGCCGCCGCTGGCGCTCGATGCGTCGGCGGCCGAATGGCCCATCGACCGCGCCGATACGGTCCTGTGCATCAACATGGTGCATATCAGCCAGTGGGAGGCGACCCTCGGCCTGTTCGCGGGCGCTGCGCGGCTGCTCGCGCCCGGCGCGCCGCTGATCCTCTACGGCCCCTATATCGAGCCCGATGTGCCAACCGCCGTCAGCAATCTCGCCTTCGACACCAGCCTGCGCAGCCGCAATCCGGCGTGGGGTCTTCGCGACACCGATGCCGTCAAAGCCGCCGCCGCCGATGCCGGTCTCGCCTTCGCCGAGCGCCGCGCGATGCCCGCAAACAATCTGATGCTGCTGTTCCGCCGCACCTGACGGACCTGACAGGAAAGGCGATCGGCGCTTTACCTCCCGGGTACAGTCGCTAGCCTTTCCTCGATTGCGCGCAAAAGACGCGATTCGAGGAGAGAGAGCCGATGGGCCGCGACGTTTCGGAGCTGTTTACGTTCGACGAATTCCTGACCCACTGGGCGGGCGAACGCCCCGACCGCGTGGCGCTGCGCGAGGAAGGCCGCGTCTATACCTACGCCGAACTCGACGACCGCACTGCGCGCGCAGCGTCGGCGCTGATCGCGGCGGGGCTGAAGAAGGGCGACCGCATCGCGTGGATCGGCAAGAACAGCGATCTCTATTTCACGCTCTTCTATGGTGCGGCGCGTGCGGGGATCGTGATGGCGCCGATCGGCTGGCGCTTGTCGCCGGCCGAATGGGCGTTCATCGTCAATGACACGCAGGCGAAGATGGTGTTCGCGGGGCCGGGGTTCGATACGCTCGCCGACCAGCTCGCGGGTAAGCTGCAGAACGATCCCGTGATCGTCGGCGCCGCCGATGCCTGGGCGATGATCGACGGCGCGACGCGCGTGCCCTTCGAACCGTCGGGTGCGAACGACGCTGTGCTCCAGCTCTACACCTCGGGCACCACCGGCAATCCCAAGGGCGCGGTGCTGTCGAACCACAACCTCTTCGCGCTCCGCAAACATTCGAGCACGCTCGATCTGCCCTATACCAAATGGGAGGATGACGAGGCGGTGCTGGTCGCGATGCCGTGCGCGCATATCGGCGGCACGGGGCTCGGCATCATGGCGCTCGCATCGGGGCTCCCCGGCATCATCCTCGCCGAATTCAACCCCGACGGGGTGTTCGACGCGGTCGAGCAGCATGGCGTCACGCGCTTCTTCATCGTCCCCGCCGCGCTCCAGATGCTGCTGATGCACCCGCGCTGCGCCAGCGTCGATTACAGCCGCCTCAAATATATCCTCTATGGCGCCGCGCCGATCCCGCTCGAACTGCTGCGCCAGTGCATCAAGGTTTTTGGCGCGCAGTTCATCCAGGCTTACGGAATGACCGAAACGACCGGCACCATTTCGATGCTCCCGCCCGAGGATCATGATCCCGAAGGCAATGCGCGGATGCGTTCGGCGGGCAAGGCGCTCCCCGGGGTCGAAATCGTCATTCTCGGGCCCGACGGGCAACCCGTGCCTACGGGTGAGGTGGGCGAGGTCGTGACGCGTTCGTCGAACAATATGCTGGGGTATTGGAACCTGCCAGATGCCACCGCCAACACGATGACCGACGACGGCTGGATCCGTACCGGCGACGCGGGCTACCTCGACGAGGACGGCTATCTCTTCATCCACGACCGGATGAAAGACATGATCATCACGGGCGGCGAGAATGTCTATCCGGCTGAGGTCGAAAGCGCGATCTTTGGTCATCCCGCGGTGCAGGAGGTCGCGGTGATCGGCATTCCCGACGCGAAATGGGGCGAGACGGTGAAAGCGGTCGTCGTCGCCAAGCCCGGTACGACGGCCGACGAAGCCGATATCATCGCCTGGGCGCGCGAACGCATCGCCTCCTTCAAATGCCCGCGCAGCATCGACGTGATCGACGCGCTGCCGCGGAACGCCAGCGGCAAGATTTTGCGCAAGGATCTGCGTGCCCCCTATTGGAAGGGGTATGAGCGGATGGTGAATTGACCACCGCGTCCCCGCGGCTGGAAGGGCGCTGCCTTTGCGGTGACGCCGGCTGGACACTGACCGGTGATCCCGGTTCGATCACCACTTGCAATTGCAGCATGTGCGTGCGCTACGGGGCGCTCTGGGCCTATGATTATGAGGGGGAACGGATCGCCCTCGACGGCCCGACGCGGACGTACGCACGGCGCGGCAAGACAGACCCGGCGCTCGAAATCCATTTCTGCCCGACCTGCGGTTGCCTGCTGAGCTGGCGCGGCCTGCGGCTCGAGGCCGACGGCCGCCGCCGGATGGCGGTCAATATCCGCCTCGCCCCCGCCGAGGCTGTTGCCGACTTGCCGATCGATCATTTCGACGGCGCCGACACATTTGAAGATCTGCCGCCCGACGGGCGCTGTGTCCGCGATATGTGGTTCTAGGCATGGCTTGCCATCCGGTGAGAATGTGAAAGCCAACCTTTCCGCCACGGCATAAATTCACTCCACATCCGGCCTTTCACGCGACCTACACCCCGAAAGGCCGATGCGTTTTCTCCGTTGGCGTTGCCATACACGGGGGGCACGGAGGGCTTCACCCCATGGTGGAGCCCTTTTCCGTCAGGCCGCGGTTTTTTGCCGCGCGCGGGCGCGCCGGAATCCTTCGCGCGCCATGCAGCGGTCCAGCCAAGCCTTCGTCGCATTGCCGAGCACATCGTCGGCGCGCAGCGTCGTCGCGAGGAAGGCGGCATAGCCGATCACGATGTCGGCAATGGTGAAGCGCCCCGCGACGAGCCATTCGCGCCCGTCGCCCAGCGCCGCCTCGATGCTCTTCGCGCGGCCGCCGAAGAAGGCTTTGTAGTCCTCGACCGCTTGCGCGAGCCGGCGTTCCTCGGGCTCGACGCGCGTGTAGCGGATCATGATCGCGAGCGGGAAGGTCAGCGTCGCGTCGCTGCGGTGCAGCCAGTTGCGCCATGCCCAATAGTCATCCTCGTCGCGGCGCACTTCGAGCGGGGTGCCTTCCGCGATCCGCTCGCAGATCGCCGCCGATTCGGTCATCAGCTGTCCGTTCTCGACCCATCCGGGAATCGTCATCAGCGGGTTCACCGCGCGATAGTCGGGCTCGAACGCACGCGGGGGGAATTTGAGCAGCTTGAGGTCGACGTCGATCCCGGCCTCCTCGACCGCCCACAGGCAGCGCAGCGAGCGGGCATCGGGGCAATGATAGAGAATGGGAAGCGTCATGCGGCAACCTCCTTCGGCCGGTCGATATGGCGGCGATGCTCGCGCCAGGCGATGAACAGGCCCGACGCGATGATCAGCGGCGCGCCGACCCATGTCGTGTCGGCGGGCAAGGTTCCGAAGAACCACCAGCCCGCGGCGATCGCCCATAGCAGGCTCGAATAATCCATCGGGATCACGACCGACACGGGGGCGAGGCGCAGCGCGCCGGTCAGCGACATCTGGACGACCGCGCCGAGAAAGCCGAGCCCGATCAGCAATAGCCATTCATGGCTGTCGTGCGGGGTGATGACGAAGGGCAGGGCGATGCCGAGCGGGATCATCGACAACAGGCTGAACCAGAAGACGATCGTCCCCGCATTTTCGGTGCGGCCGAGGTCGCGCACGGCAATGGTGATCAGCGCGGTCATAATCGCGCCTGTGAGTGCAACGATCGTGCCGAGGCCGTGCGTGCCGCTGAATCCGCCCGCGAAGCTCGAAATCGGATCGAGCACGACGAGGACGCCGATAAAGCCGACGATCACCGCGCTCCATCGCTGCCACCCCGTCGCCTCGCCAAGGATCAATGCGGCGAAGATGACGGCAAAGATCGGCACCGACAGGCTGATCGTCGTGGCCTCGGCCATCGGCAGCAGGATCATCGCGCCGAAATTGCACGCCATGCCGGTCAGCCCCATCAGCATCCGCCGCGCGTGCGCGCCGATCCGCTGCGTCTTGAGCGACGACAGGCCGCTGGTCGCCTGAACCCAGAGCAGCAGAAAGGGCAGCACGAGCGCCTGCCGCCAGAACAGGCTCTCGACGATATGAATGCCCGCGGCGTCGATATATTTCACGAGCACGAACATCAGCGACAGGCTGACCATCGCGAGTAGCCGCAGTCCGATGCCGCCCAGATAATTCTGCGGGGGCCCGTCGGACGGGGCAGGGGACGGCGCTACGCTCATGCGAAATTGCGCATATCAGCCCGGCCGGCCCACGCAACCCGTGATCCCTCTTGCCCCGCCTTCGCAATCCGGCTAGTGGCGCACTCCGGCCTAGGGGTATAGCTCAGTTGGTAGAGCATCGGTCTCCAAAACCGAGGGTCGTAGGTTCGAGTCCTACTGCCCCTGCCAGGTCGCCAAAAAGAGGCCACGTCCTCGCCCGCGCGCCGCGCGGGCTTGCAAGTCCGGGACGGCCCGGCAGCCTTTGAAGGAGGCTGTCATGGCCTGGGTATATTTGACGATTGCCGGAATTTTCGAAATCGTGTGGGCTTATTCGATGAAGCAGTCCGAGGGCTTCACGCGCCCCGGCGCGACCGCCGTCACGATTGTCGCGATGATTATAAGCTTCGCGTTGCTGTCGTTGTCGATGAAGTCGCTGCCGCTTGGCACCGCCTACACGATCTGGACCGGGATCGGCGCGGTCGGGGCCTTTCTGGTCGGCATCTTCGTGCTTGGCGAACAGGCAAATGCGATGCGGATTACCGCCGCGCTGCTGATCGTCAGCGGACTGGTGATGATGAAGCTGTCCGCGCCCGTCTGACCGGCGCACCATAACCAGCGAGGCCACGTCCTCCCCGGCGCATCCGGCTCAAGGGGCGGTGCGCTGGCATCAGGTCCGGGACGGCCCGGCGACTTCCAAGGGAGGCCGCCGTGCTGTCCAAATCCGTGTCCGGCGTGAATGTGGGTTCGTCATCCACGCTATTGCTCGAATATCTTCCGATCCTGATTTTTATGGGCGTCGCGCTGGCGCTGTCGCTTCTGTTCGTCTTCCTGCCGATCGCGGTATCGCGCCTCACCGGAACCCACGCCCCGGACAGCGAGAAGCTCTCGGAATATGAATGCGGCTTTCCGGCCTTCGAAGCGCCCCGCAAGCCGTTCGACGTCCGTTTCTATCTCGTCGCGATCCTGTTCATCATTTTCGACCTCGAGGCCGCCTTTCTCTTTCCCTGGGCGGTGGTCGTCGACGACCTCGGCTGGGAAGCGTGGGGCGCGATGATGGTCTTTCTGGGCATTTTGACGATCGGTTTCATCTACGAATGGAAGAAGGGCGCGCTCGACTGGGATTAGCCAGGACGGGAAGGCGCCCGCCCTATGTCATAGCAGGATGTGACAGATGTCGGGTCGCGGGCGGACGATGCCGTGCGTGATCCGGGCGAGCGCGCCTTCGTCGACGCGCCCCGCATCGGCGAGTTCGACCCGGAAGCGGCCGTGAAGCGCGTGGACGGTGCGGACATTGGCATCGCCGCCGAGCGCGCCGACGATTTCCGCCGGGAGTCCCGAGGCGTCGGTGCCGCCGGCGATCACCGGGGTGAGCGTCGCGGCCGCCGCAGCGCCGCTCCATGCCAACGCGCCGCGGATTTCCTCGGCGACCAGATCGGCGATCGGCCCGAGCACGACCTGCGCCGCTTTTTCCGACGGGCGGATGATACCGCGCGCGCCGAGCGCGGTCAGCGCGTCGTCGTCGATCGCTTGGCTGTCGGCGACGATCAGGCGCAGGCGCGTGGTACAGGCGTCGACGCTGACCAGATTGGCGGCGCCGCCGAGCGCCGCGACAAAGGCTCCGCCGCGCGCACCGCCCGCCGATTGGGTGGCGGTTTCGGCGACGACGCCCTTTTCGCGTCCCGGCGTCGCGAGGTCGAAACGGCGGATGAAGAAGCGGAACAGCCCATAATAGAGCGCGGCATAGGCCGCCCCCACGGGCAGCAGCATCCACGGCCGCGTCGCGAGGCTGAAGTTCAGCACATAATCGAACAGCCCGGCCGAAAAACCGAAACCGAGCTTGACGTCGAGCGCGTTCATCAGCGCCATCGAGAGGCCTGTCAGCAGCGCGTGGATCGCATAAAGCAACGGCGCGACGAACATGAAGGTGAACTCGATCGGCTCGGTAACGCCGGTCAGGAAGCTGGTGAAGGCGAGGCTGAAGAGCATGCCGCCAACCGCCTTGCGCCGCTCGGGCCGCGCCTCGTGATACATGGCGAGGCACGCGGCGGGCAGGCCGAACATCATCACCGGGAAAAAGCCCGACATGAACGCGCCCGCATTGGGGTCGCCAGCGAAGAAGCGCCGCAGGTCGCCGGTGGCGCCCCCGAAATCGCCCACGAGGAACCAGGCAGCGTTGTTGATGATGTGGTGGAGTCCGGTGACGATCAGCAGCCGGTTGAGTGCGCCATAGACGAAGAGACCGGCGCTGCCGCTTTCGACTACCGTACGGCTCGCGGTATCGATCGCGCCGCTGATATGCGCATAGCCATAGCCGATGACGGCGGCGAGCAGCAGCCCCGCGACCCCGCTGGCGATCGGGACAAAGCGCCGGCCGCCGAAGAAGGCGAGATATTCGGGGAGCGCGATGGTGGCGAAGCGGTTGTAGAAATTGCCGCCGATGAGGCCGGAGAATATGCCTATGGGTACTTCGAGCTTGTCGATCTGCGTGAGCGCCCAATTCTTCGCAGCGAGCGCCGCCGCTGCCTCGGGCAGTCCCGCGCCAATATCGGGCGGTGCCGTCAGGAAAGTCTGCGCACCGGTGGTTGTGACGAGGTAGCAGACCACGCCCGCGAGCGCCGCGGCTCCATTGCCATCGCGCGCAAAGCCGACCGCGACGCCGATCGCAAAGAGGATGCCGAGGTTCTCGAAGATCGCGGCGCCCGCGGCCGAGATGAAGGCGATATCGAGCAGGTCGGGCTGGCCGATGCGCAGCAGCAGGCCGGCGATCGGCAGCACCGCGATCGGCAGCATCAGCGCGCGGCCGAGCGGCTGGAGCGTTTCGAGCATTTTTCTCATCGCCGTGTCTCCTCGAATGCGCGGGCGAGCGCGCGAACCTCGGCCGCCGACTTGCATTGCAACGCGAGTTCGGCGTGTGCGCGCGCTTCGATCAGGGTCAGGGTGCGCACGATCTGCTTCGCCTCGGCGACGAAACCGGGGACGGCCGAGAGCTCGGTTGCGCCGAGCCCGACCAGGATCGGCAGCGCCGCGGGATCCGAGGCGAGCCCGCCGCACACGCCGACCCAGCGCCCGCGCGCGGTGGCGAGGCGGCAGGTTTCGCCGATCATGCGCAGCACGGCGGGGTGCATCGCGTCGACTCCGGCGGCGACCGCCGGATTGCCGCGGTCCATCGCGAGCACATATTGGGTGAGGTCATTGGTGCCGATCGACAGGAAATCGGCCTCGGCGGCGAGCAGGTCGGCCGTCATCGCCGCGGCGGGGGTTTCGACCATCACCCCGACTTCGACCGGTGTTGCGATCCCCATTTCGCCGCGCAGCCGCTCGACGATCGCGCGGACATGCCGCAGTTCGTCGAGGCTCGCGACCATCGGGATCATGATTTTGCACTGGCCGGCGGGCTCGACGCGCAGGATCGCGCGAAGCTGCGTTTCGAGCAGGTCGGGCCGCGCGAGCGCGACGCGGATGCCGCGCTGGCCGAGCGCCGGATTTTCCTCGTGCGCGATCGGGATGTAAGCGGCGGGCTTGTCGCCGCCGATGTCGAGCAGGCGGATGATGACGGGCGTGCCCGCCAGCGCGTCGGCAATGCCTTGATAGGCCGCGTGTTGTTCATCCTCGGACGGCGCGGTATCGCGATCGAGGAAGAGAAACTCGCTGCGGACGAGCCCCGATCCCTCCGCGCCCTGCGCGGCGGCGAGTACGGCGTCTTCGACCGTGCCGATATTGGCGAAGATTTCGATGCGCGTGCCGTCGGCCGTTTGGCAAGCGTCCCTTGCCGCCGCCTTTGCGGCTTCGCGCCGCGCATCGCGCTTGGCGAGGCGCGCTGTGAAGGCTTCGCTATCGGCGAGCGAGGGGGCGACTGTGACATGCCCCATCTCGGCGTCGAGCAAGAGCGGCGCGCCGTCGGCAACCGCATCGAGCGCGTCGCCCATCGCGACGAGCGCAGGCAAGCCCATGCCCGCGCAGAGGATCGCGACATGCGAGGTCGGGCCACCGCGCGCGAGGCAGATGCCGGCGGGTTTCGCGCCTGCGAGCGTCACGAGCTGCGACGGCAGCAAATCCTCGGCAACCACGATCGCTCCGGCCGGAAGGGCATTGCCGTCGAGCGGGGTGCCCGTCAGCGTCGACAGCAATTGGCGCTCGATATCGATCAGGTCGTCGATGCGTTCGATCAGATGCGCATTGCCCGTCGCGCGGATCGCATCGACCTGGTCGTGGATCGCGCCGCGCCACGCAAAGCCCGCGCTGCGTCCCTCGGCGATGCGTTTCTCCGCGCCCGCAAGCAGTTCGGGATCGTCGATCAGCGCAAGATGCGCGTGCATGACCGCCGCGACGCTGCCGTCCGCGCTGTCGGCGCGCGTTGCAATCTGCCCGCGAACCTCGCTCCGTGCCGCGAGCAGCGCGGCGCGCTCCTGGGCGGCGCCGGTGCCATCGCGCGCGACCGCAATCTCGGCCTGCCGCAACCGCGCCGCCGGACCCATCGCGAGCCCGGGCGAGGCAATGACGCCGCCGATCTGTCCCGCGCGCAATATTTGCGCCGCGCTCGCGGTATCGGGCGTCGCCGCTGGCGCGCCTTCGCCCATGTCGGTCGCGAGCAGCGCCACGACGGCGGCGAGCGCCGCCTCGGCATCGTCGCCGCGCGCCTGCACGATGACGTCATCGCCAAAGCCGGTGCCGAGCGCGAGCAGCGCCACGGTGCTGCGCGCATCGCCGCGCTTGTCGCCGTTGAGCAAATGCACGTCGGCCTCGAACCGCCGCGCCGTTTCGCCGATCCGTGCCGCTGGGCGCGCGTGGATGCCGTGCGGCAGCGACAGCGTCACCGCCTGTTCGACCACCGTTCCGTCATCCGAGCGGCGGCGCGCCTCGGCTTGCACCGGTACGAGCGTCATCAGTGCTTCGCACGCGCCGATCGAACAATCGACGGTGCGGCGGCTG
The DNA here is from genome assembly GCA_005503215.1 of Sphingomonadaceae bacterium 3R27C6. Taxonomy (GTDB): domain Bacteria; phylum Pseudomonadota; class Alphaproteobacteria; order Sphingomonadales; family Sphingomonadaceae; genus Sphingopyxis. The sequence goes on along the minus strand of SCNS01000004.1, from coordinate 168,054 downwards.
ATCGCAAAAGCCTCGGCATTGGTCACGATCACCGGGGTGATCAGGCTTGTGGCGGCGAGCGCGACCGCGTCGAGATCGAAGCGGATCAGCGGGTCGCCGCGCGATACCTTGTCGCCGATCGCAACGAGCGGCGTGAAACCTTCGCCCTTCAGCATCACGGTATCGAGCCCGATATGGATCAGCACCTCGGCACCCTCGGCGCTGCGCAGCGAAATCGCGTGGCCCGCGTCGTGGAGCGTCACCACCTCGCCGTCGAACGGCGCGACGACGGTATCGCCCAGCGGCTGGATCGCGACGCCGTCGCCCATCATGCGCTGGGCAAAAACGGGGTCGGGAACGCTGTCCAGCGTCGTCGCCCATCCTCTGAGCGGAGAGGTGATGATCAAGCTCATCGGCTTATTCCCCAAAACTTTCGCCGCTTGTTGTCGCGCGGCTTGTTTATCATTGTGCGGCTTGGACAAGGTCCGATGCGGTGTCTGGAACGATCCGCCCGCCGATCCATGTTGCGCGCGGTTCGAGCCCGGCGTCCAGCCAAACCCAGTCGGCGCGCTGCCCGGGCGCGATCGCCCCAATGCTGTCCTGCAAAGACAGGAAAGCGGCCGGCGTCGCGCTCGCCATGGCCGACACATCGGGCACGGACAGCCCCGTTACCTCGACCGTCTTCCGCAGCGCCGACGCCATATCGAGGTGCGTGCCCGCGAGCGTGCCGTCCTCGAAGATGCAGACGCCGTCCTTCACCGCGATGCGCTTGCCCTGCAACGTGAATTCGCTGACGTCGGTGCCCACGCTCGGCATCGCATCGGTGACGAGCATGATCCGCTCCTTGCCCTTCGCATGCACCGCCAGTCGCACGACCGCCGGGTGCAGATGGACGTCGTCGACGATCAGCCCGCACCAGGTATCGGAATCGAACGCCGCGCCGACCGCGCCCGGATTGCGGTGGTGCAGCGGCGACATCGCGTTGAACAAATGGGTGAAGCCGGTGAGCCCCGCGCCGATCGCGCGCTGCGCTTCGTCATAGGTCGCATCGCTGTGCCCCGCGCTGACGATCACCCCGTGATGCACGAGCGTACGGATGTCGTCCTCGTCGCAGAGTTCAGGCGCCAGCGTCAGCATCACGCGCCCGCGATGCGGCGCGGTGAGCGTCGTGAGGATGGCGTCATCGAGGCGGCGGATACGATGCGCCTCGTGGATGCCGCGCTTCACCTCGTTGATGAACGGGCCTTCGATATGGATGCCGACGACGCCCGGAACCCCTTGCTCGATCGCGGCATCGACCGCGGCGAGCGCGGCGGCGATCTGCGCCGGCGTGTCGCTGATCAGCGTTGGCAGGAAGGCGGTGGTGCCATAGCGCGCATGCGCCGCGCCGATCGCCGCGATCGCTTCGACATCGACCTGATCGTTGAACAGCACCCCGCCGCCGCCATTGACCTGGGTGTCGACGAAGCCGGGGAGGAGCCAGCCGCCGTCCAGATCGATCTCCCGGTCTGCGGGCGCGTCGGCTGCGGGGGTGACGGCAGTAACGGTGCCGTCGGCGACGACGATGTCCGCCGCGCCGACGGCGCCGCCCGGCAGTGCGACCCGGCCGTTATGGAAACGAAAGATCATAAAGTCTCGGTAACCTTGTTGAGATGCGGAGGCGAGTCGGGGTTATGGCCCCGCGCCAGCGCCAGCGCGCTCGCCATGCGGTAAAAGCTCTGGATCAACAGGATCGGCTCGATCGCAGGATGCGCCGCGATGGCGGGCAGGTCGCCGCCCGCGGGATCGGCGAGCAAGACCGTGGCGCCGCGCCCGCGGAACTCGTCGGCGACTTCGCGAACGCCGGCGGCGGCGCGGTCGGTGCCGCCGAGCGCGAGGACGTGAAAAGCATCCCCGACGATCGCCATCGGGCCGTGGCGGACCTCGGCGGCGCTGAAGCTTTCGGCATGGAGTCCCGAGGTTTCCTTGAATTTAAGCGCCGCCTCCTGTGCCACGCCGAGGCCATAGCCACGCCCGAGAACGAAGAGGTTCGTGGCACCCTGAAAGGCGCCGACGGCGGGCGACCAGTCGAGCGCGAACGCCTTCGCGAGCTGGCCGGGGAGGGCGGTCAGCGCGTTTTTAAGCGCCGCGTCCTCCGACCAGGCTGCGACGAGTGCGGCGATCGCGGCGAGCGAAGCGATATAGGATTTGGTCGCGGCCACCGACCGCTCGACCCCGGCGGACAGCGGGATCACGATATCGGCGATGGCCGCGAGCGGCGAGCCTCCGGCATTCACGAGCGCAACGACGAAGGCGCCGGCATCGCGCTGCTGTTCGACCGCGGCGAGCAGGTCGGGGCTCTTCCCCGACTGCGAAATGGCGAGGCACAGCCGGTTTCCCGTGACCGCGGGGGCGTCATAGAGCGATGCAATCGACAGCGCCGCCGACGCGGTCGGCGTCCCCGTCATCGTCTCGATCAGATATTTGGCATAGGTCGCCGCATGATCGGATGATCCGCGCGCGCAGGTCACGACCGCTGCGGGAGGCGAGGCGCGCAGGCGCCGGGCGATCGCGGCGAGCGCCTCGCGATTCGCCTCCAGCATCCTTGCGACGGCGTCCGCCGCCTCGCCCGCTTCCTGCTCCATCAGCGTTTGTCGTCCGTCTGATGCGGCGTTGGGCGTCATAGAATCTTGTCTCCCGGTCGGTGCTGTGCAGCCTTCGATATATTGGTACTATATAGGTTATATATGTCCTATCAAGATATATGTTTGCTGCGACCGGATTTTGACCGTCCCTCGCTTGTGGTGCACCCATTTCAGCGCGTGTAGCTATCCTCGATCAAATTTTGCGTGACCGCTGTCGGCCACCGATAGCGCGCGGGCTTGTAGCGTATTGGTAATAAATGGCTGCCGATATTGGCCTTATGCAGATCGCGCAGGCTGCGAGGATTCGGTTGCGCATCTCGCGTTGCGCGGGCGAGCTGCCGCGCGGCTTGGCCGGGATTTGCGTCGAGGGTTTTTTGCGCGGCCTATCCGTTGAGCTCCGCCACGACGTCATAGGCGTCGCCGCGATAATAGCTCTGGGTAAATTCGGCGGTGCGGCCGTCGGGCAGAAATCCGCGCCGTTCGATGAACAGGCCGGGCGTGCCGGTCTCGATCCCCAGAACCTCGGCTTGTTCGGCGGTGAACGCGACCGCGCGTAGCCGCTGGAGCGCACGCACGGGCAGATGCCCCGCCGCTTCGAGCGCCTCATAGAGCGACGCGCCGACCGTCTCGACCGATGGCAGGCAATAAGCCGGGATCGTCGCATATTCGAGCGCCATCGACGTGTCGTCGGCATAACGGATGCGATGGAAGCGATAGACGAGCGAGCCCGGTGACAGGCCGAGCGACAGCGCTTCCTCGGGCGTCACCGCGCCCGCGGTCTTGCTGATCCACTTGCTGTGGGGCTTGCGCCCGCGCGACACCATGTCTTCCGAAAATGACGTGAGCTTGGAGAAGCTTTTCTCGACGCGCGGCCGTGTGACGAAGGTTCCCGCGCCGCGGCGCCGTGCAACGATTCCATCGGCGACCAGTCCGTCGATCGCCTTGCGCACGGTGATGCGCGACACGTCGAATTCCTCGGCGAGGTCGCGTTCGGTCGGGATGGCCTCTTCGGCCTTGACCAACTGCCCCTCGATCGCGTCGCGCAGGATCTTCTGCAACTGAAGGTACAGCGGGGTGGGATCGTCCTTTTGCAGCGGACCCACGCGTTCGATCAGTGACAAGGACGTTTGCTCCATCCGGTGGTAAAGGCGCTTCAGCCGATAGGACCAGCGCCGCAGCCTTATGTGTTGCATTGGTATCGTCGCGTCAATCTTTGTTGCGAGCCGCTCGCGCAAAAGGGGCCACCCGATTGCCCGCGCCTCATATGATTGAGATAGGACCAATTCGGCTTTTCTCCGTCAAATTCGTAACGGCCAAGGCGCCGCCCTGCCCAACGCGCGACGATTGCGCTCTAGCGACGCCGGGTTGCAGTACTAATATAAAACCAATTTGGCGGCCGCCACGAGGAAAAATGCGACCCTTCCCGAAACTTTGCCATTTTTTCCTATAAAACAGCCGAATGGAAAGGCGTTGACCGGTCAGTTTCTGCATGACAAATTAGATACAAATTATCGATCGGGAGAATGGGAATGCGGGCCACGAGGTTGATCGGGATAGCGCTTGCGGCGCTGGCCGCCCCTCAGGCTTTGGCGGCAGACACGTCGTCGCAAGCCGCGCTCGATCGTTTCGCCGACACGCTGGGTTATCGGCTCGAGGTGATCGACAACCGCCCGGCGTGCCCGGCCGGGATCGACGGCTGTTTCCTGTCGACGATCACGCTGACGCTGCCCGAAACGCTGCCGGCCGACCTGCCGACCGAGGGGGTCTCGCTCACTTTCAGCTTCGTCAATCCGCTGCCCCGCGTCGAAAGCGACATTTTTACGCACCGCCACGTCAATGGCGACGTCCAGCAATTGACGCTGAAACCCGGCGTGACGCTGCGCCCCGGTTCGACGCACAAGATCAAGCTGTGGGGCGTTGGCTCGAATTTTTCAAAGGCGTTCGCGATGCCCAACGCCTATCTGGTCGCCGACGGGCTGAAACCGCGCACCATCGCGGCGACGCGCGCGGTGATCGATCCAGAGACCGGGCTCGAGACGCTGCCTTTTGTCGCACCGATGACCGATGAGGCCAAGCTCGCGACCAAGAGCGATGCCGACAAGACGCGTTGGCTGACCGCCGAACGCGCCTTCGATGTGCAGGCCGCACGGCTGGCGCCCGAAGCGAAAAGCATCGTGATCCTGCCGAAGCCGGCGAAGGCGGTGCAGGGCAGGGGGCGGGCGATCGACCTTGGCCGCGGTATCGCGCTGACATTGAACGGCGTTGAACGCGGCGCGGTGGCGCCTGCTTTGGCGGCGCTCGGGTCGCCTGAGGGCGGCGCGCTGCCGCTCACGATCCGCATTGATCCCGCCGCCGCGAAAAAGGCCGAGGGCTATATTCTCGACGTCAAGGGATCGGGCATTGCCATCACCGCGCACGACGCAGCGGGGGCAAGCCACGCGCTACGCTCGCTCGCGCAGCAGGCGGCGTTCGACAAGGGCAAGCTCGCGCCGCTCCACGTCGAGGATGCGCCGGAATATGGATTTCGCGGCCTCCACATCGATCTTGGCCGCAACTTCCATGGGCGCGACCAGATTTTGAAGCTGGTCGAAGCGATGGCGGCGTACAAGCTTAACAAGCTGCACCTCCATCTCGCCGACGACGAGGGCTGGCGCATCGAAATCCCGGCGCTCCCCGAACTGGCCTCGGTCGGGTCGAAACGGTGCCACGACCCCGCCGAACAGACGTGCCTTCTGCCGCAGCTGGGCGCGGGGCCCGACGGTCCGGGGGGCGTCAACGGCTATCTGAGCGTCGCCGACTATGTCGCGATCGTGCAGGCGGCGGCGGCGCGGCAGATCGAGGTCATCCCGTCGATCGACATGCCCGGCCACTCGCGCGCTGCGATCAGGGCGATGGAGGCTCGCTACGTCCGCATGATCGCCGCGGGCAAGAAGGCCGAGGCCGAGACCTACCGGCTGATCGACCCCGCCGACACCACCGAATATCGCAGTATCCAGCATTACAACGACAACACGCTCAATGTCTGCCTGCCCGCGGCCTATCGCTTCGTCGACACGGTGGTCGATGCGCTCGCCGACATGCACCGCCAGGCAGGCGTGCCGCTCAAGACCTTCCACCTCGGCGCCGACGAGACCGCGGGCGCTTGGGTCAAATCGCCCGCCTGCAAGGCGATGATCGCCGAAAATGGCGGTGATGCGGGCAAGCTCACCCCGCGCTTCATCGAGCGTGTGAGCAAGAGCCTCGCCGCCAAGGGGCTGGAAGCCGCCGGCTGGAGCGACGGCATGGGGCATACCGAAACCGCCGCGATGCCAAAGAAGGTGCAAACGAACATTTGGGGCGTGCTGCACGCCGGCGCGATCCGCGAGGCGCACGACCAGATGAACCGCGGTTGGGACGCCGTGCTGTCGATCCCCGACCTTGGTTATTTCGACATGCCCTATGCGCCGCACCCCGACGAGGGCGGTTATAACTGGGCCTCGCGTGGGGTCGATCCGTATCAGGTCTTCGGCTTCATGCCGGGCAACCTGCCCGCCAACGCCGCGACGATCCGCAACATCCAGGCCGAGGGCAAGGCGATCGAGGACAAGCCCGTTCTGCAACCGGGCCGCCGCGTCGCGGGACTGCAAGGGCAGCTCTGGAGTGAGACGATCCGCACCGACGCGCAGGTCGATTATATGCTCTTCCCGCGCCTGCTCGCGCTCGCCGAACGCGCGTGGGCGCCGGCGCCGTGGACCCCGGTCTATCAGGCGGGGGCGAGCTATGAATGGGGTGACACACGCGTCGACGCTGCGAAGCTCAAGGCGGGCTGGCAGGATTTCGCCGGGCGCACCGCGGCACAGTTCCCGATGCTCGAAAAAATGGGCGTCGCCTATCGCGTCGCGCCGCCGGGCGCGCGGGTCGCGAACGGCAAGCTCGAGGCGAACAGCATGTTCCCCGGCACCGCGATCGAATATCGTGTCGAGGGCGGCGCGTGGACGCGCTATGCCGGGCCGGTGGCGGTCAGCGGCGCCGTAGAGCTGCGCAGCCGCTCCGCCGATGGCAAGCGCGCCAGCCGGACGGTTCGGGTCGAAGCTGCGCGGTAGGACGGGCCGCGGCGGTTCGGGTCAGGCGGCCTTCATCCATATGACGAGCGCAAAGCGCGTCGCGCGCGCAGGCAAGGTGCGGTGCGGGGTGAAGCGATCGAGGAACAGCACCGTCCCTGCCGGGCATTCGGGCTGAACACGCGGCAGGCCCGCAAGCCGCCATTCGGGGATTTCGAAGCCGTCGTCGCCCTCGCTCGCCAGCGGTGCGGGCTGGCGCCCCGCAGCGATCTCCAGCCCACCGCTTTCGGGCCCCGCATCGCTGAGGGGGATCCACGCGGTCACCATGACCTTGCCGCATCCGGTGCCGTCGTCGCGCGCAACGTCGCTGTGCCAGGCGTGGCGATGCTCGGGAAAGCAGGCGATGCTCGCGCGCACGCGCACGATCTTTCCCGCCAGCGCACGGCCGCCGAGCCGCTCGGCGGTCTCGATCAGCCGCGAATCGTTCGCCAGCGCCTGAAGCTTCGGCCCGCGATGCGCGTCGGTACAGACCGCGACGCGCAGCAAATTCGCGACGCTGCGTTCGTGCGCGTACACGCGGTCGATCCGTTCGCTGAGCGGGGCGTCGGGGCAGCTTTGTTCGAACGGCAAATAGAGCGCACGCGACACGCGGTCGACATGCTCGGCGATGTCGCCCGCCGCCGCGCGGACAATCTCCGGATCGAACAGCGGCACCGCGGCATAGCCTTGCCCGGCGAACAGCGTTTCGGCGTTCATCGGGCGCGGCCGAACAAGGTGATCGTCGGCCACTCGCCGCCCGTCTCGACCGCTGCGTCGATCCCATAGACCGCGCGCAGCCGCTCGGCGGTCAGCACTGCGGCGGGCGTCCCATCGGCGACGATCCGGCCTTCGTCGATCAGCAGCAGCCGGTCGCAATAGCGCGCCGCGAGCGTCAAATCGTGGAGCACCGCGATCACCAGCGCGCCGCCCGCAGCTTCGGCGCGCAGCATGTCCATCACGTCGATCTGGTGCCCCGGGTCGAGGCTCGCGAGCGGTTCGTCGGCGATCAGCGCCGGCGCCTCGACCGCCAATGCGCGCGCGAACAACACGCGGGCGCGTTCGCCGCCCGACAATTCGGTCGCGATCCGGTCGCGCAGGTCGAGCACGTCGGCACGCGCCATCGCGCGCTCGATCGCGGCGGTGTCGGCATCGGCGATCCGCGACATCGGCGCGAGATGCGGCAGCCGCCCCAGCCCGACAAGCCGCTCGACCGTCAGCGGCCAGTGCAGCGTCTGCCCCTGCGGCACATAGGCGATGCGCCGTGCCAGTTCGGCGCGCGGCATCGCCGCGGCATCGACGCCGTCGACGCGCACCGTTCCACTGGCGGGCACCAGCGCGAGCATCGCGCGCGCGAGTGTCGACTTGCCCGCGCCATTGGGGCCGACGATCCCGGTCAGCGTGCCGGGCCCGAATTCGGCACTGACGTCGTGGACGACGGCGCGGCGGCCGAGCGTGACGCCGACATGGTCGAGGACTAGGCTCACCATAGCCGTCGCTCCCGCATGAGATGAACAAGGAAGACCGGGACGCCGAGGAACGCGGTGACGACGCCCAGCTTGAGCTCGTTCGTCGTCGGGATGATCCGCACGCCGAGGTCGGCGAGCGTCAGCAGCGCCGCGCCGCCGATCGCCGAGGGCAGCAAGATCGCCGAGGGGCTGCGGTCGGTAAGCGGGCGGATCAGGTGCGGCACGATCAGCCCGACAAAACCGATCGCCCCGGTTACGGCCACCGCGCCGCCGACCCCGATCGCGGTGCCGATCAGCAGCCGGAGCCGCGTGCGCCGCAGGTCGGTGCCAAGCGCCTGCGCCGCATCTTCCCCGAGCGTCAGCGCATCGAGCGCGCGGCCGTTCCACAGCAGCATTGCGATGCCGATCGCGATGCATGGCAGCGCGATCCACACATGGTCGAACGACCGGTTCTCGAGGCTGCCGAGCAGCCAGGTCATGATCTCCATCGCAGCGAACGGGTTCGGCGAAAGGTTGAGCGCGAGGCTGGTCCCCGCCACCGCCAGCGTCCCGACCGCGATCCCCGCGAGGATCAGCGTCAGCGGACTCTCGGCCTTGCCCGAAAGGATGAAAAGCAAAGCGAGCGACAGGAGCGCGCCCCCCGTGGCGAGCAATGGCAGCACGATCGGATGGATTTCGGCGAGCCCGAAATAGATCGCGGCGACGCCGCCGAGCGCGGCCGCGTTCGACGTGCCGAGCACCGAGGGTTCGGCTAGCGGATTGCGGAGATAGCCTTGCAGCGCGGCTCCCGCGAGTCCGAGCATCGCGCCGACGGCGAGCGCGAGCAATGTGCGCGGCAGGCGAAGGTCGAAGAGGATGATCGATGCAACCTTGTCCCCGTCTCCCGTCGCCGCGGCGAGCAGGCGCGATACCGACAGGTCGACCGCACCGAACAGCAGCGACGCAATCGCTGCAACCAGCGTCAGCGCCGACAGTGCGGCAATCAGCGACCAGCGGGGGAGGGCGAGGCGGGTCATGAGCGGCTCCCATCGATGCGCGCGATCTGCACCGTCATGCTGCGCGCCGCTTGCGAGTAGGCGGGGCTGCTGCAGACCGTCCACGCCTGCGGGACGCTGATACGCGGAATGTCCTTCAATGCGGGATGATGCAGCATTTCGCTCCCTTGGTCGGTCACCTTGTCGGTCGCGCTTTCGACGATCAGGAAATCGGGCTCGGCTGCGACCATCTCCTCGAGGCTGAGCTGCGACAATGGTGGCTTGCCGAGCTTGCCCGCGAGGTTGACGAGGCCGACGCGCGTCATCAACTCGTCGATCAATGTTCCTGTGCCGGTCATATAACCGCGCCGCTGGTAATAGGCGGCGACCCGGCCCTTCCCCGGCTTCGGCAGGCCCGCCAGCTCGCCTTGCATCCGCGCGATCAGCGCCGTGCCGCGCTCGGGGTGGCCGACCGCCGCCGCGGTTTCGCGGATCGAGGTGTAGATTTCATCGACGGTGTTCGCGGTGGCGAGGTCGAGCAGCGGATAGCTCTGCTTCGGCAGCGCGCGGAGCGCCGCGCTGCGGCTCGCGGGCATGCCGATGATCAGGTCGGGCTCGATCGCCAATATCTGCTCGGCCGAATTGCTCAGCAGCGGGATGCCGTGCGCCTTCGCCGCCTCGCCCGACATCTCCGCGTCGGTCGCATTCTTCGTCAGCCCCGCGATCTGCCCCCGGTCGGCAAGCGCGAGCACAAGCTGGTCGGCGCACAGATTGATCGAAACGATGCGCTGCGGAACCGCGGGCGCTTTCGCGGGCGGGGCGGGGGAGGCTGCCCACAACAGACCCGCGCCGCCCGACAGCGCGGCAAGCGCCAGAAGGACGCGCCGCGGCATCAGAACTCGATCCCCCGCTGCGCCTTCACATTCTGTTCGCGGAACGGATGCTTCACCTGCGCCATTTCGGTCACCAGATCGGCGGCGTCGATCAGTTCCTGCGGCGCATTGCGGCCGGTGATGATGACATGCGTCATCTCCGGCTTGGCGGCGAGCGCCTCGAGCACTTCACCCACCGGCAGATAGTCGTAACGCAGGACGATGTTGAGTTCGTCGGCGATCACCATCGCATAGCTGGGATCGGCGATCATCCGCTTGACCTCGTCCCACGCTTCGCGTGCCACCGCGATGTCGCGCGTGCGGTCCTGCGTGTCCCAGGTAAAGCCTTCGCCCATCGGCTTGAACTCGATCAGCTCGGGGAAACGGTCGAACACGGCTTTCTCGCCCGTCGCCATCGCGCCCTTCACGAACTGGATCACGCCGACCTTCATCCCGTGCCCGATCGCGCGCACCGCCATGCCGAGCGCGGCCGAGGTCTTGCCCTTGCCGGGGCCGGTGTGGACGATGATCAGGCCCTTTTCGACGGTTTTCGTCGCGACCTTCTTCGCCTGCGCGGCCTGGATCTTCTTCATCTTCGCCGTGTGTTCGGCGTCGGTACGCGTTTTCATGGTAAGAACCCCGCACGCCGGCAACGAAGGCGGAGCCTGCCGATGCGCGGGCGCGATCGGCCGGCGCTGAAACCGCGGGTGGCGTTACGCCTGCGGCCCCGGCACCGAAGCGGCTCCAGCCGCTTGGTCGTCGCTCGACGGAAACCTCCGTGCCGCAGCCTTTCCCTGGGCTTTGGCATTGAGCGACCCACGCCGGCAGGTCTCCTGGCTCGCGGGTCAGGGCTTGACGCACGCCTTCCCAGGTGACCCCAGTGGCTGTCCGGATCGAAATCCGAACGGTGCATCGCGCTCGCCGCTTACAGTTGCAGGGACAGCCTCGGCTTCGGGGATTAGAACGAACCCCATTACCGCGTTCCCATATTAAGCCCTTTCGGGCACCGACGCGATCATGCGCGGGGCAAGCCCCGCCCGCGCAGCCCATAAAGGAGCCGCGCTTTTTCGCAATGCCTATTGGCGTTCGACGGCCCCCGTCGCGCCGCGGCTGCTTACCCTGTTCGTGCTGTCGGCGCTCTATGCGCGTTATGGAAGGCCGCGCGTCTAGGGCAATAACCTGCCTTCGTCGCGCCGCGGCATCGGCGCGACGAAGCGCAGCACGAGCGCCGAGAGGATCAGCCAGCCGGCCGAAATCAGGATCGCGGCCGGCAGCGACACCAGATCGGCGATCAGCCCGAGCGTATAGGCGCCGAGCGCCATCGCGCCGAAGGTTACCGCCTGATAGATCGACAGGCAGCGGCCGAGGATTTCCTCGGGCGAACGGAGCTGCATCGCGACGTTGAGCGTCGTCAGCGTCGACACCCACGCCCCGCCCGCGACGAAGGCGGCAACGATGACCCATTGAAGGCTTGTCGTGAGCGCGACCGGCAGCATCGCGGCGGCAAAGATCAGCGAGGCGGCGGTCACCACCCGGTCGCTGCCCCAGCGGTGCCGCGCCGAACTCACCAACAGCGCACCGAAGATCGACCCCGCGCCGAAGGCGGCAAGGCATAGCCCATAGATCACCTCGGTCCCGTGCAGCCGGTCGCGGACGAGCGAGGGCAGCAACGCCTGGAACCCCGCGGCGCCGAAACCGAACGCGAAGCCGCGGATGAGCACGCGGCGTACCGGGTCCGACTGCGCGCAGAAACTTATGCCCGCGGCGATCGCGGTCAGCATCGAAGTGCGGCGCCGCGGCGTCGTTTCGGGATGCCAGCGCAGCAGCACGACGATCAGCACGATATAGCTGATCGCGTTGAGGCCAAAGGCCGCCGCGGTGCCGACAATCGAGATCAGCAGGCCGCCGAGCGCCGGGCCGACGCTGCGCGCGAGGTTATACGCGATGGTGTTGAGCGCGATCGCCTGCGGCAGGTCCCTCGGCCCGACCTGCAGCCGCACCGACGCCTGCCACGCCGGGCCGTTGAGCGCGGTCCCGCATCCGACGGCGAGCGTGAAGAAGAGCAGGCTCAGCGGCGTGATTGCGCCCAGATAGGTCGTCAGCGTCAGTGCCGCCGAGACGATGAGCATCCCCGTCTGCGCCGCGAGCATCACGCGCCGCCGGTCGAAATTGTCCGCGATCGCGCCCGCAAAGACGGCGAGCAGCAGGATCGGGATCGTCGCGCTGGCCTGGACCAGCGCGATCAGCACGTGCGAATTGGTGATTTCGGTCATCAGCCAGGCGGCGGCGACCGACTGGATCATCGACCCCATGTTCGACGCGAGGTTCGCGATCCAGATCGCGCGAAACGCCGGGTAGCGGAAGGGGGCGAGCGCGGAGGGCGGGGCGGGCGTGTCGGGACTCACCTGTTTGCGCCTAATCCCGCTTGGCCCCCGCGACAAGTCGCTGGCCTAGATCGCCGGTCCGCTATCGTCCTGATACTGACGGCGAAGTTCGACCAGCTTCCGCTTCATCGTCGCGATCGGCGCCTTCATCGCCGGATCGTCGATGCGGTTGTGCATTTCGCCGAGATCGGTCTTCAGGTCGTAAAACTCCCAGGCGTCGATGTCGGCGCCATAAAAGCGGACGAGTTTGTAGCGCTCACCGCGCACGCCATAATGCGCGCGAACCGAGTGGAAGCCCGGATATTCATAATAATGATAATAGACGTCCTTGCGCCAGTCGGCGGGCGGACGGGCACCGAACAGCGCGCGCATCGACCGGCCCTGGATCGTGCCCGGACCCTTCACCCCGGCAAAATCGAGGAAGGTCGGCGCATAGTCGATGTTCTGGATCGGGGCGGTCACGCGCATGCCGGCACGGATATACCCGGGGTACTGGATCAGGAACGGCGTTCGCATCGATTCTTCATAGATGAAGCGCTTGTCGAACCAGCCATGTTCACCGAGGTAAAAGCCCTGGTCCGAGGTGTAGACGACGATCGTATTTCGATCGAGGCCGCTGTCCCTGAGATAATCGAGCACCGCGCCGACGCCCTCGTCGACCGCCGCGACGGTGCCGAGATATTGCTGCATGTACCGCTGGTATTTCCAGCGCGCCATGTCCTGACCCGCGAGCTTCGCGGCGTTCATCCGGTCGTTGTCGGCCTGCATCAGCGCGTCCCATTCGGCCTGCTGCTTGTGCGTCATGCGGTCGAACGCGCCGGGCCAGCGGTTGTAGCGCAGCTGTGCCGATCCCGCCGCGACCGTCATCTTGAGGTCGTGTCCCTCGTACATGTCGCGATATATATTCATTTCCTGCGCCGCCGCCGCGCGCCGTCCGGCATAATCGTCGAAATAGTTGGCCGGAACGGGGAAGCTCACCCCCTGATATTTTTGCACATGGCGCAGCGCGGGCATGAAATTGCGGTGCGGCGCCTTGTGATGGATCAGGATCGCAAAGGGCTTTGACTTGTCGCGGCCGTTCTTCAGCCAATCGAGGCTGTACTGCGTGATGAGGTCGGTCGCATAGCCTTCGACGACGCTGCGCCCCTTCGGCGTGATGATGTCGGGGTTGTAATATTCGCCCTGGTCGTCGAGCACCTTCCATTCGTCGAAGCCGATCCCCGCGGGCGAATGGTTGATGTGCCATTTGCCGAACATCGCGGTGGTGTAACCCGCCTGCGCCAGCGCGCGGGGCCAGACCCAGACATTGTTGTCAAACTTGTTGCCATTCTGCTTGAAACCGTGCGCGTTGCTCTGGCGGCCGGTGAGCAAGGTCGCGCGGCTGGGGCCGCAGAGCGAATTGCCGACGAAGCTGTTCGTGAAGATCGCGCCGTTTCGTGCGATCCGGTCGATATTCGGCGTCGGCGCGAGCTTCGACACCGGCGACCCATAAGCCGAGATCGCCTGATAGGCATGATCGTCCGACATAATGTAGACGATGTTCGGGCGCTCGGGCGCTTGCGCGCGCGCCGGTGCGGTGAAGACCAGCGGCGCGGCGGCAAGGGCGATCAGGCTCTGGAAACGCATCGGCGTCATCCTATTCGGTCAGCTCGAAACTGGCCTCCGACCCTTCGGCCGACGACGGACCGACCCACAGCTTGAACTGGCCGGGTTCGCTGCCCCAGCTCATGTCCTGCCGCGTGAAGGCGAGGTCGGCGTCGGTCAGGGTGAAGCGGATCGTCCGTTTTTCGCCCTTCTTGAGGCTGATTTTCTCGAAACCCTTGAGCTCCTTCACCGGCCGCGTCACCGATCCGACGAGGTCGCGGACGTAGAGCTGCACGACCTCCTCGCCGTCGCGCGCGCCGCTGTTGGTCACCGTGACGCTCGCGGTCAATTTCTCGCCCGGACGGATTTTCGCCTTGTCGAGCGTCACCGGCGAATAAGCGAAGCTCGTGTAGCTGAGGCCGTAACCGAACGGATAAAGCGGGGTGTTCGGCGTATCGAGATAGCGCGAGACATATTTGGCGTTCGGATCCTCGGGCTTGATCGGGCGCCCCGTGTTTTTCATGTCGTAATGGATCGGCACCTGCCCGACATTGCGCGGGAAGGTTACGGGCAGCTTGGCCGACGGGTTGTAGTCGCCATAAAGCACATCGGCGATCGCATGGCCGCCCATCGTGCCCGGATACCAGGCCTCGAGGATCGCATCGACATTGGCGTCGGCCCATTCGATGCTGTTCGGACGCCCGCTCATCAGCACGAGGATGATCGGCTTTCCGGTCTTCTTCAGCTCTTCGAGCAACGCCTGCTGGTTGCCGGGCAGGTCGAGCGAGGTGCGGCTCGCCGCTTCGCCGGTCATGTTCCAATGCTCGCCCATCGCGGCGATAATGACGTCCGATTTCCGCGCGAGCGCGATCGCCTCGGCAAAACCGTCGCTCTTGCCCGCATCGGCGAACTGATAGCCGGCGCCCTTGGCATAGGCGACCGTCGTGCCCTTGGGCGCGCGCGCCTGCATCCCTTCCAGCAATGTCACCGGCCGCGTCTTGCGGTCGCCCGCAGCGGACCAGCTGCCGATCATGTCCTCCTTGCTGTTGCCGAGCGGGCCGATCACCGCGATCGACTTCGCCGCTGCGGCGAGGGGCAGGGCATTGTCCTTGTTCTTCAGCAGCACGATCGACTTGCGCGCGACGTCGCGCGCGGCCTCGAGGAAATCGGGGCGATAGATGGTCGCCTTTTCGCGCGCCTCGTCCGAATAGCGATAGGGATCCTCGAACAGGCCGAGGCGATATTTCATTTCGAGGATCGTTTTCACCGCCTCGTCGACGCGTTTGACGTCGACCTTGCCCTCGGCGACCGACTTGGCGAGGTGATCCATGAACACCGCGCCCTGCAAATCCATGTCCACTCCGGCGTTGATCGCCTGCTCGCCGGCCTGCTTCAGGTCGCGCGAATAGCCGTGCGGGACCATTTCGTTGATCGACGTGTAATCGGTTACGATGAAGCCCTTGAAGCCCCATTTCTTGCGCAGCACGTCGGTGAGCAGATAGTGGCTGCCCGACGCCGGGACGCCGTCATATTCGTTGAACGAGGTCATAAAGGTCGCGGCGCCCGCGTCGGCGGCGGCCTTGAACGGCGGCAGATAGGTGTCGCGCAGCGTGCGTTCGGAGATGTCGACCGTGTGATAGTCGCGGCCGGCCTGCGCCGCGCCATAGGCGGCGAAATGCTTGGCGGTCGCGAGCACCGTGTCGACACGCTTCAGGTCATCGCCCTGGAAACCGCGCACGCGCGCGACCGCGATCTTGCTGCCAAGGTATACATCTTCGCCCGCGCCCTCGGACATGCGGCCCCAGCGCGGGTCGCGCGCGACGTCGACCATCGGCGCGAAGGTCCAGTGGATGCCTTCCGCCGATGCCTCGGTTGCAGAAATTCGTGCTGCTTTTTCAATGGCTTTCAGGTCCCAGCTCGCCGATTCGCCCAGCGAGATGGGGAAGATGGTGCGGTGGCCGTGGATGACGTCATAACCGAAGAGCAGGGGGATCTTCAGCCGCGTCTCCTCGACCGCCAGCCGCTGCAGCTCGCGCGTATATTTGGCGGTGAAGGCGTTGAAGATCGACCCGATGCGCCCCTTGCGAATATCGTCCTGATAGCCTTTGCGCATCGTCGGGCCGGTCGAATCCCAGTCGCTGGTCAGCAGCGACAATTGCCCGACTTTCTCGTCGAGCGTCATCTTCGCGATCAGGTCGGCGATGAACCGATCCATCTTTGGATCGGGACGCATCCAGCCCGCGGAATCCATTGGCGCCGCCTCGTTCGTGCTCGTCGCGGGCTTGGCCATCAGCGGGGCGGGGGAGAGCTGCCCAGCCACCATCAGGGTGGCCAGCGTCAGGCATGTGAGGTTGCGCGTCATCGGCGGCATGATTCGTCCTTCCCAGTCGGATTTGCTTATACATTGTCACAAGGATTGGCCGAAATCGGCCGAAAACCGGCTGGCCCCCGATTGCATCCCTCTGTGTCGCTTCCCCCTATACAGTGATCGTGAAACCGGTTACAAACTAAAAAAACAACGACGCAATTTCCCGCGACTCGTCGCTGCACCGGAGGCAAGGCCGGCCAGCGAAGGAAACGAGCGCGGGGAATGTCGGGGGCCAAAAAGGGAGGATGCCGTGAAGTTTCCGCATGAATTTCAGACCGTTTCCGCGCGCCGTTCGCGCGCCCGCACGCTCGCCGCTGCGCTGGCATGGAGCAGCGCCGGTGCCGCGCTCGCCGTCGGGGTGGCGACACCTGCGTATGCGCAGGTGTCGAACGCCTCGCTGCGCGGCACGATAAAGGCCGAGGGCGGCGTGTCGCAGGTCACCGCGATCAACGTCAACACCGGCCTGACGCGCACCGCGACGGTTGGCACGAGCGGCAGTTACAATATCGCTTCGCTTCCGGTCGGCACCTATCGGCTTGAAATCACGACGCCGGGCGGCGTGCGCAACACCGACGAATTCACCCTCTCGGTTGGACAGAGCGCCGTGCTCGACTTCGATTTCTCGCAGCCGGACATCGCCGAGGGCGGCGGCGACGCGATCATCGTTACGGGCACCCGCATCCGGTCGATGGAGGGCGGCGAGGTCGGTTCGAACATCACTCAGCGCCAGATCGAGGTATTGCCGCAGAACAACCGCAACTTCCTCGCCTTTGCCGACCTCGCGCCGGGCGTCCAGTTCGTGACCGGGGCCAGCGGCCAATCGCGCCTGCAAGGCGGCGCCCAGGACAGCCGCGGCGTCAACATCTTCATCGATGGCGTCGGACAGAAGGACTATGTTCTCAAAAACGGTATAACTGGCCAGGATTCGACGCAGGGCAATCCCTTCCCGCAGCTCGCGGTCGGCGAATATCGCGTCATTTCGTCGAACTATAAGGCCGAATTCGACCAGGTCAGCTCGGTCGCGATCACCGCGGTGACCAAGTCGGGCACCAATGAATTCCACGGCGAAGCCTTCATCGATTACACCGATCAGAGCCTGCGCGACGCGCGGCCGACCGAACTGACGACGAGCAAGGTCAAGACGAAGGATTTCCAGTTCGGCGGCGCGCTGGGTGGTCCGATCATCAAGGATATGCTGCACTTTTTCGTGACCTATGAAGGCAAGCGGCAGCAGCAGCCGGTCGACGTCCAGCCGGGACTCAACCTGCCGGTCAGCTATTTTCCGTCCGAATATCAGGGCGTGTTCGGCCCGACCAACGCGACGTTCAACGAAGATCTCTATTTCGGCAAACTCAACTTCCAGCCGTCGAACAGCGACTTGATCGAGCTGTCGGGCAAATATCGCAAGGAAACCGGCGAGTTCCTGGGCAGCGGTTTCAACGCGCGCAGCACGATCAGCTCGCAGGATGTCGAGGAACTGCGCGTCACCGCGCGCTGGGAGCATACGGCCGACAACTGGATCAACGATTTCAAGCTGACCTATGAAGACGCCAAATGGGCGCCGACGCCGACCGAATTCGGCAACGGCTTCCTCTTTGCCTATGCCGGCCCATCGCCCACCAATCCGCAGCCGGGTGTGGTCGTCCGCGGCGACATCCTGCGCATTGGCGGCGGCAGCAATTTCCAGGAAAAGGGCCAGAAGGGCTGGGGCGTCCAGAACGACTTCACCTGGACCGGGTTCGAGGGCCATACGATCAAGGTCGGCGCCAAGGCGAAATGGGTCGAACTCAATTCGCTACAGCTCAACGCCTTCAATCCCGTCTATACCTATAACCCGGCATTCAACCCCGGTGGCGGCACCTTCAACGACGATGTGCCCTACCGCGTCCAGTTCGGCGCCTCGACGGGTAACGGCGACCCGATCATCAATTCGAAGAATTTCCAGTTCGGTATCTATGTGCAGGACGATTGGGAGGTTACCGACCGGCTGACGCTGAACCTCGGCGTGCGCTGGGACTATGAGCGGACGCCGGCCTTCCTCGACTTCGTCCACCCCGCCGATGCGGTGAATGCGGTGTCGCCGGCCAATTACCCGAACCTCGTCAACGCCGATTACGACATCCGCGACTTCATCTCGACGGGCAGCGAGCGCAAGGCGTTCACGGGTGCGTGGCAGCCGCGTATCGGCTTCAGCTACGAACTCGACGACGATGGGCGCTTTGTGGTGTTCGGCGGGGCGGGTCGCTCGTACGACCGCAACCAGTTCGACTTCCTGCAGCAGGAAATCAGCGTCGGATCCTTCACCACGCGGACATTCAACTTCATCACCGGCGACCCGAACAACACATGCGCCCCCGGGCCGACCTGTGTGCCGTGGAACCCGATCTACCTGACCGAAGCCGGCCGCCAGCAGCTGCTCGCCGGCGCCGGAGCGGGTGGCGGCCGCGAGCTGCGCTTCATCGAGAACGACCTGAAGGTTCCCTATTCGGACCAGTTCAGCCTGGGCTTCCGCGCCAGGGTAACCCCGTTGTTCGAGGCCGAGGTCGGCTATAGCCATATCGAGTCGAAGGACGGCTTCGCCTATCTGCTCGGCAACCGCCGCCCCGACGGCACCTTCTTCCCGCCTGCCCCCGCGGCGCCGAACTCACCCTTCGGTTTCGCGCCTCCGGGCTTCGGGTCGATCATCATCGGGACCAACGGCATCGAAACCAGCGCCGACACGGGCTATCTCAAGCTGGTCAAGAACTACACCGCCGCGTCGCCGTGGAGCTTCTCGGCAACCTATACCTATACCCAAGCCGAGGAAAACCGGCAGTTTGGCGAAACCTTCAGCCTCGATTTCCCGTCGCTGGAGGACTATACCGTCACGCGGTCGAGCGGGGTGCGCAAGCATCGTTTGGTCGCGACGGGCTCGGTCGATCTGCCGATCGGCGTGACGCTGTCGGGCAAGTTCCAGATCGCGTCGCCGCCGTACCTCAAGGCGTTCATCAACCAGGGCGGAGCGAACCCCAGCCGCACCGTCATTTCGAACGAGGCTGACGGCAATGGCGATCGCTGGGGCTTCCGCCAGATGGACGTCGCGATCACCAAATATATCCCGTTCAAGTTCATCAGCGAGGAATCGCGCCTGCGCCTTCGCGTCGACATTCTGAACCTGTTCAACGATCGCAACTATGTCGATTACAACAACGATCCGACGTCGCCCCGCTATCTCGAAATTTCGGGCATTGGCGTTGGCGGAAACACGCCGCGAACAGTAAAGCTATCGGCCGGATTTTCTTTCTGACCGGCTGACAGGCGCCCGGCCCGCACCCCCTCCCGCGGGCCGGGCGCCTCACTTTTTTTGGAGTATCAAATGTCGTTTCGTATCGGGGCATCGCTCCTGCCCCTGCTCGCGCTGACCACGGCATGCACCGCCACTCCGGCGCCGTCGGCCGTCGCACCAGTCGAAACATCGGCCGCGAAATTGCCGCCGTTGACCGAGGCAGCCTTTTCCGAAGAGCTGACCGAGCGCACCTTTCGCTATTTCTGGGACACCACTGACACCAAGCGGTGCCTCGCGCCCGATCGCTGGCCGAGCAATCCCTTCTCGTCGATCGCGGCGACGGGCTTTGCGCTGACCGCATACGGCATCGGGGCAGAGCGTGGCTATGTGACGCGCGCCGAAGCGGCGCTGCGCACGCGCGATTGCCTGCGTTTCTACTGGACCGCGCCGCAGGGCCCCGACGCCGCGGGCACCACGGGTCACAAGGGCTTCTTCTATCACTTCCTGAAGAATGACGACGGGACGCGTCACAAGACGACCGAGCTGTCGACCGTCGACACCAGCCTGTTCCTCGGCGGCGCGCTGTTCGCGCAAAGCTATTACGACCGGAACGACCCGGTCGAGGCCGAGATCCGCGACCTTGCCGAGAAAATCTATACCCGCGTCGACTGGACCTTCGTCCAGCGGACGAACACCGGCACCGAGGCGCGGAACCTCGCGGGTTCGCACGGCATCACCATGGGGTGGAAGCCCGAGAAGGGTTTCGAGACGCACGACTGGGTCGGCTATAACGAGGGCATGCTCGTCTATGTGCTGGCTCTCGGATCGCCGACGCATCCGGTTGGCAAGGACGCGTGGGACAAGGGCTGGGCCACCGATCTCGAAAAGGACTGGGGCACTTATTACGGGCAGCAGCATCTGCAGTTCGAGCCGCTGTTCGGCCACCAATATAGCCATGTCTGGGTGGATTTCCGTGGTATCCGCGACGACTTCATGCGCGGCAAGGGCATCGACTATTTTGAGAACAGCCGCCGCGCGACGCTGGCGCAGCGCGCCTATGGCGCCGACAATCCGAACAAATGGGCGGGATATAGCGCCGATATCTGGGGCTGGACCGCGTCGGACGGGCCGGGATATTCGAAGGATAAATATAGCGTCGGCGGAACCCCGCGCTTCTTCAACGGCTATATGGCGCGCGGCGTCAGCGCGATCCGTGTCGTCGACGACGGCACGATCGTCCCGACCGCGGCGGGCGGCTCGGTCGCCTTCGCGCCCGAGGTGGCAATTCCCGCGCTAATGGCGATGCGCACGCAATATGGCGCGCGGCTCTACACGCGCTACGGCTTCAAGGACGCGTTCAATCCCAGCTTCACCTTCGCCGATCCGGCTATGCGTAGCGGCGCGGTCGATCCGGTCCATGGCTGGGTAGCGAACGACTATCTCGGCATCGACCAGGGGCCGATCCTCGCGATGATGGAAAATCATCGCAGCGGCTTCGTGTGGAAGGTGATGCGGGGGAACCCGCATATCGTCCGCGGGCTCCAGCGGATCGGTTTCACCGGCGGTTGGCTCGACAAGGCGAAGGCGGACTAGACTCGCCCCCTCATCCCGGCCGTCGCCGGGATGAGGGGTCGCGGTTTCAGCAGCCTTTTCCGATGCACAGGTCGGCGACCACCGGATAATGATCCGACGGCAGCTTGCCGCCATTCTGGTCGGTCAGCGTCGCGTGGCGCAGCACCGTCACATCGTCGCTGACGAAGATATGGTCGATCGGGCTCGGGTCCATCTGCGCGATCTTGAAGCCGGTGAAGGTGCCGAGCGGGCCGTAATGCGGCGTGCGGCTGATAAGGCGGCTGTCGCGGAGCGCCCCCTTGCCGGGCTCGACGATCGCGGCATAGGGATTGCTCGTCGCGGGGCTGTTGAAGTCGCCCAACAGCACCGCGGTTTCACTCGCCTTGCGCTGCCCTTCGATCCAGCGGCGGATCTGGCGGGCGCTTTCCTGCCGCGCGACCTCGCCGATATGGTCGAAATGGGTGTTCACGACGAGGAAGGTGCGTTTCGCCGTCCGGTCGTGCAGTCGCGCCCAGGTGGCGATCCGCGGCAGCGCGGCATCCCAGCCCTTGCTCGGTGTATCGGGGGTCGGCGACAGCCAGAAGGTGCCCGATCCGACGAGGGTGAAGCGGTCGCGGCGGAAACCGAGCGGCGAATATTCGCCCTTTTCCTTGCCGTCGTCGCGCGCGACGCCGACGAATTGATAGCCGGGCAGGTCGGCCTCGACCGCCTGCTTCTGGTGCTGCAGCACCTCCTGCATCCCGACGAAATCGGGCGCCTGATAGGCGACGAGCGCGATCAGCGCGCTTCGCCGGCGCGGCCAGGCGTTGTCGCCGTCCGACGCGAGGTCGAGACGGATGTTGTACGTCATCGCCTCATAATGATCGGCGCGTTCTTTCGCGGCGGCGGGGAGAGCGAGCAGCGCCGCGGCGGCGAGGATCAGTATTTTTTTCATCCGAGGTTCCCTCCGTTGGCGGCGATGACGCTGCTGTAGAAACGCGCGCTGCGCTTCGGCGTGCGGACCTGCGTTTCATAATCGACATGGACGATGCCGAAACGTTTCGAAAAGCCCAGCGACCATTCGAGATTGTCGAGCAGCGACCACGCCATATAGCCGCGCACGTCGACGCCCTTTCGGATCGCATCGCCGATCGCCGAGATGTGCGTGCGCAAATAGTCGCAGCGCAGCGGATCGTCGATCCCGTCGGGGCCCGCGGTCGGCGGGTCGTAGAAGGCAGCGCCATTCTCGGTGATATAGACGGGGATGTCGCCATAGGTATCGCGGAACCAGACGAGCATGTCGGTGAGTGCGGGGGGATAGACTTCCCAGTCGGTGGTCGTGTGCGTCGCGACCTGCTTCACTGGCGAGGCGCCGACGGGCCATTGGTTCGGGTCGGCCTTCACGACGTTGCGCGTGTAATAGTTGATCCCGATGAAATCGACCGGCTGGCAGATGGCTTTCAGGTCCTCGGCGGACCATTCGGGCCAGGCTTCGCCGAACACTTCGGCGAGTTCGGCGGGGTAGGAGCCTTTCAGTGCCGGATCGAGATACTGCCGGTTCATATAGGCATGCGCGCGCGCCGTTGCGGCGACGTCCTCGGCGCTGTCGGTCGCCGGATATTTGGGCTCGATATTGACGACGAGGCCGATTTCGTGCGCGCCTTCGCTGCGATACGCCTCGACTGCCGCGCCGTGCGCGCGCATCAGATTGTGGCTCGCGATCGGGGTTTCGAAGAGGTTGCGGTGTCCGGGGGCGAGCGCGCCATGGAGATAGCCGCCGTCGGTGATCACCCAAGGTTCGTTGAGCGTCACCCACTTCTTCACGCGGCCGTCGAGGCGGCGGTACATCACCGCGCCATAGTCGGCGAACCAGCCGGCGATATCGCGGTTGAGCCAGCCGCCCTTGTCGTCGAGCGCGGCGGGCAGGTCCCAATGGTGCAGTGTCAGCAGCGGCTCGATGTCGTTCTTGAGCAATTCGTCGACCAACCGCTCGTAAAAATCGAGGCCGGGTTCGTTCACGCGTCCGATGCCCTCGGGCAGCACGCGGCCCCAGTTGACGCTGAAGCGATAGGCTTTGAGCCCCAATTCCTTCATCAGCGCGACGTCGGCGGGCATGCGGTTATAATGGTCGCACGCGACATCGCCGGTGTCGCCCTTGACCGCCATCAGCCGCGGGTCGTGGCTGAAGCGCTGCCAGATGCTCGCGCCCGCGCCGTCGGCGAGCGGCGATCCTTCGATCTGATAGGCGGCGGTCGCCGCGCCCCACAGGAAATCGTCGGGGAACACACTCTTGCTCATTTCTTGTCCTTGTTGGTGATCGTTGGGGAGGAGAGCTTTTGCTCGAGCAACCAGGCATAGAGCGCCGGGTCGTCATAGGCGGGATCCCAGGCGTTGTGGCCGAGGTCGGGATAGATGGTCAGGCGGACCTTGCGGCCGCCGCACGCACGGATCGCGCGTGCCATGGCGAAACTGCCTTCGGGGATCACGACATCGTCGCGGTCGCCGTGAAACGCCCAGACGGGAAGGTCCATCAGGCGGCACGCCTCGCCCGGATTGCCGCGCCCGGCGACCGCGGCGACCGCGGCGAACCGCTTGGGCTCGGCGATCGCCCAGCGCCAGCTGGCATGGCCGCCGCGGCTGAGACCGGTGAGGTACACGCGCGCCGGATCGATGCGGTATGTCTTCGCGATATGGTCGACCAGCTTGTCGAGCTTGGCGATGTCCCAGTCCTGATCGGTGCCGAGCAACGGCGACACGGTGAGGAAAGGGAAGGCCGGGTCGCGCTCGGCGATCTTCGGCGGGCCGTGGACCTTGACCTTCGCGACGTCGTCGCCGCGCTCGCCCGAACCGTGGAGGAAGATCAGCAGCGGATATTGTTTTGCGGTGTCGGTCAGATAGTCCTTCGGCACGAACAACTGATAGGGATAATTGCCGGGCTCGATCGCCGGCTGCGGCGTTTGCCCTTCGACCGCAGGCGGCGCCTTCGTTTTGGCATGGGCGGGAGAGGCGGCGAGGGCGAGGCCCAGCAGCGCCGCGGTCCAATGTCTCATTCGGGGTTCCTTGATTGAGCGCATCATCCCTTCACGCTCCCGGTCAGCAGCCCGCTCAGATAATAGCGCTGGAGCGCGAGAAAGAGGATGAGGACGGGGAGGGTGGTGACGACCGCGCCGGCCATCATGATCTCGTAATCCTGCACATTCTGCCGGCTGTTCACCGCGAGCGCGACGGGCAGCGTGACAAGATCCTGATCGGAGAGGATAATCAGCGGCCACATGAAATCGTTCCAGCTCGACAGGAAAACATAGATCGCAAGCGTGACGATGATCGGGGTCAGGATCGGCAGCACGATCCGGCGCAATATCTGGCCCTCGCTCGCGCCGTCGATGCGCGCCGCCTCGAGCATCTCGTCGGGGATCGACAGGCAATATTGGCGGACGAGGAAAATGCCGAAGATGCCCGCCAGCCACGGCACCAGCGCGCCCGCATAGCTATTGACCAGCCCCATCGCCTTCAGTTCGAGGAACAGCGGCAGCATCCCGACCTGTCCCGGCACGACGAGCGCGGCGACGAGCATGCGGAAGATCGCATCGCGCCCCTTGAAGCGCAGCTTGGCGAAGGCATAGCCCGCAGGGATGGTAAAGAGCAGCGCAAGGCCCGTCGCCAGCGTCGAGATCAGCACACTGTTGAGCAGGAAACGCCCGACCCCGAAGGTGCCGAACAGCAGGCGATAATTTTCGAGCGTGGGGCTCGCGGGCCACAGGGGTGGCGGGAATTGCGCCGCCTCGCCGCGTGCCATGAAGCTGACCGAGACCATCCAGAGCAGCGGCGCGATCGTGACCAGCGCAACGAGCGCGGCGAGCAGCGTGACGGACCACCGACGCAGGCTCATATCGCGCCGCTCCGTTTCGCGAGCCTGAGTTGCACGAGCGTAACCGCGAGGATGCAGAGGAAGAGCAGGAAGGCGACCGCCGCGCCCGAGCCGAGGTTCCACCATTTGAACCCCTCCTCATACATGAAATAGAGGATGGTGACGGTCGACTGGGCGGGGCCGCCCTGTGTCATCACATAGGGTTCGGCGAACAGCTGGAACATGCCCGCGACGGTCAGCACCGAGACGAGCAGCACCGTCGGGGCGATCGCGGGCAGGGTGACGTGGCGCAGCCGCGTGAACCAGCCCGCACCGTCGATCCGTGCCGCCTCGTCGAGCTCGCGCGGCACCGTCTGCAGCGCGGCGAGGAAGATGATCATGTTATAGCCGAAGGTCTTCCACCCGACGAAGATCAGGATCGCGGGCAGCGACGCATGCGGATCGCCGAGCCAGTCGATTGGCGGCACGCCGAAGAAGGAGAGCAGATAGTTGATCAGGCCGTAGCGCGTGTGGAGCAGGTAGCGCCACACCACCGCGGTCGCGACAAGCGTGGTCACATAGGGCGCGAAGAGAGCGACGCGCCACACGGGACGCCATTTCAGCCAGCGCGAATTGACGAGCATCGCCGCGAACAGCGACAGCGCGACGATGAAGGGCGTGCCGGCCGCGACGAACAGCAAGGTGTTCGTCATCGCTTTCCAGAACAGCGGATTTTCGATCAGGCGCGCGTAGTTGGCGAGCCCGACGAAGCGGAGGTTTCCGATGTCGGCGAGCGCATAGATGTCGAAATCGGTGAAGCTCAGGAACAGCGACGCGATCGCCGGCAGGACGAAGAAGAGCATGATCGCGGCAAGCGCGGGCGATGACATCGCCCAGCCCGCGCGCGCTTCGCTCGCTCGTCCGGCCGCGCTCACCGCGCGCGCCCTTTGTCCAGCATCCAGCGCCGCTTTTCGAGCAGGCGGTCGGCGCGGACGTCGATCTCCTTCGCCGCCTCATCGACGCTGTACTGGCCGCGCACCATACGCTCGGCGACGATCTGCATCTCGGTGACGATGCGCTCCCATTCGGGCACCTTGGGCAGCGGGGTCGCGTGGTCGAGCTGGACTCCGAAGGGGGCGACGATCGGGTCATCCGCGAGCCCGGCTTTCGTCCATACCGACCGCCGCGCCGGGAGGTCGCCGGTGAGCTGCTGGAGCTTGAGCTGCGCGGCGGGCGCCATCAGCCGCGACACCAGATCCCATGCCGCATCGCCATGGTCATTGCCCGCGAATACGACGAGGCTGGATCCGCCCGGTGCCGCCGATCCGAGGCCGGCGGGGCCGGGGTTCGGCGCGGTCGCCCAATTGCCCTGCATGGCGGGGGCGAGGCGGGACTTCATATCGCCGATCGTCCACGGGCCCGACAAGAACAGGCTGAAATAGCCTTTCGCGAACTCGTCCCAGACATTGGAAATCTGCGCCGACGAGACCAGCGGTGCCAGCCCCTCGTCGAACAAGGATTTGTAGAACGCCAGTGCCGCCTTGAACTCGGGGTCCGAAAAGGCACCGCGCGCGCCGTCGTCGCGCAGCATCCGCGCACCCGCCGACAGCGCGAGCGTCGTCAGCTGCTCATATTCGTTGAGCGGGTAGAGCAGCGCGTAATTGCCCGCGCCGGCCTGGCGCTTCACCTTGTGCAGCGCGGCCTTCCATCCGGCCCAGTCGGGCGGCGGCGCATCATATCCGGCGCGCGCGAACAGGTCCTTGCGGTAATATTGCAGCCGCGTGTCGACATACCAGGGGATCGCCCACGCCAACCCCGCGATGCGGTTGGTTTCGACCACCGCGCCGAACTGGTCGTCGAGCAGCCCGAGCGCGCGATCGGGGACCGGCGCGATCGCGCCGATCGCGGCCAGTTCGGCGATCCAGCTGTTGCCGACCTGGCCCACCGTGGGCAGCGACCCGCCCGCAAAGCCGGTGAGCAATTTTTCGTGCGCCGCGGTCCAGGGCAGCGGCTGGATGGTGATCGGCGGCGCGCCCGCAGGCCAATCGATCGTTTTCAGCAGTGCGGGCAGGCTCGCGGCCTCATTGCCCATCGCCCAGACGGTCAGGGCGGCATCGCCGCGCGCGCCGCAGCCGGTCAACAGCGAAGCAAGGGGCAGCGCCGCGAGCGCGCCCGTCAGATGGCGCCGCGTCAGCTGCATAGGCATGGCCGCGCCGGGTGCGTCATGTCGGCAAGGCTCCCGCTGCGGCAACCGTCGCGGGGATCGCCGCCCCGCCGGTCGTGCCGCGCGCAACGAGCGTCGGGGTCAGGATCGTCGCGCTCGCGCCGCCCAGCGTTTCGCCGCGAAGGATGCGCAGCAGCATCATCATCGCGGTCGACCCCAGCCGGTCGATCTTGACCTGCATCGTCGTCAGCGACGGATTGAGGTGGCGCGCGAGCGGGATGTCGTCGAACCCCGCCACAAGCACGTCGCCGGGAACCGACTTTCCCGCATTGGCAAGCTCCGCCATCAGCCCGACCGCCATCTGGTCGTTCGCGGCAAAGACGGCGTCGGCGGGCAATTGGCCCTGCACCAGCAACCGGCCGGCCTGCGCGCCGCTTTCCTCCGAAAAATCGCCGGGCAGGATCGCGGGGTTCGAAATCTTCGCGATCTTCGCCATCGCGTCGACAAAGCCACGCTGGCGGTCGCGCGCGTCGCGGTTATGCTTCGGCCCCGCGATATGGACGATTTGCCGCATGCCGCGCGCGAGCAGCGCCTCGGTCATCGCATAGGCGCCGCGATAATTGTCGACCGCAACAAAGGGCAGGTCGAGCGAGCCCGCGTCATAGTTGAGCAGCACCGTGGGAAGCGCGGGGTCGAGATAGTCGGCGAGCAATTCGGGCTTCAGATCGGGCGGCATCACGAGCAGCCCGTCGACGCGCCCGCGCATCGCGGCGATCGCGGCGGCGGTTTCGTGCGTGCTGCCGTGCATATTGCCGAGCAGCAGGTGCATGCCCGATTCATGCGCGACCAGGTCGATGCCGCGGATAATTTCGGAGAAAAATTCGCCGAACAGGTCGGGCAGGATGACGCCGACGGTGTCGGTCTTGCGCCGTGTCAGGCTGCGCGCGCCGCTGTGCGGGACGAAGTTCAGTTTCTTGACCGCCGCCATCACCGCGGCCTTTGTCGGTGCCGTCACATTGCCGAGCCCGTTGATCGCCCGTGATGCCGTCGCCACCGAAACCCCCGCCTCGCGGGCGACGTCCCTCAATGTAGCCATGTCATCGGGCCCCTTTCCCTCATATGGCGCCAAGCCGCTGTTGCGACTCTGTATTTTTGTCCATGCCGGGCGCGGAAACGTTAACAACGTAACCGGTTACACAGGCGAAATGCAAGGTCATTCGCCCACCGTCCCGAGTGCCTGACCGTCGGCGCCGAACAGGTGCAGATGCGCGGGTGGCAGTGAGGCAAGCACCGTGTCGCCCTCGTCGAGGCTGCCGTCGTCGCGCAACTGGCACGCGATCGGCTCGTCGCCCTCGCGTGCGCCCAGATGCAGCGTCGCGAGCCCGCCGAGCCGTTCGATAAAGCGGATCGTGAAGGGCAGCGTGTCCGGCGCATCGCCGATCGCGATATCCTCGGGCCGGATACCGATCGAGAGCGGCGTTCCCACCGTTAGCGCCGCCGCGAACGGGGGCAGGGCGATGCTGCGCCCGTCTTCGAGCGCCGCGCGACCATCCGCGGCGACGGTCGCCGGCAGGATGTTCATCCGCGGCGTGCCGAGGAATTGCGCGACGAAGGTGTTGGCCGGCCGCGCATAGAGTTCGCGCGGGGTGCCGACCTGCTCGATCCGTCCGTCGCGCAGCACGATGATCCGGTCGGCGAGCGTCATCGCCTCGACCTGGTCGTGCGTAACATAGAGCGTCGTCGTGCCCAGCTGGCGGTGCAGGCTGGCAAATTCGTAGCGCATCCGGACGCGCAAATCGGCGTCGAGGTTCGACAGCGGTTCGTCGAACAGGAAAATCTGCGGCTGGCGCACGATCGCGCGCCCGATCGCGACGCGCTGCCGCTGCCCGCCCGAGAGCGCCGCGGGCTTGCGGTCGAGCAGCGCCTCGATGTTCAATATCTCCGCCGCGCGCCGCACCGCGTCGTCGATCTCGGCTTTGGCCGCCTTCGCGATCTTCAACCCGAACGCCATATTCTCGCGCACCGTCAGGTGCGGGTAAAGCGC
Organism: Sphingomonadaceae bacterium 3R27C6; assembly: GCA_005503215.1. GTDB lineage: Bacteria > Pseudomonadota > Alphaproteobacteria > Sphingomonadales > Sphingomonadaceae > Sphingopyxis. The sequence continues at coordinate 138,853 of SCNS01000004.1, read as the reverse complement.
ATAGGATTGGAACACCATCGCGATGCCGCGCTCCGACGGCGGCAGGCTGGTCACGTCGCGGTCGCCGATGACGATGCTGCCGCCGGTCAGCTCTTCGAGCCCCGCGACGGCCCGGAGCAGCGTCGACTTGCCGCACCCCGACGGGCCGACGATCACCGTGAATTCGCCGTCGGCGACGTCGATCGACACGCCTTTCAGTACCTCGGTGGCGCCGAAGTTCTTGCGTGCATCGCGGATCGACAGCCCGGCCATGGCCCCCTCGTTCCTAAGACTTCAGTGAACGGTCACGCCCGCGCTCGCCTGCCGGGCGGGAGCCCGTCCCGCGGCGATGGCGAAGACGCAGAGCGCGATATAGCAGGCGGCGGGCAGGATCAGGGCGGCGGTATAGCCGACCGCGCCCGACAGCAGCCCGATGAAATAGGGGATCACCGCTCCGCCAACGATCGCGGTGCAGAGCAGCCCCGACGTCGCTTCGGCGCGCGCGGTCGAGCGTTCGAGCGTCAGGGTGAAGATCACCGGGAACATGATCGAGTTGAAAAGGCCGATCGACAGCACGACGAAGCCCGCCGTCACGCCGCCGACAAGGACGATATAGAGGCAGAGCAGCGCGGCGATGGCGGTGAACGCCACGAGCATCTTCGATGCCGAGAAGCGCGCGAGCAGCACCGATCCGATCGCGCGGCCGACCATCGCGCCGCCCCAGTAAAGCGCGACGGCCTTTCCAGCCTCCTGCAACGAAACCCCGGGGACGCCGTCATTGCCCATGATCCAGCCGAACGTACCGAAGGCGGCGTCCGATTGCCCCCAGATCGCATCGCTGTTGAGGAACAGCGCCATCTGCGTGCCGATCGCAACCTCGGCGCCGACATAGAGGAAGATTGCGAGGCCCCCGAGCAGCGCCCAGCGCGAAGAAAAGGCTTCGCGGATCAGCTCGCCCATTCCGGCGCGCTCGCCGATCGGCGCGGGCGGCACCGCTTCGTTGACGATCCGCCGGCTGACCCAGAAGAACAGCAGCAGCGCGACGATTAGCCCGCAAATCCAGAAATAGGCCGAATCGATCCCGGCGAGCGCCTGCGCGCGCACGGCTTCGGTGACCACCGTGCCTTCCTTGACCTCGACTCCCTCGAGGAACAGGTGCGCGCCGATCAGCGGGCCGAGGAAAGTGCCGAAGCTGTTGAACGTCTGGCTGAAGGTCAGGCGGAAATGGCTGCGTTTCGGATCGCCCAGCGCCGCCGCGAGCGGGTTCGCCGCGACCTGCAGGATGGTGATCCCGCTCGCGAGAATGAAAAGGCCGGCGAGGACAAGCGGATAGATTGCAAGGTTCGCCGCCGCGAGCATGACGAGGCAGCCGGCGACCATCGTCGACAGCGCGGTCAGGATCGACGGCACCGAATGGAAGCGTGCGATCAGCGCGGCGGAGGGAAAGGACATCAGGCCGTAGGCGATGAAGAAGGCCGAGGCCGACAGCTGTGCCTCGGCGTCGCTCAGCGTGAAGATGCCCTTCACCGCGGCGACGAGCGGATCGATCAGCGAGGTGATGAAACCCCAGGCGAAGAAAAGCACGGTCACCGCGGCAAAGGCCGCCATGGCATTCGAGCGACCGCCGCTATGGGTGGTCGCCTGGCTGGGCACGTTCATCCGGAATATCCTCTTCGCCGAAACTATGTTATGCGCAGCGGTCTAACGAGCGGTCCGAGGCAATGCAACCGGTTACATTTTTGTGACCCTTGCCTCCCATTCCCGTGCGTCCGCCAATGATCCCGCGCCACGCGAAATAATCGTGCGCCACCCACTGGCGCGCCCGCGCGCGACTGGTTACATGGGCCGCCACCAAACGAATCGCGCGTGCTGCCCCGAAAACCGGGGCCGGCGCCGCCCGCACCAGAAAGTGGCACCCATGGAAATCATCACCGGCCTCACCTTCGACGATGTGCTGCTGGTGCCCGGCGCGTCGGATATCCTGCCGTCGGACGCGAACCTGTCGACCCAGCTGACCAGCGAAATCAGCCTCAATATCCCGATCCTCTCCTCGGCGATGGACACGGTGACCGAGGCCGACATGGCGATCCTGATGGCGCAGATCGGCGGCATCGGCGTCCTCCACCGCAATCTGACGATCGAGGAACAGGCGGCGGCAGTGCGGCAGGTCAAGCGCTTCGAAAGCGGCATGATCGTCAACCCGATCACCATCACCCCCGACGCGCCGCTGTCCTATGCGATCGCGCTGATGGACCAGCATCGCATCTCGGGCATCCCCGTCGTCGAGACCGGTGGCAAGCTCGTCGGCATCCTCACCCACCGCGACGTGCGCTTCGCCGACAACCCCGGCCAGCCGGTGCGCGAGTTGATGACCGCCGAAAATCTCGCGACCGTTCGCGCCGGGGTCGGGCAGGACGAGGCGCGCAAGCTGCTGCACCAGCGCCGCATCGAAAAGCTGCTCGTCGTCGACGATGATTATCACTGCATCGGCCTGATCACCGTCAAAGATATGGAAAAGGCGGTCAATTTCCCCGACGCGACGAAGGATAGCAGCGGCCGCCTGCGCGTTGCGGCTGCGACCAACACCGGCCCGACGGGGATCGAACGCGCCGAAGCCTTGCTCGACGCCGAATGCGACCTGATCGTCGTCGACACCGCGCACGGCCACAGCAAGATGGTCGGCCAGACGGTCGAGGCGATCAAGAAGCTGTCGAACCGCGTTCAGATCCTGGCGGGCAATGTCGCCACCGGCGACGCGACCAAGGCATTGATCGACGCGGGCGCCGATGGCGTGAAGGTCGGCATCGGCCCGGGCTCGATCTGCACCACGCGCATCGTCGCGGGTGTCGGCGTACCGCAGCTCACCGCAATCCTCGACAGCGTCGAGGCGGCGTCGAAGCTGGGCGTGCCGGTGATCGCCGACGGCGGCCTCCGTACCTCGGGCGACGTTGCCAAGGCTTTGGCGGCGGGCGCGTCGAGCGTGATGGTCGGATCGATGCTCGCGGGCACCGCCGAGGCGCCGGGCGAAACCTTCCTCTATCAGGGCCGCACCTATAAAAGCTACCGCGGCATGGGCAGCGTCGGCGCGATGGCGCGCGGCTCGGCCGACCGTTATTTCCAGCAGGACATCAAGGACCAGATGAAACTGGTCCCCGAGGGCATCGAGGGGCAGGTGCCGTTCAAGGGTCCCGCAAAGGATGTCATCCACCAGATGGTCGGCGGCGTGAAGGCGGCAATGGGCTATACCGGCAGCCGCACCCTCAAGGATTTCCGCGAGCGCGCCAAATTCGTGCGCATCACCAATGCGGGCCTGCGCGAAAGCCACGTTCACGACGTCGCGATCACGCGCGAGGCGCCGAACTATCCGGCGGGTTGAGGTTTTTCGCTTCGTCATTGCGAGGAGCGAAGCGACGCGGCAATCCAGAGCCCGCGTAAACCGCTACTGGATTGCTTCCCCCGGCTTTCGCCGGGGTCGAAATGACGCGATAAAGGAAAAGCCATGACCCCCGCTGCGCGCGTCCAGACCGCCATCGAAATCCTCGATGCCATCGCCACCTCCGCGCGTGACGGCGGAGCGCCTGCCGACGCGATCTTTGCCGAGGCGATGCGCGCGCGCCGTTATGCCGGGTCGAAGGATCGCCGCGCGATCCGCAACCATGTCTATGATGCGATCCGCGGCGTGCGGTCGGTGCCGGCCTCGGGCCGCGCCGCGATGCTGGCGCTTGCCGATACCGACCCCGAACTCGCCGCGCTGTTCGACGGCACACCCTATGGCCCCGCAGCGATTGCCGTCGACGAACCGCGCGCCGAAACCGGGATCGCCACCACCGCGCTGATGAAACTCTTCGACCCGCTCGTGGGAAAGGCGGAGCGCGAGGCGATGCTGGTGCGCGCGCCGCTCGACCTGCGCGCCAACCGGCTGCGCTCGAGCCGCGACGAACTCGCGTTGATCTTTCCGGACGGCGAAGCGATTGCCGGCCTTACCGACGGCTGGCGCCTGCCCGGCGAAACTCCCGCGGTCCAGCACGCCTCCTACGCCGAAGGGCAGTTCGAGGTGCAGGACGCCGCGAGCCAATATGCCGCCGCCGCGCTTGACGCTGAAGCCGGACAGGTGGTCATCGATCTGTGTGCCGGCGCCGGCGGCAAGACGCTCGCGATCGCTTCGGCGACGGGCGACGAAGCCGCGATCCTCGCCTGCGACACCAATCGCGCGCGGCTTCAGCAATTGCCGCCACGCGCGGACCGCGCCGGAGCAACGGCGATCGAAACTTTGCTGCTCAATCCGGGGCAGGAACGCGCGATGCTCGCCGACCGGATGGGCAAGGCCGATAGCGTCATCGTCGACGCGCCCTGTTCGGGCAGCGGCACCTGGCGGCGCAGCCCCGAACTGCGCTGGCGCTCGACCCCCGCCCGGCTCGACCGTCATGTTGCCGAACAAGTCAAGTTGATGGACATCGGCGCCGATCTTGTGGCGCCGGGCGGCAAACTTCTCTATGCTGTCTGCTCGATCATCACGCGCGAGGGGCGGGCACAGGTGGATGATTTTCTGAACCGGCATCCCGGCTGGACCGCCGACGATGGCTATCTTCCCGATGGCGTCGGACGCGCCGCAGGGGCGGGCTATCTGATGACTCCGGGACACGACGGCTGCGACGGATTTTTTCTCGCACGACTGACGGCACCATGTTAGCATCGCCTGCAATGAAGCGATGGGAGAATGTAATGCGCGTCGGCTTTTTGGCTCTAACTGCGGGTTTGATCCTCGCCAGCCTGCCCACAGCGTCCGATGCGCAACGCGCCGATAACGACATCTTCCCGCGCTCGATCGCGCTCCAGCAAGAAGGCCACAAGGCGCAGGAAACGGGCGATCTCGACGCCGCCATCGGTTTTTATGAATCGGCGCTCGCCGCCGACCCGCGCAATCGGTCGGCGATCATCGCGCTGGCGCAGGTCGCCCGCGCGCAAGGATTGCCGGGCAAGGCGATCGGGCTCTATCGCGAGGCGCTTGTCCTCGAACCCAACGACATCGTCGCGCTGACCGGCCAGGGCGAGGCGCTCGCCGACAAGGGTGCGCTCGAACTCGCGCGCGAAAAGCTGGCCGAGGCGCAGCGCGTGTGCAGCGACAAATGCCCGCAGGTCGCCGCGCTCGAAAAGACGATCGCGTCGAGCGCATCGAAGCGCGTCGTCGCCGCCGAAGTGCTGGTGCCAAAGCCTGTGGTCGCAACCGTGGGCGCGACCAGCAGCAAGAACTAAAACTAGGCGCCGAGCGCGCGCGCCAGTGCCACCCATTCGGCGACGCTGACCGTCTCCGCGCGCCGCGTCGGCTCGATTCCCAGCGCCTCGGCCGCGGCAACCGCACCCTCGACGCCCTTCAGGCTCTGCCGCAGCATCTTGCGCCGCTGGCCGAATCCCTTTTCGGTGAGCTTCGACAGCAGTTTCGGAGCGACGCCTTCGGGCTGGTCGGCCGGCGTCACATGGACGATCGCCGACATCACTTTCGGCGGCGGCGTGAAGGCCGACCGATGGACTTTCATCGCGATCTTCGCGGTCGAGCGCCACTGCGCGAGCACCGCCAGCCGCCCGTAGGCGTCGGTTCCGACCGGCGCGACGATCCGCTCGGCGACCTCGAGCTGGAACATCAAAGTCAGCGACAGCCAGGGCGGCGGCCAGGCCGCGGGCTCCAGCCAGCGCGTGAACAGCGCTGTGCCGACATTATAGGGCAGGTTGGCGACGATATGATAGGGTGCGCCGCCGGTCAGTGCGTCGACATCGACCGTCATCGCGTCGTCGGCGATCACCGTCAGCTGCCCCGGAAAAGCATCGCCGAGTTCGGCGAGCAAAGGCAGGCAGCGGTCGTCGCGCTCGACCGCGATCACTTTCGCCCCCGCGCGCAGTAATGCGCGCGTCAGGCCGCCGGGACCCGGGCCAACCTCGAACACCGTGGCGCCGTCCAGGTCGCCGGGGATCGCCGCGATGCGATCGAGCAATTGCTCGTCGAACAGGAAATTCTGTCCCAGCGCCTTGCTCGCCGACAGGCCGTGCGCGCGGACCGTCTCGCGCAGCGGCGGCAATATGGGCGCGGGTCGGGCCGTCACTTCGCCGGCGCGTAGCTGCGCTCGCGCGCCGCGGCGAGCTGGGCGGCCATCGCGATCGCCGCGATCGTCGGCCCCGGGTCGGCGGTGCCGGTGCCCGCGATATTGAACGCGGTGCCATGGTCGGGCGAGGTACGGATGATCGGCAGGCCCAGCGTCAGATTGACGCCGTCGTGGAAATGCAGCGCCTTGAACGGGGTCAGCGCCTGGTCGTGATAAGGGCAGAGCAGCGCATCATAGTTCGCGCGAATGGCGGGTGCGAACAGCCCGTCGGCGGCGAGCGGGCCGTCGACGATGATCCCTTCCTCGGCCAGCTGCGCGACCGCGGGCGCCATGATGCGCTCTTCTTCGCTGCCCAATTGTCCGCTCTCGCCCGCATGCGGGTTGAGGCCGGCGAGCGCGATGCGCGGCGCGTCGATTCCGAAATCGCGCTTGAGCCCGCGCGCGACGATCCGCGCCTTGGCGACGATCAGTTCGACGGTCAGCCGCTCGGGCACTTCGGAGAGCGGAATATGCACGGTCAGCGGCACGACGCGCAGGCTCGGCCCCGCCAGCATCATCACGGCATTGGTCGCGGTGACGCCGCAGCGTTCGGCGATGAATTCGGTCTGTCCGGGGTGCGTATAGCCGATGCCGTGGAGCGCATATTTGGAGACCGAACCCGTGACGAGCGCCGAGCTCGCCTGATTGCGGGTCAGCCCGATCCCGGTCTCGAGCGCATGGAGCGCGCAGGTTGCCCCCGCCGGGGTCGGCACGCCGGGGGTCAGCGGGCCGCTGTCCTCCAGATGCCAGACGGGCAGGGCGTCGCCAAAGGCGCGCACCACCTCGTCCATGTCGCTAACGCGCGTGATAGGGCCGTCCCAGACGGCGGTGATCGCCGCCGCGTCGCCGATGGCGACAAAGGGGGGCAGGTTGTTTTCGCGGCGCGCGGCCCAGGCGCGGGCCGCGACTTCGGGGCCGACGCCGGCCGGGTCACCCATGGTAACCGCGATCGGCCGTCGATTGCTGAAATCAGGCATAGGGTCAGCTATATTCGATCACGGCATCCCGGCGCAGGTCGCGCAGATAGCGCTGGGCCCGCTTGTTGACCTTGTCTTCCAGCAATTTCTGTTCGATCTGCTCGAGGTTCGGGGCGGTTGCGGTTTGCGGCATGTCGCGGCCGCAGAGCACAAGGACACTGACGCCTTCGTTCGCGGCGCCAAAGGGCTGCGTCGTCTGCCCGATCTGCAGGCTGGCCAGCGTCGCTTGCAGCGGCGCCGGCAGCGCGCGCATCTCGATATTGTCGCGCGACACGACGGCGGCGCCCAGGCTCTGCGCCACCGCGTCGGCGGCGCCGCAACCGGCGATGCTGCGCGTTTTTTCGGCAAATTGGCCTGCCAATTCGGAAGCCTTCGCGGGCGTGGTGCCCGCCGGGAAGTCGAGTGAAATCTGCTTGAGGCTGAGGATCGCGTCGCGCGGATCGGCGGTCAGCACCTGACGCCGGTCGATCATCAGCATGATCGAAATGCCGCCCGGAACCTCGATCGGGCCGACGAGCTGGCCCGGCGCCATCTGCGTTGCCGCTTCGCCCATCGATCCGGGCAGCTGTCCGGCCTTTACCCAACCCAGATCGCCGCCGACGACGGCGGTCGATGCTTCCGAAAACTGGCGCGCATAGGCGGCAAAGCTGCCGCCCGCCTGCAACGCCTGGATGATCTTCTTGGCATTTTCGGTCACCGCAGCGGCGGTTTCGGGTGTCGACGACAGATAGATTTCGCCGAGGTGGAACTCGTCCTGACCCTTGGTGCCGGTCATCTGGTCGGCGACGATCTTGACCTCTTCGGTCGACACGTTGGTCGTCGACTGGATGTTACGCGACAACAGTCGGTCCCAGGCGAATTCGCCGCGGATCTGCTGCTTCACCGCCGCCGCCGACGAGCCTTTCGACGTAAGATAGGTCGAAAACTGCTCGGGCGTCTGCTTGAACCGGGTGGCGAGGCGGGCGAACTGCTGGTTTACGACATTCTCGTCGATCGTGATCTCGGCCGCCTTGGCTTCCTGAATCTGCAGTTTTTCGTCGATCAGGTTGCTGAACACCTGACTGCGCAGCCGCTGGACTTCCTCCGGCGGCAGTTCGACATTGTTGTTGGCGATGCGGATCAGCGCCATGCGCTGCTCGATATCGGTCGCGGTGATGATCTCGCCATTCACGGTGGCGGAAGGGCGATAGACGTTCGGCTTGGCATCACCGAAAAGCTGCACATTGCCCGGGATGTTGAGGCTCGTCGTCGGAACGTCACTGTCTGCAACGGTCTGGGCCACCACGGGCGTTACGCCAACGGCAGCCAGCGCGATCAGGCCGGTCATGGTCGAAAATTTGGTCATCTTTACCCTATTCGAGAAAGTCCGGACGCTCCGTATCAGCGGAAACGCCTGATGGTCCAGCGCAATCCGCCATATAGACCGTTTGATGCCGGGACATAGGCCGCAGACGCTGAACCTAGGCTGAGCGAACGGCGTCAGAACCCCAGATTGCGGAACGCGATGCGGAACGAGAAGCTGTTCCCGCGCCGTGCGTCGCCGGTGTCGGCATAGTCGCGCCGCCAGGTCAGCGCGATCGACAGGCATTCGTCGTCATAGGCGACACCCAGACGGTGACGAATCGGCTCGAAGCCGTCGGCGCTGCTGAGGGGATCGTCGGTTCGCTGCGTCAGATCGACGATCGCCGACCCGAAGACCGACCAGTGTTTCGCGAACGCCACGCGGCCGCCGGCGCGCACCTCCTCGCGGTCCTGCAGATCCTCGCCGAGCAGCAGGATGTCGCGGTTGAGCCGCGAATATCCGAGCACGGCATATGTCGCGCGGCTGCCGATCGTCGCGTCGAATTCGTTGCGGCGGATCGCGAAATTATCCTTGTCGAGCCGGTAGCGGTGGGTCAGGCGCAGGAAATCGCGATAGGCAACCGTCGTGCGTCCGACGATGTCCGAGGTCCGGTCGGTCAGCCCGGTGCCGTCGGGAAACAGGCTGGGCTTGTCCGACAGGCGATAGCTCTGGCCGACGACGCTGCTGATGTTGAAGCCCGGCCGGCTGTAATTCCATTCGACGCCATAGGTGATGCGCGCGCCATCCTCGAACCGGTCATGGCCGTTGAAGCGGTTGATCGCGAACAAATTGCCGTCTTCGAGATCGAAGGCGCGCGAATCCTCGTTCGGGATGTCGATGTTCTCGATCGGCGGCGTCGCGACGATCTGGACGCGCGGGGTCAGCGTTTGCGTGCCGCCCGCGAATTCGCCGATGAAGGGCCAGCGCATGTCGGCGGCAACCGCGGCGATCGCGCGCGCCTGCCAGCCCGATTTGCCGCGATAGCCGGGGACGGCGGTCAACAGGTTCTCGTCGCTGTGATAGACGTCGCCGCGCACCAATGCGGTCAGCGTGACTTCCTGACCCAGCCCCGTCAGCCCGCGCAAATCCCAGCGCGCGCCGGCAAAGGCGCGCTGCGTGTCCTGGCCGGCGGTGCGCCCGATCGCGAGCGTGTTGAGCTGCAATTCGAACTGCCCGCCGAAGATCGGATCGTCGAGGCGCTGGCGATAGTCGATGATCGGCAGCGCGATCGGTTGCTGCCCCTGGATATCGTTGACGCGTAGTGTCTGCGTCGCCCAGCCGGCGATCGACAGGTACGAATTGCCGCCGATCCGCTCGAGCTCGAAGGTCGAGCGCAGCCGGTCGTCGCGGCTGATATCATAGCGGCGCATGAAGGTGCGATCGGTCGCGATGCGGCCCGAGTAGGTCAGGCTCCAATGCGGGTCGAACTGGAACTTGCCCGCGCTCTCGAGATAGCCGCGAAAGCGCTTTTCGCTGTCGGGATCCTCGCCGGTCAGCGGGACGAGCGAGCCATAGGTCGCATAGCCGTTGATGCGGAACGATCCGATGTCAGTGAGCGCGCGGAACTCGCCTTCCAGCATCGGCGCCGCGCTGGTGTAGAGGTGCGGGGTGATCGTGATGTCGCGGTCGGACGCAAGCCGCAAATAATAGGGCACCGCGATTTCGAACCCGTTGCTGCGGTCCAGCCGGATTTCGGGCACCAATATGCCGCTGCTCGGCTCGTTGTTGATCGAATGGCTGAGGCCGGGAAGCGGGATCAGCGGCAGGCCGAAAATCTCGACGCGCGCGCCCTTGTAACGGACCTTGTTCTTGACGCGGTCGTACATCACGCGGACGGCGCGAATCTGCCAGCTGGGGTTTTTTGGGCAGCCTTCGTCATCCTCGACGGGGCAGGGCGTATAGGCGGCGTTCTCCAGCTCGATATTGCCGTTGTCGAACCGCGTACCCTTGATCGCGGCGAGGCGCGAGCCATTGTCGAGCACGACGAGCAGATTCTCGACGACGCCGTCGCGCAAGCTGTCGGTCAGCTCGATCTTGTCGCCATAGGCGGTGTCGCCTTCGGGGTTCTTGATGACGACATTGCCCTCGGCGAAGACCTGGCCGGTCTTGCGGTTCCAGGTGACCTTGTCGGAGCGCATCTCGATCGCTTCGCGGTTCATCTGGACATTGCCCTCGGCAACGACGACTTCGGTGTCGCTGTCGTAATTGAGGTTGTCGGCGGCGAAACCGATCTGGTCTTCGTCCTTGACCGCGGGGGCGTCGGTGGTGGTAGGGACGACGTCGGGCGTCTGCAGGTCGGGCTCGCCCACGATCTCTTCCGGCTGGGCCGGATTCGCTTGGGTCTGGGCCAGCACGGGGCACGCGGCCAAGGCCGCGCCGCTCGCCGTCGCCAGCCAGAACGGCCGTGCGCGCGCTGCTTGTTGGAACAAAGCCCAGCTCATTTTGATATCTTTGTCCCGCACCTTATTTAGCGTCCACCCGGCTTGGACCGGCAGCTTTGTTTTTGCAACTCGCAAGCGAAACCCCTATCGGTCCGCCACGTTCCAATCAATCATCGCATAAGAAAGTTAAGGCATGGACATTCAGTTTGTCGCGCAAATCGATGCGTCTGCCGACGTCGTCGCATTTCCGGTCCGCAAGGGCGAGGCGGGCGCGCTCGGCGCATTGCTCGGCGCCGCGGCGGCGCAGGCGCGTTTCGACGGCGCCGCGGGTGCGATCGCCGAGACCGCGGCGATCGACGGCGATCAAGCGAAGCGCCTGCTGCTCGTCGGCATCGGCGAGGGCAGCGAGCAGGATCTCGAGCGCGGCGGCGCGGCGCTGACGGCAAAGCTGCAGACGAGCGGCGTGACCGCGGTCCATGTCGATTTCGCGAGCGCGGGCACGAGCGATGCCGACGATGTCCTCGCCTTCGCGATGGGCGCGCGCCTGCGCAACTGGCGCCTTGACACCTATCGCACGCGCCTTGCCGACAAGGCGAAGCCGAGCCTGAAGACGGTGACGATCGCGTCGCCGCACGGCGACCTGTCCAGCCGCTGGGCCGAAAATGAAGCGATTGCCGACGGTGTCGCGCTCACCCAGACGCTCGTCGCCGAGCCGCCGAACATCCTCTACCCCGAGACGTTCGTCGAACGCTGTCAGCATCTGACCGACCTTGGCGTCGAACTCGAAATACTCGACGAACGCCAGATGAAGGCGCTCGGCATGGGGGCGCTGCTTGGCGTCGCGCAGGGCTCGACGCGCCCGCCGCGCCTTCTCGCGATGCGGTGGAACGGCAGCAATCCGGGCGATGCGCCCGTCGTCTTCGTCGGCAAAGGCGTCACTTTCGACACCGGCGGTATCAGCATCAAACCCGCCGCGGGCATGGACATGATGAAGTGGGACATGGGTGGCGCGGGCGCCGTCGCGGGCGCGATCAAGGCGATCGCGGGCCGCAAGGCGAAAGCGAACGTCGTCGGCGTCGTCGGTCTTGTCGAAAATATGCCCGACGGCAATGCGATGCGCCCCGGCGACGTCGTCTCCACCATGTCGGGGCAGACGGTCGAGGTGCTCAACACCGACGCCGAGGGCCGTCTCGTCCTGTGCGATGCGATTAGCTGGGCGCAGAGCGCCTATAATCCCAAGGTGATCGTCGATCTCGCGACCTTGACCGGCGCGATGGTGATCTCGCTCGGCCACGAATATGCCGGTATCTTCGCGAACGACGACAAGCTTGCCGCCGATCTGCTGGCCGCGGGTGAGGCGAGCAACAACAAGCTGTGGCGCTTCCCGCTGTCGGCCGCCTACGACAAGCTGATCGACAGCCCGATCGCCGACATGAAGAATATCGGCCCGCGCGAAGGCGGCTCGATCACCGCGGCGCAGTTCCTGAAGCGCTTTGTCGACGAAGGCGTCGCCTGGGCGCATCTCGACATCGCGGGCATGGCGTGGGCCGACAAGGACGGTCCGGTGTGGGCGAAGGGTGCGACCGGCTACGGCGTGCGCCTGCTCGACCGCTACATCGCCGCCAACCACGAAGGCTGAACTTCCAATGCTCGTCATTGCGAGGAGCGAAGCGACGCGGCAATCTCCTGCTATCGGCCTTGCGCAAGGCTGCGGGCTGGAGATTGCTTCGATTCGCTCGCAATGACGGAATTGGCTATGGCGCGCGTCGACTTTTACCGGCTGACCCGCGACCCGGTCGAACGGGTGCTCCCCGCGCTCGCGACGCGCATATTGGCGAACGGCGACCGCCTGCTCGTGGTCGCCGCGCCCGCGATGCAGCGGCAGGCGATCGACGAGGCGCTGTGGACGCTGACCCCGGCGAGCTTCCTGCCGCACGGGCACGCAGGCTCGCCCGACGAGGAGATCGAGCCGATCCTGATTTCGGGGACGCTCGACCCGTCACCGCCCAACCGCGCGACACTCGTCGCGCTCGCCGACGGCGAATGGCGCGAGGAAGCACTCGGCTTCGAGCGCACATTCCTGCTCTTCGACAACAGCCGCATCGACGACGCGCGTGCGCTCTGGCGCACGCTGGCGGCACGCGAAGACGTCGACAACCGCTTCTGGAAACAGGACGAAAACGGCCGCTGGTCCGAAGGGCCCTAAGCGTCCGGCGCTCTGTCCTTGCAGTGCAGCAAAAGCGCGGCTAGAGGCGCGCGCATCGCAGACAATAACAACACAGGAGCTTCCCCCATGGCGGTCACTCGCACCTTTTCGATCATCAAGCCCGACGCCACGCGCCGGAACATCACCGGCGCCGTCACCAAGATGCTGGAAGACGCGGGCCTCCGCGTCGTTGCGTCGAAGCGCATCCACATGAGCCGCGAACAAGCCGAAGGCTTTTACGCGGTCCACAAGGAACGCCCCTTCTTCGGCGAGCTCGTCGATTTCATGATCAGCGGCCCCGTCGTCGTCCAGGTCCTCGAAGGCGAGAACGCGATGCAGGCGAACCGCGACATCATGGGCGCGACCAACCCCAAGGACGCCGCCCCCGGCACGATCCGCAAGGAGCTCGCCGAAAGCATCGAAGCGAACACGGTCCACGGTTCGGACAGCGACGAGAATGCCGCGATCGAGATCGCCTATTTCTTCAAGCCCGAAGAAATCGTCGGCTAAACACCCTTTGCCGCAAGGCACGAAGAGGCCGCCGGAGCGATCCGGCGGCCTTTTTATATGGTGGAACAAGCCAGCGAGCGTCGCGTTGTCCCGGCAGGACAGGAGCGCGCATATGGCCAGGCAACCTGACGGATATCATACGCTGAACCCGATTTTGCGGGTCGGCGATGCGGCTGCGGCGCTCGGTTTCTACAAGGCGGCCTTTGGTGCGAGCGAAGATTTCCGGCGCGAGATGGACGGAAAGCTGCTGATCGCGGTGATCCTGATCGGGGACTCGCGCGTGATGATTTCCGACAGGTCGAACGAGCCTGCGAAGGATTTCGGTCCCGATACGCCCGCCAGCAGCCTCGAACTCAAAGTCTATGTCGACGATGTCGACGCCGCCTATCGCCGCGCGCTCGACGCGGGCGCCGCCGCGGAAGAAGCGGTCGGCGAAAAATATTGGGGCGAGCGCATGGGATCGCTCACCGACCCGTTTGGCTTCACCTGGCGTCTCGCGCAGTTCATCGAAGAGGTGCCGCACGACGAAATCGAGAAGCGGATGCACGCGGATGCGCGCGAATAATTCCTAAAATTCGTCGGCGACGCCCATCAGCCCCGCCAGCTTCTTCGGCGCGACCGACAGCCAGCTCTTGCGCAGCCATTCGCCGATCGCGTCCCAATCGGTGTCGCCAAGGTCGAGGCGGATGCCGACCCAGCCGTCGCCGAAATAGGCGGGGCGGTAATAGCGGTCTTCGTCGAGTTCGATCAGCGCCGCCTGCTCGTCGCCGCCGCTGATCTTGACGAGTATCGCAATTTTACCGTCGCCGTGATGGTCCTCGGTGAAATAGGCGAATTTCTTGCCCTTCACGATCCCGAAGCACGGCATGCCGTGCGACGTCACTTCGTCGGCCTCGGGCAGCGCCATCGCCAGCTCGCGGACGCGGCCGCGCAGATAATCGGGCGAGCGCTCGCGCGTTACGAAGGCGGCGAGCGTCGCGGGGTAAAGCTGATGTTCGGCAAACTGTACGCGCCGCGCCAGCGTTTCGACGCTATCGCCGGGCAGGATCGCGACCGGCGTCTGCGCGAGCACCGGACCCTCGTCGACGCCCGGCGTCACGATATGGACGCTGCACCCGCCGAATTTATCGTCTGCCTCGATAGCCTGCTGGTGCGTGTTTAGCCCCTTGTAAAGCGGCAGCAGGCTCGGGTGGATGTTGATCATCTTGCCCGTCCAGCGGCCGACGAAATCATCCGAAAGGATGCGCATATAGCCGGCGAGCGCGACGAATTCAGCGCCCGCACCGCGCAACTGCTCGTCGACCAGCGCGTCGAACGCATCGCGGTTCATGCCCTTGTGCGACAATCCCCACGTCGCGATGCCCTCGGCCTCGGCAATCTTCAGCCCCGGCGCGCCGGGGTCGTTGCTGCCGACGAACACCAGCTCATAAGGGCAGTCGGCGGCTTTCGCGGCATAGAGCAGCGCCGCCATATTGGTGCCGGCGCCCGAAATCAGGACCGCGACACGCGCTTTAGCCATTATGCGTGGCGCTCCATGCCCCCATCGCGCTCCACGTTTCGGCGCTGCCCGTCACGGTGCAGCCCTTTTCGCCGTCGGCGATATGGCCGATGCGGAACACCGTCTCGCCCGCGGCTTCGAGCGCCGCCGTCACCTCGGCGACATCGCCCTCGGCGACCACGACCGCCATGCCGATCCCGCAGTTGAAGGTGCGCGCCATTTCCTCGGGCTCGATATTGCCCTGCGCCTGCAGGAACGCCATCAGCCGCGGCTGCTCCCATGCATCGGCATCGACATGCGCGTGCAGCGTCTTGGGCAGGATGCGCGGGATATTCTCGAGCAGCCCGCCGCCGGTGATATGTGCGAGCGCATGGATTTTGCCGGTCTTCACCAGCGGCAGCAGGCTCTTCACATAGATGCGCGTCGGCGCCATCAGCGCGTCGATCAGCAGGATGGTCTGGTCGAACAGCGCGGGGCGGTCGAGCTTCCAGCCCTTGTCGGCCGCGAGCCGGCGCACGAGCGAAAAGCCGTTCGAATGCACCCCTGACGAGGCGAGGCCGAGAATCACGTCGCCGGCGGCGACCTTGTCGGCGGTCAGCACCTGATCGCGCTCGACCGCGCCGACGCAGAAGCCCGCAAGGTCGTAATCGCCGTCCGAATACATGCCCGGCATCTCGGCGGTCTCGCCGCCGATCAGCGCGCACCCGGCCTGCTTGCAGCCCTCGGCGATGCTCGCGACGACTTCGGTCGCGACATCGTTATCGAGCTTGCCGGTCGCATAATAATCGAGGAAAAACAGCGGCTCGGCGCCCTGAACGATCAGGTCGTTGGCGCACATCGCGACCAGGTCGATTCCGACCCCGTCATGCTTGCCCGATTCGATCGCGAGCTTGAGCTTGGTGCCCACGCCGTCGTTCGCCGCGACGAGCAAAGGATCGTTGAACCCCGCCGCCTTCAGGTCGAAAAAGCCGCCAAAGCCGCCAAGATCGGCGTCGGCGCCGGGTCGGCGCGTCGCACGGGCGAGCGGAGCAATGGCACGGACCAGCGCATTGCCGGTCTCGATCGATACGCCGGCCTGCGCATAAGTGTAGGAGCCGGGTTGGTTGTGCTTGGAATCCATGGCCCGCGCGACTAACGCTTCCGGCCGACAAATGCCATGATTTCCTTGTCGGGGCCCGCGCTTTTGGGCAAAGCATAGAGAAGATATGATTTCGGCTGCTTTCCCCCGCTTCGCTCCCACCTTCGCCTTCGACGCCCTGCGTGGCCGCGATTGGCGCTGGGCCGCTCTTTTCGGCCTTTTCTTCGCGATTCTGCTCGCCGGCATCGTCGATGGCCAGATCACCCGCGGCAATCGCGGCATCACCCCGATCAATAGCAGCGGTGATTTCCTGACGAGCGGCATCATGGTCGATGTCACCGGCGACAATGCCGACGATGCGCGGACCAAGGGCTGGCGCGAGGCGCAGCGCCTGGCCTGGACCCAGCTCTATCGCAAATTGAATGGCAGCGACGGCCCCAAACTCGGCGATTCGGTGCTCGACGGAATCGTGACCGCGATCGTCGTCGAGGAAGAACAGATCGGTCCGCGCCGCTATGTGGCCAAACTTGGCGTCCAGTTCGACCGCGTGCGCGCCGGCCAGATCCTCGGCGTCAGCGGCCGCAATTTGCGCTCGCCGCCTTTGCTCGTCATTCCGGTCTATGCGATCGACGGCATCCCGCAGGTGTTCGAACAGCGCAGCGCCTGGCAGCGCGCGTGGGCCGAATATAATACGGGGCAGAGCGCGATCGATTATGTCCGCACCGCGGGCACCGGCGCCGATACGCTGCTGATCAACGCGGGGCAGACCGGCCGTCGCGGCCGCGTCTGGTGGCGAGTGATCCTCGATCAATATGGCGCCGCCGACGTGCTGACGCCGATCGCGCGCGTCGAATATTCCTATCCCGGCGGCCCGATCAAAGGCTATTTCACCGCGCGGTTCGGCCCGGACAGCAAGCTGATCTCCAGCTTCACGATGACCGGCCCCAGCCCTGCGGCGCTCCCCGACATGATGGAAAAGGCGGTCGCACGGATGGACCGCATCTATATCGACGCGCTGGCCGCGGGTGTGCTGCGCACCGACACCTATCTCGTGCTCGAAAAGCCCGTCGAGAAGGAAGACCTGCCCGAAGAGGCCGCGACCGACGAAGAGGTGCTGCCCAGCGAAATCGACGCCAGCGTGCCGACGACGGCTGCGCCCGGCGTGCAGAGCTTCACCGTCCAGTACAGCTCGCCCGACGTCGATTCGGTCACCGCGACCGAACGTGCCGTCGCGGGCGCCGCGGGCGTCCAGTCGGCCTCGACCACCAGCCTCGCGCTCGGCGGCACCTCGGTGATGCGCGTCAGTTTCCGGGGTGACCTCGCCGCGCTCAGTGCGGCGCTCGCCGCACGCGGGTTCAAGGTGCAGGAAGGCGGCGGTCAGCTCAGGATCAGCCGCTGATGGCGCGCGCGCCGGGACAGATCGCCCTGCCGCTCGACTGGAGCGCGGGCGGGTCGAACGACGGTCCGCTGATCGTCGGCACCAGCAACGCCGATGCCGTGCGCTATCTGCGCCATGTCGCCACCTGGCCCGTCCGTACCGCGGTGCTCACCGGACCGCGCGGTTCGGGGCGCAGCCTGATGGGCCGCCTCTTCGCGCGCGACACCGGCGGGAAGGTCATCGACGGCCATGACAGCGTATCGGAAGAAGAGATTTTCCACGCGTGGAACGCCGCGCAGGCCAGCGGCTCACCGCTGCTGATCATCGCCGATGCGCCGCCCACGGATTGGAATGTCGCGCTTCCCGACCTTCGTTCGCGCCTTGCGGCCGTACCCGTGCTGACGATCGGCGATCCCGACGACTGCCTCGCGCGCGACCTGATCGAAGCGCTGTTCGCACAGCGCGGCATGGCGCTTGCGCCCGGCGTCGCCTCCTATATCGTGCCGCGCATGGAACGCAGCTATGCGATGATCCACCGCATCGTCGGCGCGCTCGACGCCGCGTCGCTCGAAAAGGGCGGCGGCATTAGTATTCGTCTTACGCGTGAAACATTACTGTCACAGGGGCTCATCGATCCCGATTTGCTCGAACGACAGGATGACGCGACATGTCGATAACCGGCGGCCCCTTACGCGCAGACAATGATGCCGATACCGCGGCGACGCCGCCCAGCTTTGGCCCCGAACGCTTCTTCAACCGCGAACTTTCCTGGCTCGCCTTCAACCGCCGGGTGATGGAGGAGGCGCGCAACCCCGCGCATCCCTTGCTCGAACGTCTTCGCTTCCTGTCGATTTCGGGCAGCAACCTCGACGAATTCTTCATGGTCCGCGTCGCGGGGCTGAAGGGGCAGCAGTTGCAGGGGATCGACGATCCTTCGGCCGACGGCCGCTCGCCGGGGCAGCAGCTTGCCGAGATCGAGGCCGAGGTGAACCGCCTCGTCGACCAGCAGCAGAGCGAATGGCAATTGCTCCACCGCCAGCTCGGCGAACAGGGCATCGTTGTCCATGGCACGGGGTCGGACAAGGAAGCGCTGCGCACCGCCTTGCGGCAATATTTCATCGACCAGATTTTCCCGATCCTGACGCCGCAGGTGCTCGATCCGGCGCATCCGTTCCCGTTCATCCCGAACCGCGGCCTCGGCGTCATCTTCGACCTTCAGCGCAAGGCGACGGGTGAGACGATCCGCGAACTGGTGATGATCCCCGCCTCGCTCGCGCGTTTCGTGCCGGTGCCGGGACAGGCGGGCGCGTTCGTACCGATCGAATATCTGATCGAGATTTTCGGCGATCTCCTGTTCCCCGGCTTCACGATCCGCTCCTTGGGTGTGTTCCGCATCATCCGCGACAGCGATATCGAGCTGGAGGAAGAGGCAGAGGATCTCGTCCGCCTGTTCCGCACCGCGATCCGCCGCCGCCGCCGCGGCCGCGTGATCCTACTCGAACTCGAAGCCGACATGCCCGGCGAAATCGCCGAGGTGCTCAACGCCGATATTCAGGGGCACGAGGCGATCGTCGCCAAGATCGGCGGCTTCATCGGGCTCGCGGCGCTGTCGGCGCTCGTCGATGTCGACCGGCCCGACCTCAAATTTCCCGCTTACTCGGCGCGTTTCCCCGAGCGTATCCGCGAACATGGCGGCGACTGTTTCGCGGCGATCCGCTCGAAGGACATCGTCGTCCACCACCCCTATGAAAGCTTCGACGTCGTCCTGTCTTTCCTGCGGCAGGCGGCGGCCGATCCCGACGTCGTCGCGATCAAGCAGACGCTCTACCGCGCCGGCAACCAGTCGCCGGTCATCCGCGCGCTGATCGAGGCGGCCGAGGCGGGCAAGTCGGTGACCGCGGTCGTCGAGCTCAAGGCGCGCTTCGACGAGGAGCAGAATCTCCTCTGGGCGAACCAGCTCGAACGCGCCGGGGTGCAGGTCGTCTACGGCTTTATCGAGTGGAAGACGCACGCCAAGATTTCGATGGTCGTGCGCCGCGAGGGGCAGGGGTATCGCACTTACTGCCACTTCGGCACCGGCAATTATCACCCGGTGACCGCACGCATCTATACCGATCTCAGCTTCTTTACCGCCGACCCGCGCGCCGGGCGCGACGCGGCGCAGCTGTTCAATTACATCACCGGCTATGTCGAACCCGAACGGCTCGACCTGATCACCATGTCGCCGCTCAACATGCGCGCGCATCTGTGCGAGTTGATCGACGCCGAAATCGCGGCGGCAAAGGCGGGCCAGCCGTCGGGCGTGTGGGCCAAGATGAACAGCCTCGTCGACCCCGACATCATCGACAAGCTTTACGAGGCGAGCGCCGCGGGGGTGCCGATCGAGCTGATCGTGCGCGGTATCTGCTGCCTGCGCCCCGACGTTCCGGGGCTGTCCGAAACGATCCGTGTGAAATCGGTCGTCGGGCGCTTCCTCGAGCACAGCCGCGTCTGGGCGTTCGCGAACGGCGCGCCGCTGCCGCATCGCGGGGCAAAGCTCTACATCAGCAGCGCCGACTGGATGCCACGCAACTTCGACCGCCGCGTCGAATATATGATCCCGATCGAAAATCCGACCGTCCACGACCAGATTTTGGACCAGGTGCTCGTCGCGAACCTCATCGACAATGAACAAAGCTGGATCCTGCAGTCCGACGGCACCTCTGTGCGCGTGAAGCCGGACGACAAGCCATTTAATCTGCATCATTATTTCATGACGAACGCGTCGCTATCGGGTCGCGGAACGGCGCTCCACAAGCGCCACGACGTCCCGACCCTCGCCTTCAACACGCGCGAAGATTGACGAAATTGACCCCACAGCGTTCCTCCAGGCAGGCGGTCAGTCGATCCGCCGTGATCGACATCGGCTCCAACTCGGTCCGCATCGTCGTTTATGAAGGACCGGCGCGCGCACCCGCCGTGATCTTCAACGAAAAGGTCGCCGCGGGTCTTGGCCGCGGGCTCGCCATCGATGGCCGCATCGCCCCGGGAGACGCCGAGCGTGGCCTGGTCGCGCTGCGGCGCTACGCGCTGCTCGCCGAGCATATGGACGTCCAGGACGTGCAATGCGTCGCCACCGCCGCGGTGCGCGATGCGGTCAATGGTCCCGACTTCATCGCCGCCGCGGCTGAGGCGGGGTTGAATATCCGGCTGCTGTCGGGCGAGGAGGAGGCCGAGGCTGCGGGGCATGGCGTGCTGTCGGCGATCCCCGATGCGCATGGCGTCGCAGTCGATCTTGGCGGCGGCAGCCTCGAACTCGCCGAAGTGTCCCGCGGCAAGGTCGGCCGCCGCGCCTCCTTCCCGCTCGGCGTGCTCCGCTTGCCCGCGCTGCGGAAGGATGGCGAGCAGGCGTTTGAACGCGCGATCCGCAAGATGCTCCGCGCTGCGGGCTGGCCGGGAGAGGGGTTGACCGGCCTCCCGCTCTATCTGGTCGGTGGTTCGTGGCGCGCGCTCTCGCGCCTCGATCTCGAACTCACCAAAGACCCGCTCGCGGTTCTTGATCAGCACACGCTGCCACGCAGCGCGCTGCGCCGCCTGATCCGCGCAACCAAAAGGTTGAGCTTTGAAGAGCTTCGGGCGATCCCCGGCATGGCGTCGAACCGCGCTGCGGCCTTGCCCGATGCGGCGGCGCTGCTCGCGGCGCTCGTCAACATTCTCGATGTGCCCGAAATGACCGTGTCGTCGTCGGGGCTTCGCGAAGGCCTGCTCTATCAGGCGCTCGATGCCGAAACGCGCGCGCAGGACCCGCTGATCGTCGCCGCCGAATTCGAAGGTCGCCGCCTCGCGCGGTTCGCACCGCACGGCCGCGCGATCGCCGAATGGATCGCGCCGCTGTTTGCTGACGAGGCTCCCGCCGACAGCCGCGTCCGTTTGGCCGCCAGCCTGCTCAGCGACGTCGCCTGGTCGGCGAATCCCGATTTTCGCGCCGAGCGCGGCACCGAGATCGGCCTGCACGGCAACTGGCGCAGTATCGACATTCCGGGGCGCATCCTCCTTGCCCGCGCGCTGTACGCGGGCTTTGGCGGCACCGACGCCGAGTTTCCCGCGATGGGCAGTCTCGTGACGCCCGAGCGTCTGGCGCGGGCGCGCCAATGGGGGCTCGCGATCCGTTTGGCGCAACGCCTGACCGGCGGCATTCAGGCGCCGCTGGGCGGCAGTTCGATCGCGCTCAGCGGCGGCAAACTACGGCTCACCCTCACGCGCGAATGGCACCATCTGATGGGTGAGGCGGTCGAGCGGCGACTGCGCGCGCTCGCGAACGCGCTCGACGCCGAACCCGTGGTGGATTTGCTCGAAGGCGGCTGAGCGACCTAGGCCGCCGGCGCGGTGCAGGTCGTCCCGGCCGCCGATGCGGTTTCTTCACCGGGCTTGAGCGGTGCGAGCGAGCCTTCGGTCATGCCCTTGGTCCACCATTGCCAGCCGCCGCCGACATAGCGGGCGCCGCTCGCCGACATTGCGCTTTTCATCTCGACCGTCTTGCCCGCGACGACGATCTGCGCCGTGTCGGTGGTCGGGTAGCGCGCCTCGACGGTCGATCCGTCGGCGCAGGTGTAGCGAACAGGCTCCGCGGCAGGTGCGGCAGGCGCCTCAGCCTTGGGGGCGGTCGATTGTGCGGTGTCCGCGGCGGGGGTTTCGGTTTTGGTCGGCGCGGCGTTGCAGCCTGCAACGCCGATTGCGAGGGCGATAGCGACGGGGATACGCATGGCCTGCTCCTTCATGACATCACTGCCGCCCCGATTATGGGGCAACGGCCAATGCCGTGCAATAGCAAGGCTGTAGCTTCTCAGGCCGCGCCGTCGATCTCGCTCATCACCAGCTTGCCGTTCTTGACCGCAAAGCCCATCCGGCCTTCGACCAGGTCGAGCGCCGCGTGGCCGAACACGTCGTAACGCCAGCCGTCCATCATCTGGATGCCGTCGCGCGCGCCCGCCGCGAGCGCTTCCAAATCGTCGCTGCGCGCGATCAGCCGCGCCGCGACGTTCAATTCGCGCGCGCGGATTTTGAGCAGCAGCTTGAGCAGGTCGGCGACCAAAGTGCCTTCCTTGCCGAGCCCCGGGCCGCGCGGTGCGCGCTCGGGCATGTCGTCCTTCGACATCGGCTTGGCGCCCGCGATCGCGTCCATCAGCCGGCCGCCGATGTCGTTGGTGCGCCAGGTCGCCGACAGTCCGCGCACGCGGCCGAGGCCGTCCTGATCCTTCGGCGGATGCGCGGCGAGGTCGGCGAGCGTTTCGTCCTTTACGATGCGGCCGCGCGGCAGATTCTTTTGCCGCGCCTCGCGTTCGCGCCACGCAGCGAGCGACTGCAAGCGGCCGAGCACGTCGAGCTTGCGCGTCGGCACCTTGATTCGCTGCCACGCCTTGTCGGGGTCGACGCTGTAGTTCGCGGGATCGGCGAGCTTTTCCATTTCCTCGTCGAGCCAATGACCGCGCCCGGTCTTGATCAGCTTGTCGAGCATCATCGGGAAAATCTTGGCGAGGTGGGTGACGTCGCCGACGGCATAGTCGATCTGGCGCTTGTCGAGCGGGCGGCGGCTCCAGTCGGTAAAGCGCGCGCCCTTGTCGAGCTGCAGCCCGATCCATGCTTCGACCAGGTTCGAATATCCGACCTGTTCGGCCTGACCGAGCGCCATCTGGCCGATCTGCGTGTCGAAGATCGGGTGCGGCGTCTTGCCGGTCAGGTTGAAGATGATTTCGACATCCTGCCCGCCCGCATGAAAGACTTTCAGCATGTCCTCATTGTCGACGAGCAGGTCGAGCAGGGGCTTCAAATCGATGCCCGGCGCCATCGGATCGATCGCCGCGGCATGGTCGCGGTCGGCCACTTGGATCAGGCAAAGCTCTGGCCAGAAAGTGTTTTCGCGCATGAATTCGGTATCGACAGCGATGAAATCGCTGTTCCGAATGAGGTCGCAGAATTCGACGAGCGCGGCGTTGGTTTCGATCAACGGATGGACTTGCATAGCGCGCCTATACAGCTAGTTGATGGGAACGGGCAGGAAAAATTGCCCGTGCTCTTCGGGTCGCGAAGCCGGAACACCGGCTGGGGAAAAAGACGAAGGGATTTGGGGCATGATGTGGCTCGGTTGGGCGCTCGCCGCGCTCGGTTTTGTGCTGCTTTTCGGGCAATATGCCGCGGGGCAGGCGGATATATTCGTATCGATCGCCAATCCACGGCCGCTCGACGAAGAATCGATGGTGGTAACGCTGAAGGGCTGGGGCTTCGCCGCCCAGGCCGCGCAGCCGTTCGTGACGCCCGAATCCGATCACGGCCTGTGCGATGTGCGGCTGTTCGCGACGCGGCGCCAGATGCTGGTGGCGATCGCGACCTTCGGTTTCCTCCGCCCGGTGACCGTCGCGTGGCGCGCGAATGCCGGCATCCTGCCGCTGGGAGACGCCTGATGCCGATCGTGAAGCTCGGCGAGGAAGGGCGCTGGACCAATTATCACGGCACCGGCACCTGCGAGGCGGCGACGCGCTTCGCCTTGCGCAGCGGCGACGCGGAGCGCGGCCGCGACGAGATCGCGATCGCCGCGAAGTCGGTGCAGGACTGGCTGGCGCAAGCGGCCGCCGCGAAGCGCCGCGTCCGGCCGCTCGGCGCGGGCTGGTCGCCGTCGAATGTCAATATCAGCTCGCAAAGCTGGCTGCTCCACACGCGCCGCTTCAACCGCTGTTTTCGCATCGGCGCCGCTGACGTCCACCCCGGCATCGACGCCGGCGCGCTGATGCTTGTCGAAGCGGGCGCGCTCGTCGACGAGGTGTCGGACAAGTTCGAGGAACAGGGCCGCTCGCTGTGGACCAGCGGTGCGGGCAATGGGCAGACCTTCGCGGGCGCCTCTGCCACGGGCACCCACGGATCGATGATCGCGCGCGGCGGTATCCAGGATCATGTCCGCGCGCTGCAGATCGTCACTCCCGCCGGCATCCGCTGGATCGAGCCCGAAGCGGGCGTGATGAGCGACGCCTTCATCGCCGCGACCGGATCGACGGCGCTGCGTGACGACAATATGTTCGCCGCGGCGCAGCTTCCCGTCGGCTCGCTGGGCATCGTGACCGCGCTCGTCGTCGACAGCGTGCCGAAATTCCTCGTCCGTCCGATCCAGAATTTGCGCAAGGTCGATCGGGCGGCGCTGGACTGGCTCGCCGCGGGTGATTTCCGCCGCTTCTCGGCCGCCTATGCGCTCGATCAGGATCCCGATTTCGTCCAGATGATCGTCAATCCCTACAAGCCGTTCAAGCGGCCGGCGATGCTGCGCTTCCTTTATCGCGAACCGTGGCGCGACGATTATTCCCGCGCGACGCCCGGCCAGCTCGGTGCGGGTTATGACGCGCTCAGCCTGCTCGGCCGGTTGCTCAACGATTATCCGTGGGCACGCGGGCCGTTGCTCCAGTTCGCGATGAAACAGGGTTATGCCAGCGGCCCCGATATCGACGCCCCCGCCGTCTATGGCAGCTGGGGGGAGGGGCTCGATACGCATCGTCCCCTGGCAGACCTGTTCAACGCCTCGGTCACCATCGACCGTGCCGACCTCGCGCGCGCCTTCGAACGCATCTGCGCCGTCTATGCGCGCCACGGCGGCTCGACCGTCGTCACGATACGCTTCATGGAGCGCGCGCAAGGGCTGCTCGCTCCCGCGCGCTTCACGCATAACGCGGTGATTGATTTCGACGGCCCGCGCAGCCAGCGCACCGCCGACGCCTATGCCCGCGTCGTCGAATGCCTCGATGCGGAGGGAATCACCTTTACCCGCCACTGGGCGAAAAGCTGCCATCTCGACGCCGCGCGCGTCGCCGCCGATTATGGCGAGGATTTCCGCCGCTGGCGCACCGCGCGCGACCGCCTGCTCCCCGATCCGGCGCACCGCGCGCTGTTCGGCAGCGAGGTGCTCGATAACCTCGGCCTGACCTGTTGATTTGCGCCCTCTACCCTTGACAAATCGCTCGCCGACCTGCCTTAGGCGCGGCCATATCGGCGCATTTTCCTGCGCGCCTCTCCGGACATTTGAAAGACGAACATAATGCACGCCTATCGCACCCACACATGCGCAGATCTTCGCGCCGCCAACGTTGGCGAGGAAGTCCGTCTTTCGGGTTGGGTGCACCGCACGCGCGAGCATGCGAATGTGCTCTTCGTCGATCTTCGCGACCATTATGGCATTACCCAGATCGTCGTAGAGACCGGTTCGGACCTCTATCCCACCGTCAACGCCCTTGGCCCCGAGTCCGTCCTGACCTTCACGGGAAAGGTCGCCGCGCGGTCGCCCGAGACGCTCAACCCGAAGCTGGCGACCGGCGAGATCGAAATCTATCCGAGCGCGGTGACCGTCCAGTCGGCGGCCGATCGCCTGCCGCTGCCGGTGTTCGGCGAAACCGAATATCCCGAGGAAATCCGCCTCACGAACCGTTTCCTCGACCTTCGCCGCGAGCGCCTGCACAAGAATATCGTGCTGCGCTCGAACGTGATTTCGTCGCTGCGCCGCCGGATGATCGATCAGGGCTTCACCGAATTCCAGACGCCGATCCTGACCGCGAGCAGCCCCGAAGGCGCGCGCGACTATCTGGTTCCGAGCCGCGTCCACCCCGGCAAATTCTATGCGCTGCCGCAGGCGCCGCAGATGTTCAAGCAGCTGCTGATGGTCGCGGGCTTCGACCGCTATTTCCAGATTGCGCCCTGCTTCCGCGACGAGGATGCGCGCGCCGACCGTTCGCCGGGTGAATTCTACCAGCTCGATTTCGAGATGAGCTTCGTCACGCAGGACGACGTCTTCAACGCGATCGAACCCGTCCTGCACGGGGTGTTCGAGGAGTTCGCCGATTTCGACGGCAAGGGCCGCACCGTGTCGCCGTTGCCGTTCAAGCGCATTCCGTACCGCGAATCGATGCTGAAATATGGCAGCGACAAGCCCGACCTGCGCAATCCGCTGCTGGTCCATGACGTGGGTGATTTCTTCAAGGGATCGGGTTTCGGCCGCTTTGCGACGATGGTCGAGGAAGGGCAGGTCGTCCGCGCCGTTGCTGCCCCCGAAACGCACGAGAAGAGCCGCAAATTCTTCGACGAGATGAACAGCTGGGCACAGTCGGAAGGCTTCCCGGGCCTCGGCTATGCGACCCAGAAAGACGGCGTGTTCGGCGGTCCGATCGCCAACAACCACGGCCAGGAAGGCATGAAGGCGATCGCCGACGCGATGGGGCTGGGTCCGAACGACGGCATTTTCTTCGCCGCGGGCGTCGAAGGCAAGGCCGCCAAGCTTGCGGGCCTCGCGCGCACGCGCGTTGCCGATCAGCTGGACCTGATCGACAAGAGCCGCTTCGAATTCTGCTGGATCGTCGACTTCCCGATGTTCGAGGCCGACGAGGACACCGGCAAGATCGATTTCAGTCACAATCCCTTCTCGATGCCGCAGGGCGAGATGGACGCGCTGACGGGCAAGGATCCGCTCGATATCCTCGCTTACCAGTATGATATCGTCTGCAACGGCGTCGAACTGTCGTCGGGCGCAATCCGGAACCATCGCCCCGACATCATGTACAAGGCGTTCGAGATCGCGGGCTATTCGCAGGCCGATGTCGATGCGAACTTCAGCGGCATGATCAACGCCTTCAAGTTCGGTGCGCCGCCGCACGGCGGATCGGCACCGGGCGTCGACCGCATCGTGATGCTGCTCGCCGACGAACCGAACATTCGCGAAGTCATCGTCTTCCCGATGACCCAGAAGGCCGAAGACCTGATGATGGGTGCTCCGGCGCCGGTCAGCGACAAGCAGCTCAAGGAACTCGGCATCCGCATCGTCGACGGCCCGAAGAGCTAAGGCGTGAGCGAACCCCGGGAGCACCGGCTGGAAACGCCGGAAGGCGATATCTGCTGGTTCGAATGGGGCGTGCGGGGGCAGAGGCCTTCGCTGCTCCTGCTCCATGCGACGGGCTTTCACGCGCGGCTCTGGGATCAGGTCGTTGCGGCGTTGCCCCCGGCCACCCACGTAATCGCGCCCGACCATCGCGGGCATGGGCGCAGCTACCGCCCCGCGACGCTCGCCAATTGGGCGGCGACATCCGATGCGCTGTTGCCGCTGCTCGACGGGCTCGGCGGACATCCGATCGTCGGCTGTGGGCACAGCATGGGCGGCTACGCGCTGACGCGGCTCGCGTCGCAGCGACCAGCAGCCTTCCGTCATCTCGTCCTGATCGACCCGGTGATCATGGACCCCGCCTTTTATGAAGGCGAGGCGGCCAAACCGATCCCCGATCCCGCCGAGCATCCCGTCGCGCGCCGCCGCAATGCGTGGTCCAGCGCCGAAGAGATGCGCGGGCGTTTCGCCGACCGGTCGCCCTATGCGAATTGGGATCCGCGCGTCCTCGCCGACTATTGCACCCATGGCCTGCTCCCGGTGGCGGACGGCGAGGGGCTGGAGCTCGCCTGCCCGCCCGCGCTCGAAGCCTCGGTCTACCAGAATGCGTTGCGCACCAGCCCGCACGAGTGGCTGCACTATCTGACGACGCCGTCGACGGTCATCCGCGCCCCGACCGGCGAGCGCGGCGGCGAACTCGACTTCTCGCTGAGCCCGACCTGGACGGCGCTCGGCGCCGCGATCGGTGCGACGCGCGACGAACTATGGGCTGAGCACAGCCATTTCATCCCGATGGAGAATCCGGCGCGCGTCGCCGCGCTGCTCGCGCATCTCGCCACGTAACCAAACCCGCGCACCCTGTGCCAGAAAATGACATCGCCCATCGCCCGCTTGGTGGAAGGCGCCCGCTTGCGCTAGGGGAGGGGATATGACGATCTCGCTCTCCGACTATGAAACCGGCGCCAAATATGAGGGCGACTATTCCGACGATCTCGCCGCGCTCGAGGATCGCCTCGAACGGCTCCAGGCCGCGCACATCATCCACGGCCAGCGCAGCATCATCATGTTCGAGGGCTGGGACGCGGCGGGGAAGGGCGGGATCATCCAGCGGCTGACCGCGTCGCTCGACCCGCGCTTTTTCGAGGTATGGCCGATCAGCGCCCCGAACGACGAGGAAAAGGCGCGCCACTTCCTCTGGCGTTTCTGGAAACGATTGCCGGGCAATCGCGAAATCTCGATCTTCGACCGCAGCTGGTACGGGCGCGTCCTCGTCGAGCGCGTCGAAGGCTTCGCAAGCGAGGCCGAATGGCGCAAGGGTTATGACGAGATCAACGAGTTCGAGGCGCAGCTGACCGGCAGCCGCACGAACCTGGTGAAACTCTTCATCCACATCACGCAGGACGAGCAGGACAAGCGCTTCGCCGACCGCCTCGACGATCCGTGGAAGCGGTGGAAGACGGGGACGGAGGATTATCGAAACCGGTCGAAGCGCAAGGCCTATCTTGCCGCGATCGAGGATATGTTCGCGCAGACGAACACGCGCTGGGCGCCGTGGAAAGTGATCGACGGCAATAACAAGAAGGCCGCGCGGATCGCGGCGCTGACCCATATCGCCGAAGCGCTCGAGGCGATCGTGCCGATGACCCCGCCCGATCTCGACCCCGCGATCGTCAAACTCGCGGGCAAGGCGTTCGGTTACAAGCCCAAAGACTAGGTTTTTCGGCCTCCTTGGCTAGCAATCGCGCGCCCCAGCCGCTACATGGGGATGATGAGCCGCGCCAAAAGATCCGACGATTGGGGTTTTCCCCGCTGGCGCCCCTATGGCTCGTCGCGCGAGACGCAGAAGGTGCGCCTCTGCGATCGCCACGGCTGCACCAACCCCGGCAACTGCCCCGCTCCGAAGTCGCCGAACAGCCCCGAACGCTGGTATTTCTGCGAGACGCACGCCGCCGAATATAACCGCGGCTGGGACTATTTCGAGGGTTTGAGCGCCGAAGATGCCGCCGAACGCGCGGCCAATGAGACGCGCGACGCGGGGGCATATGCAAAGGCCCAGCATTATGCCTGGGGCGGGTCGGGCGACGGCAGCCGCAGCGCCGACGAAATGCGCGCGCTCGAAATATTGGACCTCGAACCCGATGCCGATTTCGAAGCGACGAAAAAGGCATGGCGCAATCTTGCCAAAGAAACACACCCCGACGTGAAACCCGGCGACGCCGACGCCGCGAAGCGTTTTGCCGCAGGACAAGCGGCGTTCGAGGTGCTGAAACAGGCGGAAGAGCGGAAGAGCTGGAAGCCGGCTTAGCCAATCACATTATCGCCGGGGTGGACAGGGCGCAGCGGAACAACGTCTCGACCGCTGGCTGGATTGCGATCGGCGTCGGCGTCGCGCTGATCGGCGGCGTGCTGCTGGTCGCCGACGCGGCGCGCGACGCCTCCGAATAGCAATCGCCTATTTGAATGAGCGCATCCAGCCCGTCGCGCGGGCTGATTGTTACAGGACGACGGCCTCAGTCCGCGGACTGGGCGACTTCTGCATTCGCGCCCGTTGATTTGGCATAGTCGACATAGATCCCGCCGGTGAAGAGCAGGCAGGCAAACGACGCGAATATTCCCGCAACTGCACGGCCGTTTCGAAAGTAGAGAACAGCTCGGACGGCAAAGAAGATCAAGAGTGCCAAGAAAAGAAAAGCCATGAATGCCCCCATAGTTGCCGCCGGGAAGATTTCCTTCGGTGGAGCGGGGATAGCAGCGATGGATTAAAGAGACGATAAGCCCATTGAGGCAGTGTCTTGATCTTCGCTGCTTCCCTCGGCCAGCGGTTTCTCAGCTATAGATGCACGCATCCAGCCCGTCGCGCTTGACCACGCCGATGCGCGCGCGGATCGTGTTGCCGTAGCGGCGCGTAAAGCCCGACGGGCTCACCGCCTCGCGTTTCTTGGGCAGCGGCAGGATCGCGGCGATGCGCCCCGCCTCGGCGGGGGTCAGCTTGCCCGCGCCATGGTTGAAATAGCGCTGCGCCCCCGCCTCGACACCATAGGTGCCGATGCCGGTCTCGGCGACGTTGAGGTAGACCTCCATGATCCGGCGCTTGCCCCAGATCTTCTCGATCAGAAAGGTGAACCAGACCTCGGGCACCTTGCGGACGTAACGCGTCCAGCCGGTCCCTTGCCACAGGAAGACATTTTTCGCGGTCTGCTGGCTGACCGTCGACCCGCCGCGCATGCGCTTGCCCTTGGCGTTGCGTTCGATCGCCTGCTCGATCGCGTCGCGGTCGAACCCGTTATGGCTGCAGAATTTGCCGTCCTCCGCCGCGATCACCGCGCGCACCATGTTGCGGTCGATACTCGAGAGACTTTCCCAGTCCTTGGTGATCCCGTTGCTGTCCGCCAGCATCGTGAACGTCACGGGGGGCGGCGCCACGGCATAGAGCAGCACCCACAATATCGTGGCGGCAATGAACCATAACAGCCATTTGAACGGCCGCAGATACCAGGGGAGCGTGCGCTTCTTCGCGCGGGAGGGAGTTGCCATGCGGGCAAATTAGCCGCTTGCGATTTCGAGGCAAGCGGGCTTGATCTTGTGGAGTAAAAAACACTGCTGTCCGGTGAAGGAAAGACCCGCATGTCGCTTCGATCCCTCTTGCTGCTCGCCGCCGTGACGGCCGCTGCGCCCGCCTTCGCGAACGAGGATCGCCGCGAGCTTTGCCCCGACCGGCCGGGGCTCGGTACACCCGCCTGCACGGTCGAGCCGGGGTCGCTGCTGTTCGAGATCGGGCTGGCCGACTGGACGCTCGATCGCACCGCCGACAGTCGGAGCGATAGCTGGACCTTTGGCGATGCCCTGCTGCGCGCCGGGCTGACCTCGTCGCTGGAGGTGCAGCTGGGATGGACGATGCTCGGCCGTGCGCGCGAGCGCGACCGGGCGACGGGGGACGTGACCCGCCGGACGCGAACCGGCGACGTGACGCTCGCGTTGCGGCAGAACCTCCGCAATCCCGACGGGTCGGGGTTTTCGCTCGCGCTGATGCCCTACGCCACGCTGCCGCTGGGCGGCGAGGGAGTCGGCGCGGGCGATTGGGGGGCGGGGATGCTCGTGCCGATCAGCTTCGAACTCGGTGCCTTGTCGCTTGGCTTCACCCCGCACGTCGACGCCGCTGTCGATAGCGACGGCGAGGGCCGGCATATGGCCTATGGCTCGGTCGCGGGGGTGGGGTTCAGCCTGTCCGACGATGTCTCGATGGCGGCCGAAGTGTCGCTGACCCGCGACCGCGACCCCGACGGTCATGCCACCGAGGCGCTCGCCGGCCTTTCGGCCGGCTGGCAACCCGACGCCGACAGCCAATGGGATGTCGGTGCCAACATCGGCCTCAATCGCGATAGCCCGGATATCGAACTTTATTTCGGTTTCGTGCGCCGCTTCTGACGTTTGCGCGCCGCTGCCGCATTCCCGTGTCGGCTTGGGCGCAAAGGATGGGCGCCGATCAGGCGCCGATCAGGCGCCCACCAGTCGCCGATCGCCGGCGAGCTTCAGCATCGCTTTCTGCAGCTTTTCGAATGCGCGCACTTCGATCTGGCGGACGCGTTCGCGGCTGACGTCGTAAACCTGGCTCAGGTCTTCGAGCGTCTTGGGATCGTCGGTCAGGCGGCGTTCGGTCAGGATGTGACGCTCGCGCTCGTTGAGCGATTCCAGCGCTTCATTCAGCAGCGAATGGCGCACGTCGCGTTCCTGCGCCTCGGCGACGCGTTCATCCTGGAGCGGTCCCTCGTCGCCGAGCAGATCCTGCCACTGGCTGTCACCATCTTCGCCCATCGGCACGTTCAGCGAGGTGTCGCCGCCCATCGACATGCGGCGGTTCATGCTGGTGACCTCTTCCTCGGTAACGCCGAGGTCGGTCGCGATCTTGGTCAGATGTTCGGGCGACAGGTCGCCGTCCTCGAACGCCGCGAGGTTGTTCTTCATCCGGCGAAGGTTGAAGAACAGCTTCTTCTGCGCCGCGGTCGTCCCCATCTTCACGAGGCTCCACGAGCGCAGGATGAATTCCTGGATCGAGGCGCGAATCCACCACATCGCATAGGTGGCGAGGCGGAAGCCGCGTTCGGGGTCGAACTTCTTCACACCCTGCATCAGGCCGATATTGCCTTCGCTGATGAGCTCGCTGACGGGCAGGCCATAGCCGCGGTAACCCATCGCGATCTTCGCGACGAGGCGGAGGTGCGAGGTGACGAGCTGCGCCGCAGCTTCATTGTCGCCATGCTCCTGGAAGCGGCGCGCGAGCATATATTCCTGCTCGGGGGTCAGCAGGGGGAATTTACGGATTTCCGCCAGATAGCGATTCAGGCTGGCTTCGCCGCCAAGCGCTGGAACCGTGGCCGGAACATTGCTTTTAGCCATTGGAGAGCGTCTTCCCTTTAGAATCTTGAGTCAGAACATGCCGCGGTTGGTCCCAGCGGTCGAGATAGATTTTCATTCGAAACCTAAACGCGCAATTCATCGATCAGTTCCCGCATGTCGGCTGGGAGTTCGCTGTCGAGCGCGATGTTGTTACCGGTCACCGGATGAATAAAGCCCAAATGGGCCGCGTGCAATGCCTGCCGCACGAAATTCCGCGCTTTCAGCACCTCCGACAAAGGCTTTCTGACGCGTCCATAGACCGGGTCGCCGACCAGCGGATGGCCGATATGCGCCATGTGGACGCGCACCTGGTGCGTGCGTCCGGTTTCCA
Organism: Sphingomonadaceae bacterium 3R27C6; assembly: GCA_005503215.1. Classification (GTDB taxonomy): domain Bacteria; phylum Pseudomonadota; class Alphaproteobacteria; order Sphingomonadales; family Sphingomonadaceae; genus Sphingopyxis. The sequence continues at coordinate 105,765 of SCNS01000004.1, read as the reverse complement.
GCCGGCACTCGACCAAGGTCGCATTCTTCAGCGGCTCGATCGTCCGGTAATGGGTGATCGCATGCTTGCCGCGCCCTTCGGCGACCACCGCCATCTTCTTACGGTTCGTCGTCGAGCGGCCGAGCGCCGCGTCGATCGTTCCGTTCGCGGGCATCGGCCGCCCGGTCGCAAGCGCGAGATAGCGGCGGTCGATGCTGTGCGCGGCGAATTGCTTCGCGAGGCCCTCGTGCGCCTTGTCGTGCTTCGCGGCGACGATCAGCCCGCTTGTGTCCTTGTCGATGCGGTGGACGATCCCCGGCCGCGCGACGCCGCCGATCCCCGACAATTGCCCCGCACAATGGTGGAGCAAGGCGTTGACCATCGTCCCATCGAGATTGCCCGCGGCGGGATGGACGACCATGCCCGCGGGCTTGTCGATGACGATCAGATGCTCGTCTTCGTAGGCGATGACCAGCCCCATATCCTGTGCGACATTATGCGCGGGCGTGGCGGCGGGCAGGCGGACCTCGATCGTCGCGGGCGCGGCAGCTTTTGCCGAGGGATCCCAAAGAATTTTGCCGTCGGCGCCAACGACGCGGCCGCCCTTGATCAGGCTCTTCAATCGTTCGCGCGACAGGCTGGGCAGCGCTTCGGCGAGCGCCCGGTCGAGCCGCAGCCCGGCCGCGCTATCGTCCAGCGCCACGGTAAAAATGTCGTCATCCCCCTGCATTGATGGGAATGTGGTTTTCGGGCACCGAAATTCAAGGGTACGGGATCGTCCATATCCCCTTCGTCATGCCGGACTTGATCCGGCATCCATTCGGCGGCGGCGGCATGGACCCCGGATCAAGTCCAGGGTGACGACGGAAAAGGATGGGGCGCTTCGGCGCATCGCGCTTGCCCTTAACGCCATGCCTGTCCTAGGAGCAGCGCATGCCGGAAATGTCCGGACACTGCGCTGGGGAGCCTTTTCATCCATGTCCGACGATCGCGTCGATTTCGCCTCGATGCTGGCCTCGCGCCTGTGTCACGACCTGCTGAGCCCCGTTGGCGCCTTCGCCAACGGCCTCGAACTGCTCGCCGACGAGAAAGACCCGGCGATGCGCGAGCGTTGCTTCGAGCTGCTCGAACAAAGCGCGCGGACCTCGGCGAACAAGCTCAAATTCTTCCGCCTGGCGTTCGGCTCGGCGGGCGGGTTCGGCGAGCTTGTCCCGGCGGACGAGGCGAAGTCGGCGATTCAGGGCATCATCGGCGACCGCGCGATCGAACTCAACTGGATGATCGGGACCGATCCGCTGCCGAAGCCGGCGGTGAAGATCATCCTCAACCTGTCGCTTCTCCTCGTCGATGCGCTGGTGCGCGGCGGCCGGCTTGATGTCGGCTGCGAAAAACAGGGAGAGGGGATCGAGATCGCGCTGCATGTCGAGGCCGAGCGCATCTTCCTCGACGCCGACGTCGAACGCATCCTTGCCGAAGGCGAGGGTGCGAGCCCGATGACCTCGCGCACCGCACCCGCTGTGCTGGTGCAGGCGGTGGCGCGGCAGAATGACGGCACGGTGATGCTGGCACGCGAAACACCGACCTCCTTGCTTGTCGGAGCCGTTCTCCGCGGCCGCGGGTAAAGCCTCCCTTAACCATTGTCGGGCATGGTCGAACCTCAGTTTTTGGGGCGCACCGGTATCGCGATGGACGATCTGCTGAACGACTTTCTGGCCGAAACGGCGGAAATCCTTGCCGAAGCCGGCGGGGCCATCGTCGCGTGGGAGGCGGACCCCGCCGACCGCGCGCAGCTCGACGCCATTTTCCGGCTTGTTCACACGATCAAGGGCAGCTCGGGCTTTCTGGCTTTGCCGCGCGTCACCGCCTTGTCGCATGCCGCCGAGGATGCGCTCGATCAGGTGCGGCGCGGCAACCGCCCGGCGAACGCCACGCTCGTCACCGGCGTGCTTGGCATCCTCGACCGGCTGGGCGACCTTTGCACGGCGCTGAGCCAGGACGGCGTTGAGCCGGCCGGCGACGACCGCGATGTCATCGGCGCGCTCGCCGGCGACATTCCCGAAGATGCGCCGTTCGAGGTCGCGGGTGTTCCGCTCCGCCGCGACGATGATTTCAGCGCCGAACTGCAAAGCTGGCGCTCGATCCGCGTCCCCTTGCCGTTGCTCGACAGCGTGATGACCGGGGTCACCGACATCGTGCTGGCGCGCAATGAATTTGCGCGGATGCTGCGCGAATCGGGCGCCGACCTGTCGGTCATCGCGTCGTTCGATCGTCTTTCCGACTCGATCGCCGGGATGCGCCAGTCGGTCAGTCAGATGCGTATGCAGCGGATCGACAAGCTTTTCGCCCCGCTGCCGCGCATCGTCCGCGATCTCGCCAAGGATATGGGCAAGAAGATCGCCTTCCAGACGAGCGGCGGCGAAGTCGAGCTCGACCGCGAGATGATGGAGAATATCCGCGATCCGCTGATCCATATCGTCCGCAACGCGATCGATCATGGCATCGAGCCGCTCGAGGACCGCGTCGCGGCGGGCAAGGACATCACCGCGACGATCTCGGTCTCGGCACGCCAGTCGGGCAACCAGATCGAAATCGAAGTGCGCGACGACGGCCGCGGCCTGTCGCCCGATGCGCTGACCGCGAAGGCGATCGCCTCGCGCCTGCTGACCGCGACCGAAGCGCGCGCGCTGGCGCCGAAGGACAAGCTCGACCTGATCTTCCGTCCCGGCTTTTCGACCGCGGCGAAGATCACCGCGGTCTCCGGCCGCGGCGTCGGCATGGACATCGTCAAGGCGAATGTCGAAAAGATCGGCGGCATCGTCGAACTGCGCAACGAAGAGGGGCGCGGGCTCGCGATCCTGCTCCGCGTACCGATGACGCTGACGATCATTTCGGGGCTGATGGTCCGCGCGGCGGGGCAGTATTTCGCGATACCGCGCGGCGCCGTGCGCGAAATCCTGCTCGAAAACGGCGATACGGTGCGCATCGATCGGCTCGGCGGCGGCGAACTCGCGACGGTGCGCGGCGAACAATTTCCGCTCCTTCGCCTTGAAAATATATTGGGCCGCCAGCGCGACGAGGGTGACGACAACGACGACCGCGCGCTCGTCATCGTCCGTCCGGGGCAGGGGCAAAGCTATGCGCTGAGCGTCGCGGCGATCCACGACCATGAGGAACTCGTCATCAAGCCCGCGGCGCCGATGATCATGGCGACGGGGCTCTATGCCGGCACGACGCTGCCCGACAACGGCCGCCCCGTCCTGTTGCTCGATGTCCAGGGCCTGCTGGCCACCGCGGCCATTGACGCGAGCGAGGCGGGCCGCAGCCACGACCGGATGGCCGAGGCCGAAGCCGAGGCCGTCGCAGCGCGCAACGCGGTGCAGTTGCTGCTGTTCCGCGACATGAACAGCCGCGTCCGCGGCGTCCGCCTGCCGGTCATCGAACGCGTCGAGGAAGTTCCCGCATCGGCGCTGTTCGAAAGCGCGGGCAGGGTGCGGGCGCAAATCGGCGACGATATTTTCCCCGTCCATGCCGCGGCGCCGCCGGGCGGCGAGGGAACGCTGAAGCTCCTTCGCCTTTACGATGGCCGCTCGGTGCTCTGCTATCCGATCGCCGAGGTGATCGACATCGTCCGCTTGCCCGACGCCGTGCAGCCGTCGGCGGCGCCCGGCCTGATCGCAGGCGTCGTCCTCGTCGGCGGCGAGCCGGTCGAACTGATCGATCCCTTCTGGCTGATGGAACAATATGCCGCGGGCGCACCCGCACCGGCGCTGCGTCAACCGCTCTGCCGCCTTGCCGACGACCATGACGGCTGGGGCGGCAATTTCCTCGCCCCGATCCTGCGAAACGCCGGCTATCGCGTCGCCCTGGGCGACGACGCGTCGGATGAAGCGCCCGATGTCCTGTTATGCCTCACCGAAGAAGGCGGGTCCTGCGGGCATGCGGGCGACGGCGTGCCGGTGATCCGCCTGCGCACCTCGATCGCGGCCGCGGGGCCTGAAGACGAAACCGTCTATCGGTATGACCGCCAGGCGCTGCTCGACGCGCTGCGCCGCCAGGTCGGGGGAGAGAGCGCATGATGGATAAACTCTATCTGATCGCGCGCATCGCCGACACGCGTGTGGCCTTGCGCAGCCGCGCGATCAATTCGGTGGTAACCGTCGGCACGCCCGTCGAAGTGCCCGCCGCGCCGCCGCATGTCGCGGGGCTCTTCGCGCTGCGCAGCCGGGTCTTCACCCTCATCGACCCGCATGTCGTCATCGGACTGCCCGCGGTGCCGGTGGCGCCGGGACAGCGCGTGGTCGTCGTCGACGTCGCCGAGCATGGCTATGCGCTGCTCGCGGACGAGATCGAGGATGTCTGTTTCATCGACGCCGCCGAAACGCGCATCGCCGGAAAGCTGCTCCCCGGCTGGGCGCGCGTCGCCGATGCGATGATCGAACATCGGGGTAGTTCGCTGCTCGTCGTCGACCCAGCGAACTTTATCACGCTGCCGGCCTTAAAAGCCGCATGAATTCGGCCGTCTATTAACGGGCTGCACACGCCTTCACGGTAAACATGCCCAAATCCCGGGGGTCGGAGTTAACTGAATGTCGAAATCTTGTCTGGTGGTCGATGACAGCAAAGTCATTCGCAAGGTCGCGCGCCATATCCTTGAAAGCATGTCTTTCGCCGTCGAAGAAGCGGCCGACGGGCAGGAGGCGCTGACCTTCTGCCGCGCCAATCGTCCCGATGTCATCCTGCTCGACTGGAACATGCCGGTGATGAGCGGAATGGAGTTCCTCGGCGCGTTCAACGACCTCGATTATGGGCGCGAAGAACGCCCGCGCGTCGTTTTCTGCACGACCGAAAACAGCATCGACCATATCCGCGCCGCGATCGAAGCCGGCGCGGACGAATATGTCATGAAGCCGTTCGACCGCGAAACGCTCGAAGGAAAGCTGCAGCTCGTCGGCATCGCTTGAGGTTTTTTAAGTGGCCCGTCCACAACGCCTGATATCCGATCCCGAGCCAACCGCCCGCACCGTGCGCGTGATGCTCGTCGACGACAGCCTCGTCGTTCGCAGCATCCTCGAACGGATCGTCGACCAGCGGCCCGGGCTCAAGATCTGCGCCTCGGTCGCCTCGGCGCATGATGCGCTCGATTATCTGGCGCGCGAGCCCGTCGACGTCGTCGTGCTCGACATCGAGATGCCCGGGATGAGCGGCATCGACGCCCTGCCGCACATATTGGAGCGCGCCGAAAAGGCGCGCGTTCTCATCCTCTCCTCGAACTGCGTCGAGGGCGGTCCCGCCGCGATCGACGCGTTGGCGCTCGGCGCCAGCGACACGCTCGCCAAGCCGGGGCGCGGCAGCTTCTCGGGGCGTTTCGCCGAAGTGCTGACCGAGCGGATCATGACGCTCGGCCATCAACGCGACTTTCCTGCGACGGTCCCGGCGGCCGAGCGCCCGGCTCCGGCCCCCGCCGCATTCACGATCGATACCGATCAGCCGATCGAATGCATCGCGGTCGCGGCATCGACCGGCGGCATCCCGGCCTTCGCCAATTTCCTCGCGCACCTCGATCCCAGGATCAGCGCGCCGATTCTGCTGACCCAGCATCTGCCCGACGCCTTCATGGAATTTTACGCCAAGCAGATCGCGACGATGACGACGCGCCGCGTCCGCGTCGCCGAAGCCGGAATGGCCCTCGAGCGCGGCTGCATCTATCTCGCGCCGGGCGATGCGCATCTGCTTGTCGTCGCCAATGGGCGTAGGGCCGAAATCGCGCTCGATCACCGTGTCGTCGACAATGGCTGCTGCCCCTCAGCCGACCCGATGCTCGATTCGGTCGCCGAGATTTATGGCAAGGGCGGGGTTGCCGTCATCCTCAGTGGCATGGGCCGCGACGGCGTGATCGGTGCGGCGCGGCTGAAAGAGGCCGGCGGCACGATTTTCGCGCAGGCGCCCGAAAGTTGCGTGATCTGGGGCATGCCCGGCGCCGTGGCCAAGGCGGGCCTCGCGGCGGCGACGCTGAACCCCGACGCGATCGCGCTGATGCTCGGCAGCTTCCTGCAAGGGCGCGGACAGGGGCGCCGCAAGCCATGATGGACGGAAGCGCCAGCGAGTCGGCGTACCGCGTCCTGATGGGCGTGCTCGAATCGCGGACGGGCCAGACGCTGTCGCCGAACCGCATCTGGCGGATCGAAATGTCGCTTAAACCCGTGATGCAGCGCCACGGCATCGCCGATCTCGATGCGCTCGTCGCGGCGCTGGTGACCTCGAACAGCCGGCAACTGCTCGACGATACCGTCGATGCAATGCTCAACAACGAAACCTATTTTTACCGCGAATATAGTGTGTTCGACGAAATAGCTGCGACCGCGCTTGAGAAGATTCGCGAGATCAACAAAATGCGCCGCCGGCTGACCGTGTGGCATTGCGGCGTATCGACCGGCCAGGAAGCCTATTCGCTGGCAATGCTGATCGCCGAGCAAGGCGCGAAATGGGCGGGTTGGCAGGTCGATATCGTCGGCACCGACGTCAGCTATCATGCGATTTCGCGCGCGCGCGTCGGCCTTTACAGCCAGTTCGAGATCCAGCGCGGCCTGCCGGTGCAGCGCATGGTGCGCTGGTTCGACCAGACCGAGGGCGGATGGCTCGCCAAGGCGGACCTGCGCCGCCGCGTCGATTTTTCGGTGCAGAATATGCTTACCGACCGGCCGCCGCTGGCGAGTCCCGCCGACCTGATCTTCTGCCGCAACCTGCTGCTCTATTTCTCAGCACCGATGCGCCAGAAAGCCTTTGCACGGCTCCGCGCGATGGCGGCGCCGCAAAGCTTCCTCGTGCTCGGTGCGGGGGAAACGGTGCTCGGCCAGACCGATCAGTTCGTCGCGAGCCCGCGCCTGCGCGGCCTGTACGAGCCGGCCGATCAGCAGGGGCGCCGCGCCGCCGCGGCCTAGGGTCAGGACCTAGTAATTGCACGTTCGAGGCGTCGAAATGGCGAAGATATCGGGTCCGGGTGGCCGCCGCGGGTAGCATCGCTACCTGCAAGGCCGCGCGGGCCTGAGATCGAAGCCATTTCGGCGTCCCTTCGGGATTTGATCGATTTTGTCCATTGCGTCGTCGGCAAGTCTGGAAATATCGACATATTCCTGCGCCTTGCCTCCTCGCACTGAACAAAATCGCTTCAAACCTCGATCGCGCAATTACTAGGTCCTGACCCTAGGACAGGCTCTGCCTTGCTTTTTGCGCGCCACTGGCGCAATCGACGGCTTGGCAAGCACAGGACGGGTCCCCCGAGCGCATGAGCGATTTTATCGAACGCTGGTCTCCCAATTTCGACGAGCGCGCGCTGCCCATCTCGATGATCGTGCTGCATTATACCGGTATGAAGAGCGGCACCGAAGCCATTGATTGGCTTGCCAATCCCGAATCCAGCGTGTCGGCGCATTATGTCGTCAGCGAGGACGGGCAGATCACCCAGATGGTGCCGGAGGACAAGCGCGCCTGGCACGCGGGCAAGTCGCACTGGCGCGGCATCAGCGACATCAATTCGGCGAGCGTCGGGATCGAGATCGTCAATCCGGGGCATGAATGGGGCTATGTGCCGTTCCCCGACCCGCAGGTCGCCTCGGTCGTCCGCCTCGTCCACCAGATCAAGGACCGGCATTCGGTCACACGCGGAAATGTCATCGGCCATTCGGACATCGCGCCGACGCGCAAGCAGGATCCGGGCGAGCTGTTTCCGTGGGAAGAGCTAGCACGCCGCCGCCTCGCGCTGCCGCGGCCGACAAAGAAGCTTACCGATCCCTTGTGGACCGACGCGGGCTTCCTGCTCGCGCTTGAGCGCTTCGGTTACGATGTGACCGACGGGTTCGCGGCGACCGTTGCGTTCCAGCGGCGCTTTCGCCCCGAACTGATCGACGGCACGATCGACGGCGAATGCCGCGCGATCCTGCTCGCGCTGCTGCTTCCCCAGCCCGAAGGCAATTGATTCCTCGTCAAAGCGCCCGATGAGGGCTATACTCGCTCTCGCCAGAGGGTCGGGCGATCGCCGCTTTCGCAAGAAAGGGGAGGAAAGTCCGGGCTCCACGGAAATCACGGTGCCGGATAACGTCCGGCGGATCGGGCTTCGGCCAGGTTCAGGGAAAGTGCCACAGAGAGCAGACCGCCAAAGGCTTCGGCCCGGCGAAAGGTGAAAGGGTGCGGTAAGAGCGCACCGCGCGGCTGGTAACAGGCGCGGCACGGCAAACCCCACCGGGAGCAAGGTCGAATAGGGACGGTACGGATTTATCCAGGGCTGATTCCGGCCCAGCCGTCCGGGTTGACTGCTTGAGCGTTCGGGTAACCGTTCGCCTAGAGGAATGATCGCACAGTCCCCGCAAGGGGATAGACAGAACCCGGCTTATAGACCCTCTGGCACCTCTCTCCCTGAAGCCGCGCGGGAACCGCTCCGCGCCGGGCCGCGTATTAGGCGGACCAGAAAAGGAGACGAACCATGAAAGTCGTCGATGACCATGTCGAGGTAACCGAGACCGAGGCGAGCAGCGGGGTAAAGGGACATAATGTCCGCTATGTTCTGGCCTTTTCGCTGATCGCAGTGATCGTCGTCCTGTCCGCGATCTGGATTATTCCGGCCCTGTTGCAGCCCTGACACTTCTATTTTCGTAGTTATTTCGCCTTCGTCACGCCGACGAGTTCTTCCTCGGACAGCCGGCGTCGAGCCGCTGTCGATGCCGGCGCGCGGAGCCTTGCCCGGGGCGCTGGCGGCTTAGCGGTGGTGAGCGGGCTTACCTTAGCGTCTTCAATTATCGCGTTCGTTCGCCGCAGCCAATTCTTTGGTGAGCAACGAAAGCAATTCGTTCTGCTTCACGGAAAAGGGCTTAACAGGGCTGCAAGGCGGCATTGTAAGCGCGCTTTGCATCATGTTGAGCGATTTCGCCTTCATGGTCGGATCTTTCGCGACCGCCACGTAACCGGTCGCTGCCAGGTTGTTGTTGCGCGCGGCGCAGCTTGCAAGCGAAGCAGCGTCCACGACAATCATGCTGTGAGCTTTTCCCCAATCGGCGATCAGCCGATCGAGCGAGAAAGGAAATGGTTCACCGTCTGCCATTTGCAAGCAGCCGTCTAACGCGGGCGTCAACAATTGGCTGTTGGGGTCGCGCTCATTCTGTTCCGGGGTTTGAATGTCGCGCCAATGCAAATGATACTCGGCATATCCCCGTGTCTCTTTCGGGTGCCGGGAAAGTGTGCAGGACAATAGCTGTTCGTAGTCGCTGGTGCTGAACGCACGTGGCTTTGCGTTCCAATCAAGCTTGGCAGCGCCTCGCGGCTTCTCAATTGTAGGGGATTGCGCGACAGCCGAATTAGTCATTGCAACGGAAAGCATCGCCAAAAGCACCCTGTTCATTGCCCATTCCCCACTTCATTCAGCCTCTCCTCATGCCCGCTGTGAAGAGTCGAAGCGAGATTATTTTCATTCAACTATCTCACCTTGGGACGGCTGCTTCCGGTGGAACGGGTCGTTCCGCATCGAACGAAGTTTGGTGAACGCGAGAAGGAAGACCGAAAATCAGGCCGCGGGATAGCTGACCGTCATCACTTCCCATTCCTTGGGCCCCGCAGGCAGCTGCACGGTGCGCAGGTCGCCGATCGCCGCGCCGCGCAGCGCGCGGGCGAGGGGGCTGTTCCAGCCGATCCGGCCTTCGCCCGCCTCGGCCTCATCGTCGCCGACCAACGTGACGATGCGCCGCGTATCATCGTCGTCGGCGAGTTCGACGGTCGCGCCGAACCAGATGCGGCTCTTGTCGGGCTGCTCGGCGGGGTCGACGACGCGCGCCGCTTTCATCCGCCGCGCGAGGAAGGAGAGGCGCCGGTCGATCTCGCGCAGCCGCTTGCGGCCATAGATATAGTCGCCATTTTCGCTGCGGTCGCCGTTGCCCGCCGCCCAGCTGATCACCTCGACGAGCTTCGGCCGCTCGTCACCGAGCAGCACGTCATATTCGGAGCGCAGCGCGGCATAACCCGCTGGCGAAATGATGTTCGTCTTCTCCCCCGCCATGCGGATTTAGCCGGGCGTGCGTTTGCCGAGGTAGAAGCTCAGCGGCGCCTGCTGCCGCGACCCGCTGCCGTCGCGCAGCGTGTCGTAGACGACGGCATTTTCCAGCACGCGCTGGACATAGTTGCGCGTTTCGAAGATCGGGATCGCCTCGATCCAGTCGACCATCTCGATCCCGCCGCCGCGCGGGTCGCCATTGGCGCGCAGCCATTTGTTCACATTGCCCGGACCGGCATTATACGCCGCGACCGCGAGCGGATAGCTGCCGCCGAAATAGCGCAGCATCTGCTGAAAATAGGTCGAGCCCAGCATCATATTGTAATTGGTGTCGGTGGTCAGCGAGCCCATGTCATAGCTCATGCCAAGCTTGCCCGCGACTTCGCGCGCGGTGCCCGGCATCAACTGCATCATCCCGCGCGCGCCGGCGTGGCTGATCGCCTGCCGGTCGAACTGGCTTTCCTGCCGCGTGATCGCGTGGATGAAGGTCCAGTTGCTTTCATGCCCGGCGGGAACGCGGACGGTCGGGAAGCCCGAGACTTCGACGGCATCGAGACTGTTCGCCTGCGCGCTGCGACCAATCATCACGCCAAGGTCGGGGCGTCCGATCTGCGACGCCAGCTTGCCCGCGAGGACATGGTCGGCGGGCGAGGTCGCCTGTTGCGCGAGCGCGCGCAGGAACTGCGACTGTTCGCGCCACGCGCCGATCTCGCCGAGCGCGCGCGCGGCGCGCACCAGCCGGTCATCCTCGAACGCGCGGCGTTCGTCATTGCTGACCTGAATGGTCGGATCGGGGGTCGGCCTGGGCTGCGGACGGTTCAGTCGCTCCAGCGACAACTGGCCATAATATTGGTCGTAATGCTGCGCGGCATCGGCGAAATGCGCATTCGCTGTCGAGCGGTCGCCCGCCGCCAGCGCCGCGCGGCCGGCCCAGTAGAAGCCCTTTGTGCGCGTCTGCGCCGAGCGCGCGGCTTCGCCGTACGCGCGGTAGAGGCGCACCGCCTCGGCGGGACGACGCAGGTCGCGATAGGCAAGCTGCCCCGCGAGCCAGGCGAGCGAGGTATAATCGTCGCGCACGCTAAGCGAGGTCTCGCGGATCACCGTTCCGGGCGCGAAGGCGTCGTCGAGTTGGCGCGCGATATTATAAGCGGTCGTCTTGTCGCCGCCTTCGCTCGCCTGCCGCGCGTTGGTGAGCAGCGTTTCCAGCCATTCCTCGGGATCGGTCGGCGGTTTGGCGAGCGAGCGCGGCGCGGCGAGCAGCGCGCGCGCTTCGCCGACGCGCCCCGCCTTGCGCAGCCAGGTCGCCTTGTCGGTGATATAGCCCGCGTCGGTGCGGGTCAGCGACGGGTTGGCGCTTTCGGCGGCGGATGCCTGAAAGGCCGCGTCGACCGAGGCGTTGCGCATCGCGAGCCGTGCCGCGAATATGTTGCGCTTGTCGGGCGAGGTATAGGCGAGCTGGCGGCCTGCCGCGGCGGTCTGGCCGAGCCAGAGCAGCCGGTCCATGCGCGCGTCATGGTCGGCAGGGGTGATCGCGCCCGGGAACATGGCGAGCGCGCGGCTCGTTTCGTAATCGTCGAGCGGCCCGCTCGTCCACGCGCGCCGGACCGCGGCGGCCGCATCCTCGCGGCGGCCCGACGCGTTGAGCGCGAGCGCATAGCGCAGCTGCCCGCTCGCGGTCTGCGGCGGGTAGGTTTGGAAATAGGCGAGGGTGCGCTGGGGGTCGTAGCTGTCGAGCGAGATGGCTTTTTCGGCACGCGTGCGCATCTTTTCGCTGTCGGGCCAGCCCTTGTTCGCCATCAGGAAGCGCGAAAGCTGATCGAACGAGGCGCCGGTATTCGCCGTCAGCCGTCGCCATTCCATCACCGCATCGCCGACCGAACTCGTCGACGGCGGCGGACCCGACGTCGCCGCCAGACCCATCTGCGCGCGATACCAGGCCATTTGTTCGGGAGTGAGCTCGCTGGCATGCGCGGTGGTAGGAATGAGGAGGGCCGCGGCGAGCGCGAGGCGGGAGATACGGGTCAGCGAGATCATACCGGCCATATGTAGGGTCCAAATCCAGAGGTGTCACGTTCGAGGCGTCGAAATGGCGAAGGTGTCGGCTTCGCGTGGCCGCCGCCGATGGTGGTTCCATCTGCAAGGCCGCGCGGGGCCGAGATCGAAGCCATTTCGACGTCCCTTCGGGATTTGACCGATTTTGTCCATGGCTGCGTCAGCGAGCCTTGGAATATGCTCATATGCCTGCGCCTCGCTTCCTTGCCCTGAACAAAATCGCTTCAAACCTCGAATGCGACACCTCTGGATTTGGACCCTAACGCCAAACTCCTTGCGGGGCGCTGAATAGACGTCCAATAGCGGCGCGCTGGCCGGATTCTATCGGCTGAGGCATGTTCTTGTAAAGGAGCGGTGCATGTTTTCGGGGTCGATTCCCGCTTTGGTGACGCCATTTCGCGATGGGGCGTTCGATGCCCCGGCCTTCGCACGCCTTGTCGATTGGCAGATCAAAGAGGGGACCAGCGCGCTCGTCCCATGCGGCACGACCGGCGAAAGCCCGACGCTCGGCTACGACGAACATTATCAGGTGATCGACAGCTGCATCGAGGCCGCTGCGGGACGCGTTCCCGTGATCGCGGGCTGCGGGTCGAACGACACCGCGACCGCGATCCGCCATATGCGCCATGCGCAGGCCGCGGGCGCGACCGCCGCGCTGATCGTCGCGCCTTATTATAACCGGCCGAGCCAGGACGGGATGATCGCGCATTTCAAGGCGCTCGCAGGCGCCAGCGACCTGCCGATCGTCGTCTATAACGTCCCCGGCCGCACCGTCGCCGACATCAGCGCCGAGACGATGTGCAAGCTCGCCGAAATCCCGAGCGTCGTCGCGATCAAGGATGCGAGCGGCGACCTTGCCCGTGTCACGGAGCAACGTGCGGGCGCCGGAGCAGATTTCTGCCAACTCAGCGGCAACGACGATCTCTGGCTGCCGCATGCTGTGATGGGCGGCGCCGGGTGCATCTCGGTCACCGCGAATGTTGCGCCGCGTCTTTGCGCCGATTTCGCCGCCGCCTGCGCTGCGGGCGACTGGGCGCACGCGCTGGTGCTGCACGACCGGCTCTTCGATCTGCACAAGGCGATGTTTTCCGACACCTCGCCGGGGCCGGTTAAATATGCGCTGTCGCGCATCCACGACTGGTTTTCGCCCGAAGTGCGCCTACCTATCATCCCGGCGAACGATGCATCGCGCGCCGCCGTCGATGCCGCGCTGTCCGCGGCCGGAGTAATCTAGGTCCCGAAATGGCTCGTCCCCAGTCCGCCGCTGAATTCGACAAGAAGAAAGTCGTCGCCGAGAACCGGCGCGCGCGGTTCGACTTTGCCATCGACGAGGTGTTCGAGGCGGGGATTGCGCTGCAGGGGACCGAGGTCAAGTCGCTGCGCTTTGGCGAAGGGACGATTGCGGAGAGTTATGCCGAGGTGAAGGGGCACGAGGTGTGGCTGGTGAACAGCAATATCCCCGAATTCAGCCACGGCAACCGGCACAATCATGAACCCAAGCGGCCGCGCAAGCTGTTGCTCAGCGGCCGCGAGATCAACAAGATGCACGCCGCGGTCGCGCGGCAGGGGATGACGCTTGTCCCGCTGTCCATCTATTTCAACAGTCGCGGCCGCGCCAAGGTCGAACTGGCGATCGCGAAGGGCAAGAAGGCGCACGACAAACGGGAGTCGATCAAGGAACGCGACTGGAAGCGCGACAAGCAGCGGTTGATGAAGGACCGCGGATGAGCGGGAGCAAGCCCCGCGACAAGGCGGCAGTGATGAACTGGATCCGCCGCAATTCGCCGACGCGCGAAGAGTTGCTCGAGAGCCGCTTCGTCAAGCCGTTTGCCCACCGCGTCGCGCACAGTCATTTGTGGCGCTTCACCCGCACCTCGGTCCCGCGCGGCACCGCGCTCGGGCTGTTCGTCGGCATCTTCTTCCTGATCCCCGGCGTCCAGATCCTCGGTGTCGCGCTGCTCGCGCTGCCCGTTCGCGCCAATATCCCGATCGGCGCGGCGATGACCTTCCTGTCGAACCCGGTGACGACGCCGTTCATCATCCTCGCGTCGGTGTGGCTCGGCGACTGGCTGTTCGGGCTCCATGCCAACAGCGCGACCTTTTCGGCGATGATCGAGCATGGCGCGTCGGCGGGCGAATGGGCGCGCTGGGTCTTTTCGGACGCCGCGCCCGCGATGCTCGCCGGACTGTTCGTCATTTCGCTGGTGTCGGCGATCATAGGCTATGTCTTGGCCTCGATCTTCTGGGACAATTGGATTCGCCTTCGCTGGCGGCGCAAACTGGCGCGGGCGCGCGACCAACGACATGAGGCATCGACCAGCGACACCGCGGCCGGTTGAACCCCCAAATAGCAGGCGTATAGCTGTCGCATCGCTAATCTGCGCCGTGCCAGCGCGGCGCGGATTTTCGCTTCATATCGAAAACTGGGGAATATCATGACTCTGCATATTTCTTCGCGCCTGATGGCGACCGCCGCGCTTGGGGCGCTGATGCTTGCCGCCGTTCCGGCGACCGCCAAGGAAAAGGCCGCGACCGCGCCCGCCGCCGAAACGACCGCAAAGCCCGAAATCGGCGATTTCGGTTTCGACCTCACCGGCATGGACAAGACCGCCCAGCCGGGCGACGATTTCTATGCCTATGCCAACGGCACCTGGGCGAAGAACACGCAGATCCCGGCCGACAAGTCGAACTATGGCATGTTCACCGCGCTCGCCGACCTGTCGCAAACGCGCACGCGCGAAATCCTCGATGTCGCCAAGGGCGATCCCAGCAGCATGATCGGCCGCGCCTATTCGTCCTATCTCGATGCGGCGGCCGTCGAAGCGAAGGGCCTCGCCCCGATCCAGCCCTGGCTGAACAAGGTTCGCGCGGTCGACAAGCCGGGCCTCGCGGCGCTGCTCGCCGAAGCCGACCGCAGCGGCATCCAGCATTTCTTCGGGGGCTTCGTTGGGCAGGATGACAAGAACCCCGACGTCTATATCTACACGATGTTCCAGGGCGGCATCGGCATGCCCGACCGCGACTTCTACCTGAAGGACGGCGAGCGCAACGCGAAGCTGCAGGCGGCCTACCTCAAGCACCTCGAAAATGCCCTGACGCTCGCGGGTGAAAAGGACGCCGCGCCGCGCGCCAAGGCGATCTACGATTTCGAAAAGCAGGTCGCGACCGTCCACTGGGACAAGAACGACAGCAGCGATGCGACCAAAGCCTATAACAAGATGACGGTCGCCGAGCTTGCCAAGGCGGCGCCGGGCTTCGACTGGCAGGCGTTCATTCGCGGCATCGGCGTCAACGAGGATTCGATCCTCGTATCGCAGCCGAGCGCCTTCACCGGCGAGGCCAAGCTGCTCGCCGACGCGCCGATCGGCGTGATCCGCGACGCGCTGCTCGTGCGCAGCCTCGACGGCTTCTCGGGCGTGCTGCCCGACGCGGTCGCGCAGGAAGCCTTCTCCTTCTATGGCACCGCATTGTCGGGCACGCCGCAGATGCAGGAACGCTGGAAGCGCGCGGTCGACTTCACCACGAACAATATGGGTGAAGCCGTCGGCAAGGACTATGTCGCGAAATATTTTCCGCCCGAAACCAAGGCGGCGATGGATGTCCTCGTCAAAAATGTGCTCGCCGCGCTCGACACGCGCATCGGCAACCTGACGTGGATGCAGCCGGGGACGAAAGTGAAGGCGAAGAAGAAGCTCGCGAACTTCACGACCAAGGTTGGCTATCCCGACCGCTGGAAGGATTATAGCAAGCTCGAAATCCGCGGCGACGACCTGTTCGGTAACCAGCTGCGCGCCAACCAGTTCGCGCACGACGACAATGTCAGCCGCCTCGGCGGGCCGATCCGCCGTTGGGAGTGGGGCATGACCCCGATGACGGTGAATGCCTACGCCAATTTCGGGATGAACGAGATTGTCTTCCCCGCCGCGATCCTGCAGCCGCCCTTCTTCGATCCGCACGCCGACGCGGCGGTCAATTATGGCGGCATCGGCGCGGTGATCGGCCACGAGATCAGCCATCACTTCGACGACCAGGGCGCGAAGTATGACGAGACGGGCAAGCTCGCCGACTGGTGGACCCCGGCCGATGTCGCGGCGTTCGAGGCCGCGGGCAAGGCACTGATCGCGCAGTACGACGCCTATGAAGTGCTCCCCGGCGAAAAGCTCGACGGCACCTTCACGCTCGGCGAGAATATCGGCGATCTCGCCGGCCTGACGATCGCCTACGACGCTTACAAGAAGTCGCTTGGCGGCAAGGAAGCACCCGTAATCGACGGGCTGACCGGCGACCAGCGCTTCTTCCTCGGCTGGGCACAGGTGTGGCGCCGCAACTATCGCGAGCAGAATCTGTCGCAGCGGATCACGACCGATCCGCATTCACCCTCGATCCAGCGGACTTGGGTCTCGCGCAATCTTGACCCGTGGTATAAGGCATATCAGATCAAGCAGGGTCAGAAGCTCTATCTCGAGCCGAAAGACCGCGTCCGCATCTGGTGATGCACCAATAAGAAAGATAACCGTTGACCGCGCAAAGCCTGTCCTCCGCTGATGGTGATGTCATCAGGGGGGCGGGGCCCGCCGGGCCTTTATCGGCCCCCGCGGGCCTGTCGCCGGTCGACAAGGCAGTGCTCGGCGGGCTGGCTTTGCTGTCCGCCGCATTGCTGTTCTGGGCGACGCGCGATGCAATATTGGCGGTCGGTTTCCTCGCCGGGCTTGCCGTTGCCGCGGGCGGGGTGCTCCTCGCGCGGCGGCTGTTCCCGGCGGCGGTGACGGGCGAGGCGGTCGCGCCCGACTGGACGATGCTGCGTCAGGCGGTGAATCACGACGATGTCGCGATTGCCGTAACCGATCGCGGCGGCCGGATGGTCTGCGCGAACGATCTATTCGGGACTTGGATGGGCGGCTTCGTCACGCCGCCCGGCCTGCCGCTCGAAGGACGCGGCGCCGAGCTGCTCAAAAATGCCGGCCGCATCGCCTGGCGCGACGGCGAAGGGGCCGTCGACGATATTGCGATCGGCCCGCTGCAACTGCGTGCGCAGGTGACGCGCACGGGGCAGTCGGAGGATTATCTCGTCTGGCGTTTCTCGGCGGTCGAACGGCTCGATCTTGTTTCGGAAATTATCCGCCATCTCGACGGTCCTGCAGGCCGCACGCTCGGTCATGCGGGAGTGATGGCCGCGCTCGTCAGTGCCGAGGGGCGCCTCCGCGTCGCGAACCGGGCTTTCCTGCTCCGCGCGCTGGGTGAGGATGATGCGGTCCATTATGCCGGCCGCGATGTCGCGCCGATGATCCGGCTCGACGACGCCGGCGCACTCTATTTCGCGCGCGAAGGCGACCGCGCGACGCCGGTCCGCCTGATCCAGATCCCGCTCGCGCCCGCCGACAGCAACACGCCGATGCTGCTCGCGCTGCTCGACGAGGAAATGGGCCCCACCGACCGCGGCACCGCGCAGACCTATGTCGAAACCCTGCTCTCGTTGCTCCCCTTTGGCCTCGCCATGGTCGATCGCGACGGGCGCTTCCTCTATGTGAACCGGGCATTCGTTCGGGCGGCTAACCTTCCCGAAGGCAAGATGCCGCGTTATCCGGGCGACATAGTCGTTGGCGAAGACAAAGGGCCGCTCGCCGACATGATCCGCCGCCACAGCAGCGGCCAGCAGGTCGGCGGCGACTTGTCGATCCGGCTCGCCGGACAAAGCGGCGATCCCGTGTCGATGCGGATCGTCGGCGTGCGTGGACTGGGCGAGGCTGCGGTGCTGCTGAGCCTCAAGGATTCGAGCGAGGAATCGCGCCTGAAGCAGCAGGTGGCGCAGGCGTCGAAGATGCAGGCGGTCGGCCAGCTCGCCGGCGGCGTCGCGCACGACTTCAACAATATCCTGACGGCGGTTCTCGGCGCGTGCGACCTGATGCTGATGCGCCATACGCCCGGCGACAGCGACTATGACGATATCCAGCAGATCCGCAGCAACGCCAATCGCGCCGCCAGCCTGACGCGGCAGTTGCTCGCCTTCTCGCGGCAGCAGACGTTGCGCCCGCAAATCTTGCAACTGCCCGATGTGATTTCCGAAGTGTCGCACCTCTTGAAGCGCCTGATCGGTGAGACGGTCCAACTGGCAGTGCATCACGGTCGCGGCCTTGGCGCGGTGCGCGCCGATCCGGGGCAGCTCGAACAGGTCATCATCAACCTTGCGGTCAATGCGCGCGACGCGATGCCGGGCGGCGGGACGCTGACGATGGAAACCTATCCGGTGTCGGCGGCCGATGTGCGGCAGATGGGCAATGAGTTCATGCCGCCCGCCGATTATTGCGCGCTGAAGGTCAGCGACACCGGCACCGGCATTCCCGCCGATGTGCTGCCCAAGATTTTCGAACCCTTCTTCACGACGAAGGATGTCGGCAAGGGGACGGGGCTCGGGCTTTCGACCGTCTACGGGATCATCAAGCAATCGGCGGGCTATATCTTCGCCGAAAGCAAACCGGGGCAGGGGACGAGTTTCTTCATCTATCTGCCCGTCCACCGTGCCGACGGCGATGCCCCCGTTTTGGTGCCGCCGCCCGCCAAGCCCAAGAAAAGCCAATGGGGCACCGGAACGATCCTGCTCGTCGAGGATGAGGATATGGTGCGCGCGGTCGCGGAACGCGCATTGACCCGTGCGGGTTATAGTGTCGTCACCGCCTCGCAGGGCGAAGAGGGACTTGAGCGTTTTGCGCAGATGGAGAAGATCGATTTGATCATCAGCGACGTTGTGATGCCGACGATGGATGGCCCCGCGATGGTGCGTGCGATGCGCGCCAAGCGGCCCGACCTGCCGGTGCTGTTCATGTCGGGCTATGCCGAGGAGCAGCTCCGCCAGTCGATCGACATCGACGATGTTTCGTTCCTGCCGAAACCCTTCTCGGTCGCGCAACTCGCCGAGGCGACGTCGGCGGCGCTCGACGAGGCTGCGCATCGGGGGTCTAATGGCCAGTAATAATCGCATCCTGCTCGTCGAGGACGATGTGCTGATCGGCATGATGCTCGCCGATATGTTCGACGCGCTCGACCTTCCCGAACCCGCTCAGGCGACGAGCAACGAAGAGGCGCTGGCGCTCATCGCGGCCGAGCCGCTGGCCGGGGCGCTCGTCGACATCAACCTCGGCGAGGAAAAGGGCTGGCCGATTGCAGACGCGCTCGCCGAACGCGGCATTCCCTTCGCCTTCACGTCGGGCGGCGGCGACGTCATTCCTGCCGCGCACGCGCATCGCAAGCTGATCACCAAGCCGTTCCGGATCAGCGATATCGAGGCGGCGCTCGGAGATTTTTCGGCGGAATAGAGCGCTTCTTCCCGACGGCGATTTAATTTTGTTCCACTCTTGTTCCATGAGAACAAATATGGCACATAGTTCCGGCGTTGCGATGCTTCTGCTGTCGCTCTAGAGCTGGAAAGGGACGGTCATGGCCGGACAATTGTCACTCGTCGAATCGGGGAAATCAGTGAACAACACGGACAGGCAGAAGGCGCTCGACGCCGCGCTCGCGCAGATCGATCGCGCGTTCGGCAAGGGCTCGGTAATGAAATTGGGCTCGAAGGAAGCCATGCAGGTCGAGGCGATCTCGACCGGCTCGCTTGGCCTCGACATCGCGCTCGGCGTCGGCGGCCTGCCGCGCGGCCGCGTCATCGAAATCTATGGTCCCGAAAGCTCGGGTAAGACCACGCTCGCGCTGCACACGCTCGCCGAGGCACAGAAGGGCGGCGGCACCGTCGCCTTCGTCGACGCCGAACATGCGCTCGACCCCGTCTATGCCCGCAAGCTCGGCGTCAACATCGACGAACTCATCGTGTCGCAGCCCGACACGGGCGAACAGGCGCTCGAAATCGTCGACACGCTCGTGCGTTCGAACGCGATCGACGTGCTCGTCGTCGACTCGGTCGCCGCGCTCGTCCCGCGCGCCGAAATCGAAGGCGAGATGGGCGACAGCCACGTCGGCCTTCAGGCGCGTTTGATGTCGCAGTCGCTGCGCAAGCTCACCGGCTCGATCAGCCGCTCGCGCTGCATGGTGATCTTCATCAACCAGCTGCGCATGAAAATCGGCGTGATGTACGGCAATCCCGAAACCACGACCGGCGGCAACGCGCTCAAATTCTATGCCTCGGTCCGCCTCGACATCCGCCGCACCGGCCAGATCAAGAATGGCGACGAGATCGTCGGCAACACCACCCGCGTGAAGGTGGTGAAGAACAAGGTCGCGCCGCCGTTCAAGCAGGTCGAATTCGACATCATGTACGGTCAGGGCATTTCAAAGATTGGCGAGATTCTCGATCTCGGCGTCAAGGCCGGCATCGTCGAGAAATCGGGCGCCTGGTTCAGCTATGATTCGATCCGCATCGGGCAGGGCCGCGAGAATTCGAAAACCTTCCTCAAGGAAAATCCCGAACTGATGGAGCGGCTCGAAACCGCTATCCGCGGCCGGACCGAGGCGGTGGCCGAAGAAATGATGGCCGGCCCCGACGACGAGGGCGACGACGACAATTGATAGTCCTCCGGCCGGTTCGCCTTGCTCGAACCGGCCGGCCGACGGCGGCGGGCCACCAGCCCCTTTGACCTGCGCTCCCCTCTCCCAAGCAGGTCGGCCCGCCCGCCGTTGATCCTTGCGCGGACCTTGCCAGCGGTTACAAGCGGCGGATGCCCGCGATCCGCCTCTTCGGCCTGCCCACCGACATCAACAGCAGCTTCGAACGCGGTGCCGCCGCCGGCCCCGCCGCGATCCGCGCCGCCCTGTGGAGCGACCGCGGCAATATGGCGAGCGAGCTCGGCCCCGAAATCGGCACCGACATCGCGCTTACCGACGACGGCGACCTCCCGCTGACCGAAGACACGCCGAGCGACGACGCGGCCATCCGCCGCTATCTGGCCATTGTGCGCGAAGATGGCGAAGTTCCGCTCGCACTCGGCGGCGATCATGCGGTGACCTTCCCGCTCGTCGAAGCCGCGGCGACGTGTTTCGGGCCGGTGACAATCCTCCACTTCGACGCCCACCCCGACCTCTACGACGATTTCGCGGGCAACCCGCGCAGCCATGCCTCGCCCTTTGCACGCATCTGCGAGGCCGGCCACGCCAAAAGGCTGGTGCAGGTCGGCATCCGAACGCTGAACAGCCATTGCCGCGAACAGGCCGCGCGCTTCGGGGTCGAGATTATCCCGATGGCGGATTTCACCGCCGATCTGGTGCCGGTGCTCGATGGGCCGCTTTATATCTCGATCGACCTCGACGGGCTCGACCCGTCGGCAGCGCCCGGCGTCGCGCATCCCGAGCCCGGCGGACTGACGGTGCGCGAAATGCTCGCCGTGCTGCACAAGCAGTCCGCGCCGATCGTCGGCGCCGACATCGTCGAGCTTCACCCCGGCCGTGACATCGGCGATGTCACCGCGATCCTCGGTGCCAAGCTCGTTCGCGAACTCGCCGCGCTGATCGACCGCAACGGAACCCCGCAAACTGCCCGCTAGGAGAGCGCCATGACCCTGATCGTCCACCATCTGAACAACAGCCGCTCGCAGCGCATCCTGTGGCTGCTCGAGGAAATCGGCGCGCCATACGAGATCAAATTCTACGATCGCGATCCGGTGACCAACCTCGCCCCGCCCGAACTGATCGCGGTCCACCCGCTCGGCAAATCGCCGGTGATCGAGGACAATGGCCGCGTCGTCACCGAATCGGGCGCGATCACCGAATATCTGTGCGAGCGGCACGGCGGCGGGCATCTGGTCCCCGAGCGCGGCACCGATGAGCATATCAGCCACCTCGAATGGCTGCATTTCGCCGAGGGATCGGCGATGACCCCGATCCTGCTGCGCATCTATACCGCGCGCCTTGGCGAAGCCGCCGCGCCGATCGAGCCGCGCATTTCGCAGCAGCTCGATTCGCATTTCGCCTATATGGAAAGCCGCGTCGGCGAGAATGGCCACTTCAACGGCAACAGCCTGTCGGCCGTCGACATCATGCTGAGCTTCCCCGCCGAAATCGCGATCATGCAGGGCATGGCGCCGCGCTATCCCAAACTCGCGGCCTTTGTGAACGCCTGTCATGATCGTCCGGCATGGCGGCGGGCCCGAGAAAAGGGCGGCGCCTATTATGGCTATTGATCGCCAGGGACGTGGCCACCGCCTGCTGGTGGCCGCTGCCCTGATTCTTTCCACTCCGGCTGCGCTTGCTGCGCCGCCGGTGGTCGCGCCCGAGGTCGAGCGCGAGGTCATCGCACCCGAAGGCGTGACCTTCGCGCCCATTCCAACCGATGAGGAAGGCGCGATCGACCGGTTCGCCGCGTACACGATGGCGCTGGCGAAGCGCGATTATGCGAGCGCCTATGCGATGCTGCGGCTGTCGTTCCAGGCGTCGAACCCGCGGCTCGAATGGGAAATGAACCAGCGCAAGCGGGCCGGGCTGTGGGCGGACGGCACGATCCGCATCTTGCGCCTCAGCTGGTATCTCGACCCCGCCGGCCAGCCCCCGGGGCTCTACGCCGCCTTCGATTTCCGCGGCGATCGCGCGGACAAGACGATGGATTGCGGCTATGTCGTCGTCCACCGCGCGACCCCGGTTGCCGGCTGGACGGTGGTGCGCACCGACACCTCCGAAGTGCCCGCCCACCTGATCGAAGACGGGGTGCCCAAGGCCGATGTGCTGCGCGAACTGCCCTGCTATCTGGGCAAGGGGATCGCGACCAATTTCTGACCGGCGGCGTCGATGATCGTCATCGACACGAACCGGCTTGTCGCATCGCCGCAAAATCCCTAATTCGCGCGCATGACATCGACCAATGACATTCGCCGCTCGTTCCTCGACTATTTCGCGGGGACCGGCCACCATATCGAACCTTCGGCGCCGCTGGTGCCGTACAACGACCCGACGTTGATGTTCGTCAACGCCGGGATGGTGCCGTTCAAGAATGTCTTCACCGGGCTGGAAAAGCGCCCGTACAGCACCGCCGCCTCGTCGCAGAAGTGCGTGCGCGCGGGCGGCAAGCACAATGATCTCGACAATGTCGGCTTCACCGCGCGGCATCATACCTTCTTTGAAATGCTGGGGAATTTCTCCTTCGGCGACTATTTCAAGGAACAGGCGATCCATCATGCGTGGACGTTGGTCACCAAGACCTGGGGCCTTGCGCCCGAGAGGCTGACGGTCACCGTCTATCACACCGATGACGAGGCGTTCGACCTGTGGAAGAAGATCGCGGGCCTGCCCGAAGAGCGGATCATCCGCATCGCGACGAGCGACAATTTCTGGTCGATGGGCGACACCGGCCCGTGCGGACCGTGCAGCGAAATATTCTATGACCATGGCGACCATATCTGGGGCGGCCCCCCGGGATCGCCGGAGGAAGACGGCGACCGCTTCGTCGAAATCTGGAACCTGGTGTTCATGCAGTATGACCAGCGCGGCCCCGGCGACCGCGTCGACCTGCCGCGGCCGAGCATCGACACTGGCATGGGGCTCGAGCGCGTCGCCGCGGTCCTGCAGGGCGTCCACGACAATTACGACACCGACACCTTCAAGGCGCTGATCGCGGCGTCGGTCGACCTGACCGGGGTTCCGGCCGAGGGCGGAAGCCAAGCGAGCCACCGCGTGATTGCCGATCACCTGCGGGCATCGAGCTTCCTTGTCGCCGACGGCGTGCTGCCGTCGAACGAAGGCCGCGGCTATGTGCTGCGCCGGATCATGCGGCGCGCGATGCGTCATGCGCATCTGCTCGGCGCCAAGGATCCGCTGATGTACCGGCTGTTGCCGTCGCTGACCGCCGAGATGGGCGCCGCCTATCCCGAACTGATCCGCGCGCAGCCGCTGATTGCCGAAACGCTCGAGCGCGAAGAAACCAAGTTCCGCCAGACGCTCGACAAGGGGCTGCGGCTGCTCGACGAGGCGACCGTCGGCATGAGTGCGGGCGCGACGCTGCCCGGCGACGTCGCGTTCAAACTCTATGACACTTACGGCTTCCCTTATGATTTGACCGAGGATGCGCTGCGCACGCAGGACATCGCGGTCGACCGCGCGGGTTTCGACGCGGCGATGGCGCAGCAGAAGGCGGCGGCGCGCGCGGCGTGGAAGGGCAGCGGGCAGAAGGCTTCGGAAGAAATCTGGTTCGACCTCGCCGAAGCTAATGGCAGCACCGAATTCACCGGCTATGGCGCGACCGCGGGCGAGGGCACGGTCATCGCGCTCGTCAAGGACGGCGTGCCCGTCGACGAAGCCAAGGCGGGCGACGAGCTGGTCGTGCTCACCAACCAGACGCCCTTTTATGGCGAGAGCGGCGGCCAGATGGGCGATGCCGGCACGATCGCGACGCTCGAAGGCGCCAAGGTTTCGGTCAGCGACACCGGCAAGCCGCTCGGACGGCTGCATGCGCATCAGGCGAAGCTCGAGGCCGGTACGCTGAAGGTCGGCGATACGGTCCAGTTGACGGTCGATGCGGCGCGGCGTGACCGCATTCGCGCCAATCATAGCGCAACGCACCTTGTGCATGCGGCGCTGCGCAACCGTCTCGGCGGGCATGTCACGCAAAAGGGCAGCCTGGTCGCCGAGGATCGTTTCCGCTTCGACTTCTCGCATCCCAAGGCGCTGAGCGCCGAAGAGATCGCTGACGTTGAAGCCGATGTGAACGCGCAAATCCGCGGCAACGAAGCGGTGACGACGCGGCTGATGACCCCCGACGACGCCGTCGCGGCTGGCGCGCTGGCGCTGTTCGGCGAAAAATATGGCGACGAGGTGCGCGTGCTCAGCATGGGTGCGGCGGACGATCATAGCTATTCGGTCGAGCTTTGCGGCGGGACGCATGTGCGGGCGCTCGGCGACATCGCCCTGTTCAAGATCATCAGCGAGAGCGCGGTTTCGTCGGGCGTGCGGCGTATCGAGGCGTTGACCGGCGATGCCGCGCGCGTCTGGCTGAACGGCCGCGACGAGGCGCTGAAGGCGGCGGCGGCGGCGCTGAAGACCTCGCCCGACGATGTGCCGGTACGCGTTGCGCAGCTGGCCGAAGCGCTGAAGAAAGCCGAGCGCGAACTGGCCGATGCCAAGAAGGCGCTGGCGATGGGCGGCGGTGGCGGCGCAGCGGCTGGTCCGGCGGTCGAGCAGGTCGGCGACACCGCGTTCCTTGCGCAGGTCGTCGAAGGGCTCGATCCGAAGGATCTGCGTGGGACGGTCGACGGGCTGAAAAAGCAGGTCGGCAGCGGCGTCGCGATGCTCGTTGCGGTTAACGACGGGCGCGCTTCGGTCGCGGTCGGAGTTACCGAGGGCGTGGCGCATAATGCCGTCGACCTGGTCAAGGCCGCGGTCGCGGCGCTCGGCGGGCAGGGCGGCGGCGGGCGGCCCGATATGGCGCAGGGCGGCGGACCCGACGGCGGCGCGGCGAACGATGCCGTCGCGGCGGTCAAAGCCGCGCTCGCTTGAAACCGACCAAGAAGACGCGGCGCATCGATCATGCCGAACGGCTGATCGCCGCGCCGCTGGTCGATGTCTTCGCGGCCTTCACGAGCGCGGCGAAACTCGCGATATGGTTGCCGCCCGAGGGGGCGACGGGGACGTTCGAGCATGTCGACCTGCGCGCGGGTGGCGGCTTTTTGATGCGGCTGACTTTCGACGACGCCGATGTCGAGACCAAGACCGACGACGACAGCGATATTGTGGAAGTCTATATTCCGACACTCGACGACGGGCGGCTGGTGGTGTGGCAGGTCGAATTCGAGTCCGATGACCCGCGTTTTTCCGGGACGATGGAGATGCACTGGTATCTGTCGCGGCAGGGCGGCGGCACGCTGGTCACGATCGACGCGCATCATGTGCCGCCGGGGATTTCGGCGAAGGATCATATCGAGGGGCTGAATAGCTCGCTGGCGAATCTGGCGGGAGTGGTGGAAGCGGCCAAGTAACTCGCCGTTCCGCTCGCATCGAGCGAAGTCGAGATGCCCGTCAGTACGGCACCACCCCGATGGGTGTCTCGACTTCGCTCGACACGAACGGAACTGGTGGGCAGCCCTAACCTTCGACCCTCTTCGCTTTTCCCCACGCCCGCGCGGCGGTGTACCCCAGATAGCCCGTCCCGAAGAGCGCGTAGAGCGGCTCCGGGATGCCCGCGAGATAGGCGTTCATGCCGTCGGCGATGCCCTTCGCCATCTCGGGGCGCGCGGCGGCGATCAGGCCCATCGGGATCGCCCAGAGCAGCAGCGCATACATGACATAGAGAAAGCTCGGCCGCGCGCGGCTGGTCCACGGATCGGCGCTGTTCGCCTCGGCGACGATCGCGGTCATTCGCGTGCGGATCGCCTCCATCTCCTGGCTGCCCTCCATCTTGAGCAACTCAAGCTTGGCGCGGTCGCGCGCTTCGGGGTCGGGGATGATCTTGTCGATCAGCTTGGCGATGGGGCCGATCAGGCCTTCGATAATGCTCATGGTCCTTTTCCTTTTTTGCTAGAGAATCCTCACAACTTCACTCGGAATCGACATGTCGGCGGGGTCAGTGCTCGCCGATGCGATTGGCCAGCCAGCCGTAGAGGAAGGCTTCCTGGCTCGGGCGGCATTCGGCGAGCGCGATGTAGCGTTCGCCTTGCAGCGCCTCCATCGCGCGCAGGAGAACGGTTTCGCCGTCCTTGCCGCGCGCTTTCAGGAAACCGTCGAGCGCCGACAGCGTGCGCGGGCCGACCTCGCGATCGACCGCGATGTCGGGATAGTCGCGCGCGGCGCGATTGAGCGCGTTGAGCGCGCGCTGGAGGAAACCCGCCGCGGTGCCGGTGCCCATATTGACGCCGGTGTCGAACAGTTCGGCGGCGATTTTGGAGGCGCGGAGCGCGACCTTGTCGAAGCCGGGGCGCAGCCAATAGAGGCGGCGATAGATCGAGGCGGCCTCGCTGCGCGGCAGGTCGCGCATCGCGCCGGCATAGCCCTGCGCACGCGCGACCGCCTCGGTGATTCCCCAGCAGGTCGGGCCACCGCGGTCGGCGGGGTGGTTTACATATCGTCCTTCGCGGTCGATGACGGCATCGATCAAGATATCTGCATCGCAGGCAGACGGGTCGGGTCTTGGCATGATTCGCTCCTGTGGTTTGTTGAACAGGTAAAATGAACCATATGGGAATATTGTAGGAAAGGGTTTTCGCCATGCGGGCATTGCAGGTACGCGAATTGCTGTCCGACCATGCGGGGGCGGCGCTTGCGGATTTGCCCATACCTTTACCCGGACCCGGCGAAGTTCGTGTGCGGGTGCGCGCGGCGGCGATCAATTTTCCCGACCTGTTGATGACCGGCGGCGGCTATCAGTTGAAGCCCGACCTGCCGTTCGTGTCCGGGCTGGAATTCGCGGGCGAGGTCGATGCGGTGGGCGAGGGCGTGGACGGCTGGGCGCCGGGCGACGCGGTGATCGGCGGCAACCGGTTCGGCGCGATGGCCGAATATACCGTCGTTCCGGGGGCAAGCCTGCGCCGGAAGCCCGAACGGCTCAGCTGGGACGAGGCCGCTGCCTATCCGGTTGCTTATCTGACCGCTTATGTCGCGCTCGTCCGCTGCGCGCGCGTCGAACCGGGCGAATGGGTGCTGGTGCATGGCGCCGCGGGCGGCGTCGGGCTGGCGACGGTCGATCTGGCGAAGGCGCTGGGTGCGCGCGTGATCGCGGCGGCGAGCAGCGCGGAAAAGCGCGATGCGATCGCGCGGCTCTACGCGCCCGATGCGGTGATTTCCGCCGGGCCGAGATTTCGCGACGAGGTGAAGGCGCTGACCGGCGGCACCGGCGCCGATGTGATTTTCGATCCGGTCGGGGGCGACATATTCGACGAATCGACGCGCTGTATCGCGTTCGGCGGGCGCCTGCTTGTCGTCGGCTTTGCGTCGGGGCGCATAGCCGAGGTGTCGGTGAACATGCCGCTGATCAAGGGCTTTTCGGTCGTCGGGGTGCGCGCGGGCGAATATGGGCGACGCTTTCCCGAACGTGGCGCGGAGAATGTCGCGGCGATCGATGCGCTGGCGGCCGCGGGGAAAATCCGGCCGCACGTCCATGCTTCGCTCGACCTTGCCGACTGGCGCAAAGGCTTTGCGATGCTCGAGCGGCGCGAGGTGGTGGGCAAGGTCGTGCTGAAACCGTGACGAGCCGAAGCCGCTGCCATGGTTTTGCGATACGCAAGCTGCCATGTCCGCAGCGGGGCGTCCCGGCGCTATTGCCGATATGACCAAAGGACATGGAATGAAGAAATTGACGATGATCGCCGCTTCGATCGGCATGGCTGTTCCGGGCATCGCTGCCGCCCAGCCGCCGCAGGATGGCGGCCGCATGTTTGCGGCGATCGACGCCAATAGCGACGGCAAGCTCGACAAGGCCGAGATCACCAAGATGGCCGAAATGCGCGCCCAGCAGCAGGGCGATCCGGCGATGGCTTCGCCCGAGAAGGTCGATGCCTTTATCAAGTTTCTCGATGCGAACGGCGACGGCGTGGTCGACAAGGCCGAACTGGCCGCGAAGCAAAAGGCGCGCGCGGAACCGCCGCCGCCGGCGGAGGAGGGCCAGCCCTAAAAGAGCGTCCAGAGCGGGTTGGCGGGGTCGGCGAGCAGCTTCGCGGTCAGGGCGAAGGACATGACCACGAGCAGCGGCCGCACCCCGCGCCCGCCGAAACGGATCGCGAGCCGCGCGCCGAGCTGGTTGCCCGCGACATTGGCGGCGGCCATCGAGAGGCCGAGCAGCCAGAGGACGTGACCGCCGACGATCATCGCGAGCAGGCCGGCGACATTGGTCGCGAGGTTGAGGAACTTTGCGTTGCCGATCGCGCGGACGAGCCCGAGGCCGCCGAGCGCGACGAGGGTGAGCGTCAGGAACGAGCCCGCGCCCGGGCCGAAGAAGCCGTCGTAGAAGCCGAGCGCCGTAACGATGAGGGTGAGCCCGAGCGGGCCGACGCGCGCGTGGCGATCGACGCTGCTCATCGGCGGCGCGAGCAGGAAATAGAGCCCCATCGCGATGAGCAGCAGCGGGACGAGCGCGGCGAGGAAATCGGAGCGGACATATTGTACCGCAGTCGCGCCGAGCACCGAGCCAGCAAAGGCGCCCGCCGCGGGCCATGCGAAGCGGCGAAGATCGACATGTCCCTCGCGCCAGAAGGTCAGGAAGGCCGAGCCGGTGCCGATCGTGCTTTGCAGCTTGTTCGTCGCGATCGCCGAGACCGGTGGGACGCCGACCGCCATCAACGCGGGAATGGTGAGGAGGCCCCCGCCGCCCGCCATGGCGTCGACCGTCCCGGCGACAAAGGCGACGCCGATCAGGAAGGCGAAGATTTCGGGGGCGAATTCCATGCGGCCGCTCCTAGGTGCGATCGCCCGGTTTGGCCAGCATGGAGCGGCGCCGCATAGCAATGCGGCAGACGCGCTGCGTCACACCGGCGTGTCGAGCTCGGCAAGGCGGCGCGGGAGAGTGAAGCCCGCACAGAAGCGGTCGCCGGGCTCCGCGATCATCTCGCTGCGCCCCGAATACCAGGCCTGGCCGGCGACCCGGACGCGCGACACGGCATCGAGTCCGGCTCCGTTCATCGCGGCGAGTGTCCCGACGAAGCCTTCGCCCGATACGCCCCGGATTTCGCAGCTGCCCCCCACTGTCATCTCATCCTTCGCGGCGGCGAGCGCGATACGCGCCGTTACCCCGCTTCCGGTCGGCGAGCGGTCGATCTGTCCATCGGCGAAGATGCAAAGATTGTAGCTGGGCTGGCCGCCATGCGTGCCAAGCGCCACATCGTCGGTCAGGATCGTGCCGTAGAGAAAGCCGAGATCGGGTTCGGTCGGATGGACGATGGGTCCGTTGGCACGGATCGCCTCGGTGATCGCGGTCGCGGCCTGTACGAGCTCTGCCAGCGGCGTTTCCATCAGCGACAGGCCGATGCGGCTCGCGGGCAGGATCGCATAGAAGGCGCCGCCGAAAGCGATGTCGACGCGGACCGGGCCGAGGCCGGGAACCTCAACAGTCCGATCGAGCGCGCTCGCAAAAGATTCGACGCTCTCGAATGCGACACGGGTGACGCCGGCTTCGTCCGTCTCGACATCGACCTGGATGACACCGCAAGGGGCCTCGAGCCCGAAGCGGGCCTTGCCGTCGACGCGCGTGACGCGTCCCGTGTCGACCGCCCAGCGGCCGATCGCGATGGTCGCGTGGCCGCACATCGTGCTGTATCCTTCCTGATGCGTGAAGAGCACGGCAAGGTCGGCCCCCGCTGCGCAGGGCTCGGTCGGGATCACGCCGTACATGCCGTCATGCCCGCGCGGTTCGAGCATCAGCATCGTGCGCAGATGATCGAAGCGCGTCTGGGCATCGCGCCTTTTTTCCAGGATCGTGTTGCCGGCGAGCGGGGGATATCCGGCCTCGACGATACGGACGGGCTCGCCCGCGGTGTGCATGTCGACGATGCGGATGGTCGTGGTTTCGCGATTCGATGTCATAACCGTATCTCAGTCGAGCACGGGGTTTCAGGCAAGCACGATCTCCGCCGCCTGAAATAGGAAAGTCGCGCCGATGATCGTGACGGTCCTGCGGCGACTGGCGCGGACATGCGCGTCGCCCCAGGGTGCCGATGGCGCACGATCCTGTCAGCACGCTGTCAGATTGTCCGTTTTAAATTGGTCGGGACGAGAGGATTCGAACCTCCGACCCCCACACCCCCAGTGTGATGCGCTACCAGGCTGCGCTACGTCCCGACCGGCCCCCGTAAGGGCAGGCGAGGCCCCTAGCGCGGGTTGGCGGGCGATGCAAGCGGCGATGGCGCGTTATTGCCTCGATTGACGGGGCGGGGTTGATATGGCGGGTATCATTCCCATTTCGGCCACGCTTGCCAAGGGGGAGGGGCGCAGCGACCGGTTGCGCGTGGCTTCCCTGCGTGATAGGCGCCGCGCCATATTTGCGTGCCGGTTCCGCAAGGGGAATGGGCGCGTTTACGAACGGAAAGTTTTTCACTCATGTCGACGCAATTGCTTCTGACCCAGGCGGCCGGATCGGGCGGCGGGGCTGCCGGTTTCCTGATGCTGGTCCCCTATCTGCTGATCTTTGCGGTGTTCTGGTTCTTCCTGATCCGCCCGCAGCAGGTCCGCGCGAAGGAACATCGCGCCAAGGTCGCGGCGGTGAAGCCGCGCGACCAGGTCGTGACCGGCGGCGGCATCGTCGGCAAGATCACGCGCGTCGACGATGATTTCGTCGATGTCGAAATCGCACAGGGCGTGAAGATCAAGGTCGTCAAGTCGACCCTCGCCGACGTTCTCCAGCCCGGTGGCAAGCCCGCCAACGACTGACGCGGCGGGCCCCGCGTTCCTCGCTGGCCCGCTCTTGCTATCGGATCTTTAGACCATGCTCGATTTCCCGCGCTGGAAGACCATCGGCATCAGCATCATCCTGCTGCTCGGTATCCTTTTTTCCATCCCCAGCTTCCTGCCTGAAAAAACGCGGGACAGCCTGCCGTCGGTTCTGCAGGCGAAGGTCAATCTGGGCCTCGACCTTGCCGGCGGCAGCCACTTGCTGCTCGAGGCCGACATCGCCGACCTGCGCAAGACGCAGCTGGCGAATATGGAAAAGACCGTGCGCGCCGCGATGCGCGGCGAAAGCGGCCCCGACGACGATATCGCGATCGGTGAACTGTCGACCACGGGCGGCAAGATCAGCTTCCTTGTCCGCGATCTCGCGAAGCTCGACGAAGCGCGCGAGCGGCTGTTCAGCGAAACGCGCGGCGCGCAGCTGACGGGCCAGCGCGACTGGAACATCACGGTCGTCGATTCGACGCGGATCGAGATGACCCCGACGGGAGCCGGGCAGGCACAGGCCGTCGCGAACGCGATGGATACCGCGCGCGACATCATCGACAAGCGCGTCAACGCGCTGGGCACACGCGAGCCGACGATCATCCGCGAAGGCGACGACCGCGTCGTTGTGCAGGTCCCCGGCCTGCAGGACCCGGCGGCGCTGAAGGAACTGATCGGCAAGACCGCACGGCTTGAATTCCGCATGGTCGACGCCAACGCCGACCCCGCCGAAGCCGCCGCGGGCCGCGTTCCCGTCGGCAGCGAAATCGTCCCCTATGCCGAGGGCGAGGGCAGTGGCGCCGCGTTCGAAGTGCTGCGCCGCCAGGTGATGATCAGCGGCGAGCAGCTGATCGACGCCAAGCAAAGCTATGATCCCCAGAACAACCAGCCGGTCGTTTCGATCCGGTTCGATTCGGGCGGGTCGAACACCTTTGCCAAGGTGACCGCGCAGAGCGTCGGCAAGCGCTTCGCGATGGTGCTCGACGGCAAGGTGCTGTCGGCGCCGTCGATCAACGAGCCGATCCTAGGCGGCAGTGCGCAGATTTCTGGCAGCTTCAGCGTCGCGAGCGCGAATGCGCTGGCGATTTCGCTGCGCTCGGGCGCGCTGCCGGTGAAGATGACCGTGGTCGAGGAACGCACGGTGACCCCCGAACTCGGTGCGGACTCGATCCGCAAGGGCGCGATCGCGGGCATCATCGCGACGGTGTCGGTGCTGGTGCTGATGATCGTCGTTTACGGCCGGTTCGGCGTTTACGCCTGTATCGCGTTGATCTTCAACGTCTTCCTGATCATCGCAATCATGGCGGGATTTAATGCCACGCTGACCTTGCCGGGTATCGCGGGCTTCGTGCTCACCATCGGCGCCGCGGTCGACGCGAACGTGCTGATCAACGAGCGCATACGCGAAGAATTGAAACGTGGGCGTAAGGTCTTCCAGGCCGTCGAGCTTGGTTATTCCGAAGCGAGCCGTGCGATTTTCGACGCGAACGTCACCAACGTCATCGCGGCGTCGCTGATGTTCTGGTTCGGATCGGGCCCGATCAAGGGCTTTGCCGTGGTGCTGACCATCGGCATCGTCACCAGCGTTTTCACCGCCGTCACCGTCACGCGCATGTTCGTAGCCCATTGGCTGCGCACCAAGCGCCCGACGACCATCAACATTTAAGGGAGGGAGCGAAATCATGCGCTTGCTGAAACTCGTCCCCGACGACACGAACATCGACTTCCTGCGGTGGCGCAAGCTCGCCTCCGCGATGAGCATCATCCTGGTCATCATCTCGATCGCGCTCGTCGCGGTGAAGGGGTTGAACCTGGGCATCGATTTCGTTGGCGGCCAGTCGGTCCGCGTCGAATTCACCCAGGCGATGCCGCCGATCGACGAGATCCGCGAAAAGGTCGGCGATATCGGCCTTGGCGAAGCGACGATCCAGCAGTTCGGATCGGACAAGGCCGTGTCGATCCGCACCGCGCTGCCCGACGGCGACAAGGCCGCCGCCGAACGCGCGGGGCAACAGCTGGTGGCGGGCATCCAGAAGGCGTTCCCGACCGCGAAGGCGGGTTCGGTCGAAACCGTGTCGGGCAAGGTGTCCGAAGAATTGTTGCGCACGGGTGCGATCAGCCTCGCGCTCGCGATGCTCGGCATCTCGATCTATATCTGGATCCGCTTCGAATGGCAGTTCGGCGTTGGTGCGCTCGGCCGCCTGTTCCATGAGGTCGCGCTGACCTTTGGTTTCTTCGCGGTGACGCAGATCCAGTTCGACCTGAACAGTGTTGCGGCACTGCTGACGATCGTCGGTTATTCGCTGAACGACACGATCGTGGTGTATGACCGCATTCGCGAGAATCTGAAGAAATATCGCAAGATGGACATCGTCCCGCTGCTGAACCTCAGCATCAACGAGACGCTGTCGCGCACGGTGATGACGAGCGTCGCGATGCTGCTCGCGCTCGGCGTGCTGCTGATCTTCGGTCCCGACGTGATCTTCGGCTTCACCGCCGCGATCCTGCTCGGCGTTTTCGTCGGCACCTATTCGTCGATCCTGATGTCGACGCCGATCCTTGTGTGGCTGAAAGTCGGCCCGCACAGCTTCGTTCCGCGCACGACCGCCGGGATGGATGGCGGCGAGCGCGTCGAGCGGAAGGACGACGGCGCGGTCGTCTGAGGCCCGAAGCTTTGTAACAAAACCGGCGCCGGTCCGCTCCTCTGAGAGTGGGCCGGCGTTGCCGTATCTAGAGACTTGCGCAGCGGCGGAGGTGCGCAGCGAGTTCGCGGCCGTTGCGGTCCCAGTCGAAGCGGCCGCCCAGGCTGGCCGCGACGTCGGACGGTGAGGGCGGGGCCCCGAGGATTGCCTGTACGGCTTCGGCAATCGCGCCCGGTGTGCGCTCGGCGATCCGGCCGGCGATTGGCGACGTGACCAGCTCGGCGGCGCCGCCCGCGTCGCTGATCACGATCGGCGTGCCGCAAGCGAGCGCCTCGACCCACGCATTGGCGAGGCCTTCACTGATCGACGGCATGACGACGGCATCGGCGGCGCGATAAAGCTGCGGCAGGTCGGCGTTGGCGACGGCCCCCATGAAGTGGACGCGGGCGGCGACGCCAAGCTTTTGCGCGAGCGCGCGGTAGCGGCCTTCCTCTTCGCCCGCGCCGGCAAGCCAGTAATGGACGTCCGGCAGCGCGGGCAGCGCCTCGATGACGAGCGCCTGCCCCTTGCGTTCGATCAGGGCGCCGACGGTGAGGATTGCGGGGGCGGCGTCCATGCCTAGCGCTGCGCGCGAGGTCGCACGGTCGCCTGGGTGAAAGCGCGCGGTATCGATGCCGGTGTAGTGGACGGTGATTTTCGCCGGATCGATGCCGATCGCGGCCATGTC
The DNA here is from genome assembly GCA_005503215.1 of Sphingomonadaceae bacterium 3R27C6. Classification (GTDB taxonomy): domain Bacteria; phylum Pseudomonadota; class Alphaproteobacteria; order Sphingomonadales; family Sphingomonadaceae; genus Sphingopyxis. The sequence goes on along the minus strand of SCNS01000004.1, from coordinate 71,057 downwards.
GCCGCGCATCGCTTCGGAAACGGCAAGCAGGCCGGCGGCTGTCCTGCCCGCTTCGATCACCTGCGACTGCGTCGCCGGGTCATGGCCGAAGTGGCTGATGTCGGCGCCGCGCGCCTTGGCGGAAAAGGGCAGGCCGAGCGTTTCCGCGACGCGCATCGCGGCGGGCCCGTCGGGGTAGAAGAATTGCGCGTCGATCACGTCGAAGGACTGGCCGCGCACCGCGGATAGCACGGCGCGCGCGACCTTTGCCGGATTGAATCTTGCTCCGAGGCGCGGGATCAATGTGAAGCGCGGGCGGACGACGGTGAGGCCGTTCCAGACCTCGCTTCGCGGGAGGCTACGGAGCGCGCGATAGCGTTTGTGGAGTGAGAGCGGGAAGGGCGGCAGGCCGACCGGCGCGACGATCGTGAGCGCAATCCCCGGCTGCGCCGCGAGCGCATGCAGGCTTTTCTCGACGAACAGGCCGAAGTTGGGCCGTGCCGCGTCGGGGAACAAAGTCGCGATCGACAGGACGCGCAAGGACGGAGCGGCGGACACTCAGAGCGTGCGGAGCAGGCGGACGGCGACGGCGGCCCAGGGCGGGTTGCTGACGACCTGCTGGCGCTGGCCGGTGCCGAGCGGCAGCAGGTGGAGCTTTTCGCCGTCGACGTTGAGCAGGCGCGCGAAAAAGAAACGGCCGGCGGGACGAGGCACAAGCAGGTCGCGGTTGAGCATGCTGGCCCAGTCGCCCTCGATGCGGCGGCACCAGATTTCGTCGCCCGCGCGATAGTCGCCGATCGACGAGGTGACGCGCACCGCGACCATATCCTCGCCCGGGCGCGCGGTGAGCGCCTGTTCGACACGCGTCGGCGCCTGTGCGCCCTCGGCGCCGAGCAGTGCGGTAATGGTGAGCTGTGTGTCCTGCGGCAGCTGGACGAGTTCGGCGGCATCGACGCCAAGCGCGGCGGCGATGCGGTTCATCCAGCCGAGCGAGAGCGTGCGCGTGCCCGTTTCGAGGCGGCCGATCGTTTGCGCCGTCGTCGGCGGAACGCAGCGCTGGCCGACCTCCTCGAGCGTCAGGCCCTTGGCGCGGCGGACCGAGCGGATGCTGTTGATCATCGCAAAACCCTCAAATAACCAAATCGGTTTCTTCTTTCCTACAAAATATTCCAGTGTCAAGCCCGGCGTGCAGCAAAGGAGAATCGCATGACCGCACGCCGCCTCGAAACGCATCTTCACCCCGACGACCGGATCGACCCGGGCAAGGCGGGGCCGCAGGTGATGCGCCATGTGACGGTCAACGTCGGCGAAAGCCCGATCGCCTGGCTGGCATCGCGCGGGTTGTTGACGTCGGCGCAACTCGGCGCGGGCGAGCGATTGCGCGGCGATTATGAGCGCGCCGGGTTGTCGGCGCGGGTGACGATGCGCTGGGACGCCGCGCCGCCGGGAAAAAGCCGCGGCGGCGCGCGGGCGTCGGATGCGTCGCTGGCGCGGATCGATGCGCACCGGCGCTTTCACGCCGCGCTCGATGCCGCGGGGCCGGGGCTGGCCGATATATGCTGGCGCGTCATCTGCGCGGGCGAGGGGATCGGCGGCGCGGAAAAGGCGCTGGGCTGGCCGGCGCGGTCGGGGAAGCTGGTACTGGGACTGGCGCTCGATCGGCTGGCGCGGTTTTATGGGACGGGTTTATGACCTCCCCCTTGATGGGGGGGGCAGCGAGACTTGGCAGCTTGCTGGCTAGTCGCAGGGGTGGGGGTGCGGTGTCGGCCTGACGCGATGGTGCATGGACGCGCCATCACCCCCATCCAACTTCGCCTAATCGCTTCGCGATAAGGCTGCGTACCCTTCCCCCATCAAGGGGGAAGGCTATTGAAGCGCCTCAACCTCTTCAGCGAGCGCCAGCCAGCGATCTTCTGCTGCCGCCTTTTCCTCACGCAGCTTGTCGAGCTTCCCCGTTAGTGCATTGAACCGCGCGTTATCGCGCGTGAACAGGGTGCCGTCGGAAAGGTCGGTTTCGATTCCCGCCATCTCCTTCTCAATCTCTTCGATCCGCTTCGGCAGCAGGTCGTAATCGCGCTGGTCCTTGTAGCTCAATTTCTTGCGCGCGGTCGGCGGGGGCGGCGGGGCGGCGGTCGCGGCCTTGGCTTTGACGCTGTTCGGCTTGACCCGCTTGGCCTCCCAGTCGGCATAGCCGCCCGCGACGATATCGACCTTGCCCGATCCGTCGAGGCCGAGCGTGACGGTGACGGTGCGGTCGAGGAAGTCGCGGTCGTGGCTGACGAGGAGCACGGTGCCGGCATAGTCGGCGATGACTTCCTGGAGCAGGTCGAGCGTTTCGAGATCGAGGTCGTTGGTCGGCTCGTCGAGCACGAGCAGGTTCGATTCGCGGGCGAACTCGCGCGCGAGGAGGAGGCGCGAGCGTTCGCCGCCCGACAGCGCGCCGACGCTGGCCTCGACGACGCCGGGGTCGAAGAGGAATTCTTTCAAATAGCCCTGGATATGCTTTTTGACGCCGCGCACCTCGACCCAGTCGCCGCCGTCGGCGAGGATGTCGCGGACGGTTTTGTCGGGCGACATCAGGCTGCGCTGCTGGTCGATGACGATGCCGTCGAGCGTCGGGGCGAGGGTGATGCTGCCCGCGTCGGGCTGGATCTCGCCGGTGAGCAGCTTGAGCAGGGTCGATTTGCCCGCGCCATTGGCCCCGACGATGCCGATGCGGTCGCCGCGCTGGACGCGGAAATCGAAGCCCTTGATAATCGTGCGGTCGCCGAAGCTCTTGGACACGCCCTCGGCGACGATCACCGATTTCGAGCGGACATCGTCGTTGGCGAGACCGAGTTTGGCGACGCCCGGGCCGCCGATCATCGCGGCACGGGTCGCGCGCATTTCCTTGAGCTTTTCGAGACGCCCCTGATTGCGCTTGCGGCGTGCGGTGACGCCGCGTTCGAGCCAATGCGCCTCGAGCCGCAGTTTCGAATCGAGGCGCTGGGCGGCGCGGGCTTCTTCGGCGGCGACCGCGTCGCTCCATTCCTCGAACCCGCCAAAGCCGATTTCCTTGCGGCGGATGCTGCCGCGGTCGAGCCACAAGGTCTGGCGGGTCAGGCGGGTCAAGAAGGTGCGGTCATGGCTGATCGCGACGAACGCGCCGGTGTAGCGCGCGAGCCAGCTTTCGAGCCAGTCGATCGCGGCGAGGTCGAGATGGTTGGTCGGCTCGTCAAGCAGCAGCACGTCGGGATTCTGCGCGAGCGCGCGGGCGAGCGCGGCGCGGCGGCGTTCGCCGCCCGAGGCGCTGGCGGCGGTGCGGCTCATGTCGATGCCGAGCTGGTCGGCGATCGCGGCGACCTCATAGGCTTCGGGCGCGTTCGGCGCGGCGACGGCGAAATCCATGAGCGTCGCGAACGACGAAAAATCGGGCTCCTGTTCGAGCATCACGACATGCGTGCCGGGCACAATCACGCGTTTGCCCTTGTCGGCGTCGATCTGGCCCGCGAGCAGTTTGAGCAAGGTCGTCTTGCCCGCGCCATTGCGGCCGATGAGCGCGAGACGGTCGCGTTCGCCGACATAAATGTCGAGATCCTGGAACAGCCAGCCGCTGCCCTGCACAAGGCCGAGGCCTTCGTATGAAAGAATGGGAGCTGCCATGATGAACGGCGCGCTACCGATACGTTCAGCATCATGCAAGCGCGCTGCGCACAAAGGCCGGAACGGGTTCGCTCCGTCTGCGTTACGGGGCGGACATACAGATGACCGAAAGCCCGGTTCACAGGAGAATGAAATGACGAAACAAATGTTCGCCGTTATGGCAACCGGACTGGCGCTGATGGCGGCGACGCCCGCGCTTGCACAGCAGGGAGGTTCGACGGTGACCGCAGCAACGACCCAGGGCCCGATCCTGACCTTTTCGGTCAGTGAGGAAGTGCGTTCGCGTCCCGATCAGGCGACCGTGGGTGCCGGCGTGACGACGACCGCGCCGACCGCGGTCGAATCGATGCGCGCGAACGCCGCCGCGATGGACAAGCTGATCGCCGCCGCGAAGGCGCGCGGGATCAAGGCCGAGGATATCCAGACGAGCGGCATCAACCTGTCGCCGCAATATGACTATAACAACCGCGGTGACGGCCAGCCCCCGCGCTTCCTGGGGTATCAGGTGAGCAACATGGTGCGCGTGACGACGGCGAAGATCGCCGACATCGGTCCGCTGCTCGACGCGCTCGTTGCCGCGGGCGGCACCAATATCGACGGCCCGTCGTTCGGCATGAAGGATCCCGACGCACAGCTCGTCGGCGCACGCGGCAGCGCGATCAAGGCGGCCGAGGCGAAGGCGCAGGATTATGCGCGTCTCGCGGGTTTCCGCGGCGTCGAGCTGGTCTCGATCAGCGAAGGCAGCTTCGGCGGGCCGCAGCCGCCGATGCCTTATGCGCGCGGCCTGATGGCGGCCGACGCCAAGGCGACTCCGGTCGAGCCGGGGCAGGTCGGCAACACGCTGACGCTGAATTTCCAGTATCGGTTGGTGAAGTAATCCAAACTCTGTACCCCGGCGAAAGCCGGGGGCTAGACAAGGAGCGCTGCGCCATCCGCGTATGGGCCCCGGCTTTCGCCGGGGTTCAGTTTGTTACGCCAGCTCCCCTTCAGCCCACGGCCAGGGACGCTCGCGAAACCATTTTGTGATGATATATTTGCGGCCCTTGCGCACCTTCATCCCGTGGTGGAGCGTGTCGGGGTTGGCGGTGCCGTCGAGGTGGACATTGTTCCACGCGAGCAGCTTGCCCGCCTCGGGCTGATGCATCTTGCCGGTCGCGAGAAAGCGCGTCGCGCCCCCGGCGGCGGGTTCGTTGAGGTAGATCATCAGCGTCCAGCTCCGCTGGCCGGGGATCGCGCAATAGGTTTCCCAGTCGGCACCGTGCGGATCGAAATAATCGGTGTGCGCCTTGAACTCCTGCCCGACGTCGTAGCGCTGGCCCTGCATCGGCTCGCCATATTCGCGCGGGATGCCGGTCAAGTCGTGGAGGCGGTTGTTGACCGCGACCACGATCGGGTCGCGGTGATCGAGGTCGCACGTCGTGCTGGTGCGAAAGGCGTCGTCGCCGTTCGGATCGGCGATCGTCGAGGGCCGCACGTCGCGGTCGATCTGCGCGATCAGCGCGGCGCAGGTTTCGGCGTCGAGAAAGCCGGACAGCATGAACTGCTGGAGCTTTGGCGTCGGCGCGCGGCGGATGCCGGGGACGGCGGCGAGCCGCTCGGCGGTGCGGTCGGCGCCCGAGGTCGCCATGTCGACATGATCATTCGCAGCCATGGCGCGCTTTTTAGCAGGGAAGCGCGTGCGAACAATGCTTGACGAGCGGGGGGATGCACGCCTATTCGCCGCGCGCTGTCGAGGGTGCTTCGCGCGCCGCTCTTCGCTTATGTGGCGACCATAGCTCAGTTGGTTAGAGCGCCGGTTTGTGGTACCGGAGGTCGCGGGTTCGAGCCCCGTTGGTCGCCCCATTTTCTCTATCTTCACGCACATGCGGGATTTTGGGGTGACTCTCAGCCCCTATAGGATTATTGCGTTTGGACGTAATTTTCTAATGCGAGGATGAGTCTATGTCCGCTGTCTGGGATTTCGCCGATTTCGACGATCACGAACATGTCCACATGTTCCGCGATCGCGCCAGCGGGCTGACGGCGGTTATCGCCGTCCACTCGACCCACCTCGGCCCCGGCGCGGGCGGTGTCCGTTACTGGCATTATCCGCAGCGCGCGGCGGCGATCACCGACGCGCTGCGCCTGTCGCGCGGCATGAGCTACAAGAACGCGATGGCGGGTCTGCCGATGGGCGGCGGCAAGGGCGTGATCCTCGCCGATGACGGCGCCGCCAAGACTCCCGAACTGCTCGCGGCGTTCGGCCGTGCGGTCGAATCGCTCGGGGGTGCTTATGTCACCGCCGAAGATGTCGGCATCACCGACGCCGACATGGTCCAGATTTCGAAGCACACCAAGCATGTCAGCGGCTTGCCGGTGGCGAGCGGCGAGGCGGGCGGCGACCCCGGCCCGCTGACCGCGCTCGGCGTCTACCTCGGCATCAAGGCGGCGATTCGCGAAGGGCTGAAGACCGACAGCGCCAAGGATGTGCGGATCGCGATCCAGGGCGTCGGCAGCGTCGGCGGCGGCGTCGCGCGGCGGCTGGCGGCCGAGGGGGCGAAGCTGACGCTCGCCGACGTCAATCTGGCGCGGGCGAAGGAACTCGCCGACGAACTCGGCGCTGAGCTGGCCGATTCGGCAGCGATCATGGAGATCGAGGCCGATGTGCTGAGCCCGAACGCGCTTGGCGCGATCCTGACCGAGGCGAGCATCGAAAAGCTGCGTGTGCCGATCGTCGCGGGCGGCGCGAACAACCAGCTCGCGACCGCGGCCGACGGCCAGCGCATCCATGATCGCGGCATCGTCTATGCCCCCGATTATGTGATCAACGCGGGCGGCATCATCAACGTCGCGCTCGAATATCTGGGGCAGGGCAGCCGCGAGGAAGTCGAAAGCCGCATCCACCTGATCCCCGGCCGGCTCGCCGAAATCTGGGCCGAGAGCAAGGCGAGCGGCACGCCGGCGGCGTCGGTGGCCGACCGGATGGCGCAGAAGCTGATCGGGCGGGGTTGATTTTCCGCGGCTGTTCCCCGGCGAAGGGTGTCGGGAGGCACGTGACTCCCGACACCCTTCGCCGGGGAACAGGGTAGGGGCTGGCGCCGGGCTTGGATTCCGCTAAGCCATCCCCCGATGAAACGGCATTTTTATCTGGTCGCGGGCTGGGCGTCGTTGGGGCTTGGCGCGATTGGCGCGTTCGTGCCGCTGTTGCCGACGGTGCCGTTCGTGATTCTCGCCGCCTTTTGTTTTGCGCGTTCGTCGCCTCGGCTCGAGAATTGGCTGCTGACGCACCCGCATTTCGGGCACCATATCGACGCGTGGCGTGCGAAGGGCGCGATCAGCCGCAAGGGCAAGATCGCGGCGACGGCCGCCTTTGCGTTCAGCATTGTCCTCGCCGCGATCTTTTCGCCCTGGCCGTGGGTGATGGTGCCGGTGATCGCCGCAGCGGTAACGGGAAGCTGGATCTGGACGCGACCGGAGGGTTGAAGGTGAGACGTGCTCCCCGGCGAAAGCCGGGGCCCAGAATATTAGGGCGGCGCTCTCGATCTGGGCCCCGGCTTTCGCCGGGGAGCACATCGTGCCAAAGGCTTGACCTCACGCTCTCCACCGGCAACACCAGCGTGCCGGGTCGCGCCGGGCAAATTGCTGGACCGCTTTCTCCGGCTCGCCTAAGGACGACGCGATCCGATGCACGCCTACGCTAATCCCACGCGCTTTCTTGCGATTGCCAAGCCGCTGACGCCGTGGTTGCTCGGTGCCGGGCTGTTGCTTGTGCTGGGCGGTGCCTGGGCCGGGCTCGCGATGGTTCCGGGCGATTACAAGCAAGGCGAAACCGCACGCATCCTTTATGTCCATGTCCCGTCGGCGTGGCTCGGCATGGGCGGCTGGACGTCGCTCGCGATCGCGGGCCTGATCCAGCTTGTTTGGCGGCATCCGCTGTCGGGCATCGCGGCGCGCGCGATCGCGGTGCCGGGGATGCTGTTCACCGCGCTGTGCCTTGCGACCGGATCGATCTGGGGGCGCCCGACCTGGGGCACCTGGTGGGAATGGGACGGGCGGATGACCTCGATGCTGGTCCTGCTCTTTCTCTATGCGGGCTTTATTGCGCTGACGAGCGGCGACGACGGGCAAAGGCAGGGCGGTTCGTTGTCGCGCGGCGCGGCGATCTATGCGCTGGTCGGCGCGATCAATATTCCGATCATCAACCGCAGCGTCGTGTGGTGGAACAGCCTTCATCAGGGGCCGAGCATCACCCTGGGCGGGTCGAGCATCGACAGGGCGCTGCTGTGGCCGCTGGGGTTGACCGTGCTCGGCTTTTCGTTGCTATTCGGCGCCATCGTCTTGATGCGGATGCGGCGGATCATCGCCGACAACCGCGTCGCGGCGCGATTGCGACGACTGGCGGATGACGAGGGGATTTGACGCGTGACGGGGGTGATCAGCGGGGGCGGGCAATGGGCGTTTGTCGCCGCGGCCTATGGGCTGACGGTCGTGCTGACCGGCGCGGTGCTGTGGACGAGCTGGCGCGCGATGAAAAAGGCCGAGAAGCGCAGCGACGCGCTGCGAAAGGATCGTAAGTGAAGGCCAAGCATCAACGGCTGATTCTGGCGCTGGTGGCGCTGTGCGGCGTCGGTGGCGCGGGTGTGCTCGCAGCGAGCGCGCTGCGCGATGAGGCGGCCTATTTCCGTACGCCGGTCGAGATTGAGGGCGGCAAGGCGGCGGTCGGCGAGCCGATGCGGCTGGGCGGCATGGTCGCGAAGGGCAGCATCGAGCGGCAGGCCGACGGCCTGACGATCCGCTTCGTCGCGACCGACGGCAAGGCGTCGGTGCCGGTCGAATATAAGGGCATCGTCCCCGACCTGTTCGGCGAGGAGAGCGGCATGGTCGCCGACGGCCGGATGCGCGCCGACGGGACCTTCGTCGCCGACCGCATCCTCGCCAAGCATGACGAGCGTTATATGCCGCCGCAGATGGGCGATATGCCGAAGAATATGAAGGCGCCGGCGGGGGTATGATCCACCTTTCTTTGATCGTCATCCCGGCGAAGGCCGGGATCTCGACGGTGCGTATGGGCGCCGGCGATGAGACCCCGGCCTTCGCCGGGGTGACGGAGATTGGGTTGTGATCGCCGAACTCGGTCTGGCGCTGCTGTGGATCGCGGCTGCGCTCGCGTGCCTGTCGCTCGTCGCCGGGACATTGTTCCTGCGTGGCGGTTCGAAGGATCTGGCGGCCCTCGTGCGGCCGGCGAGCGTTGCGCAGGGGGTGCTGACCGCGGCCGCCTTTGGCCTGCTGATCGCGCTGTTCGTGCGATCGGACATGTCGGTCGAGCTGGTCGCGCGCAACAGCAACAGTCTGAAACCGATGATCTTCAAGGTCGCGGGGACGTGGGGCAATCACGAAGGGTCGATGCTGCTGTGGCTGATGATCCTGTCGTTGTCGGGCGGGTTGATCGCGATCTTCGAAAAGCGGCTGCGCGAGGACACGCTGGTCGCGACCCTCGCCGCACAAGCGGCGCTGAGCCTTGGTTTCTTTGCCTTTCTTCTCTTCTCATCGAACCCGTTCAAGCGGCTTCCGGTGGCGCCGCCCGACGGGCAGGGGCTCAACCCGCTGCTCCAGGACATCGGGCTCGCCTTCCATCCGCCGACGCTTTATGTCGGCTACGTCGGACTGTCGGTCGCCTTCAGTTTTGCCGTTGGCGCGCTGATCACGCGCGAGATCGGCCCGGCGTTCGCTCGCGCGATGCGGCCGTGGGTGCTCGGCAGCTGGATTTTCCTGACGCTCGGCATCACTGCGGGCAGTTACTGGGCCTATTATGAGCTCGGCTGGGGCGGCTGGTGGTTCTGGGACCCGGTCGAGAATGTCTCGCTGATTCCGTGGCTTGCGGGCGCGGCGCTGCTGCACTCGGTCGCGGTGACCGCCACCCGCAATGCCTTGCGCGCGTGGACAGTGATGCTCGCCGTGATCGGTTTTTCGATGTCGATGGTCGGCACCTTCATCGTCCGCTCGGGGCTGCTGACGAGCGTCCACAGCTTTGCGGTCGATCCCGAGCGCGGGACCTTCCTGCTCGCGCTGATGGCGATCTATATCGGCGGGGCGTTGATGCTGTTCGCGCTGCGCGCCGGCGCGGTCGCCGAGGGCAAGAAATTCGCGCTGCTCAGCCGCGAAGGCTCGCTCGTCATCAACAACCTGCTGCTGACGACGATCCTCGCGCTCGTCCTGCTCGGCACGCTCTATCCGATCGTCGCCGAGGCGATGGGCGAGAAGATTTCGGTCGGCCCGCCCTATTATAACAAGGTCGCGGGGCCGCTCGCGCTGATCCTCTGCCTTGTGATGGTTGCGGGGCCGCTGCTCGGCTGGCGCAAGGACGACGGGAAGCGGCTGTGGTCGCGGCTGCCGCTCGCGATTTTCGCGGGGGCGGTGGTATTGTTCGGTCTGGTCCTGTTCGGCGGCAAGGTCGGAATCCTGCCGCTGCTCGGCATGACGGTAGCGGGCGTCGTCGCGGTGGCGAGCCTCGCGCCCTTGTGGGGGCGCAACCTGCGCCGCACGCCATTGCCGACATGGGGCATGGTCACCGCGCATTTCGGCGTGGCGGTGTGCCTTGCCGGCATGGGCGCCGAGAGCGCGTTCATCAAGGAACGGCTGGTCGCGGCGGCGCCCGGCGACGTGGTGAAGGTCGGCGATTTCGCGGTGAAGTTCGTCGGCGTCAAACCGATCGCCGGGCCGAATTATACCGCGATCGAGGGCACGCTGGTTGCGACGACATCGTCGGGCGGCAGCTTCACGATGCGGCCCGAAGCGCGCACCTTTCCGGGACTGATGGGCACCGCGCCGACCGAAACCAACGAAGCGGCACTCCTGACGCGGCCGGGCGGACAGCTCTATGCCGTGCTCGGCCAGCCGGTGACGAGCGACGACGGCAGCGCCGACCGCTACCAGATCCGCCTGTGGTGGAAACCGCTTGTGTGGTGGATATGGCTCGGCGGCGCGCTGATCGCGATCGGCGCGGCGCTGTCGCTGCTCGGCCGCGCCCAATTGCTGAATATCTGGCGCGCGCGGCGCAGCCGCAAATCACAGGAGCGTTTCGCGCCATGAAGAACCGCTGGGTCCTGTTTGTGCCGCTGGCGATCATGGGGCTGTTGTTCGGCGCCTTCATCTATCGGTTGGTGACGCCTGCTGAGACGCTGATTCAGTCGCAGTGGATCGACAAGCCGATGCCGTTGTTCGACCTGCCGCCCGCGACCGCAGGGGTTCAGGGTCTGAAGAGCAGCCAGCTCGCCGACGGGCGGCCGCGGCTGGTCAATGTCTTCGCGAGCTGGTGCATCCCGTGCCGGGCCGAGGCGCCGCAGCTCGAGGCGCTGAAGGCGGCGGGGGTGCCGATCGACGGCATCGCGATCCGCGACCGGCCCGAGGATGTCGCGATGTTCCTCCGCGAATATGGCAATCCGTTCGACCGCATCGGGTCGGACATGCAGAGCAGCGTCCAGATCGCGCTCGGGTCGTCGGGCGTCCCCGAAACCTTCCTGATCGACGGCAAGGGGATTATTCGCGAGCAGATTCAGGGCGTTATTCTTGCGGATCAGGTGCCTGAGATCGTCGCGAAACTCGAGGCGATGAAGTGACGCCCCGGCTCCTGCTTCTCTGCCTGCTCGGGGCGTTGGCGTTGCCGCTGGCGGCGCAGGACCGGCTGCCGCCCGCGCCCTATGCCTATCAACAGCTCAAGGATCCGGCGCAGGAAGCGCGCGCGAAGGCGCTCATGGAAGAGCTGCGCTGCCTCGTCTGTCAGGGGCAGTCGATTGCCGATAGCGATGCGCCGCTCGCGGGCGATATGCGCCACGAGGTGCGCAGCAAGATCGCGGCGGGCGAAAGCCCGGGCGAAATCAAGGCGTGGCTCGTTGCGCGCTATGGCAATTGGGTCAGTTACGATCCGCCGTTCGACGGCGCGACGGCGCTGCTCTGGCTCGGGCCGTTGCTTTTCCTCGCGCTCGGCGGATGGCTGGCCTTTGGCCGTTTCCGCCGCGGCGCGAACGACGACGAGGAGGGCGCGGCATGATCTGGCTGTGGGTCGTACTCGCCGCGCTGCTGACGATCGGCGGCATCTTCTGGCTTGGCAAGCTGCCCGCCGCGGCGCGGCCGTTGGCGGGAGCGGCGGTGATGCTGGGCCTCGCGGGCTATGCGTTGCAGGGGCATCCGTCGCTGCCGGGCAAGCCCGTCGCGGCGCCCGAGGAGCCCGAGGGGTTCGGCGAGGCGATTACCGACCAGCGGCAGGGGATGTCTGAACGCTTTGGACCCGCGGCGCAGTGGCTCGGCATGTCCGACGGTTTCGCGCGCACCGGCAAGACCGAACTCGCGGCGAAGACGCTCGAAAAGGGGCTCGAGACCTATCCCGACAATGTCGACTTGTGGGTCGGACTCGGCAATGCCCTCGCGGCGCACGGTGGCGGCGTGATGTCGCCCGCCGCGGCGCTGGCGTTCGACGAGGCGGCGAAGCGCGATCCGTCGCATCCGGCGCCGCCCTTCTTCGCCGGGCTGGCGCTGGCGCAGGGCGGCGACCTGAAAGGCGCCGAGGCGGTGTGGAGCGATTTGCTCGCGCGCAGCCCCGCCGATGCGCCATGGCGGCCCGACCTCGAGATGCGGCTGGCGCAATTGCGTCAGGCGCTTGGGCCGCAGCTGCCCGCCGAAACGCCGGCCGGCGTGCCGGCGCCGGACGTCCCAAATTGAAACCTATTACAAAGGCTCAGGCTCGTCTAAAGGCCCGCAATGACTGCTGAGTCGCAACAGGCGGCGGGCGGCGCCGCGGGCGCCGTGACTGCCGGCGCCGAAACGGCCCATTACGGGCATGGACATCACAGCGATGGCAAGCTGAAGCTTGCCGTCGGCGCGATCGGTGTCGTGTTCGGCGACATCGGGACCAGCCCGCTCTACGCGTTCCGCGAAACCTTTGCCGGGCACCATCCGATCGAGGCCGACCGGCTGCATATCTATGGCGTGCTCAGCCTCGTCTTCTGGTCGATGATGCTCGTCGTCACCTTCAAATATGTGCTGACGATCATGCGCGCGGACAACAAGGGCGAAGGGGGCAGCCTCGCGCTGCTCGCGCTGATCAGCCGGTCGTCGGGCGAGAAGCGCTGGACCTGGCCGATCATCCTGCTCGGGGTGTTCGCGACCGCGCTTTTCTATGGCGACAGCATGATCACGCCGGCGATGTCGGTGCTCTCGGCGACCGAAGGCCTCAGCTACGTCAACAAGGGGTTCGAGCCCTATATCGTGCCGATCGCGCTTACGATCCTGATCGGGCTGTTCGCGATCCAGGCGCGCGGGACGGCGAAGGTCGGGATGCTGTTCGGGCCGATCATGCTCGCTTATTTCACGATGCTCGCGATCCTCGGGCTGATCCATATCGTCGATCATCCGGGGATCATCCTCGAGACACTGAACCCGGTGAACGCGCTGCGCTTCTTCTATGTCGACGGTTTCACCGCCTTCATTGCGCTCGGCGCGGTCGTGCTCGCGGTGACGGGGGCCGAGGCGCTTTATGCCGACATGGGGCATTTCGGCCGCGGGCCGATCGGGCTCAGCTGGCTGACGTTTGTGCTGCCCGCGCTGATGCTGAACTATATGGGGCAGGGCGCGATGGTGCTCGAGGCCGAGATGGGACCGCGCGGCGACCTGATCGCCGATCCCTTTTTCCAGATGATGCCCGATGCGTGGCAGGTGCCCGTTGTCATCCTTGCGATCCTTGCGACGATCATCGCCAGCCAGGCGGTGATTTCGGGCGCTTTCTCGCTGACCCAGCAGGCGATCCAGCTCGGCTTCATGCCGCGGCTGCGCGTCGAGCATACGAGCGCTTCGGCGCAGGGACAGATTTATATCCCGATGGTCAATTGGGGGCTGATGGTGATGGTGATCATCCTCGTCCTCTTCTTCGGATCGTCGAGCAATCTTGCCGCGGCCTATGGGATCGCGGTGACGGGGGCGATGTTCATCGATACCTGCCTGCTCAGCGTCGTGCTCTTCACATTGTGGAAATGGCCGGCGTGGAAGGCGCTGCCGGTGCTCGCGGTCTTTTTCATCGTCGACATCGCCTATTTCGGGGCGAACCTGATCAAGGTGCCCGACGGCGGCTGGGTGCCGCTCGCGATCGGCCTGATCATCTTCACCTTGCTCACCACCTGGTCGCGCGGACGCAAGCTGATGCAGCAGGAAATGGCCGAAGGCGCGATGCCGATCCCGGTGTTCGTGAAGTCGGCGGCGAACAGCGCGACGCGCGTGCCGGGCACCGCGGTGTTCATGACATCGAGCAGCGACGGCGTGCCGCACGCGCTGCTTCACAACCTCAAGCACAATAAGGTGCTCCACGCGCGGATCATCCTGCTGACGATCAAGATCGCCGACGTGCCGTTCGTACAGGAGGAGAAATTCTGCCTGCTCGAGGATCTGGGGCAGGGGTTCCACCGGCTGGTGCTCAATTACGGCTTCATGCAGCCGATCGACGTGCCCGAGGCGCTGACGCGTGTGACGAGCTGCGGCGGCGAGTTCAAGATGCTGGAAACCAGCTTTTTCCTGTCGCGGCAGACGCTGATCGCGGCGAGCAAGCCCGGCATGCCGATCTGGCGCGAAAAGCTGTTCGCGTGGATGCTTCGCAATTCGGAAAGCGCGATGGAATATTTCCGCCTGCCGACCAATCGCGTCGTCGAACTGGGAAGCCAGGTTGCGATCTGAGCCGCGGCCAAGATTAACATTCCGACATGTGGCAATAAGCGTTTGTACATCGGGGCAAGTCTTGCGATGCAAGGGCGACCCAAAAAAGGCCGCGCAACACTATGGATGTCGGCAACCCTGACGCTCTGATCCTGCCGGTCCCGCCGGAACCATTTGCCCTGATCGTCGGCGCAGCAATGCAGGGCGGTTCGAGCGAGGCCGTCGAAGCCGCGCTTCGCCGCATGGGGCTGCGGCCCGAGCGGGTCGATGGGGACGGCGCCGATGTCGCCGCGCGCGTTGCGGATCCTCGTTTCCGCCTGAGGTTCGGGGCGGTGTCGGTTCTGGCTGGCCCGGCCGCCGGTGCCGCGCTGGACCTCGCCGATCCCGACCATCCGTCGACCAGCCTGCTTGCGGCGAGCTTGCCACGACGATGGCGCGAGAGCGGGGCGTGCTGGGTCTTTATCCCCGAGCGTGACCCCAGGCGCGATGCGGCGCCGGGGCCATCGACCGTGCAGCCGACACGGATGCGTGAATTCTTCAAGATGATGGTGCTGCTGATCGACCTGTTCGATGCCAGCCATATTTTCTGGTCGCCGGCGCGGCTGTGGTCGGATGCGCCGCAATTTCGCGCTTCGATCGCCGAAATGCTGGCCAGCGGAATGCCGCCGGTGCTTCACCTCGTCGCGTTCCGACGCCGCGAAAATGGCGCCGATGCCAGCATGGGGACGCGGGGGCTGGTGCTATTTGCGGGGCAGGAGCTGGAAGCGCGAATTCCTGTCGGCTGGACCGTCGCCGAAATGGTTCGGCGGCTGTCGCGGCTTGCGCTCGACATGATGCTCAACGGCCCGGTCCGCCATGCGCGGACGATGCGCGGGCTGGAGGCGGGCGAATGGATCGACTTGTCGCCGGGTGCGAGTGGCGGAGGCCAGCGATCGACGGTGCTTGTCGAGTTCGGCCGCGACGCTTGATACCGCCGCGGGGATGGCAGGGCGCGCCGCCGCCGCAAACCGGGTTCCAGCGCCATCACCTTATCCCCATCGCCCTGTTCCAGCGCCCGCAAATGGCGACGATGTTCGAGCAGCTTTATGGCGAGGGTTTCGCGCTCCAGCATTTCGGGCGCAACGGGTTGATGCTCCCCGCGTGCGAGCCGGTCGCGTTGCGGTCGGGCCATTCGTCGTCACCCCGGGCCTGACCCGGGGCCCGCCTTGTCTTTTCAACGTTGAGCGGGAGGAAGGCGGGTCCCGGGTCAAGCCCGGGATGACGGAAGTGGATGATTGAAAGGCAGCTCACTGCCCCCAAAGCCTTCATTGCCGAAGGCTCGGCGATACCGGCTTAAAGCCGGACCTTCGCTTCGAGTTCGCGGCGCGCGGCGAGATATTGTGCTTCGAGTTCGGCGACGAATTCGGCGACCGGGCGCACCGCGGTGACCGGGCCGATGCCCTGGCCCGAACCCCAGATATCCTTCCACGCCTTGACCTTGGTATTGCCGCCCGAGCCGAAATTCATCGTCTTGAGATCGCCTTCGGGCAGGTTTTCAGGGTCCATGCCCGCGGCGACGATCGACTGGCGAAGGTAATTGCCGTGAACGCCGGTGAAGAGGTTCGAGTAGACGATGTCGCCCGCGCGCCCCTCGACGATGCCGTTCTTGTAGGTGTCTTCGGCATTGGCTTCGGTCGTGGCGATGAAGGCGCTGCCGATATAGGCGAGGTCGGCGCCGCATGCCTGCGCGGCGAGGATCGAGCGGCCGTGGCCGATGGCGCCCGACAAGGCGATCGGGCCGTCGAACCATTCGCGGATTTCCTGCACCAGCGCGAAGGGCGATTGCCGGCCGGCATGGCCGCCCGCGCCCGCGGCGACCGGGATGAGGCCGTCGGCGCCCTTTTCGATCGCCTTACGCGCGAAACGATCGTCGATGATGTCGTGCAACGTGATGCCGCCCCAGCCGTGGACGGCCTGATTAAGCTCCTCGCGCGCGCCGAGCGAGGTGATCGTGATCGGCACTTTCCATTTCTCGCATGTTGCGATGTCGTCGAGCAGCCGGTCGTTCGATTTATGGACGATCTGGTTGACCGCATAGGGTGCTGACAGGCGGTCGGGATTGGCGCGATCCCACGCGGCGAGTTCCTCGGTGATCTGGTGTAGCCATTCGTCGAGCAAAGATTGCGGGCGGGCATTGAGCGCCGGGAAGCTGCCGACGACGCCCGCCTTGCACTGCGCGATGACAAGCTCGGGTCCCGAAACGATGAACAACGGCGAGCCGATCACGGGCAGGCGCAGGCGGTCGAAAATCGGGGGAAGGGCCATGAATCAGTCTCTCCGGTTGCGGTTTGCAACTGACCTTAACGTAAACGGAAGGTTGCGCAAGCCGGTATCGGGCGAATTGGGCGTGACGGATGATCGCCGCGTTGACGGACGCGGGGCGCTGAATTTCTGCCCTCGCAAAGCTAAAAAATAAAAAAATTACGCTTTTGCGACACGGTCTTATCGGTTCGTCGCACCGCGCGTACGACGACCTGCGCAACTTTCGACTTCACCGCGAGTAATCTTGTCCCAGAACGGACCACGCGAATACGCGGGCCCATCTGCGCGGGCGGCAGTTTTTGAAGGAGAAGTATATGGGCGCCGTTTCCAAGAGTCCGAAAATGCTATTGATGCTGGCCATGCTGGCGGGCACTGCAACGAGCAGCCTAGCTGCCCAAGAGCAAGCCCCGAACGATGGCGAAGTCATGGCGACCGTTGTCGGCACGCTGCCTTCGCCCGACCAGATGACCAAGGGACCCAAGGTCGAGGGCATCATCGCGGCGCGCACCGATGGCCGGATCAAGGTCGCGACCGCCGATGGCAACAGCACGAGCGTGGCAATCGCCGACTACACCAAGATCAAGAGCAGCGGAGGCTTCCTGGGCCTCGATCGCGACAAGCTTGGCGCCGCCCAATTGCTCAACGGCCTGCCCGTCACCATCGACACGTTGCAGTGGGATGGCGGACTGGTGGCAAGCCAGGTGCAACTCAAGAGCAAGGACCTCCGCACCGCATCGATGATCCACACCGGCACCGACCAGCGCTTTGCCGAGCAGACGGCGGCGACCGAGGCGCTGCGCAGCCGCGTGGGCGATATCGACCAGTATAACGTCAAGGGCACGACGAACGTGAACTTCGACACCGGCAAGGCGGTGCTGACCGAGCAGGCGAAAGCCGACCTCTGCAGCGCGGCATCGCAGGCCGATGGGATGGACAACGCCCTGCTGCTGGTCGTCGGCTACACCGATTCGACGGGCAGCCAGGAACTCAATCAGGTGCTCAGCGAAAAGCGGGCGAGCCGCGTCGTCAATCATCTTCAGCAGGCGTGCGGCTGGAAGCCCTATCGCATGCTGACCCCGACCGGGATGGCCGAAGCCGACCCGGCGGCGGACAACACCACGCCCGAAGGCAAGGCCCAGAATCGCCGCGTTGCGGTGAATATTCTGGTCAGCAAGGGTCTGGACGGTATGTAAGATGCGCGGGGTGGGCGGCGCCCACCCCGGCATTTCCGGCCGGAAGCGGCCGTGACGCAACGAAGGGCGGCCGTGAGGCCGCCCTTCGTCGTTTTCGGGGTAGTCAGGCGGCGATCGGGCGGCGGCTGGCCTTCACGGCGAGAGTGCCGAACAGGATTGCGACAAGGAGGAGTGCGCCCTGCGCTGCGGCGAACGGGGGTTCGGTGCCGTTCGGGGCCAGCGCATTGAGCGCGGGGACCTTCAGGAAGGACTGCACGACCAGCACGAAGAGGTTGAGGTAGAGCGCGGCGGTGGCGCTGACCGCATAGACGGTTGCTGCGCGGCCCGCGAGCTTGCGGCCGTACCAGGCCCAGAAGGCGACCGCGAGCACCAGCGTCGAGACGATCCCCGTGCCGAGCGCCGGGGTGAAGGCGACGATCGGGAAGAGGAAGCCCGTCAGGCTGGTAAGCAGAGTGAACCACAGGAAGATCGCGTTGGTACGGGGCAGGATGTGGCCGCGCGCGAAGGCGGGGAGGGCGATAAGACCCGCGCCGATGCCGACGAAACTAATCAAGACATGCAGCGCAGTGAATTGCGGAATGGTCAAACCGAGGATCATGACACGTCTCCTTTACGGGTGAGGAGGCGCGGTCGGGGGCCCGCGCCTCTTACCTATCAGCTGTTGATGAAATCGAGAAGGTCGGCGTTGAAGCGGTCCTGATGCGTTACGGTGAGGCCGTGGTCGGCGCCTTCATAGACCTTGAGCACCGCTTGCTTGACGATCTTGACGGTCGAGAGCGCCGCGGCGCCGATCGGCACGATCTGGTCGTCGTCGCCGTGGAGGACGAGCGTCGGCTTGTCGAATTTCTTGAGGTCCTCGTTAAAGTCGCTTTCCGAAAAGGCGCGGATGCTGTCGAGCAGGCCCTTGAGGCCGCCGTTCATGCCCTGCCGCACAAAGTCGTCGCGCACCGCTTCGGAGACGACCGCGCCGTCGCGATTATAGCCGTAGAAGGGCAAAGTCAGATCCTTGAAGAACTGCGGGCGGTTGTCGAAGGTGCCCTTGCGGATGCCGTCGAAGACGTCGATCGGCAGGCCGCCCGGATTGGCTTCGGTCTTGAGCATCAGCGGGGGGACCGCCCCGATCAGCGCGACCTTGGCGACGCGGGCGGTGCCGTGACGGCCGATATAGCGGGTGACTTCGCCGCCGCCGGTCGAGTGGCCGACGAGGATGACATCCTTGAGACCCAACTGTTCGATCAGTTCGGCGAGGTCGTCGGCGTACTGGTCCATATTATTGTTGTCCCAGACCTGATCCGAGCGGCCATGGCTGCGGCGGTCGTGGGCGATGGTGCGGAAGCCCTGGTTGGCGAAGAAGACCATCTGGGCGTCCCAGGCGTCGGCGCTGAGCGGCCAGCCGTGCGAGAAGACGATCGGCTGGGCATCCTTCGGACCCCAGTCCTTGAAGAAGATGTTGGTGCCGTCCTTGGTGGTGATGGTGGTCATGATATGGTTCCTTTCGTTTCGAGAAGGGCGGGGTGTCCGTCCCGGTGATCTGGAGATAGGCCGGGCGGCGCTTGCGCGGGATTGGCGGATACGACATTATGCGGGTCGATTCCGACAAAGGAGCCGATATGCCGAAGCTGAAGGTGCCCGACGCGATGACCGTGCCGCTGATCGAGGTCGGGATGATGACCTATCCCGATTGCCAGATGGGCATGGTCCACGGGATCACCGACCTGTTCGACGTCGCGGGGCGCTTTGCGGTGGATCATGGCCGCAGCCCGATCCGCGTCAGCCATTGGCGGCTGCAGGAAGCGGGAGGCTTCGTGCGCTCGTACGACAGCCACCCGGACGAGGCGGCCGCCAATTCGCCCACGGTGCTGATCGCGCCGGGCAGTCTGCATAAGCTGCTCGAACCGGGCGAGGTCGAGCCCTATGCGCGCTGGCTACTCGACCGGCATGCGCAGGGCACGGTGCTCGCGTCGAACTGCGGCGGAGCGTTTGCGCTGGCGGCGACGGGGTTGCTCGCGGGGCGGCCGGCGACGACGCACTGGTTCTTCGCCGAGGAGTTCCGCAGCCGCTTTCCCGACGTGCGGATGGAGGCCGACCGGATGGTGATCGACGATGGCGACATCGTCACCGCGGGCGGGCTGATGGCGTGGACCGATCTCGGGCTGCGGATAGTCGAACGGCTGCTGGGGCCGACGGTGATGATGGAGACAGCGCGCTTCCTGCTGATCGATCCGTCGGGGCGCGAGCAGAAACATTATGCGAGCTTTGCGCCGAAGCTGACGCACGGCGATGAGGCGATCCTGAAGGTGCAGCACTGGCTGCAGGCGCGGGGCGCCGGACCGGTCGCGGTGGCGGAGATGGCGGGCGAGGCGGGGATGGAGGAGCGCACCTTCCAGCGCCGCTTCAAGGCGGCAACCGGAATGACGCCGGTCGAATATGTCCAGCATCTGCGCGTCGGCAAGGCGCGCGAACTGCTGGAGTTCACGAAACGGACGGTCGACCAGATTGCGTGGAGCGTGGGCTACGAGGATGCGGCGGCGTTCCGCAAATTGTTCCACCGCCTGATCGGCCTGTCGCCGCACGAATATCGGCAGCGTTTTTCGACGCCGCAGTCGTTGGCGGAGGTCGCCTGATTTTTTTTCGCGCTCGTGTCGATTTGGCGACGGCTCGTTCGTCGTGTTGGCAGGAGCCGCTGTTGGCCCGATGAAAAGGAGATGGACGATGCGTGTAATGGTCTTTGTCAAAGCGACCGAGGACAGCGAAAAGGGCCTGCCGCCGACCGAGGACATGACCGAAATGTTCGAGGCGATGGGCAAGTTCAACGAGGAGCTGGTGAACGCCGGCGTGATGGTCGACGGCGATGGGCTGAAACCTTCGTCGGCCGGCAAGCGCATCGCGTTCGACGGTGCGAGCCGCACGGTGATCGACGGACCCTTTGCCGAGACCCGCGAACTTGTCGCGGGCTATTGGGTCTGGGAGGTCAAGGATATGGACGAGGCGGTCGCGTGGGCGAAGCGCTGCCCGAACCCGATGCCCGGGCCGAGCGAACTCGAAATCCGCCCCTTTTATGAAATGGAGGATTTCGGTGACGCGATGACGCCCGAGATTGCAGAGCGCGAACAGCGTCTCCGCGAAAAGCTGGGCGGCGATTAAGTCGTGCGGGCCGCCATGCTTGCCTCCCCGGCCGTGTTGGCCGAGAAGGCGGGCATGGCAGCCGACGAAACCCAAGAGCAGACCAACAGGGCGATCGAAGCGGTGTTCCGGATCGAGCGCGCGCGGTTGATCGCCGGGTTCGCCCGCCTGACGCGCGATGTCGACCGGGCCGAGGAACTGGCGCAGGAGGCGCTGCTGATCGCGCTGACCGAATGGCCGAAGTCGGGAGTGCCCGATAATCCGGGCGCCTGGCTGACCGCGGCGGCGAAACGGCGGGTGATCGACGGGGTGCGGCACCATGCGATGCGGGAGCGGAAACATGCCGAAATCGCCCGTGAACTCGATGAGGAGCGCGATATGAGCGCGGAGGCCGTCGAGGCGGCGCTCGACGATCCGCTCGGCGACGAACTGCTCGGGTTGATCTTCGCCGCCTGTCATCCCGTGATTTCGCCCGAGGCGCGCGCCGCGTTGACGCTGCGGCTGGTTGGCGGGTTGACGGTCGAGGAGATCGCCCGGGCTTTCTTGTCGAACGAAGCCGCCATCGCAGCGCGTATCACGCGCGCCAAAAAGGCGATCGCCAAGGCGGGAGTCGCTTTCGAGGTGCCGCGCGGGGCCGAGCTTCAGGCGCGGTTGGGGTCGGTGCTCGAGGTCGTCTATTTGATCTTCAACGAAGGCTATGCGGCCACCATGGGGGCTTCTCTCGTCCGTCCGCCGCTGTGCGGTGAGGCGCAGCGACTAGGGCGCATTTTGGCCGGGTTGATGCCCGAACAGCCCGAGGTGCTGGGCTTGCTCGCACTGATGGAAATTCAGGCGTCGCGGCTGACGGCGCGGGCGGGACCCGATGGGCGGTTCGTGCCACTGACCGAACAGAACCGGGCACGGTGGGACCAGCTGCTCATCCGCCGCGGATTGAATGCGCTCGATCGGGCCGAGGAACTGGGTGGAGCGGGCGGACCCTATGTATTGCAGGCGGCGCTTGCGGCGTGCCATGCCCGGGCGCGTTCGGCGGAAGCAACCGACTGGCAGCGCATTGCCGGCCTCTACGACCGGCTGGCGCAGGTGATGCCGTCGCCAGTGGTCGAGCTCAATCGGGCAGTCGCGCATAGCATGGCGTTCGGCCCGGAGGCCGGATTGCGGCTGGTCGACGCGATCGCCGATGCGGCGGCGCTGCGCAATTATGCGCCGCTTCCTGCCGCGCGCGGCGACTTCCTGTTTCGCGCCGGGCGGCCGGGCGAAGCACGGGCACAGTTCGAGGCGGCGGCGGCGCTGTCGCGTAACGAGCGCGAGCGCGACTTTCTGCTGGCGCGCGCCGCAGCATGCACCGAATGACGTCGGTTCGTATCGAGACGATCGGGACCGAGGCACAGCCGCTCGTCATCCTCGATGATTTCGCGCCCGATCCCGATGACTTGCGGAGTTTCGCACAGGCTGCCGATTTTAGCCCGGCGCTCAACCATTTTCCGGGGGTGCGGGCGGCGTTACCCGCCGCCTATCTCGCGACGCAGCTCCCGGTCATTGCGGCCGCCGCCGCTAAAGCATTCGGGCGGACCGGGCCGGTCACCGTGGTCGATGCGAGCTTTTCGATCGTCTCGACGCCGGCGGGCGAACTGACCATCGCGCAGCGTCTGCCGCATATCGACGCCTTCACCGAGGATCGCATCGCGCTTGTCCACTATCTTTCGCTCGGAGACGGCGATGGCACCGCCTTCTTCCGCCACCGCTCGACGGGATTCGAAACGGTCGATGAAACGCGGCGCGACCTGTTCTTTCGGCACCTCGACATCGAAATGCGTCACGGCGGGGTGCCGCCGCCCGAATATGTGCTGGGAGATACACCGCTGTTCGAATGCATCCGCACCGAGCCGGCGCGCTATAATCGTGCGCTGCTCTATCGCAGCTGGAACCTCCATAGCGGCGCGATTTCGGCCGATAATGCGCTGCCGCCCGAACCTGGCGCGGGGCGTTTGACCGTGACCGGCTTTCTCTCCGTCGGTTAAGGCCGCATCCGCCGCGATTTTGGCACGGCAGCGCGACAGTATCGCGCTGCTGTACTGGAACGGGACAACGGTCCGTCGCACTTCGGTGTAAAGCCGACGACGAACGCCCTATGGGCGCCCGCGCCTTCTCATTGAAAACTGGACGATATACGCGTGGCCCTTCCGATCCGCACCCTGCTCCCCGCCGCGATCGTAGCGATTGTGTTGACGCCGCCCACTCTTGCGCAAAGCAAGGCGATCACCGGGATCGACGCGCTGCGCGAGTGGAACCTCGTCGTGCTCGGCAACCTCGAATCCTCGTCCGAGGTCGAGGGGCGGACTTTCGTCGGCGGCAATCTCAGCGGCAATTCATCGAACTATGGCATCCGCGCGACCACCTCGCCGAACGGGCAGCCGGGGCTGACCGTCGTCGGCAATGTCACGGGCAGTCACAAGAATCTCAACAACGGGTCGGGCGCGGTGATCGGCGGCAATGTGTCGAGCGGCTTCAACCTCAATGGTCCGAACCAGACGGTGAAGGTCGGCGGGACGATCAGCAACACCAACGTCAACCAGAACACCGTCATTTCGAACCTCGACGCGAGCAACCCGGCATTCGGGCTGGGGCTGCAGCAGAACAAGGCCGAACTGAAGAGCAGCATGGGCAGCCTGTCATTCGAGATGGGCACGCTCAAATCGAACAGCCAGCTGACGGTGCAGGGCAATCGCGGCACCTTTACCGCGCAGCCGAATGCGCAAGGGCTGGCCGTGTTCAACATCACCGCGGCCGACCTCGACAAGATCGGCGAGATCCAGTTCAACCTGAACGGCGCCGACACCGCGATCGTCAACGTCAGCGGCCGGTCGATCAACCTCAACGACAATTTCCTCGGCGGCACCAACAATCTGGGTGAACGGGTGATCTGGAATTTTCCCGAGGCCGAGGCTCTCAAGCTGACCACCGCGTGGGGCGGATCGGTGCTCGCGCCGCTCGCCGATGCCGAAACGCGCAATTACATCCAGGGGTCGGCGGTGTTCGGCAACCTCAAGCAGAATGGCGAGATGCATATCGGCACGTTCAAGGGCGGTTATGCGACCTCGCCGTCGGGCAGCAGCTCAAGCGGAGGCGACAGCTCGACCGGCGGAGGCGCAACGCCGATCCCCGAGCCGGGAATGGTCGGCCTGTTCGGGCTGGGGGTTGCGGGGCTGATGCTGCGTCGTCGGCGCCGGGGCTAATATCCCCCTTGCGCGCCTGGCGGGCGGTAGAAGCGATGGCGGGTGACCGCGCCGTCGATGATGTGACTGCGGAAGCACAGGCGCATTTCCTCGGCGCCGGCGGGCGTGGTGCAGACGAGGCGGGTGCCGCCCGATTGCAGCGGCTCGATCGCGCTGATGCTGACGCCCTGCGACAGGCAGATTCGCTTCACCTCGGCTTCGGGGAGCGTCAGGTTCATCGCGCGGCTCATTCGAAGCCCGGATCGCGCGCCCAGGCGCGGATCGCGGTGGCGACCTGTTCATAGCCGGTGTCGCTGGCGGTCGCGACGGCGAGCGGGCGGCCGCCGAGTTCGGCGTTTTCGGTGTTGAGGAAGGCGATTGCGGGATCGCGCCCGCCCATCGTCAGAAAGGCAAGCTGGCTGATATCGCCCTGTCGCCGCGCGTCGTCGCGGGGCAGCGCAGTACGCCTTGGGCGGAAGAAGCTGTTCGATCGCGTCTTGGCGGGGGCCGCGGTCTCGTCGGTGATAGTCGGGTCGGCGGGACTCGTTTCGGAATTCATGGCGCGCGGCTCCTCCTTGTAAGCGGGAGCGCGCAAGTCTCTCAGTCGCGGCGGCCTACGAAGAACGCTTGCCGCGATAACGCTTATATGGGGGCGCCGCGGGGACATTGTAAGGCGCCGCCGGGGAATGGCTCCCCGGCGGCGCTTTAGTCTAGGCGATCTCCCCGGCGAGCGGACGCACGGCGCGCGGGCGGCGGTCGGGGCCGACCGCGACGAAGATGAAGATCGCCTGCGTGACCTTGTTATCCTCGTCCGCGTGACGATCGCGCGCCCAGGCTTCGACCTCGACGTGCATCGAGGTACGGCCGACCTTTACCAGCCGGCCGAACACCGAGACCTCGTCACCGACGAAGACGGGGCGGTGGAAGGACATGCCTTCCACCGAGATCGTCACCGCGCGGCCGCGTGCGTGGCGCGAGGCCACCGACGACGCCGCGAGGTCCATTTGCGCCATCAACCAGCCGCCGAAAATGTCGCCATAGACATTGGCGTTGGCGGGCATCGCGGTGACGCGCACCGCGGGTTGGCCGGTCGGCATGGTCGGCTCAGTTTGCATTATAGGCGCCCCGGATGCGCATCGCCTGCGCGGCGGCGACCATGGCGGTCAGCGCCGGGCGAACCTCGTCCCATTTGCGCGTCTTGAGCCCGCAGTCGGGGTTCACCCAGATCTGTTGCGGCGGCAGATGCTTGCCCGCGAGCGTGAGGAGGTCGGTCATCTCGCGCTCCGCGGGGATGCGCGGGCTGTGGATGTCATAGACGCCGGGGCCGACCTCGTTCGGATAGGCGTAAGTGGTGAAGGCATCGAGCAGCTCCATCTGCGACCGCGCGGTCTCGATCGAGATGACGTCGGCGTCCATCGCGCCGATCGCGCGGATGATATCGTTGAACTCCGAATAGCACATATGCGTGTGGATCTGCGTGTCGTCGCGGACACCGCTCGCCGTGATGCGGAAGCTTTCGACCGCCCAGTCGAGATAATGCTGCCACTCGGAGCGGCGGAGGGGGAGGCCCTCGCGCAGCGCGGCTTCGTCGATCTGGATGATCGCGGCGCCGGCGGCTTCAAGGTCCCGCACCTCGTCGCGGATCGCGAGCGCGATCTGGCGGCAGCTCGTCTCGCGCGGCTGGTCGTCGCGGACGAAGGACCAGTTGAGGATGGTGACGGGGCCGGTGAGCATCCCCTTCATCGGCCGGTCGGTCTGGTCCTGCGCATAGCGCCACCAGCCAACGGTCATCGCCGCGGGGCGCGAGACGTCGCCGTAGAGGATCGGCGGCCGGACGCAGCGCGAGCCATAGCTTTGCACCCAGCCGGCGCGGGTGAAGGCGAAGCCGGCGAGTTGCTCGCCGAAATATTGCACCATGTCGTTGCGCTCGAACTCGCCGTGAACGAGGACGTCGAGGCCGATTTCCTCCTGCCATTTGACCGCGGCGCGCGTTTCGACGCGGAGATACTGGTCGTAGGCGGCATCGTCGATCTCGCCCTTGATATGCGCGGCGCGCGCCTTGCGGACCTCGGGGGTCTGCGGGAAGCTGCCGATCGTCGTGGTGGGGTAGGCGGGGAGGGCGAGACGCTTTTTCTGCGCGTCGCGGCGTGCGGCGAAGGGCGAAGCGCGGCGGGCTGCGGCTTCGTCGAGCGCGGCGAGGCGGGCGGCGACCGCGGCGTTGTGTATCTTCGGCGAAGTTTGGCGTGCGACCGCGGCGATGCGCGAGGCCGAGAAGGCGGCGAAGCTCGCGTCCTCGCCTTCGTTGAGCGCCTTGGCGAGCGTGGCAAGTTCCTCGATCTTTTGCACCGCGAAGCCCAGCCATTGGGCGATTTCGGGGTCGAGCGAGGTTTCGAGCGCGAGGTCGACGGGGGTGTGGAGGAGTGAGCAGGACGGGGCGAGGATGAGGTCGCGTTTGCCCGCCAGTTCCTTGAGGCGCCAGTAGAGGTCGGGGAGGTTGGCGCGCCAGATGTTGCGGCCGTCGATAACGCCGAGCGAGAGCAGGACGTGCGGCTGGAGCTTCGCGAGCACGGGTGCAAGCTGGTCGGGGGCGCGGACGAGGTCGAGATGGAGGCCGTGGACCGGGAGGTCGGCGACGAGATCGAGATTGTCGCCGAGGCCGCCAAAGTAGGTGGTGAGCATCAGCTTGGGCCCGCGCGTGGCGAGGCGGGCGTAGGTGCGCTCGAACGCGGTCCGCTGTTCGGCGCTGAGGTCGAGGACGAGGCAGGGTTCGTCGATCTGCACCCATTCGGCGCCGGCCTTGGCCAAGCGGGCGAGGATGTCGGCATAGGTGTCGAGGAGCTGTGGCAGCAGCGCGAGGGGTTCGACCGCCTTGCCCTTGGCGAGCATCAGGTAGGAGACGGGGCCGAGGAGGACGGGACGCGTCGGGTAACCCACCGCTTTCGCTTCCTCAAATTCGTCGAAGATCTTGGTCGAGGCGATCCGGAAGGTCTGCCCCGCGGTGAGTTCGGGGACCATGAAATGATAGTTGGTGTCGAACCATTTGGTCATTTCCTGCGCGGTGGTGTCATGGTTGTGCCCGCAAGCCGATGGTCCCTGGGCACCGCGCGCCATGGCGAAATAGAGGTCGGGATCGACGGTGTCGCCGCTCCAGTCATAGCGCGGCGGGATCGCGCCGATCAGCGCGCTGGTGTCGAGGACATGGTCGTAGAGCGAAAAGTCGTTCGAGGGCAGGATGTCGGCGCCGAGGGCCTTTTGCCGCGCCCAGTTGGCGACGCGGAGGCCCGATGCGGCGGTCTGCAGTTCGGCGAGGGTCGATTTGCCCGCCCAATAGCTTTCGAGCGCGAATTTGAGCTCGCGGCGAAGGCCGATGCGGGGGAAGCCGAGGGTGGCGACGCTGACAGTCATTTCTTCAAACACCTTGCAAGGGGCAAGGCGCCGGGCAGACGCGTACGCACGGGACTGTGCGCCCGCAAAGCAAGGGTCGGGCGCAGCCATGCATGCGGCCTGACCGGACACCCCGCCGGAGGACGTATCTGACGAGGCAGGTCTCCTGGCTCACGGATCGACGCGGCGGTCTGGCCTTCCCGGTCCCTTGCCGGACCAGTGACACGTATCGACCGCCGCTCACCGCTTACAGTTGCGGGGGCAGCGCCGGTTTTGCACCGGCTTCCCGTCTTAGCTCCACGCCGTGCAACGGGCGCGGAGAACCTCGACAAGCTGAAACATAGCGCAACGACGGGATCTGTCAACGCACATATAAAGAATTCTTTATATCGCATTTCCGGGGCACGGATCGGGCGGCGCCCCGGCCCGGCGCGCCATGCCATCGTCAAGTCGTTTGTCGATTCGAAATGGCGACCCGTCGAACGGGCCGCTGATGATACTGGGCGGTATGACAGTGATATGCCGTATATTTTCGAGGTCGTGTGCCGCCCTTCGTGGTGCCGTCCGTAAGTCCGTGTGACGCAGGAGACGCATCGCCGACCCAATATTTCGCCCCCGGCGGCGGTCACGGCTGGGCCAGCCGTCGGGACTGCCCCCTTCGTTTCCCCCACCGAAGGCTCTCCCCCCAATGAAGCTCCCCCAGCAAAACCCCAGCGGCCCCAACGACGGCGAATGCGACTGTCTGCCACGTCCAGAAATACAGGCTGACAGGCCCGCGCTGACCACTTTTGTCCTGCGATACCAGGATGCCTGGTTCGGAATGGAAAAGCGCGTCGCGTTCGAGGCCGAGGATGTCGCCGCAGCGCTCGTGATGATGGAGCGCGAGCCGATTGGCGCATGGGCCGAGCTCACGAGCGAGGGCGAAATGATCTGCCGCCGCGGATATGAGCCGGGCGGCGCGGCCGGCTATTGGGTGGTCGACTAGGCGGGCGCGTCAGAAACGCTCGCCGACCATCTCCCCGCTCTTCGCGCACGGCGCCTTCGCGTTGCCGGGGTCGATCGCATAGGCCAAACCGCGTCATTCCCGCGAAGGGGATGAGGTTCAACCGCTCGCCGATTTCCGCGGCTTTTCGCTCGCGGGCGCCGGATCGTTCGCGGGGGCGGGGAGGCCGAAGAAGGCGCGGCGGGCGGCTTCGCCGGCACGGCGCAGCGGTTCGACGAGCTCGGCATGCGCGGCCTCCCACGCTTCTTCCTCGTCCGCGTCGAGCGTGCGCGCATAATCCTCGTCGCCGAATGCGCCCTCCTCGATGCCGATGAAGCCTTCGGGCGGCGGGAAGTTGGTGCGCAGCTCGCCGGTTTCCTCGTCGTGCCAGACGGTCATTGCCGCGGCCTCTTCCTCGGGGGTCGGCCCATCCTCGTCAGCGCTTTCGGGGCCGGCGTCGGAAATGGCGGAAATCTGCGCAACTTCATTCGCGATTGCGGTTCCGCGCCACAGGCTGGCGAGGGGATTGGCACGGTTGTCGCGCGCGGCGAGCCAGAGCGCGAGGGCGGCGGCCATTCCGTCCTTCCGCCCCTCGGCGTCGGTGTTTTCCGCCCCGGCGGTGCCCGGCGCCGCGTCCTCGGCGGCGTCGAAGAGCGCGAGGAAGCCCGGCCAGTCGCCGGCGATGATCTGCGCCAGCAACTCCTCGCCCGCGCGGGCGCGCGTTTCGACCATCTTGTCGAGCCGCGCGAGCATCGCGAGGCCGAGGCGCGAGTCGATGCGGCGGCGCTTGGCATAGCTGCGGCCCTCCTCGCGCTGGATCTCGGCGGTTTCGTCATGCCCCCAGATCGCGCGGTCGAGCAGCTCGTCGACGAGCCGCCCGCGCGCGATCAGCAGCGCCGCGGCGCAGCCGAGCCTGAACGCCGCGCCCTCGGGCCGCTGCTTCAGCTGATAGACGGCGGACGGCGACATGCCGACCTTCGCCGCCGAAATCTTCACCGATCCGTTGGTGGCGAAGGCTTCGAGAAAGTCGCGCTGGAGCCGCGGCGTCCAGTGATAGCTGCCGGGGGCGGGGATGGTGGCGGGGTTATGCGCGGCGTCGTCCATCGATTCGTCCTTTTGGTTAGATGAAACCGATAGAATGAACCATATGGGTGAATTGTAGGAAAGCGAATATTAGCTCGGTTTGACTTTGACGGGATTACTGATTTGCATGTCCGATTTTGGGGTAGGTGCGATCTTTAGCTTGGTTTTATCATCTGGTGATCGCACGTTTGCGGATGCGTGTTGGAAACCGATTGTCTTGTCGTAGGTTACAGCGATAGCGGCTACCACTAATGCCAATGTTGCCAAGGTAGCTAATATACGAGCGGAGCGATACACAGGCTCTCCGTGCTTAACGCGATTCCATTCTGATTTCAGTAATGAGTTTGAAATATTTATAAACTTAACCCTATCTTCTTCAAATTTTACGAAGTCAAAATTGTCAGGATCCATGATTGATTTTGATATTTCTACCATACAATCCTTCAATTTTCCGGATTCATTTTCTTTTGAATTAAGTCTCAAGGCTATTAGGTAATAGGTCTCATTGAGCTTGTCATAGGACGGCTGAAGAGTTTCATATCTATCCCTGCTGTCCTTGAACGTGAGCCCTCGAGCGTCAGCGACTGCGTTAACGCTCGCTAGAAATGTGGAAAGCTCGGTTCGTAGAGAGTCGATCCAAGCCTGCCGAAATTCCGACACTTTCCCTTCTTTAGCGACAATGAGGCCGACCAGAGAAATTATTGCGCCTATGAGGGCGGCCGCAATAGCGCCAATTGCTATATCCGGAACCACGGATTTGACCCCTTATTTGCAGTGATTGCTTGAACTCATCCTCTCTAGTACAAAATACGGATGTGAGGGAGAGGGTGCATGACGGAACATGCAAAGTTCCAATTGAAGCTAACAGGCGGCTTGGCTGATGGGCACGAGTTTGAGGGATATGACGGTTACACTGCGCTAGCGGGGGCAGCTTGGACTCTCTCATTAGTTACGAACTATGTAGAGACGGGACAAATTCGTCATAGGGGCGATTTTCCTGGTAGGCATGCAGTGCATGCTCTTCCAATGAAGTCTGGCAGCCTATTGGCTGACTTTTCAGTTCTACTGCAAGGCCAGCCTGCATCTGTGTTCGGCATAGGTTTTGCTGCTGGTGCTAGCGGGTTGCTATATGGATTGGTAAACCGCGTAATTCTTCGGAACCTAGGTCAGGATCCTACGCCGCTAAACAATGAAACCGCTGCTCTTTTGGAACGAAAGGACGGTGATGTCGAGGCGTTAGTCGCCATAACTGAACCATCTTTGAGGCAGGCCCACGAGGTCATTGGAAACAGCGCCTCAGGTATAGAGTGGATCGGCGGTTTCAATACGATGGCACACCTGAATGCTGGGACAAAAGCATACATGAAAGCTAGCATTCCGGATCATGAGGTTATTCAAAGAGACGTCATGGTAACCGGGTTTTATGGAAATTCAGGACATGGTAGCGTATTTGATTTTTCGCTGGGTCACAATGTTCCGTTTTCTATGAAGCGAGATGATTTAAGAAGATACGGACCGTATTTTTCATGGGGACTTGACCAGTATACCAATGATACCGGACGGAGGCTAAGTATAAAATTTACGAGAATAATATCTATGGACGGAACAGCAAAAAGGTACATTATTGTTTCTGCTGACTACGTTAGATAATTGATTTGTTTGACTTTTCTATATTTAGAGATCCCGTTTGGCCCGAGCATCTTAAGCCAGAAGGGGAAGGCTCTTTCGAAAAGGAAGGTTTCGAACCTTGGTGGGCGCGCCACAAAGAAGAAATTGGGCACCTGCATCCTAAGATTGCGGAGCAATGGATACACCGACATTGGTTCAATTCTGAATTTTCCTTTCTTCCTTTGAACACAATGCGATGGGAACTTGTTCCTATGGATGGCAGCGAGATATTGTCTTCGGTAAAACGGGAACTTGCGCAGCAGTTAGATCCGGAGTTTGACTATGAATCGTTCCAAGGACGGTATGGCGATGATAAGTTACAAACCGCTAAAGCCTTGGACACAGGGACTTGGGATTATCCCATTGTAGCTCTTTCAACCCCATCGGGGTGGCGCTCTCTGAAGGGCGAGTTTCCCAGTGAGCGGTTGATGCTCATCGAGGGTCACCAGCGGCAT
This sequence comes from Sphingomonadaceae bacterium 3R27C6, assembly GCA_005503215.1. Taxonomy (GTDB): domain Bacteria; phylum Pseudomonadota; class Alphaproteobacteria; order Sphingomonadales; family Sphingomonadaceae; genus Sphingopyxis. Next base: position 39,361 of record SCNS01000004.1, on the reverse strand, counting down.
CGCTATTTAAATGCGCTGCATTACTTGAATAAGGCGCCGAACGGGCCGCATGACGTATTCATAGTAAGCAGCCCAATGGCAGACTAGCGAGTGCTTCGGCGCGGTAGCGGCAGCAACTAGGCCCCGTTCGCCGCCGACAAAATCGCCCGCACACTCGCCGTCGCCACGTCGGTATCCAGCCCGCACCCGAACAGGCTCTTCCCGTCCGCCGTGCGGCATTCGACATAGGCCGCGGCTTGCACATTGCTGCCCTGGCCGATCGCGTGCTCGCTATAGTCGACGATGTCCATGATCGGGCCGCCTGACTCCGCGAGCGCGGCGATGACGCTGCTCATCAGGCCGTTGCCGCGGCCGCTGACGCTGCGCGGGGTGCCGTCGATGGTGAGCTTGCCGGCGAAGATGCGGTCGGTGCCCGCGTGGCTTTCCGACCAGTCGACGAGCTGGAAGCGCTTGCCCTCGGTGACCAGATAGGCGTGGTCGAAGGCGCCCCAAATATCCTCGGCGCCGAGTTCGCGGCTCGTCTCATCGGCGAGCGCCTGCACGACGTGGCTGAAGCTTGCCTGCATTTTCTTGGGCAGTTTCAGGCCCTTGTCCTGTTCGAGCACCCACGCGACGCCGCCCTTGCCCGACTGGCTGTTGACGCGGATCACCGCTTCATAGCTGCGGCCGAGGTCGGCGGGGTCGATGGGGAGGTAGGGGACTTCCCAGCGCTCGTCATTCTGGCGCTCGCGCGCGGCGAAGCCTTTCTTGATCGCGTCCTGATGGCTGCCCGAGAACGCCGTGTAGACGAGCTCGCCGCCATAGGGGTGGCGCGGGTGCACGGGCAGGCGGTTGCAATATTCGACCGTCTGGATGACCTCGTCGATGTTCGAGAAGTCGAGCTGCGGGTCGACGCCCTGCGTGTACATGTTGAGCGCGATGGTCACGAGGCAGGTGTTGCCGGTGCGCTCGCCATTGCCGAACAGGCAGCCCTCGACGCGGTCGGCGCCCGCGAGCAGGCCGAGCTCGGCCGCCGCGACGCCGGTGCCGCGGTCGTTGTGGGTGTGCAGGCTGATGATCGCCTTGTCGCGGCCGGGCAGATTCTTGCCGAAATATTCGATCTGGTCGGCGTAGATGTTCGGCGTCGCCGCCTCGACCGTCGCGGGGAGGTTGAGGATGATCGGGTTGTCGGTGGTGGGCTGGAGAATATCCATCACCGCGGCGCACACCTCGATGCTGAAATCGATCTCGGTCGTCGAGAAGCATTCGGGGCTGTACTGGAAGCGCCAGTTGGTTTGCGGCAGGCGCGCGGCATTGTCGCGCAGCTGCTTCGCGCCGTCGATCGCGATCTGCTTGATGTCGGCCTGATCCATGCCGAACACGATCTTGCGCCACGCGGGGGCGACGGCGTTGTAGACGTGGACGATCGCGGTCTTGGCGCCGGCGAGGCTGTCGAAGCTGGTGCGGATGAGGTCGGCGCGGCTTTGGGTCAGCACTTGGGGCGTGACGTCGTTGGGGATGCGGCCTGACTTGACCAACCCTGAGATGAAGTCGAACTCGGTCGCGCCGGCGCTGGGGAAGCCGACTTCGATCTCTTTCAGGCCGATGCGGACGAGCAGGTCGAAGAAGCGCGCCTTTTTCTCGGCATCCATCGGGTCGATCAGCGCCTGATTGCCGTCGCGCATGTCGGTGGAGAGCCAGATCGGCGCTTTGGTGGTGACGCGGCCGGGCCATTCGCGGGTTTCCAAGGGAACCTGCGGAAAGGCGCTGTACTTGACCGAGGGGTCGCGGAGCATGGTCATGATGTCAAAACTTCTTCTGGTGGTTGCGATGCTGTGTCGATCGGACCCTTGAGCGGGTGGCCGCGACTAGCGCGCAGCCAGTGTCACGCCCAAGGGCGTGTAAGTCGCAGAAGAAGAAGGGCGTTGCCGCGCATGGGGAGGCTATTGGTTCAAAATGTCGCGTTTGGCAAGGGGGGAGTGTGAAAATTGCGTCGTCTAACCTCTATCCGTCATCCCCGCGAAGGCGGGGATGACGAGGAAAGAATGGCGGGCTTACCCCGTGACCCATTCCACCTTCGGATCGTTGAAATCGACGACGTCGGCGAGCTCGCGGACGTTCGGATAGCCATAGCCGACGAGGTTGATGAAGGTCTGGATATTGAGCGCGAGCGCGGCCGATTTGAGCGGCACGGGGCTGCGGTGGTTCGAGAAATTATTGTTGCAATAGATAAGGATGGGGCGGCCCTGATTGGCGCCGATGACCGCCGCGAGGCTCTCGGCGGTGAAATCGGTGAGCGGCAGGTTGACCGCGCCCTTGATATGGCCGCGCGCGAAGGCGTCCTTCGAGCGCGCGTCGAGGAGGAGGGTGCCGGGCTTGGCGGCCTCGGCCTTGAACGCGTCGAAGGCGATGAGGCGCGTCGCGCGCGCGGGGGCGACGCTGGCGGTGAGCGCCTGGAAGGCGGGATAGTCGATCTGCGGGTTGGCTTGCGCCAGCGCGGGGGTGGTGGCGGTGAGGGCGAGAGCGAGAAGCAGGGTGCGCATGATGATCCTCCCTTGAATAGGAGGAGGCTACGCCGCCTTGGCTGGCTCTGCGATGAACCGAAAATATCGCCGGACCGCAAAGCGGCTTCGCGGTCCGGCGCAGTGCAGGGGGTGGTTGCGGGACGGGATCAGGCGGCTTCGCTCTCGTCGTCGTCTTCGTCCCACGGTTCGAAAACCTCGTCCTCGATCAGATTGTCGACCGCGTGGATGCGCACGCCGATGCACCAGTCCAGAAGCGGGCCTTCCCACGCGGCCTCGACTTCGCTGAGGACTTCGGCGGCGTCCTGAGGACGATCGCCGACGAGGTCGAAATCCTGCACGCCGTCGTCGGGCGGGGTGATGTAGACATGCGGGTCGAGCCGGATATTCGCCCAGCCCGCGGTGGGGGCGAGGCCCTCGACCTCGACGACCAGCAGCGGATTTTCCTCGTCGCCGTCGATCGAGGCGTTCACTTCGACAATTTCGCGTACCAGTTCGCTCATCACATGGCTCCTGTACGAAAAGGGCGGGACCATCGCTGGTCCCGCCCCGTTCATACGCAGCGCGTGTGACAGATTGGCGTGAGCTTACTGCTTTTCGAACGCAGCGTGGATTTCGAGTTCGACCGCGTCGCTGACGTAGGGGATGCCCATCGACACGCCGAAATCGCTGCGCTTGATCGTCGTTTCGGCCTGGAAACCGATGGTTTCCTTCTTGTTCATGCCCATGCCCGCGCCGTGGAAATCGACGTCGAGGGTGACGGGCTTGGTCACGCCGTTGAGCGTGAGGTTGCCGGTGACCTTGGCCTCGTCGCCGTCGCTGCCCGGAACGACGCTGGTCGAGACGAATTTGGCGTCGGCGGGGGCGGCGCCGAAGAAGTCGGGCTTGCCGCCGTCCTTGCCGGCGCGCAGCAGGTGGCTGGTCAGGCCGGCGCTGGCGGTCGTGACCTTCGCCACGGGGATCGTGACGTCCACCTTCGCCGCGGCGAGATTCTTGGGATCGATGACGAGCGTGCCGGTCACGTCGCCGAAGATGCCCGTATATTTGCTGAAGCCGAGGTGGTCGACTTCCCACACGACCATCGTGTGGCCGGCGTCGGCGGCGTAAGTGCCCGCGGTGACGCGCGACTTGTCGGGCGCGCCGGGGGCGGAACCGCCCTGCGCGAGGACGATCGGGGTCGCCACGACGGCGAGTGCGAGGGCGGCGAGGGGGACGATGCGACGCATGAGGAAGTCTCCTGTTGAGGACGGCGCGAAGCTAGGCGATGGCAAGGGATGGCGTCAATAAGCCCGACGGAAACGCAGCGTTGCGATCTGGTCCCACGGCGGCGCACCGTCGCAAGGCGCTTGTGCCGCGCCCGGTTTCATGCTGCAATGCGGTAAGCTACGGAAGCTGGGCACGAAGGCTGGGGGGCCGACGTCGATGGATAGCTTGTTCGCCCGCGAAGCGGGCGAGGTCGAAAATGCCTTTCTGGCGGCGCCGTTCGAAGAGGACGGCTGGAACGCGGCGTTGCGCCTGTTCGCGCGGCGGACCGGATCGTCGCGCGCGCAATTGCTGGGGCTGGGCGACGACGCGACGCTGTTCAACTTCATGCCCGATATCGACGCGGCCTATCAGCGCGAATTCGTGGAAATCGAGGGGTGGCGGCCCGAGGTCAACTGGCGCGTCGCCGCGAGCGGCCGCCCGCTCGAGATATTGAGCGAGGCGCATTATGACATCGCGCGCCAGCACAGCGGCACCGACGATTATGAAGAGCATATCCGCAAGTGGGACGGCGTCCACGGCTGCCAGACCGTGCTGGTCGAGGGCGACGGGCTGCTCGTCGGGCTGGCGGCGCTGCGGTCCGAGCGCGATGGCCGCACCGGGCAGCGCGACCGCAAGCTGTTCGCCGCGGGCGCGACCTATGCGCTGGCGGCGGTGCGGATGCAGCAGGCGATGGCGCAGCGCGGCGCCGCGATCACCGTCGGCGCGTTCGACGCGATCGATGTCGCGGCGTTCCTGATCGACCGGCATGGCGCGGTCGCCGCACTGTCGGCGGCGGCCGAGGCGATCGTCGGTGACGGCGCGGGCGGGGCATTGCGCCTGCGTCGCGGCCGGCTGGGCGCCGCGCGCCGCGATGCCGATACGGCGTTGCAGGCGGCGCTGGGACGCGCGCTGAACGGGGAGGCGATGCAGCAGCACTGGATCGGGTCGCCGCAGGAGGGCGGGGGCGAAGGCGGCGGGCTGCTGTGCGAAATCTTTCGCCTGCCGCGGCGCGAATGGGATTTCGGCTTTGACCCGCGCGTGCTGGTTGTCGCGCGGCGTGCCGCGGATATTCCCGCGATGCGGGTCGTGCCGCTGCGCGCGGCGCTGGGCCTGACCGCGGCCGAGGCCGAGATCGCGCTGCGCCTGGCGAATGGCGAGGCGCGCGAGGATATCGCGGCGGGGCGCGGCACGAGCGCGCAAACGCTGGGCACGCAGATCAAGTCGATCCTGCGCAAGAGCGATGTCGCCCGCGAGGCCGAACTGACGGCGCTGGTGAACCGGTTGCTGCGCTAAAGGAACGGACCGGAAGATACCGGCGGCGGGTCGCGAGCCGCCGATATCCCCCCTCAGGCTGGGCGCCGTCGTTGCCGTGCAACGCCGTGCCCTCCATCATCCACCGGCAGGCCGAGGCAAGCCGTTGATCCGCGGCGGGTATCATCGATCTGTCGCGGGTGTCATACCCTGTCCGGGGTATATGCGACGAGTGGAGGGTTAGGTCCTGACCCTAGGGCGCGCGGCGTGCCTCGAACCATTCGCGTATCGCCGCGGCGGCGCAGCCGGTGAAACCGTAGCTGCCGACGGGCGAGCAGCTGTTCGGGCGGCTCGCTGCCGCGGCGCCATTGGTATAGCCGTCGACGGCCGAGGCCCAGCTGCCGCCGCCGGCGGGAACATCTTCCTTCAGCTCCTCGCGCAGTTCCTTGGGCACGCGGTAGCGTTCGGTCTCGGGCTGCTGCGCGCAGACGACGATCTCGTCGCCTTTGGGTTCGGGGCAGGGTTCGTCGCCATAGGTATAGAGGACCGAGGTGCGCTGCGGCGGCTCACCCGATTGCGCGAGCGAGCTGTCATTCTGCGCCAGTGCGGGCGCGGCGAAGACGAGTGCCGCGAAGAGGGGGAGGAGGAGGCCGGCTGTTTTCTTCATTATCGATCGCGTTCCCAGACCCCATATCCCCGCGGCGCAGATTGGCGTGCGGAGATGAACCTAAGCCGAACTCGTCCGGCGTAACCCATTGCGCTTTCGGCGGGAACGGGAATGCGGCGGCCCGGCGCGGGGCCGATGTTACTCAGATGGTGACTGGAAAATGGAAAACCAGACCCCGTTCCGCTAGTTCGTCGCAGCGGGGTGGGCCTTTGCAACGCCGAACTTGGTTACAAGCTGAAGCGCGGCAATTCCTCCTTTGGGAGGAGGGGAAGATGAGGGTTTATCTTAATCGCCCAACCAATCGGCTGTGATCTTGCCCCTATGCCCCTCCGGCGCCAGCGCGGCGCGCAGGGCTTCCAGCAGAGGCGGTAGCGCCTGCGTGAAGGCGTAGGGCGGGTTGACGATAAAAAGGCCCGCGCCGTTATAGATGTCGGGCTGATCGCTATCGTACAACCAATGCTCCACCACCAGAAACTTCGGGATGCCGAGCTTACGTAGCTGCGCCTTCCACCGCACATGCGTGGCGCGGTCTTTCAGCGGATACCAGACCACCGTCACGCCATGCGCCCATTTGCGGCGCGCGGCGGCGAGGGTGGCGGTAATCTGTGCGCGTTCATCGGTCTGCTCGTACGGCGGGTCGACGACCACTACGCCGCGCGCGGTGCGGGGCGGCAGCATCGCCAGCCAAAGCTCGTAGGCGTCGCGCTGATGCACGGCGGCGGATGTGTCGCGCATCGCGCCGCGCAGGGCATAGGCGTCGTCGGGATGTTTCTCGTTCAGGATCAGAAAATCCTGCGGACGCAGAAGCTGCGCCAAGAAGCGCGGCGATCCGGGGTAGAGGCGCGGCTCTTCCCCGGCATTCACCGCCTGCACGGCGGCGCGATAGTCGTCCAGCAAGGGGTTCGTGTCGGCAAAGGCGCGCACCACGCCTTGCGTAGCCTCACCGGTGCGTTGCGCCTCATCGCCGCCAAGGTCGTACAGCCCGCACCCGGCATGGGTGTCGATCAGGGTGAGCGCGCTCTCTTTGAGCTGCAACGCCCGCACGAGGGCGATCAGCAAGCTGTGCTTTACGACATCGGCGCTGTTTCCAGCATGAAAGCTATGGCGATAATTCATTGTAATTCAGTATCCTGGCGATCTGCCTCTATACCAACGGCTGGGCGCGGAAGCCGGGCGCGAGGCGATGGAAGCAACCAATCCGGTGCCCGTATAGCGTCGGGCGGAAACCTTCAAAGCATTCTGCACAAGGCCTCAAGGAGCCGGATGCGATTGGCTTTGACAGCGGCGCTTCGACGTCCGCGTCTGGCGGTAGCGGACCGGCACCCGCCCAATGTCGAATGACTTGGATCGGTCGTTTCCCGCCAGCCCTATATGGTGCCGAGCGAGGCGCTGATCGCACCCCATACCTCAGCCAGCTCGTCCGCGGTGATGCAATAGGGCGGCATCACGTAGAGCGTGTTGCCGAGCGGGCGGAGGAGGACGCCGTGGTCGCGATAGAAAGCGATGAGGCGCGGGGCGAGGTTCGAGAGATAGCCCGCGTCGGGGACGACGATGTCGAGCGCGGCGATCGTGCCGAGGCGGCGCGGGTTTTGGGCGCGCGGGTCGTGGCTGAGCAGCGAGAGATGCGCGGCCTGCGCGTCGGCGAGCGTGTCGATGCGCTGCTGGACGGGCTCGTCGCGCCAGATTGCGAGGTTCGCGTTCGCGGCGGCGCAGGCGATCGGGTTCGCGGTGTAGCTGCTCGAATGATAGAAGGTTTTGGCGCGGTCGGTCGAATAATGCGCCTCGAAGATCGGTTCGATGCAGAGGGTGACCGCGAGCGGCAGGCTTCCGCCGGTCAGGCCCTTCGACAGGCAGACGATGTCGGGGATCACGCCCGCCTGATCGCACGCGAAGCGCGTGCCGGTGCGGCCCCAGCCGGTCATCACCTCGTCGGCGATGAAGAGCACGCCGTGACGCGCGCAGATCGCGCGCATCTCGGCGAGTACCCACGCGGGGTAGATCAGCATGCCGCCGGCGCCGAGGATCAGCGGTTCGACGATGAAGGCGGCAGGCTTCTGGGCGCAGGCGGCTTCGAGCGCGTCGAGCGCCCTCTGTTCGAGCCCTTCGTGGGGGAAGGGGATGGTGTCGACGTCGAACAGCAAAGGCTGCCACGCGCGGTTGTAGACGCCGCGCTCGCCGACCGACATCGTGCCGATCGTGTCGCCATGATAGCTGTGCTCGAGGACGAGGATGCGGCTGCGCGGCTCGCCGATGTTATACCAGTAGCCGAGCGCCATCTTGAGCGCGACCTCGACGCTGGTCGACCCCGAGTCCGAGAAGAAGACGCGCGTGAGCGGATCGGGGGTGATGCGGACCAGCTCGGCGGCGAGGGTTTCGGCGGGCTCGTGCGTCCAGCCCGCGAAGATAAGCTGGTCGAGCTTTTCGGTCTGGGCGCGGATCGCGGCCATGATGCGCGGGTGCGCGTGGCCGTGGGTGGTGACCCACCAAGAGGAGATGGCGTCGATCCAGCTTTGGCCATCGGCGGTGTAGAGTTTGGCGTCCTTGGCGTGCGAAATCAGCGGAATGGGGTCGCCGAGACCGTGTTGGGTGAAAGGGTGCCAGATGGGGGAGGTCATATGGGAACCATTCTCTTTCGTCATTCCCGCGAAGGCGGGAATCCCGCTTAGACGCGGACGATGCAAAGAAAAAGCGGGACCCCCGCCTTCGCGGGGGTGACGAATTGGCTAGCGGAAATCTGCTATGTTGAAGTTCGCCTTGAACGCGTCTGCCAGTGTTTCGCTGTTCAGTGGATCGATGATCGGTAACCTGCCCAAGCGGCGGACTCCTGAAATCTCGGATATGATCGCCTCGCTATCCTCGACCGCGTGGCCGAGGAAGGCGAGGCCGTGGATCGGGACGCCGCGCGTGCGCAAAGCCTCGATCGTCAGCAGGCTGTGGTTGATCGTGCCGAGCGCGGTGCGCGCGCAGACGATGACGGGGATCTGCCATTTCGCGAACAGGTCGGCGTAGAGCGTCGTGCGCGTGACAGGCACGAGCGCGCCGCCGGCGCCTTCGACGATGAGGTCGCCGGGGGGCGGGGTCAGCGTTTCAATGTCGATGTTAACGACGTCAATTTCGGCGGCGAGATGCGGCGAGGCGGGGGTGATCAGGCGGTAGGCCTCGGGCCGGATCGGCACGCCCGCGAGGCGTGCGACGACCTCGCTATCGGTCTCCTCTTCGAGCCCCGACTGGATCGGTTTCCAGTAGGGCGTGCCGGTCGCCTGCGCCAAGCCCGCAGAAAAGATGGTTTTTCCGATGCCGGTGTCGGTGCCGGTGACGACGAAGCGGGTCATGCCGCGGCCATCGCTTCGGCGAGCGCGTCGGCCATATCGTCGATGTTGCCTTCGTCAACATTGAGCGTGATGGCGACGCGGAGGCGGGCGGTTCCCTGCGCCACCGTCGGCGGGCGGATGCCGCGAATGTCGAAGCCGGCGTCACGCAGGCTTCCCGCGATGCGCATCGTGCGGTCGTTGTCGCCGATGATCACGGGCAGGATTTGCGTGCCGCTGGCGGGGATGCCGAGCGGCACGAGGCGCTCGGCGGCGTGGCGGACGAGGCTGTGGAGGCGTGCCTGGCGTTCGGGCTCGTTCGCGACGATCTCGATCGCCTGACGCACGAGCCACGCCATCAGCGGCGAGGGGGCGGTCGAGAAGATGAAGGGGCGGCCGCGGTTGACGAGGAAGTCGGTGGCGATCGCAGGGGCGCAGAGCAGGGCGCCCTCGGCGCCCAGCGCCTTGCCGCAGGTGTGGAGGGTGATGAGGTTGTCGCGGCGCGGCAGGCCGTGCGCGAGGCCGGCGCCGCCGGGGCCGAACACGCCCGTCGCGTGGGCTTCGTCGACGACGAGCACCGCGTCGTGGCGGTCGGCGACCGCGGCGAGATCGGCGAGCGGGGCGCGGTCGCCGTCCATGCTGTAGAGGCTTTCGACCGCGATCCACGGTGTTCCGGCGCCGCCGCCGGCGCGCCAGCGCGCGATGATGTCTTCAAACGCCTGTGCGTCGTTGTGCGCGGCGGCGACGTGCCCTGCGCGGCCGAGCTTCATCCCGTCGTGCGCGCTCGCGTGGATCAGCTCGTCGTGGACGACGAGGTCGCCGCGCTGGGGCAGCGCCGCGAACAGCGCGGCGTTGGCGGCGAAACCGGTCGGGAAGAAGAGCGCGGCCTCGCTGCCATAGTGGCGCGCGGCATGCGCTTCGAGCGCTTCATGCTCGGCATGATTGCCGCGGAGCAGGCGCGAGCCGCCCGAGCCCGCGGGAAGGCCGCGCTCGATGCCGGCGGCGAGGGCATCGCGCAGCGCCTCGGAGTCCGCGAGGCCGAGATAGTCGTTCGAGGCGAAATCGCGGCCGGCGCGCGGCGCGAGGGTGCGGCGGCGGCTGTCATGCGCGAGCGCCGCGAGATCGGCGTGATGGGCGATGAAGGGAGAGTTGGTCATTCTGTCCTATCCTTCGTCATTCCCGCGTTCGCGGGGACACTTATGTTATAACTCCCTGGAAGTAGCCATTTGAGCACTCCCGCCGACCGGAGGATCGGCTGCCTTCGCTTGATCCTTGCCTTTCTGACTTACCCTGCAAGCGTTTGAAAGCCGACGTCGATAATTGTTGACGGGAAGTTCGCCGAAATGTCCGAGAGCACGTCAGAGCGTCGTCGGCTCGCCGGTCGCAGTCTGGGGCTATCTCCTCGAGCAGAAGCGCGGTGAGGGGATGCCCCCTAGGAGCCTCTACCATCATGAAAGCGTGAAATCCTGCCCCTGGACGATGACGATCGGGGTAGTCCGCCGCCGCCTTTTTTAGCCATCAGCGCACCACATTTTCCTCACTGCTGCTTAATATTGCAAATCAATCGCATTATCTGTAGGGGCCCGCGATCATCGCTGCTCTCAGGGGGAATTTCATGAAATCCAAATTGCTATTGTCGGCTGCCTTGCTTGCGTTTCCAACCGCCGCGACGGCGGCCGAAGCCGAATCGGACGACAGCCGCACGATCATCGTCACCGGCAAAGCCGACGGCTATTTCGCGGAAAACTCCGTCACTGCGACCAAGACCGACACGCCGCTCATCGACGTGCCGCAGACCATCTCGGTGGTAACGCGCGAGCGGCTGGACGATCAGGCACAGCACAGCATCGCCGACGTCCTGCGCTACGTGCCGGGAACCACCATCGGCCAGGGTGAAGGAAACCGCGACCAGATTACCCTGCGCGGCCAGAATACGACCGCCGACTTCTTCCTCGATGGCGTGCGCGACGACGTGCAATATTATCGCGGCCTGTACAACATCGAGCGCATCGAGGTCCTCAAGGGCCCCTTCGCGCTGATTTTCGGCCGCGGCGGCAGCGGCGGCATCATCAATCGCGTGCAGAAGACGCCTTCCGCAGAGGCGCTGGCGATCGGCGGCTCGGCGAGCGTCAACACCTTCGGCGCGTGGGACGTGACGGCGGACATCAATGCGCCGATCAGCGGCAATGCCGCTTTCCGCCTCAACGCCAATTATGAGAGCCTCGACAATCACCGCGATTTCTTCGAGGGCGAGCGCTATGCGATCAATCCCTATTTCGCGGTCAACCTAGGGCAGTGGCAGCTCGGCCTCTCGTACGAATATGTGAACGACGATCGCGTCACCGACCGCGGTGTACCTTCGATCGCCACTGCGGCGGGCCAGCCGAACCGCCCGATCACCGGCTATCGGGACACATTCATTGGCGTCCCGGGTGTCAATCGCGCTGGACTCGAGGCGCATATCGTCAAGGCGCGGCTCGATGGCGAACTCGCGGAAAACCTGAACTGGTCGACCACACTGCTCTATGGCGACTATGACAAATATTACACCAATGTTTTCGCCAATGGCGCCGCCACCGGCCAGACGGGCACCGTCGCACTGTCCAGCTATACCGATCCGACGACGCGGCAGAACTTCATCGCGCAGAGCAATCTGGTGTGGGACGTGAACTTCGGATCGATCGGCAACAAGATCCTGCTCGGCCTCGAATATGGCGATCAGGATTCCACCAACCAGCGCCGGAACGGAACGCTATCGAGCAGCACGCTCAACCTCGCCAATATCGTCTATCCGACGGTCACCTTTGGCGCGCTCGCCCGGAACACCGAGTCCGACGTGCAGTTCTTCTCGGCCTATGCACAGGACCAGATCAGCTTTGGAGCGCATGTCGATCTGGTGGTCGGCCTTCGCTACGACCGGTTCGAGATCAAGGGCACCGATCTGGTCGGCACGCCGCGACCCTTCGCGCGCACTGACGAGAAGGTTTCCCCGCGCGTCGGTCTGATCCTGAAGCCACGTGACAATATCTCGGTCTATGGCAGCTACAGCCGGTCCTTCCTGCCGCGCTCGGGCGACCAGTTCCTGACGATGTCGGCGACGCAGCAGAATCTCGCACCCGAAAGGTTCACCAATTATGAGGTCGGCGCCAAGTGGGACATCCGGCCCGATCTCAATGTCACGCTCGCGCTGTTCCAGCTCGATCGGACCAATGCGACGACTCCCGATCCGAACAACGTCACCGCGACGATCAACGTCGGCGAGACGCGGACCAAAGGCGTCGAACTGGCGTTGACCGGCCGGATCACGCCCAATTGGCAAGTGAGCGGTGGCTATACCTATCAGGATGCGCAGCTTCGCGGGAACGGTTTCGTGCGGCTGGCGCAGGTGCCGAAGCACCAGTTCGCCTTGTGGAATCGCTATGACTTCAACAGCAGCGTTGGCGCGGGTATCGGCGTGATCCATCAGTCGAGCCAGTTCGCGGCAATCCGGACATCGGCAACGACCACCCGCTTGCCCGCCTTTACCCGCGTGGACGCCGCGCTGTTCTTCAAGGCGAACGAGCGGATCGAGTTCCAGGTCAACGTCGAGAATTTGCTCGACGAGAGCTACTTCTCCGACGCGCACAACAACAATAACATCACGCCCGGCGCGCCGATCAACGCGCGCTTTACCGCTCGCGTGAAGTTCTGACGGCAAGCCGAGAGGGCGGGAGTGCCTTGCGCTCCCGCCCTCGACGCACCGTGGTTGACCAAATGCCCGTCCGTAGGCCGAATTGCAGTGCAGCGCCCCGAAGACGGTTCAGCAGCCTAGCCCCGCCCGTTGCTTCACCTGCGCTTATGCGCGACAACACCCCTCGGTCTCTGGTTGCAGCTGGATGAAAGACAGGGGTCACGTCAGGACCAGCATTTCGCCTGTTGCTAGCCGCTGTATTCGGTTGCTCGTGTGCGAATGCCATGCACGCTTGCCCCACCATAGCCGAGATCGATTCCAACGACGTCCGCGTGGCAAATATGGTCGTTGCAGGGCGCATTCCGGCGCAAAGCGCGGCGAGGTCCACGCCACCGTCATGGGTCGCTCATCGGCATTCTCGACTTCGTAAATGACAACCTGCAACCCGACACCGGCCGGGCTATAATAAAGGTGGTCCCGGGTTCCCGGAGACACCAGTATTATAATTCGCTGGAAGTGGCTATTTGAACGTTGGGGCGATTTGCCCGAGTCTACCGGAGGCGAGCGGCTCCGCTTTGGCGCACGCCTCGGCAAGTATTGCCTACAGGCTAAGAAGAAGGCCGATTGATCGGTGGTAGAATGCGCCCAAAGCGCTCCGTGAGGTTGTCCGCTATCACCCTGTTGGACCAATCTGCTTGCTTGATGCTGCGCCGGCCTCAATTTCGCGATTCCACTGTTTCATGAATCGGTTACGGGTCAGCTTGTCCTGCGCGATGAGCAGTTCAGGACCTACGCGTATTGCTCGCATCGGTGCCGTGGTGCCGCGCAGTTCCATCGGCCGCTCCACGTCGCTGCGCACCGAGGGCATCGCATGGCGGGTAAGCAGCACCTGGCCCTTGGCGGACAACAGAAAATCCAGAAACAACCGCGCGGCGTTGGGATGGCCGGACGTGGTCGGGATCATGGCGATCCGCGACATGACCAGCGTGTAGTCGGCGGGGAACACGACCCCCAGCTCGGGATTGCGAGCCGCCTCGTCCAAGGCATAGGATCCGAGGACATTATAGCCGATCACCGACCGTCCGCTCGAAACATCCTTGATCACCTCTTCGCTAGTCGAAAAAAAACGGGCCCGGTTGGCGCCAAGGCCATGAGCCATCTGCCAGACGTGACCGCTGGTGGCATTGTCCTGCGACAGACAGAGATAGCCGACCGACGATGAAGCGGGATCATAGGTCGCGATACGTCCCTGCAATTCCGTGTCGCGCTGTTCGAGCAACCGGACGAAGTCCATATGGTTGCGCGGGACACGCTCGGGCGACAGCAGCGCCTTGTTGTAGACCATGACAACCGGTTCGGCGGTAACGCCCCAGGCTTGATTCTTCCAGTTCGCCCAATCGGGCAGATTTCCCTTTTCGGGCGAGTCATAGGACTGGGCATAGCCGTCGTTCACGAGCTTGATCTGCATGTCCATCGACGACGAAAGGAGGAGGTCGGGATTTCCGCGCCCGGCCTTTTCTTCGTCCAGAAACCGGTCGCGGACATCGCGGGCGGACAGATCGTGATAGTCGGTCGTTATCCCGGGATAGGCGCGTTCGAATGCAGACAGGAGATCGCGCATGACCTTCCGGTCGGTCGTCGACCAGATGACAAGCCGGCCTTCCTTCGTGCCGTCCTCGACAAGGTTCGCGTAAGAAACGTCGTAGCCCGCGGGAACCCGCGCGGCATAGTCGGTGTCCGGGGAACAGCCACCCGAAAGCCCAAAAATTCCGACCCAGAGCCCGAGGCAACGGACGATGCCGCGTGATTTCATCGGGGCTTTCCCCTTCGCACGTCACTCTCCCTTTAAATCTCCTGTGGACCAATATGCCGAGTTTCGCCAGATTGAAGCGATGGCGAGGATATTGCTTGTCGAAGATGATCCGCCCCTCGCGCGCGGTGTTTCCGCACTGCTGAGGAGCGCGGGGCATTCGGTCGATGTTGCCGAGGACGGCGAAACCGCGATGATGGTCGTCCGCGAGGAACCCTATGCGCTGGTGGTGCTCGACATCGGACTGCCGGACATTTCCGGCCTCGACGTCCTGAATGCGATCCGGCGCGGCGAATCCAAGGTTCCCGTACTGGTCCTGACCGCGCGCGATGCGATCGAGGACCGCATCGCGGGGCTGGACCATGGCGCCGACGATTATTTGCTGAAGCCCTTCGATGCGGGCGAACTCGAGGCTCGCGTTCGCGCGCTGCTGCGCCGCGCGGCGGGCGAGGCGTCGCCGCTGACGACGATCGGCCGGCTGACCATCGATCCTGCTCGTCGTATCGCGGCGGTCGACGGACGGACGCTCGATTTGCGGCGCCGCGAATGGGCCGTCCTCGAACGCCTCTCGGCGCAGACGGGCAAGGTCGTGCCAAAGGAAAGGTTGAGCGCGGAGGTGTTCGGTTACGATGAACCCGTGTCACCGAACGCGATCGAGGTTTATGTCGCGCGCCTTCGCCGCAAGCTCGAGCCCGATGGTCCTGCAATCCGGACAATCCGTGGCCTCGGCTATGTGATCGAACCGCGTTGAAGTCAGCCCGGCCGCGGGAAGGGTCGTTGACGGGCCGGATGCTCGGATGGCTGGTCCTGCCGGTTGCGATGCTGGCGCTGGTCCTCGGGGTCGCCGGTTCTTTTGCGATTACCCGCACGGTCGGCGCCGTTAACGACCGGATATTGAGCGCGGCATCACGCGGCATAGCCGACTCGCTGGGCAGCGACGATGGCGAAATCACCCTCGATCTTTCACCTGCCGTATTCGGAATGCTGGAGAATAACGCGCGCGACAATGTCTATTACAGCGTCCGGCGGGGGCGCGAAATCCTGACCGGCTATACGGACCTGCCCCAGATCCGGATCGACCCGGCGCGGCAGGAGGAGTTTACTTTCGCCGAAAGTCGATACCTGGGACATGAAGTCCGTATCGTGGCGGTTACCCGGATCGTGCCGCAGGTCAGCGAGCCGATCGTCGTTCAGGTCGCCGAAACGCTCGATGCGCGCAAGCGTATGGCGCGTGGACTGCTGGTCGGGCTCGCGGTGCTGGAGCTCGCGCTCATTGCTACCGCAGCCATGCTGATGCCGATCGCCGTGCGTCGCGGCCTTGCTCCGCTGAAGCGTTTGCAGGCCGAAATGGATCGACGCGGTGCGGAGGACCTGACCCCGCTTTCGGCTGCCGGCGTTCCGGGCGAACTCGGCGATCTGGTCAGTGCATTCAACACCATGCTCGCCCGGCTCGACAGCGGATTTGCGGGCATTCGCCGGTTTACCGCCGATGCATCGCACCAGATGCGTACACCGCTGTCGGTCCTGCGCACCCATGTCGCGGTCCTCAAGCGGGCGAAGCCGGGAAGCGCCGAAGCGAAAGGGTCGATCGAAGATATCGACGATGCAGGAGCCCGGCTCAGCCATTTGCTGAACCAGCTGCTGTCACTGGCGCGCGTTGATAGCGGACATCCCGAACGGGTGATCCTTGAGCCGGCCGATCTTCGCCGGTTAGCGGCCGATGTCGTGAGCGGGCAGGAGGCCGTCGCGAGCGCAAGGCAGATTCGACTGCATCTCGGCGCGCCGCAGCGCGCGGTCGAGGTCCGGACCAACACGGCGCTGGCGACGGAAATGCTCGTCAACATCGTCGACAATGCCATTCGCTATAACCGGCCGGGCGGGCAGGTCAGCGTGATTGTCGATGAGCGACCCGCCGCGATCCGGGTTGAGGACGACGGGCCCGGCATTCCGCCCGAAGATCGCGAAAAGGTCTTTGAACGCTTCATTCGGCTGAACCCGCACGCCGGGAACGATGGCAGCGGATTGGGATTGTCGATCGCCCACTCGATCGCCGAGACTCTCGGCCTTGACCTCGGGCTCGACGGCGGTCCGGGTGATCGCGGTTTGCGGCTTACGATTATTTTCCCGCCAGACGCTGACAGCTTGGTGAAAGGTCCCTGAGCTAGTTGGTGTGCAAGGTTCCGGAACAGGAACAGCAATGAGGGAGGATTTGTGGCTATCCATCAAGGCGCGGACATGCCGGCATCTTTGCCGGCCCGCCGAAGCGCGGGGGGCCTTGTCCGGCCTCCGGCTGCGGCACCACTCGGCTGATCAGGACCATGTTGTCTCTCTACGCCTTCGCGATGGTCAGCGTCTTCATGACGCTGATCATGACCAAGCGTCTTTCCGCCATTGTCGCGCTGATTGTCGTGCCGGTTTCTTTCGCGCTGGTCGGATTTCTGTTGTTCGGGGCCTATCAGACCGACCTCGGCACGATGATGATGAACGGCGTGAAGCAACTCGCCCCGACCGGTGTCATGCTGGTCTTTGCGATCCTTTATTTCGGGCTGATGATCGATGTCGGCGTCTTCGACCCGTTAATCCGTGCGATCGTCCGCATCGTACACGGCGACCCCGTCCGCATCATGATCGGTTCCGCGCTGCTTGCGCTGATGGTATCGCTCGATGGGGACGGCGCGACGACCTACATGATCACCACCGCGGCAATGCTGCCCGTCTATCGTCATATGAAAATGGACGTCCGGATGCTCGCCTGCGTCGTGATCATGGCGGGCGGGGTGATGAATGTGCTGCCGTGGGGCGGCCCCACGGCGCGGGTTGCGAGCGCGCTCCATGTCGACGTCAGCGACATATTCCTGCCGCTGATCCCGTCGATGATCGCGACCGCGGCCTGGGTTGTGTTCGTCGCCTATCGTTTCGGACTGAAGGAACGCGACAGGCTGGCGAAGCTGCCGGTCGATGCGATCGACGAAGATGCGACCGCATCCGAAATCCTCGCAGCCGACGTCGAAAGCCATGTCGAGGCCCGGCGTCCACGGCTCTTCTGGTTCAATCTCGCGCTCACGTTCGGGCTCCTGGTAATGCTGGTCATGGGCGTCATGCCGCTAGCCGTCCTCTTCATGCTCGCCTTTGCGCTCGCGATGATGCTCAACTTCCCGTCGCTCGACGAACAGCGCGAACGGTTGTCGGCTCATGCGGGCAACGCGCTCGCGGTGGGCGGGCTGGTCTTTGCCGCCGGCATCTTCACCGGCATCCTTTCGGGGACGCAAATGGTCGATGCGATGGCCGCTACGGTGACCCACGCGGTGCCGGAAAGCATGGGTCCCTATCTGGCGCCGATCACCGCCGTGCTGAGTGCGCCCTTTACCTTCTTCATTTCCAACGACGCCTTTTACTACGGCATCGTACCCATCCTTGCCGAAACGGGGACGCATTACGGCATCAGTCCTGTCGAGATGGGGCGCGCCTCGCTGGTCGGGCAGCAGGTGCATCTGTTGAGCCCGCTCGTCGCCTCGACCTTCCTCCTCGTGAGCTTCGTCGGAATCGAGCTTGGCGAGCATCAGCGCTTCACTCTCAAATGGGCGCTTGGCTCATGCGTCGTCTTTTTCTTCGCCGCGATCCTGACCGGCGCGTTCCCGTTCGTCGCTGCAGGTGGATGACGGCACGGACGAGGCGGCCGGGAAGCAATATCCGCGGCCTCCGCTGACCCGCTGGGCCGCGCTGCTCGCACTCTCGATCGCGCTGACCGGATTGCTGGAACTGCTTGCCGTTCCGGCGGCCATGCTGCTCGGCCCGATGCTTGCCGGCATCGTCCTTGCGATGCGAGGCAAGACGGTAACCGTGCCGCGCCCCTGCTTCCTCGCGTCGCAGGCGGTCATCGGCTGTCTGATCGCGCGCTATTTCGAGCCGGGGTTGCTGGCGACGCTGGCGAACGACTGGCCCGTCTTCGTCGGCGTGACCTTCGCTGTCTTTGCCGCGAGTTTTGTACTCGGCTATCTCCTGATGCGGTCGGGCGCGGTGCCGGGCACTGCCGCGATCTGGGGATCGGCCCCCGGCGGGGCGGCGCCGATGGTGATTCTAGCCGACGCCTATGGCGCCGACGCGCGTCTGGTTGCGGTTATTACCTATATGCGCGTCCTGACCGTCGTCGTTGTGGCGTCCGTTCTGCTGGTGTTTGTAGGCGACGGCCATACCGCTCCGGACAGGTCGGTGGCGCTGTGGCAAGGATTCGATCTCGCGGCGCTGGGTGTCACCCTACTGGTCGTGCTGGCGAGCGTTGTCGCCGGCCTGGTACTGCGTATCCCGGCGGGGCCGATGATCAGCGCGATTGTCATCGGCACGGCGTGGAACTGGTGGTCGGGCACGGCGTTGGCAACCCCGGCTCCGCTCCTCGCCGCCGCCTACGCCTTCATCGGCTGGCGCATCGGCCTGACGTTCAGCCGCGACGTGGTAGCCAGCGCGGCGCGCAGCCTGCCATGGATCATTCTTTCCTCGCTGGTGCTGGTCGCCATGTGCGCCGGGCTGGGCGGCCTTCTGGTCTGGCAACTCGGCATCGATCCGGTCACAGCCTATCTCGCTACCAGTCCCGGCGGGCTCGATTCGATCGCGATCATCGCGGTGTCGACGCACAGCGACACGCCGCTCGTGATGTCGTTGCAGGCGATGCGATTTCTGGTCGCCTTGTCGCTTGGACCGCGTGTGGCCATGTTCGTTTCAAATAAATTTAGTAAAATCAATGCTATGACATGATTCCCTGCATGTCGGGCGGCGACAGCTTGGTGACAGCTTGCGTGCCTAATGTGGGAAAAGAGGCTCGAAGAATCGGGTCCGCAACAAGTGATCGGCAAGACCGGTCAGGGGAGGATTTATGGCAGGCAAGGTGCGCGCCCGGAAGCTATGGGCCTATTCGCAAAGCAGTAGCGGATCGATTGCGATCGCGATGATGGCGAAGGTCGCGGTGTCGCGCGTTCCCGCCGTCCGCCTTTCGAGCGTGACGCTCGCGGGATGCGTCGCCGGCCTGATCGGTGTCCCGGCCGGTACCGCTCGCGCTCAGGAGGTCGACGCGACCGCCGTCGAAGGTGCGGAAACATCCGATGCGGCAGGCAATGCGGAAATTATCGTAACGGGCTCGCTGATCGCGCGCCGCGATGCGCGGTCTTCTAGCCCGATTTCCACCGTCGGCGAAAGCGAACTTTCCGCGACGGGGCAGCCTTCGCTCGACAAGGTGATCGGACAGTTGCCGCAATTTGCGGGTGGGCAAGGCGCCGCCGAGGTCGGCGACACGCAGGGCACCATCGGCTTTGGCGGCGGCCAGTCCTACAGCGACCTGCGCGGGCTCGGCCCGAACCGCTCGCTCGTTTTGCTCGATGGTCGCCGGCTCATGCCGTCGAGCCCCGATGGCGCCATCGATCTCAACACCATTCCATCGTCGCTGATCGGGTCGGTCGAGGTGATCACCGGCGGCGCGTCGGCGACCTATGGATCGGATGCGGTCGCCGGGGTTACCAATTTCAAGCTGCGCACAAATCTGGACGGCCTCGAACTGTCCGCGAAAAAGGGGATTACCGACCAAGGCGACGGCGATACCACCAGCGTGAGCGCTGCCTTCGGTGCGGATTTCGCCGAGGACCGCGGCAATTTCCTCTTTGCCGTGGAATATGCAGAACGCGGGGCGGTGATCGGCAGCGCCCGGCCCTTTTTCGCCAATATCCGGCAGCTTGCCCGCCCTCCGGAAGGCATTATCGCGGCCGGAAACTATGGCGGCGGCGCGCCGACGATCGCTGCCGTCAACGCCGTTCTGGCGCGATATGCCGGAACTACGCCGATTTCCGGCAGCGGCCTCTATAACGGGGCGATCGGGGTCAATGGCGACGGCACGATATTCACCGACCTTGCCGGAACCAATTGCGTCCAGAACTATCGCGGCCTCAACCAGGGCGTCGTGGGCCTCAACATCAGCAGCAACTGCCGCCAGGTCCAGATCGCACTCGGCCAATATTTCGCCGTCCAGGTCCCGCTGAAACGCTACAATGCCTTTGCGCGGCTGACCTATGAATTCAGCCCCGAAATTACCGGCTATGCCCAATTCGGCTATCTGCGTTCGGAAGCCTTCAGCCGGACCGGGCCCGGCTCGTCGAAACCGTCGGCACCCTTGCTGGTGCCCCAGAACAATCCCTTCCTGACGGGCAACGCCGATCTGCGCGCCATTCTGAATTCGATCACGCCAACCCCGACCGGAAATATCATCGTCACCAAGGCGCTGACCACGCTCGGCAACCGCCTGTCGTCCTTCGACAATGACGTCTGGCAAGCCGTATTGGGCCTGAAAGGCGAAATTCCGGGCACCTCGTTGCAATGGAATGTCTACGGATCCTACGGAAAGTCGAAATTCGTCAACGTGATGGCGGGTGATATCAGCCTCGCGGCCGTCACGAGCGTACTCAACGGGACCGCCAACTACAGCGGCCCCGCTGGCACCTGCCGCGGCTATGCTTGGAATCCGCTCGGTCTCGATCCGCTCAGCCCGGGCTGCCTCGAATATGTTGGTCGCACGAACATCAACGTGAACGACCAGTCGCAAAGGATCGTCGAGGCGACGATCCAGGGCCCTCTTTTCACTCTTCCGGCGGGTGATCTGAGCTTCGCGCTCGGTGCCGGGAACCGCCAGACTTCGTTCGATTATCTTCCCGATTCGACACTCTCGACCAACGATTCGATCGGCTACGGATTTGTGAGCGCGGCGTCGGGGAAGCAGAAGGTCAGCGAGGTTTTCGCCGAATTGCTCGTGCCGATCCTCAGGGATACGCCCTTCTTCCAGGAACTCACAGCAAACCTCGGCTATCGCTATTCGGATTATAGCCTGTTCGGGGGGCAGCACACCTACAAGGCCGATCTGAGCTGGCGTCCCGTCGAGCCGGTGTTCGTGCGCGGCAGCTATTCTGTCGCGATCCGCGCGCCCAGCCTCGGCAATCTGTTCGGGCCGACGTCGGTCGCGCAGCTGCCGATCGGGACGGGCCCGAATGCGGGCGATCCCTGCGCGGTCGGCAGCATCTATCGCACCGGGGGGAGCGCGAGCCAGGTGCAGGCGCTGTGCCAGGCACAGGGCGTTCCCGCGGCGATCTATCCGACCTATACCTATGGCATTTCAACCGTCGCCGGGCAGGATGGCAGTAACGTCAATCTGACGCCGGAGCGGGCCAAGACCTATTCGTTCGGGGTGGTGTTGACACCGCGTTTCGACAGCAAGCTGTTCGACAAGGTCAGCCTGTCGGTGGATTATTACAATATCCGGATCAAGGACGCGATCGGATCGCTGCTGCTTTCGGATATCCTGCCGCGCTGTTTCAATTCGGATGGCGCGAGCAATCCATCCTATTCGGTGAACAACGCCTATTGTCAGCGCATTTCGCGCGATCCTCTGACCGGGCAGATTGCGTTGGGCCAGCAGGGGCTCTTCAACTTCGCCACCTACACGGTCGCAGGCATCGATACCCAGTTCACTTGGGGTTTCGGGCTCGAAGCGCTCGGGATGTCGCCGTCGGCGGGCGCGCTCGAATTCAGCACGACCGCATCCTACCTGCGCCAGTACAAGGTGGCGGGCCTTCTGGGATCACCCACGCTCAACTATGCCGGAAGCGCCGGGTTCGGCGGTGTCGGCGGCGGGATTTCGCATCCCGAGTGGAAGATCAACACCCGCATCACCTATTCAAACGATGATTTCAGCCTGTCACTTCTGTGGCGGCATATCTCGGCGATGGTCCATTCGGACGTAGTTGCCAATCCGGCCTCGGCGACCCCCGGGGTTCCGGCTTACAATTATCTCGATCTCAACGCGGACTTCGATATCGACAAGCGCTTCTCCTTCGGATTGGGTGTGACGAATCTGACCGACAAGGCGCCGCCGTTCATCAGCGCTTCGCCGCTGACGACCGATGCTGCGACTTACGACGTGATCGGGCGCTCCTTCTACGCATCGATCAAGGCGAAATTCTAGCTATGGGGCCGATCATGATGTCGGCGCTCTCGCAGACCTGTTCATCCTGACTCGAGCTGGCTTCGCCGAAGCCAGCTCTTTTTTGGGGTGCTTCCGGCCGGATAGCGGACGCGTATAGGGCTACTTGGCCCTAAATGGTGACACGCCTCGAAGAGGAGACCCGGATCAGCAAGGGCGGGACCCTGGCGGCACAGCTATCGCGGCTCGACCTGGTGGTGCTCGATGAGCTTGGATATCTGCCCTTTGCGCGCTCGGGAGGACAGTTGCTGTTCCACCTCATCAGCAAGCTTTATGAGCGTACCAGCGTCATCATCACTACGAACCTCGCCTTCGGCGAATGGCCTACCGTGTTCGGCCACCCCAAAATGACCACGGCCCTGCTCGACCGCGTCACCCACCATTGCGATATCGTCGAGACCGGCAACGACAGCTGGCGCTTCAAAAACCGCAAATTGCCGCCCGGTTCGGCCGCTTTAAAATCTATCTTGCGCTGCGCGCGTCTCCGGTCGGGCTACGCCCGCCCTCCGCCGCACGCAGCGCTAGGCTCACCTCAACAAACCAACATCATATCCGAAAAGGGGCTCCCTCTTCGACGCCGATCGGGGGTCCCGTTTGAACGCCGTTTGACACACTTGGTTTTTCGTAGGGGTCACCAGTCAAGCGGTTTATCGCGTTGATTTTACGTGAAAACTTCAAAATTGCCCAAACCTGACACCACAGGCGTTCCCACATTTCCCGTGGGCCGAAATGATATGATTCGGAACGCAACGGGACGGAAACAGCGCTGCTTCAAATCTTATTTTAGGCCACTGGCCGTTCGGATAGCGAATGATGCTCAACTATTTGGCTCACGTCTCACCGGAAATGGTAAAATCTGGACTGTCGAATTATCGCCAATCGCAGACCAAGGCAGCCAAATTGCCGAATTTAGCTAAGCGACTTTTGCAACGCCGGGCGGGCGAATAATCTGTCAACATACTCAAGCGTTTTGGGATGCGCATCGGTGAGCAGTTGAAGCCACTTCGCGGACCCCAGTGTAAAGCCCATCATGATGTCAGCAGCCGAAAAATCGTTTCCGGTAATATATGGCTGGGTAGCGAGGGCTGCTTCAATCTTGTTAAACACCGTGTTTGCGCTGTCACGCACCGCGCTGATGATTTCCTGATGTCGATCCGCATCATCCCGGTAGACTGTCAACCAAACGGTCGTATTGATGGCATTGGCGGCTGTGCCTTCTGCAAAATGCAGCCAGTAGAGATAGGCGGCACGATCCTTTGATCCGATAGGCGGCTCGAGCTGCCCATTTCCATACCGCTCCAAGAGATATTGGACGATCGCCCCCGACTCTGAAAGAGCGACATCGCCGTCTTCAATGTATGGGTATTGGCCTGACGGGGTATTCTGGGCGAATCCCCTGCTACCGTCTCGATTATACTCTGAACGTAATAACTCGTATTCGAGCCCCAACTCTTCCAAGAACCATCTGATTCTGACGGAGCGAGTAAGGGGAGCAAAGTGCAGTTTTAGCATCCACCGATGCTGTCACGAACAGCAGCTTTTGCGCAACGAGATTTTGTTGTCGGAAAGCCGTTATCGGTCGTTTGCTGACAGCAGGCTTCGTCGGGCTGCCCCGCGCGATATGCTCAAAGTTGCCGGTTCCTCACTCTAATCGTGCACCGCACCGGCTGCCTGACCTTGGTGGCCCGCTGCAAGCAAGCGTCGATCACCTCGCGGTTGTCACGGCGCATGTCGGCGGCCTCGGCGATGGCCTGCCACGCCGCCGGACTATCAGCGTGCATGATCCGAGTCCCCGCTTCCCATAGGGTCGGCTCACGAACGGTGCGCGCGGCGATGCGTTCCGGCAGGTGCCAGCTTGTCGGAAGGGTGCGCGCGACAAATCCGGGAAGCACCGACCACAGGAGGCACCCGGCGAGCAAGCCGCCGCCGACATACCACCAACGAAGTCTTTTTTGCTCGTAGATGGAGTTGGCCGTGCCGATGATCGCCCGCAGATCGCGGATTGCCTCGCCACGCTCCCGCTTCGCAGCCACAATCAAGACCTCGTCGTCGCGTCGCGCTCGTGCCGCCGCCGCCGTCATCCGCGCCTCGAAGTCTTCCGGAGTCATCTGCATGGCGGGCTGGCGCTCGATGGAGACAAGCCGGTTCGCCATCTCGCCCAGCGTCTTGCTGTAATCGGGAATGTCGATCTCTGATTTCTCGGTTGCGAGATGTTCGACCGCACGGCGCATCATCGCCATTTCGCCTTCTAGCCGGTTGAACGCCCGCGTCGCCGGATCGGAGTCCGGCTCGTCATAGGGCAGTCGGGGTAGCTGTCTGTCACTATTCATGCTGTCCTCCTATCGGCTCATGCCAAGGTTGCGGCCGTGATCGAACGGCACCGAGTCCGCGAGATCGCGCGCCACGCTGCGGCCCATGGCCGCATCAATTCCCAATTCCCGGCTGCGCCCGCGCAGCAGCGATTCGACCTGCGCGTCGCGTTCGAGGCTCTTCGCCATGCCCGCCATTTCCTGCCCGACGCGCTTCGCACCCCGGAAATCGCCGTCGCGCCGTAGATCGTCCTGCGCCTGCCGGAGCTGCTTCCAGCCCTCGACAAAGCGATCGGCGCGCTGGAACGGATCGGCCCGCAGTTCCGCTTCCTTGTTCATCGCCTGCACCGCAGCCTGGCTGCGCCCCTCCGCGGCCTCGTGGATAAGCTCCGGCTGGCGCTGGAGGGCGTTCTGCAAGTCGGTGGAGGCGTGAGGCCGGATCGCGTCTAATGCCTCTCCCGCCCTGTTCAGGGCGTCATGCTGATGGGGCAGCACGGGCAAGCCCCGGTCGCGCATCCGGGCGACCTCGTTCACCGCGCGCGCATAGCGTTCGACGGCGCGACGCTGGCCGGTGGCATGGGAGGGCTGGGTCTGTGCCTGCTCACTCCTCTGTTCAGGCGGACGGAAGCCCGCGAACATGCCCTGCTCACGCTGCTGGCCCTGCAGCGAGAGGCGCAACCCGTCGAAGATCCCGCGCGCCTTCTCCGCACCCGCGCGGGCGATTTCCGCGACGCGCTCGCCAATGCCGCGCCGCTCGGCGAACTCCTTGGCCGGATCGACGCGGGCATAATCGCTCGCCATGTCTTTCGCGCGCTCGCGGGACAGGGTGCGGGCAAGCTGGGCATCGTCCTTGAAGTCGTCGCGGCCATAGTGAAGGGCCAAGCCGTCGCGGTGGCGTGTCATACCGACATAGCTGCTATGACGGTCCATGCCGGGTGTCGCCAGCACATGGCCACGGTCGACGGTCATGCCCTGCGCCTTGTGGATCGTGGCTGCATAGCCATGATCGACATGAGCATAATCCTTCATGTCGAATGCGACGTTGCGCCCGTCATCGGTGCGAACGGTCATGCCCTGCTGATTGACCTGTTCGACGGTGCCCAGCGTGCCGTTCTTCACCTCAAGGCCGCGCTCATTACGCAGGAACATGATGCGGTCCCCCGATGCGAAGGGACGATCGCCGCGTTCGGTTTTCACGCGAACATCGTCGCCCAGTTCGCCCGCCGCGCGCATCCGGTCGCGCGCGGCCTCGTTGAGTTCGCGCACCTCGGCATTGGTGTGAGTGAGGATGATCCGGCTGGCGTCGGGGTTCGCTTGCCGGTCGCGATCCCACCGCTCGACAAGATCGCTCCGGGCCTGTTCGCGCGTCTCGGCGGTGTGAACCATACCGTGATCGGCGTAGGCGTTGATCGCCTCGCCGGTTCGGCCGGTCGCAAGATGCCGGGTAGCGTCCTGCTGCCAGCCCTCATGCTGGCGGCGAACCTCCGTAATCTCGACGCCGCCATGCCGTTCGTGGATCGCCCGGAACGCCGCACCCGCCTCGATGGCCTGCAACTGCTGCGGGTCGCCGACCAGCACGACCTTGGCGCCGGCGTCGGCGGCATGGGACAATACGCGCTCCATCTGGCGGGTGCCGACCATGCCAGCCTCGTCGATCACCAGCACATCGCGAGACGTGAGCATGTCGCGCCCCTGCGACCAACCATGTTCCATGCTGGCGATGGTGCGCGAGGCGATGCCAGAGCCATTCTCAAGCCCTTCGGCTGCGATGCCCGACAGCGCGACGCCGCGCACATTGAACCCGGCCTCTTCCCATGCCTCCCGCGCCACGCCCAGCATCGCGCTCTTGCCGGTCCCGGCGTAACCGACGACGACACTCAAACCCCTGCCATCGCTCGCATGTTCAAACGCCGCGCGCTGCTCGCCTGACAGGTCCAGCCCGCGCGCCGCCGCCGCGCGAAGCGCGCTTTCCCGGTCGCCCTCCGACACGCGATGTCGTTCGCGCTTCGCCATCAATTCCGAAGCGCGCTGCAACCGCTGTTCGGTGTCGATCATGTCGCGGCTGGTGAAGCGATCTTCGCCGCGCCCGTCCTTGCCGAGTTCGATCAAGTCGGGCGAACCGCGAACAGCGCTCATCGCCCGGTCGTATTGATCCTTCCCGTCGGTGTGGCGATGCACGAACATCGCAAGGTCGCGGTTGGTGAACGTCGCCTGATGGTGGGTGATTGCGTCGAGCGCGACGCGCGGCTCCGCGATGATGCGTTCGCCGTTGCGCTGCGCGACGGCGCGATGATCCTCGATGCGCTCGGACTCAAGCCCGCGCTCGCCCATGCGCGAGGCTGCGGGGCCGATCTTGTCTTGCGGCTCAAGGTCGATGCCCTGCGCTTCCAAGGATCGGTGATCGATGCGGGCGTCTATATCGAGTTCGGCAAGCCGCGCGTTGACGTGATTGGCCCAACGCTCGCGCCACTGCTCGACAAGTTCGGTGCGGTTCCACTCGCGGACCTTCTGCCCAAAACCGTCCTCACCCACCTCGCGCATGGTGAGCATGACATGGGCATGGGGTTTGGGCTGGCCGTCCGCACCGATGTCCCAATGCACATTCAAATCCGCGATCATCCCGCGATCGACAAATTCGGACTGCACGAAATCGCGGGCAAGCTCGATGCCATCGACCTTGCTCATCTCGCGCGGAATGGAAAATTCGACCTCGCGAGCAAGCTGCGCGTCCTTGCGCTTCTCGCATCCCTCGACCTCGTTCCAGAGGGTTTCCCGATCCGAGAAGCGTTCGGGCGCGCCTTCGGGCAACATGATCTCGTTATGCTCGACGCCGGACTTGGCGCGGAAATCATGGTCGCGGTCGAGCCGTTCATCGTGCAGCCGCTCGCCCGCACGATAGGCGGCTGCGGCAACGGCGCTGCGCCCGGCAGCGCGCCCGATGACTTTCGCGGAGAAGTGAAAGATTGCCATGACGGCAATCCATCTACGCCACCAAGCGCACGTCGGCACGACGTATAAGCGCGCCCTCCTCGAATAAATTCTCGGGCTGGACTAGGCGGTCCCAGTCTGTCCTGGCGACTCTACTGCGCTAGCGCTGCGCTTCTTCTATCATGGCCGCATCGTCACTCAATGGAGACTTATGATGCGCAAACCCCGCGATATTGATTCGGAACTGAAAGCGCTCGCTGACAAGGCAAAGCTGCTCAAGGAACGCCGCGTTCGCCAGCTCGGCGAACTCGTCATCGCGACGGGTGCCGATGCACTCGACGCCGACATGCTCGCCGGAGCGTTGCTCGGCGCAGTCGCGGCCAAGGATGCCAGCACGAAGGAGGGTTGGCGCAAGGCAGGCGCGGGCTTCTTTCAGCGCGGGCCACGCAAGGCTGCGGCGCGACCTGATCGCGGCGCAGCGAATGACCCGGCGTCTGACGGCCATGCGGCATCGGCTTGAGTTGGTGAGAGCACGAACCGGAATGCGCGAGTGGCAGGTCAAGCGGCGCGAGCGCACGCGCCAGCTCATCGAGTTGGGAGGGCTTGTCGTCAAAGCCGAGCTCGTCGACCTCGCCGACGATAATCGCGCGATGCTCTACGGCGCCTTCCTCTGGATGGCCGACAAGCTGCGAAGCGAAGATGGCGCCCACGCTTTTGCACTCTGGAAGAGGCGCGGCAAACGTGCGTTCGAGACCGATGCCTTGCCCGACTCCGACCCATCTGTCATAGGCGCGCCATGACACGGGAGCTGACCGACACGATCCTTCGCGTGGTCGAACGCGCGCCGCAATGGATTCGGCGCGACCTCGATGCGAAAGATCCGGTCGCGCGCATCCGTGCCGAAGAATCGCTTGCGGCGATGATCGCCGACGCGCTCGACCAGCAGGCGAACGCACCCGTCTGACCAGCGGATCATTTCTTGCGGCGCACGCCGAGGGAGGTGAAACATGGCTGATTACGAGATTGTGGCCATCGGTCAGACACCGATCGATGTTCGCAATCACCATATCCACGCGGTCCAGGTCGGCAGAAGCCTGTTCCTTGTCGACCAGATCATCGACTGGATCAACGACGGAACCCACCGTTTCTGGGTGCGCGTCGGCGACGAGGAGGTCGACGTCATCGTCCAGCAGCGTGAAGCATCGGGGCGGCCCTATCTCACTACCGACGGAGGAGGTTTTCCTCCGGCTATTCTGTTGTCCCTGCCGCGCGTCGATCGGTGATGGGCAAATATACTATCCTTGGCACCTTCCTGCGCCGCTGGGCGGTTCGCAACGACGGGCAGGAAGTCGAACTCACGCTCGCGCAGATCGAAGGCCTGATCGGTGCACCGCTGCCCAAGGCGGCGGCCAATATCGCATGGTGGAGCGACGATCCGACCGGTGTGCAATCGTGCGCCTGGCGTGATGCCGGTTTCGAAGCGAAGCTGATCGACGACGCCGAGCTTGTCATATTCGTGCGATGCCAACCCTGACTGCAACGGTAACGAGATTGATGGACGGCCGGCAATCGGCGACCGTGGCCAAGCGCGTTATGTCTTGCGGCGCGGTCGCCCGCCGCCGCGCCCCTTGGTGCCAAGGCCGATTTCCTTGGCAAGCGCGCGACGCTTCTCGGCATATGCGGGCGCAGTCATCGGATAGTCCTTCGGCAGGTTCCATTTCGCGCGATAGTCGTCGGGCGTCATGTTGTAATGCGTCATCAGGTGACGCCGGAGCATCTTGAGCTTCTTCCCGTCTTCGAGGCAGACGATGTAATCGGGCTTCACCGACGACCGGATCGACACCGCCGGCTCCTGCTTCACCTCTGGTTCTTCGGCATTGCCAAGACCAGCAAGCGCTTCATGCACCGAGCGAATGACCAGCGGAATATCCGATATGGCGACGCTGTTGTTGCTGACATGCGCGGCAACAATATCTGCGGTCAGCGTGACCAGCGCTTCAGAATCGTCCATGTCAAACTCCCTCGTCATGCGGGTCCGGAAAAGCAATTTCCATGTCCGACGGCATGCACGCATATGGCCGTTGCTTCAAGAACGGCGATTGCAAAGCCCGCGCAGGGAACCCGCGCGACGGTGACGCGTTGCGTCCAGCGATCACACACGGGTTTTCTGCGTGATCACTTACCCAAACTCGCCCCGCCGACCGGCGGGGCGTTTTACAGAGCGGCAACGCAGCACAAGATGATCTCGCTCCATCCCCCCGCGAGCGAGGTCGAAGGGTCCTGTCAGGGGGCGGGACCCTTCATTTCTTCCGCAAGGGCGGGCGGGCGGCGCGAACAAGGGACCAGCTATGTCGCGCCGCCCTTCGTGATGCCGCCGTATGTGGGGGTAAAGAAGGCGGGCGGCATCCGAACTGGAATGCCGTCATCGTCCGCCGAAATAGTTAACCAAATATGGATTTCCGGACCGCTTTGCGATGAATTGTGCCCCGGCACCAGCGGCCAGCACCTATTCATAAAAGGCGGACCGGATGATGTCCCAACGCCACGCGAACGACAGGCGCTTCCGCATCAGCGCGAAGCGGATGCGAAAAGCGAGCGACGGATAAGGCTTGCCGATGATCGCGTATTCAGCCTGCTCTCGAAGGCGTTTGACACGTCGGCGGCTGATCCCGAACAATCGGGCGATCTCGTCATAGGGACGGCCATAAAGATGGAAGAATATCCACACATGCCGTGTCAGCTCCGGCTGTTCGACCAGCCGCTCCGGTATCTGCACGATGTCGGCAATCTCCTCGCCATTTTGCTCGGCCTCGGTCGGTGGTCGCTCCTCCGGGAACGGCCGTCGCCGCCGTCGATGGACCACATAGCCCTGCGGATAGCGCCCGTCGGGGACAAGGCGCTCGCCCAGCCATTCGTCGAACGGCTGCCGGCCTGCGCAATGGAGCGCGTCGTTGACGCGCAGCAGGCGTCGCCGCCGAACCCGGCGCCACGGTGCGATAAAGCGCCATTGATCGACCGTCGCGACCCCGGCCCGGCGCGATCGCGTGACAGCCTTGCGCAGCGCCGCTGACAACGCCGTGACGACGAACGCCGCCGCCGCTTCCTGATCGGCCGCTATATCGGCCATCGGCTCGGGCCACTCCACCTCGCCGGGATAACCGCTTTCCGCGAAGGCGGCTTCGAGCGCTTGCCGATACTCCTGCTGTAGGCGCGCCTGCAAAGCGCCGGTCGCCGGCCCGACGCCGGGCACCGGCTCCGTATAGCAAACATGCGCCCGAACGGTCGCGCGGGCATCGGCGAGGCCGGTTTCAATAGCCTCCCGATCCACGCTAAGCGCGTCGGCCATCGCATCGACATCGACGCCGTAGAAGTTGTGGAGCAGGAACAGCGCGCGGGGCAGCGCGGGCAATCGGTCGATCGCGGCGCTGCGGTGACGGGCATCGAGGCCGGTCATGGCGCCACCTCTGCCGCGACTGCGGCGCGGCAGAGCCTGAGCGCACGCATCATATGATATTCGACGGTCTCGACACAGACGCCAAGCTCGGCAGCGATCTCCTTATAGGTCAGACGGTGAATCCGGTGCATCACGAACACGCGGCGGGTCTTGGGCGGCATCGAGCGCACGGTGCGCCGGTAGAAGCGCTGCAAATCCCTTTCTTCGATCCGCCATTCCTGTTCGGAACGAGTCGGCGCATCTCTCCCTTCGTCCAGCGGATAGAAGATCGCGCCCGTCCGCTGCTGCCGGCGCCTTCGATCGATCAGCATATTGCGCGCAATCCGGTTGAGGTAGGCGCCCGGCTGGTCCAGCACCGGCAGCTTGCCGCTGTGATGGAGCCGGGCGAAGGCCTCCTGCGCGAAGTCGCGCGCTTCGTCCGGCCCGATCCGCCGCCTCAGCCTGCGCAGCAGGCGCGGATATTCGGCGCGATAGACATCCTCGAATGTCGCGATTTCCCGGCGCGCGCTCATGGCCGCGCCCCCTTGCGCTCGCGGTCATTGAGCGGGGCATCGCGCGAAGCGCGATAGAGGGTGATGCCCGCCTCGATCCGGTCGAGGATGAAGGTGTCGCGCTCGGCCTTGGCGACGCGGATGTCGGCTTTGGAGTAGAATTCAAGACCGACGGCGCAGCGGTTGCCAAGCTCGCTGTCGATGACATCGCGGGCGCGTGCCCAGCATTCCGGTTCCTTGAACAGCGGATGATTGACGACGATCCAGAATTCGTAATCGGAAAAATTGATCGTATCGTCGTCTTCATACCAATTCTTCCGCGCGTAGGGGCCGATCAGGATGATGCGTCTGATCTGGCCGCGCCCAGGTGCCTGCACCTGATCGGGATCGAAGCAGGCGCGCAGGATGCGCGCGATGCGCTCGACCTCCTGTTGCTTGCGGCGGATCAGATGGCCGACGCGCGCCATCACGACTTCGCGCGCGTAAACGTCGTTCGCTTTCGGGGTATTCATTTGCAGCTCGCACACCAGCGGTCCGCGCGTGATCACGCGGATGTGCAAGCGGTGTCCGCTGTCTGGTGCCGTGTCAGCGGCTTACAGCAACTGCCCGACCGTGGTGGCCGAACCTACATGATGCCTGGCAGGATTATCCCGAGGATGGCCGCCAGTCATTCCATCCCGTGGGCAGGATCATGCCAGAATCGCGGAGTCTCGGCAAGTTGGACGACGATCGGCGAATTCGGAGTCGACGGATAGCAATCCGCAGGCACCTTCTTTATCCTGCGCTGAGTTGGTCTACGGGGAGGCACTGAAATGATGGGCGAACTCAGTGGCGGGTGCGTTTGTGGTGCCGTCCGCTACACATTGAAGGAAGGCTTCCGCTTCAAGCCATATGCGTGTCACTGCAAGGATTGCCAGTCTCGAACCGGCAGCGCATTCAGCGAGCACATGTTCTTCGCCAAACAGGACCTGCTGATCGAGGGCGAACTCGATGAGGGCACCTATTTGCAGCCGAGCGGAGCCAAGTCATCCATCTGGGGATGCAAGCGTTGCAAAGGGCGCATTTTTGCCGAGAATAGTACCCGCCCGGGTTTCGGCTCGCTGCGTTGCGGCACGCTCGACAGGAGCCGTGAGGTGATACCTGTCGCCCATCTTTGGGTCCGCAGTAAGCAGCCTTGGGTGCAAATCCCGGATGGCGCCCGCCAGTTGGATGAACAACCGGAATCACCTGAGGAGTGGATGAAGCTAGTAGGCTAGCCTGGGTTCTCGCAGGCTCCTCGTGCGGAATGACAGCTATCTGCGAGCAGCCTTTTCGAGTTCGGCGATCTTGTCGGTGCAGACCTGATGGACGACGCGACCGAGTTCTTCAACGCGCTCGCCGAGCCAGGTCAGTTCCTCTTCGCTGATCTTATAATGCTTCGAATACCGGGCCTTGGTGTAGGCCTCTTTCAGCTTCTGGAACATCGCCCGCTCGCGGCGATTGGTCTCGGGCCAGATGCCGTAAAGGCGTCGGTCGAGACCTTCGGCTAGCGAGCGCAGGAAGGCGATATTATGGTTATATGGCGTGTAATAGGTCAGGGTGAGCAGCAGGCAGGAATAAAGCCGCTCGGTTGTCTGATGAAAATCAAACGCGGCGTCTTTCAGTAGTCCTTCGTCGAGGGCATACTTCGCAAGCTTTTGGCGCGACATCGCGCCCGCCATCCCATCTTCAAAATATTCCCTCGCGGCCACCAAGGCTTCGTCTGGCGTCTTCGGCCGGGGCGCCCGGAGTTCACGATCGTCGGCTTCGTAGAGCGCGATCCCATCCTTCGCGACTTCCATGAAAAAGACGCGCCCATGCGCGAGTCCGTCGTTCACCTCGTGGAGCGAGTGGACGATAAAATTGACCGGCGTGCGAAGCGTCTTCTCGATCGTATAGGCACGGATCAGCCGTTCCTCGGCCTTCGCCCAATAGGCGGCACGGTCGGTCAATTCCTTCTGGCTGACGATGACGAGAATGTCGTAGTCGGATTTATACTGGTTCACCGACAGCGGGGCATCGACCCAGTCGCCGCGCGCATGTGAGCCGAACAGGATGATCTTGAGGATGCGGGCGCCCTTGCGGCGCCCGGTCGCGTTTTCGGTCGCCTGCCCGAACTCGTCGAACAATATCTCGACGATGCGCTCAAGCTCGCGCTGCTTGGCGGCAGGAAGATGATCAACGTCGGTTCGCATAGGTGCCGGAATCTTCGGGCAATGCCCGCCACTTGGCAAGGCCAATCGGAACCGGCTTTGCTCGGTCCCGATAAATTCCACCGTCTGGACGGGCAAATGCTATAGCGGGGCAATGGGTTTCGGCGACCATCTCTCCAGCATTCTCGAAAATGACCATCGTCGAATGGCCGCGCTCAAAGCGGTGGAGGAACTGTCGCTGCCTGATGGATGGATTGGGGCCGGCTTCGTCCGCGATGCGGTCTGGGATTATCTGCATGGCCGGGCGGCCGACTTGCCCGCGGGCGATGTCGATGTCGTCTGGTTCGACCGCCACCGCGTGGAGGAGAGACATGACCGGGAAATCGAAATCCGGCTCCGCCAACAGCAGCCGGATTTCGATTGGTCGGTAAAGAATCAGGCGCGGATGCACCTCCGCAACGGCGACAGGCCTTATGCCTCGGTGATGGAGGCCATGCGGTTCTGGCCGGAAACGGCCACGGCCGTAGCGGTGCGGCTCGTTTCCGATGGGTGGCTGGAAATCAATGCACCGTTCGGGTTGGATGATTTGTTCGCGCCCCGCCTCGTGCCGACGTCATCATTCACCGGTGCGAAGCGGCACATTTTCGATGGTCGTGTCGCCAGCAAAAAATGGCTCTTGCGCTTTCCACTACTGCAATACGGATAAGCGGCGTCCAGGCCCTTGCCTGTTTCGCGAAAAGAATGCCCGGCGCTGTGCGCCGGGCGAAAAATTGGGGGAAACGGGCGATACCGTTCCCCCCAATTGCTTCCCGACGATCATCAAGCGGCTTCGCGCATTTCCGGTTCGTCCTCGACCTGTGCCGGGGCGAGCAGCGGCGCAATGCGCTCGCTCCGCTCGACACAGCCAATGCCGCCGCGAGCCGTGTAGCCCGAGGGCGGAAAGGCGAACCATTTGGGAAGCCAGCCGTTCACCTGCGCCCGGCCATTGCTGCCGCTGAGACAATCGACGAGGATGCCGCGTTGCACCTTGGTAGTGGCCCCGGCATTGGCCTCCGCCACGTCCGCGCCCGCGACCTCGGCAACGACCGCGCCCAGCAATTGCTTGTCGCGGATCAACTCGGGCAGCACGGCATCATCCTGCCAGCAAGTCCGCATGTCGGTGCCGATCAACTCGCCGAGATAATCGACTTCGGCGCTGCCGACCGCCAGCGTCTCGCCCATCACGACGGGAAGGATGCGCATCACCGCCTCGTCGGACAGCGCCGCCAAGCGGGCGAACAAGCCCGCAACACCATGATCGCCATCATAGCCGCCGGTGACAGTCGGCGCTTCGGGATCGAACCCGAGCAGGGCCAGCACCTCGCGGCGCTTCGTATCGAACGCGGCTTCGCTTGCCGACACCTCGACGCTCTCGGTGATCGCATCGCTCACCGCGCGCTGCTTCTCGACATCGACCCGCCACAGCGGCGATCCGACAATGGCATGAGCAACCATCATGCGAAGGGCAACGCCGGTGTCGGACAGCAGGGATGCCCGGACAGCGGCATGGCGGTGAAGATCGACATAGCTGCCGAGCGCCGCGCTGACCTCCGGGCGAACCGGCTTAGGTGTATCGGCTCCCGCTGCCCCCTTGGCGCGCTGCCGCGCTTCCTTGGTGGTGATATAGCCCTCATGGAAGGCGACCTCGCCGCGATGGCTGATGGTCACGAATATCTTGCCGCCCTTCTTCTTCGGGCAGCGTTCATAGTCCCAGCTATCGAAATAGGCCCCGCGCGCCATGATGATGACGTCGGTCCAGCCGCTATCGCGATAAAAGTCCGCCTGCTTCTCGACCTCGGCCATCTGCGTGGTCCAGAAGGCTTCGCTATCGGCAAAATAGCTGTCCTCGCCGAACAGGTCGGAGACGATCTCGCCCGTATAGTCTGCGACGTCGAACATCGCGACCTTGGTGGCGATCACGCTGCCGCCGAACAGCCATGATTTGAGTTGGCTTCCGGTCGGCGCGTGTTTCTCGGGACAATCGACCAGCGCCAGCCATTCGCGCTGCTGCGCCTTGTTGGCGAGAGTCAGGTGCCGCATCGTCACCGCATCGATTTTCTCAGCGCGATACATATTGCGGATGCGGGGGAGCAGATTGCCGATGGCGAGGGTCCGCTTCACCTGCAAGCCGGTCAGCCCGAAGGTGAGCCCGATATCCTCGACGCTCCGCCCTTCACGGACAAGCCGCGTGAAGGATTCGCAGCGGTTCACCTCATCGGGGTCGAGGCGGGCGATATTCTCGATCAGCGAGGCTTCCAAGGCCGCCGCATCGTCCCCGGCTTCGATCACCGCGCAGGGCAGCGGGTCGATGCCGTCCTGTTCCTCGGCCACGGTCAGCGCCGCGTGATAGCGCCGCTTGCCTGCAACGATCTCATAGGTGCCTTCCGCTTCGCTCGGTCGGACGATCAGCGGTACGAGGATGCCGCGCGCCCGCACCGACGGCAGGATGTTCGTGAGGTCCGGCTTCTTCGTGATTCCGCGCATGTTGGCGGACGACACGACAAGCCGCGACAGTTCGATATGCTGGAAATCCATGATTTCTCTCCTAGCTCCAAAACCACCGCAGCCCCGGCTGAGCGGGGGGAGCGGCGAGAGCGACCGGAGAGGCCCGCCACCAAGGCAGGGCGCACCCGAAGGGTCGGAACAGAGTGGAGAACCCCGCAGGGGTTGCGCTCTGCCGGGCGGGGCTCAGAGGAGAGCGACGCTCCCACCGCACGGCCGGAGGCCACCGCCATCGCGCGGCACGCGCGATGACCTTCGGGCCGGAGCCTGGCTCCGGCCCCTTCGCGTCAGCGATCGTCACGGCGTCAGCCGACGAGACGGCGCGTAGCGGCGGCTCGGTGGAGCGCAGCGACATAGAGCGCGACCGCCGCAGGCGGGACGCCAAGTACTTCACCTCGACATCATAATGGGCATGATCGGCACTGAAATGCCTCACCCATTGCCCCGTCAGGCGGGGTGCTCCAGAGTCGCACACAGCGGGCAGACCACCGAACAGGAGGTATGCGGCGATATGCAAATGGACATCGCGACATGATCGCGGACCCCGCGATTTCGCCAGAACCCGATCCGGTTCTTTTCGG
The DNA here is from genome assembly GCA_005503215.1 of Sphingomonadaceae bacterium 3R27C6. Classification (GTDB taxonomy): domain Bacteria; phylum Pseudomonadota; class Alphaproteobacteria; order Sphingomonadales; family Sphingomonadaceae; genus Sphingopyxis. Next base: position 2,423 of record SCNS01000004.1, on the reverse strand, counting down.
AGCTTTCCTATCGTCGCTTATTGGCGCCTGGAGCCGCCGATTGAGCGCCATTGTTCGCCAGCGCCTGTTTTTGCACTCTATGGTGCGATGGTGCTGGAATGCGGCGAAAAGGCGCTTGCGCCGCAAGAGGCCACGCCCAAGATTTACTCGCAGGGGGCATCGTCAACCACCGCCTGTCGGAGATAATCCCCCATGCCCTCTCCCGAACGTATCATTCGTCTGAAGACCGTCCTCGACCGCACGGGCCTGTCGCGCTCGACCATCTATCGCAAGATGGCCGAAGGCAGTTTCCCGCCGCAATTGAAGATCGGCATTCATGGTGCAGGCTGGCATGAATCGGCGATCGATCGCTGGGTTTCCAACCCCGCCGCCTATCGCCCGGACAACGATAACGACGTGGAGCGCGGCGATGCACGAGGATGACCCGCTGCCCAAAGGGAATATCGCTCCCGCCAATGACAATGCGCCCGTTCTGCCCGCCGCTCAAGTCGAGGTGGCGCTGACGCGGATCGCCGAAGCGGTCGGACGGCATATCGCCCGCGAGCATATTCGCGCGCGCAAAGCGGCGAACGACAATGAGCCGGACGGGAAAAAGCCAAACCCGCCAAAGCATTGACGCTAGGGTCTCTGGGCGCGACACTGTCTTATCCGGTTGGGGAGGCCTGCTGCCCGCCACTCGAAAGGGAGACGCCATGATCCGCGCCGCGCTCTACGCCCGCTATTCCTCCGACCAGCAAAACCCGGCATCCATCGCCGACCAGCAGCGCATCTGCCGCGAGCACGCGGCACGCGAGGGATGGCAGATTGTCGGCAGTTTCGAGGACGCGGCGATCTCGGGATCGAGCATGATCCTGCGTCCCGGTGTCCAGAAGTTGCTTGCCGATGCACAAGCGGGCAAGTTCGATATCGTCGTGGCCGAAGCGCTCGACCGCATATCGCGCGATCAGGCCGATATCGCGACCTTCTACAAGCATCTCCAGTTTGCAAGGGTGCCGCTCGTCACCCTCGCCGAAGGTGAAATCTCCGAGCTGCATGTCGGGCTCAAGGGGACGATGAACGCATTGTTCCTGAAAGACCTCGCGAAGAAGACGCATCGCGGCCTGCGTGGGCGGGTCGAGAAGGGCTTCTCTGCCGGTGCGGTCGGCTATGGCTACCGGATGGTCCGCCGCCTCACCAGCGAGGGCGAGCTGGTACGCGGCGAACGCGAGATCGATCCGATGCAGGCATTGATCGTCGAGCGCGTCTTCCGCGAGTTCGCGGACGGCAAGAGCCCGCTCGGCATTGCGCGCGACCTCAACGCCGATGGCATCCCCGGTCCGAAGGGGCTTGCGTGGCGCGATACCAGCATCCGCGGCGACGTGCGACGCGGCACCGGCATCATCAACAACGAGCTTTATGTCGGCGTCCGCGTCTGGAACCACAAACATTATGTCACCGATCCGGGCAGCGGCAAGCGGGTCACGCGCTTCAATCCCGAATCCGAATGGATCAGGAACGAGGTGCCCGAGCTTCGCATCGTCAGCGACGAGATGTGGCAAGCGGCCAAGCGCCAACAGGCGGCGCTTGCCGAGCGCCATACCGGGATCAGGGAGGCGGCGCGGGCCCGCGCGCTCCTGAATGCGCGGCGTCCCGCCTATCTGCTTTCGGGCCTCCTTGAGTGCGGCGTCTGCGGCAGCACCTATGCCATCGTCGTCGATGACCGCTATGGCTGCGTCGGTCATCATCGCAGCAGCAACTGCCCCAACGGCCGGACAATCCGGCGCGAGGAGTTGGAGCGCCGAGCGCTCGCGGGTATTAGCGACAGGCTGGTCACGGCTGACAAGATCGATGCCGCCGTTGCCGCCTATGCCGCCCACATCAACCGGGAGAACCGCGAGCAGCGTGTTCAGGTCGATGCCGACAAGCGGGCGCTTGCGACGGTCGAGCGCGCCATCGCCGGGATCATGGCGGCGATCGAGGATGGGCTGTATCAGCCGACTATGAAAGCGCGGATGGCCGAACTCGAACGGGAGAAGATTGAAATCACCACGCGCCTTGCCGAGGCGCCCGCCGACGTTCCCGACGTCCATCCCGGCATTGCCGAAATCTACAAGCGCAAGGTAGCGGCGCTCACCGCCACGCTCAAAGACCCCGAAACCCGGCTTGATGCCTCAAGCGATATCCGATCGCTCGTCGGCAAGATCGTCCTGCATCCGGGCGCAAAGCGCGGCGAGGTTCATGCCACACTCCACGGCTCGCTCATCGGGATATTGGACTTCGCCAACGATAACCCGCACTCCGAAGCCCGAGTTATAACATCGGTGGCCCCGGGTTCGCGGGAATGACGATGTTTCTAATTGGGGTCGAGGCCCGGGTCGGTTCGGCGCCTTTCCAGCGCCTGCCGTTCTTCGCCGGTCAGCCGGTGCGGGGTAGCGATCGGTTCG